>NZ_JAGING010000001.1:1200000-2400000 GCF_017875835.1 Psychrobacter sp. PL19
TCATTGGACGCTCTGCTATGCCACAGACTAAGGCATCGCCATGGGTTTGAGTATGTGGGTGTGTGAGGCTTTCAACTTGAATGGTCGTATGACTGATACTCAGCTCTTGTAAGCGTTGATCTAGCTCAGCGATTAATAGGCTTGCTTCATGAATGCTCATGTCACTATCAACAACCACATGACAAGATAGCGCGTTGAGACCGCTAGTAATGCTCCAAACGTGTAAATCATGTATTTTCTGTACTTGTGAATGATCCAATAAGCTTTGCTCAATTACCTCTAAAGATAGGCCTTTTGGCGTGCCTTCCATTAATATATGCACCGAATCTCGGACTACACGATAGCCGCTGAATAATATCAGCACGGCAACGATGACTGAGGCCGCTGCATCTGCCCATATCCAACCAAAGCCCATCATTAATAATGCAGCAATAATGGCGGCGACTGACCCTAGCAAGTCGCTCAAGACGTGCAAGTAGGCACTTTGCATATTAAGGTTGGCAGGTTTTTTCGTAGCAGATTTCTTATGGTCAGCTGTCTCTACATTATCAGCAGATAGTTCAGCTGTAGTTGGGCCATGGCTGTGCCCGTGACCCTCGCCATCGTTGCTACTGCGATGCATTAACCACGCGACTAAGATATTGACCAGCATACCGATGGTAGCAATGATCAGCATACCTTGGGTCGCAATGTCTGGTGGCGAGTTGAAGCGCTTAATGGCTTCGTAAAAGATCATCAGGGCGATAACCACTAGGGTTATACCGTTAACGCTAGCAACCAAAATTTCAAAGCGTTTATAGCCAAAGGTCTTTTGACGAGTAGCCGCTTTTTCACCGATCTTGAATGCCATGAGTGTGGCACCCAGTGCCACCGCATCACTGAGCATATGACCGGCGTCCGATAATAATGCCAAGCTACCGGTTAGCCAACCACCAATCGCTTCAATAAACATATAGCCAGTAATAATGATAAAACTAAACAATAAAGTGCGTTGGTAACCTTTGGTATTTGGTGCTGCCGTGCTTGCGGCTGCAGCATGATTATGGCTATCATGGCTGTTGTTTTGTTCAAAATCGGGAATTTTTGCGCTCATAACAACACTCAAAATAATGGAAAATTCACAACTGCTACTTTAAGCCGATCATAACAACAACCATAACCTTGGCATAAAGTAGCAAAAACGAACTCGTCTAGCGTTATGTATTGCTAGACAGATGAAGGGAATCTAGCATATTTATTTATTAGAAGCTGTAACAGCGAAGTAAAAATAACGGGGATTAATAAAAATTTGACAGTACCTAATATTACTACTGTACTCTAGTACCTAGTCGAAACCAGACAAGTAATACCAGACAAACGAACGCCAACATCACACCAAGTACAGTAGGCGAGTCTGACGATATGGCCTATTTATATAGGGTTGACTATATCACCAACCGACTGGATCAATATCTAAAGTTAACTTGAGGTACTTGCTACTGGGCATGGCCAGTACCGGCTGCCACCAGTGACTTAAAACACGATGTAGCTGCTGACGATCTTTTGCTAATAATAAAAGTTGAGAGTGGTAACGGCTGTTTTTCTTACTCATAGGGGCATCAATAGGGCCGAGTACCGCTAAATGATGTGCAGCTGGCAGGCTGGCAATGGCGTCTTTAAGCGCTTGAGTGGTCGCTGCCAGCGTCTTACCTTCGCAGCGTATTAAAGCCGCGTGGCTATAAGGGGGTAGACCCATCATTTTGCGCTCTTGTAACAACTCGCGTGCGAAGGGCAAATAGCCATCTTTGACTAGTTTTAGCAGTAGTGGGTTGTCAGGTTGTAGCGTTTGAATCAATACCCGCCCAGCCTTATCACCGCGCCCGGCACGTCCAGCAACTTGAATCATAAGTTGGGCAGTATGCTCCGGTGAGCGAAAGTCGGCGGACAAAAATCCACGATCGGCATTAGGCAGGCATACTAGAGTGACGTCGGGAAAATGATGACCTTTAGCGACCATTTGCGTGCCGACTAGGATTGCCGGTTTGCCCTGATTGATCTGCTGGTAAATCTTCTCCCAACTGTCTTTACGGCGCGTGGTATCGCGGTCAATTTGAATAATAGGATACAGGTCTTTACTGGTTTGTGGGTTGGCAAAGATAGCGTGTAGGTTTTCGCTTAGTCTCGTAGTTCCCATGCCCTTAGCGTTTAAATTTTGGCTGCTGCAATCAGGACAAGCAGCTGGAATATAAGCCTGCCAGTCACAATGATGGCACTTCAAGTAAGAGCTGTGCTGTGCTTGGCTGCTATAGTGCACGGTTAAATGGGCATCACAACGCGGGCAGTCCGCTTGCCAACCACAAGCCTCGCACAACAAGACAGGGGCATAACCACGTCGATTTAAGAATATCAACACTTGATTGCCAGCTTCTAATGTTTGCCGAATGGCGCCAATTAGTGCATCAGTCAGGCCAGTGTCATAGCGTGCACCATCGTCTTGTGCTTGCTGGTGGGTGCTTTGCAGCCGCGCATCAATAAGTTGCATCGTAGCAGGGTTAGCATTGCCAGGACGGGTGCGTAGTTGGCATTCAATGAGTTTGCCATCATCGACTAGCTTTAAGTGTTCAAGGGTGGGGGTTGCTGTGCCGAGCACCACGGGAACATTACATTGTAGTCCGCGATATAAAGCAACATCAGCAGCATGATAACGCAAGGTGTCTTGTTGCTTATAAGAAGCATCATGGGCTTCATCAACGATAATCAGCCCTAAGTTTGCAAAGGGATACAGGACCGCTGAGCGGGTACCGATAATAATTTGTGCGTGGCCGGTACGGCAATCTTGCCAGCCTTGCATACGGTAGGTATTGGTCATCCCTGAGTGCAATAGCACAATCTGTGCGGCGAAACGGCTGGCAAAACGCGCCCGCGTCTGCGGCGTTAGGCCAATCTCTGGCACCAAGATTAGTACCTGCTGGCCCGCCTCTAACACTGTTTGCATTGCCTGCAAATAGACTTCAGTTTTACCACTACCAGTAATGCCATTTAATAAAATTCCGCTATAACGTCCTGCACTGTGTGCGGCGATAATAGCCTCAACGGCTAGCTTTTGCTCCGTATTCATATCGAGTGGCATTTTGGCTAATGTTACCGCAGTCGGCGTGGCTTTAGGCTCAATATAGCGTTCAATGAGGCCTTTATCTTCTAAGGTCTTTAAAAACGCTCGCTGCATACCTTCTAGTAACAGCACCTCTTCACTCGCACCGCGCTCGCCATGTAGTTTGAGCATATCGAACTGTTGTTTTTGCTTGTTGGCATTCGCACGAAAATCATCGTCATTAATATGTGGCAGGATCCGCCAGTGAGTGATGAGTAAATCGAGCGGTTTGCCTTGGCGTATTAGGCTTGGCAGCATCACTGCCAACACGTCACCAAGCGGATAATGATAATAACGCGCAAGCCAATAGGCTAGCTTGAGCATTTTACTATCTAGAATTGGTTCAGCATCTAAGCTTTGATTGATAGGTTTTAGTTTATTGCTAGGAACGCTGCTATCAGCTTGGGTAATGTGCGCAATGACAATACCGATTAAGGTTTGTCGACCAAATGAGACTTCCACGCGGCTACCGATGCCAGGGATGGCAGAACTATCAGCTGATACGCTATAGTCAAATACCCGATAAAGGGGGACGGGTAAAGCAACTTGTACCAACATAAAGCGCGCTCACAGCCTCGTGAATTCTAAATAATAAAGTTAGAAAGAATAAGAAAAGTGTAGATAACACCATTAAGCCCAAATGTCTGTCGTTGGACTAGAGCAATTTGGGCTTAACTGTTTTATATTAAAAGCTTATGTACTTGATAACTGTCTATACTTTGCTAAAAGGACTTAAGTATTTCTAGCTGTTTACGTTATTCAATGTATAAAATAGACTCAATTTCAACCACGCCGCCTTTAGGTAAGGCCGCAACTTGTACGGCAGCACGGGCAGGATAAGGTTCGCTTAAGTTAGCGGCAAATAACTCATTAAGAGTCGCAAAGTCGTTTAAATCAGTTAATGACACGTTAAATTTGACCACGTCGTTTAGAGTGCCGCCTGCTGCTTCACAAATCGCTTTAATATTGGCAAATACTTGCTTGGCTTGCGCCTCAAAACCATCTCGTAGCTCCATAGTTTCAGGATCAAAGCCCAGCTGTCCTGAAATATAGACGGTGTTGCCTACTTTTACGGCTTGTGAATAAGTGCCAACAGCAGCGGCTGCTTTATCAGTTTGGATGGTTTGACGGGTCATAATATATCCTTATAGTATTTTTGATGCGTTAAGTCGCTAAGTTCTTAGCGGATGAAATTAATATGTTTTAAGTATTCTCAAAGCTAGGGTTAAAGCCTCGTAGCTCCATACGCCCTAACTATCAATAGTGGTCAGCTGCTATTATTAGTACCTGTTATTAGTACCTATTATTAGTTATGAGTATCTGTCATTAAGCGACATTATTAAAGTATTTACAGCTGATACAGTCGTATGATGTTAGGGAAACCCAGTAGCGAGCGTAGCTCACGGATACCTTGTGCTAAATGGTTACGGCTACGAACGATGATGTGGATAATGGTATCACTACTACGCACATCAACAGTTTCGACTCCCATATTCAGTTGGCGCAGATGGTAGATGACTTCACTAATTTGTTCATCACTGAGCGCTATAGAAAGTTTTAAGTAAGCTGGGAAACGAATTTTCCCCCCGTAATCACCAGTTTCGCTTTGCTGGATCGCCTTATCATTACGCCAGCGTAACTGTATAATCTGATAAGGGTTATCCTTACGAATGTCGTCAAGTGAAAAACACTTGTGGCGATGTACGACTAAGCCGTGACGTGATAAATGCCCGACAATAGGATCACCATAGATAGGGTGGCAACAATTGGCAAAATCAAGCTCAACTCCTGCAGTATTCGCAATCAACTGCTGCGGCTGTGCCATCTCATGAGTGTGTTTCTGAGTATGAAGGCCGGTTACTTCATCACTGAACAAGCGTGATACTGCCAGTTGAGGCAGCAAGGTGCCGGAACTGATTTGCTCAAATAGCGCATCTTTTTCGAGCAGACCGCGCCATTCAAGTATGTGGGTCCAGTCGCTATCTGTTAAGTCATCGAGACTTTTTTGGTAGGGTTTTAAGGCGCGATCTAATGCCTGTTTACCGTGGCGTTGCTTATCGTATGCGGATAAATCTTTAAACCAGCGTAGAATTTGTTCTCGGGCCTTGTTAGTAACAACAAAGCCTAGCCATTCAGCTTTAGGCTCAGAATTCTTATCGACTTCAATCTCAATCAGCTGTCCGTTCGTGACCACAGTGCCAAGCTTAGCGTGCTTGCCATCGACGTTTGCACCGACAGCCACATTACCGACCATAGGTCCAACGGCGTAAGCAAAGTCTAGCGCGGTTGCACCCTGTGGCAACTCGTAAGCCCGGCCTCGCGGACTATAACACAGGATTTTACTAGAATGTAGATAATCCATTAACTCGTTGATGGTAGAGACTGCTACTGTAAAATCAGGGCTATTTTTGTCTAAGTTGTCTTCATCGACTAAGTCTTTCATATTACGTAGTGATGCTTGAATAACCGATTGGCTGACATCAGAGGCATGCTCGGCACCGATCACCCCAAGTCGTGCGGCCTTTTGCATTTGCTTGGTTAAAATAGTTACTTTGACAAAGTCATTATCACGCTCATAAATAAGAGTTAGTGACTGATTACCACCAGGCAATGGGCGTCGAATATTGTCTCCAATATGGGTATCATCTATCTGATATTTTTTAATCAGATAATAAGCCAGCTTGTCACACGCCTCAATATTATCGAGCACAATCTCAAAAGCATAATGGCGCAACAAGGCGTTAATTTCACCACGATTACGGAAAAACTGCCGATATATAACCACCCGGTTGTCCAGCACTTTAACGTGTCCGCTAAGCTCTAGATTATTCATGACGATGGTCAGATAGCGATGTACGGACTCTCTTTGAAAATTACGTCCAAGTCCGTGTTGTAACAGCTTGTCAGACAGCTTGTTATACATGTCAGAATCAAGGTTACGATAACACAGTTCTTCAATATAGTCGGCAATATCATTAAGACCCATCAGACGGGCAAATGGCACGTAAAAATCTAGGGTCTCTTGAGCAGTAGCGCGCTGTTTTTCAGGGCGTACGGCATCGAGGGTAGACATATTATGCAGGCGGTCAGCGAGTTTGATAATCAATACTCGCGGGTCAGCAAGGGTCGCGGTAAGAATTTTGTGAAAGGTGGCCGCTTTGTTTTGTTGTTTATTATGAGTAGAGGATTTTAATTTGGTAACGCCATCGACTAATCTAGCGACTATTTTGCCATAACGTTGTTCGAGCTGATCGTCACTAACCTCAGTATCTTCAACGGTGTCATGTAAAATTGCAGCAATAATCGTATCTCGATCCAAGCGAAAGCCGGCTAATATCTCCGCGACCGCAATCGGATGGGTGATATAAGGCTCTCCTGACTTACGTTTGTCTTTGATGTGTGCAATATCACCAAACTTACAGGCATCAACAATATCGCGGCGCTCAGCTGCGTTCAAATAGCCTACTGAGCGTAGCAAATTATATTGCGCTTCATCAACCATATGATGACTGAGTTTGGGGAAAGTTTGGCTCATAAAGGGGGCTATCCTATTCTTCGTTATCTATCTGCCGATCGCTAATCTGATAGTGATTACGTGTTTAACCAACAAGTGATGGTTATTAATATAAATGAGGGCTGACTTACTACTGGAAAAATTCAGATGACTGGAGAAATCTAGAGAACAAGTCAGAAAATTGGGAAACCACCCTCTAATTAATCGTAAATTGAGCTCAATGTCAACCGTTAAGCGAATAGATGGTATAAAAAATGCAGGATTGTTACTTAAAGGGTCACTGAACACTCGCTCAAGTTTTAATATGAGCAGTTATTATCAACAGTCTTTAAATAATTTAAGAAGGCATTACTTAATAAGAAGGCATTACTATAGTCAAATAGCAAAAACCACAGCATTACACTGTGGTTCTCTGGTTTGGATAGTTAGTCTGTAGCGCCAGGAGTAAAATAGCCACAGGCTAAAATTACGCCTAAGCCACTAGCGCTTTAGAACATAACCACTTTAACAACGGCCACTTTAATAACGGCCACTTTAATAACGGTCACTCTAAAAACCGTGATCACCTGACAATGCTAAGTCCATTGAGCTGGTAGCAAAGTTATGCTCCGGCTGATTTAGGATATCGCGGGTGATTTTGCCCGCAGCAATTTCGCGTAGCGCCAAGACCGTAGGCTTGTCATTATCGACTTCAACTAACGGCTCAGCGATACCTTTGGCTAACTGACGGGCGCGTTTGCTGGCGACTAACACCAGCTCAAAGCGATTATCAACATTATCCAAACAATCTTCAATCGTCACTCGTGCCATAGATAGCTACCTCGGTTGTTTTTATTAGCAGCAGATATGGTTCGCTACCCAATAAAAATAGTAATAATAATATAAAAATGTATGAAGGTTAAATAACCAACTATTATAGCATTTTTTGTTTAGTCGCGCAGTTGCTTTTTATACTTAATCTATTCGAAGTGGTATCGGCTTAAGTTTGATTGTTTGGTCAATCATTTAAATTATTATTAAGTAGGGTGGTAATGGTACGGTGATAGCGTTGCTGCTGGCGTTTTAGAGTCTGTCTATCAGCGACGATAATGGCTTTTAGTTCCGTCAGCGCGACTTCAAAATTGTCATTAATAAGAACAAAGTCAAAATGAACGTATTGCGCCATTTCTGTGACCGCTCCAGATAGGCGTTGCTCTATGACCTCTATAGTGTCTTGAGCGCGGGTCGATAGCCGTTGGCGTAACGTTGCAATACTTGGTGGCAAGATAAAAATCATGGTGGCCTCAGTAAATATCTTTTTGACCTGTAAGGCACCTTGCCAATCAATTTCCAAAATCACATCAACACCCGCGTCTAACTGCGTGCGCACGCTTTGTTCTGAGGTGCCGTAATAATTGCCAAAAACTTCTGCGTGCTCCAAAAATTTACCCTCGCTGATAGCCGCAGTAAAGGCCTCTACTTCGGTGAAATGATAATGGTGACCATCAATCTCGCCAGGACGCGAGGCGCGGGTGGTGTGGGAAATACTCACGGTCAAGTCGTTGGTGGTGGCGAGTAGCTGCTTCACCAGTGAGGTCTTGCCTGTACCGGAGGCGGCGGTAATAATAAATAGCGAACCTGTCATACCGTATATCCTAAAAAAGTTATAGTCTGACCAATATAAAACCGCTATAGCGTCAATCTCGCTAATCGCAATAATGTAGCGCTTATATCTGGTTTTCTGTTATCGATGTTAGTGTAGGTTGATTATATAGAAATAAAAATAACCAAAGTTAAAGAATGAAACACAGTTTAAAAAACGATTGTCAAAAGTGGCTGGTAAAAATAGAAAACGTCTTCATTTAGACGGTTATAGATGACGAATGTTTAACAATGCCTGCATTTTATAGCACTATAAGATTGAAGTAACCGTTTTTTAACAGTCAGTAACTGCTATTTTAAAGGGCAATAAAAGCAAATTATGCTAAAGTAGGGCATTCGCTTTGAAACCAAATTATCCAATGATAGGCCACCTTATGCAAATTTATCTTGCCAATCCACGTGGATTTTGTGCTGGTGTGGATCGCGCGATTGCGATAGTCAACCAAGCCTTAACGCGTTTTGAGCCCCCCATCTATGTTCGTCACGAAGTGGTGCACAATAAGTTTGTAGTTTCAGACTTAGCCAATCGCGGGGCCGTGTTCGTCGAAGAGCTCCATGAAGTACCCGATGGCTCGATTGTTATTTTTTCGGCGCATGGGGTGTCAAAAGCAGTCGAAGATGAAGCCACAAGGCGTGATCTGACCGTATTTGATGCCACTTGCCCTCTAGTTACTAAAGTGCATATGGAAGTAGCAAAGTTCGCTAATGAGGGCATGGACGCTGTGCTGATTGGCCATGCTGGCCATCCTGAAGTTGAAGGTACGATGGGACGTTTCAGCCACCGTCATGGCGGCCACATTCATTTGGTTGAAAATGAAGCCGATGTCGAAAAGTTAACGGTACAAAAT
This sequence comes from Psychrobacter sp. PL19, assembly GCF_017875835.1. Classification (NCBI taxonomy): domain Bacteria; kingdom Pseudomonadati; phylum Pseudomonadota; class Gammaproteobacteria; order Moraxellales; family Moraxellaceae; genus Psychrobacter; species Psychrobacter sp. PL19. The sequence goes on from NZ_JAGING010000001.1 coordinate 1,209,134, forward strand.
GCTGAGCGTCTAGCATTTGTGACTCAAACTACTTTATCGATGGATGACACCGCTCGAGTCATTGATGCGCTGCGTGTCAAATTCCCAAGCATTCAAGGTCCACGTAAAGATGATATCTGTTACGCCACTCAAAACCGTCAAGATGCCGTTAAAGATTTAGCGAGTCGTTGTGAGGTGGTATTGGTCGTTGGTTCACCAAACTCATCAAACTCTAATCGTTTGCGTGAGCTGGCTGAGCGCATGAATTGTCAGGCTTATTTGATCGATAATGCTAGTGAAATGAGTAGTATCTGGTTCGATGGTGTACAGAGTGTTGGCGTTACCGCTGGTGCTTCAGCGCCTGAAGTACTGATTCAAGAAGTACTGCAACAGCTGCAAGATTGGGGTGGTCAAATGCCCAATGAGCTAGCAGGTATTAAGGAGGATGTGATCTTTAGTCTACCCAAGGAATTGCGTATTCCAGTCGCACAAGTTAGCAAGTAGAGTCAATATCCTGTCAAGGATATGAGTTAGTAACCCCATATTTCATATAATAATAGCAACTGCTTATACTGTGCGTTGCTATAAAGTAAGTGCTTATAGCAAGTAAGTGCTTATGAATAACAGCGTCTCACAAAAGAGAATATTGCTACTAAAAACTATTCATAAAAAAAGTTAAGGATAACGATGTCAGCTTATTATCAATGTGTCGAACGCGAACAGCAAGCAGATGGGGTCAGTGTTGCGCATTATCAGCCCACCGAGCATGCGCAAGGGGCGTGGAACGAGCACGAACAGCATATGGCACCAGCTACTGGGGTTCTTAGCCGCGAGCTCAGCCAGTTTGCGCCGCAAGACAACATGCGTATTGCTCGTATTAGCCTTGATATCTTAGGGCTGATACCGCTTGATGACTTTACCATTACTACGCGCTGTATTCGTCCCGGTAAGACCATTGAGCTGATTGAGTCGGTAATGAGCAGTCGGGATCGTGATTGTATCATTGCTCGCGCTTGGCGACTGTTGACTCAAGATACCAGCATGATTGCAGGGCTTGAAGACAAAAGCGCGCCCCATCAGCCTGATGAGTTACCCGTTTGGGACGACATGAAAGGTTGGCCGGGTGGTTTTATCAAAAGCGTGCGTCTAGTCGCTGAGGCAGACCGTCGTCCTGGTAAAGGTATGGTGTGGATAACCACCGATGTTGATATGATAGCTGACGAACCCACTGATGACTTAGTGCACCTTTTAGGTATGGTCGATACCGCCAACGGCGTGGTTCCTAGGCTTGGGCTGGGATTAGCAGATGCTGGTTGGATGTTCCCTAATACCGACTTACAAATTCATATGCACCGCTCACCACAAGGTCGCTGGTTGGGTATTGAGGCGGTACAACAGTACGGTACTGATGGCATAGGTGTGACCAGTAGCGTACTTCATGACACCCAGGGACCCTTTGGGCGTAGTGAACAAATTCTCACTATCCGTCCAATGCCCCGTTAAATTTGTCGTTATTGCTAATAAATGACGTACAGACAAGCTAATAACCATAATAAAGACCACTTAAAGCAGCTGGGGCGCTTGAATTTTTGTTCAGCGCCCCTATTTGTATAACCAGTGTGGTGGTATTTAACCTTAATAATGATGTTTATAGCAGTAGCACCTTGCTATGAACGACTCTCTTTTATTTCGAACTGACTAAAAACAGATTTAGCTTGAATACCGCTATTTTATAGTAAATATCATATAACAATACAAAGGAGTTTTTATGAGTGAGTCGACCCCAGTTGATGGCCAAAGTGCTGAAGAACAAAACCCAGAATTAAAAAAACATACTTTTGAAGCGGAAGTTGCCCAATTATTGCACTTGGTGACTCATTCGCTTTATTCTAATGCTGACATCTTCGTCCGTGAGTTGGTTTCAAACGCTTCTGATGCCTGTGATAAATTGCGTTTTGAAGCCACCAACGATGACAGTCTTTATGAAAATGATGGCGAGCTGCGCATTCGTATTGCCGTTGATGAAGCCGCTAAGACTATTACCTTTACCGATAACGGTATTGGTATGAACGAAGCCGATGCTATTGATAACTTAGGGACGATTGCCAAATCAGGCACTAAAGCTTTTTTGGACAAATTGTCTGAATCACAAAAACAAGACGGTCAGCTGATTGGTCAGTTCGGGGTGGGTTTTTATTCAGGCTTTATCGTCTCTGACACTATCAGTGTTGAGTCGCGCAAAGCGGGCGATCCTGCAGACAATGGCGTGCGCTGGGTATCTGATGGCACGGGTGTATTTACTGTTGAGCTTATCAATAAGGCTACGCGTGGCACAGCTATTACTTTGCATCTTAAAGAAGAATATTCTGAGGGCGAAGACAGCTATTTAGACCGCAATAAAATTAAGCGCTTGGTTAATAAATATTCAGACCATATCAGCTTGCCTATTCAAATGCGTAAAGAAATTTGGCAAGAAGACGCCGTTGAAGAAGGGCAAGCAGACGATGGAGCTGATGCAAGTGCGCCAGCTGGTGGTGAGATGGTACTCACTGATGAGTGGGAAACCATCAATAAAGCCAGCGCTTTATGGACGCGTTCCGCTTCTGAGATTGATGACCAAGAGTATATCGATTTTTATAAAAACATTACTTATGACATGGATGAGCCGTTGACCTGGACACACAATCGGGTGGAAGGCCGTGTGCAATATACCCAGATGTTATATATCCCCAAAACCGCCCCAGTCGACCTATATACTCGTGAACAGCAGCATGGTTTAAAGCTTTATGTCAAACGGGTCTTCATCATGGACGACGCCGAGCAACTGCTACCAATGTACTTGCGTTTCGTCAAAGGTGTTATTGATTCAGCAGATTTACCACTCAACGTCAGCCGCGAAATATTACAAGAATCGCGTGATGTGAAATCGATTCGTGAAGGTAACGCCCGCCGTATCCTAACGATGTTGGCAAGTCTGGCCAACAGCGAAGACAGCGGTAAGCAAGAAAAATTTGCCCAGTTCTACGCCGAATTTGGCGATGTTATTAAAGAAGGGGTTGGCGAAGACACCGGCAATCAAGAACGCATTGCCAAGTTGTTACGTTATGCCACCAGCACTCAAGAAAGTGTCACGACTAGCTTTGAAGACTACAAAGCGCGTATGAAAGACGGTCAAAAATCTATCTATTACCTGACTGCTGATAACCTGACCGCTGCCAAAAATAGCCCACAGTTAGAGCTATTTAAGAAAAAAGGCATCGAAGTTATCTTTATGACCAGCCGTGTCGATGAATGGGCGATGAACTTCTTAACTGAGTTTGATGGCACACCATTACAGAACATTGCTAAGGGTGCGGTTGATTTAGGCGACTTGCAAGATGATGCTGAAAAGGCCGAAGCTGAAAAGGCGCAAGAAACGCTTAAACCGGTCGTTGATAAACTAAAAATAGCACTAGGCGAACGTGCAAAAGACGTGAAAGTCTCAACGCGGTTAGTGGACAGTCCTGCCTGTTTAGTAGTTGGTGAAGGTGAGTTGTCACCACAGATGATTCAGATGCTCAAGCAAATGGGACAGGAAGTACCAGAAAGTAAGCCCACGCTTGAAATTAATCCTGAGCATCCCTTGATTCAAAAGCTTGAAAGTAGCGCTGATTTTGACGACAGTTTTGACAAGCTGGCACAAGTGATTTTTGATCAAGCGCTGTTAGCCGATGGGGGACAGCTTGAAGATCCAGCCGCTTATCTAAAACGTGTTAACGAGCTATTAATGAGATAGCTTTTATTAATAAAGTGTCAGAACTTGATAGTAAAATTTGATTATAATGGAAAAGAGGTCTTAAACTAAGGCCTCTTTTTTTGATGGTTGTCTGCTGTTATTCACGATTTTTTAGGCTTATTATGAGCTGCTAAACCTTTCACAATAATTTAATGATATTTTTATCCAGATAGTGTCATTTTTTACAAATTAGGCTTATCGTCATAACTGACAATCCGTTACAATCGCGATAGATTAGCAGGCTAAACTAGCAAACTATGTTATTTATTCCTTGTTATTACTTTATTTCTCTCGACTTGATGAGGTCTAAGTCTTTGTCACTTTCGTCGCATAAAACCATCTCTCTTCAGCGTTTTTCGCTTAATTTCGCTGCCAATATTATTGCTGCCTTATGGATGCTGATAGGGTCAACGCGCGCGTTTTCTTGGGTCAAGCCAACCTTCATACAATTTGCACTGTTTGCATTGCTAGCTTTGGGTAGCAACGTGCTGTTTTCATGGTTGGCTGCTGAAAATGGTAGCGTCTTTAATGAGCAAGGTTTGGTCAGTTATTTGATCTGGCCGATGATTATTTTATTAGGCGGTATTATTCTTGCACGGCGCTCGGGTAATCAATCGATGGTTTTTGTGCCTGTGGTGCTGTGGTTGGTTGCTGATACGCTATCGGCGCTGTTACAAAGTATGGTACAGTTTTTGGGCAGTCATGGCTGGCTACCTGAATGGAGCTATTCATTTTTACCGATACTATTTCTAATACTTTTCTTATGGCAAACGCTGGCCTTATTATGGGTCTTTTCTCGCCGCCTACGTACACCCTGGTGGGAGCGCATCATTGTATTGATAGGCGCCGTGGCGCTATTAACCATCTGGCAACGCAATGTCGCAGACCAGCCTATTTTTAAACAAATTCCTGTGCAGCCGGTATTGGAAGAAGCGGTGTTATATGAGCAGCCACGTCTGCTACAGCAAGCGCTAGATAGTATCAATCCAAGCGTACCTGGCAAAAGTGATTGGTATTTTATGGGTGTGGCTGGGTTTTCAGACCAGAACGTTTTTCGCTCGGAGATCAATAAAGTGCGTCAATTATTTGATGTGCGTTTTGGCACTAGTGGCAACTCGCTTGCCTTGATTAACAATACTTATAGTTGGCTTGATGAGCCGATTGCTAGCAAAACCAGTATTCTGCAGGGGCTAAAAAAGATCGGTCAGCAGATGAATGCAGATGAAGATGTGTTGTTACTAACCCTATCATCGCATGGCGACCAAAACATCATTCAACTGGCAAATCCGCCGCTTGAAATGGATAATTTGGATGCCACATGGTTACGCGAGGCGTTAGACGCTTCCGGTATTCGCTGGCGCGTGATTGTAGTCTCTGCCTGTTATTCAGGTTCCTTTATTGATGAGCTGGCTTCACCGACTACCGTCGTTATCACGGCCTCAGCGGCGGATAAGATGTCGTTTGGCTGTACTAATACGGCAGAGATGACTTACTTTGGCCAAGCCTTTTTTGCTGAGAGCCTACGCGAGAACACCAGCTTTGCAGCCGCATTTAAGGATGCCAGTCAGCGAGTCAGTGAGCGCGAAGGCTTTATGGGCTTTGAGCCCTCTGAGCCCCAAATGGTAGTCGGCAGTCTGATGCAGACCGCGCTTCCTGCTTTTGAGCAGGTGTTATTCAGTAATACCCAATCCTCTATAGCAAACATCACTGATAATACGGGTGCTGCTGAGGTTACTGACGCTACTGATGTCACCATAAATATTGAGGCCGATACGATATCTGAGACCGCGACAATCAATGAATGATGAATAAAACAAATGCAGTCGTATGTAAAAGGTAACTTCCGCTTAATAATGAGCTATATAATACCAACGATACCCGCCGTTATAGCTCGTATAATCATTACTGTAAACCTTTTTCTCATTATAAACTCTAGTATCATTATAAACTTCAGTATCGTTTGGTCAGCTACTTTCATAGTTGGCCTAAAGTTACAAGTCAGTGTTATTGAAGTCAGCTTTCTATAAAAATTGCTTATCAATAGCCTCGTAAGCCTAGATAATGATGATTTGGGCTTACTGGGCTCAAGAGTATAATAATAAAAACAGTAGTCGAAATACTTGGAAAAACACTAAAGTGCTAAGGCTCATATAACTAAAACCTATATAAACAATGCTTATTTTTATTATTTCGCCCATTAGGTAATATTCATTGAATAAATTTTAGATAAAAAAGGTCTTAATTATGAATAACTATTACGCCCACAGTCTACCTGCTAATTCAAAACTAACCCAAAAGAGCGTTAACCGTTGCTTTAACGGTGAGCAGCATTATTATAGTCATCAATCGACGACTACCAAAACTCCGATGACTTTTAGCGTTTATTTACCTGATGAAGCGCTTGCAGGTCGTCGCTGTCCTGCCATCATGTACTTGTCAGGCCTGACCTGTAATGCTGATAACGTCACTCATAAAGCCCATTTCCAACAAAGATGTAGCGAACTGGGTATAATATTTATTGCCCCAGATAGCTCTCCTCGTAGTGATACTGATATTGATGTCCCCAATGATGAGCGCTATTTTGTCGGTCAAGGTGCCAGCTATTACATCGATGCGACTTGTGCACCATGGGCAGAGAATTTTAATATGCAAAGCTACATTGCTGATGAGCTATATGACTTGCTGCGTGCAGAGCTTGCTATTAGTAGTATTGGCATCATGGGCCATTCCATGGGCGGTCATGGCGCATTACTATTAGGTTTTAAGTTTCCGAGTAAGTTTGTCAGTGTCTCAGCGTTATCGCCAGTCTGTGCAGCGAGTGAATCAGCATGGGGTCAAGCGGCCTATACGGAATACTTTGGCGATGACAAAGCCTTATGGCAGCAGTCTGATGCAGCGCATACGATTGAGACCGTTGGACGCCAGTATCTGAATATCTTGGTGGATCAAGGTGCCGCAGATCAGTTCTTAGCAGACGGACAGCTACAAACGCCAAAGCTGCAGCAAGCTTGCAAAAAAGCACAGCAACCGTTAACGCTACGCTATCAAGCGGGTCATGACCATAGCTATTACTTCATCCAAACGGTAATCAACGACCATATCGAGCATCACTGGCGCATGGCGCAACTGAGCTAAACAGTGGCTAAAATTAATAGGATCGTATTTCACAAAAAATATAGTAGACAACAAGGCGTATAAACGCTTTAAAGGCAATTACCATGGCAAATCTTCAGGCATTACCAGTGGCTGATCCATTAAACGAAAAGCAACGAAAAGCGGAGTCGTCGCTTGCCATTATGCAGGCTGATATAGATAAGGCATTAGAGAAAAAGCAGAAAGAAAAGCAACAAGCTCGTACTGATCCGTCTAGTACTGTTAAGTCAAATGAGTCGCTATCAAAAGTAACCGATGTGGCAGATAATACAACACTAGATGCTGAGCAACTGTCACGAGTGATAGAGATGGCATGGGAAGATAGAACGCCGTTTGCGGCGATAGAATACAGTTATGGACTCGCTGAAGCGGATGTCATTATATTGATGCGTCAGGAATTAAAGAGGTCTTCTTTTCGATTGTGGCGGCAGCGGGTGACTGGTCGTTCGACTAAGCATCAAGCAAAACGTCCATTTATGGTAGGCCGTGCTTATTGTAAAACTCAATATAAGCAACGATAGCATTTTTTTCCTATTCTCATTGATATTATTGGTATTTCAAGCACACGTTAACTAGGTAGCTTCCTATGATTTGTCCGTCCACGCCTTACTTAATCGCCCCATCTATCTTGTCTGCTGACTTTGCCCGTCTGGGTGAAGAGGTCGATAGCGTTTTAAAGGCGGGAGCCGACGTGATTCATTTTGATGTGATGGACAATCATTATGTACCGAACCTCACTTTTGGTAGTATGATATGTAAAGCCCTGCGTGATTATGGTATTGACGCGCCTATTGATGTGCATCTAATGGTATCACCGGTTGACGGTATGATTGAGCAGTTCTTAGAGGCTGGTGCCAGTATTATTACTTTTCATCCAGAAGCCAGTGGCCACGTCGATCGTTCATTACAACTGATTAAAGACGGTGGTGCGAAATGTGGCTTGGTGCTCAATCCTGCCACCTCGCTGCATCACTTAGACTACGTGATGGATAAGGTTGACCAAATCCTTTTAATGAGCGTGAACCCTGGGTTTGGTGGTCAATCGTTTATTGAAAACACTTTAGATAAGGTACGTGAAGTACGGCAGCTGATTACCACTAGTGGTCGTGATATCAGACTAGAAGTAGATGGTGGTATCAAAGCCAACAACATCCGCGCTATTGCTGAGGCAGGTGCTGATATGTTCGTCGCCGGCTCTGCTATTTTTAACCAACCAGACTATCGCGCTGCCATTACCGCTATGCGCGATGAGCTAGCATTAGCAAACAGTAACTCGTAAATGTTATATTAAAAGAGTCGGTTTTTGAATCATTGATTTACTAAAATCTTAATCTGCTAAAGCAGTGTTTCATTAAACTATCTAATCGCATTAATTGTCAGTTATATAGAGGTGACATATGGATACGCAACAATCATTTGCTCAGTCTGCACTTCCTATCCAAGCGCAGAACGCTAAACATGACTCTGGATCTTCTAGCGTCAAATCTCCGAGCCTAGTTCCGAAAGGGTTGACCATTGGTCTAGCAGTCTTTGCCTTAATTTTAAGTTTGGCTGGTTACGGCTTCCGCCTAATAGTGGGCGACAATCTTGGAGAAGTATTGCGGCACGCGTCAGTGGTAGTGTCTGCATTTATGATCGGTATTCCGCTATTTTTTTGGCTGGGGTCTCGTCTGCTCAATAAAGTTAAAGGCATGCATATTCAGAGCTGGAATGCGGTTAGCTTGGGCTACCTAACATCTTGCATCTCTCTATTATGGTTGATGGGTACTTATAGCTGATTCTAAAATATTATCTACTATATTCTTAGATCGACTAACTTCTAATCAATAAGTCGCCTCGTTCAACTGTGACTGGACTTTTGCATGCAAATAATACCAGATAAAATATCAAAGACTATTTTCCCAAAAGACTTACCAAATAGTCTGTTTGTTATGTTGATTATTGGCTGCCTATTATTAGGGTTGGCGTCTTTGCGCCAGGGGACGGGCCTACAAAGTTGGCTTAATGTCATCGAAAACTGGCTGCTGATGCTATTAATACTACCGACAGCAACTGCCGCAGTATCGCTGCCTTTTAAATACCGTGACCCTACCTTCGAGCTAAAACTGGTCTATTATCTCGGTATGTTTGTAGCATTCTTATTCACCTTAGGAAAATTACGTTACTGGCGTTAGTTTGTCGTCTTTTTTATGCCTCTTATATAAGATCATTGGTAAGACTCTTGTGGTAGCCCTTGAATTCTAAGGTCAAAGCGTCCATTGTATGATTATGATATATTTGCCCGCGTTACTATAAAAGGGTTGGAGATGGTAGCTTTTATTCGCTTACCATCTTTATGCAAGTATAAGACGGGATAATAAGGAAAACGCCAAATGCCATACGATATTGATAACGAAATAGAAGTGGATACTGACAATAGCGATCAGTTTTCAGGTTTTGCCAAAGAGACCACTCTTGAGCTAGTAGAAGCGGATGATGGAACGTTACTATTACGCGATACTGAGAATGATGAAGATCCGCTGATGACTATTGATTTTTCGGACAAACTCAAAGAGCTACTTGGTAGTGACACTCAGTCCATTGGCCAGCATATGATCCATGCCGCTATTCAGGTCATTATGAAAAAGCAGATGAGCCAGTGGCATGCACATGTTTATGATAAAGAGCCAACCCATTATAGTTAGTTGCGCTAGTAAAAAATAAATATGATTATCTGGTTCCTAGTAAACATTTAAAATAGCGACAATAAAAAAGGGTTTATCAATTGATAAACCCTTTTTTATTGTCTTCAAATCATACCCATTATTTAATGGTTATTACTTGATTTTTGCTTCTTTAAACATCACGTGTTGGCGAATTTTTGGATCAAACTTTTTGATCTCCATTTTGCCAGGCATCGTGCGCTTGTTTTTGGTAGTAGTGTAGTAATACCCAGTACCAGCAGATGATACCAATTTAATTTTATCTCTCATGATAGCTTTCCTTTAAATGATGGCATGCAAGCACTTGGCTTAAACTTTTTGACCTTGTGCGCGCAAATCTGCTAACACTTTATCAATACCTAGTTTGTCAATGATGCGCATACCTTTAGTAGATATACGTAGACGCACAAAACGATTTTCAGATTCTACCCAAAAACGATGGCGTTGAAGGTTTGGTAGAAAGCGACGACGGGTTTTGTTGTTTGCGTGCGAAACATTATTACCCACCATAGGGCGCTTTCCAGTCACTTGGCAAACTCTAGACATGGCGAACTCCTAACTATGAAGTATGAGGGTTTCTCATACCAGTCTGGGCAAGTTTCGCGCATTTGCGGCATGGACACAGCAAGCGGAATCATTGCACCAAACAAAACTATATGAAGGTTGAGCTGATATTCCTATCATCTAAAGGCAAATAACAGGTCGATCAATTCAGAATATTTTAAAGCCGACATTTATACCACAAATTCTATCAATACTCAAATTATTTTGTGATGGTTGTCGTTATAAAGACTGGCTATTATACCTGTATTTTGCCTGGTTATGTGATCGATTATCTAGTGACAGGATTAAATTTAGAGTTGTAAGTTTTAGCAAAAGTTAGTAAAGTTGCCGTTATAAATTTAATACAAAATATTAATATAACTGTTACTAATATAAATATATGCATCGCCACTTTGTTTGCGAGATTATTGCAAAGACATTGTAATAATCTTTGTTTGCTTGTTGGAACAAGTTCCTGCCGATGCGGAGTCCGAAATATGTCCTATAGTCCGTTATCATTTACTTCCAAATTATTTCAACTTACAGCGCTGACTTGCGCGCTGGCACTAGCAGGTTGCGGTGGCGGTGGTGGTGGCGATACAATTGCGCCAGAACCTGACTTAGGTGTGACGCAGCCTGGTAGCGGTGATAATGGTGGTGGGGAGCAAACTGTTGAAGAGCTTAATATTGTAAATAGCAGATTAGTCGATGAGGATGGTAATTCAATTAATACAGTTAGTCTAAATGGGGCTTATTACGAAGTAGAAGTGACTGATGAAAATAATCAACCAGTCCCAAATGCTAAAGTCAGCTTTGCTATCGATGCTGAAGGAATTGAGCTATCACAAACCACATCAGGCTCTATGTTGACGGATAACGAAGGTAAAGCACGTATTTTCTTAAAGCCTACCAGCCCTGATGTTTCAGGCGCATACTCTATATCAGCAACTGTAAGCGATAACGATAATAATACAGCTACTAGTAATCTGACCTTTTCGGTACAGACTACCAGAGTTATGATAAGTCCATTGATATTTAAAGAGACGAATCTAATATCTGGTGGACAAACTATGGTATCGCTTAAGGTTAGCGATCCAACTGGTAATCTACTAAGTGGGGTAATGGTCAATTTGAACGCTGATTGCGGACAGCTGCCTGATCAAATTACTTCTGACTCCGATGGTGCCATCGAGTTTGTCTATAATAGTATTGATCAGGATAATATTCTATGTAGTGGGATGGTTCGCATATCTGCAAGTACAGGTAATTCAAACCAATCTGCTAACATTATGATTCGAGCTCCTCAAGCTAACTCTATTGTCTATACGTCTAATGAGCTGACGCTTGGTATTCAGAACAGTGGCTCTTCAAGAACAGGCACAGTAGAGTTTACTGTCTATTCAAATAATGTCCCTGTACCTAACGCAAACGTTATATTGTCACTAGAAAAATCACCTCTTAGATTGTCGTTTGGCTCATTGGATAATAGATCTGACATCCGTGCTACAACGGATAGGAATGGTAAAGTATCCGTTGATATTTATCCTGGTACTACACCTGGGCCAGTGGAAATTAAAGCAACGTTGGCTAGTGATCCTCGTATTAATGGATTATCAAAAGGTATCTCCATTGCAAGCTCGCGGGTAACTCAAGATGGACTCAGTATATCATTTGGCTCAAACGCCTTAGACTGGAGTCTTGATGGTGATGAAACTAAAATCGTAGCCCGTATGGTAGACCGCAACGGCAACTCAGTACCTAATGGTACTGTTATTAACTTTACGACTGAAGGTGGCAAAGTGTCACCCGCAAGTTGTGCAACTAATGATGGCGTTTGCGAGGTTACTTTCTCAACTCAGAACCCACGTCCAGGTGATGGTCGCACCAGTGTTCTAGCGGTTGCAGAAGGCGAAAAATCATATATTGATTTAAATCAGAATAATGCTTGGGATGAATGTAAAGTAATTGGTGAAAGAGATGGTAAAAAAATATACGAAACGCCAAGCCCTACTACTTGTGATGTTTTAGTACATAATATTGGTGATACTTTCCGTGATGATAACGAGAATAATACTTATGAGATAGGTGAATTTACTTATCCATCAGTAACTCAAGCGGAACAGGACTGTGAAAATAATATTAGACAGTTTATTCAACTTAAATTCCCGACAGCTAGTGAGATTCAGAAACAAAGATTCGAACAGGATTATGTCTCTAAGTATGTTTCGCCTAATAAAGACGAAACCTGTAACTCAGGATTAGATACTGTCGTACGTTACCAATCCATTCAACTGTTAACATTGGGTCAAAGAGAAGCTGAATTTACTTTAGTAAATGCTAGTGGCAACTTACTATCTCCAGAGACTATAAAGTCAACAGATACGACAGTTAGAGTTCGTATTAATAGTGGTGGGTTTTTAGGTCTAAACCCTATGCCATCAGGAACGACGATTTCTGGAACTATGATAGTAAAAACACAGTCTACAAATCAGCCTATGGTTCAGGTTTCAACTGGAAATTCATCGAATAGCTATAAGATAAGAATATCAAACTTAACCCCAAATAAATCTTATAGCTTTATAGTTAAAGATAAAGGTGAGAACGATACAACTGTAGATAGAGACTATACGTTTATGTCCAATCCTGAAGGTATTATACAAGAAGATATAATGCTAGATAGTAGACCTAAGGTTGCCGATGTATCGGATATTGCGCTTACTAAGACAGGAGGACAGTGTCAAGTAACCTTAGAAAGCCCTGCACAAGTTCCTGACATTGTTAGCACTGGTTTGCCGGGCGTAAATACAGGTACTATTTCTAGATTCTCAATTGAAAACTGTCAGGCTGGTGATAAGTTTAAAGTATCCGCAACTTCGCCTAGCAATAATACTAGTAGTGATATTTATACTATCCAATAAGTTGCATAAGCGAAAAATATAAAACCCCCAACCCCGCGTTGGGGGTTTTTGCATTATTAGCCTTTATAGTTAAAAATGACTGATACAGTCAGCAAAATTATCTAAAAGCGATTAAAATAACCGATTTGCTATGCTGCCAATAGATTTTTAAGTCAGGTAGATGGTTATAATTTATTTTTAAATTGGGTGCACTATGTCAGACACTGTAAATATTACGTCATCAACAGCGCCAATGAACACTGCAGTTAGCGCTACTGATATCGATACCGCCACGTTATTGATTAAATGCAAAGATCAAGCGGGTATTGTTCAAGCGGTATCAGAGTTTATTCACCGTTATGGTGCTAATATTATTAGCTTAGATCAGTATTCAACCGCCCATGAAGGCGGGCAGTATTTTATGCGCTTGGAGTTTGTGTTAGCAGGCTTGAGCGATATTATTGATAACTTCCAAGCCAGCTTTGCCTATACGGTAGCCAAGCGCCACAATATGACCTGGCGTTTACATGATAACTCGATTAAGATTAAGGTTGGCATCTTGGTATCGAAGTTTGACCACGCCTTACTAGACTTATTATGGCGGCATCAACGTGGTTTGCTTGATTGTCAGATTACTTCCGTAGTCAGCAACCATGCTGATTTACGGCAAGCGGTCGAAAATTTTGGCATTACTTTTCATCATATCCCCGTTACTAAAGACAATAAAGCGGACGCAGAAGCCCAAATTCACGAGTTGATGGCAGAGAATGACTTATTAGTGTTAGCGCGCTATATGCAAATTTTGTCGTCTGATTTTGTTAAGCGTTGGCCGATGCAGATTATAAATATCCACCATTCATTTCTGCCAGCATTTGTAGGTGCAGACCCTTATCGGCAAGCTTATGACAAGGGTGTGAAGCTGATTGGTGCGACGGCCCATTATGTGACTGCTGAGCTGGACCAGGGGCCTATTATTGAGCAAGACGTGCACCGTGTCACTCATCGTCAAGGGGTTGCTGATCTGCGCGCAATTGGACGTGATATAGAGCGCAACGTATTGGCGCGGGCGGTTAATTGGCATGTGCAAAATCGAGTGATTGTGACCGGTAATAAGACCGTGGTTTTTAATTAACAATGCGTCATCGAGACTACTTAGGCGAATAAGACGTTAAGCGAATAAGACGTTAAGCGAATGAGACGTTAAGACTGATTGTAAATAACTGGTCATAGCTAATGGTGTGAGCTATTTCGCTTGAGCTCACAGCAGCAGCTCTAAAACAAACTTGCTACCCACAAAGCCAATGGCTAATAAGATAAAAGCGTAAATGGTGATATTGGCAGCGTGTTTACCACGCCAGCCAGCACGCCAATTGCCTACGAGTAATACACCGAATAATAACCATGATAGAACGCTAAAGACCGTTTTATGAGCGATATGTTGCGCCAGCAAATCCTCTACATAAATAAATCCCAGCCCCAACGCGACACTGAGTAATACAAAGCCAACCAAGATCATATCGAACAATAAGCCTTCCATACTTTGTAAGGAAGGTAACTTGTTGACCCAAAAACGATGAATGGTATGATGCTTGAGCTCACGAATCTGTAGGCGCAGAAATAGTGCTTGCACCGCTGCCATCAGCAGCACACAATAAGCGGCAAATGATAATATAATATGTGCTTCAAGACCAATACTGACGTCAGTAAGTGGCTGATAAGGCGCGCGGCCAACATACCCGATAGTCATACCGAAAAGTGCAGTTGGTGCGGCTAATATACCAAGGCTGATAATAGGCCGGTATAGACAGAACAGCACGAAAAAAAACAAGAAAAACAAACTAACCAGACTAAAGACGTTAAATAGATTAAAATTTAGGCCGTATAAAGTAAAGATATAGGGATACAACAGCGCAGCGTGCGCCAACATGCCTACTATCAATAGGCCCAGACCGACGTTTTTATTAATCTGCTTGTTTGTAGTCAATGCCCAGCTGAGATGGATAATAACCACGATGTAAGCCATACTGGCTATCACAAACGCAAGTAACACAGGCAAGCCTCATTGAGTATCAGAAGTGCAGCATAGCCGCTCAAGTTAACCCTAAAATGGTATGATTAGAATAATTATTCAATTTATCATAAAATAGAGGCTAATTGAGAATCATCGCTATTATTATTTTAGCCACACTTGTATTAAAAAGTATTTATTCAACAAACGCTCTATATTTAGAGTCTAAATAGACATTCTACGGATAGTATTAATAGGCGAATAATATAAGTAGGCAGAAAGCCAGTAAGTCAAAACTATTTTAATTGACCGCCATATTGATTATCAACTAAAAAATTACCAATTCATTATTAACAGACCTATTATTAACTGAGAACTACTTATGTTTGATACCTTAACCGAACGCCTATCGTCGAGTCTGCGCAATATCGTCGGTACTGGGCAACTGACTGAAGACAACATCAAAGACACCTTACGTGAAGTGCGTATGGCGCTGCTAGAAGCCGATGTGGCGTTACCGGTAACTCGCGATTTTGTCAAACGCGTTAAAGAACAGGCGATGGGTGCTGAAGTACTTAAAGAGTTGGCACCCGGCCAAGCGTTTGTAAAGATTGTCCATGATGAGCTGACTGAGATGATGGGCAGTGCCAATCAGCAGTTAGAGATGACCGGCAAACCGCCTATCATCTATTTGCTGGCAGGGTTGCAAGGGGCAGGTAAAACCACTACCGCTGGTAAATTGGCCAAATATCTACAAGAGCGCCATAAGAAGAAAGTCATGCTGGTCTCAGCCGACGTCTATCGTCCGGCAGCGATTCAGCAGCTTGAGCAAGTAGCTGGGCAGGTTAATGCCAAGTTCGTTAACTCCAGTACTGATGAAAACCCGATTGATATTGCACTGCGTGCTATTGAAGAGGCCAAAATTCAATACCAAGATATCTTGATTATTGATACCGCAGGTCGTCTGGCGATTGACGAAACCATGATGGATGAGATTAAAGCGCTGACTGCAGCGGTCAATCCTTCTGAAACATTGTTCGTGGTCGATGCAATGACTGGCCAAGATGCGGCCAATACCGCTAAAGCCTTTAACGATGCGTTGCCATTAACTGGGGTGATCTTAACTAAGACTGACGGTGACGCTCGTGGCGGCGCCGCGCTATCTGTACGGGCTATTACTGGTAAGCCAATCAAGTTTTTAGGTCGCGGCGAAAAGTTAGACGCGCTAGAGCTGTTCCATCCTGAACGTATTGCCCAGCGTATTCTAGGTATGGGCGACGTACTAAGTTTGGTTGAAGAAGTTGAGCAAAAGATTGACCGCGACAAAGCCGAAAAAATGGCCAAAAAGATGCAAAAGGGTGGTGAGTTCGACCTTGATGATCTATTGACCCAGTTTCAGCAAATGAAAAGTATGGGCGGCATGTCAGGTTTCTTAGATAAGATGCCAGGCATGGGGGGCTCTGATATGCAAAAAGCGGTTGAAGATGCCAAGCCAGAAGAAAAAGTACGTGAGATGGAAGCGTTGATTAATTCAATGACTCCCTTTGAGCGTAAAAACCCAGACAAGATTAATCCAAGCCGGAAGCGCCGTATTGCTGCAGGCTCTGGGAAAGAAGTTCAAGATATCAACCGTCTGCTTAAACAACATAAGCAAATGGCAAAAATGATGAAAATGATTTCTAAGCCTGAAGGCATCAGTAAAATGATGAAATCTATGCAAGGACTAATGGGCGGCGGTGCATCTGGCGGCGGCGGTGGTGGTGGTCCGCTATTTGGTGGTGGTCAAGCGCAAAAAGGCCAAGGTGGCATGAAGGATGTCAACCAAGCACAAATGGCCAAGCAAATGGGTCTTGATCCCAACAATATGCCAAGCGCTGAAGACATGCAAAAGCAAATGCAAGACATGCCGGATAAATCATCAAAAAAGTTTAAAAAACGCTTTTAAATTAAGTCCGTCTTAACCCTAAAGACCCATAGTTCAATGCAACCCCCAAAGCTGATAAAGCGCTTTGGGGGTTTTTAAATCTATCAATAAATAAAGTATGAATAACATAGAAAGTGATAAAACTTGCTGAACCTAAATGCTATGATGGGCACTATTTTGTTACACCACCCGCTTAAGTCGAGGTCATGATGTTTTTAGCCATGGATACCGTGTTTGATCAGTGTTCAGTCGCCATACTTGATGGTACAGGTAAGGTTATATCGTGCCAAACTCAAACCGGTAAACGTCAGCAAACACAACAAATATTACCGATGATTGATGCTGCTTTGACTGAAAGCCAGCTAAGTCTGGCTGATTTTCAAGCTTTAATATTTAATCGTGGTCCTGGCGCATTTAGCGGTATTCGGATCAATACGGCGGTGGTACAAGCGTTATCGGTGGCCCATGATTTACCTTGTGTCGGCGTATCTAGCCTGCAAGCGATTGCGCAATGTGCTTACCAACGATATGGCTTAACACAAGCTTATAGCGCCCTTGATGCGCGCATGCAGCAAGTATATTTTGGCCATTATCAATTAGATAGCAAATTAGAAAATGCCATTATGCAACCGATAGTTGCGGAAAACAGTGATAGCACTGAGCAGTTGCTAGACTATGACAGCCAAACGCTGCTCAACGTGCCCATTGTTGGTAATGGTGCTGGCCTATTAAGGCTACACCATGAACAGACAATCCATGAAGATATCTGCCCTGATGCGACAGTGATTGGGCAATTAGGCATCGCACAGTTCATGACCTTGGGCGGTACAGAAGCGGCACTTGCCTTACCAAAATATCTACGCAATCAAGCTTGGAAAACTCTAAAAGAACAAGGCAAGGCATAATAATTCCGACCTTGATTTAAACACTATGCGTGACGGCTAGACCCCTTATCTCTCGAAAGTCTAGCAGCAACCGTATCACAACAATATAAAGCGACCAGCAGGTTCGTTTTTAGGAAAGCGATTGTGGATATCATCTTATTAATTCAAGCTGTCATCATGGGTATCGTTGAAGGTATCACTGAGTTTTTACCTATTTCCAGTACCGGCTATTTGATTTTATCAGCAGACTTAATGGGTTTTTGGACCAAAGAAAAAGTAGACTTGTTCGTTGTCGTTGTCCAATTGGGTGCTATTCTGGCGGTTATTTACGACTATTGGGGACGACTATGGCAAGCATTATTGGGACTACTAACCGGCAAGGCAGAAGGTCTTAATAATCCAAGACAACTGGGTTTGAGTCTCATTGTAGCCACCATTCCAGTGATGCTGGTGGGCTTTACCTTTGCCGATGAAATCAAAACTTATTTATTCAATCCTATTACCGTGGCGATTATGCTGATTATTGGTGGTTTTCTGATATTTTATGTGGAAAATCGTCCAAAAGTCATTATTGCCAATGAAGCAGAAGATGTCAGCTTTAAGACCGCTTTACTGATCGGTCTGTTCCAGTGTTTTGCCTTGATACCCGGCACGTCGCGTTCTGGTGCTACCATTGTCAGTGCCCTTTGGCTGGGCGTTTCGCGTAAAGCATCGGCGGAGTTTTCGTTCTTTTTAGGCATTCCAGTTATTGTGGGCGCTGCGCTGCTGGACTTACTCAAGCACGGTGACGTATTGACCAACCGTCAGGATTGGTTGGTACTGGGTATCGGTACTGTGGTGTCCTTTGTAGTGGCGCTATTGTGTATTCGTTGGTTGGTCGCATGGGTAAGTCTTCGCGACTTCAAAATATTTGCATGGTTGCGTATCGTTACCGGTGTAGTGGTATTGGTAGCCGCATGGGGCTTTGGCTATCAGTTTGCAGGCTAGCTTTTTATGAGCTTGAATGGGTCAAATGTATCATTCTGAGTGATAATTAAACCAAAACCTGCTAACCACAGTCATATTAAAATCAGTGGTATCGAAAAAGGACGGCAATCATGACGGCGCTACCCGCATCTATCCCTCTGAGCCACTGCCGATTGCTCTATACTACTGAATCGCAGTTGCCAAAAGTTGAGTGCTTACAAGCTCTAGTGAGCAAGCACAAGCTGTCATTAAGTATAAATGTTGAGTTGATAACGACTAAGCTAAACCAAAAAAGCCGAGAACAACTAAGTGCCGACACTACTCAGCCTATTTTATTATTAGATGATAAAAATAAACTGTCATTACTGAGTGGTGGTTTGAGCGTTGCCCCTGAGTGGGACAAGCTACAACGGCGAGTGGTCAGCGCCGGCCGCAAGACAGAGCTACTACTACAGGCCGCAAAAGTTGGTGTTGATAGCCATGTGGTGGATGCTACCGCAGGCTTTGGTCATGACAGCTTAATATTGGCCAGTACTGGCGCGCAGGTCACGATGTTAGAACAGCAGCCCTTAATGGCGTTGCTGTTGCTCGCTGAGCAGCAACGTATGAGTACACAGCCGAATTGGCAAAAGCTGATGGCACGCTTGCATATTATTAACACTGATGCACTCAGTTATTTTGCCTCTTGCCAAAATAGCGTCAGGCTTGATAGCAGCACAGTTGAAACTACCCATGCTTTCGTTAATAAAATAGTTGAGGTGGTGTACTTAGATCCTATGTTTCCAGAAAACAGCTATCAGGACAGTAAAACCGGTAAAGGCGCTAAAGTTGGCAAACATATGCAAGCATTACATTATTTAGCCAGTGCACCGTCTCTAGTGCAAGAACAGCAATTGCTACAAGGTGCGCAGGCGTTGGTCCGTAGCAAGGTGAACGGCAATAGCAATGCTAGTGATGATATCAGTATTAATGGCGATAGTGATAACACTAAACAGCAGGGACGGGTTATCGTCAAGCGTCCACAACACGCGCCATTATTCGCTCATCAACCGCCAGATGATAGCTGGCATAATGCCGCGGTACGTTTTGATGGCTATTTTTCATAACAAGCTCATATGATGTGTTTAGATAACAGCTGTTTTTATAAACGTTTTGAACAACCTTTGGTATAAATGTAGGGCAAAAATATAGGAGTGCGTGATGCTAACAATCATAGTTTGGGCGGTGGGTGCCGGCCTACTGATCATAAATATTATGCTACGTACTCGAATTCTGAGACTCGAAGCGCGTTTAAAACGATTGAGTAGTCCCCAAGAGCATTTAGCCTACTTACGTAAGCAGGCTGCACAAAATAATAAAATAGCAGCGATTAAAGCGTTACGCAAACAGTATCCTGAAGTATCTTTGCTAGAGGCCAATAAATTGTGGCAGCAAAGATAGAGGCGATAAATATAGGATCTGTAAATATAGAGACGATAAAGATAGAGGCTGTAAAATAATGATATCTAAGCGCTCATCGGTGACATTTAAAGAAAAAATCCGCGCCTATATGCAATTGACGCGCTTTGATAAGCCGGTAGGAATTGAGCTGTTGCTATGGCCAACCTTATGGGGTGTATTGCTGGCGGCCATGGGGCAAGCCCAGCAGCAAGGTGTAAGTGCGGGTCTGCCCAGTCTCAAGATATTTGTTCTGTTTGCGCTTGGTGCTATTTTAATGCGGGCAGCAGGGTGCGCGATTAACGATTTTGCCGATCGTAAAGTAGATGGACATGTAACACGTACCAAAGGACGCCCGCTAGCAGATGGTCGTCTTTCCGCTAAAGAAGCTATTGCTACCTTCTTAATACTAGTGTTATTAAGCGCCAGTTTATTACTGTTTTTACCCCTTCAAGTGTTTTATTGGTCTCTTGGCGCGGTGATTCTGGCTTTTATTTATCCCTTTATGAAGCGCTTCACTCATCTACCGCAAGTATTTTTAGCCGCGGCTTTTGGTTGGGCGATACCGATGGCCTATGTGGCCATAACCGGTAGCACTGATATTTGGTGTTGGCTGCTATTTTTAGCCTATATGTGCTGGACAGTAGCTTATGATACCCAATATGCGATGGCGGATCGTGACGATGATTTAAAAATTGGCGTTAAGTCTACAGCAATATTGTTTGGTCGCTTTGATGTGGTGGTTATCTCGGTACTACAAAGCCTGTTTCTATTAATAATGGGCGTGGTGTTATGGCACTATTTTGCGCCAACCAGCTTAGGTATTTCGCCAGTATTCGGTTTGGCACTAGTCGCAATGATGTTTACTAAGCAAAATAATGCTTGTGCTAGCCGTCAAGCGTTAGCCTGTTTTCAAGCATTTATTGCTAATATTTGGGTGGGTCGTTATGTCTTTGCTTTAGTCGCTGCCTCTTGTATTTGGACCAGTTTCAATGGATAAACTTCGCAAGCTGACCAAGCGATCGTCTGTTGAGACAGCAGCAGCAGATGAGCGACAAACAAGCTACCAGCTCAATCTCGCTGAGCAAGGTCTAACACGCGCGCAAGTCATTGCTACCGAGCGCAAGTTAGCAAAGTTTGCGAACGCGATGGATTCAGTGGTTCGTATTCCCTTTACCAAACAAGGGCTGGGTGCAGACGCGGCATTATCGACGATACCGCTGGCAGGTGACTTAGCCGGGTTGGCTTTAACCAGCTATGCTTTTATATTAGGTCGCCAGTTAGGCGTGCCTGCGAGTAAGATGACTCCTGCGGTACGACTGGCACTAATCGATATGGTAGTAGGTATTATCCCAGGAATTGGCACCTTGCTGGATATTTTTATTCGTCCCAGCCGTAAGACGCTCAGCATCGTACATCAGCACATACACGATGAATATGGCATCACCGATACCACTCACATGGATAGACCATTTCTATACCAACAGTTAGAAAACAAGCAGCGTAGCAGTCGCTTTTGGCGTCATCCAATCACTGCCTGGTTCTATCTACACATACCTGATATTTTAGGGGTAATAGTGATTGCGATTATTGGCTGGGGGTTATGGACGGCGATTAGTTGGTTGCTAGCTGCGGTTAGCAAGTTAACAGGTTTTGGTTAAAAGCGCTTAAGGCAGCGGTGTTTGTAAACGCGAACGATTTGGCGATAGCCGGGCTAGCATCGCAGCAGACAACGGCGCAAAATCTCCTGTCATCATATCAGCCAGCGCTTCTGCACAAATAGGGGCAAAGGCGTAGCCTTTAGCGCCCATCGCAGACATCGTCCACAGTCGTTTACTTTGCGATAACTGACCCAATAATGGATGATAATCAGGTGTTTGTGTCCGAACACCCGCACGCCCTTGCCACAAGTGGGTATCAGTTGGAACAATGGCCGCCAATTCAGGGATATCCACGATCAATTTATCATAATTCTGCTGATGTTCGTGGCTACGGACATCCGTATCAATATCATTACGCACAAAGCTTGCACCCAGTAAAAAATACGGTTGTCCTTCTACCACACTATTCAATTCAGCATCACCCGTCTGTGCGACAAATGGCGCGCAGTAACCGCCATATTTGACCGGTAGTTTAGGTAATTTATTACCTTGCTCAGCTGTTGGGGTAAACCAAGACAGTTGACCCCGTATTTTACGACAATCAAAAATACGGCCATCTAATTGGTGGCTTTCATAGGCGGCACAGATGACTAGGCTATCAGCTTGGATAGTGATGGCTTCAGCCTCTCGCAAGTTACTGTGTTCCGCTTCGTTGTGACTACTGACAAATTCATGAGCAGGGGTAGACTTATGACCCATAACAGAAACACGGGTCTCAGTTTCATCGATCCGTGTGACCGCCAATTGCTCAAAGGCGATTGAGGGATGACTGAGTATCACGTCCTTTAGCGCTTGTGGGTTAATCAATCCTGATTGTGGTAAATATAGGTTTTTAGATAAGTCTTGCTGTGCCAATCCTGAGCTTGCTTGCGCTTGGGCATGCGATAAGGTGGTTGCCATATCATCCGGATAGTCTGCAATCTGCTGAGTATCGACATTGGATTTCACTAACAAGTCGAGCGCTCCGGTGGGCTCAAGTATGGGGGCTGTCTTTGCTATCGCAGCCTTATTGTTGAATTGGCGATATAGCCTGCTACTGTAGAGATAGCCTATGGTATGTAGATGGTCATCAACATGATGAATAGGGGTCATCTTTGGTGCGAGTAGGGCGCGCGGGTTGCCTGATGCCCCTGATAGTGGCGCTGACTTGTCTAGTAGCGTTACCTTAATGCCTCGGTTCGCAAGCGACCACGCTGTCATTAAACCTGAGACCCCAGCCCCAATTACCACCGTATGGGTGGGCTGATCTGATGCCCTTTGAACCGCCTTAGATTTGCCAAGGCAGCTAGAACTGGATGAGTTATCCTCATTAGTGCCGCTATCATTACCGGTATCTGGTGCTCCCTTATGAGTCATGACGGCCGTTAGCATTTGCTGCTTACGACCAAAACCAGTTACTTTTTTAACTTCAAAATCACTATTTTGCAATGCATGTTTTACAGTACCAGCAGCGCTGTAAGTGGCCGCAGTAGTACCGGCACGTGATAAGCGTTGAATCTGAGAGAATATCGATTCTGTCCATAATGTGCTGTTGCACGACGGCGCAAAACCATCCAAAAACCAAGCATCGACGTGCGGCTTGTTATGAGCAGTACTATTATAAACAGGATGGTTCAGGACATTACTAGCAGAATTAAGAGGCGGTAAAGCTGCTGGCAATTTTTCCAGACTAGCAGTAGCGTCACCCAGCCAGATATCAACAGTCAAATTATCATTGATAAAGTTCAGCCGATGACAACCTGCAACCAGCGGCGGATACGCTGCCAATAGCTCGTTAATCAGTTCGGCTAGCTCAGGAGCGCGTTGCCCCCATAACCTCAGTACTTGCGTTAAATCGTCATGGCTTAGCGGATACTGCTCAGTGGTAATCATATGCACGCGAGCAGTGGCTAAATGCGGCTGGGTCGCGCGCAGTTGGCGCCAAAGTTGCCATAACGCCAATAAGTTAAGGCCAGTACCAAAGCCTAGCTCAGCGATAGTAAAGCACTGCTGCGGCGCTAAATTTGCCAAGCGCTCTGGTAGCAGATTGCCCTCCAAGAACACATGGCGCGACTCTGCCAAACCGTCAGCATGTGAAAAATACACATCACCAAACTCACCAGATACCGGCACAACATTACCTGTATCGTCAGTTTGCCAGCTGATAGTAGCTGGTGTAATAGCACCAAGTTTACTAATATGAGAATATTCAGTAGTCTGGGTCTGGACCGCTGGCGGGTTGGCAGTATTTAAGGAGGTAGCAGTAGGTTTAGACATAGACAATCACAGCCGATAAATAAATAAACAAGGAATTGTGACTTTACCAGCGTTGACGGCGTACAAAGACTAGCCAAGAGATAAAAATACCGACTAATAAGCTAATCAACACTGTAAAAGCGCCGTACAAAAACAACTGCCCTTTACTTTCATAAACTAAGACATTGGTTTGGGTTTGTAAGTCATTAACTTGTCGCTGTAGTTGCGCATTGCGACTGAGCAGATCTTGATTGGCAGAGGATAGCGCCTTATTTGACGGTTGCATCTGTGCTGCTAACGTATTATTAGCTTGATCGACTACCGTTTGACTGGCTGTAGGTGAGGTTACTGCTGGATCGTTAGCCGTCACGGTCGGTGCTGCCTGTGCTGACATAGCGGCCATTAAGACGACACTAGTAACGCCGCTTTTATAACGACCGTTTTTTAATAATTTCAATGACGATACCAGCTGACTCACGATGGCGCCACCTGACTCGATATTTGGTCTGCTATTTGCTCAGTAGGTGATGGCAGTACTTGTATAAAGGGCTTGATATCCACATGACTGTAAACCCCGTCGCGCAAGTAAGGGTCAGCGCTCGCCCACGCTTGTGCAGCCTCAAGAGAGTCAAAATTTGCAATGACAATACTACCTGACATTTCGGTCATCGCACCTTGATCATGCTCAATAGGTGTTGGACCGGCGATAACCAACCGCTGCTCGCGACTCAATACTTGTAGACGTTCAAGATGTTCAGTGCGTGTGATTTTCCGCTGTGCACCGCTATTGGCAACGTCATAACCAATTATGGCAAATAAAGACATCATATTTCCTTAATAAAAAAGTAGAAATAAACAGTGAACCATCATAGGCAGTAAGAACAATGTACACTAACCCTTATTAATACCAGTATTTAAAAATAGCCGGTACTTTTTACAATATAGTAAATAAGGGTCAGCAGGCTTTCAACACCTAGCTTTAACTCTGCTAAAAAAAGGAAGGAGCAAGCTACCTACTATTACTTGGCTGCTTTGTCAGTCAGAGCCGGGTTTAAATGTTTTTTCAATAACGCAAATTGGACGACAACAAACACTAGCATGATTGGAATCCAGCCGTAGGTTTTGAAATTAATCCATGCCTCGTCCGACATGGTAAATGCCGTGATATAATGCAGTACAGCCATGAATGCAAAGAACAATGCCCAAACGACTGTTAGCTTTTTCCAGCCGCTCATTGATAGGGTAAACACATCTTTCATTGCCATTTGCATGAGCGGCTTATTGATAGCCGCACTAACGAGTAGCGTTAACGCGAAAATACCGTTAATAATCGGCGACTTCCAACGCAAGTAGATGTCATCACGCAATAGCAAGGTGCCGCCACAAAACACAATGGTTAATAACAGTACGACCCATTGTTGCTTATCAAATTTACCTTTTTGACGTATAAAATGGATGGTATAAACGACGATAGTCGCTACCAGCAACGCGCCTGCCGCCGCCAAAATTCCGTTAGTACGGGCAGCAATAAAAAAAGCAATTAAGGGAATAAAGTCTAATAAGGCTTTCATAGCAAGTGGGATGTCCAACAAAAACGTATGGGTTAGTTTACACGTCTACTGCACCAAAAAAAAGCAATCAACATCATAATTGCTTTATATAATAGGCATACCTGCCAAGACCCTATAAATACTTGGCAAGAGCCGATAATAAGCGTTCATGATAAGCAGCTATCATGACGACAATCACTGTTTATCATAAACATTAATTTACAATAAGCCTCAATACTATTTGCCATTGCGATATTTTTTCTTCATTCTATTATCAACACTGGTACCATGCTCAAAAACACAAAGGCCAATCTTATGAAAATCGACTTACATTGCCACAGTAACTGCTCTGATGGTACTTATGCGCCCGCGGAAGTAGTGCAGCGAGCTCATACGGCAGGAGTCAATGTGTTGGCCCTGACCGATCACGATACTTTATTAGGTATTGATGAGGCGAGAGCGACCGCTCAAGCATTTAATATGCAGCTCATTAATGGGGTGGAAATTAGCTGTGAGCACACGCTGAGTGGCGGCTACGGTAAAAATAAATCGACTAATAAAATTATTCATGTGTTGGGTTTAGATTTTACCGACCATGCGCAGATGCACGAAACCTTACAACAATTACAAGAGAGTCGTGCCACTCGTGGTCAACGTATTACCGAAAAGCTTAGCGAATTATTAACGCTCGATTATGACGAGTTGTGGCAAGAAGTCTGTACCAAAGCAGGTAACAACCCACAAGCGGTGGGGCGCGCACATATTGGACAAGTTTTATACGAGCGCGGCTTGGTAAAAACGGTGCAGAAAGCCTTTGATAAGTATTTGGCTGATAATAAGCCGGCTTATGTAGCCATCGATGCGCTAAGTATGGAACGTGGTATTGAGCTGATCCATGCCTGCGGTGGTAAGGCCGTATTGGCACATCCGACCCGATATCAGCTATCAGCAACGCGGGTACGTAAACTGATTGAAGAGTTTGCCCAGCTTGGCGGCGATGCTTGCGAGCTGCCAGCCAATAGCGAGCCGCTCAGCACTCGTAGAATGGTTGATCGCACGATTGCGGAGCATGAATTAGTTACTTCGATAGGCAGTGACTTTCATGGTAGCAATATGCCGTGGCGGCGTATCGGCGATGTACCGACTTTGACCCCTGAACAACAGGGCATTTGGCAGGCTTTTGACCTCAAGTCATAATGTAGAAGCTTTTAAGACTGATTGATAGTTACCATAAAAATGGCCATAGTAAGCACACTAATGACAATTTTGGCCATGAAAGGGGTGATCAGGTACTGCGTGAGGCGGCACAAATGCTATTAGGTGCATTGACAAATCAAGCGATTGTCAGTCGCTATGGTGGCGAAGAATTTTTGATTGTTCTGCCGAATACTGAGCACGATAGTGCCATGGCCATCGCTGAGACATTACGAAAAAATATTGCTCAGCATGTGACACAAGTCGACGATGATATCAGCGTTCAGGTTACCGCAAGTCTTGGGTTATACACCCTAACTTACAATGAGTTAATAAACATTAATCGAGGCTATACACCTACAGCTCATATAGATAGCTCTCAGTTAACCTCACTACAGCGTTATAAAGCACGAAAAAATAAACCAGAGGCTGCCAAGCATCTAGACCGGCAGACCCTGCAATTATTCAGTGATATTTGTCAGTATTTGATCAGTACTGCTGATAAAGCGTTATATAAAGCCAAAGATCGAGGTCGTAACCAGGTCGTGAGCGCCAATGATTTGTTAGCAGAAGGCAGTATTCCTAAGTCGCGCACTTAAGCCATGCTACTTAAGCCACGCTACTTAAGAAATAAAACGTGTCATTGACCGACCATCCAATAGTTTATCTCATAGATGGCATATTTAACTGCTGTACCAAGCTGGCTAAAACACTAGTGGCAAAGCTGCCAGTTGGCAAAGTAAAGCGTAATATTAGGGTCTGCTCATCTGACCATTCCCAAGCCAACGCCTCAATAGCTAAGCGTAATGGCCGGCGTTGCGCCTTAATATCGCGCTGCTCTAGGCCGATAGCTAGTTCAGTTAGCAATAAGCTTTGCTGCACAGTATCATGCTCAAGTGTGGCCGCCTCGCCACTTACCTTATCATTATCGATGCCCCACAACACAGCTGTTGGATGAATATCGCCGTCAGCAAGGCGCGCGCGCAAGGTATCGTCAATCTGCTCGCTGGCAAATATCGATCCTGAACCCGCTAAGTTAAATACCTCACCAGCCATACCTTGGTTCCAACTGTCATCACGTACCCGCACGGCTAAGACCTCATTAAATATCAGGCTGCGAGCGGCGGACAGCGCCATTGCATTTTGCTCGCGTGGTGGGCGCTTGCCTTTACCTTTTTTGCGTGGCGGGCTAGTGTCTTGTAATGGACGAGCAAACAGCGTAAGGGCCTCTCTAATATTATTACCGCCATGGCCAAAGCGCTGCGGGCCAAAATAATTGGGCACGCCGTTCTGACTCATACTTGCTAAATGCTGCTCTGTTGTTTGTTTTACCGATGGCATTTGGTCGACCGCAGGAGTGGCTGTTGCGATACTCTCAGACTGCACGTCACGTAAAGTGATGATAAATTGGTTGGCACGATGCGTACCACGATTGAGTTTCTTATTGTGCCACTGTTGGGTAAGTATCTGCACGCTTTCATCTGTGCCAAGGTCAGTGGGGGTAAAGCTAGTGGTTGGTAATTGTTTCTTCGGCAAGCGTAAGCTAAACCATTGGGTCGTTAGAGCGTGCCGGTCTTTTAGCCCAGAATAACCGACGTCACGTAAAGGAATATCTGCCCATTCTGCTAATAATTTAGCGAGGAATGCGGTGTTCATACCTATCTTTTGCATATGTAGCCATAAATGCTCACCGTCACCGGTAAAAGTGAATGGCAGTATTTCATGAACCACAAAGTCTGCTGCGTGCGCTTTATAAGTCGCTTGTATGATGGGTGGTCGCATCGGCTGTGGCAGCTGTGAGGTATCGGTTATCACTGTCATATCGACGGTTGCGACATCAAATGGTGGTTTATCCGTTACTGGCTGAAGAGTAGCGTTATTAAGGTGATTGTCTTGAAAAGTCATAAGTTATTCATCTGTTATCGTATTTAGATTAAAATTGAAGAAAAGCGTCATTAAAATCGCAATGTTACGTTTAATTACATGGTAGACAGGCAATTAAATACCGTATACACGGTGTACTTGTTACTATTAATAAATGTTATATTTCTAAGGTGGCTCAGTCTACAGCAGTGCAAATTATTGAAACAGATTCTTGAAACAGATTCTTAAAAGTGACTCAGTCCTAATTTATGGCTGGCTGTAGCTTGAGGTAGCAACCCATATTAACGTAGTAACTCACAGTAAAATCATAAGCAGCAATATGTAGCCAATAAAGGTAGCAACCGCAACCGTTAAGGATAACCCATGACCAACTCAACTGGTAATACAGTAACTATTAATAAAGCCGACATTCCAAGTGGTGGTATGAAATCGTACAAGCAAGATGACGATAGTATCATTTTAATTACTCGCGACGACAGTACGTTTCATGCGTTTGATGGTAAATGTCCGCACGCTGGGGCAAATTTAGGCGACGGGCTTCGCTGTGGCAATCGGGTAATTTGTCCGTGGCATCACGCTACTTTTGATAGCCGTGACGGGTCGTTATTAGAGCCGGTAGCGACTGAAGGTCTGACTCAATACGAATTGACTGATAATGGCGAGAGTCTGACGGTCAATACGGCGGCGAAGATAGACCATTCTATCGCTAATGATCAGTTGACAGAGACTCATACTGTCATCGTTGGTGGCGGCGCCGCTGGTTTTATGACCGCACATCATTTGCGTCAGATGGGTTATGGTGGCGACATTACGCTAATTAGCAAAGATAACAAGGCGCCTTATAACCGTCCGCTGTTATCGAAAGCCTTTCTAGCAGGAAATATGCCTGAGGAAAAACTGCTACTCGGTGGTAGCGATTGGGCGCAGAAGAACAATATTGAGTTACGCTTAAATCAAATAGTTAATGAAGTTTTACCCAACGAGCGCACCATTATTCTTGATGACGCTAGTGGTAATGAACAAAAAATAAGCGCAGATTTTCTAGTGGTCGCTACTGGTGCGTCGCCCATGGTTCCTCCTATAAAAGGTGCTGACCTCGATGGGGTTTATACCTTACGTAGTATGGACGATGCCAAAGCGATTAAAGCCGCTAGCCATGATAAACATGTGGTGGTTATTGGTACTGGCTTTATCGGTATGGAGGTTGCGGCAGCTTTAGCACAAGCGGGCACGACGGCATCTATCACAGTAGTCGGCCAAGAAAATCGGGTAATGGGCAATATCATCTCTGAAACAGTCAGCAATGCCTTGATTAAACTGCATGAGGCCAATGGCATTAAATTTGTCTTAGACGCTACAGTGAATGAGATTAGTGGTAATGATGCTACGGTACCAACACAAATTAGCGCCGTTAGCTTGGCAAATGGCGAGCAAATAGCCGCCGATATAGTGATTTTGGGTACTGGGGTGTCACCACGTACGGACCTGTTTAGCGAAGTAAACGATCCGGATGGAGTGCAAGTAGACAGTCATTTACAACTACGTGATGGGGTCTATGCCCTTGGAGATATTGCTAAGGCGTCTGGAAAAATGGGGCGTATGCGTATCGAACATTGGCGCGTTGCTTTACAACATGGACTGGTGGCTACTGCCGCAATCTTAAATGATAGTAATGTGGATTCGCTAGATGAACGTGTACCGTTCTTTTGGACGATGCAGTATGGCAAAAGTCTGCGTTACAGCGGTCATGCAAAAAACTCAGATAATAATATTTTATTGGGCTCGCCAGATACGCTTAATTATATTGAATATTATTTCGATGATGATAACGACAATACACGCGCAAGTGCCGCCAGTACGCTTGGACGTGATAAAGATTTGATCGCCTTTGGCGAGCTATTGCGCCTCGGTCAGGCACCCACCCGTGCACAGATTAACGCAGGCTTTGATATTATTGCCCAAGCGCATGAACTATCGCGTTAGGATAAGACGCTTATAACGATTAGGATAAAGGCTGCCGCTACATCTTGGCAGCCTTTTTAACAAATGAGAATAATATGACTACTAATACTGTGTTTTTACGTCAAGCTAAACCTGCTGATATAAGTGCTCTTAAGCAGTTACTTGACCACTGTTATCGTCAGTCGGAAGGTTGGACCAATGAAGCTGATTTAGTCGCTGGTATTCGTATTACCGACTCCGAGCTCACCCGTGTTATTGCTGATCCTAAGCATTATTTGTTCGTCTATCCAAAGACTGATACGGATAGCCGTGATGGACAAGAGACTGGCGAATTACTTGGCTGCATTGCAGTGGATATGCAAGACAATGCTGATAAAAGCTGTGCCTATATCGGTATGTTTGCGGTTCATCCGGAACGGCAGGGAGGCGGGGTTGGCCATCAAATACTACAGGCAGCGGAAATCTTTGCTGAGCGACATTTGCAAACTCAAGATAAGACTGTTCGACTGACTATGAGTATCTTGAGCCATCGTCCTGAGCTTTTGGCTTATTATGAACGTCGTGGTTACAAGCTTACTGGAGTGACGATGCCGTTTCCAGAGGATGGCAATAATGGCCAGCCAAAACGGCAAGACCTACAACTATTAGAACTAGAAAAATTAGCCACTAGTTAGTAATTAATATTTAGTAGCTTATATTTAGTAATTATTGCTTAGAAGTAATACTTTTAGCCTAACTCCAAAAGTGTTTAAACGTCATAAATAGCCCGATGCTAAGTAATATAAACGCCACTATAACCAAGCGCTTGAACCAGTTAAATGCGGGTAGACGGGTGGCATTATCATCAGATATTAGATAAGCCAGCAGGCACATTAAGCTGGCCACTAAGGTCATAATGCCAAGGCCAATCGGTAAGATAAAAAGGTACACTTGCCACACAGCCATCTCTCAACAGTTTTTGTTACTGACATCATAGCAGTATCGTGGTTTGGCTGTCAGTATTAGAAACATCTAAGTACCTTAAAACTATATTCATCAGAGCCTCTGCCTATATTTAATATATGCAGAGGCTGATTGATTGATGACACGCCTTAATAGTGCTCAGCCTATAAAGACTAGCGCATCGTCACGAACTCTTCTGAGCCGGTTGGGTGGATAGCAATAGTATTATCAAAGTCAGCCTTAGTAGCGCCCATTTTTATAGCTACTGCAAAGCCTTGTATCATCTCATCGACGCCGAAGCCTATACCGTGCAGACCAACGACTTTTTCATCATCGCCCAAGCACACCAGCTTCATCATACACTTCTGACGATGTTGGGTGACTGCACTATACATTGAGGTAAATGTTGAGCTATAGCATTTAATATTGTCCTTACCATAGTGATTAACAGCATCGATTTCAGTCAATCCAATAGTACCGATAGCAGGATGGGTAAAGATAACCGTCGGTATCAATTCATAGTCTAAATGCTCATTAGGCTTATTATTAAATAAGCGCTCTGATAAGCGTCGACCTGCCGCGATAGCCACCGGAGTCAAGTCAACACCATTCTCGATAGTATCGCCTACCGCATATATACCTTTAATATTGGTGTTTTGGAACTTATCGACTTTAATTTTGCCAATATCACTAGTCTCTACACCCGTCACTTGCAAATTAAGATTGTCCGTGGAAGGCGCGCGACCAATGGCCCAAATCAAACAGTCTGCCGTGTCTAGGCTGCCATCTTTGGTACATAAGGTTAGGCTACCATCTTCATTTTTGTTGACTTCAGTTAGCGTGGTGTTGGTGTGCAATTGAATGCCGTCTTGCTCCATCTCTATCAGCAAGGCTTCCACAACACTGTGGTCAAATGAGCGCAGTGGCGAGTGCTTACGTACATATAAATGCACTTCAGCGCCTAGACTGTTCAATACCCCAGCGATCTCAACGGCGATATATCCTGCTCCTACAATAGCCACCCGTTTTGGCAGCTGATTTAGGGCAAAAAAGCCATCAGAGTCAATACCGTGTTGTGCCCCTTTGATATCTGGGTAAATAGGATGACCGCCCGTTGCGATCAAAATATGATCAGCCGTAATGTGTTCGCCATTGACCTCGACTGTCTTGGCATCGATAAATTTGGCAAAGCCTTTTATCACGTCAACGCCATTTTTTGCCAAATTATTGTCATAGGCACGGTGAATATTTTCGATATATTGTTGGCGACTCTGCACCAGCTTTTGAAAATCAAAGCCTTTAACCTCAATATCGAATCCATAGTCTGGTGCATACTTATGGATGGCTTCGGCAACTTGCGCCCCATACCACATCACTTTTTTGGGTACGCAGCCCAAGTTCACGCAGGTGCCACCCAATTGGTTGGCTTCGATAATGGCACATTTTTTGCCATGGCTTGCCGCTCGGTTGATTGAGGCAATACCGCCGCTACCGCCGCCAATCGAGATATAATCATAATGCTTGGTCATGGTTGCTGTCTCTTTATTAATAAGTGGTTAGTATAATTTTGGACTCTATTGTAATGGGTATTATAATCAATCTTACAAGCTGCTTGTCACTAGGGTGTTAAGTTGTATCAGCATGGCTGGTGTTAGGTTAGAGATAGCCTGTAAGCTAAACAATAGCACGACGCCTATAAAATAACAGTCCAGGAATAGACAAGCCCAGCACCAGCCCTGAAGTCACAAATAAGGACTCAAACAAAAAAACCATCATTTGACCGAATAACTCGTCTGAATAGCCAAAATAACCAATCTGTACCATGCTGACCATCGCCTTGTAAGCGGCGACTCCTGGCATCATACAAATGACACTTGGTGAGATGAGGGCCTTGGGTGGTAGGGTATATTTCCTAGAGAAATAAACCCCTAAAAAGCTGGCGAGCATCGCCCCAAAAAAACTGGCAACCACGATATGCACGTGCTGATAGACAAGGGCTGTTTTTAGCCCGAACCCAAAAGCAGTCATGAGCAAACAGGGTAGAATATACCGTTTGGGTACGGTAAACATTAGCGTCCAGCCAAGGGTAATAATACAAGACAGCGCAACGGTTTGAATGAACCACATATCAAAACCCCCAGTGCTGTATTCTAAGTAGAACAAGGGCCATGACAATGCCAACGCCAGCTGAAAAGGTCAACATATAGGTAAAAACGGCACGCCCAATCCCAATATTGACATAGCCTTTTAAGATGTCTGATAAAGAGTTGATTAGGGGAAAGCTTGGCACTAATAGCAAAACGCTAGAGGCAACGGCAATGTCTGCATTATCACCTATATCAAAATAATAGGTTGTCGCCCCAATTAGAGAGGCGATAAACGCTGTCACAATGACTGTTATAAACGGATTAAAGTGATTTTTGGCCAGATAAATACGGGTGAGCATCGCCACCATACCTGCGGTAAAGGTCACTGCGGTAATCAACCAACTGCCGCCATTAAGATAAGCAAATGCGGCACAAGAGGCGCCAACAAATAGGCACACTAGCCACGTTGGGTAAACCGACTTATCTAACTCATCCAACGCAAGAGTAGTGAGTTCAGTCAGCTCATGATTCAGCTTATCATCGCTTGCGGTGGCTTCGGTTTTATTGACAATTTGCTGGATTTGTACCAATAAATTGACATTAATGCTCTGATTAATGGTGTCCCTAGTGGTGGTGATACAGCGTTCATCACAAATAGTTGTCAAGGTAATGGCATTAAAGTTGAGCGAACATTCTACGCTGTTCATCCCCAAGGCGATGCCCAAGCGCTTGGATAGGTCAACCACAATGGCCGACTCAGCGCCATATTGCATAAGGAGTAATCCGCAGCGCACGCATAATCGAGTAATGCGCTGTTGCTGTACGTAGCTGATAGGAGTCATTGGTTAGATACGCGTGTTGGCTATTGTGATTTTTCAGTATAAACAATATAAGTAGCTATGAGCTACTGATACGGATATACCATAGACCGGAGTAACATAACGATAGCATGAATTGCGGTGTTTTTTACTGTGGCGAACTTATGAGTACAAAAGATAGCAGTAAGGTCCTAGTATAAGTGCGTTTTAAAGAGGCTATCTAAACCTGATCGTTCAGTGACGGGTAGGCATCATATTTGATGCTACGATGACGTATCAACTGTTTTAGCAAGGAGGATAAAATGCATATAGCCATTCTAACTCTGACTTTTACGCTGCCCGGATGCAGCTCATTAAAAGAAAAACGCCAACGCATGGGCGGCCTACATGCACGCTTTGGCCGTAATCCAGCAGTTGCGGTATGTGAGAGCGGCGAGCGTGATCGGCATGATGCCAGCGAATGGACGCTTGTCGTAGTAGGGCTGTCTAAACGTGAGGTCGAATCACAGTGTAGTCAGTTAGAGGCGAAGATAGAACATACCGTAGAAGCGCGCGTGATGAACGTGATGCGAGAGTTTATTTAGTTGACTCATAGTATGATATAAAATGTATTGAAAGTGAAAAACACATTTCATTATCGGTGGGTGGAACGCACCTTACGATTTAGATAGTGTTCAAATTATCTGTATGTTCTAGCCAGCTTTCAACAGATGCTCTAGTGTTGGAGTTCTCAATAATTCTTTCTTGTAATAGTTCCAACGTCCACTGTCGCACCTCATCTCGTTTTGATTTAACTATAAAAGGATGGTAAGAAAAAATTGATATACAGTAAACGTTCGTATTCTCCAAGAATGACCAAGTTACATTATTTATTTTAGTTGCATCATTAAATCTCACTGTTTTTATCCCAAAAGCTGGATGTTGTAGAATCTTGTGAATATAAAGCTTTCTATCTTGTTCATCTTCAATCGATTGCCAGATGATGGTTTTTAGATTCACCTTGTCTATATTTTGTATAGCCTCACAAAACTCTAGGTTTTCATTGCCATGTTGATAAAACTTTATAAATACACGAGAAATAGTAGCGATATCCAAGTTAGTATTAATTTCAACTTTGCGTTCTTTAACGGCATGTTCAATATAGTCCTTAAAAGTGTCATTCGGTTGTCTACCAAAACGATACCACCATCCTACATCCCAAAAATCTGAGCTTTCAGAAACTTTTTCTTTAATATGTTGCCTTATTAATTCTTGTAACTTGTCAGCTAAATCTTGAGCGCCATTTCGACTTAGTGTATTGTAGTGAAAACCTAGATTCTCTAAAGTTTCTCTATTTATTCTTCTGCTTATATTATCAAAGAGTCTTTGATTGAAGTTCAAGCTTATGTTTAAACTATTATACTCAGTCATTAACTTCTGTTTTTCTCTATCATTTTCAAATTCAGCTTCATTAATAGAATCCTGTTTGAATAGTTGCTCAACTCTATCATCATCAATGTTAATGTCTGTAATTAGTTCTATCACAACATCAGTCCACCCTTCCATACGAAAGTTAGGGTAGAATTTTGAAAGTTTTTCCTCTACAGCGTCTTTTTTAGTTCTAACAGTTGCTTTTAGTGCTTCATCATCACTTTTTAAAAAGATATCTAATCGGTCATCGAGACCATCTTCAGAAAAATACGTTTCTAACTCTTTCATATCGATATCAAGAACTTTAGGAATGTCATTAACAAGCTTGATAATAAGAATTTGCCTTAGGATTTCTTCTTTGCTCAACTTTGATAAAGATGATGAGTGTTTTATTATCTCGTGATAGATTTTCTGCACACGCTGATAAAATCTAAGATTTCTAACACCCATAGTTTGATAGAATTTTTCGTAGATAGGGAATGTCTCGATATCACTAATCTTATCTTTAATAATTGACAGTGAGTCGTCTAATACCAACACTTCATCAAACACCTTTTCCTTATATTCTCTGAAATTTTCACCTGCTTCACCTTCATGTAGTATCACCACTACTTTACAGTTTTTTTCTAAGCTTAAATGATTAACTAACCCCATTACATCTATGATATCTAATTTAGCTGAATGTCTTTCAATAGACCTCTTGCAAAAGTGGCCTCATGAATTAGAATAACCGTATCACTCACAATCAAATAACTGCCATGCCCGATATAAATAAACTACTTGAGCAAAGCGACTCCGGCTTCAAACGCTACACTGGTATTCATAAAACTACCTTTAAAGCCATGTTAGAAGCCATGCAACAACATGAAGCAGCAAAGACCAAATCAGGTCGTCCAAGCGAGCTTAGATTGGAAGCGCAGCTCCTGCTTGCATTGACTTATTGGCGTGAATACCGAACGCTTTATCACATCGGTATGGACTTTGGTATTCATGAGTCTTCTGCCAGTCGCATGGTTCGTAAAGTAGAAGATATTCTTCTTAAGTCAGGTAGATTTGGCTTACCTAGAAAGCTACCACGGGGCGATGTTGATGATATTAACTGGTCAGCGGTCATTGTAGATGCGACCGAAACCCCGATTGAGCGTCCAAAAAAAACCAAAGTGACTACTACAGCGGAAAAAGAAAGCAACATACCTTAAAAGCGCAAGTTATCGTGCATTGGCAAACAGGTTTAATACTAGATGTTCAAACTTGCAAAGGATCGGTACATGATTTTAGCCTTTACAAACAGACTTGTCCTGACTGGTTACCTGAAAATGCAAGCTACTTAGCAGACAGTGGCTACCAAGGTATAGCGAAGTTGCATGACCAAACCTTTACACCCTTTAAAAAACCAAAAGGCTGTGAATTACTAGACTGTAGCAAACAAGTGAATCAGTATTTAGCTAAATTACGTATTCTGGTTGAGCACAAAATAGGTCTGATCAAGCTGTTTAAAATCGTGGCTCAGCGCTATCGCAATCGTCGTCAGCGTTATGATTTAAGAATGAAGCTGTTTGCAGGTGTAGTCAATTTCGAACTTAATTCATGACTTTTGCAAGAGGTCTAATATCATCTATACAAATTACTGTATCGGTAATCATACTTGATACAGCACTACTAATCATGCCTTTGCTAAGGGATAAAGCAATACCTTTACCTTCAATTTTAGAGAAGTCAATAACGTCAAGACTTTTCTGAAAACTTTTCTTAATAAATGAAAAGTTATCTTTCTTTTGGCTTGTACTATGAGATTTAAGAGCAATTTCAAATTTTAAAGATTCTAAAGACTCAATGCCGAATAAAGATACATAAGCATATTTTTTAGTTTTAAACTTAGCATGGTTTTTTTCGTAGAAATTATTCCAGAAGTGTGTTTTTCCAATGCCCCATTCGCCAGTTAGAGCGATAGCAACAGATTCTTTAGCATTGATAAGATCCAAAAGCTTATCTTCGAGATTTTCTACGTTTGCCATTGCTTAATGCCTTATAGATGATTTTAGACTAACAATTATATTAACGTCGAGTTCAAAACTGCCCAAAAAAAGGCTATTCCCTTAAGAATAACCTTTTTGATATTATTTTACATTGTAAGACTACTAGCTTGCTTGCTGTGACTCAAGCATCGGCTTTAAGAACTCACCGGTATGCGAGCCTTTAACTTCCGCTACTTGTTCAGGTGTGCCTTCAGCGACAATCAGTCCACCACCTTTACCGCCTTCAGGTCCTAAGTCAATTACCCAGTCCGCGGTCTTAATAACATCCAAGTTATGTTCAATCACTACGATAGTGTTGCCTTTGTCACGTAGCGCATGCAAGATATTAAGCAGCTTAGCGATATCGTGGAAATGCAAACCAGTGGTTGGCTCATCCAAGATATACAGCGTCTGTCCAGTATCACGTTTGGCCAGCTCGCGGGCTAGTTTGACACGCTGCGCTTCACCGCCAGATAACGTGGGTGCTGATTGACCAAGACGAATATAACTGAGACCAACTTCGACTAGGGCCTGTAGACGACGATAAATAGCGGGAATAGCTGAGAAAAATTCTGCCGCGTCTTCAACGGTCATATCCAGCACTTCAGCGAT
Source organism: Psychrobacter sp. PL19 (assembly GCF_017875835.1). Taxonomy (NCBI): domain Bacteria; kingdom Pseudomonadati; phylum Pseudomonadota; class Gammaproteobacteria; order Moraxellales; family Moraxellaceae; genus Psychrobacter; species Psychrobacter sp. PL19. The sequence goes on from NZ_JAGING010000001.1 coordinate 1,247,772, forward strand.
GTTTTTGCCTTTATAGTAAATCTCTAAAGTCTCGCGGTTATAGCGCTTGCCTTCACAAGTATCGCATGGCACATACATGTCTGGTAAAAAGTGCATCTCAACTTTGATCAGGCCATCACCTTGGCAAGTCTCACAGCGACCGCCTTTAACGTTAAAGCTAAAGCGACCTGGTTTATAACCGCGGGCTCGTGCCTCTAGCGTTTGGGCGAACATTTCTCTTACTGGGGTAAAGACGCCGGTATAAGTCGCTGGATTTGAGCGCGGGGTACGGCCAATAGGGCTTTGGTCAATATCAACCATCTTGTCCAAGTGCTCAAGACCACTAATGCTTTCGAATTTGTCAGCGATCAGGGTTGAGGCATTATTCAACTGGGTAGCTGCCAATGGCATTAAAGTGCGGTTGATCAGCGTGGATTTACCCGAGCCGGACACCCCAGTAATACAAGTCATGATACCAATCGGTAGGGTCAAATGGACATCTTGTAGGTTGTTACCTGTTGCCCCTTTTAACTCAATGGTCATAGGGACTTTTTTAGGTTTGGCCTTGCCTTCAACTTCCATGTCAATCGTCTTGGGTTGATGACGAACTTTAGGAATATCGATTTTCATCTTACCAGACATATACTGGCCAGTAAGTGATTCTTTGGAGGCCATGATGTCATCTACTGTGCCTTGGGCAATCACGTGACCGCCATGGACGCCAGCACCAACGCCGATGTCAATCACATGATCGGCGTGGCGAATCGCATCTTCGTCATGCTCAACGACTAGCACGGTATTGCCTAAATCACGCAAACGCATTAAGGTTTTTAGCAGACGATCGTTATCGCGTTGATGCAGTCCAATTGAGGGCTCATCAAGCACGTACATCACGCCCATTAGACCGGCACCAATTTGGCTGGCTAGCCTGATACGTTGCGCTTCACCACCAGATAGGGTTTCAGCGGAACGGGCTAATGATAAATAATCCAGTCCAACACTGACCAAGAAGTTCAAGCGCTCGTTAATCTCTTTAAAGATTTTCTCAGCGACTTCACCTTTATGACCACCAATCTTCAGCGTTTTATAATAATCAGCAGCATCACCAATAGACAGCTTAACGATTTCAGCAATGGTTTGATCATCAACCCGTACATTACGCGAAATCTCATTGAGACGCGCGCCGTCGCAGACGTTACAAGTGGTGTCTGCTAGATATTTAGCCAGCTCGTCACGTACTAGATTACTTTGGGTTTTGGCATAACGGCGCTCAAGATAGGGCAGCACGCCTTCAAAAGGAATGGTTTTATTGGTTTTACGACCACGCTCATCCGTAAAATTAAAGGTTAGCTTTTCTTTACCTGAGCCTTGCATGATGAGGTCTTGCTGCTCTTTAGAGAGTGCTTGCCACGGCGCATCCATATCAATTTTAAAATGATGACAGACCGTTGATAGCAGACCAAAGTAATAAGCATGACGCTTATCCCAACCATTAATCGCCCCTTGGTTTAGGGATTTTTCATGGTGAGTGATCAGTTTTTCGGCAGAAAAGTACTGACGCTTACCCAAGCCATCACAGGCCGGGCAGGCACCATAGGGATTGTTAAAACTAAACAATCTTGGCTCAAGCTCGGATACTGCCCGATCACAGATAGGACAGCTGTGTTTGGCTGACATGACTTGATTGTCACTACCATCAGGCTTTGGATTGCCATCCATGTAATGCAAGGTAACCAGTCCTTGACCCAAACGTAGCGCAGTCTCTAAGCTTTCAGCAACACGGTTGCCCAAATCATCACGCACTTTAAAGCGGTCAACCACCACTTCTATGGTATGCTTTTTCTTCTTCTCTAGGGCTGGTAGCTCGTCCATATCATAGACATCACCGTCGACCCGCACTCGTACAAAGCCTTGCCCGACCAGCTGTTCTAACAGTACCGTATGCTCGCCTTTACGCTCACGAATGACCGGTGCGAGGATCATCAGCTTAGTCTCCTCCGGTAGCGACATGACCTGATCGACCATTTCAGTTACGGACTGCGCCACCATGGGCTCGCCATGTTCAGGGCAATATGGCGTACCGATACGGGCATAAAGCAGGCGTAAATAGTCATAAATCTCGGTAATCGTACCAACCGTTGAGCGTGGATTATGGTTGGTTGATTTTTGTTCAATCGCAATCGCTGGTGATAGTCCATCGATGCTATCGACATCTGGTTTTTCCATTTGTGACAGAAATTGGCGCGCATAAGCCGATAAACTTTCGACATAACGACGTTGTCCTTCGGCATAAAGGGTATCAAATGCCAAAGATGATTTACCTGAGCCAGATAAACCTGTGATTACTACAAACTTATCTCGTGGAATATCTAAATCAATGTTTTTTAGATTATGAGTACGTGCGCCGCGTATTGCGATATGGTCATGTGCCATCGGTTATAGGTTTCCTATTCGCTAAAAGGGGTGTTAAAACCAACATATAAATGTGGTTATCAAATATGTATAAAAATCAGTTAAATAAATAGCTTAATAAACGAATGAGTTTAAGACAGTCATAAATACTACAGATATTTGAGATTGTTAATAAATTTTAGATACCATGCTGCTCAATCAGGGATAAAACTTATCATTATTGATAATAAATTTGTTGAAAAGTTCTAAAGTAGATAATCAGTTATGTGTTTTCAATAACGTTAAGTGGATTGCGTTTTTGAAAAAATCTCTCAAATTTTATTAAACAATGGCTATCACTGTTTGAGTAATTGCTTATTAAAGGCATTCACTTTAATAATCTAATAAAAATAGGTTTATTATTATAAGTTTGCGTAATTTGTCGTTATAAACGCATCTCAGAGAAGATTTTGTCGCTTGATGCTCTCCGCAATGCTCTACTCTATTGTCACGACAGACTCATAATTCAAGGTATTATTGCGCATCAGATGCACTTAGTAACAAAATTATCGAATCAGATTAAGAAGTCAGACTAGGCTAGATAAGGTCGAAGGCGTAAAATTCTCGGCAACCAGACGGCGAATGTTTTATACTGTAGAGCTTGATTTAGAGTCGGGCTGCTAGGCATTTAAGAGACAGTCTGACTGCCTCTTGATATTGTTGGTTAATAGATGCGAAGATAGCGCAGTTTTGCCTGTTCTTAAGGTGTAGGACGTCAGCCGTTAGATGATCAATCAGTGAGGCAAGTATGAATAGCGTAGAAAAACGGGCAATCTTAGGAGTCGGTGGTATTTTTGCCCTACGTATGATTGGCTTGTTTATGATTGTGCCCGTATTTTCTGTGTATGGGGACAGTTATACGCATGCGACGCCATTTTTGATCGGTTTAGCCGTTGGTATTTATGGGCTTGGTCAGGCCATCTTTCAGATACCCATGAGTCTCGCTGCCGACAAATTCCCGCGTAAGCCAATTATTATGCTTGGTTTGGTCTTATTCGCATTAGGCGGTATCATCGCAGCCAACGCCACCGACATTTATGAAGTGATTATTGGCCGTGCACTGGCAGGTAGTGGCGCGGTCTCTGCCGTGTTGATGGCGTTATTAGCTGACGTCACCCGTGAGGAGATGCGCACTAAGGCCATGGCGACCATGGGCTTGACCATTGCTACCTCTATCATGTTGGCTTTTGCTTTTGGGCCTTTGTTAGTAGGCTCGCTAGGTATTTCAGGATTGTTTTGGCTGACCGCCGGCTTTGCGGTTTTGGCGATGCTGCTGCTGTTAGTCGTACCGTCACCGATGCGAGTGCTCAAACACAATCTAGACAATAAATCGATTGGCCAGCAGTTATCAGACGTACTAAAAATTGGCGATCTTAACCGTTTGCATATTGGTATCTTTGCGCTACATCTGACTATGACCGCGATATTTGTCATTTTACCGCATCAGCTTTCGGAGGTGATGGGCCTGACAGTACGCCAGCAGGGCTTGGTTTATTTACCCCTATTATTTATCGGCTTTGCAGTGGCGATACCTTTTATTATTATTGCAGAAAAGAAACGTAAAATGCGTCAAGTATTCTTAGGCGCGATTGGCTTGATGACCTTTTCCTTAGCTCTACTAGCGCTTGGTAGTCAAGTAGGTATTGGTATCATCTTAGGTCTATTGCTATATTTTATGGGCTTTAATTTACTTGAGGCTACGATTCCCTCGTGGATATCTAAACGTGCCCCAGTTGCTAACAAAGCCACAGCGATGGGGCTAAACTCATCCAGTCAGTTTTTTGGTGCGTTTGTTGGTGGAGCAATGGGTGGGCTATTATTGAGTCAACCTAATTTATTGGCCTGGAGTATCCTCGCGGCAATAATGGGTGTGTCGCTACTGATTATCATCCCTATTGCGCAGCCACCGTATTTATCTAGCACTACCGTAACGATACCTAAGAACATCAATATTCAAGACTGGTCGCGGCAGATGATGGCGATAGAAGGGGTTGACGAGCTAATGGTCATGGCCAAAGAACAAGTGGCTTATTTGAAACTCGACAAAACCAAATTGACAGATACTGCACGACAAGAGCTGTCGCAGCTTGCGCAAAGTCCGCTAGATATTTAAGACACAACCTAAGTTACAATCATAGCAGTTAACAAGTAGAATATAATTTTTATCCTCACTTTAAAAAGGCATTAAGATGAGTAAATTTAACAAGTTATCTGGTATGTTTGTCGCTAAAAAACGCCCCGTTAAAAAACTACCAACAACCATAACTAAATCGATAGCTAAGCTTGGCATTGGCTTAGGGCTGTCAATAACGTTATTGACTTCTGGCTGTACCACACAAAATATTCAGACCTATCAAAATACAACGCCAACGCTTGATATGCATCAGTTTTTCTCAGGTCAAATTGATGGCTGGGGAATGTTTCAAGGGCGCAATGGCGAAGTCAAAAAAAGATTTTATGTTGATATTGAGGCCACTCATGAAGGCGATAATGTCATTGTTTTAGATGAAAAGTTCTCTTGGGCAGATGGCACAAAGTCACAGCGTATATGGCGGCTGACTCAGCAAGCTGATGGACAATGGAAAGGGGTGGCAGGCGACGTTGTTGGCGAGGCGATAGGAGAAGTAGTCGGTAATACCTTGCATTGGCAGTATGTACTAGAGCTACCGGTCGATGGCAAAACTTATAACGTGAATTTTGATGATTGGATGTACTTAATCAATGAAGATGTCATGCTCAACCGTTCAGTAATGAAAAAATATGGCGTTGAATTGGGTAGCGTGACCTTGAGTATGCATCGCAATACTAAATAAGTATGAGCTTTATCAGGAGACACACCATTTCTCGTCTGTGGCTGACAACAGTCTTTTATTTCTATAGAGCCTATTAAAGTACCGTTAGCAGGCCAGTTAACAGGCCAAAAGAGTGTCTCTCTGTTGTTGTTAGTTATAATATCAGAAAACTTAATACTGCACGACAAAGAATGTCGCATGATAGGCAAAGCCCCCTAGATATTTAGGTAAAAATTGGTTAAAGTAAAAGCATATTACTAATAGTATTAGTGATTTCCATTAAAACCAGTCATTAAATTCTTCACAAGTAAAAGGATGGTATTATGCGCGGTGTCAATAAAGTCATCATTATCGGTAACCTCGGTGCAGATCCTGAGGTACGCCAATTCAGCAACGGTGGTAGCGTAACTAACATTTCAGTTGCAACCTCAGAGCAATGGACAGATAAGCAAAGTGGCGAGAAAAAAGAAGCCACCGAATGGCATCGCATTGCATTGTACAATCGCTTGGGTGAGATTGCGGCGCAATATTTACGTAAAGGCAGTAAAGTTTACATTGAAGGCAGTCTAAATACCCGTAAATACCAAGCACCAGATGGTAGCGATCGTTACGCTACCGACATCAAGGCCTATCAAATGCAAATGTTAGATGGCGCGAGTGGTGGTCAAGACGGTGGTGCGGGCAATTATGGTGGCCAAAACACAAGCAACCAAGGCGGTCAGAGTAATCAAGGTGGCCAAAATAATAATCCCCAAAATGGCTCTAACCAAGGTAATGGTATGCAGCAAGGTGGTGGCCAAGGTGGTTACAATAACCAAAACACACCGGCGCAACAGAATCAATTTAATGCGCCTACTCAAGCGCCCACGCAACCGAAGCCAGCGGCCATGCCAGATGGCCCAGTTGATGACGATATTCCGTTCTGATGATGATAAGATATAGAACGTAAAGATACTTAAGTAAGTATTAGCTTATAAGCCATTAGTGGTAAGATTTAGCCCTGATTAATATTCTTATATTAGTGTAAATATTGAGAATAAGATTCAGGGCTATTTTTTAATAGCAATATATGAGTTGTTATATGATTATTATTGTTAACTTATAGGTTGTTATAGGATAAAAAAGTAAAATTATATCATGGTGGAATTAATGAAAGTTAAGGTAGTCACACATCCCACTGGAGAGCAGATTCCGATCATACTTGATTATGAAGAATTACCCATTCCAGCACCTAATGAGTATTTACTATCTCGTCGTGATAGAAGTACTAATACATTAATTCGTAATGCTAGAGAGCTTTCTCTTTTATACGAGTGGCTGTATCGCGAACAAATTGATCTGAGACAGAAGCTTACTGCTCCAGTATCTTTTAACTCCGCTCAGATTAATTCAGTATTGGTTGAGCAGCTCAGACAAAATAGAGAACAATTTAAGGCTGTTTCACCGATAACTTTTAATCAACGTCTTACTACTGTCAGACAGTTTATAAACTGGTATATGAGTGTGTTGATATCGCAGTTGCCTTATTCCTCCAATAAGTTTAAAAGCCTTAGTGAAAGAAAAAGTATTTTCAATGAATGGCTATCTAATTCGTTTATGTCCTCACCACCTAGCAGGAAGTATTTGAAAAAAGGACTAAACAACGAAGAATCTAGCTTTTTGATAAATATATTAGATCCTACTTCTATTAATTCATTTGGTACGAATGAGGCAGTAAAGTATAGAAATTTTATTTCAGTTGGATTAATGATTTATTGTGGTTTACGTCCGGGTGAGCTTCTTAGTTTAAGGGTAGAAGATATTACTATTGGTGCTGTATCTTCGGTGAACGTTGTTCGTAGAAAACCTGATATTGGCGATACTAGAAAGCCTAGACCCCAAGTAAAGCGTAATGGTCGTTTATTGCCAATTGAAAATCCGATGCTTGTTTATTATTTAGATAGATATATAGTCGAATGGCGAGATTTTTTGGAAGATAAATCAGATGAAGAGTCTGATTATTTGATTATAAGTGATGAGGGTGAACCGTTATCACAGGCCTCTATTACACAGATGTTTCATCTACTTAGAAGTAAGTATATTCAGGATCTACCTGAAAACTTAAGCGCAAAATCATTGCGACATACATTTTCTTCAAGAATGGAAAGAGTAATGCGAGAGAACGGTATGTCTGAACAACGACGTCGAGAAGCATTGGCATTTCTTCGAGGTGACTCTAGTTTAAATTCTCAAGATATATATATTGCTCAAGAGGTTGAAGAAAATGCTAGGAAAGCATTAAATGAATATCAGAAAAATATAATTAAATAAAGGACGGGTAATGCAATTATCAGGAGATAAAAATCCTAAACAAATTAGTAAACAGTCAATTACGACTAGAGAAGGTCGTAAAGTGAATATTTCAGGTGATAAATGGCATTTGCCCTATATTAATTATGACAACTCAAGTATTGATTTTGGTAGGATAAAATCTGAATTAATTAAGAATTCTCTTAAGCGTTATGTTAGTCACACTCTAGTACATACTTCAACTAATGCAGGCTTAGTTAACTTTACAGTAGTGTTATCTGAAATATTAAAGTTTCATAATACTGAAGTCAAAGATAATAACTTAGATGAAGAAACTTTAATAAAAGCTTTCGAGAAGGCAATAAATTTAGCAAAATCAGAACATCGTCTTTGGGCTTTGTATCGACCTATAAAGTGGTATATTTGGTCTTCAAAAAATAGCCCAGAACTAGGTTTTTCAAAGCAGTACGCTGAGCAGCTTTCAACCATGTCTATTCCGGGTAACCCGAAAGGCCAAGCTGTACGGATGGATAATCCTGAATATGGGCCCCTAAATAGATCTTTAGAGTTACCCTTAGTGATTGAAGCTCTTAAAAATGATAAAAGTTCAGAGTTTTTGCATTTACAACAGAAAGCAGCTTTAGCCTTATCAGTTGCACTTGGTCGAAATCCAGGAAATTTAATCTATCTGCGTGAAAGTGACTTATCGCAACTAACGCCTTTTGATAAAGACGAGCCAACTTATATTCTTAAAGTACCTAGGATTAAGAAAAGGCAGCTAAGCCCTCGCGATGATTTTATTGAAGAGTATCTTGATCCTTATTTTGGAAAAATTATTGAAGATCTAATTGCTGCTAATAAAGGTATTGATTTAGTCTACGCTGGCAGAAAATATATAAAGCTTGATGAGAGACCGCTTTTTATCAAAGTCTCTGGCAATAAATCTGCTAAGAGATCGCACTCTATTGATGAAGTATTTAATTTAGTAAGCAATGATATTTCAAAATTATTGAAGTCTTTCGTAAAACGGCACAATATTATTTCGCCACTAACAGGGCTGCCTTTGAAAGTATCACCTAGAAGGTTTAGGTATACTTTGGCAACTGGACTAGCTTCTGAAGGTATCAGTTCAAAAGAGCTTGCTAGGATTTTAGATCATACCGACACTCAACACGTTATGGTTTATTATGATACTAAAAGCAGCATAGTTGCCCATTTAGATAAAGCGCTATCTAAGCAGTTCGCACAGTATGTATCCCTATTTAAAGGTAAGGTAATTGATAATGATTCGGATGCCGTTAACGGATGTCGTGATGACAAGCATCTATTGTTCGTTGATGAAGATTGCCCTGATGAGCAAACCAATATTGGCGTATGTGGTGAATTAACTATCTGTTATCTAGATCCTCCATTTTCATGCTATTTATGTCCTAAGTTTCAGCCTTACCGAACTGCTGATCATGAATATGTACTTGATAAATTAATCGATAGTCGTGAGAAACGTTTTGAAAAATATGAGAATGCTAGACTTGGCATCCAATTAGATGATGTCATTTTAGCTGTTTCCAATGTTATTGAAATATGTAGGAAAATTTAGATGTCAGACAATCGTTCAAAAAGAAAAACCAAGGTAATATCATTTGTAACGATTAAAGATGACCGAGACTTTAACTTGAACGAACTAGTGAAAGTAGCTAAACAGTTGAGACTTGAAGGTTTTGAGTTTGTAGTTTGGCAAGATGAGGAATGGCGCATTATAGGTGGGCGACTAAGTAATTTGACTGGTACAAACAACAGACAAACTGTTATTAAATTTAGGTCAGCTCCTAAATTAGGTGGAGAACTTTTAAGTGATAAGTGGTTAGAGGTTGCAAAAGCACTGTTTATTCTTCGCTTTCATCGAAAAAATCAAGCATCCTCTAATCAGCGTAATTTTATTACTGCAATAAGTTATATATCTTATGCTGCCAATTCACTTAATCAGAGTCTTTATCAACTAACCCCAGAGTCACTTGATAAAGCTTGTGAAATTATCTCACAAGATTATGCAGATACAACAGCATATAACCTTCATAAAGCTGTAGCTGAATTTGCTGCTCATTGTGATAGTAATGGTTTATGTCGTAACTTCCTAGGTTATAAATCTTCATTTATGAAAAGACCTCAAGCTGTTAGTGGATTGAATTATAAAAGGCTAGATGACCCCAAAGCCACAGAAACTACTGAGTCTAAAAAGATGGCTAAGCCAGAGATTTATAAGATTATTGGTGAACTTTATCTAAATGTTCCTAGAGAGCATAATCATCGTCTTTACGTCCTGATACTAAGCCTACTGCTTTTAACAGGACGACGTTTTAGTGAAATATCTTTGTTACCTTTACAAAAGATAGCTGAAGATAAAGATGGTAAATTTTATATTCAGTACTTTCCTGGAAAATCGAGTTTTGGTGATATTTATACTCCTTTAGAGAAATTGTATCTGCCAACTAAAATTGCGCCTATCATTAAAGATGTAGTTAAAGAAGTAATCGAGCTAACTAAATCAGTACGTGAAACTGCCATCGAGATGCAAAATGTAACGGGCGCTGATCTTAGGTTTTTGGATGATATTCCAGAAGACAGTAGGTTCTATTGGAGAGACCTCAATGACTTGGGATTAAGCAGTAGGCTTTTGGAGAAGAGAGGTTGGCTAGGGAAAAGTAATTACACTTGGAGTGGCATTAAGAATAACCAGAAAGCTTCCTACACGAATAAAGAAGGATTAAGAGAATACTGCTCTCATTATTTTGAGCCGAAAATACTAGATGTAATACATATTGACCAACAAGGTAAAAAATACTATTTAGAAGATTTGTTATTCATTAGACATCCAATGGCTTCTAAAAAACTTCATATTCATTGGCTTGCAACGAGTTGTACTCACTCAATGATATCTACTTTTTTAAGGTATTTTCCTAAGTTGACTAAGGAGTATGCAAGTAAATCTACTAGTATTGAGTTTACTAGTCATAACTTCCGCCACACTATGAACACATTACTTGACGAAGGTGGCTTGAGTGACTTATTGCAAACAGAATGGTTTGGTAGAACCAATCCAAGAGATACTAAAGCTTATCAACACACAAGCCCTGCAAAGCGAGCTTTAATGTTAAGAGAAGATATTAAAAATGGCACAATTGGCGGTAAGCTTGCGGAACAAATCAAAGTAATGCCTATTAACCACCAAGATGCTGTTTTAAAAGCTCGTATAAAAGCTGTGCATGATGTAGGTACAGGCTTGTGTATTCACAACTTCTCTCAAATGCCTTGTGAGAGGCACTTGCAGTGCTCTGCTGACTGTAAGGACTATGTATGGATTAAGGACGATTCTAGACGCATTGAGGAGGTTAAACGGCTATTTTCATTGACTACTATTGCTCAAGCAACTGTAAAAGATCAAGCTAAGTCGAAAAAGCCTAAGAAAAGCAGCGATTGGATACTTCATAATGAGAAAAAACTTCAGACATTAGGAAAGCAATTATCTGACTACGGTGTAGAGAGCTTTGACCCGTCCAAATACCTAAAGGAGACTTATGGTGTCTAAATTCCGTCATATTTCTAACGAAGATATTACTTCAATTGTGAGAGAGTTAGATAAGTGGGCTATGGGTGAGCTTGGTTCAAAATTAACTTGGCAGATACTTGTTAATAAGTTTGGATTCAGTAGGCAGTCCCTACAAGCTAAGTCAGAGGTAAAGGCAGCTTATGACAATGCTAAGCAATCATTGTCCGGTGGTCTTGTAAAGTCAAAAAAGCAGACTGAAGATGAATATCAAAAAGTATTGATTGAACTAGAACGAACCAAGTTGGAGCTAGAAAGTTACAAACAGAAAGAGCAGTTATGGCTGAGACGTTGGCAACAAATCGCTTTTAATATAAGGCAGAAAGGTATTCAGATTTCAGATATAGATAAGGGTACTAACTATCCTGATGAAGATCTGCCTTCAAAAAACGAAACTGCAAAGATACTTAGACCTTTTGACAAAGAGATACCACCATCAGGTAGAATCTAGTCTTGTAATGCTTAAAGCAGGTAATCTATGTGCTCTCTCAGCATATATGCTTATAAGATCGTATATAGATAGCTCAATATGGAGTTAGAGACTCCAAATAAAAAATCATATCAAAGTAGAGAATTTAATAAAATGGCTAAAACACCTGCAAATAAGAACGACAATATAAAAGATGGTCGCTTTGAAGAAGCCCTTTGGGATGCTGCCAACAAGCTGCGAGGTAGCGTTGAATCATCAGAATATAAGCACATTGTCCTTAGCCTAATTTTCTTAAAATTCATCAGTGATACTTTTGAGCAGCAGCGCCAAAAGCTTATCGATACAGGCTATGAAAAACATATCGACATGGTGCAAGCTTATACCAAAGATAACGTGTTCTATTTGCCAGAAGAGAGCCGCTGGAGCTTTATCCAGCAGAATGCTAAGCAAGAAGATATCGCTCTTAAAATCGACACTGCGCTCAGCACCATTGAGAAGACCAACCAATCACTAAAAGGCGCATTGCCTGATAACTACTTCTCTCGTCTTGGCTTAACGGCTAGTAAGCTTGCTGCTTTGATTGATGTCGTTAATAACATCGACACCATTGGTAACCCTGAAGAAGACACCGTTGGGCGAGTCTATGAGTATTTCTTGGGTAAGTTTGCCGCGACTGAAGGCAAAGGCGGTGGTGAGTTCTATACACCCAAGTCGGTGGTTAATCTCATTGCAGAGATGCTAGAACCATATCAAGGCAAAATCTATGATCCATGCTGCGGCTCAGGCGGTATGTTCGTGCAGTCTATTAAGTTCATCGAGAGTCACCATGGCAATACCAAAGACGTGTCTATCTATGGGCAAGAGTACACCAGCACCACCTATAAGCTCGCTAAGATGAACCTTGCCATTCGTGGTATCTCTAGCAACTTAGGCGATGTGGCTGCCGATACGTTCTTTAAAGATCAGCACGAAAACCTAAAAGCTGACTTCATTATGGCAAATCCACCTTTTAACCAAAAGGATTGGCGCGCCTCTGATGAGCTGGTCGATGATCCACGCTGGGCAGGCTATCCGACACCACCGACGGGCAATGCCAACTATGCTTGGATATTGCACATGATATCTAAGCTCTCTGAGCATGGGACTGCTGGTTTCGTACTAGCAAACGGCTCGATGTCGACCACCACCAGTGGTGAGGGTGAGATACGCCAGCAGATTATTGAGAACGACTTGGTCGATTGTATGATTGCGCTGCCAGGGCAGCTATTTTATACCACCCAAATTCCAGTGTGCTTATGGTTTATCAGTAAAGACAAACAAGCCAAGTCAGCGCATAGCCAAGCTCGTGGCTTGCGTAATCGTAGCGGTGAGACCCTATTTATTGATGCTCGCGCAATCGGCAGCATGATTAGCCGTACTAATAAAGAACTCACTAAAGATGATATCGAAGCGATTGCCAAGACTTATCATGCTTGGCGCGGTGAGAAAGAAGCAGGCGGTTATGAAGCCTATAGCGATGAAGCAGGTTACTGTAAATCAGCAACGCTTGATGACATCAAAGCCAATGACTATGTTCTCACCCCTGGCCGTTATGTCGGTGCTGCGGCAATAGAAGATGATGGCATTCCGTTTGAGGCGAAGATGTTAGAACTGAGCCAAACGCTATATGCGCAGATGCAAGAATCTTCAAGCCTAGATACTACTATTCGTCAAAACTTGGAGGTATTGGGTTATGGCGAGTGATTGGAATGAATATAAAATAGATGATTTAAAAGCTCCAGTAAAAGGCTCTATAGCTATGGGACCTTTTGGCTCTAGGATTAAAGCTGAAAATTTCGTGACTGAAGGCATTCCGATTATTAAAGGCGGTCAATTGCATGGTGCGTATGTTTCAGACTCTGGCTTTGATTTTCTTACTCCAGAAAAAGCAGAAGAGCTAAAAAGCTCACAAGCTTATCGAGGTGACTTAGTTATTACTCATCGAGGAACTATCGGTCAGGTTAGTATAATTCCTCATGATTCTCTTTATGAAAAATATATAGTTTCGCAAAGTCAGCTTAAAGTGAGTTTTGATAAAACCAAGGTAAATCCATACTTTGTAAATTATTTTTTTAGAAGTCACTTAGGACAACATAGGTTGCTAGCAAATGCTTCACAAGTTGGTGTACCTGCTATTGCAAAAGCTTCAACCTCAGTTAAAGCCATCATGATTCCGTGTCCAAGTCTGGAAGAACAAAATAAAGTAGTTGGATATTTAAAAAATCTAGATGACAAAATCGAGCTAAACCGCCAAATGAACGAAACGCTCGAAGCAATGTCGCAGGCATTGTTTAAGAGTTGGTTTGTGGATTTTGATCCTGTCATTGATAATGCATTAGCGGCTGGTAATGCTATCCCTGATGAATTGCTTGAGCGTGCTGAGCTGCGTAAAGGGATTGAGAAAAAAGACAATTTAGATATTCAGGCTTTATTCCCTGATGAGTTTGAGCTTAATGAGGGTATGGGCTGGATTCCGAAGGGTTGGAGTATTAAAAAAGCTGAAGAAATTGCTTCAATTACAATTGGAAAAACGCCACCTAGAAAAGAGCCTAAATGGTTTTCAGACACACAAAAAGATAATTTAGTATGGGTTTCAATTAGAGATATGGGAAACTCAAATGTATTTATTGATGATAGTAGTGAATATCTAACAAAAGAGTCTATCAAAAAATTCAATGTGAAAATCGTACCAAAAGATGCAGTTATCCTGAGTTTTAAACTTACTTTAGGTCGTGTCTTAATTGCCCAAACAGAATTAGCAACGAATGAAGCTATTGCTCATTTTGTAAATCCAAAGTTTAGCATGTCAAAAGAGTATGTTTATTGCTATTTAGACAACTTTGATTATTACAGCTTAGGAAGTACATCTTCTATTGCCACAGCTGTCAATTCTAAAATTATAAAAGCTATGCCATTTCTAGTTCCAAATGAGTCAGCATTAGAACAATTTAAAAAAATTAGCAAAATGTACTTTGATAAAATGAGTGGTATCAATCAAAACATACGAACTCTAACCAATCTACGCGACACTCTTTTACCCAAGTTAATGTCAGGCGAGCTTCGTATCCCAGACGCTGCTGTACTTGTAGATGAAGTCCTATAGATTTTGACGGTGAGTCGCTATTTTTAAAAATATGATGTTTGATGGAGTCTGGCATGAAAAAGCTTTTACTTAGTTTGGTGCTCAGCTTAAGTGTTCTATCTGCGACTCCTGTAATGGCTGCCGCTCCTGCTTTCTCTGCCAGTCAAATGGCTCAGGTCAAAATCAAAGACCTAAGTTTTCAAGAAGTCATGCGTCAGTTTTACAATGGTCAGATGGTTCCTACTGTTGCAGATGATACATATATTGATTCGTTACCAAATATTGGTTTAGGTCTTGCTGATAGCACAGCATACAGAACAGTAGCTTTAATGCACCCTATAGAGCTTTATTACAGCGCAGATGATGAACAACGGTATTTAGTGACCATTGAAAAAGTGCTGGTTGATAATTACTCATTAGAACGCTGTTTTCCTTGCGGTTCAAAAGCAGATTTATACAGCTTTAAAAAACTAAATGATAAAAAATTTCAGTTAGTAAGCAGGACATCAGAGAGCGTAGAGTTTTCAAGTAATTATGGCTCAATGAACCTTCAAAACAACAACCTTGATATTCATGGGATTTTAGAGCGTTTAGGTGAAAACCTAGTAGGTAGCATATTCAAGAGTGGATATATGCGTCAGGGTTATACGACAGACTCATGGGCGGTACTGCATCTACCTGAAAATGATTTTATTAATACTTATGCGTTGGGCGATGCTGGTTCAGATAATAGCGGTCAAGAAGAAGAGGGCTCACCTTCCTATTATAGTTATGAAGGAGTTGTTGAAGTGATGCCTACAAATGCTAAGTACTATCCAATCAAGCTGACTTATAAAGGTATAGCTCCTGATGATCCTGAGCGTCCTGACTTTATCAATAAAAGCTTCGTTATGAAGTTCAATCCGGTAACGAAAACTTATGAAACAGCATCTAGTTTTGTAGCTTTATAAGGTGCCCACTCACTGCACCGATTACTAATGTTATTGAAGAACGCTCTATTTATCTAAAAAAGGACTTACCATTGAAATTCACCGAAGACAGACTTGAACAAGCCATTATCGAGCTACTAGCAGCCGAGAGCTATCCACACAGCGTCGGCGTGGCACTCGACCGCAATCCTGACGATGTGCTGATTAAGTCTGATCTTCGAAAGTTTCTAGCGACCCGCTATCAAGCAGACTTGATCACTGATTATGAAATTGAGTCCATCATTCATAAGCTTGAATACCTTCCAGCCTCTGATCTTTACGATACCAACAAAGCCATCATGAAATTTATCGCTGATGGCTTTTTATTAAAGCGTGAAGACCACACTCAAAAAGATCTATACATTCAGCTGATAGACTATGACGTGATAGGCGACAGCTCTATAGACACCAACCGCTATCGCATCGTCAATCAAATGGAGATACAAGGCTTTGAGCTGCGTATTCCTGATGGCATTCTCTATATCAACGGCTTACCACTGGTGGTGTTTGAGTTTAAGAGTAGCATCCGTGAAGATGCCACCATGTTTGATGCCTATACCCAACTGACCACCCGTTATAAGCGCGATATCCCAGAGCTGTTTAAATACAACGCCTTATGCGTCATTAGCGATGGGGTCAACTCAAAGATGGGTTCGTTCTTTGCGCCGTATGAGTTCTATTACTCTTGGCGTAAAGTCACAGGCGATGAGAAGTTAGAGAAAGACGGCATCCATTCGTTATTAACTATGATTAGCGGCTTATTTGATAAATCGCGTTTGCTTGATGTTATTCATAACTTTATCTATGTGCCTGACACTTCCAGCTTTGATGCGAAGATCGTCTGTCGTTATCCGCAGTATTATGCTGCTACTAATCTGTATGACAATATCAAGCAGCACATGAAACTACTCGATAGTGATGGCAACTTAATAAACGATAATGGCTTACGTGATGGTAAAGGTGGTACGTACTTTGGCGCGACTGGCTGTGGTAAGAGTTTTACCATGCTGTTTCTAGCGCGTCTGCTGATGCGCGACGTGGAGCTTGGCAGTCCAACCATTATCTTAATCACTGACCGTACCGATTTAGACGATCAGTTATCAAACACCTTTACCAATGCCAAGACCTATATCGGTGATGACGAAATCATCAGTGTGGAGAGTCGTGCTGAGCTACGAGAGAAGCTGAAAGATCGAAAAAGTGGCGGTGTGTTCCTAACGACCATTCATAAGTTTACCGAAGACCTAGCATTACTCACTGAGCGTACCAACGTCATCTGTATCTCTGATGAAGCGCATCGCAGCCAAATCAATCTTCAGCAAAAGATTACTGTCACTGAAGACGGGGTTAAAAAGACCTACGGCTTTGCTAAGTACCTGCATGACTCACTGCCTAATGCCACATACGTCGGCTTCACGGGCACACCGATTGATGCCACCCTTGATGTCTTTGGTCCAGTCGTTGATAGCTACACCATGGTTGAATCGGTATTCGATGAAATCACCGTACGCATTGTCTATGAAGGTCGCGCAGCTAAAGTACTACTCGATAGCAAGCAGCTCGATGAAGTCGAAAAATACTATCAAGAAAGTGCCGACGCTGGCACCAATGAGTATCAGATAGAGAAAAGCAAAAAAGCCATGGCAAGTATGTCCACCATTCTTGGTGACCCTGACCGCATTAGAGCCATCGCAGAAGATTTCGTTGAACATTATGAAGCGAGAGTAAACGAGGGCACCACGCAAAAAGGCAAGGCGATGTTTGTCTGTAGCAGCCGTGAAGCCGCCTATCAGTTATATAAAGACATCATAGATCTGCGTCCTGAATGGAATGAGGTGCGAGCGTGCGAGGAAGGATCAACCTTATCGGACAGTGATAAGAAAAAAGTCAAGCCGATGGAACGCGTCAAAATGATCATGACTCGTAACAAGGATGACGCAAAAGGCATGTGGGACAATCTTGGCAATAAAGACTACCGCAAAGAGCTCGACCGTCAGTTTAAAAATGGCAAGTCTAATTTTAAAATCGCCATCGTCGTTGATATGTGGCTCACAGGCTTTGACGTACCATTCCTCGATACCATGTACATTGATAAACCTTTGCAAAAGCACAGCCTGATTCAGACCATCTCACGAGTTAATCGTCAGTTTGAAGGTAAAGAAAGTGGCTTAGTGGTGGATTACATCGGTATCAAAAAGCAGATGAACCTGGCGCTATCACATTACACCGGCGGTCAGATTCAAAACCTAGAAGATATCCAAAAGTCAGTGGTGGTGGTCAAAGACCATTTAAACCTACTGGATACGGTCTATCATAAGTTCGACTCTAGCCTTTACTTTAACGGTACGCCACTAGAGCAACTGAACTGCTTAAATGCTGCCGCTGACTTTGCGCTGCAATCTAAAAAGTTAGAAAAGCGTTTTATGGACTTGGCCAAGCGTCTGAAGTCTGCCTATGATATCTGCGTCGGTAGCAGTGAGCTCACAAAGGCACATAAAGACAAGATTCATTACTACCTAGCCATTCGTACCATCATCTTTAAAATCACCACGGGCGGCGCACCTGACGTTGAGCAGATGAACCAAAAGGTACGTGACTTGGTGAAAGATGCGCTGCTAAGTGATGGGGTAGAAGAAATCTTTAAGCTCGGTGATAACACCGATGGTGAAATAGACATCTTCGATGAAGACTACCTAGCCAAGCTTGAGGTGATTAAACAGCCCAATACCAAGTTAGAGCTGCTACAACAACTGCTCGCTAAAGCCATTGGCGAGCTTAAAAAGACCAACAAGGTTAAGGGTGTTGATTTCAGTAAGAAGATGAATGCTTTGGTTGAGAAGTATAACGACCGTGACGAGCAAGATTTACTGCGTGCTGACGTCATTGGTGACTTCTCTGATGAAATCATAAAGCTCTATCACGAGCTGCGAGAAGAGATGGCATCGTTTGGAGAGATGGGTATCGACTTTGAAGAAAAAGCATTTTACGACATCCTGCTGTCACTGGCGCATAAGTACGATTTTACCTATCCAGAAGACAAGCTACTTGAGCTGTCCAAAGAAGTAAAAAAACTAATCGATGACAAGGCAAGATACACCGACTGGAACAAGCGCGACGACATTAAAGCAGAGCTACAGTTTGATTTGATGATATTGCTTGATGAGTGGGGTTATCCACCTGTTGATTCAAAAGAGGTCTATAAAGAGATATTTGAGCAAGCGGAGAACTTTAAGAAGAATAGGGTGGTTTGAGAGGTGGGATGTTAATAATTAAATGATAAATTATCAGGGCTCACTACCCAGAAAAAAGTGATTTTAATGGATTGGAGGTATTTAGTTGAGATCCAATAGTGTTAAAGAGCTAGACCTTAATGTTTGGAAGTTTAGGATAGTTAATGTCTCTAAAGAGATGCTCCATATCTCAAGAACTGCCTATAGCCTTTTTGATGTAAACCGTATTAAATTTAGGAGATGGTTTTGAGGATAGAATATATAGAGATAAATAAATTTAGATCAATTGAGAAGTGTCAAATAACACTGGATACGGTTAATGCAATAGTAGGACAAAATAATAGCGGAAAGTCTGCTCTAATTAGAGCATTAAATGCTTTTTTTAATCCAGAAAATGAAAAACAGAGTTTTTTTGAGGGTAAACATAACTATACAATAAACTCACAAGCAAAAATAACAATTAGATTCACTAACATACCAACAAATGCAGATATACAACAATTCGCAACTGATGGCATTATTGAAGCTCAACTAAATTATAAACATTCAAATAGGAATATTTCTTTCAAATATAAATCAAATGGCAGGTTTGTAAGTACTCCTCAAGAACTAATAAAAATCATAAATAAATACGTATCATTTGTTTATATCCCTCCAAACAGAAGCCCTGATCAGCTAAAGTGGCAAGAAAAATCACTAATAAAGGAGTTGATTGAAGAGTATCTTAATCAAGAAACGAGTCGAAGAGACACGCTGACACCTAAATTTAGGAAGGCAGCTCAATTCTTAGAGGATAGTGCTCTAACGAGAATATCAAAAGACGTTGAAAGCTGTTATTCGTTAAGGCATAAATTTAATTTTTCTCTTAGTTTTGATAAGCAAGCAAATTTCTTATCATTTTTAAGTGAAATTCAAATGCATATTAACGAGGAAGGGATTGAGCACAATCTTAATGATTGTGGAACTGGCTTACAGAGCTTGACAATAATAGCTTTTCATAGAGTTTTAGCAAAAATTAGAAATCAAAATATAGTGCTAGGTCTTGAAGAACCTGAAATTAATCTACATCCTCAAGCACAGAGAGAGTTAATAAAATCTATAAAATCATCCTCTGAAAACAACGATATTTCTCAAGTTATAGTCACAACTCATTCTACCGTCATTATTGATAATATAGAGCATAAAAATATATCTTTAGTTAGGAAAGAGCCTGATAGAAATCGAGGCTTTAAATCTATTATTACTAAAACCAAGGATTCTTTTTTCGCTGATCATAATTTAGAGGAATTTGGATATTACCAGTTTCACGATTATCGTAATAGTGACTTTTTTTTCGCAAACTATGTGATATTTGTAGAAAGTAAAAATGATGCTGAGGTTGTTAAGAATCTAGCTAAAAGAGAGGATTTAGATTTAGACTTATATGGGATTAGTGTTGTAGATATAGGCGGAGTTGGAAATTTACCTTATCCTTATCATATTGTTAAGGACTTAGGCATACCTTACTTAATAATATTAGATAAAGATTATTTCCTCCCATATCTAAATGATGAGTTAAATTCAAGTAGAAATGGAGATGGGCTTCCCAAATATAGGTACCAATATAAAACAGATACCCTCTTAACTACTTTCATTAAAGATGAGGCGCGTAGAGTGTCGATTTTAAATCATCTTAAAACTAATCATAGTAAGGCTATGGACTTACTACTTGATCATAATATAATTTGTATGAAGTATTGTTTAGAAATGGATCTGCTGAGTTCGAATAGAGCTGTTCAAGAAATGTCGAGTAAGTTGAGTCTTAGACCAGAAGATAGTAATAGAAACTTTCTTCTAACGCAAAGAAAAACAGCTGTTAAAAAGATTGGTAATATTATGCATGTGTTGAATATTATGGATAATCGAAACCTTCCACATTCTTTTCAGAGAATAAAAAAAGAAATTCTGGAAATATCAAAACGCTGCTAGCAGTTGTTGGATTCAAACTGAGTCTAGCAATTGTTAAAATGTTAGTGAACTGCCCCGAGATTTTTACATTCTTTCAGGATGTTAAGCTTCCAATAATCGCGGTGCGGTTCAGCTCTACAAAATTTAGTCCTCACATCACACTAAATACTTGATTGCAATGTTCAGAGCATCACATATCTCATAAGCCTTCTTTAGCGTAATATTCTTCTCACCACGCTCTATATTTCCCATATAACTGCGATCAATACCTGCCATTTCTGCCAGCCTCTCCTGAGATATTCCCTTACCTTTTCGTACCTCACGGACACGCTTTCCAAAAGCTATCATGCGCTCATCTGTCTTCATGTCATTAACCACTGCTGAAAATAGCAATAATCACAGTGGTGGGCTATAATATACACGGGATATAGTCGGTATTAAAGGATGAGCATGAAAACAAAACTAGAGTATCAGTCCGACATTACAGAGACTAACAAACTTATCAGTGAGAAATACTGGTTACGGGAAAGTGATAAAAGAAATGGTTTTATATATACCTGTAAAGAAATAGGTCAAGATTTCGGCTTAAGACATCAAGATATACCTAGCATTGTCAAAGTGAATGCACTCCTAGTTGTAATCGACTGCCAATGTATAGAATGTGGCATAACTAAGATTTGTCATACTCGTTCACAGCTAACTCAATTGAAACCTGATAATTGGAGGTGTGACGAGTGTTGGGAAGCGCTTCAAAAAAGAAGGGAGAAAGAATATCTAGAATATTGTCTTGAGCAAGAGTGTTTAAAAAAAGAGCAAAAAAAATCTATTTTTGGATATATTAATGACCACAGGAGCAAGCAGTTAGGCAGTGTTCCCACAGTAGCTCAGCTTAGTGAAGTTGATATGCTTTTACTGGCAGCGACTGTAGAGAGTCTGGGAGCAGAGAACCTGAATGCGTTGATCTCTCTTCGTCATAACTTATCATTACCTTTATCACCATTTTTCTTATTAGATAATGAAACCATCAAACACCTTTTCAATCTAAATCTGCTCATATTAGCTCCTGACGAGAATTATGATTTCGTTACTATCAACCAAAAACAAGAGTTAGATATTGATTATAACCAAGCAGCTCTTTATTTTACTTACAGGCATGAAGACCTCACTAAAATAATGGTGAATGCTAAATCCAAAAAAAATATCAGTGCTTTAGTGGCTAATAAGGAGTTTGAAAGTTGGTGTCATCAGATACAGCTAGGTGAGTGTTTAAGCTATTTGATTACTAGATCACAATTAAATAATCTAGCACCAACTATTGGCGAGAAAATGGTAAGTTTACTTAGCGCGTGCTTAGCTAAGTGCTCTGTGTCAGTTATGCACTATATAATTTGGAAAGCCGTTGAAAGTGCAGCTGCCTTCGTTCAAAAACCAAATATTACTAAAAAACATGCCTCAAATTCTATTTATGGCAACATAGAGCGGGTTTTTGGTAAAATAAATAATGGCAGTTGGCATCACAATAATTCTTATCGCGATGCCAGTCATCCACAATCTGCCATTGCTAAAGTGTTCTTTGACTATGTATTCGAGATAGAGGATTGTGGTTTTAAATACACTCTAGACGAGCTATTTAATCCCTATAGGCATCAGAAGGCTATTAAGCAAATGGGTTATTCAATCTTAGGGAGTGTGCAAAACAGTAATTATTCAGTTACGATTAATAAGTTTAAGATTTTGTAGATAACTTTATTTATACCACTCGTATATCTATAGAATTCTCACGTAGTAATCTATCTTAATCTTGCGATGGACTGTAATTAAACTGATACTTTATAAAAAAAATATGATAAAAGTATTTCCTAATTTATTTAATATATAGTCAGTTCAAAATAAAAGAGATACAACCCATATCATGAAACAGTTTAGGTAAATCATTCTCCATCCAGCCTTGGCGTAGAAACTTAGCCTGTGCCCACTTCTTTTCAATGGGATTTAGATCAGGACTGTACGGTGGTAGCCATAGAATACGATGGCCATGCCTGTTGAGTAGTTTTTGAATACGTTTGTTCTTATGAAATCTAGCATTATCCATCACAATCACGCATTTCGTTTTAAGACTTGGAATAAGTGTGTATTTGCACCAGTCATAAAATATGTTGCTGTTAATGTTGTGCTCAAAGTAATCAAGCGCAAATAGCATCTTTTCATAGAGAGCACCAATGACATTAGTACGCTTTTTACCTTGCCAGTTGTAACTATCAATACAAGGTTTCCCTATCGGTGCATAGCCGTAAGGGCGAATAGTTTCAGATTCGAAGCCACTTTCATCCATATACACAATGGGATAGCCTTGCTGTATAAAGCTATCAAGCTTACTCTGATACGCCGCTCTTTTTATTGGACAGGCTTTTGGATGTTCTAAGGTCTTTTTTTTGACTGATACCTAGACGTTTTAAAGCAGTATGCATGCCTGTCTTACTACAGTTGAAGCGACGAGCTCGCTCATACAGATAGTCATCTGGATGTTGTTCAACGTCTTTTAAGAGTGCTTCATTCGGTATTTTAGTCGGTGATTTATCCCGAGTTTGTTTGATACTTGGGTTTTTCAGCCAGCGCTGTAAAGCGGTTTTGCTAATGTTATAGAAAGTACAAGCTTGTCGGATACTCATGTCTTTGTTTTTGACGCTTTTAATCACTTGCGCTCGAAAATCTGCTGAATAGGTCATGTGTTCTTCTACTATTTTACTTATTTTAAAACAATTGTATCTTATTTATAAAGAACCGACTATAGAGTGTCAGTCTAGTAATAATTTCAAACCTCTTTAGATCTATCTAAAATCAAAGAGCTATTGATGGATGTTTGTTGGTAATCTATCTTATAAAAAATACTTTCTTTAATCTTATAATCCAAATGTTTTTTACCTATTCGTAATAGTTTTTTCTTACTTTTGACTTTAATTTTTACTGTTGATTGTTGTTGTAATTAATACGAGCACGTTCCTCTGTAATTATCTGCATTTGATTAGTGAGCATTCCTAACTGACCTTCAGTTTTTGATAGCTCTTTGTTTAATTCGTCCCGGTCTACTGTACGTTCTACAAGCTCAGATCGTGTTACTTCATGCTGTTGCTTACTCAGTATTAGTTCAGCCTTTAATCTATCAACCTCAAGCAACTGTGCGTTACTAGTGGCTTTATAGGATGCGATGATCTCTAGTGATTGTGTCAATTTTTTTTGAATATTATCAAACTGAGAACGTAGTTCAATAGCCTTTGCATTAGCAGTCTCCGTACGTTCTTGCTGAATAATGAGCGTATTCTGAGTACTATTAAGCTCTTGGTTAACGGCATCAACTTCTATTTTACTGCTTACTTTGAGTTCATTTAGCTTTAATCTAAGCCTCGCTGCATCTGCAGTGACTGTCTTGGCTTCATTACTCAAACTATCCAGCTCTACTAGTAATTCAATTTGATTTGCCTCTAACCTCCTAACAGCTTCTTTAGCCTCATTGTTCTCAGCTTGTGATTTTTCTTGTGCAGCAGCTAGCGCTTTATGCTCTGAAACTAGGCGCTCGTTAGCAATACTCACAGCTGATTGCCACATCTCTGCTCCTAATAATTTCAAACGATCATTTATATTGCTAGGTAAATCAACTTGCTGTAACTTTTGCTCTTGTTGCTTATCCTGTCGCCAAGATTTCATGGCTTCACTAATAGTAGTGAAAGAACCACCGCCTAAAGCTTTTCGAACTTCTGCCAAAGTGGGTTGAATATCTTGCTCTGCTAACATGTCCGCTATTTTATGAATTTTTTCTATAGTAATAGCCATTATTTCGTAACCTTTAATCGTATTATGTATTATGTATTATGTTGTATCATACAACATAATACAACTTTATTTTGTATAAACATGCTCCAAATTAAATAATATCTACTAGAGCTTATAGTAGTTCTTAGTCTTTATATATAGTCGGTTCTTTATAAATAAGATACAATTGTTTTAAAATAAGTAAAATGGTAGAAGAACACATGACCTATTCAGCAGATTTTCGAGCGCAAGTGATTAAAAGCGTCAAAAACAAAGACATGAGTATCCGACAAGCTTGTACTTTCTATAACATTAGCAAAACCGCTTTACAGCGCTGGCTGAAAAACCCAAGTATCAAACAAACTCGGGATAAATCACCGACTAAAATACCGAATGAAGCACTCTTAAAAGACGTTGAACAACATCCAGATGACTATCTGTATGAGCGAGCTCGTCGCTTCAACTGTAGTAAGACAGGCATGCATACTGCTTTAAAACGTCTAGGTATCAGTCAAAAAAAAGACCTTAGAACATCCAAAAGCCTGTCCAATAAAAAGAGCGGCGTATCAGAGTAAGCTTGATAGCTTTATACAGCAAGGCTATCCCATTGTGTATATGGATGAAAGTGGCTTCGAATCTGAAACTATTCGCCCTTACGGCTATGCACCGATAGGGAAACCTTGTATTGATAGTTACAACTGGCAAGGTAAAAAGCGTACTAATGTCATTGGTGCTCTCTATGAAAAGATGCTATTTGCGCTTGATTACTTTGAGCACAACATTAACAGCAACATATTTTATGACTGGTGCAAATACACACTTATTCCAAGTCTTAAAACGAAATGCGTGATTGTGATGGATAATGCTAGATTTCATAAGAACAAACGTATTCAAAAACTACTCAACAGGCATGGCCATCGTATTCTATGGCTACCACCGTACAGTCCTGATCTAAATCCCATTGAAAAGAAGTGGGCACAGGCTAAGTTTCTACGCCAAGGCTGGATGGAGAATGATTTACCTAAACTGTTTCATGATATGGGTTGTATCTCTTTTATTTTGAACTGACTATAGTTGGAGCTACTGGCTTTGAAGCTTTACATTAATTCTTAATTTATCGAAAAAAACAGCATAAAAAATAGAATATTCTATATAAAGCTTAACAAAATAAATATTATAAACATATAATTCTTTTAATATTAAATAGTTACATGTATTTATTTATTATTTATAAGAACTACCGTTCTAACTTATACATGAATACAGAGTGTTGATAAAAGTTATGAGAGCCTTGCTTATGCAAGGCTTTTTAGTGGGTATAAATAATAAAGCCACAAAATATCTTCTGAAAAATATTGAGATATAATAATGGAAGGTAACAGAATGACAGCATTGATGTAATCACTAAAAAACAAAAACCCAATCAACTGACTGAGTTTTTGTTTTTTAGTGATTGTTTATATATTTAAAGTCTTATATTTTTAGGAGTGTAAAATAATATGGCAGTAATTTTTAAATCCTTATTCATTGATAGGGTATAAATATTATGTTTTATAAGCATAAGTGTAACACCTTGTTTGATATAGCTAATATAGAATTTTTTACTGTTTTCATAATTTTAATAGGTATAAGTGGCTTTAAGGATAACTGTTTATTAAAAATATGGTATACCGAAAATATATACAAAATAGAATAGAAAATTATGTAAGAAATTATTTTTCCTTTTATTTGAACCAATAAAAATTAATTAACTATTGTTATAAATTATATTTTTGTTTATATTATATCCAGTTGATTGGTACTAATTGGTATACTTCAAATAGTTTGAGAGGCAATAGCGTATATTCATTTAGAGTTTAATAAGCGATTAAAAACCAATCAAGATCATTTCCATTACGCAACCTAGGATTACTATGAGTAAAAATAGCGCAATTGATTTAGACAACTTAAGTGTAGACGAGCTACGTGCTATTACTGAGAATGCTCAACAGCTGATTGCTAAAAAACAGCATCAGCGTTTGTATGATGCCTATATGCAATTCGAGAAAATTGCAGAAGACAGCAACAGTACGATTAACGAGATATTGGAAGCAGGGGAAAAACTGGAGAAAAAACGCAGTATTAAATATCGTAATACAGAAAACAACGATAACACGTGGACTGGTCGCGGTCGTAAGCCGACCTGGTTAGTCGAAGCGTTAGCAGCAGGTCGCAGCCTTAAAGATTTTGCAATATAATTTCTGGCAGTATAGTAATATAATACTACTTTAGTTGAATAACTTAGATGCTCCTATTTATATAGTCATATACAAAGCATATTACTTACAAGGGCTGTCTACTGTAATAACAGTCATTAAGGTGTTCAATTAAAGGCAGAAGTACGCGCATAACAGCTGGTATCTTGGTTAAAAGATACTGGCTTTTTTTCTGTCATTTTTAGGCTATTGTTTGCTATGATAATAACGCCTTTGTTTGCTATAAGAGTTGTTTAACCGTGCCCCAAGTGTCTGCTTCGTCTTATAAGCGTCCCCGTAAGCTGTGGTGGCTACTTGGGCTGGCTATATTTATGCTGTTTGCACTGGTTCAAATGCCAGCAGCATGGGTGATTGAAAAGTATGCGCCACAGTCTCCTTATGTGCAGCATGTGTCAGGCAACTTGTGGCAAGGTTCGGCTGTTTGGCAGCTGCCGATGTCGGCTACGCCGCTGACTGGCACTGTTGAATGGTCGTGGCAGCCGTGGCAGTTGTTACTCGGGAAAGTAAGCGTATTTGTCGATATAAGTTCGGGAAAAACCAAGCTTAATGGTCAGGTCAAAATAGGGCATAGCTCGTGGCAAGTCAACGATATGAGCGGCAAAATTGCACCTGAGACTTTGGCTAGCGTGGTAGATTGGCAATTGCCCAATACACCCATTCAGCTCAATGCCGTGTCATTACAGCGTCAGACAAGATCTGATACAGAGTCAGACAAAAGCGCATCTGGATTTACCCAAGCGGATGGTCAATTAACTTGGGTGGGTGGAGAAGTGGGTTACCCTAGCGGTGGCAAAGTTTTTTATATCACCATGCCGGCGATGCGTGCGCAGTTAAGCCAAGAGCAAAAAGACGATAGGAACTTGCTGCATATTAACCTATTGAATAATCAAGATAAGCGTTTAGGCGACCTATATATTGATGGCGATAGCATGTTGGATGTGAGTTTGACCCAGCGCCTCTTAGAAAATATGCCAGAATATAGCGGGCAAGCGCCGCAAGACACCCCAGTGGTCAGCGTACGCCAGCCGCTACTAACAAGTTTAGGGGCGCGTTAGATGATCAGTGTAACCACCCGCCTAAAGCCAGTAGTCAAGGTACTTAACCGCTCTTCAGGTTGGCTGTTGTTACTGGCTATCAGCTGGTTATGCTGGACGGCATCTAGGCTGCTATGGTTGTTGCTAGCGGTGCCTGGGTCGCCGGTATTACCACTGTTACCCCTACAAAACCCCACCACCTCTGCTGGGGATTATAATAGCTTGTTTGCTATCTTTTTTGATCCTGAACCTATCGCTGCAGCGGTAAGGCCACCGCCGAACGTTGGATTAAAAGGCGTACTATTAGCGGTGCCGGCAAGCCTATCTTCGGCACTGTTGGATGTGAATGGTGAAGTACAAAACTACCGAATCGGCGATAGCTTAAAAGACAGTGGTTATACCCTGGTTTCAGTAGATTGGAATGCCATCATCATTGCCGATATCGCGGATAAACAAACCGTGATCAGAATGGCTGATCCGCTGCTGCTTGATCAAAGCGCTGAGGCCAAAGGCGCGTTAAGCAATCAAGGCTTACCAGATAATAGCGCGCTACTTGCCGCTCCGCCGACCCTACAAGGTACGGCAGTTTTTGGCGATAACAATGTCGAGTCTGCTAATGAGATTGGCCTAAATTCTGCTATTGATGAAGCGGTAGCTGCCTTGCAGGGAAACTCAGACAGTTATTTAAGTCGTATGGGTGTTATGGCATCAGAAGAAGGTTATCAGGTCACTGCCGCGATGCCTGCGGGCCTACGTAAGCGCTTAGGACTTGAGCCCGGTGATCGAGTACTTACGGTAAATGGTCAAAGTGTTGGTGGTAATCCTGCACAAGATGCGGGTGTACTGCAACAAGCGCAAAAATCAGGCGAAGCTCAAATCGAAGTAAAACGCGGTGAACAAGTAATCACTATCCGCCAGCAATTTTAAGACCTTTGTTTAGATTATTGAAGCAGCATTCATTAACGCTATTTTTAGCAGTATTTAACCTTATACTGAGTGATATCACAGTAGGTAATTAGACCATGGTAAGTTTGTATAAATTTTCAGTAAAACCTTTGCCGTATATCTTGCAGCGTATGATGCATATGTGCCGTCCGTTATATTTGGCATTACCGCTATGGGCGGCAACTGTAGGTTTTGCTAGTGCTGAGAGCTGGAAAGTCAACTTACAAGATGCTGATATCAAAGCTTTTATTAATGAAGTGGCGACCATCACTAATCAGAATTTTGTTCTTGATCCACGTGTTAATGGCAATGTGACCGTTATTTCCAATCGTGCTTTGTCCCGTGATGAAATTTATCAACTGTTTTTGAGTGTGATGCAGGTTAATGGTATTGCAGCGATTGAGTCTGGAACCACGATTAAGCTGGTACCAGATAACGTGGCCAAACAGTCTGGCATTGCGGTTGATTTGCGTGGCGATAGTGTCGGTGAGGCGCTAGCAACCCGTATCATTTATTTGAACAATACCCAAGCTGCTGAGGTACTGGGTGTCATTCGTCCTTTAATGGCGCAGTCCGCTCATGCTGCCGCTGTGCCTGGAGTCAATGCTCTAGTATTGTCTGATCGCGCTGAGAACCTTAATCAATTGACCGACTTGATTCGTGACTTAGATAGTGATGTGAATGACAGCTTGCAGGTAATACCACTGCGTCATGTCGATGCCGAACGTATGATGGACTTAATCACTGCCTTGGTTACCAGCGCAGGCAGTGCACAGGCGCAAGGTGGTGACCAGTTCAAGGTCATTGCGGACACTGCTAGTGATAGGTTGTTGGTAAAAGGCAGCCCTGAGATGATTGCTAAAGTGCAAGAAATGGTTAATCAGCTAGATACCACCCCTACCCGGCGATTGAGTGGTCTGCGCGTATTCCGATTAAAGTATGCTAGTGCCGATCATATTGCCCAGATGCTACGTGGTTTGCTTGCTAACCAGTCTATCAACAGTACAGGTGCGACCTCGAGTCTAGAATCAGCATCATTGACTGATGCGAGCACTACCGGTGCAGCTTTAAATACCGAGAGCAATGCGGCACTTAGTGGTAATAACTTAGGTAGCCAATCTACTGGTAATTCAGGCGGGGCTGGTACTGGTATTAATGGTAGGCCCTTTAGTATTATCGCAGATGAAACTCAAAATGCAGTCATCGTCAATGCGGCGCCTGAGCTGATGTTTGAGATTGAAGATGCCGTCAACCAGCTCGATAATCGTCGCGCACAAGTACTGATTCAAGCGGCTATCGTTGAAGTTTCAGGGGATGATGCCACCCAGCTTGGGATTCAGTGGGCGCTTGGTAATGCCAATACGGGCTTTGGGGTAGTGAACTTTAATAATGTTGGTGTTAGTGCCACTGCACTTGCCGCTGCCGCCTTGACGGGTGGTGGTTCAGGTATCAGTTCGGCCGCTAGCTCTATTGCTGGTGCGTTGATTGGTATTGGTGACAGTCGAAAAGACAGTAACGGCAACACTGCATTTTATGGGGCTGTCTTACAAGCGCTGGATTCTTCTACTAGTGCCAATCTGTTATCCATGCCATCTATCTTAACGTTGGATAATGAAAAGGCCAGTATTTTAGTGGGTCAAAACGTGCCTTTCGTAACCGGCTCGTTTACCACCAGTGGCAATTCCTCAACCAATCCATTTCAGACTATTGACCGCCAAGATATCGGTATCAATCTTAATGTTATTCCGCATATTGGTGACAATGGCACCGTACGCTTGGAAGTGTCGCAAGAGGTATCTTCAGTCGTGCCGAGTAGTATTGGCAATTCTAGTGGTTTAATTACTAATAAAAGCCTCATTAATACTACTATCTTAGCCGATGATCAGCAGACGATTGCCCTTGGTGGCTTGATGCGTGATAACAGCACTACCAGCCAACAAAAAGTCCCTGGTTTAGGTAATGTGCCCTTTATCGGTCGGTTATTTCGTTCTGATAATGATAACAGCCGAAAAAGTAACCTAATCATATTTTTACAGCCGACTATTTTACGTGACGGCGGGGCGGTAGCCAGTGTCACCGAGCGCAAATACAATCAAATGCGCGTCTTGCAGTTGGTTATTGATAAAAACGGCACGATCAAGCAATTACCATTAAGTGGTACTGAAGGCTGGAACGGTACCGTAAGTGCTGACTATGAGTTGATGCCGCTCAATCCACTGATCCCTAAGCGTGATCAAAAATCAAACCCTGCGCCAAATGGCTTTACTAAAGTAGACAGTTCTAATAATGGATTAACCACTTACCCACTAAAGCGTTAATGCTATATCTTATTTACTCAGTATAAACTGACAAGGTACTACCCTCATGAGCCGTGCTTATATGTCGTTTGTGCGCGGTTTTCTTATTTTACCTGCTATTCTCATACCAATGCCGCCATGGGCTAAACCTATTAAAAATCCCGGTTAGCTATACCCGATAGTGGCATAAAGTGCCATTGATCTACGGTGTCATTGATCTACAGTGTCATTGATCTACAGTGTCAACCATGGACGGTGTACACAATAAAAGCTATGCCGTACATTGTTTGTCGTATTCACAACACAAATATACATCGCCGCTTTCATACCTTAGTATAATAAAGTGAGGATAGATAAATGTTGGTGCAGTGATACCTGTGTAGTGACACGTGTGTGCAGTGATAAATAGGGTAAAGGCAGTCGTCAGAAGGTAAAAGACTATGAGTAAATCCAGCAGTAAAAAAGTAAATAAAAAAAGGTGGTTTGTCCTAGGAGCAGTCGGTACAGCGCTACTACTTATTCCGCGCCGCAGTAGCAAGCAAGCAGTAAGCACTCCTACAGTAGGTCGCTCCAATAACTTGCATACCAAGAATAGCGAAAAAAACACTGACCAAGGACGTGGCAGCACTTGATACAAGTAGCATGCTTATCAATCAAGTAGTACGCTTATTAATAAAGAGTGATACTAACGACTTTTAGAATCTAGCTGGTACTTGAAATCTTGATTCTATGTTTTCTCTTTGTCGCCACAGTAGCGAATATCGTAGCCAAAATTATGGACACTCATTTTTATATGCCGTCATGTGGTAAGTTGCTTTTAACACTAACTATGCTATTAACCATAAGTAGCAGCCTATTGAGCTGTGCGCAACAACCCCAATCAATGTTTGAGCAGCAAGCAAATGCAGAGTCTGCCTATGATATTGAACTTAATAATAATCTTGGTAGTGCCAATACAGTGGGGGCTTCGGGTGCAGCAGTGAGCTCGGCTATACAAGCTAGCAAGCAGCAAGCCATTGCTCGGCAACCCAATTGCAATCCGCGACAGACTCGCTGTCAGTACTTTGAGCTTAACGTTTTGGAGTTTAGCCCAGAACAGCCATGGCTAAACAGTATTATGTGGCAAACCATTGCCCGTACATTAGCGCCGGAAACACCGCTTGCCAGTCAAGATGAAGTGGCCAAAAAAACAGTTTCTATGCTCTTCAATCAAATTGAATACGGTGAACAAACCGTTAAGTCTTTGCCCATGTATCAGCGTATTGATACCGAGCTGGTATTAAACTTGCCGTCTGAAACAATACCGTTGAACGCTCGCGCGAGTGATAATGAGAAGTTTAGCAATCAAGTCTCTAGTATTCCTAGTAATAACCAGCTCAATGCTGAGTCTGAGCTTGGTTACCTCACAACGGGCTATCTGAAGATAAGCTTACAGCAGCATCGTAATGGCAGTCAGCAGCAGTTCACCTACGTGATGTTTGATCTGCAAAAAGAGCTACAGCTGGCTATTGGGGATATTCTGCTGCCAGAAGTAAGTGTTGATGAGCTAGTGTTGGTGTTTCAAAACGCCCGAAAAAAAGGCTTATCCCTGCAAGGTATTGAGCAAAAATATCATGAAGACTGGCCATTACAATTGTCTCAGCAATGGTATTTAGACCCGCAAGGCTTACATATGGTTTATCAGTCAGGAGCGCCGCTTACAACGAAGACCGAAGCCATAGACTTACTGGTACCTTATACATTATTGCAGGGGTTGGTTAAGCCACGTTATATGGTACCGCCGTCGATAGATAATAAAACTTAGTATGGCTACCATCATATCAAGGTAATCACTATCAAGGTAACTACTAGACATGGTTATTAATAGAAATATAATTATAATTAGACTTATCAAAAAATAGGGACTGATACAGTCGTTATTAACAAAATAATTGCCGACCGTGGAGCTCGTTAATGACCGCTACCGACTCATTTCTTATGTCCGACCAACCATTGCCTAGTATCTTCCCCATAGTTGATACGCATACTCATTTTGATGCGCCGTTATTTGATAGTGATAGAGAGCTTCAGGCACAAGAGGCTTACGAGAATGGTGTCCATCACCTCGCATTGGTTGGTTATTTATATCGTCACTTTGACCGATTATACGATACTCAACAAGCGCTTGATGATCTGTCACAGTCTGTCACAACAGAGAACAGCGATCAGCTAAATTTGTATCCTAGAGCTCATATTGCCCTAGGTCTACATCCCTTTTATATTGAACAACATACTGAGGCACATTTGCTGGCTATGGCGCAGATGCTTACCAAGCAACGACCACTAGCAATCGGAGAGATTGGGTTAGATACTTATACAGATGCTATGAAACAACCTGAGAACTTTGCCAAACAGCAACGTTTCTTTAGTGCCCAGCTGGATATGGCGGTGAATCATCAGCTACCAGTTATGCTTCATATTCGTAAGGCCCATGCTCAAGCTTTAGCGCTATTAAAAGCGCATGATTATGATGCTCATAAGCTGGGCGGTATTGCTCATAGCTTTAGTGGCGGTGTGCAAGAAGCCAAAGCCTTTGTTAAGTTGGGTTTTAAGCTCGGCGTCACAGGTCAAGTGACCAATCCTAATGCCAAAAAGCTGCGGTATGCAATTCAAGCGGCAGTCGCTGATTATGGTATTGGCTGCCTAGTCATTGAGACTGACTGTCCAGATATGACGCCTACGATGTGTCAGACTTTAGATAATAGTTCTTCAGTGTCTGAACCGTCAGCGCTCGGATCTGCAGCGCTAGAATCTTCAGTACCTCGACACCGTTCGCATGATGAGTGGGGTGATAGGCCAGCACATAATAGAAACGTACCTGCTAATTTACCTTGGGTACTGCTAACGCTTAGTGAGCTGCTGACCGTACCACCGGCTGAGCTTGCTCGACAACTATGGCAAAATAGCTGCAACGCTTTGCAAACGACCTGGCAATATCCAAAGTAATCATCAGGAATAACGACTATAACCATCAAAGAGTTATTAATCTGTTATGAGTCAACAACGACCATCTATGCCATCGGTGACGCAGCCCGGTGTTACCGGAGTTTCATCAGTGCCTGATGTATTAGAACATGATCAACCAGATATGACGATTGGACAGTATGAACGCCGCTTTAAAGGCACAAAGACCCTCTATGGTGCGTCAGCAATTAATACCTTTGCAGCCGCTCATGTATATATTATTGGGGTAGGGGGTGTTGGTTCTTGGGCAGCGGAAGCGTTGGCTCGAACGGCAGTTGGGACGATTACCTTGATTGATTTGGACGTATTAGTTGCCTCCAATGTTAATCGGCAATTACCGGCTCTGGACAGTACCTTTGGACAAAGTAAGATTGCAGCGATGGCCACCCGTATCCGTGAAATTAATCCGAAAGTCACGCTGCACTTAGTCGATGATTTCTTGAGTGTTGATAACGTAGCGGCTTTATTGCCTAAGCGTAGTGCGGTGAAAACTGCCACTGAGCAAAATAAGCCTATTGTCATCTTAGACTGTGTGGATGACATGAATGCCAAGCTTGCAATTGCCTTACACTGCCGCTTTAATAAGTTAAAACTGATTTGTGCGGGTGGCGCAGGCGGTAAGCTAGATCCACTGCAAGTTACGGTTAGTGACTTGCGTGACAGCTATCAAGACCCGCTACTCGCCAAACTACGTCATAAATTACGTCACGAAAAGGGCATCAATAGTGCGCTTAAAGAAAAATTTGGTATTAAGTGCGTCTATTCAACAGAGCCGCCGCGTGTGGATAAAAGCAGTCAGATAGGTGGTCTACAGTGTGGTGGGTATGGATCAGCAGTGGTAGTAACCTCGGTGGTAGCGATGGTTATGGTCAGTGAGACCCTACAATTGCTGACCAAGCAGGCGGCCGTCAAGCATAGCGTCGGATATTAAAATGAGCATTAATATTGATTTATGGAGGTTATCTTGTCTATATATAGTTATCCGGTAGCGATAGATGAAGACGCTCGTATCGAAAAGCTTCGTCATTATCAAGTGCTCAATAATGATGAAGAACCCGCCTTTACGCGTCTGACTGAGCTAGTAAAGCTGTTCTTTAACGTACCTGTAGTGGCCATTACTTTTATGGATGAGCAGACACAATATCTAAAGTCTTCTCATGGGCTTGGTGGTCTTCAGACGACCACGCGTGAAGTGTCTATCTGTAATTATACTTTAATGTCCGATGAGGTATTTGTAGTACCAGACTTGTCACGCGATAGCCGTTTTAGCCAAAACCTACTAGTTACTGAACCCCCTTATTTACGGTTTTATGCTGGTGCGCCGATCATTTTACACGAAGACAATAGGACTTATCGTCTAGGATCATTATGTCTGATGAGCATGGAGCCTAACCATAACTTTGATAATAAGCAGGCTAATTTATTGTCCCAGTTTGCCGTGATGGCAGCGGATGCCCTGCAATTGCAAGAAAATCAGCGTTACGCAAAGCACGCTAATGAAATGAAATCAGAGTTTTTGGCCAATATGAGCCATGAAATACGGACACCGATGAACGGTATTATCGGCATGATAGAGATGCTGAGTGAAACGGAGCTTAGCCACGAGCAAAAAGAATATGTGAATAATATAAAGATTTCCAATGATCATTTGCTGGCGATTATCAACGGTATTTTGGACTTGTCAAAAGTTGAGTCGGGTAAAATGACCATTGATGCTATCCCGATGAACTTATCTACTTTATGCAATGAAGTTGTCAGCCTATTTGCTATCAAAGCACGACAGCGCGGACTGGTCTTAGAGTATCATTATACGGAATCGTTATCCCCATACGTGCAAGGAGATCCGGTACGCCTTAAACAAATTTTGGCAAATTTAGTCAATAATGCTATTAAATTTACTCGTGAAGGTGGTCGTATCAGTATTGATGTCATGCATGTGCCACATTGTGATGATTATAGTGATAGTGATTACAGCCTTGTAGAGACTGAGACTGATGATATCAGCTGTCGTGGCATGACACTATGTATTGACATTACGGATACTGGCGTTGGTATCAAGCCTGAGTCGCTAGGTGCTATATTCAATGCTTACGATCAGGCGGATAAGTCGACCCATCGCCTTTATGGTGGTACGGGTCTTGGATTGTCCGTATGTAAGTCTTTGGTGACGCTGATGGGCGGTCAGATTATAGTAGATAGCGTGGTCGGTGTGGGTACCACATTTAAAGTATTGTTACCGCTACCAGCTATTGATGAGGTGGCGTATGAAGCGTGGCAACATTCGAATGATAATACGATTAACGCCTCTAGTCCTCAGCGTACCGGTCATATCCTGTTAGTCGAAGACGACACTGTCAACGCTATCATTGCTAAAAAAGCGCTACACAGTAGTGGTCATACCGTCACTCACGTCACTGATGGGCAACAAGCTATCGAACATTTTACCTTACATCCTGAGCGTTATGATGTAATTTTGATGGATCACCACATGCCAATTATGGATGGCGTACAGGCAACGATTAAGTTGCATACACTCTATGATCCCCAGGTGCTTCCACCCATCATTGCTTTGACTGCTAATGCGATGGATGGTGAGCGCGAAAAATATCTAAAGATAGGTATGCAAGATTATTGCACCAAGCCATTCAAAAAAGAACAACTGAACGCCTTGGTGCAATATTGGCTCATGCATAAACAATCGTCATCAGAGTAGATATCTAGAAGTTAACTCTCAAAGTCGCCGTTATATCGGTCTTGATGGCTATATTCATGATGGTTTTTTTATGGCTATTATCCTCGATAAAGACTCTTTCCATGCTTAACCTTTTATAACTGTTTTCTCGTAAATTATGACATAAAAAAGCCTAACCGTTTATCAGACGGCTAGGCTTTTAGTTTGTTACTAATATCAGCACACTACCCTAAGATAGCGCCCTAAATATAGATATTATGAGCTGACTCGAGTTTGGTAATCGCCAGTGCGGGTATCGACGCGCACGGTTTCGCCTTGTTGCACAAATAGTGGTACACGAACGACCGCGCCAGTCTCTAAAGTAGCAGGCTTGCCGCCACCGCCTGAGGTATCTCCGCGCACGCCAGGATCCGTTTCGGTAATTTGCAACTCAACAAAGTTAGGTGCGGTGATGGTTAGCGGTACGCCATTGAATAAAGTAATGACACAAAGGGCGTTGCTGTTTTCTTTTAGCCACTTTACCGTATCACCGACTGCCACTTTATCCGCCTGCAGCTGCTCAAAGCTTTCAGGATGCATGAAATGCCAAAACTCACCATCGTTATATAGATAGTTCATTTCAGTGTCTATGACATCAGCTACTTCCAGGCTATCGCCTGACTTAAAAGTTTGCTCTAACATTCTACCGCTACGTAGATTGCGCATTTTGACGCGGTTGAATGCTTGGCCTTTTCCAGGTTTAACAAATTCATTTTCAATGATGGCATAAGGATTGCCATCGAGCATCACTTTTAGACCGGCTTTAAATTCGTTGGTAGAAACACTTGCCACAAGAGACTCCTAAGGATTGCTAATTGTTATTAACAGTGATAATAAACGATTATTATCACTAATCATGATCAGTAGTTGGATTTCAGTAGTTAGATTTGGAACATGCTGCGTTAAGAGCTGCTGTCATGCTAAGCGTTTGAGAGTTGACTCGTATGCTTTGATAGACTGCCTGCTAACAGCGTATAATGTTGGCTTTTAGGCACAGGTGTTAGGTTGTCATGATAAACCATTTAATCACACAAAAAAACTGGCAAACGCAATTATCCGAAGCAATTATCTCAGTTGATGAGCTACTTAGTATCCTAAAGCTTGAGTCGCTACGAGCCCAGGTTTATCTGCCCACTCATTTTGAGCTGCGAGTGCCGCGCGCTTTTGTGTCAAAGATGACCATCGGTGATAGTGATGATCCGTTATTAAAGCAGGTGCTACCAGATCAACAGGAACAAATCGCGGTAACGGGGTATGTCTCTGATCCACTAGCCGAAAATGAGCATAATCCGACTAAAGGCTTGCTTCATAAGTACCAATCAAGAGTGCTACTGACGATTACCGGTGCTTGTGCGATTCATTGTCGTTACTGTTTTCGTCAGCATTTTGACTACAGTGCCAATATGCCAACCGCTTCTGCACAAGCAGATATTGTCAATTATATTACTGCAAATCCTGAGATCAATGAGGTTATATTAAGTGGTGGCGATCCCTTAAATGTCACTAATCGCCGTCTATTTGCCTGGTTCGATATCTTAGAAGCTATTCCGCAGTTAACCACTATTCGACTGCACACGCGCCTACCTGTTGTTATTCCAGCGCGGCTAGAAGATTCGCTATTGGACCGATTGGCACAAAGTCGCTGTCATGTGGTGATGGTCATTCATTGCAACCATGCCAACGAAATCGATACCCTTACTGCAGAATACCTACAGCGTGCTCGAGTCGCTGGCATCACTTTATTAAATCAAGCGGTGTTATTAAAAGGTATCAACGATAGCGTTGCCGCTCAAGTGGCGCTAAGCCAGCGTTTGTTTGCTGCTGGGGTATTGCCTTACTATCTGCATGTCTTAGATAAAGTGTCTGGTGCTGCTCATTTTGATAGCGACGAGCAGAGGGCTACTGAGCTTTATTGGCAACTGTTAGCTGAATTACCAGGCTATTTGATACCTAAGTTGGTAAGAGAGTTGCCGAATAGACCGTTTAAGGTACCGATTGACATTTACAAAGCTATTTAAAATGGGCAATATCATAAGATATGGCTATTATAAGATAGGGTCATTAGCAATTAGCAGTGAGATCTTAATCGGTCAGTGACTATCAAAGCCTGTGGTATACAAATTTTATAGTGAAAATACCTTAAAAACGACACAGTGCTGCTGTTATGAATTTTTCGCAGTCTCTGTCTGCGTAGGTACAGCAAGCAAGAAAAAATTATACCAGTAGCACGCTGGCACAAAAGTATCTATTTTATTTTGAACTGGCTATATGGTGTCACTACTAGATATTATAGTGATGCTAATTGTATTGATCGTGGAAGAGTGTTTTCTTCTAAAGTAAGGTTACCAACACGTCGGTATATCGACGATTAAGAACGGCAGATACTCCAATGTTGATCGTAAGTTAATCAGCAGTCGGCTAACTTATCGCTTATAATAGTTGATGGCTTTACTCCGGTTTCAGACGGCTGCGAATTAAAAGATAAACATACGATCCTAAGACTCAAAAGGCCTCCTATGCGTACCCATTCTACTTTAAATCTATTGGTTATCGACGATGATCAGCTCTATGCTGAGCGTCTTGTGCACTTGTTAGGCTCTTATTATGAACAGGTTAACTTAGGTTTTTTAGATGATAAAGAGGAGCTGCTAAAATCGCTACGGCAGCCGTGGGATGTTTTAGTATTTGGGCAGGCGTATGACATGAGCTTTACGGATGTGGTGGGTATTATCCAAGAGCAAAGTATTGATTTGCCTACGATCTGCTTGATGAACGAGGACACTGCAGTGACCAGTTGCAATGATGAAGGGCTGCCTGCTGTTATCAGTGGCACCATGGTCAAAGCGCTATTGGCAGATAAAGAGATCTCAGTGGTGATGGCGATTTGTTTACAGCATGACAGTCTACGCAGCCGCCGCCAATTAAAGCAGCTGCGTCATATTCTTTCTGAGGCGGAGCAGCGCGCTGATATCTTAATCAAAAACTGCAAAAGCGCCATCGCTTATATAGATCAAGGTATTCATATCTTTGCTAATAACCCTTATCTTAAGCTATTTGGTTTCGATTCCATGAGCGACGTTGTTGGGATACCCATTATTGATTTGATTGCAGGCGGTGATAACGTCAAAGACTTTAAGCAGTTTTTACGTCAGTTTGACAAAGGCAGTCGCGCGCAAGTCGAGTTTAGTTTTGAAAGTCTACATATGAATGGAGATACTTTTGAGGCCAAGCTACAATTGGCAGCGGCGACCTTCGATGGTGAACCCGTTACCCAGATCATTATCCAGCCAAGTAGCAATAATAGCGATGAGCTCACCAAACAACTAGCGGCTGCTGAGCGTAAAGATAGCTGGACGGGGCTTAACAACCGCCAAGGCTTTGAAGAGCAGTTAAGCGCAATACATCAGCAGGCCATGAAGGGCGTAATAACTGCAGGGTTGTTGTATCTTCAGCTGGATAATATTGGCAAAATTAGAAGCAGCCTAGGTTTGCAAGGGGTGGATACCACCATTCAGCAAGTCGCGTATGTACTTGCTGACATGGTGCCAGCGGGTCATGTTAGTCGCTTTAGTGATACGGCATTTACGATATTAGTAGAAAACCAGTCAACCAAGGCTCTTGAAGAACTGGCTGTGGGTATTGGTAAGCGTGTTAGTGACATGCTCATTGAAGTGGATAAGCGTACTACTAACACCACCGTTAGTATCGGAATCGTTAAAATTGAGCAGAATACAGCCGAGCAAAAAGTATTGCTTGAGCGAGCCATGGATGCCGTTACCCATATTATGGTTGAGACTAGCAATAAAGGTGGCAGCTATTATTTATACGACCCTAGCAAACATGCCACTAGCGATGATAATGCGCTCGCCGAATCTCTAGTCGAAGCGATTGCTCATAATCGCTTTGAGCTATTATTTCAACCAATGTACGATATCAATAATGATCGTAGTGACTTTTTTGAAGTGTATCTGCGTTTACCTTTGGCCGATATTGACAATACGGTGTTGACCCCTAATCAATTTATGGCGGTCGCCAAAAATCATCAACTGCGTGAAAAAATAGATCGTTGGCTACTGATTAGCGCTTGTAAAAAAATTAACGACGTCCGAAAATCTCATCCTGAAGCGCGATTATTGGTGCAGTTAACCAGCGCCTCACTCATTGATAAAAAACTACCAAATGTTGCCAGTCAACTAATCAAAGCAGTTGGCGGTGCACCCGGTGCTTTAACGTTACAATTTAATGAACAAGATATTACCAATCATTTGACGGTAGCCAAGTCTCAATTTGCCGCGCTTAGCGCAGTCAATTGCCAGGTTGGTATTCATAAATTTGGTTCGTCTGCTAAGTCTATTGAAATTGCCAACTTTGTACAGCCTGATATGATACGCTTAGCCCGCAGTTATGTAGAAGATATCGATACTGCAGACAATTTAGAAACTATTAAATCGCTGATCGTAAGTACTAGTGAGCTTGGGATCGATGTGCTGATG
This sequence comes from Psychrobacter sp. PL19, assembly GCF_017875835.1. Taxonomy (NCBI): domain Bacteria; kingdom Pseudomonadati; phylum Pseudomonadota; class Gammaproteobacteria; order Moraxellales; family Moraxellaceae; genus Psychrobacter; species Psychrobacter sp. PL19. The sequence continues at coordinate 1,289,145 of NZ_JAGING010000001.1, forward strand.
CCTTATATCGCTGATGCCGCGACCATGTCAGTAGCATGGAGTGTTGGGGCACGTTATCTGCAAGGCTTTTATCTACAAGAGCCTAGCAAAACGATGCAGGTTACTCATGAAACTTAATACCTAATAAAGCAATAAATAATAGCCAATGCTTTGAGGATTTCTCAAGCGTTAGCAAGCCATTTTTGCATGGCGATTTAGGTGGTGCCATCTATGGATCATTGTCTATAGAGGCTTACATATCGCTAATGCCACCCAACTAAAGATTATAAAATCATGCCTATCACTATTAAATGTCAATTCAGCGGTGTCTTTCTTGCAGTCCTATTACTTACCGCCTGTGGTGAGCGAACGCCGCCTGATTATCGTACTCCTGTCACCCTGCCGCTATACACCCAAGGTGATGCTGATCGCGGTGCGTTAATTTTTGGAGAGGCCTGTGGACAGTGTCATAAGCTGAATCCAGGAAGCAATGAAAAAGGCCCGCAATTGATGAACGTCTATGGCGCACCTGCAGCAGATTTAGCCGATTATGACTATAGTGAGGGTTTGGCAACGTCAGGTTGGGTATGGGATGCCAAGACCCTTGATCCCTATATCGCGGATGCCGAGAAGGTCATGACTGATTCGAAAATGTTGGCAGATCCGATGCCAGATGCCAGCGAACGAGCGGATATTATCGCTTATTTGTCTACTTTGCGCGCAGCCGTTCCGGTTCTTGATGCCGATGGCTATCCGGTAGCAGTTGATACGGATACTAATACCGAACGCACGCAAATGAGCAATGATCCCGTTGAAATATCAACAGATCCGGCACAAAAACCGGCGGCAAGCTTTTAATAAATGAACGGTTAAGTGCTTTAGGCTTACTTTTAACACACGGGATTTTGCTAAGTTCACCTTTAAATAACTTATAATGATAAAAATGAGCCGGTAACCTTTATGCCTGATACCTATACTGACCTATCACCCTCAGAGATACCTAACGCATCGTTAAAAACGGCCTATACCTCTACGTCTAGCGCTGCTGACTATTGCCTTAATCAGCAGCGAATAGCGCAATTGCTGGTGCAGTTGAATCAGATTGTGCTGGATAAACCGCAAGTGATAAAGTTAGCGCTCAGTGGCGTGCTGGCAGGCGGCCATCTGTTATTACAAGATTTGCCTGGCATGGGCAAGACTACCTTAGCGCAAGGGTTGGCCCAGTTATTAGGGTTGACCTTTAGTCGAGTGCAGTTCACCAACGATATGCTACCAGCAGACATTTTAGGCATGAGTATTTATGACCCAGCGACGCTGCGTTTTAATTTTCGTAAAGGCCCTATATTTACCCAGCTGTTATTAGCGGATGAGATTAATCGCTCTAGTCCTAAGACCCAAAGCGCCTTGCTAGAAGCGATGGAAGAACGGCAAGTCACCCAAGATGGTCAGTCATATCGTTTACCACAACCATTCTTTGTGATAGCAACCCAAAACCCATTGCAGCAAGCGGGCGTTTATCCGCTTCCTGAATCACAGCTAGATCGGTTTTTATTGTGCTTGTCACTCGGTTACCCATCGCCTGCTGCGGAGCGTGCCCTACTGCAAGGACAAGATCGGCGTGAGCTGCTAAAAGACTTAGATGCGGTGCTTGATACTGAGGCGGTACTGTTAGCCCAACAAGGTGTACAGCATGTGTATGTCGCGGATGTGGTGTTAGATTACCTGCAACGGTTGGTCGCCAAGACTCGCATAAGCCAAGAGTATCACGGCTTATCTCCGCGCGGCGTATTGTCGCTACAGCGTGCAGCGCAAGCTTATGCTTATGTATCGGGGCATGCCGAAATGACACCTGAAGATATTCAAGCGGTATTTGCGGCGGTTACCGATCATAGATTAGGGCAGCGATTTGTACCAGTGCATGCGGCCGGTGGACAGGCACCACAGACTATCGCTCAACGCATTTTGGCCGAGGTAGCGGTTATTATTTAAGCGCTTTAAAGGTGCTATTCAAGTATCAGCATAGTAATTAGAATATTGATAGGGTGGTCATGAGCGTTTTACCACGTAGTTTTACCCAGCCGCTAACGGCTGCGCTAGCACGTTGGTTTGCTAAACGTGCTCCTAAAAGCGACACTGCTACCCTTAATCTGCGTAATGTTTATATCTTCTTTAGCCGCGAAGGTATGCTTTTTGCTTTGCTATTAGTGATTACTTTTATCGCTGGTATTAACTATGGCAATAACCTGATACTAGGGTTGTGCTTTTACTTGGTGAGCATATGGTTGGTAAGTTTTCATGTGACCTTTGCGCATATCTCAGGCTTACAAGTGCGATTGCTGGAAGTGACAATAGCAGAAGCGGGTGCACCAGTATGGGTAACGCTACAGCTGCGTAGCGAGAGTAGGCAACCACGACGCCAGCTGTTATTTAGCTTTGAGCAAGGCGTTGAACAAGATACTGTTAAGCGTTCATCCCAAGACAGCAGTAATAGACCAGATGACCGTAAATTGGGCGTTAGTGACAATACACAAGTGCTATTACCGCGTTTGCAAGATGAGCAAATTATTCGTTTGCCTATTTTCACTAATACTCGCGGTGAGCTTGAACTGCCCCGATTACAGATTAAGACTGTTTATCCGTTAGGCATCATGCGTGCATGGTCATATGTTTATTTTGCCCGTACGGCTTGGGTTTATCCCAAACCTGAGCCCTTTGACTGGCAAGCGCAGTATTTAGCAGTTAGTACGGAGGATTTGCCAACAGGCGGTCAGTATACCCAAGGCCAAGATGACTTTGAGCGGTTAGATAATTATATTGAAGGCGAGTCACTGGCGCGCGTTTCTTGGGCACATGTCGCGCGAGGGCAGGGTATGCTCACCAAACATTTCGCTGATCCTGTCGGTCATGAGCAGACTTTGGATTACGCAGATATGCCAGCGGCGCATCATGAACAAAAGCTGGCGCAACTGGCTTATGGTCTGCGTACTCTTAGTCAGATTGGGGTGCCGTTTCAAATGCAACTGCCAAATGAGACGCACGCGACTGCAACTATCGGTCAAGGTGACGCGTTTGCTCAGACCTGTTTATTAAGGCTGGCAAAAACACCATGACCATAAAACCTTCTAAACGTTCCCTTTCAAAACGCTTCACCTCAAAACAATCGTCTTTTACATCTAACGGTGCTGTTGATTGGTCTTTCGAGCAGTCTTTTGAACTATTAGCTTTAGGTCAGCGCGCTGGTATTAATGTCCCTGTAGATGATTCAATAATAGGTGTTTTAACATCAGATAACTCAATAGATAATGCGTCAATCACATCGACAGTCAAAGTGAGATGGTATAACAAATTATTAGCATTACCCGCCTATTATTGGATACTGATAACTCAAGTTATCGTTATTTTGCCTCATGCCGCTCACTTGCCATTATGGTTAATGGGATTTGCGCTCGTCAGCATTATTGCCCAGCTGCCTCGGATCAAAGCCAAGTTTAAGCAAGCTCGCCATCTCAAGCGCATTTATCAAGGCATACAAATGCTGGGGTTTTTATTAGGCTTGGCAGGCTTATGGTTGACCTATGATGCTACCTTTGGACTGGATATGGGGGTGGCATTTTTAGCACTATGTCTGATCAGTAAGCTGTGGGAGTTATACCGGCGCCGCGATGCCTATGTCGTGCTAAACCTATCGCTATTTGTCCTTGCGTCGTTGTTCTTAATGGACCAAGGATTACTCACCACTTTAGAAGTCATTGTGGGGGTGGTTGCTATTTTATTGGCGTTTATCGCGCTCAACGATGACGCCAATACTCGTGGTGATGGGCGTTTGCGTACCTTAGGGGTGTTGGGAGTTGGGGCGTTGCCATTATTGGTCGTGCTGTTTTTATTCTTTCCGCGTCTGCCACCCCTGTGGTCGGTGCAACTGTCAGGACAGCAAGCAATCACTGGGGTATCTGATAGCATGTCGCCTGGCGACTTTGCTAATTTGGGTCAATCGACCGCGCTGGCCTTTCGTGTGCAATTTGAAGATAATCGTCCACCCCAGGAACAGCTTTATTGGCGCGGCCTAGTATTTAGCGACTTTGATGGGGTGACTTGGCGTCCCAGTCGTGAGCAACAGCAATGGAACTGGGAGACTGCGCAGCAAACTCCTGCCTGGGTCGAGAATGCATTTGCGACTGCCGCTGATAAAGTAAAACTTGCACCTATCAATTATGAAGTTGTCTTAGAGCCAACCCAGCAGCGTTGGTTGTTTGGACTCGATTATCCTTTTGCTCAGAGTCAAGGTATTAGCCTTACTTCCGACTTTACATTATTAAAAAATCAGCCAGTCACTCAGCAGCTACGCTATGACGTGTTGCGATATGCGCCTATGCGTATTGATCCCAAACTTGATGACAATGTACGGCGCCTTAATCTAGCACTACCAAACCAAGGCAATCCCAAAGCTCGGGCACTTGCGAAGCAGCTATTCGCCCAGGCAGGCTCAGATCCAGTACGCTATATGAATGCTATTGAGCGCTGGATCAACCAAACTGAGTTTCGCTACACCTTCTCACCGCCACGACTCAATGCCAACCGTATTGATGAGTTTTTATTCGATACCAAAGCCGGGTTTTGTGAGCATTATTCCTCAAGTTTCACCTTTATGCTGCGTGCTGCGGGTATCCCTGCGCGAGTCGTGGCCGGTTATCAAGGTGGCGAGTTGAGTCGCGGTGGTAACGTGTGGGAAGTACGGCAAATGGATGCGCATGCGTGGACTGAAGCATGGCTTGAGGGTCAAGGTTGGGTACGCGTCGACCCGACTGCCTTTGTTGCTCCTGAACGCGTCGAGCAGGGGATGAATGCGTTGACCCAAGCGCAGGGGGCGACAATGTTCGGTGATGGCGCTGGCGCACAAATTAGTTATCAGCAGTATCAAATGCTGCAAACCTTGCGCCGCTTATCGGATCAAGCCAGCTATTACTGGCAAAAAGATATCGTCGGTTATGATCAGGATAAACAAGCGGGCTCGCTATTAAAGTGGCTTAATATTAGCTCTGTGATGCAACAGATTGTTTGGCTGGCAGGTAGCGCGATTACCGTAGTAGGTATTGTTGCACTTATGATTTGGCAGCGTAGACGTAAGCGTTGGCATCCCGCAGATCTGCCATTAGTTAAGCTCTCTAAACGTCTTGGTAAGCGAGATAAATCGTTGACTCGCTATGAAAATGAAGGGCAGTTGGCTTGGCTTGACCGTTTATCAGCAACTCTAAATTCGGCGACTCTAGATTCAGCTGATTTGACTTCAGCTGATTTAAAGAGTGCAGAAAGTCTCAGTAGCAAACCCGCCATTACTATATTAGGTAAAGGTAAGCCCGATTCTATTCAACGAAACAGTGATCAGATTGATCGGATTGATGATATTAAGAGAAATTACCGTCAGTTACGTTACGGCCGACTGAGTACCCTCGAGACTAGTAATCATAAGTATCAGCAAGTCTTAAAGCAGCTTAAGCAGAGTGTGCTGTCGTTATTGTAGCGGTTGGCCATTTGGGCAGAACAACTAATACTAAGATTGAGTGTTTAACTGGCCTGCTGTCCAGATAGCCACTCTTAATGAATGCGCGACTAGTATATAGTTAAGCATAAGGTTGAGTGTTTATAATATGGAGTGCTTATAATATGGAATGCTATAAAAAAGGAGCTTATTTATGAAACGTGCCAAGCAGTTACAGCCGTTATCTCGCCAACATCATCTTGGACTGCATGTAGGACGTCACGCTAAAGAATGCGCTGATAACCCGCAACAAGTCACCGAACACTGGCAAGCGCTATCCTCATATATGAGTGATATGCACGATCATTTTCAAATCGAAGACAACTTAATTGTTAATGCCTTACGACCTCATCAATCTAACCAGCCAGAAGTGGCGTCTGTACTTGGTAAACTAGAACAGCAGCATAAGCGACTGCATAAATTGACCGCAGAGATTCAAGCCACTCAAGACAATAAAAAAGGCCATGCTACTGATAATATATCAATTAAAGATCAAGTCGCTATAGATCAAGTCGCTATAGATCAAGTCACTATAGATCAAGTCACTATAGATCAAGTCGCTATAGATCAAGTCACTATAGATCAAGTCGCTATAGATCAAGTCGCTATAGATCAAGTCGCTATAGAAAAAATCACTGTTGAGCAAGTCAGGGAACTCGCTAATCTGCTATATGATCATATTCGCTTTGAAGAACGTGAACTGTTGCCTATGGTTGAAAAGTATCTGACAGAAGATGAGTTGAATGCTGTCTATGATGCTAGCCCAGATGATATTAAGCATTTAGACGAGCAGCGTTAAGTCTTACGGTGTTTAAAGGCCTTTTTAGTTTAAGTGCTGTCTCACACGTACGGTTTCATGGGTATTGATTTAACTTATTAACGCTGGCAATCAAAGCCACCATTATCATACCTATTACAATGAGAATAATAGACATGGTATGGGCAGCCTCGTAATTAAGGGCTTCTACTTGCTCATAGATAGCAATGGAGACGACCTTGGTTTCACCTGAGATGCTGCCACCTATCATCAAGACCACGCCAAACTCTCCAATGGTATGCGCAAAGCTAAGTAAGCTGCCAAGCACGATACCAACACGGGCCTGTGGTAAGGCCACTCTGATAAAGCGTCTCAAACGACTTGGCTCCAATAGATGGGCAACTTCGATGACGCTTCTTGGAATGCGTGAAAACTGTGCATAAACAGGCTGAATATAAAACGGTAGTGAGTAAATAATAGAGCCAATAACCAAGCCTTCAAAAGTAAATACGAATGGACTTATATTATGCTCGGCAAGCCATTTGCCAATACCGAAATTCGGACTTAGTAATAGCAATAAGTAAAAGCCAATCACAGTTGGTGGTAAGACTAGAGGCATAGCAATTACCCCCATCAATAGTATCTTTAAGCGCCCGACGATGTTGCCATGGCTGGGTTTAGCCAACCAGTAAGCTAAAGGGGTCGCAAACAACAACAAGCACAATGTGGTAATACCGGCAAGTTTGATACTCACCCATACGGGGAGGAGCATGTCTGTTACAAGGGCTTGATTTATCATATAGGCGCATTTAGATAATTTTGACAAAATAAAAGCAAACGCAGATAGTAGCCGTCTTATCAAAGCTACCGTCAAGCGAGGTTAACGCGGTAGCAGATTTATATGGGTTTAACTATGGTCGATTCAATTTAAACAAGATACAGTGCTACTGGAATGAATTTTTTGCAGCCTCTGTCACGCTTGCGAACAGCACGCAAGAAAAATTTATACCAGTGGCACATTGCTATACACATTTTTTTATTGTGAACTGACTATATAACGTTGATACTGATTAATGATAATTATAGCGTGAATGACGGTTGATTATTGAACTGCTAGATAACCTGCTTTAGAAAAATAAGCTTGTCCTGCAGCAGAGCGCAGATAATCAGTAAAGTCTGTTGCCGTAGCAACATCAGTGATGATAATGCCATCTTGCAAGATAGCGGGATAAGAGTCTGGTGGCAAAATATAAAATTGCTCAGCTGTGGCTTTAATCGCTATGACTTGTGATTGCGCAACTAAGCCATAATCAACACTACCGGTATGCGCATATTGAAAGGCTTGGCCAATATTTTCAGCCTGGATCAAGCGTTTTTGCTTATTAAGTGAGTCATAACTATTTTGCGATTGTAGATACACTTTTGCAGATTCGCCATAAGGGGCGAGCTCAGGATTAGCGATAGTGATTTTGGTCTGGTCATTGTTCTTAAATAGGTCAGTTAATGTTGTTTGCTTAAGGCCACTAACAGGTTTGGTCGTGCTGTATAGAGACAGTTGGCCTTGAGTATAAGTAAATGGTAAATAAGTCTTTTTAGCTTTGGGCTTTTTATCAGCTAACTCATCCGCTAACTTGGCAGGGAATGTTTGGTTGGCAGATAAAAATATATCATAAGGCGCACCGGCTGTTATTTGCGCGTATAACTTACCAGAAGAAGCATAAGTCACTTCTATTTGTTGGTCAGGCAGGTCGCTATCTGTTTTATAGCCATTGATAATATCTGGCAATACATCTGATAAGTTAGCAGCGGCAGCAATGCGTAAGGTTTTTGTCTGTTCAGTTGTATTAGTAGCTACTGATTGCGCCGTTTCACTAGTGCTTTCTTTACTACAAGCTGATAGCGCCAATAGTAGGCAAGTAGATGCGCTTAGCGTTAATAAAATTTTTGATGACGCCGTAAAATGCTGCATTAAAGTTTGAGTACTGCGACCACTCAATGTATGAATTCTCATAGCCTACCTTTTTTATAGATATCTATAATTGATATTTACAAGCTTGTGGTTTTATTACTACCAACAAGCTTTATCTGACTTTGGAATGCCATTTTTATTTAAAATACATTTCTAAAAACCCCAGCTAAACATCTTTCTAAAACCACTCTCTAAAATGAATAAGCAAAAATGGGTTTATGATCACAGTTAATTAATCGAATTCACTTAATGACAGTTACTTAATCAAATTTACTTAATGACGGTTACTTAATGACTGTTACTTAATGACTGTTACTTAATGACTGTTACTCAACCATTGTTACTTAGCCATTTAGAGGCTTCATTCTCATAATACTCTTGCTTCCAAACAGGTATATCAGCCTTGATAGTATCCAGTATCCAGTATCCAACGGCAGGCATCAAATGCGGGATAGCGATGCGCCGAAACCACCCCAATCCACACCGCTATATCACCTATCTCTAACGCGCCAATACGATGAATAGCGATGGCATGGGTGATTTCAAATTTGTTCTTTGCTTCTGCAATGATTTGACGGCCTTGGTTAAGCGCTAAGTTTTCATAACCGTAGTAAGTCAGGCGCTCGACGCTACTGGCGTTATTATGATTGCGCACTCGGCCTTCAAAACTGACAAAGGCACCGCAACTGTCATCATCAAGTATATGCCTGAGTCTAGTCTCATCAATGGCGATATCTAATAGAGAAAAACCATCACGTTGAGCCAGCGCATAGGCGTCATCAACACTACGGCTAATACGCATTGATTGGCTGTGAACGTCTGTTTTATCGTTTTCTACATCAATATTGGTATCGGTGTTGTCATCACTACTGCTATTATTATTACTGTTTACGCTAGCTGTCATGGGTAGTCTCTACTTATATAGTCTGTGCTTATCGCTCTAATTTTCATTAATGAACACCTTTAACGCGATATCAGCCACCGGCTACTGGTGTGATAAACACCACATTGTCGCCATCATAAATAGCGTCGGTCCATTTAACGAAGTAATCATTCACTGCCACTCGTAATTGCGAATGGGGACGACTAAAACGATGTTTTCCCCTTAACTGCTCATATAGTTCAGTGAGTGAGGTTGATTGCGCCACAGTTATTTTCTCTTCATTACAGTTGGCTTCATCCGCCAAGCCAGCAAAATATAAAACATTAATATCCATAGTACTGTCTGCTATAGCCGTATCCGTAACTTGGTCTATATTTTTTTCTACAATGCTCATAGCGTTCTCCATTTTAATTAATTAGATGGAAACTGATACTCTGATTTACCACCGGTTTTATTAAGCAGATGAATATTATCAATAACAATATCATGCGACAACGCTTTGGTCATGTCATAGATAGTCAAGCAGGCAATGCTTACCGCCGTTAGCGCTTCCATCTCAACCCCTGTTTTATGAGTCACTTTTACCGTTGCCGTCACTACAATCGCTTGAGTACTATCATCATAAACAAAATTTAAAGCAATTTTATCTAACGGTAGGGGGTGGCAAAGTGGAATGAGATCATGAGTACGCTTCGCCGCCATAATACCAGCGATATGGGCAGTCTGGGTGATACTGCCTTTCTTAGTCATGCCATCAGCCACTTTAATTTGAGTATAAATATCCTTTGGAAAGCGTACTTGTCCGCTAGCATGTGCCTCTCTAGTTGTCACCGTCTTACCGCTGACATCAACCATATTAATATCGCCATCACTGTCTAGATGAGACAAGCCAGACACGGTTAAGTCAAGTTGAGCATTTTCTGTAGAATCCGGGCTTGTTTGCATAGTATTAGTATCTTATGAATATTTGGTTTTTATTGAACTTGGTAAATGACTATTTGGTAAATGACTATATGAAAGATCGTTATGAGTTGAACGAATGCTAGCTTAGACGTTATTTAAAGCAGCGTAAGCCCGTTGGAAGTCTTCAGGGGTATTAAAGTTAGTCAAGTGCGCCCATTTTTTTGACAAAGGAACCGTCTGTAAAAATGGCTCAATAAACTTAATCACCCGCCGTTCTCCACTACCAATATAAGCCATTAAATCAGGCTCAATACTTAAATGATAAAGCCCTAACAAGGGATATAAATGAGTCTCATCGGTTAAACAAATGACTTTTTTATCCGGCACTTGATTGGCCTGCTGAGCTTCTTCTTTATCGTTATGAGTTAATATTCTAGTATGAGGTCGTAGCGTTTGCCAAAGTTCAGTGGCAGGAATTAAGCTATCACAACTAATGACCATTAACCAGGATGAGCGCTTTTTAGATGGAGCGTTATTCTTTAGCGTACTAGCGTCAGTTACATTTGCCAACGGCTGTTTTACTAAAGCCTGCATCGCTGATTCTATTGCTACTAAGGCACCACCGGTATCGTTACCATCGGTAGTCGCTGTAGAACCATAATCAGTAATATGAAAAATAGGCGACTTTAAACGGTATGAAAGTAACTCTGGCGTGACAGTAAAGCCGCGGCTATTATCCGCAATCATAATGGGCACATTTAAATCAATAGCCTGTCGTACATGGTAATTCAGCAAAATTTCGCCGTTAGGCAGAGTCAGTGCAGCTTTGGCTGTACCCATGCGTCTAGACGCCCCACCAGCCAAAATGACTACGCCGGCTAAAAAATCCAAGTCATCCAAGGCATATAGGTCATTTGAATTATCTGAGATATTCAGGTCATGTAAGACATCTGAATTATCTGGGCTAGCCAAACCATCAATCATGGCTGGGGTTTTCAGCCATCAAATGCGACACAAAATTGCAAGGGCGAGTACGGCTATCAAGCTGCTCGGCTATGATTTTGGTCCAACCAGTCCGGCAGGCACCCGATGAACCCGGTAAGCAAAATATAACCGTGTTATTTGCCATACCAGCGAGTGCCCGCGACTGCACGGTAGACATGCCAATCTCATCCTTTGAAATCAGCCGAAACATTTCACCAAAACCGTCAACAGCTTTGTCAAATAACACACTGACCGCCTCTGGCATACTGTCTCTCACAAAAAATCCTGTGCCACCTGTCGTGATAACCGTATGAATACTGGGGTCAGCAATCCAGCCACTGATAACGGCTCGAATATGATAAATATCATCAGTAATGAGCTGGCGGTCCGCCAAATTATGTCCAGCTGCCGTTAAACTGTCTACTAAATACTGTCCCGAGGTGTCTTCTGCTAGTGTACGGCTATCAGATACAGTTAAGATAGCGATGTTAAGTGGCTTAAACGCAGCGGCTGGCTTGGTCATAGTTAATCCTTAGTCGTTGTACTTTAATGATGTTAATGATGTTAATGATGTTAATGATGTTAATGATGTTAATGATGTTAATGATGTTAATGATGTGAGTAGGGTTATAAGTTATAGAAATGTCATCAAAAGCGCTACCATAAGCTCTGCCTTAAACCCAATGCTACCTATTAGGTTAACAAGGGTTATAAGCCAGTAGCTGAATGACTAACCACCGATTAATGATAAGTTGTGCATCATACCGCTATTAGAATCGTGCAAATGATGGTGCTCAGGCTTGATAGGCATAAAGCCTTGTAAGTCACTGACTAAACCTTCGATATCATCGTTTTTGAGGTGTTCTCTAATATCGTAGTTGCCTTGGTCAAATAAGCATAAATGTACCTTGCCCAAGCTACTGACCCGTAAACGATTACAGTTATCACAAAAGTGGGCCGCATACGGGGCAATCATACCAATCCGTCCAACATAGTCCGGATGACTATATTCTATTGCAGGGCCATCGGCACTACCACGATCATGAGGCTGCCAGCCATGTTCTAGCAAGTAGTCAGTAATACTACCAGCATGCGCGTGCTGCGCAAAAAATAAATCGCTGTTATCACTGGTTTGCATGAATTCGATAAAACGATAGGTCACTGGACGACTTTTAATATAGTCCATGGCGCTCAGCAAGGTTTGAAAGGCAGTTTCTGCCATTAGCACCGCATTTATTTTTAATTTAATGTCTGTGGTTGCTAGCAATTGATCCATATCGGCCAGTAACTGCGGCAACATATCAAAGCCAGTCATCTTGTGAAAAGTGCTCGCGTCGAAGCTATCCATACTGATGTTAATTTGATTCAATCCGGCAGCTTGCCAATTGGCCAAATGCTTGCCTAGCTTATAACCATTACTGGTCATCGCCACAGTTTCAATACCAGGCGTTTGTTTTATAGTTCGAATAATATCTACTACATCTCGGCGAATAGAAGGCTCACCACCTGTGATTCGTACCTTTCGGGTCCCCACTTGGGCAAATCCACGAATTAACGTAGCAATCTCAGCCACACTCAACTCGTCATCAGGACGCTTGCCTTGATAACCATTGGGCAAACAGTACTCACAGCGGAAGTTACAGAAGTCTGTAATCGATAAGCGCAGATAGGTGAGACGTCGCGAAAAACCGTCTGTTAATGGTTCATAAGGGCCAATGGATGAATCAGCAGGCGTCGCAGCTATAGAAGAGGATAGGGGGCTATTAATATGGTTATTAATATGGTTGTTATTATCAAGATTAGGGGGTGTTGAGACCGGTGAATACAACTGGGCATTCCCTAGTAGGGGATCATGATAATTCATAGGTTGTTACCACCAATATTGTGTAGTGTAAGCGTTGCCTCAGGTTTTGAGTTGATAAAAATCTGTTGTCTACTTATTATAAATAAGTACAGAAATGGACAGCAAACAGCAATTAACTCTAGAAGCCTTAATATCTGACACTTTAATAATACATACTAAGGCTTTTAGAGTTAAATAAACAGCAGGTTTTACTAAATGTGTAACCAAGGAAATGGTTGCACATCGACAGTAATACCTGATGTCACATTGCCACTTTCTTGTTCTAAAACAATGAAACAGTTCGCACGACTGAGCTGCTTTATTCTGTGGGAGTCCTGTTTAGAGAAACATTCTACTTGATAGTGGCCTTGTTCATTTCTTGACAGCACGCCGCGCTGAAAATCAGTACGACCGACTGATTTTCTTATATCAGTCTTTAACATCGCTGGTACGGTCAATTGCATTGGCTGCTCTGACGCGCTAACCCCTGACATCTGCCATAATGCTGGAATCACAAACTGCAACGTGCCGACGACGGTTGATAAAGGATTACCGGGTAAGCCAAAATATAATACCGGCTTATTAATATCTTTATTCAATTCACCAAACACGAAGGGTTTGCCGGGCTTCATGGCCACTTTATAGTGATTAATTTGTCCTAACTGCTCAATGACCGTGGTCAAAAAGTCATAATCACCAACGGATACGCCCGCTGTGGAAATAAGCACATCACAGTCGTGCATCGCTTTCGTGACGGCGGTGGTGGTCTGCTCTAAATTGTCTGCGATAATGCCATAATCATGAATGACCACTGGCAGTCTAGACAGTAAGCTTTTGAGGGTGGGGGTATTGGAGTTATATATTTGTGCCAAACTATCCAGTTGTCCACCTAGGGCTACCAACTCGTCGCCTGTCGCTAGCACACCGATAGTTAGTGGTCTATAGACCTGAACTTTATCAATACCTAGATTGGCAAGTAAACTAATATCAGCAGGATTCAAGCGTTTGCCAGCGGTTAATAATACCTCGCCAGATTCAATTTCTTCCCCTTGCTTGCGAATATTTCTATCAAGCTCAGCTGATTTTGATAAGGTTATGAGATAAGGTTGCGATTTGTCGATGCTAGTTCTTATATCAGCAAAATTGGTATTTTCTTGTATGATTACCGTATCACATTCTACTGGAACGACCGCGCCGGTAAAAATCCGGACACCTTGTCCTATTTGTATATCGCCAATATAAGGGCTGCCGGCCTGTGATTCGCCAATAATCTCAATCGTGCTATCTTTTGCAGTATCACTATTATGAGCAATAGCATAACCATCCATCGCGGATAGATTCTGTCTCGGTACGGTAAACGGAGACGCAATACTTTGAGCCAGTATCTGATTTTGACTGTCTAAAAGTTCGCAAGTTTGCGTGGCTCTATGAGCTACAGGACAATCAACTCGATTATAAGTGTTAACACGCTGCGTTATAGCGTGTTGAAGTTGCTCAACGGTAATCATTATATTTAGACTCACTTGTATCTGATAGTACATACGATGGACTGACTATAGCATGCTCAAAAGTAATGAGTGTTGTCAAATTCGCTATGCTGTCTTATTAACGGCGATCAAATATTAGTATATAAGTAGGGCAGAGCCGGCGGACTATAACTGAATTAGCAATTAGCAATTAGCAATTAGCAATGATTTGACTCTATCATCAATAATGAAAAGCCGCTTCATCATAAGTTAGGCGGCTTTTTTGTATCTATAAGAAAGAATAGTAGATTATTTCAAAGATTTTACAGCCTATAGGTAATGTTATAAGCAACGTTCAAACACATGCCTTAATATTAAACGCCTGAATAATAGGTCACCCTATTGTCACGCAAAAACCCAGCCAGTCCTAGCCCGTAGCGCTGAGCGACACGCACTGCTGTACTGGTTGGCGCGGACATACCGACCAACCAGGGTATTTGCGTACGAATAGATTTTTGTACCAGCTCAATTGACAATCGCGAAGTCATGATAACGTACTCGACATCTACCTTATAACGCAGTTGCCAGCCGATGAGTTTATCGAGGGCATTGTGGCGACCCACATCTTCAAATAAATACAACTGCTGCTCGTGCATGGTTGCCGCTGCGTGGACAGCGCCGGTCAATTGGTGGGTGTGCTGGGTGGCATCAACTTGGGCGCGCATTTTTAATAAACTATCGAGACTGGGTATCGTTGCTTTATGACGTTGCTGGTTCTGATGCTGGTTGTTTGGCCCATTCTTTAAATAGCCACTCAAGTCTGGCAATGCTTGACTCAGTCCCGTTATACCACACATGCCACAACCTGTACGTCCTGCCAGCTGGCGCTTTTGTGCTTGAATACGCTGATGGCAACGCTGGTTTAAGACCAATTCCACCACATAAATATCATAATCTAGTAAATGCTCAAGTGTCATCGAGACATTAGCCTCATCGATGGTGTCATCGGTGAATTTTTTAAAACTATCAGTATCGGTAAGCTGAGTGACTTCCCAATCGAGCAATTCATGACTATGCTGAATCAATCCTTCACTAAACAAAAACCCAATAGCTAGGTAATTAAGCTGGCTGGGACTGGCCATCAGTACTGCATAGTGAATACCATTGATAACAATCGCAACCGCTGCTTCTACAGCCAAGCTGGTCTGATCATGATCAATATGAATCTGGTCAATGCTACCAATATTATTTTGAACATTAACACCAACATTACCATTACTGCTATGGCTATGCTTCTTTGATGGATAAGAATGTTGGTGTGCCATATGGTTACGCGCCAGTGGCGTTGCAGATAGCTCCATGGGTACGGGCTGCATAGGCGGCACAAGCACAGTATCTGTCGGGACCTCATCACTGTATTGAGCGTGGTCTTGAGAATTAGTTCCAGCTATCATAAACGCTCACTATCTGGTTTTTTCATTGGTATCGTTGTGGTTATTATCCTTGCAGATGTCATTTAAGTGCCATTTAAGTGTCATTTAGATGGTATTGAAACTTAGACACTACTTAAACGTAGACGTTACTTAAACATTCTGGCTGGATAATCGGCCTTACAAGATTCTATGCAGAAGCAATAAGCTCGTCAGCGCTTACCCGTTCTAAAACAACGGTTAATGATTTATACGCGGGTATTTTGGAGTCTGGGGCATGAGTATCTAAGTCGATGAGATCATTACACTCAGGATAGTAGGTGGCGACTGCATTGGCAGCAATGTCCATTTCAGTCAGGATCAATGGCCCCAATGTACGTAGCTTATCATCACTGTCTTGACGCGATACCATCACTTTATCGCCTTTGTGCCAACCCAATCGGCTCATTTCATCGGGATGCATAAATAAAACGTCGCGGCGATCTGTTTGGCGGTAGCGGTCTTGGAAGCCAAATATCATGGTATTAAATTGATCATGACTACGAACACTGGTCAATTGCCAGACTGCTTGTTGCTGATTGATAACTTCATTAGACTGAGCGTTGCTCTGATGCTTAGAGTCTGTATCAAGCTTTGATGTTCTCTCTGCCATTTGGTTAGCAACATAAGTAATCGGATATTTTGGCACTTCAAACTGAGCTTTACCGCTGTCAGTATTCCATTGGCGATGACGTGCTGGATGATATAAGTAGAAACCGCGATCAGCAGCACGAATACGCTGATTAAAATCCTCGAAACCGGCAATAGCTTTAGCGATATAATCACGAGTAACATCAAAGTCTTCGCCCATATCCTTCCAAGGAATTGAGGTATCAGAGCCGAATAAATGGATAGCGATATCGGCCACAATCTGCGCTTCAGATTTCAGGGTATCGCTAATCGGTGCCAGGCGGCCTTGGGTGGCTACAATTTTGCACATGGAGTCTTCAATCGTCGCAAACTGTTCACCTTTATTAGTGATTAAGCGTTCGGTACGACCCACACACGGTAAAATTAGATTGTCTACGCCCGGATAAAGCATGGTCTCATTAAGTTTGGTAGCAACAAAAACGTTGAGCTGATTTTTGGTTAAGGCTTGTTGGATGGCACTGGTATCTGGCGCTGCAACAGAGTAATTACCGCCCATACTCATAAAGACTTTAAGCTCACCGGCTATCAAGGCCTTCGCTCCAGCGATGACATCAAGGCCATCCTCTTGGGGCATTGGACGCTCAAAGACTTTTTCTAGGCTATCAAGCAGACTTTGACTGGGACGCTCATGAACGCCCATTGTGCGATCGCCTTGCACATTGGAATGCCCACGAACCGGCGATGCGCCTGCACCATCGATACCGATCATGCCCATGAGTAGCAGTAAATTGGTAATCATAGCGACATTATCATCGCCCTGAACATGCTGAGTGATGCCCATACCCCAAGTACAAATCGTCGCTGGACTGTCTGCGACCAGACGAGCAATATTAATGATTTCATCTTTAGGGATACCGCAGCCGCGCTCGACATCTTCCCAAGATTGCTGACGCAGCCAGTGATCTAATCCCTCAAAACCTGAGGTATGGCTGTCAATAAAGTCGGTATTAATTTTACCGTTTTTGGTCAGCCATTTTGCAAGACCAGTCAATAGCGCAACATCACCACCGATTTGGATTTGAATGACATCATCTACGAGATCATCACTTTGTCCTGCCACCATATGAGTTGGTTTCTGTGGGTTTCTAAATTTGCTTAGACCTTGTTCTCGCATGGGGTTAATAGAGAGTATGCGGCACCCTTGCTGGTGCGCGTGAGCAAGCATCTCTAGCATTCGTGGGTGATTGGTCGCAGGGTTTTGTCCGAACATCATAATGAGTTTGGCCTGCTCAAAGTCCTCTAGCTTAACAGTGGCCTTACCGACCCCCAACTGCTTAGTCAGCATCACCGACGTCGGCTCATGACACATATTGGAACAATCTGGCAAATTATTAGTGCCAAAACAGCGCACAAATAGTTGATACATAAAGGCGGGCTCATTGGTCACTCGCCCCGAGGTGTAAAAGAGCGCCTCATCTGGTGAGTCAAGCTGTTGCAATTGTTTAGCGATGCGCGCGTAAGCAGCTTCCCAAGAGATCGCTACATAATGATCGTGCGCAGCGTCGTAATACATCGGTTCTGATAAGCGCCCACTATGCTCAAGCTCATAACCAGTCCATCCTTGCAGCTCCTTAACGGAGTGCTTAGCAAAAAATTTAGCATCGGCACGGGTAGACATGGTTTCACTTGCCAGTACTTTGATACCATTCTCGCAGACATCTAGCATTTTATGGTTTTTGTGATCAGGCCATGCACAGCCTGGACAATCAAAGCCACCTTTGGGTTGATTACTACTAAACACACTCAAACTACCGCGCAAAAAAGTTTGGTAATCCATTAACTTACGAGCAGAAGAAATCAGCGCAGACCAACCGGCGGCAGGATGGGTATAAACAGGAATTTTGCGCATGATAGGCCTTATAATTAGATGAACAGTCAGACGAACAGTGAGATAAAAAGCTAAATGGCGACTGCAGAAGAAGAAGTAGAAAATTAATAATATCACTACTTCTACACAATTAAACATGCAAACGGTAAAAAACAGTAAGCCGGTTAACTGTGTAAAAATTTTTGGTACTGTTATTAAATGGTTTATGCCTGACTTATAATGCGATTGATGACAATAGTCTGTTGAATAGAAATACTGCTGTCACTTGCTAGGTAGTAAATAGTATGTAATAGCAATATTCATACGCAAAGATTGCCACGTGCCGTAATTGCTGTCCTATTGCTATCTTATTACCATCTTATTGCCATGTTAGTATCGTCTTACCCTCAGGATCATTCCTCTAAGTTGTTTTTTGTCTTGGTTTATTATTAACTTTATTCAGCGTCACTAAACGCTATATTCACAATATATGAGAAAGCACTATGACAGTCTTTGCAAGAGAATCCAGCTTTAAGTCTAACCGCCAGTCGCACAAGCTCCTTCGAGGCATGCTAGTTTTATTAGCAGCTTCTTCGCTGTTTGCTTGTAGCCAACCAGATAGTGACACTACTGCAGCTAGCACAGCAGTAACGGAGCCTTCTGCTGCTATAACATCAGACGCTTCTGCATCACCCGCCGAATATGCACCCGTTATGGCTGCTGCAACGGGTAATCCACAGTTACTCAAAAATGTCTCAGCAACGGTCTATAAAGATCCTAATTGTGGCTGCTGTAAAGACTGGATAGACCATGCCCAAAGCAACGGCTTAAGTGCAACCACTGAACACCCAAAGGACTTGTCATTATTTAAAGACCGTTACCAAGTACCTAATGAGATGCGTGCTTGCCATACCACTGTCACAACTGATGGCTACGTTTTTGAAGGTCATGTCCCTGCGAAGTATATGGCGCAATTTTTAGAGAATCCGCCGGTACAAGCGCTCGGTCTTGCTGTACCTGGTATGCCTGTTGGTAGTCCAGGTATGGAATATGAAAATAAGTTCATGCCATATCAGGTCATGCAGCTCAATAAAGACGGGACAAGCCAAGTTTATGCTGATATTGAGTCTACTCAGCAGCAATTATAATTTGGACTATAACTTTTACTTTAGTGAGACTAGAGTCTAAATAGCGCTGTATATAGGTGCGGGTAGGACGGTGGTTATACTGATTTTTATAGCTATTTACAATGTTTTAGTCTAAAAAAGCAGCGCCCTAGAATATTGTCAAAGGGCGCTGCTTTTTTGATCATTGTTTATAATGCACAGGGCTAGATATTATAAGGGTTATGATTAAGGGTTATGATTAAAGGTTGTTATTTTTCGCTGCACTGACAGCATTTAGAGCACATGTCACATTTTTCACAAGTAGTAGGGCAGTTACAGCCACATTTTGTGCAGCTACAGCTGGAATTGTAATGTATAGGATATACCGATGCATGCAACTTATCTTTAGAAGTGAGTGTCATAACAAATCCTTGTTTATAATAGATAGTTGATTGTGACAAGGATTGCGAGCATATTCAGTGATTTTATTGTCAACTTAATAGATTGGTTAGTTAATGTTCTCTATGGTGAGTATGGTTATGCTATAAACCCAGCAATCCATAGCTCTGCAATGTATTAAACAGCATAAATAAATTGTTACAATTTATTTGGATGATTGCCTGATGTGATGTTGAGTGTTTGCTCAACATCATCTATGGTGGTTTTAGTTCTTCAGCTTAAGGACTATCACCTAGCAATTTGAGCGAACGCTCAATTTCAGTGGTAACCTTTAAATGAATACAATCTATGTTACTTCAATACTTATTATAAGGATTTTTATATGACCGAATTTACGCTTCACGATAAGCAAAGTGCCCCACAAGAGAGCCAAGCGCTATTCGACGATTCCATCGGTGCCTTTGGTATGATCCCAAATTTACACGCAGTTATGGCAGAATCACCCGGACTACTTGAAGGGTATCAACGTCTTCATCAATTGTTCCTAGATAGTAGCTTCGATGACGAAGAGACTACCGTAGTGTGGCAAACCATCAATGTTGAGCACGCTTGCCATTACTGCGTTCCTGCCCATACTGGCATCGCCAAAAGCATGAAAGTTGATGATACCATTACTGAAGCATTACGTAACGAAACCCCACTACCAACAGCACGCTTAGAGGCGCTTCGCGACTTCACGCTCTCTGTCGTCCGTGGCCGTGGTAATGTTGATGATAGCGCCGTTCAAGCATTTTTAGATGCGGGCTATACTAAGCGTCAGATTTTTGAAGTGGTACTTGGCGCCGCTCAAAAAGTAATGAGTAACTACACCAACCATCTCGCCAACACACCGATAGACAAACCATTCCAAAAATTTGAATGGCACAAGGCTGACTGATTACTTAGAATATCAGTCGCAAATATATTAATACTCAAAATATCAGAGGAAGTTACGCTTCCTCTGATATTTTTTTAACTCTATTTGAGAAATCACCAGAAAATAGATATTCTAGATAAAATGACAACTAGCTGCTAACACGAGTAATAGTTAATATAGGTGTTAGCTAACACTAACTACTACTAACGAGAACTACTATGCAAAAGTCAGATATGCAAAAGTCAAATAAACCATTACGGATAGATATCGTATCAGATGTCGTTTGCCCTTGGTGCATCATCGGTTACCGGCAGTTGGCCGAAGCCTTAGAGAATACCAATACAGCGCACGAAATTCATTGGCACCCATTCGAGCTAAATCCTAACATGCCAGCAGAAGGGCAAAATCTGCGCGAACACGTCATGGAGAAATACGGTAGATCTGCTCAAGACTCTGAGGAGAGTCGAATCAAAATGACCGCAGCAGGCGCAGAAGTTGGCTTTGAATTCCAATTTATCGATGGTGCACGAATCTATAATACCTTCAGTTTGCATCAACTTCTGCACTGGGCTGATCAGCAAGGGCGTAGGCACGACCTAAAACAAGCCTTATTTACCGCCCATTTCACCAATAACCGGGATGTCTCTGACAAGGCCACACTCGCGGATATAGCCGCAGAGATTGGATTGGACCGTGCTGAAGCTCAAGCGGTTCTTGATGATCAGCGCTTTACACAAGAAGTGCGCGATTCCGAACAGCGTTCGCGGGAACGAGGCATTCAAAGTGTCCCAGCAGTAATTTTTAACGACCGTCATCTCGTCAGCGGCGCACAAGGTGTTGAAAACTACACTAGGATTCTAGAACAGCTGGCAGAGATTACAGAATAAACTATTTTTATGACCTATCTGTTTAAGTCAATTGATAATTGAGGCCTATTCTATTTCTCTGTTTTTTATAGAGTAAAAAAGAGAATGGGCTAATCTACATCGAATGCGAGCGTTATTTGCTCAAATATTTAACAAACCAGTATTCAACAATGCAGCTATGCCTATGATTAAGCGATTACTTAAATCAAAATAATTATTATCTATTGCTGACTGCGGTATAACCACTGCAGGTATTAGAACGCGCTTCGTTCATCATATTTCATAAATGAGCATCAAAAATACCTCGAAAGGATATCTTCACGCCAAAATACTTACCGCTATAGTAAATCCAATTTAAAAACGATACAGTACTGCTGTTATAAGTTTTTTGCAGTCTCTGTCTGCGTAGGCACAGCAAGCAATAAAGACTTATGCCAGCAGTAGGTTACGTATCGATATTATTTTTCATTGACGATAACTGGTAGACGATAACTGGAATTTAAATGCATTTTGCCAAGTCTGGTCATACCCTAACGCGATACCGGTTTTGCTGCGTGGCGCTGTGTATTTGTTTAGGAGTTTCTTCAAGCACGGCAGTGACTAATACTGTCGCCACCGCTGAGCAGCCATATTGGCAACAGATTGAAACGCTGGGTAAAAATCAAGACGTGTACTTTTATGCTTGGGGCGGTGATCCGCAGATAAATGCTTACATACAGTGGGCAGCCAAACAAGTTAAGAGCCAGTACAACATCAACTTAGTGCATGTAAAATTAAGCGATACCAGCGAAGCGGTGAGCCGGGTCTTGGCCGAAAAATCAGCCAATAACGATAGCCAAGGTAGCGTTGATCTCGTCTGGATAAACGGGGCCAATTTTGCCACCATGAATGAGCACTCATTGTTATTAAAACAATGGTCGAATCAGCTGCCTAACTTTGCCTTTACTGATCCCAATAATAATCCTGCTGTTAATTTTGATTTTGGTATTCCAACCAATGGCATGGAAGCACCGTGGGGGCAAGCGGCGCTTACTTTTTATTATGACAGTTTGGCCATTGACGGCTCAGTAAACAATCAACCACCGACCACTTTAAATGAGCTATTACGCTGGAGCGCTCAATATCCTGGACGCTTTAGTTATCCCAAACCACCTGATTTTTTGGGTATGAGCTTTTTAAAATATGCTTTAGTGATGCTACATGAGCAAAGCCCTGCCAATACCAATGACAGTCTAAAAAATGATAGCCTAAAAAACGATAGCCTAAAAAACGAGAGTCTAAAAGCCCAGCTAAATCAGCCAGCCACCGACCAAAATACAGCGCTAGTATTACAGCCGCTATGGGAATTTTTAGATAAACTGCATCCCACATTATGGCGTCAAGGCGAGTATTTTATGCAAAGTGGGGCGCAAATGCGCCGCTTAGTAGATGATACTGAGCTGAGTTTAGCCTTTACATTTTCAGCGCCCGAAGTGCCTGCAGCGGTGCAGCGCTATGATTTACCTAAAAGTATTCGTAGCTATGCCATGGATGACGGTAGTTTGAGTAACACCCATTTTGTTGCCATTCCTTATAACGCCAGCCACCAGCAAAGTGCGCAACTAGTCGCTAACTTTTTACTCAGTCCCACCGCCCAGGCGCACAAACAAAAACCTC
Organism: Psychrobacter sp. PL19; assembly: GCF_017875835.1. Classification (NCBI taxonomy): domain Bacteria; kingdom Pseudomonadati; phylum Pseudomonadota; class Gammaproteobacteria; order Moraxellales; family Moraxellaceae; genus Psychrobacter; species Psychrobacter sp. PL19. Next base: position 1,312,335 of record NZ_JAGING010000001.1, read on the forward strand.
AGATTTGGGGTGATAGCACGGTCCTTATTCAATCAACACTGACGCCTGAGCAACAAGCGTTATTTAAAACCCGTCAGCCGCATCCAAGTGCCTTACCTATTGATAGTATCAAGCGTACCCTGAGTGAGCCGCATCCAAGCTGGGTGGAGGCTATTATGCAAGGTTGGGAAGTGCGTTATGGGGCAAGTTCGTGAGTATGCCTGCTAAAAAGCAAGCAGTAAGCGCTGCATCACCGGTCCCTTATCAAGCAGATATGTTTACCAAACTCGTCAAGTTTAGCCCACGATTTTTACTGCTGCTACTGACATTACCGGTACTGGGTGGGTTAGTGAGCGTCCTATTGCCCGCTTTTGGCTGGGCGCCAGCACTGGAGCAAACAACGATTGGCTTGCAAGGCTTTAGGGATCTCTGGCAAACACCAGGCCTCATGCAAATGGTCGCTTTGAGCGTGGCTACTGGCTTGATAAGCACGCTACTGGCCCTGGTCATGGCGGTAATGATTTTGGCCGCATTTTTTAACAGCCCATGGCTCAATCGTATTGAACGTCTGCTTAGCCCTATTTTAGTGATTCCGCATGCGGCAGCGGCCATTGCCGTTGGGTTTTTAATTGCCCCTTCTGGTATGCTTTCTAGACTAATCTCTCCCTGGCTTAGCGGTTGGGAGTTGGCACCACAAGGCATACTTCCACACGATGCTTACGGTATCAGTATCATTCTAGGTTTAACTTTAAAAGAGCTGCCTTTTTTATTATTGATGGCACTTGGCGTCTTGGCTCAACCTGAGCTTGGCAAGAAACTACGGCAACAGTATAAAGTGGCGCTTAATTTAGGCTATTACCCAATGACTGCCTTCTTTAAAGCGGTGTTGCCAAGCCTTTATCCATTATTACGTTTACCGGTTTTTGCGGTACTTGCTTATGCCAGTGCCAGTGTGGAAATGCCGCTAATACTAGGCCCAAATACCCCGCCAACATTGGCAGTGGCTATTATGCAGTGGTTCAATGATGTTGATTTAAATTTACGTATTAAAGCCTCTGCCGGAGCGGCATTACAGCTGGCACTGACGGGTGGCTTACTCGCCCTGTGGCTAACGGGCGAAAAAATGCTCAAGCGGCTATGCTATGGCAATGGCAATGGTTATGGTTTATTAACCAACGGCCGGCGTGATTACGGTAGCGCTGTTTGGCAAAAAGCTACTGTAGCGTTCACAAGCTTAATTATCGGCTTTATATTACTGGCATTGATTGGTCTGCTTATGTGGTCAGTTGCTGGGTATTGGCGCTTTCCGGCAGCCATGCCAGAGCAGTTCGTGCTATTGCACTTTCAAAGCGCCTTGATGCAAATGGGCAGTCCGTTATTTAACACCCTTACGATTGGCCTAATGACCACCTTGTTTGCAGTTATTCTCACTTTACTGTGTTTAGAATCAGAGCAGTTAACGGCCAAGCCACTGTCACGCTTTACCCATTTAATTATTTATTTACCGTTATTGGTGCCCAGTATTGCCTTTTTGTTTGGCTTGGTATGGTTACAGCAATTGGTCAATAACCAAACTGCGTTTCTCAATGTGGCCTTTACCCACTTACTGTTTGTATTGCCCTATGTATTTTTATCGCTGGCGAGTAGCTATCGGCGTTTAGATCCGCGTTTTTCTCATGTTGCGGCCAGTCTTGGGGCTGCCCCGTACAAGATATTCTTTAAAGTAAAATTACCGCAGTTATTTGCGCCTATTTTAATCGCTGCTGCCTTAGGATTGGCGATCAGTTTTGGTCAATACTTGCCAACACTGTTAGCGGGTGGCGGGCGTATAGCGACTATAACTACCGAAGCCGTTACTCTAGCTAATGGTGCAAGTAGGCGCACAAGCGCTGTTTATGCCATTATGCAAATGGTGTTGCCATTGATCGGCTTTGCGCTGGCGTGGGGTTTACCTAAGTACTTCTTTAAAAGTGCGCGTCATTAAAAGTGCGCGTCATTAAAAGTGCGCGTCATTAAAAGTGCGTGTCATTAAAAGTGCGTGTCATTAAGAATGAGCGTCATTAAAAGTGTATATTGTCAAAAGCGTATAACGTTACAGGGTATTTTGATGCAATCCTCTTTACAGATAAAAAACTTACAGCTTTTTCGTCAAGACCAGCGATTACTCCGCTTAAACGAGCAAGTAAATGGTGGCGAAATCCTTACTATTATGGGGCCTTCGGGCAGCGGTAAGTCGAGCTTATTAAATTGGCTGACGGGCACACTTAGCAGTAGTTTTAAAGCAGAGGGTGAAGTATGGCTCGATGGCCAAAATATAGACCAACTACCCACACATTTACGCCATATTGGGGTGTTATATCAAGATGCCTTACTGTTTTCACACTTATCAGTTACCGGCAATATTGCTTTTGCCATGCCTAAAGGCAATAAAAAGCAGCGGCTGGAAAAAATAGAACAAGCACTTGAACAAGTGGGTTTAAAAGGTCTGGGCAGCCGCCACCCTGACACTCTTTCTGGCGGGCAGCAGGCGCGGGTTGCTTTATTACGACTGCTACTTAGTGAGCCAAAAGCCATATTACTTGACGAGCCGTTTAGTAAACTTGATACTCAATTAAGAGCTGATATTCGCCAACTGGTGTTTGAGCAAGTTCGTAACCATCAGCTGCCCACCATTATGGTCACACACGACCATAGCGATGCCGAGGCTGCAAATGGTAAAGTCATCAATTTAGAGGGCTGTTAGTTTAAAAGCGTTAACTAACAAACCAGCTCATTAGAAGCGACTGGTTAAGCATAATAGTTCTAGAGCTAGAATTTTAAATCCATAGGGCACTTAACATGTTAGACAAATACCTTACTCCGGTTATAAAGCCTATGTTAATGCCTATGGTAATACTGCTGCACAAGCGCGCTATAACCGCTGATCAGTTGACTGTGGTTGGATTTTTAATTGGGTTATTAGCAGTGCCATTGCTTATCTTTGAATTTTGGTATGCGGCACTAGTGGCTATCGTCTTGAACCGTATATTAGATGGACTTGATGGTGAGTTGGCACGTTTTGCCAACCAGACTTCGAGCGCTGGCGGCTATTTAGATATTACTCTAGACTTTCTATTTTACGCGGCGATTCCGTTGGGGTTTATAATAGCTAATCCTGAACAAAATGCTGTCGCTGGTTCTTTACTACTGGCTGCATTTATGGGTACTGGCTCAAGTTTTTTAGCCTTTGCCATTGCTGCTGAAAAATTTAAAATCGAAAAAACTCAGTTCAAATACAAGAGCTTTCACTACTTAAATGGTTTAACGGAAGGTACTGAAACCATCGCGTTGTTTATGGCGTTTTGCATTTGGCCACAGCACTTTTCATTATTAGCTATTTTATTTGCTGTCGCTTGCGTCATTACTATCTTTACTCGTATACATGGTGGTTACCATACGCTTAAACAGCAAGAAGCTAAGATAAACGGAGGAATTAATGACTAATGAAGTATGGTGGCGACTCGGCTGCTTTTTCAGCATTTTAGTGATAATGATGCTACTTGAATGGCGAAAACCAGCCCGACAATCACCGGTTAAAAGTAGGTCGCGTTGGTTCGCTAACTTTGGACTGGTATTTGCTTCATCAGTTATTGCGCGTTTAGCGGTTCCTATTGGTCTCACTGCGGTTGCACTTTATAGCCAGCAGCATGGTATTGGTTTGTTTAATCAAATCACTTTGCCAAGTGTGATAGTCATCGTACTGAGTTTAGTTCTACTCGATATTTTAATCTATTGGCAGCATCGACTATTTCATCAGGTTCCTATTCTATGGCGTTTACACCGTGTGCATCATGCCGACGCGCATGTTGACACCAGCACTGGGCTTAGATTTCATCCGATTGAAATCGTACTCAGCATACTGGTAAAGCTTATTGCAGTGGTGGTGCTAGGTGTACCTGCTATAGCAGTGCTCATATTCGAGATTGCCTTAAATGGTTTAGCACTGTTTAATCACGCCAATATTCGCCTGCCACCGACTATAGAAAAGCCCTTGCGCCTGGTATTAATGACCCAGATTTTACACCGTATTCATCATAGCCAGGTGGTGACTGAAACCAATTCAAATTATGGCTTTAGCGTGATTTGGTGGGATAAAGTGTTTGGTAGCTATAAAAGTGCAGCCCATAAAGCAGATACCGACATAGATATCGGTTTGGTTGAATACCCTAAAGCGCAACAAAATGCTTCGCTATGGAGCCTATTAACCATGCCATTTAAGAATAAGTGAGCCGCTTACTCTTAAAGTAGGTAAGTCCCTAACAATCAAGACATTTTTATAATATCGTCTGTATTATTTAAGCTGTCTGCGTTATCTATGAGAAGCGCTTCCAAAGACAGTGCCATATCTTCAGCGAGATCGTGCACAGCGGCACTATCAACGTCGCGCTGGGCGAAAGCACGCAGCCCCATGACCTCAGCCTGCAGTCGCCGACCAAGTCTAACGGGATCAAGTCGGCCGTCTAGTTCTCCTATCCGCTGAGACTCAGTAAAGCAATTGATAAAATATGCCTCTATTCCTGCAAGCATCATTTCAACCTTGTGCAAGGCAGCATGCTCTCGTTCACCCAGCTCCAATAAGCTCTTGACTAGCATACAAGCCCGACTGGGCGACTCTTGATCGCGAATTCCGCCGAGCAGGCGTAAATAAGCCGCCAGTCCCAGCAATGGAGAGCCATGGTGCTTATTCAAGGTGCGTTCTAGTTCAACCGTGGTTTTATGGGCATAGTGTTCTAATGCTTCTTGAAAAAGCCCATCTTTGCTACCAAAAGCGGCGTAAATACTACCTGGGCGCATATCGAGCGCTTTTTCCAAGTCTTTTAACGAGGTTGCATGAAAACCCTTTTGCCAAAACAGCTGTAACGCTCGATCAAGAGAGTCTTGGCGATTGTGAAGTGTAGCGCGAGACATAATAAATTCCAGTGTCTTTATTCTAATGTGTGTAAAGCCGTGATAAGGTACGGCAGAATAAATTTGAGTGATTGCTCAATTTTATCTTGAATAGTCATTACAGTCCAGTTAAAGTTAAGTAGCATAGCGGTATATTAATCGTTATTCTCATTTATTGTAAACAAAAAAGGATGTTCTATGTCCGATGATAACTTTCCCTCTATTATTGTGTTTGATGTGAATGAAACGTTGCTAGATATTAACAGTCTCGAGCCTTTATTTGCACGCGTATTTGGCAATCGAAACGTACTGAGAGAATGGTTTGCTCAGCTGATTCTTTACTCCCAAACTATGACTTTATCCGGTCTTTACTCGCCTTTTGGTGAACTGGGGGTGGGCGCTTTACGGATGGTAGCCACTATTCATCAGGTAACAATCACTGATAGTGACATTGTAGAATTAAAACAACGAATGAGCTCAATGCCGGCTCATCCCGACGTTGTACCAGCGCTGACCCGATTGCGTGATGCAGGGTTTCGGTTGGTGACTCTGACTAACTCGGCTAGCAGCGCTTCGCCTACACCTTTAGATAACGCAGGACTAAGCCATTTTTTTGAGCGTACGTTTAATATCGAAACCGTTGGTAAGTTTAAGCCGGCGCCCGAAACCTATCACTTGGTTGCAAAGGAATTGTCCGTTGAGACCGCAGATTTGTGCCTCGTCGCTTGTCACCTTTGGGATACTATAGGCGCACAAGCTGCTGGCTGTCGTGGTGCCTTTCTGACACGACCTCACAATGCTATCCTTGTCGCTGCCGGTGTACCGTCACCTGATCTTATCGCATCAGAGCTAACCACTCTGGCTGACAAAATTATTCTGAGTAGGCCAGCCTAATAATCTCGTTCGTACATCTCGCAACAGGAATTACTATTAAAACCATAGACATCATCAAAATGATCTAATACGAAGGTTATAGTTGTTTACCGCAACAATAATTTTGAGGATAGCCTCAGCTTATCTAAGCTGTCAGCAGTAGAAGTCAGCTCTGCATTTGAGAATGGCGATAAATACGAACGCTCAACAATGAATACCGAGACCATAACCTAACATCAAATTAAAAAAGGCTTGCAAAGTTTCAAAAACTTGCTAAAATGCATGTCCTAAATAGGCGTATAGCTCAGTTGGTTAGAGCGCTACCTTGACATGGTAGAGGTCAGCAGTTCGAGTCTGCTTATGCCTACCAAATTTAGAAAGCCCCAGTTCATTTTAATAATGGACTGGGGCTTTTTTTGTCTGCTTTTTATGGGTTTGGGTTAATAATTAGGTTTTTTCGAACTAACATCTGGTGCGTTGAGTCCCTTGTGCCCAAACCGTGCCCAACTTGTGCTTCACTCATGTTTAAGACGTTTATTGTTTTCTATAATGGCCATGAGTTCAGGACCATATTGCTTAGTGCCAACTATCCTGCCATAGGTGGGGGGCTTTAAACTGTTCCCCGCAAGTACGGGGATTAACCGTCATTCCGGTCAGCACAGCCAATATATCCTGTAGTGGCATAATATGGATTATATATTGAACTGGTCATACCGCGAATTAAGGCAATATTTTAAGTTATTCAAGGCTTTTAAGTAAATTTAACCACTTGCTTATTATATTATCGGGTTGATAAATTTCGACTTTCTCTTTACCTCTTAAACTGATAATTTTTTTCTGCTCATCATCCTTCACCAAATTAATCAGCGCTAAAGCAAGTTGGTTAACATCATTTTCAGGAACTAAAATAGAGCCCGTACCTTTTAAAACTTCTGCGGGGCCAGGGCCACAATCAAAACTTACAATAGGCAGGCCAAAAGCTAAAGCCTCAGTTAAAACCATACCAAACCCTTCTACTCGAGAGCTCAGGCAAAATATCTCCGCCTGCCTATAATATTGACTTACATTGTCAGACGCACCAACCAATTCCACACTCTCGGTCATTTGGTTTGCTTCAATGAACTCAGTTAGATTTGCTCTTTCTTCACCCTCACCGACTATTTTTAATTTCCATTCTGGCATAATTGTAGTTACCTGAAGCCAAGCTTCAAGTAATAAGTCAAAACCTTTGTGTTTGTGTAGACGACCAATAGCCAATACTATTTTGTTATTTTCCTCAATATACTCTTGAACAGGAAACGGACAAGGATTTGCTATAGCGATTATTTGTGATTTATGACGAGTACTTTTTAGCCAACATTCCTTATCTCTTTCGGTCAAAGTAACCACTGAGTCACAATATCGTGCCGCTAAATGTCTGACTATAGAGTTTCCGCTCATGCCTTGGCTAGGATCAAAGTTAAAATGCTCCCAGCCTATGTGTTTTACTTTCAAGCCTAAAGTCGCGGGTAAAGTATATGGAATAGACTTGGTGTCTACTGCTATTATTGTGTCAACACGCTCTGTTTTTAACAGCTTTCTTATTTTATAAATAGCATTAGGAATACCACTCAACTTAACGTGTGGAGAATCCGATAGTGAAATTATTTTAATATCTTCATTTAGAGGAAAGAAAGGGTCATCACAAGGTCCAATACTGGCTAATATTATCTCATGGCCGGCTTCAGATAGACCGTTAGCAATCATAGAACCTACTCGCTCAACGCCAGCGCCTGTGTTGAGACCATAAAATAATACCATTAAAATTTTCAAATCGACTGCCTCACTTGTTAACATATATAATCATCCATTATAAGGTGATACATCTCATAATATAAGCTAATACATTTCATAATATAAGCTAACAGCTCTCTTGATGGTCAAATTAGTCCAAAAATTCACTTATAAATATATTGTAAGGTAGATTTAGAAAAATAATATACTGAACCACCCCGACTATATTGGAGGCTATTTCACTTGAGTCACTGACTCCAAAAAGCTAGTGAGATTATCAACAACCCTAAAATAGGGCAGGATAAATGACTAATAATAAGATAAACTTCCCCGCGCGCCCTAATTGGGTTTGTGAGTAACGCGGTGTAGTGTTCTGAATAATTAATCAGTATTCATAAGATAACTCAGTATCCTTAAGATAACGATGCATTTAGATGACTGCTTATCTAAATGCTATTTATACCAGACCAGTTATGAAAAAAACATTTATACAAGACCATTGATATAAGGCACATCGCTATGGAACAAACACAAAACGCTGTAGAACTTAGACCCGTATTCATGCCTAGAGTCAACAGTGACAATCTGGTAAAAACAGATATGGTTAGGTTCGAGCGGCATGTGGGATTCGCGAGTAGACAAAAGAAAAAATCCATCAATGACTTGCATCAAGTCATTTGCAAAAAGTATGGGTTTAAGCAAGTGCTAGAGCTGTCTAGCAAATCTGGTAATAAGTTGAGTTTTGTGCTGAGCCCATTGAGCTTAAAGCTAGCTAATGAGCATGATGATCAGCAATATAGTGTCGAAAACGCCTTCCAAAGCAGTATGGTTTTCGAGGACGGTGGCCCCTACACCGACTTGTTAACAGCCCCGCCAAGACAAGCCAAAAAAGACGAGCGACTAATAACCTCGGGTGAATTAATTGGCTACAATTATTTTGGTATGGAGTGGGGCGTAGAGCCATTAACCACGTTTTATGATTGGCTGTATGTGAATGCCTTACAGCAGAATCCTCAGCTGCATGAAGAGGTCATGCAATATCAAGCCTTTACGGATATTGAGTTTAATCCTAAAAAATCTATCCATTGTTCGGCTTATGCGCTGGCTATGTTTGTGGCACTCAATAAACGAGAGTTGCTCGATAATGTTGAAGACCCGATAGCATTTTATAACTTATGTGATGAGTTTCAAGTAAGTAACACCGAGCATCTTTTGGAAGAGGGTTGGGTCTGATAGCGAGACCCGCTCTCAATTTGGGATAAGACGTTTATTAATTGACTTTGCTGGCTATGTTAAATCCCATCCCAGCTACTTCAACCGTGGTCAGTAATAGAAAAAGCCTATGACTTAGTCATAGGCTTTTTCTATTACAGTCATTTAATGAAGAACGGCTCTCTCGCAGGTATTAGCGTAAAACTACTACTTAGGGTCTTTACGCAGTTCGTTTTCTGCAAGTGCTTGCTGTTCTTTTAGATGACGCTCTTCCCAATAAGGTGCATTTTTAATACCGAGTTTAATAGGGTCAAAGGTATAGTGCGTGACCCCAGCTTTACGCTGTGCCTCATAGTCTTTAAGCACTTTCATAGTTGGACGTGCCATAAAGAAAATGATCAAGATACCAACGATGTTCAGCCACGCTATCAGTCCAACTCCGATATCACCAATAGCCCAAACATAACCTGCTGAATTCAGACCACCGTAGGCAATCATAGCCATCATCAAGGTTTTGACCAGGAATAAGCCTTTTTTATTGGCGCTGCGGCTAATAAAGCGGGTTAGATAGACCACGTTGACTTCCGCAATATAATAGTTGGCCAAAATGGTGGTAAAGGCAAAGAAGAAGACAGCAATGGCGATAAAGGTGTTACCAAAGGCCCCATATACTGATTCCATCGCCATCTGAGTAAAGGCGGGCGAGTTAATTTCAGTACCTGCTACTACATTCTGTACTAAGAACTGCCCGTCAGGTAACGCTCCTTGGATGTTATAAGTACCCATGGTTAAAATCATAAATGCCGTTGCCGAACAGACCAATAGCGTATCGACATAAACGGAGAACGCTTGTACCAACCCTTGCTGCGCAGGATGGTCGACCTCAGCAGCAGCAGCAGCGTGAGGCGCGGTACCTTGTCCCGCTTCGCTAGAGTAAACACCTCGTTTGACGCCCCAACCAATCGCGGCCCCGAAGCCTGCTTGCGCAGTAAAGGCGTCGCCAACGATCATACCGAATACTTTTGGGATCATCTCAAAGTTACTCACCATAATGATCAAGGCTAAGACAATGTAGCCGATTGCCATAAAGGGCACCACAACCTCGGTAAAAGTAGCAATGCGCTTAATACCGCCAAAGATGATAATACCAAAGACGACTAGGATAATAGCGATGGCGCCTAAACGCATGGCGCCAACCTCTGTACCGAAGACAGTCATGGTAGTGCCTTCACCTAGTACTTGAGTGACGGCATTGACCACACCATTGGCCTGAATACCGGGTAAGAATATACTCAAAGCTATCAAAGCTGCGATTGCAAAGACCACTCCATACCAGCGTTGCCCGAGCGCACGCTCAAAGTAGTAAGCAGGCCCACCGCGATATTGGCCGGTGATGACGTCTTTTTCTTTATAAATTTGAGCCATTGTCGATTCGACATAAGCGGTAGCAGCGCCTAAGAACCCTACCACCCACATCCAAAATATCGCCCCTGGGCCGCCAAAGCCGATAGCTGCTGCTACCCCTGCGATATTACCCATCCCCACGCGGCCGGCTAACGATAGGGTGAGCGCCTGAAAGGATGAAATACCATCGGCGCTGGCTTTCCCTGAAAACATCAAACGTAGCATTTCACCGAATAGACGCACTTGTAAAAAGCGCGTCATAATGGAATAAAACAAACCGGCGCCCAAGCATAGATAGATCAATGCTGAACTCCAGATAATTCCATTTATGGTACTGACCAAACTTTCCATTCTTCTATTCCTCAAACTGTCTCAAAGCGGCAAGTCTGGTGTTAATTCTAGTGTCAACACTGCCATTAAAACGAGTAATAATACTCTCTTAACCGTTGAGGATGGGTTGTCGTTGTCTGTGTTTGTTTGTCTGATTCATAACCATAAGTACACCCTACAATTACGAGGCTGCAATTTGCCATAATTTAAGGATAATTACTAGACAGTTTTTCAAACAATTGTTATTAGTTTTTGGCAAAGTACCGATCTGAAGAAACTCAAATAAATCATGGCGAAGGAAATCAGGATCTCAATGTACTGGTCGAAATCACCAAAGCGTTCTGTCAAGAGAGTTTTCAAGCCATCAACGACTACACTGGCACTCGCCTAGGAGCCCATCCCGAATTCTGTGCCACTGCTATTTAGATTAAATACCTGCTGACACGGTCATCAAACATAAGGTGTTACCAACTAGATGCTGACTACTTTTTCTTACATAAAAATGACTGGAAGTCCTTGTAGAGCGATATTGCTCTACAAAGGCTTTTTTGTTAAAGAATCACAAAGACAGTTTTAGACGTCAACATCGCGGCAAAAAAGTGGATTTTTGCTGAATGAGTAAGAATAAAAAGGAAGAATGAGGTAGCATTAGAAACGAAGTGAAAATTTAGATTAAAAGGAAGTTAAAAAATGAAAGGAATCACCCGTTTTTCGAATAATTTGATGGAAAGGTATCTACCGGATCCATTTTTATTCGTCATTATCTTAACAGTCGTTATTTTTGGACTGGGCTTAGGCTTAACCGATTCTTCACCTGTACAAATGGTGGCGTTTTGGGGTGAAGGCTTCTGGGCGTTACTCGCATTCTCGATGCAAATGGTGCTGGTGCTAGTCACTGGTTTTGTACTGGCAAGCAGCCCAATATTCAAAAAAGGCTTAGGCAAGCTGGCGAGTTTCGCAAAGTCGCCAGGTAGTGCCATTATTTTGGTAACCTTAGTGTCACTGGCAGCAAGTTGGATCAACTGGGGATTTGGGCTAGTTATTGGCGCGTTATTCGCAAAAGAATTAGCGAAACGTGTGCAACATGTCGATTACCGTTTGTTGATTGCCAGTGCTTATTCTGGATTTATCATTTGGCATGCTGGATTTTCTGGCTCGATTCCGTTGTCAATTGCGACAGAAGGACATCCATTCGTTGACAAAATTGGTATTATTCCAACGAGTGCCACTATTTTTGCCAGTTATAACTTAATTATCGTTGCGGCATTAGTGATCATTGTGCCTTTATTAAACCGTTTGATGATGCCGAGCAAAGAAGATACGGTTACAGTGGACTCAAAAGTTCTAATTGATCCAGTCATTGAGAAACTTCCGGCAAAATCGAATATGACCCCAGCAGAGCGTTTAGAAAACAGCTGGACTTTATCGATGGTCATTGGTGCAATGGGGATTGCCTTCGTCGTTTATTATTTCGCACAAAATGGCTTTGCGTTAACGCTCGACTTGGTTAACTTTATGTTTTTGTTCCTGGGTATTATATTCCATGGAACGCCTCGCAACTATTTGATTGCCGTTCAAGAAGCCGTCAAAGGAGCGGGCGCTATCATCGTTCAATTTCCGTTTTATGCAGGGATTATGGGCATGATGACGGCATCTGGTTTGGCAGGCGTTATGTCAGAAGCGTTCGTCAGTGTTTCGACCGCGGACACGCTGCCACTTTTTGCCTTCCTAAGTGCAGGACTGGTCAACTTTTTCGTGCCATCCGGTGGTGGTCAATGGGCCGTTCAAGCGCCAATTATGTTAGAAGCTGCGGAAATGCTTGGTAGTGATCCAGCCAAAGTAGCTATGGCTGTTGCATGGGGTGATGCTTGGACCAACATGATCCAGCCGTTCTGGGCCTTGCCAGCATTGGCAATCGCTGGACTCAAAGCCAAAGATATCATGGGCTTTTGTCTCATTGTATTGGTTGTCAGTGGCGTTGTGATTGGCTTAGGGTTATTGTTCCTATAAAAAAAAGAAACTTAAAGTAATAAAACTTAGCGTTTTGGCCTTGCCTACTTTAAGAGTGAGGTCGTTTTTATAGGGATTTCTCTACCATTCTTATAGCTAACTTTAAATAGCTAGTTTTAATAAGTCGTCGGCTATCATAGCCTTGAAAGGCTTTAATATACTTGTCGCACCTCATTTGTTAATCTAAGTTATCAAATACTTTAATTGCTATCAAATACTTCATTACTGCTAAGCTAACCAAGACATATTCTTGATGTAGCCAAACTGCTTGTACAAGACAACGAAGGTTTTAAATGATCAGGATAAGCCATGAGTGACTGTACAGAACAGAGAATATCTCAGCACAATAATGTGTGGCTCATTCCCTTTATTTGTCTTTTAGCTGGCGGATTATTACTTGGTATCTCTACCAATCTAGCAAAATATGCGGGCGAAATTGGTTTGACCCCATTGGCCTTTCTGTTTTGGTCCATCACGGGCGCCGCGTTTATCCTAGTAGTAGTCGCATTACTGCGACATGAGCACCCGCCATTAAGCGCCCGTGGCTTCGAATATTACTTAGTCGCTGCGCTGGTTAGCGTTGCAGGTTCCAATTTAATTTTTTTCTCGGCTATTCCGCATGTCGGAGCAGGGTTTGTGGCACTGATGATCGCGTTACCACCGCTGCTCACCTATCTTGGCGCGCTAGCGCTGCGTATAGAGCGCTTCAACATCATTCGTGCGCTTGGAGTCGCTGCCGCACTTGCCGGTGCCGCAGTATTGGCAGCCCGCAAGTTTTCTGCACCAGATGCCAGCGTGTTCTGGATTTTGATAGCACTCTGTGGTCCTGTTTTACTTGCCATTGGCAATATTTATCGTTCCTTACGTTGGCCAGACAATGCGTCTCCCAGTGCGCTCGCACCCGGTATGTTAATTGCTGCTGCAATTTTGCTCGGTATGGTCAGTATTTCACCGGACTTTTCACTGGTGGTTCCTCATGGAGAAATCCTGCCAATTGGTTTAATTGTTGTACAGGCAGGTATCTTTGCAGGACAGTTTCTGCTGCTATTCTTACTGCAGAAAACGGGTGGGCCTGTTCTGTTGAGCCTACTGGGGGCAGTTGGAGCGATCGTTGGCGTTCCCGTTGCAGTATTCTTACAAGGGGAGAGCCCGCCTGAAGGTTTGATTCTAGGCGCCTCTCTCATTGCGCTCGGCGTTGCTCTGGTCACATGGGGCGGCATGAAGATGGCAAAACCATCTAAACCATCCAAACCATCTAAACCAACAAAGAAGCACCTCTGAAGCACCTCCAAAGCTATAAACTTTGCAATATTTTCGTTTAGGGTGATTATTAGGCCTTATTTATCATCCTAAATACAGCAAATAAAGTCTTAAGAACTTAGCCATTTAGTAAATCTCAATCGCGTTCATTAAGTTCGTGGTGCATCGGGTTGTCTCGCAGGATCAGCATCATAAAATGTCTTAAGTGACCGGCAGTGTTCATCGATAGCGACAATATTAGGATAAGGGCTTAAGTCTACTTTAAAGCGACGAGCGGAGGAGACCTGCGGGATTAAATAGCAATCTGCAAACGTTGGACTGTCGCCATAACAGAATTTTCCACGTGATTTATCTGCGGCCAATAGCTCTTCTAAAGCAGCAAAGCCCTCAATCATCCAATGCCGGCACCAGGTCATAACCTCATCTTCGCCAACCGTCAACTCATTACGTAGATACTGTAAAATACGCCGATTATTAAGAGGATGGATATCACAACCAATCATGGCGCTTAGTGCACGTACTTGCATACGACCTGCCGCATCTTTAGGCAATAGAGGATTTTGTGCATAAGTTTCTTCCAACCATTCTAAAATAGCGGGGCTTTGATACAGCAGTAAGTCATCGGTCTGTAGAACTGGCACTAGTCCTTGCGGATTGATAGATTTAAATGCTGACTTTAATTGTTCGTCTTGGGCCAAATTAACCGAGATATAATCGTAATCTAAACCTTTAAGATTCAGGGCAATACGAGTACGGTAAGAGGTAGTACTGCGAAAGTAATTATAAAGCTGCATCATTATTGTTCTCCTTTTTGGGCGTGTATCAAACGCTCGTTATTACCTATATAATCAGTCATCATAAAAGATCAGTTAAATTTGAAGAAGGGTTATAGGTAGCTATAGGCTAGACGCTTTACACCGAAAACTCTGTAGCAACCTATTCTAAATAATCAAATACCAGCATCAAGTCCTAGCTGTATTCAACTGAGCAAATAATATTTAACTGAGCAAATAATGCCATCAGATAACGCGTTAACATCGAACAAGAACCAGAGTGGCGTGCAGTCACTTGAGATTGGATTGTCGATATTAGATGTACTCATAGGGCATAATGAACCCATGATGCTAAAAGACATTGCTCAAGCGATGCAAATGCACCCAGCAAAATCTCATCGTTACTTGGTTAGCCTGATTCGTAAAGGCTATGCCAGCCAGCTCAGTGATGGACGCTATAGTTTGGGCGAAAGAGTGAAGACCTTAGCAGCACTGGGGCATACTGGACTGAATCAAAATAATATCTTGGAGCGACTCACTACTGCTGCCAACGCTATCAAAGATACTCTAAACTGCGGCGTGCAAATCGCCAAGTGGTTTAGCGAAGGACCTATTATTATTCAGTCTGTTGAGCCAGATAGCCCGATCAGTATCATCACACGTATAGGCTCACGCATGCCGCTTACTACTTCAGCGACAGGGCAGTTGTTTGCTAGCTATCAACCAGATGCGGTCATCAAACCACTAGTAATTGCAGAATGGCAGAGTAAATCTGATAGCGCTAAGCCACTAAGCAGCGCTGAGGCATCGGACAAATGGCAGTACTTTACCCAGCTACAAGCTGATATCCGCGCGCAGGGTTATGCGACGGTCACCGGTGATATGTTAATGGGAATCAACGCTATTACTATCCCAATACTGTTGCCAAAACTTACCCATGCTACAGAGGTCACTAAAAGTGTCATTCTTAAAGAGACGTTTGCTAAAGAGAGCCTCTTAGAGTATGCCATCACAGTTATCGGTACTTCAGAGCAATTACCTATGAGTAAACAGCATGAAGTAGCTGACAAAATACGCGCGATAGCCCAACGTTATCAAGTTGCTTAGCGGTTATGGTTATCTAAAATATTTTTATATCGAGCCCTTTTGTATTCAACTATTCCCCAACCGGAACCTGCTCTTTGGCTTCGGCAAGCTCTTCAGCATGCAAAAAGTGAGTATGGCCTGGGGCACGTTTGGTACGCGTCCATTCCTCAAGCATATCTTTCTTGATTTCTTCAGTAATCATCGAGACTTTTTCTTCTGAAGTAATATCATCGTAGGTCAGTTCCATGCGATGACCATTAGGATCGAAGAAATAAATAGAATGAAAAATACCATGATTGGTAACCCCGATAACATCAATACCGCCTTCTTCTAAATGCTTTTTAGCCGCCATTAAGGTATCTCGGTCTTTTACTTTCATCGCTAGATGCTGTACCCAGTCTGGGGTGTTGGGGTCAAAGCCCATCTCAGGTTGATTGGGCACCTCAAAGAACGCCAATACATTGCCATTACCGGCATCTAAGAAGATGTGCATATAAGGATCAAAGGCGTGGGTAGACGGCACATGATCTTCAGCGAACGCTAAGATGAAGTCCATGTTAAGGTGTTTTTGATACCATTCGACGGTCTCTTTCGCGTCTTTGCAGCGATAAGCGACGTGATGGATTTGTTCTATTTTAAAGGTCATTATCAATATCCTTCTGACAAATAATTAAAAGAGGGCAGTCACAGTAAAAGAGGTTTAATCATCATAAAAACAAAGTGGCTGCTTTACTGTGACTGAGCTGAACTAAGCTAAACTGAACTGGATGACGATTCATACGGTGCTTTAGCTGTTATCTAGAGCTTTTATTTAGACGACTGTTAGCTAAAGGACTGTTAGTCAGAAAAATTAAAGTCTAAAGCGGGTAATACCGTACCGCGTACCTCACCAAAGCCCACACGAACGCCGTCTTTTTTAGCATAGCCTTTCATAATTACAGTATCGCCATCTTCAATGAAGCTGCGCGTTTCACCATTATTTAGTGTAATAGGTTTGGTTGCGTTCCAAGCCAGCTCTAGCATTGAGCCAAAAGTATCTGGCGTTGGTCCTGAAATCGTACCTGAACCCATCATGTCACCGACCTCTACTTTACAACCAGAGATAGTATGGTGGGTAAGCTGCTGGGTCATCGACCAGTACAGATATTTAAAGTTACTTTCACACAGAACCGTTGCACTATCAGTACTGGCAGCATTTGCCGGTAGCAGCTCTACGGACAAATTAATATCAAAGCTGTTATCAGTCGTTTTATCACGCAAGTAAGCCAGCGGCTGCGGATCTTGAGTAGGGGTGGAGGTTCTAAAAGGTTGCAGGGCGTCTAAAGTGATAATCCAAGGTGAAATCTCAGAAGCAAAGGTTTTGGCATTAAATGGACCTAATGGCACATATTCCCATTTTTGAATGTCACGCGCTGACCAGTCGTTAAATAACACCATGCCAAAGATATGATCCCAGGCGTTTTCGATCGCGATAGGTTGACCAATTTTGTTAGGTTGACCGACGATAAAGGCGGTCTCAAGCTCGAAATCGAGGCGCTTACAAGGTGAGAAAATAGGACGCTCATCAGGGCTGGGTTTTAGCTGGCCTGAAGGACGGACGATATCAGTACCACTGACGATGACGGTGCTGGCGCGACCGTTATAAGCCACCGGCATCTCTTTCCAGTTAGGCAATAAGGCATTGTCAGGATCGCGGAACATGGTGCCGACGTTGGTGGCGTGTTCTTTAGAAGAATAAAAGTCAGTGTAGCCGGGAACGCGTACTGGCAAATGCATGGTGACGTCTGCTTGCTTAAACAGCGCTTTTTGCTGCAACTCTTGGTTGTCACCTAAAGTTTTGCTGTTGGCAGAGAGTAGGGTTTGGATAGTTTTGCGCGCTTTTGTCCAGTTGTCGCGACCGGATTCGATAAAAGGGTTTAGCGTGGGCTGATCAAAATAGGGGCCACCTTCTAGCGTCAGCAGACCTTCGGTTTCAAGTACCGATAAATCTAAGACATGCTCGCCAATGGCGACACCGGCACGGCGTTTGTTATTGCCAGTAGTGTCTTCAGTCTCACTGAAGATGCCATAAGGTAAGTTATGAATTGAGAAGTCAGAATCGCTAGCGATATTGATAAATGAAGTGAGGTTTTTGTCAATCGTTGACATGGAATGCTCCTTGCTAAATGAGTATAAGTGGCTTAAATAATGTAGTAATTTCTTAGGTATAGTTAAAATACCTTAAAAACGCTATGGTACTGTTGGTATAAGCTTTTTGCAGCCTCTGTCTGCGTAGGCACAGCAAGCAAGAAAAACGTATACCAGCAGTAGGTTATGTATCGATATTACTTTTCATTGACTATAGTATAATAAGAATCAGTGCAATAAATTACGATATAGTTAACTGCTTACGAATAATGTAATTTATAACCAGTCATATTGCAAGGAGTTTTAGTAACTCGTTTGCTATTTGGTTTGCTGCTTAGTTTGCTATCTGGCTCGTATAAACTAGTCTTTGTTCGTTAGCTTATTTCATAATATAGTCGATTCAAAATAAAAGGAATACGCTTGTATCAAGGTGCTACTGGTATAGGTTTTTCTTGCGTGCTGTTCGCAAGCGTGACAGAGGCTGCAAAAAATTCATTCCAGTAGCACTGTGCCGTTTTTAAATTGGATTAACTATAGGTTGCTTTAGAATGATTTATTCTGGAATAAGGTGTTGCGGCATAAAAGTCTCGTTAAATAAAAAAGCTGAGCAATCGCCCAGCTTTTTTGAAATCAGATTTTTATTTAATATAAATTGAGCATCAGTCTTTTAAGCTTTTAAGATTGCTACCATCGCATTGGCAACATAGTCAATGTTACTGATATTGAGGCCCGCCACACACATACGGGAGTTGGATATCATGTAGATGCCAAACTCGCTTTGTAGGCGTTCGACTTGTTCAGGTGTCAATCCGGTAAAGCTAAACATGCCGTTTTGACGGGTAATATAGTCAAAATCGTGTTCAGGGAGATTGGCTTCTAGCACTGATTTGAGCTTAATACGCATGGCTTTGATACGGTCACGCATGTCATAAACTTCGCCCACCCACTGCTGGTGTAATTGCTCGTCATTCATAACGATATCAACCACACGTCCGCCATGTGATGGAGGGCTGGAGTAGATACAACGGACCAAAAAGTTGAGCTGACCAAAGACTCGCTCGGCTTCATTTGCAGTAGGACAAACGACTGAGAGTCCACCGACACGCTCGCCATATAGCGATAGGTTTTTAGAAAATGAATTACTGACAAATACTGGCAAACCCATATCGACGGCTTTGCGAATGGCATAAGCATCGCTGTCCATATCTGCGCCAAAACCTTGATAAGCGATGTCCATAAATGGGATCAGTTCACGCTGTTGAATGACCTCTAGCACCGTATCCCATTGCGCTTGGGTCAAATCCAAGCCGGTTGGGTTATGACAGCAAGGGTGCAATAACACCACATCATTTTTATTTAGCTTTTCAATAAAGCTGACCATGTCATCGAATCTGACATTACTGGTGGCTTTGTCATAGTAAGGGTAGGTGCCCACTTCGACATCAGCGCCCTCAAAGATGGCAATGTGATTGCCCCAAGTAGGATCACTGACATAGCATTTAGACTGTGGGAACCACTGATGGATAAACTCAGCGCCCACTTTTAATGCGCCAGAGCCGCCAATGGTCGCGATGGTCGCGACCCGATTTTCTTGCAAGACTAGAGCGTCTTTACCAAATAATAGCTCCTGACAGCCTTTACGATGTCCAGGCAGTCCTGCCATTGGCAGATAAGGTCTAGGGGAAATAGGATCGGCAATGCGCTGTTCGGCTGTTTTTACACAGTCGAGTACCGGTAATTCACCGGCTTCATCGTAATAAATCCCAATGCCTAAATTTACTTTTTTAGGATTACTATCCGCCAAAAATTTTTCCATTAGCCCTAAAATTGGGTCACCAGCGTAATAATCGATACGTTCAAACATGTTATTTCCCTTATTTTTTATACAACAAAATATAAATTGAGCTGCTAAAAAGCATAGACCAGATTGATTATTAACTCAACGTTAGATTTACCCGCAACCCATTAATTCGTTCTTTTAGCTATTAAAATATGTTTTAAACCCTTCTTAAAAACTCTGTAAGTCTTTGAAATGGCTGTCAAAATAGGTTTTTAAAAACTGTTTAAAAATAATACTAGCAGGCGATAACCCTCGAGAGGAGCGCTGATAGATAAAAAACCGTCGCATTTTGACAGGTTGTGACAGCGTGCGCATTTGTAGCCCATTGGCACTTACCCAGTCAATCACCTCAGGCATATAGGGTAGACATAAGGTGATACCAAAGCCTTGACGGGTCATCTCCAGCGCCGTGGACATAAAGTTCACTTTGTAGCGTGCCTGCTGTATATGGGTAGCAACGGCTTCATCCAGTTCAGCGGATACTTGCTCGTTAATAGGACCGTTTAGGGTAATGAGCGGGGTTCCTAGCAGCTGTTGCCAACTTATCTCGCTTTGTTGAGCCAGCTCATGATTATCAGGCATCACCACGCAAAACGGCAACTGATATAACAAATCGGCACTGACGTCATCGTCTACCTCCATAAAGCTAAGCTCTACTCCCACCCCCAAATCTACCTCAATGTTTTGAATGTGCTCAAGCACGTTTTCTGCTGAGCAATCTAACAACGACACGCTAATATCGGGATACTCTTTAGTAAATTGTGCCACCACCGCAGGCATGGATGAAGCGGCAAATTGCGATACTGCCAAGCGTACTTGTCCTTGTGCAAGGCTAGTCAAACTGCTTGCTTCATTGACAAACAAGTGCATCTCATTAAGCACTCTACGAGCTTGCGGTAGCAGATTTCGTCCCACTGTAGACAACGACAGCTGGCGGGTAGTGCGATCAAACAACACTATTTCAAGGTTGGTCTCTAATTCTTTGATCAATCCGCTAACAGCAGACTGGGTCAAATGCATCTGCTCACTGGCACGAGTAAAGCTGCCGTTGTCAGCGACTTTGATAAAAGCATCTAGCTGGCGAATACTTACATTCATAAGAAAACCTGATAAATAAATCATTAAATACAATTAGTCTTATAAATCAAGCTAATCTAATATAAACGCATCGTCAATAAGAATTATTGATTCAAGCTATTTTTTAGCATTATATTTTTATGGTTTTTACACCACCAATTGACATTAAGGATGATTGCAATGGCAGATTTATTTGAAAACCCAATGGGTCTAAACGGGTTTGACTTTGTCGAATTCGCCTCACCTGAACCTGAAGCAGTATCTGCACTTTTTGAGCAGCTGGGTTTTACCCATGTTGCCAACCATAGATCTAAAGATGTCGCTTTATACCGTCAAGGGGACATCAACCTCATTCTAAACCGTGAACCTAAAAGCCAAGGCAGCTATTTTGTTGAAGAACATGGCGCTGGGGCTTGCAGCATGGGCTTTCGAGTTAAAGATGCCAAAAAAGCCTACGAGTTAGCTGTTGAAAACGGTGCCCAGCCAGTAGACGTACCGACTGGTGTTATGGAGCTTAGACTACCCGCTATCAAAGGTATCGGTGGCTCACTGATTTATCTGATAGATCGTTTCAAAGATGGTGAATCTATTTATGATGTCGATTTTGAGTTTCTTCCAGAAGTTGATAGACGTCCGATTGGCCATGGTTTTAAAGTCATCGATCATCTTACGCATAACGTTTACCGTGGTCGCATGGCTTATTGGGCCACCTTTTACGAACGCATATTTAACTTCCGCGAAATCCGCTTTTTTGATATAAAAGGCGAACACACCGGACTGACCAGTAAAGCGATGACCGCGCCTGATGGCAAAATTCGTATTCCACTGAACGAAGAGTCCAAGCAAGGCGGCGGACAAATCGAAGAGTATTTGATGCACTTTAATGGCGAAGGTATTCAGCATATTGCCTTAGCAAGTGATGACTTATTTGCTAGTATTGATAAGCTTAGAGACGCCGGTATTCCGTTGATGACTGCGCCAACGGATACTTATTATAAAATGCTTGATGAGCGTTTACCGGGTCATGGTGAGAATATCTCTGACCTACAGATGCGCGGCATCTTGCTAGATGGCACAACAGAGGGTGGTACGCCGCGTCTGCTACTACAGATTTTCTCTGAAACCATCCTTGGTAGCCCAGTATTCTTCGAATTTATCCAGCGTAAAGGCGATTATGAAGATGGCTTTGGTGAAGGTAACTTTAAAGCGCTATTTGAATCGATAGAACGTGATCAAATCAACCGCGGCGTTATTGGTCAAACTGAAACTGAAGCACAGTAAATAGTTCAGTCAGTAACAGTAACGGGCAGGATAGAAAGAAATTTGTCCTGCCACTACTAAGGTATCGCTATCAAAATATTACGAATAAAGCATCGCTAATAAACACCCCCAAATTCAGAACAAAATAATAATGAGTTCAATATAAAACTACCACCAAAAAACCAAGCGAAGACGGTAACACCTATATAGTCGATTCAATTTAAAAAAGGTACAGTGCTACTGGGATGAATTTTTTGCAGCCTCTGTCACGCTTGCGAGCAGCAAGCAAGAAAGATTTATACCAGTGGCACATTACTATTGCTATACACGACCCTTTTTTATTGTGAACTGACTATACAGCTAGAAAGAATGGCATGGTAGTACAACTATAGTGAACTGACTTCAGAAGGACAGCAGGCATGGAAAGCACAGCTTCTACTACTCAAACTCCCAATGCTAATAGCAGCCAGACTAGCAATGAAAAGCAACCCTATGTGTCGCATCAAATTGATGTTAATGGCCACATTGACTATAGCGACCAAGAGAACGCTATATGGCAAGCATTGCTTAACAGTCAAGCCCAGCAAATACCCAATCGTGCTTGCTCAGAGTATCTAATAGGACTGGATAAGCTGAACCTACCTACCACCAAAATCCCACAACTTTATGATATTGACACGGTACTACAAGACACCACTGGCTGGCAGACTGCCGCTGTGCCTGCATTGATTAGCTTTGGTAAGTTCTTTAAACTCTTAGCCAATAAACGCTTCCCGGTAGCTACCTTTATCCGTCGTTCTGAGGATATGAACTATATCGAAGAGCCTGATATTTTTCATGAAATTGTCGGGCATTGTCCGCTGCTTACTCACCCTGCTTTTGCTGCCTTTAACGAGACTTATGGCAAGCTGGGATTAAATGCCAGTAAAGAAGAGCGGATGTGTCTGGCCCGGTTATACTGGTTTACCATCGAGTTTGGTTTGGTTGGACAAAGCAGTGACCAAGGTAAGGAATCTCGTAGAATTTATGGCGGCGGTATATTAAGCTCTCCCTCTGAGACCGTATATGCCTTAAGCGACGACCCCCAACATCAACCAGAGTGCCGGGAATTTGATTTGTTGGATGTTTTACGCACCCCTTATCGTATAGATCAAATCCAGCCTATCTACTATGCCATTGATCATTTAGACACGCTATTTGATATCGTTGATAGTGACATTATGAGTGTGGTCAAAAAAGCGCTGTCATTAGGTCTGTTTGAGCCCACCTACCCAGCAAAGAATGCCTAAATAACTTATTGGCTAAATCAAACCATTCAATAAATCAGATCAGATTAAATTAAAAAAACCTAGCACAACTCAAAACAATAATTGGAGAGTAGCATGACCGAATTATCACAAGCCAGCTGTGAAGTCTGCCGTATCGGTGCCCCAACAGTCAGCGATGCAGAGGCAAGCGAGCTGTTAAAACAGATTCCTGATTGGTCATTGATTAATGTTGATGGCGTCAACCAATTGCAGCGTAAATATAAGTTTAAAAACTTTGTTAAGGCTATGGCATTTGCCAATCAACTAGGAGATATTGCTGAAGAGGAAGGTCATCACCCTGGCATGTTAGTAGAGTGGGGCAAAGTGACGGTTACGTGGTGGTCGCATAGTATTAAAGGCCTGCATAGCAACGATTTTATCATGGCAGCAAAAACTGATAAATTGCTCGATAAATAATCCTAGTCTCTAAATTATACTTTACAGGCTCTAAATCAATTAGAGCCTGTAAAATATGGTCCGTAAAATATAGTCCGTAAAATATAGCTCCTGAATTATAACAACTAAATAAAATTCTAAGAATCCAAACCAAATTGGTAACATAAGGATGTGTTATGCCTCCACAAGTACTTACTGAGCTATCTCCTAAGGTAGCTTTTATCATTGCTAGCGTGGTCATCGCGATTATGGGTGTCACCATGATTGGCTTTGGTTGGGTTCCGCACCTATCATTGATGCTTGCTATTGCTGTTTTGCTGGCCCTAGGTATGTTTAAGGGCTTAAGCTTTGAGAAAATGCAGGAACAAATGTCCTCCGGCGTCGCCAGTGGTATTGGTGCTATCTATTTATTGTTCTTTATTGGATTGCTAGTCGCCGCTCTCATGATGTCGGGCGCTATTCCCACCATTATGTATTATGGTTTTGAGCTGATATCTCCGCAGTATTATTATATCTCTGCCTTTGTCTTGACCTCAATTATCGGGGTAGCGCTGGGCAGTAGTTTGACCACGGTAGCGACGATAGGCGTGGCTTTTATTGGCATGAGTAATGCTTTTGATGCCAACGTCGCTATCGCTGCAGGTGCCATAGTCTCAGGCGCATTCTTTGCCGACAAAATGTCCCCACTATCAGATACTTGTACGCTTGCTTCTTCGGTCGTGGGCATTGATTTGTTTGAGCATATTCGTAATATGATGTATACCACTGTGCCAGCTTGGCTCATCACTGCAGGGCTGTTTTGGTTCTTCTCTGGGCAGGCTGGTACCGGCAATTTAGATCAAGTTACCCTATTGCAGTCGCAGCTGGTCGATAGCGGCTTGGTGAATGGTTATTCAGTACTACCGTTTATTGTGCTAGTTGTCTTGGCGGTTTGCCGAGTGAATGCGATCTATACCATCATTTACACGATTGCTACCGCTTTAATCATTACCTATTTACACAGTACCCCCAGTATCGGACAGTTAGGTAACTACATGTTTGGCGGCTATGCGCCTGCCGAAAACTTAGAGCTAGGCGAAGTAGGCGGCATGATCTCACGCGGTGGTATGCAGAGTATGTTCTTTACACAGACTATTGTTATCTTGGCGTTAAGTTTAGGTGGTCTGTTACGCGCATTGGGTATCTTGCCTGCGCTGCTGTTAGGTATCAGAGATATGCTGACCAGTTCAGGTCGCGCTATCTTTGCTGCTGCTATGGCAGCCTTAAGTATCAACGTCCTAATCGGTGAGCAGTATTTAAGTATCCTATTATCAGGTACCGCTTTCCGTCCTACCTTTGAGCGCTTAAACCTACATCCTAAAAACTTATCACGCACCATTGAAGATGCTGGCACGGTGATTAATCCACTGGTCCCTTGGAGTGTGTGTGGTGTTTTTATCAGTCAAGCATTAGGCGTGCCAGTGCTTGAGTATCTGCCTTATGCCTTCTTCTGTTATCTGTCGCTACTGCTGACGATATTATTTGGCTTTACTGGGTTTACTATTACTAAGCTAGATGAGAGTAAGGCAGAGCAGGTTAAGCAATAAGTTAATATTTAATGTTGATAATACGCTTTAATGACTGTCTTATGAATAAGCACTCAATAGTTAAAATTGCTTTATAGCTGTCTTAATTGTTAAGTGCTTTCTCCAATTTATGACTGTCAAACAATCAAATGATTTCCAGTTTTTAGCTGACTTAAAAATCAACCTTCCCGCGCAACGACTTTGTTCTACCTCGCTGTGTTTTTTTGTCCACGCGTTTACGCTGAGCATTTCTGCTCGGTTTAGTAGGTCTTCGAGTTTTACTAACGTAAGTGGTTTTTACTATAAATTGCCGCAGACGCTTAAGGGCATCAACCTTATTTCTTTCTTGGGTGCGAAATTGCTGTGCTTTAATAATCAGCACACCTTCTTTGTTAATACGGCTGTCTTTGCTTTCTAATAAGCGCTGTTTGTGAGCGTCGCTGAGACTGGAGGCTTTGATATCAAAGCGTAAGTGAATGGCAGAGGATACTTTATTGACGTTTTGCCCACCTGCACCTTGAGCGCGTATAGCATTAGTTTCTATCTCGTGATCATTGAGGCTGATGGTATTAGTTATAAAAATCATGGCTCGCTTATATTTAAAAGAATCAATATTTATGACTTATCATAAACCATTATCAAATAGGCTGCTACTCGCAATATCTCTGGTCTTTAGAGAGGAAAGTTAAGGTGATTGTTATGCTTAAAGGTAACTGGCTATTTATAGCTCTTAATTGTATGTGTGGACTACCTAAAATTCACCGCCACAATAAACGGTCGATAACAAGCTATCAAAGTGATTGTTGCCACTAAATATTGTGAAAGACCTTGTTAGAGCACTTGTATTTATTAGTTGGAAAACTACCGTTCAATACATACCACATACTGATAATCACTAAGGAAAATTATAGGTCGCGCCACAGCAACCACAAGCGGGTATCTAGCTCGAATTGATGATAATCAGGTTCCATATGACAGCATAATTGGTAGAACGCTTTGTTATGCTCTTTTTCCTTGAAATGTGCTAACTCATGTACCACGATCATCCGCAAAAACTCAGGTGGTGCTTCTTTAAACAAGCTGGCCACCGTGATGCTATTGTGTGATTTCAACTTATTGCCTTGCACTCGAGATTGATAAGTGTGAATGCCTAGTGCCTGTTGCAACACGGCCAGTTTACTGTTGTAACTGACTTGAGTGAGAGAGCTACTTTTACGCATATACTGGTTTTTTAGCTCATTTATATAGTGATACAGCGCTTTATCGCTTTGTATTTGATGCTTATCATTATATTTCTTGTCAAGATAGCCTCCCAACTGGCCATTGCTGATCAGTATTCCTGCTTGCGCTTGAATTTGCTCGGAGTAATGAGCGATGTATTTTAAGGGAGGCACTGGTTTTATCCTTTAGAGGTACAATTAGAGGCACAATAGAATAGATGGACAGTCAAGTTATTTATGTGATGAAACGTACGGTCAGCTAGAGTGTCATCTAGATAGCTTATCACCTCAGTGGAGGTTGTAAATAAGTTATTGAGCGCCTTCATTCATGAATTAGGGCCCTTTCTACATTGCGGCGTTCTAGTACCTACTTATTTTATAGCGAATTGCCCCATCGAATGCCTATTCATAATGGTGCAATATGTCCAGTTTTCGACAGCAATCTTTACTGATTTAAATCTGGCATTGGCCATTATGTAGTCGAGCATGAATACCCAACTCAGATTACACTACCTCGAATTAAGATCAGCCATTGAATTGTTACTTACTAGCCATCAGCATCTAACTGTGGCGGTCATTTTTCTTCTCCGTTATTACCAGTAGTTACTATCAACTGCCAATATTTTTTGAGTATCACTCACACTCTTGCGAGTAGTCGAGCTATGTCTAGGGTAGAGTAATCACCAATCACCAATCACCAATCACCAATCACAAACAGGCTGCTGTCTAAAATAACTTCTAGGCAGCATTCATTACCGTTTAGTTTTTGCTTGGACTGCGAATGACTGCAACTATAGAGCCAGTATCGGCGGTGACAACTATCCTGCCATAGGGGGCCACCAATACCGCTAATGATCTCAAAAACAATCTATGTATCTACGAGATTCAGGCATTCCAACTGTGATGTGTACGCTTAACAGACAGCGCCAATCAATAAAGAACCGAATCAATTAGGAAGCTTAATGCGTACCACTAAAGATCGTATTCGCCATGCTATAGCCTTTGAACTAATAGGCTT
Source organism: Psychrobacter sp. PL19 (assembly GCF_017875835.1). Lineage (NCBI taxonomy): Bacteria > Pseudomonadati > Pseudomonadota > Gammaproteobacteria > Moraxellales > Moraxellaceae > Psychrobacter > Psychrobacter sp. PL19. Next base: position 1,339,771 of record NZ_JAGING010000001.1, read on the forward strand.
GCTCATCTTTGCCCCACTGGCAAGTTGGGTATTTGGTTTCGACCTACAATTAATGGGTGTCATAGCCTTAGTAGGTTCTATTATCGCCACTATATGGAACTATTTTTATAATCTATTATTTGATCACGCCATGTTGAAACTGCGCGGAGACGTGCATAAGACAGTGCTAATACGAGTGTTTCATGCCTTGCTATTTGAGGGTGGTCTGCTGTTATTGTTCATGCCGATGATTGCCTGGTACTTGGGCATCACTCTGTGGGAAGCCTTCATACTAGATATCGCAATGGCCACTTTTTATGTGATTTATGCCTTTATTTATAATTGGGTCTACGATAAGGTTTATCCTATCCCTTAAGCTTACTTCTCATGCGATAAAGGTCGTGTCATTTTATAATAAATTTGGATAACCTGTGAAGCATGCTTTAGCTAAAGAATATAAAAGCGTTCAGTTACCAAATTGAGTCTTAGTTATAAACTCAACTAATCAGCTATAAATACAACAGCTAATAAGACGCCTACTAGTGATTCCGTAGTTATATCCATACCAAAGAAACGTACTAACGAAACGTACCAACGTCTGGTAAATTGTTTCGTTATGTCGTTGTGAATGCTGCAACGTGTATGTCCTTATTTTGTTGTTAGTATCCAGCTAATCCACGACGGTATTAATAAACAGTCTTTATATCAGAAGACTAAACACACATAATACATTAGTATGGTGAGTGAGGTGGTGGATGCCGTAGCACTTTTATACGGCGAAGGTCATGTCATATACACAACAGCTCAGTCTATAACTCAAGCTTATAACCTCAGTTTATCATAGGTATGGAGACAATCATGAGCTATACCGTTCATCATGAGCCACATTTAAGTTATCGTAACAACTGGCTACGAGCAGCGATATTAGGTGCAAATGATGGATTGATTTCGACTGCCAGTTTATTAGTGGGTGTAGCCGCAGCAAACCCTAGTAGTCAAGTGCTCATGTTAACAGGGCTGGCTGCTTTGACTGCTGGCGCGCTGTCCATGGCAGCAGGGGAATACATTTCGGTATCAGCGCAAGCGGATACTGAAAAAGCAGATTTAGAACAAGAGCGTTATGAGTTAATTCACAACCCTGAACGGGAACTGGTTGAGCTGACTCGTATTTATGAAACGCGCGGGCTAGACCAACTGCTTGCGCATCAAGTGGCGGTTGCCTTGACCGATCACGATGCGTTAGCAGCCCATGCTCGTGATGAAATTGGCTTGACCGATACTGCTAAAGCCAACCCTTTACAGGCTGCTTTGGCTTCAGCTTTGGCGTTTATTGTTGGCGCAATCTTACCTATAATTGGTATTTTACTGCTACCTAAGCACACGCTGGTTTGGTCATTATCCCTGTTGGCTCTCTTAGGTCTAGTTTTATTGGGATTTGTATCGGCACGCCTAGGCGGAGCGCCCGTCTTACCTGCCATTGGTCGTATTGTGATTTGGGGCATATTGGCCATGCTAGCTACCGCTATGATTGGGAACTTATTTAACACTGGAATAGTGTGAGATTAACGAAAAATACTGATGAGTTTTAGTAAAAAATAACCCCGCTGGCTTCTTAACAGTGGGGCCATCAGTATTTATTGGGTGCTGCAGCAATATAGTCATTAACTAAACTGCTGAGGAATCATTCTTTGATCATCATATATTTCGGTATGAGTCAGTTCAGTTGCTTAGTAGCCAGCTCTCTTCACACGGTTCATTTGCTGACGATAAACAGTTAGCGGATTGTTCTCAAAAAATGACACCAGTCCTGACAACTGATTGATACTGTCTAAATAGTTCATACGATCAAGTTGATTTATTTGTGCTTCAGCTTTGGTTTCGTCACCCGCACTATTAATTAATGTTTATCGCTGTGTTTAATACAGATTAAACCTGGCATCAAAATTAGCACCTTCTGTATCTACCTGAGTCAAACGAGAAGCCGCTGCCTCGCCAACCAATTCATAACGCATGACAAACAATGCTTTTTTGCTAGTACCTTTCGCTTTCATCTCTTCGGTACGCTGGGTAAGCTTGCCAAAATTAGCCAGTTTCTGGAAGTTTTGTTTAATCGCTGCCTCTGGCAGCCGACTAATATAATCCTCGCCCATAGTCGATAGGAAGTAATCAAATAAGCGTCGCAGTCCTTCCGTGACCACCTGCTGCTTATTATCATCAATAATATTTCACCATCGACATCAGTATCTTGTAAAGAGCGGGGCATGCGTTCAAGCCTTGTGGTAAATGAAGCGAACTTGTTAATACCAATGGAAGGTTACTACCAATGATTTTCTTTCATATTGAATCGATTATAGGGGTCAATATCAGTAGTAATAATAATTACCATTACTAAGGTATTTATTGCTTAAGTATCGATTTTTTGCCAATATCCTTGTATTAGTGAAGCACAAAAAGTGTTCATTATTTATACTCAAAGGTAATTAGCCTTATGGTCTTTAAGTGACCAGTCGCTAGCAGCTGTTTAAGCACCATGAGTAATTTATTATAGAGACATATGAACAGTTCATTAAAGACGTAATAGCAAGGCAATCAACAATCAACTTATTATCAATTCAATATAAACCTGGTATCAAGGAAGAATCTATGACTATCGCCGCTTTCAAGCCCAAATGGATGGATGAAGAAATTGAAATGTTGCACGAGAGTGCGCTCAAATTTTTCAAAGGTTGGGATGTGCGTGACGAAAAATGGCGTGAAAACGGTATGCTTGATCGCGAAGCTTGGTTGGAAGCCGGTGAGATGGGGTTTTTATGTGCTGCTATGCCGGAAGAATACGGTGGCGCTGGGGGCGATTTTCGTCATGAAGCAGCCCTCATTTATGCCCAGTCAGAAGCCAATCAAGTAGGCTTTGGTGGGTTTTTACATTCAGGCATTGTTGCGCCTTATATTCTGCACCATGGTACAGAAGAGCAAAAACAAAAGTGGCTACCCAAAATGGCTTCTGGTGAGTTGATTGGTGCGATTGCCATGACCGAGCCGAGCACTGGCTCTGACCTGCAAAACATTAAGACCTATGCCACCAAAGACGGTGACGATTACCTCATTAATGGCTCAAAAACCTTTATTACCAATGGTCAATTGGCCAACTTGATTGTCGTAGTCTGCAAGACTGACAGAGAATTAGGTGCTAAAGGAGTATCACTGATTGTGGTCGAAACTGATAATGCACCTGGATTTGGACGTGGTAAAAAGTTAAAAAAACTTGGATTAGCGTCGCAGGATACTTCGGAGTTATTCTTTGACAACATGCGAGTACCACAAGCAAATCTGTTGGGAACCATTGAAGGGACGGGCTTTACCCAACTGATGCAAGAGTTACCTCAGGAGCGTTTAATTATTGCTTTGTTAGGCATTGGCGCGATGAAGTTAGCGCTGGACTTGACTATTGATTATACCAAACAGCGTACTGCCTTTGGTAAGCCAGTATGGGGCTTTCAAAATACCCGTTTTAAGCTAGCAGAATGCAACACGCATTATATCGCTTCAAGCGCGCTATGTGATGCGGCCATTGAAGCGCTTTTAGATAAAGAGCTTACCGGACACCATGCCGCATTAATCAAGTATTGGGTGTCTGAAAAACAGTGTGTTGTAATGGATGAGTGTCTACAGTTATTTGGCGGTTATGGTTATATGACAGAATATCCGATTGCTCGCTTGTATGCAGATGCCCGGGTACAAAAAATATATGGTGGTACTAACGAGATTATGAAGGAATTGGCATCGCGCTTTATGTAAATAATGATGCTGGGTGACAGGGTGCTTAAAGCGTGATTTTAAGCGTCCTACGCAAGTAATTAAATGGGTAAAAGAGTTAGTAAAACCTGCCGTGGGCAAAATCCTACGCCGTAAACCACATGGAAGGTAAACGTAATTAGGACCAAAAGGACACTATTATGCTCATAAAAAAATGCTCAAATCTCACTCAGTTGTTGCATAACGATACGCTCAATCATCTAGGGTATTTAACTGTCGCCAAGACTCGAGCCAAAGTTCTGGCTGCTGTTAGTCGCCTCATTCCCATGCCAAGACCGCTACTATTCGTAGGCGAGCAGGCGTGTGATGAGTTGTGTGACATGCTCATCAATGAGGGTAACACTAAAGTGCTTATCGTCACTGACGCTGTGTTAAATAAGTTGGGCGTGCCATCGAAAGTCACTGATTATCTGGACACAAAAAATATTCGCTATCAAGTTTATGATGGCATTACCCCCGATCCGACTTATAAAGTGATGGAAGAGGGGTTAGCGCTTTCTATTGATGCTGGGTGCGATTCGGTAATTGGCATTGGCGGTGGCTCAGTGATTGATGCTGCCAAAATGATTGCTATGAGCCAAAGCAATAATTGCAAACCCAAACGCCTCATCGGTCTTTTTAAAGCTAGAAAACCGTGCTTGCCATTATATTGTATTCCCACTACCGCAGGCACAGGCTCAGAAGCGACTATCGGTGCGGTAGCATCAGACGACCAAACCCATCAAAAGGCCATCGCTATTGACCCAAAAATGGTGCCTCGGGCAGCCGCTATCGATCCTACAATCATGAAGGGTATGCCCCCACATATTACCGCCGATACCGGTATTGATGTCCTCACTCATGCTTTAGAGGCATGGATGAGTGTGAATGCTACTGCGGAGACTGATTACTATGCCGCCTCTGCTGTCAAAGCGGTGATGAAGTATCTACCGATAGCCTATAAAGATGGTGACAACCTCAAAGCTCGAGAAGAGATGGGCATGGCCGCTCACTATGGCGGTATCGCCTTAAACAAAGCAGCGCTTGGCTATGTACATGCTATCGCTCACCAGCTGGGCGCGTATCATGGCACGCCGCACGGGCGCGCCAATGCCATCGTATTACCTTATATACTTGAGCTCAACCGTAAAGCCAGCGAAAAACGACTGGCAGCGCTGGCAAGAAAAATTGGGGTTGTGAAGAACAGCCAAGCCAGCGATGGCGATGTTGCAGATCAGCTTATTACCCAAGTAAAAACCTTGCTGGAAACCGTGGGCATCGATCCTACCATTAATGACATGCAAGCCAGCGATTTTGATAACATGGCAAAAGCCGCTGCTAAAGAAGTCAGTGATACCTATGCCGTTCCAGTCTATATGAATGGGGCAGGTATTAAAGACATCTTAGTGAAAATTAAAACGGCGAGTGACAAAGCTAATAAGGACAAATCAGTCAGTCAGAAAGTCTCATAATCGCATTAATAGCGTATTTACTACTAAGGCATAAGGACACCTAAACATCAGTTTTATGCAATTGCTGATACCAACGATATAAAGAAGTAAAACAAAGGTTTTATACAATGACTAAAATAGCAACCGAGCGTCTTTATCTGCGTCAATGGCAACCAAGCGATTTTGCGCTATTTGCTGACATGAACACCGATCCAGAAGTCATGCGATATTACCCTAAGCGATTATCAGCAGCAGTGAGTGATAGCATTGCCAATAAATGTCAGCAGCTCATTAAAGATAACGGTTGGGGGTTTTGGGCGGTCAGTCTAAAAGACGGTTCTAAAAACAGTGATACTTTTATCGGGTTTGTGGGCTTAAATGAAACCCATGCTGATCTACCTTGCGCCCCTTGTGTCGAGATTGCTTGGCGACTGCGCAAGGATTATTGGGGACAAGGCTATGCTACTGAAGCCGCGCATGCTGCTTTAAAGTTCGCTTTTGACGCGCTAGTACTGGATGAGGTGGTCGCATTCACCGCTGTTATCAATAAGCGCTCTCAATTGCTTATGGAGCGTATCGGCATGAGCAATACGCAGGACAATTTTTATCATCCCGCGCTGTCACCCAGCCATCCACTTGCTGAGCATGTGCTGTATAAAATCACTCAGCAGCAGTGGCAGGAAGCTAGGACCAATTGATCTTTTCTGGAAAGCTTTACGCCCTTGAAAAAGTCAAAATATGACCCTTAAAAGGCATATCTAAATAACTGGTATCTTCTGGCCTAATGTGATGACTGCTAAAGCCAAACTCGACCATCTTGTTGGTCAATTTGTTTTTGCGGCCACGACCAGGATCAACGACGATCACTTCGCATTTTGGATTGGCGTGACGTTCGATGAACGCCGCTAATATACCAACATGCTGGTCTTCATAGAGTAAGTCGCTCCCGATAATCATATCAAAACGACCAAGCTCACTGTTCTCTTGTGCCCAATCTAGGCGCTCAAAAGTAATTTCTTTATTATTATTAAGTACGGTATTTTTATCAAGGAAGTACTCAACTGTCGGATGATAATCAGTCGCTGTAATATCTGCGTGCCGATTATTAAGCAGTAGGCTAGACAATGCCATGCCGCAGCCGACTTCTAAGATCCGCTTGCCGGCGATATCATAATCGAGCATGTGGTTGGCTAGCACCAAACTTGAAGGCCATATCACACCGAATAATGGCCAAGATGCCGAGCAAATCCCTAAATTAAGCGCCTCGTCATCAGGGTCGCTAAACTGTTGATTGTCGCGTAGGGTACAGACATGAATATCGGTATTGCCAATTTCAATCGTTTGATAACGCACGCGCACAGAAGTAAGCGAAGTCATAAACCATCCTATAAAAAGAGCAAGAGTGCAAAATCTGGCAGAGGTTGCCACTATCAGGGGTTGGATAAAAGGGTGGATAAAAGGCTGGATAAAAAGTTAAGTAGCGAAGAGAAGAGAAGACATAATTAAGATGACAATATAGTCAATGAATAGTCAATGAATAGTCAATGAAAAGTAATATCGATACATAAGATGCTGCTGGCATAAGTTTTTCTTGCTTGCTGCACCTACGCAGACAGAGGCTGCAAAAACCTTATACCAGCAGTACCCTAGCGTTTTTAAGGTATTTTAACCACAGTATGCCCGATTATTCAGTGAGTTACTGTTACTTAGCAGGGCGGGTACACTGATTACTGTTAATAGCTTGTGGATGAAGGTTGACAATTAATAAAGCATACGCCTAGGAGCGGGCGAGGTATATTTATCAGTAAAGGTTATATAATTTAATGAGTTAAAGCGATCAATTAAGGAAGTCATCTACTTATGAAGCTTAATTTTGCCATATGGTGACTGGCAAAGTTATTGACAATCACCAGTTTGTCTCGGCTCATTGGAATCATCCAGTATGTAATACCTCAACTAATCTTTATAAGACAGCTGATGGTTTTTCATTTAAGCTGCGCACATGACTAGCAAATTAACTCAACAGCAGCTTATAGTCAGTTCACAATAAAAGAGAGTCGTGTGTAGCAATGTGCTACTGGTATAAATTTTTTTGGCGTGCTGTTTGCAAGCGTGCTTCGAGCCTGCAAAACGTTTGTTACAGTAGCATCCCAGTAGCACTGGATCTTGTTTAAATTGAATCGACTATAGCGCATTACTAGTCAAATAAATTTTGCTAGGATTTATGAGGTGTGCTTGATGTCCAATAATATCCAGCCCGACTTAATATGCGAAGGTGGTAATGAAACAATCATAATACCTTGTGCTACGCCACTAAAAACAGCGAGGCTTATTGAGAATAATGGTACTTTAAGACTAGGCATCATAAGTTCTTACTTTCAGTATTGACTTCATACTCTTTTTTTTAAAATTAAAAAAATTAAATACAAGAAATTTTCAGTACTTAGTGTTAATATTTTTCCTGGTTTTTTGGTTTCTTAGCCTACAAAAATCTGCTTATAATAAATTGTAAGCGTTGTTAGAACGAGTGCTGCCAAAATCAGTATTGTCAGAAATAGGTATTAACCATGATTGATAACACTAATACTGCGATATAGGATTGACTTTTTTAAGCAGCAAGGTAAATTAAATAGGCAAAATAAAGTATCCGATCATCAAACGCATGTTAGGAGTCATTTTATACCTGCGATACTATCTGTCATAGCATTGAAGACTATCGACATTCGACAGTTTTCAATGCTGTCAATATGACATATAGAGACGATATAAAAGTCTCTTTCGTCTCTTAGACACACTGTCAGTGGACTCGCAATCCCAGCCGTTTTTATACGTGACAACGTATGAGGACGACTCCGACTCTACATCAGTGTTTGCAGTATTATAGCTTTCTGTAATACGATACTACGCGGATATAATCAAGTACGATCACAATTTTTATTTTAAGGAAGACCTATGAGTATCAGTCAAGCCATCGAAAAAGTTGAAGCACGCTATGCGCATCAGCCTGAATTTGTCCAAGCGGTAAAAGAAGTCGCCCTCACCATTAAGCCGTTATATGACGCACATCCTGAATATGAGACCTTAAAAATATTTGAACGCTTGGTAGAGCCTGATCGTGTTATTGCCTTTCGTGTTAATTGGGAAAATGATCACGGAGAAATCCAAGTCAACCGTGGCTGGCGTGTCCAGTTTAATAATTCTCTGGGCCCTTATAAAGGGGGTCTCAGATTTCATCCGACCGTGAGCCAATCTGTTTTAAAATTTTTAGGCTTTGAACAAATCTTCAAAAATGCTCTAACCGGTCTGCCAATCGGTGGTGGTAAAGGTGGCTCTGATTTTGACCCTAAAGGCAAAACAGAAACTGAAATTCGCCGTTTTTGCTACGCCTTTATGCGTGAGCTACATCACTATGTGAGTAAAGACATTGACGTACCAGCTGGCGATATCGGTGTTGGCGGTCGTGAAGTCAGCTATATGTATGCGATGTATAAGAATCTAACCCGCGAATCGACCGGCGTTATCACTGGTAAAGGTGTTGGTTTTGGTGGTAGCTTAATGCGGACTGAGGCCACTGGTTACGGAGCTGTGTATTTCCTAGAAAATATGCTCGCTGTCCAAAAACAAGACATTAAAGGCAAAAAAGTATTGATATCGGGTACTGGTAATGTCTCACTACATGCCGCCGAAAAAGTCTGTATGTTAGGTGGTATGGTACTGACTGTTTCTGATTCACAAGGTACTTTGCATGATGAGCAAGGTCTCAATCAAGAAAAAATTGACTGGCTTAAAGCGCAAAAAGAACAAAGCAAGCCTTTAGCGGACTATGTCGCTGTTTTTGGTGGTGAATGGCTTGCCAAGCAAAAGCCATGGCACATCAAAGCTGATATCATTATCCCATCAGCCACTCAGAATGAAGTTGACGAAGACGATGCCAAGTCATTGGTCAACAACGGCGTAAAATATGTCGTTGAAGGGGCTAATATGCCACTTACCGCCGAAGCCATTGATCATATTCGCCTACATAAGGTGCATTATGCGCCAGGTAAAGCGGCCAATGCTGGCGGTGTGGCCGTATCTGCGCTTGAGATGTCACAGAATTCTGTGCGTCAGTATCAAACTTTTGAGCAAGTTGATGAGCGCCTAAAAAGTATTATGAAAGACATCCACGATAGCGCCGCTGAAGCTTCAGAACAGTATGGTCAGACAGACAACGGCTATATTGACTATATGGCTGGAGCAAACATGGTTGGCTTTAAGCGGGTTGCTGATGCCTTAGTTGCTTACGGTATTCTTAACTAAGACCCTTAGTTTATCGTATTGATGGTCTATATTGAGCCAATATCGTTTATATTTGATAGTTACTGTTTAATTTGAACACTTATAAGCAACAACTACCGCGTCTATGCATTGATGATAGGCGCGGTAATTTTTTATCTAAAAAATATTAATCTAGGCTCGTTAAAAATTACTAAATAAGTTTTTAAGTGACTGATATATGTAGTCTTGAGAAAAAAATAGGCGGGCGCGCCCTGAAAATTGAGTTTAAGAATGACCGCGATTACGCCAATTATACCTCCTACTACGAAGTCGAACTGCTTAAAAGCAACCAGATTATTGAGTTAAAGGTTAATGCCAATACGGGCGAGATATTCAATAGTAAGGTCAAAAAATAAACATTGTAGAGTAGTGACTGTTTTAAACGCAAAAGCACTTGTTAGTAGTCACCGGCAGGTACTTTTTTATTGATAATGAAGTAAGTGCTTACTCATAATAGCTGACATAGTATAAACATCTTAAACCAAGTCAAAGTTGTTAACATTAATATAATTCATCTTATAATAAGTAAATTGATTTTTATTCATCTCAATAGTCAGTTATGATTACTCCATCGAATGCATTTATACCAATCTTTAAACCCTGATTCTTAAATATTGAATATAATTAATGGAGCAGCACATGACTACTGGAAACCAGCAATCTAAAGTACCTAGCCATATTTTAGGCTATCCACGTATCGGTGACAAACGTCAAACTAAATTTGCTTTAGAACATTACTGGAAAGGTAAAAAAGACAAGGCGACTACCCAAGCTGCGCTAGCAGAAGTCTTTACTACCAATATCCAAGACCAAATCGATGCGGGCCTTGATGTTATCACTACGGGCGATTTTGCCCATTATGACCTAGTGCTAAGCCAGGCTGTTGCCTTCGGTGTGCAGCCACTCCGTTTTGCTGGCGCGCAAACCTTAGATACTTTTGATCGTCAGTTCTACTTTGCCCGTGGTCGCGACCATACGAGTCAATATGAAGACACTGCCGCATGGCAAATGACTAAATGGTTCGATACCAACTATCATTATCTAGTGCCTGAATTAGAAGCCGATGAAGACTTTAGCAATACCGACTTTACTCAGGTGTTCAAACAAGTAAGCGACGCCAAAGCTATTATTAAAAACAGCGGTAAAACCGATAAAGCCTTAAAAGTAGTATTGGTTGGTCCGGTAAGTTTCTTATATTTAGCTTCCTCAAAGCTTGAGGACAAGCTAGATCACCTCGATAAGCTGCTGCCGGTTTATGCTGATCTGCTCAATCAACTAGGTGAGCAAGGCGTTGATTGGGTACAAATGGATGAGCCAATTTTATCGTTGGACTTAGAGGGTCGCTGGCAGCAAGCGTTTGAGCGTGCTTATAACGGTCTACAACAAACGCCGCCACAAATCATCGTTGCTAACTACTTTGACTCGTTAGGTAATAACTGCAATATCGCTTGTAACTTACCCGTTAGCGGTATTCATATCGATATCACTCGCTCAAGCCAGCCGAAGCAATATGTCACCCAAGTGATTGATCACCTACCCAGTCATAAACTACTATCAATCGGTGTGGTGGATGGCCGTAGCGTGTGGACCACTGACCAAGCCCGTGCTCAAGAGATCTTGCTAGAGGCCAATGAGCGCTTGAACACTCCTCATTCTTATACTAATGGTAACCAGCCAAAAGCGGCTGATGGCAGTATTAATGAGCGCTTATGGGTTGGTACCGGCTCATCTTTGCTACATTTACCAGTTGATTTAACCTCAGAAGATGTTCCTGAAAATTTGAAGGGCAAGCTGGCTTTTGCTAAGCAAAAACTCAGCGAAGTGGTTGTTTGTGCCAAACTGGCTACTGGTGATTTACAGCCTGATAGTGCGGCTACTGATATCAGCTTGACCCCAACACAGTCTGCAGCGCAATCGCGTGATGGTATCTTTAAAGACCGTTATGCCAAGCAACAAGCAAAGTTAAATCTACCGCTATTACCAACCACCACTATTGGGTCATTCCCGCAAACGGCTGAGATTCGTAAAGCCCGTTGTCAGTGGAATAATGGTGAGCTCAGCGATAGCGATTATCAAGACGCGATGAAAGCTGAGATTCGTCAGTGTGTGGTTGACCAAGAAGAATTAGGTCTAGACGTTTTGGTTCATGGCGAAGCCGAGCGTACTGACATGGTGGAATACTTTGCTCAGTACTTGGATGGTTTTTGGTTGGCTAAGAATGGCTGGGTACAAAGCTATGGTACGCGCTGTGTTCGTCCACCAATCGTCGTTGGCGACATCAGCCGTCCGAACGCCATGACCGTTGATTGGATCACCTACGCGCAGAGTTTGACCAACAAGCCAATGAAAGGCATGTTGACCGGGCCAGTGACTATTCTAAACTGGTCGTTTGCGCCTAGTGATGCTGAGACCCGTGATATCTTGCGCTTGCAAATTGCTGAAGCCATCAATCAAGAAGTGAGTGATTTACAAGACGCGGGTATTGGTATTATTCAGATTGATGAGCCCGCATTCCGTGAAGGCTTACCATTAAAGCAAGCTGAACAGGCCCATTACTGGCAGCAAGCGGTTGATAGCTTTAAGCATTCTGCCAGCTGTGCCCAGCCTGAAACTCAGATTCATACCCACATGTGTTATTCAAGCTTTCATGATTGTCTACATCATATCTCCGCCATGGATGCTGACGTCATTACCATCGAGACTGCACGCTCAGGATTGCAGCTGTTAGATGCCTTTAAAGTGGACAGCAACATTGATGGGGCCGATGGTTCTACCAATACTGAAGACAATTATCAACAGGGTTACCAAAACGCTATTGGCCCTGGGGTCTATGATATTCATAGCCCACGTGCCCCTGATAGCGATAACATGCAGATTGTTATTGATGAAGCGCAAAAATATATCCCAATCGAGCGCTTATGGATCAACCCAGACTGTGGTCTAAAGACTCGCAACTGGGAAGAAGTACGTCAACAGCTGCGTAACATGGTCGAGATGACAGAAATCGTGCGTAAAAAATACGCGGCCTAAGCTTTTAGCGTTATAAGTTTTTTATGCTTATAAACCAAAAAAGCCTCAATCATCAATTGATTGGGGCTTTTCTTGTATAGTGAACCAAATATGAGACTTGTACATTCAGTATCAAATAAAATAGAGCTATGGGTTCATGTGGCTGGTAAAAATTTCCTCGCTTGCTGTATGACCGCGTCACTTTTCGAGCCTTCAAAATTTTTCCCAACTACATTTTATTCGTTGCGAAGTGGGTTCAGATATTTCGATATTAGCTTTTACGCCACTGGCCTTGACGCATAATATCGGTAATAGGATTAAGACCAATTTGATAGCATAAGTCCGCAGGGCGAGTGATATCCCAAAGCGCTAGATCGGCATCATAACCGATTTCTATTTTACCTTTATGTGATAACCCTAATGCTTGTGCGGCGTTAAGAGTGGCTCCTGCTAGTACTTCTTCAGGGGTTAAATAAAACAGCGTACAGCCCATATTCATCGCCAGTAATAGCGAGGTCAGCGGTGACGTGCCCGGATTACAGTCGGTTGAAATAGCGACAGCAACTTGATGTTTACGCAGTGCTGCTATCGGTGGTAGCTTGGTATCACGCAAGGTATAAAAAGCACCGGGTAATAGCACTGCAACCGTATTACTGGCGGCCATTTTCTTAATATCTGCCTCTGATAAATGCTCTAAATGATCGCTAGATAGTCCTTGGTACTCAGCAACTAAGGCACTACCACCTATATCAGACAGCTGCTCTGAATGGAGTTTGACAGGCAAATCTAATGAGCGGGCCATTTCAAAGACGCGTCTGATTTGCTCTGAACTAAAAGCAATGTTTTCACAAAATCCATCGACTGCATCGACTAGACCCTCGCTATGTAAAATTGGTAGCCACTCGCAGACTTGCTCAATGTAGTCGTCCGCACGGTATTTATACTCGGGCGGCAAAGCATGAGCAGCTAAATAGGTGGTACTGACATGGATATCGTATTTTTCACCCAGTTGACGCGCGACGGTGAGCATTTTGCGCTCAGTATCTAAGTCCAGACCATAGCCAGATTTGATTTCGACACTGGTCACGCCTTCTTTTATGAGCGCTAGCAGACGTTTTTCACTTTGGGCAAATATCTCCTCAATACTGGCTGCGCGAGTCGCACTGACGGTCGCGACAATCCCGCCGCCTTGCGCTGCAATATCTTGATAACTGGCGCCGTGTAGACGCGCCTCAAATTCATTGCTGCGATTACCGGCGTAGACCAAATGGGTGTGACAGTCGATTAAACCTGGCGTTATCCAGCCGCCATTAACATCTCTGATTTGTTCTGCTTGATAATCAGCAAGATGTGGGGTCATCTGTTCATTTGACCCAATCCACGCAATCTTGCCTTCTTTTATACCGATAGCAGCGTTTTGTAGCTGACCGTAAGGTGCGCGATTTGCTGCTGTTGATTTACCGTTTTCTTTACGGTTGGTAGGCACATCAAAGCCATAATGCGCTGAAAAAGTGGCGAGATTGGCATTGATAATAACACGATCAAACGATGCCATGGTTGCGGCATCAGTCGTCGTCTGGTTGGTAGCGTTAGTCATAATATACTCCTGCTAGGTGCTAGGTGCTAGCTGTTTATATACTAGCTATAAGGTGAATAAGTGGCGTTCTATAATAAGAGCCAATAGGCGAGCAGCAACTTTACAGCTGCGTTGGTCACTATCATAGGTTGGGTTAATTTCAGCGATATCGGCTATCTTTACTTTGCCGGATGCCATAATAGTTTTGACAGCCCGCTCAACGAAGCCCAGCTCGATACCATAGGCAGCGGGTGCGCTGACTCCAGGGACTACGCTAGACGGAAAGCAGTCCATATCAATGGTCAAATAAACCACATCAACCTGATTAATAAACGCTTCAATCTGAGCGGCAAGTGTTTCCCATGCTTGATAATAACAGTCCTCGTCACTGATAACGCGGACACCCAAACTGTCGGCACGATCAAATAGCGCGGCGGTGTTGGAAAAGCGGCTAACCCCAATACAGCAATAGTGAAAAGGCTGCTGAAGTTCAGTAAGGTGTTCTGCGATTTGGCGAAAAGGGGTACCTGAAGTCGCCACATCAGATTGACGAATATCAAGATGGGCATCAAAATTAACGATGCCAATAACGGGGGTAGTCGGTATGTCGGCCGTATTGTTTTCACTGGTGTTACCATTAGCAGCCTGCTGAAGCGCCTGCCATAATCCTAAAAAGCTACCATAGGCCATCGCATGACCACCGCCAAGACCAATAGGTAGACTGCCTTGTTGAATAACGTTACTGACAACACTGGCATATTGCTGCTGGGCTTGCTCAAGCAGCTGCTCGGCAAAACCATCGTTATCATCACAGTGAATATCGCCGGCATCGCCTAATAATGTCGGCAACTCATCATCAAAATGTTGCTGTAGTTCAGCGATAACTGGTAGCTTAGCAAACGCGCTACGAATCAGTGGCGGCGCGGCTTTTGCCCCAACGCGGCCTTGATTGCGTCTAACGCCCTGATCGCAGGCAAAGCCAACCAGCCCGATACGCTGTCCTATATTATCAAACGCATAAGGCTGGGCCAGCTGATACCAATAGCAGGCGCGCGCGCTTTCAAATGGCTCCGCACGTCCTGTCCATAGCGCCATATCAGCAGTGGTTTGGCTAACGGCTGTTATAGTCATCGCTGATCTCCTTTAAAATTGATTTGAAGATATCTGTTGATTTAGAAAGAACCTTATTTAGAAAGGTACCAGTCATTGCGCATTTCCTGCCAATACTCCGTTAAAGAACGACTGAGTATCAATTGCTTGGCCGCTTCAATATCTGGCGCTAAGTAACGGTCTTTATCATAAAAAGTAACTTGCTCACGTAAGAGTTGATGAGCTGTCGTCAATGGCTTTGAGGTATCAAGCCCGTGGTGAAAATCAATGCCTTGGCCCGCTGCTAATAGCTCAATACCGATAATGGTCGCGGTATTTTGCGCCATCTCATATAAACGCCGTGCACAGTAAGTTGCCATCGAGACATGGTCTTCTTGATTGGCAGAAGTCGGAATGCTATCGACACTGCCAGGATGGGCGATGGACTTATTCTCAGAGGCTAATGCTGCTGCGGTCACATGCGCAATCATAAAGCCGGAGTTCAAGCCAGCATTGTCAACTAAGAATGGCGGTAGACCTGATAAAGTTGCATCAATCAGTAATGCTACACGGCGCTCGGACATGGCACCAATTTCAGCAATAGCCAAGGCTAAGATATCAGCAGCAAATGCAACCGGCTCCGCGTGAAAGTTACCACCTGAGATCGCAATCGGACCATCGTCGTTGCTAAAAATCAGCGGATTATCGGTTACCGCATTGGCTTCAATTAATAAGGTCTGACCCGCTTGATTGATAATATCGAGGCATGCACCCATGACTTGTGGCTGACAACGTAAGCAGTAGGGATCTTGTACTCTGTCGTCTTGTTCCCCTTGGTGTGAGGCGCGAATGTCACTACCTTTAATCAAGCCTCTAAGCGCTTTGGCAATTTCGATTTGCCCATGATGACCACGAACCTCATGAATACGTGCATCGAATGGCGCATCTGAGCCTTTTGCGGCATCGATAGACATTGAGCCGACGATAGTTGCCGATTCTAATAAGTCACGTGCTAAGAAATAGCCCCGTAGCGCTAGAGCGGTTGAGACTTGGGTACCATTAATTAAGGCTAGGCCTTCTTTGGCGGCAAGGGTAATGGGCTCAAGGCCATGCTGTGCTAGAGCGTCAGCGGCTGGCACGCATTGACCATCGACATAGACCTCTCCTTCACCCATTAGCGCTAGGGTCATATGGGACAAAGGCGCTAAATCGCCAGACGCACCGACTGACCCTTTAACCGGAATATGCGGGGTAATTTGATGGTTGATTAATGCCAATAAACCATCGACTACTACTCGGCGTACCCCAGAAACACCTTGTGCTAGGCTTGCAACCTTCATGACCATTATCAGCCGAACCACGCCGTCTGGTAAGGGTTCACCAGTACCAACAGAGTGCGATACGATAAGATTGCGCTGTAGCAACTCAAGCTGATCATCGTTAATTCGAGTCTTGGCCAATAAGCCAAAACCAGTATTAATACCATAGGCACTTTTATCATGAGCAATGATGGTTCGTACATCTTCGTGTGAAGCGTCTATTGCGTCGTAGGCGCTATCGGGTAGCGAGAAGGTAACGGGTTGATCATAAATACCGCGTAACATCTCAAAACTTAATTGGCGTGGGTTTAGAATTAGGTTCTGTATAATGGTCATAACAGTGCTCCTGTTTATATGGGTTATATTATTGGACATACTTAACGAATTGAAAATATGTTTCAAACACCTGTTTCAAGACAGTTAAGTAGTCCAACCAAAGTACGTGGTTAAATGTTCAAAAGCCGCTACTTAATCATCGGTAAATTTAGACCATATTCCTTAGCCGTTTTAATCGCCAGCTCATAGCCAGCATCCGCATGACGCATCACGCCTGAACCACAATCATTGACCAACACTCGAGCTAAGCGTTTGGCGGCGGCATCCGTACCGTCAGCGACGATAACCATACCCGAATGCTGTGAGTAGCCCATGCCAACGCCGCCGCCATGATGCAGTGACACCCAAGTTGCGCCGCCTGCGACATTTAGTAGACCATTTAATAATGCCCAATCAGATACCGCATCTGAGCCATCTTTCATACTTTCCGTCTCGCGGTTAGGACTGGCAACTGAACCGGTATCTAGATGATCACGGCCGATGACGATAGGGCCTTTTAGCTCGCCACTTTTGACCATTTCATTAAAGGCAAGTCCTGCCTTATCACGCTCACCTAAACCTAACCAGCAAATACGTGCAGGCAATCCTTGAAACTGAATATGCTCTTTAGCCATATCAAGCCAGCGATGGATGTGAGTATTTTCAGGGAAAAGCTCTTTGATTTTTTGATCGGTTTTGTAGATATCTTCCGGATCGCCAGATAGCGCGACCCAGCGAAACGGGCCTTTACCTTGGCAAAATAGCGGACGAATATAAGCGGGCACAAAGCCTGGAAAGTTAAAGGCATCTTTAACCCCTTCATCAAACGCCACTTGGCGAATATTATTACCATAGTCGGTCGCTGGGATATTCATAGCCTGCAAGTCTAAAATAGCTTGTACGTGTACAGCGCAAGACGCAGCCGCTGCTTTGGTTAGTTCTGCATGTTGATTATGATCTTCTTGCGCCGCTTTCCACTCTTCCACACTCCAACCACTAGGGAGATAGCCGTTGATTAAGTCATGAGCTGAAGTTTGGTCTGTTACTAAGTCTGGTTTCATACCACCTGCATTCGCACGTTTTACCATTTCGGATAATATGTCGGCGGCGTTACCAAGTAGGGCAATAGAAACTGCTTCACCAGCATCTGTATGCTGTTTGATTAGTTCGTAAGCGTGATCTAAATCATTAGCTTGCTTATTGACATAGCCGGTGCGCAGACGAAAATCGATACTGGACTGTTGGCATTCAATATTTAGCGAAGTCGCACCAGAAAAAGTCGCGGCTAATGGCTGCGCGCCGCCCATACCACCAAGACCTGCGGTTAAGATCCAGCGTCCTGCCCAACTGCCATCATAATGTTGGCGGCCTGCTTCGACAAAGGTCTCATAGGTGCCTTGAATGATACCTTGGGTACCAATATATATCCAGCTACCAGCGGTCATCTGGCCATACATCATCAAGTCCTTGCGATCGAGCTCGTTGAAATGCTCCCATGTCGCCCAGCGCGGTACCAGATTGGAATTGGCAATCAATACACGCGGTGCATTTTCGTGAGTCTGAAAGACACCCACTGGTTTACCTGATTGGACTAGTAGCGTCTCGTCATCTTCTAAGACTTTTAAAGACTCTAGAATCTGATCATAGCTTTCCCAATTCCGCGCCGCGCGACCAATACCACCGTAAACCACCAAGCTTTTAGGATTTTCAGCCACATCAGGATGCAGATTGTTTTGTAGCATGCGATAAGGTGCTTCGGTCAGCCAGCTTTTGCAATGCAAGGTGCTACCAGTAGGGGCGGCAATATTACGAGTCTCATCGCGGCGGGTAAATTCATTATTGTTGGTCGTTTCATTATTAGTTCCATTATTAGTTCTATTACTAGTAATCATCGTCGTTCCTTGGGGTCGTCTATTCGTGCCCAAAAAGGCTATTAATATGAATTATTTAAAATAACCTGCTTAGGGGGTGTTGATGAAGCATGATTAATAACAGCATTAGTATATTAAGATTATTTATAATTTGTATATACAAATTATCAGAGACTGTTTTATCTTGCAAGTTTTTTTTAGCCAAGAGTTTAATTATTTGCAATGTGGTTTTTATAGAACGATGAATAGCACCATGATTTTGACGATGCCATGATATTATGGCGGCATTAGTGTGATTGATATTGCTGGTTAAAGTTGAAGGCTAAATCTGATAGTTAGAATTGATAATCGATAGTGGGCACAACAAAAGTAAAAATGACAAAGGTGACGATGGGCATGACCAAACTGAGCACAAAAAAGACAGTTCCTGCGTATCAACGCATTAAAAATGCAATATTAGATAATATTCATCGCGGCAAGTGGCAAGCAGGCGAGGCCATCTCTACAGAAATGGCGTTAGCTGAGCAGTTTGGAGTCTCGAGAATGACCGTGAATCGAGCCTTAAAAGAGTTAAGCGAAGAACGAGTATTAGAGCGTCGACAAGGATCAGGAACTTTCGTAGCACAGCAACAGTTTAATCATACCTTCGTTGAAGTACGTAACATTGCGCAAGACTTAAAGTCGGCTAATCGCGATTATCAAGCGCAGGTGGTGAGTAAACGCAGCATCACAGCTGGTATGCTCAATGAGTATTTGCGCCGTAAGTTCGATATTGAGGCACCGCAAGTGTTGCTTACTCAGCAAGTGGTCAAAAACGACTTAAATGACGATGAGGTGGCTGTGTTATACGAAGTAAAGATTATTCACTTCGCTGATGGACAGCCTATTCAGTTTGAAGAACGTTGGGTAGATGCGATAAAAGTTCCGAGATTTATTGAACAAGACTTTAGTATCGTTAATACCAGTGATTATTTGATTGCTAAGAGTCCACTCGAGCGAGGCAGCTATACTATCCGAGCGCTAGCGGCACCAAAAGAGGTGGCTCACGCGTTGCAGGTTGAGGAGCAGTCACCCACCTTAGTGCTCAGCCGGCAGACTTATTCATCAGGTCAAGTATTAACCTTTGTCAAAATGTGGCATGCGGGTGATCGCTACCAGTTTGCAGGTGAGCTGTAGTAGTCTTACCCATGCTCACTATTTTTGTACGTTTCTTCTAACCCAGTTGCGCTAGTATAGAAGTAGACCATCATTATCAATTTTAAAAAAAGCTATCTCAACCTAAAGCTATCTCAACCTATAGTCCTAACAAGCGTATTAATAATGTTGAATATGTATTGAAAAATAGGTGCTGCATCCTCAAATCGGCGAGTTATAAGCATATATAATAAATTGCCATAAAATAAGCTGGGCAGCTCATATTTTGCTGCCATATCTACACATTATTGTTATCTATTTATTATAGCTAACGACTTATATTATTCATCTGGATACACTCGAATAAGGACATCTTATGAAACGTCGCGCCCTGTTAACCCTAGCTGTTAGCGCTCTTTTGCTTACGGCTTGTAGTCAGTCTAATACTGACGATGCCAATACTAATGCTGATAATACCGCTGGTGGCTCAGATTTGCTTCAGCGTATCAATAATGGCGGTACTATTAACGTCGGTACCGAAGGCACTTATCCGCCGTTTACCTATCATGATGTGTCCGGTGAGCTTACCGGTTATGACGTCGAGGTGACGCGTGCCGTTGCTGATAAATTAGGCGTAACGGTTGATTTCAAAGAAACTCAGTGGGATGCCATGCTGGCGGGTCTGGATTCGAAGCGCTTTGATATGGTAGCCAACCAAGTCAGCTTGACCACGCCTGAGCGCTTGGCGAAGTACGATAAAGCGACCGCCTATAGCTGGTCAGGGGCGGTCGCGCTTGCACCAACCGATGACAACCGTTATAGCTCATGGGAGGCATTAAAAGGTCTGCGTTCAGCCCAGTCGCTCAGTAGCAATTATGGTGAGTTGGCAGAACGCTACGGTGCAGAAATCGTTCCTGTTGATGGGATGGCGCAGGCGATACAATTGGTCAAACAGGATCGCGCTGACTTCACCATGAACGATAATCTTGCGGTGTTGGATTATCTTAAAAAGTTCCCAGACAGTAGCCTTGAGATTAAACTGGTAGCGCCGCCAAGTGAGCAGCGTGGTTCAGGCTTAGTACTGCTTAAAGGCGATGATGCCGTGGTAGCAAAATTAGATGAGGCCATGGCTGCGCTGCAAGCTGATGGCACGCTTGCCAAGCTTAGTGATACCTTCTTTGGTGATGATATAAGTCAACAAAAATAATGGCATGGTTAGCTGAACTATTGGCATTATTGCCATTTATGAGCCCTGATCGGGCGCATATTGTCATCACTTCGTTTTGGCCGATGCTCAAAGGTGGTATTTATTACTCGATACCGTTGGCATTGATTTCATTTGCGATAGGTATGTGTATTGCCTTGAGCGTGGCGCTGATTCGTATCGTGCCACGCGCTAGCTGGTGGCATGAGATTATTTATCGCATTGCGCGCATTTACGTCTCTGCTATTCGCGGCACACCGATGTTAGTGCAGCTGTTTATTATCTTTTATGGTCTGCCTAGCATAGGACTTAAGCTCGATCCATTTCCATCAGCAATTATTGCCTTTTCGCTCAATATTGGTGCTTATGCGTCAGAGACCGTGCGCGCGTCCATTTTGTCCATTCCAAAAGGACAGTGGGAGGCTGGTTCGACAGTTGGGCTGACTTATCTACAAACTTTTAGACATGTGATTTTGCCACAAGCGCTTAGAGTGTCGGTACCGCCGTTATCCAATACTTTCATTAGTCTGGTAAAAGACACGTCTTTAGCGTCCTTAGTGCTAGTCACCGAGCTGTTTAAGCAGGCGCAAATTATCACCGCGCGTAATTATGAGTTTATGTTGGTTTATACTGAAGCGGCGGTTATATATTGGGGTATTTGTTTGTTCCTAACCTTTATCCAAGGTAGGCTCGAGACCAGACTTGATCGCTATGTCGCCAAATAAACTGTTTACCAGTCCCACCGTATGGCTATTAATACCTTCGCTATAGTTAAAACCAGCACAACAATTAAGAGATGCGTAACAGGAATTTTTATGATTCAAGTCAATAATATTCACAAAGCCTTTGGCAGCAACCAAGTGCTTAAAGGCATTGATTTGACCATTCACAAAGGTAAGGTGGTGGTGATACTTGGGCCATCGGGTTCAGGCAAAACGACATTTCTACGTTGTCTAAATGCGCTCGAAATTCCTGATCAAGGGGTCATTGCCTTTGATGATGGCAGCTTAACAGTAGACTTCGTCACTAAGCCTAAGAAGAAAACCTTATTAGCGTTACAACGTAAGTCAGGTATGGTATTTCAGTCTTATAATTTATTTCCGCATAAGACCGCTCTTGAGAATTTAACTTTAGGGCCGGTAGTGGTACAAGGTAGAAGTAAAGCAGAAGGTCGCAAACAAGCATTGGCACTACTCGAAAAAGTGGGCCTGTTGGACAAAGCTGATTTATATCCTTTTCAGTTATCTGGCGGTCAGCAGCAGCGAATTGGCATTGCCCGTGCGCTCGCTATTGAACCTTCTTTACTATTGTTTGATGAACCCACTTCCGCTCTTGATCCCGAGTTGGTGCAATATGTCTTAGCGACTATGAAGCAGCTGGCATCTGAAGGCTGGACGATGGTGGTGGTTACTCATGAGATTAACTTTGCTCGTGATGTGGCTGACCATGTGGTACTGATTGAGGATGGGCACATAGTTGAGGAAGGCAGCGCTGAGCAGATGTTTGAGTTATCAACCCATCCGCGTACACAGGCGTTCTTACAGCGTATTGAGCAGTAACTTAACAGCAATAACTGAAAAGTAGTAGTTGAACCATGCATTCTCGTAGTAGTTGCTAAAAAAGCCAGCTAATCGCAATTAGCTGGCTTTTTTATTACAAGTAATGAATGACCTATTCGAATTAACGATTATGCCTCTATACTATTTATTATTGTTTTGGTCATTATTCTAGATTAATTATCGTACTGGGCGAATAAACGGCATATGTCTATTCACGTCTTTATATAGTAAGTATCTAAACGGACCAGGTCCGCCAGCGTAACAAGATTGCGGGCAGAATGCACGCAGCCACATAAAGTCGCCCGCTTCAACTTCTACCCATTCACCGTTTAAGTGATAGACGGCTTTGCCTTCTAGTACATACAAACCATGTTCCATAACATGAGTTTCATCAAATGGAATCACGCCACCTGGCTGGAAAGTGACGATATTCACATGCATGTCGTGACGCATATCAGACTGCTCTGTAAATCGAGTGGTTGTCCATACGCCCCCTGTGTTCGGCATCTCAATAGCTTCAACATCGTGATCGCTTGTAACAAAGGCTTCGGGCGCATCAATACCGTCTACAAATTGATAAGCTTTGCGGATCCAATGAAATTTAACATGCTTTTCGCTATTGTTTTTCAGTGTCCATTTGCAGCCAGGTGGTAAAAATGCATAACCACCCGATTCAAGATGATGCGACTCACCTTCAATAGTCATGTCCATTTCACCTTCAACGATGAATATAACACCTTCGGCATTTGCATCTAACTCAGGCTTTTCTGAGCCACCATTAGGCTCAACTTCAACGATATACTGTGAGAAGGTTTCAGAGAAACCTGAAAGTGGACGTGCAAGCACCCACATCCGCATTCCTTCCCAAAAAGGTAAATAGCTAATAACAATGTCGGTTAGTACACGTTTGGGAATAATCGCATAACCTTCGGTGAAGATAGCGCGATCGGAGAGTAACTGTGTTTGCGGAGGCAAGCCGCCAGTTGGTGCGTAATAAGTACTTTTTGTAGACATTGTTAATGCTCCTTAGTGGTTTTGTGCCGCGATAAATTTGTGTCTGAACCTTTGAGTTTGAATCGTGGAGCAAAGGTTCGGTAATTATCTTAAAGCGCTTGGCTGGGATTTCCCTTTAAACACTAAATCAAACGCAGCTTGAAAGGCTAAGCTATTGTCAAAATCGTGAGACGTTAGACATAGCCCGGTAGTTTGGATGGTTTGGATGGTTTGGATGGTTTTTATTTTGTGTATCGACAATTGCTGCCAGCATACTTTTTAGAACACTACCAAAATTATTAATCATCTGACTATAGCAACTAAGCCTGAGCTTTAGCCTGCTCAGCAGATACATCGATGCAAACTTCCCAATCATCAATCTCGAATTCATGGCAATTATTGCCTTCACCATTGATGCGATCGACCACTAAAAAGTCACAATCAGCGTTTAGTGCGAGTAGCGGATGATGCCAAACGTTAGCGTCATACTGCACGCCTTGATGCGAATGAGCATAAAACACTTCTAAATCGTCAGCTGATTTAGGCGCATCGCCAGCTTTGGCCACAACGACTAGATAGTCTGTGGAATTCATAGAAAAGAAGGCTTGCGTGCCAAACGGATGATATTCCATAACCGATAGCGTAATTGGGCAATCACGTCTTTTAGTACGAAAAATACTAAAACCAACTTCGCCACCGTCTAGACCAACTTTTGAGATGGCATTATGACGACAGGCGTAGCCGCGATTGATATCCCAACTGTTTTCAGGACATTTTTCTTGATCATCATAAGGCTCAATCACTGAGCCATAAGGAGCAAACGCAGCTTTAGTTAGAGGCTTGGCAATGATTGTGGTGGTCATAAGTTCCCCTTTAGGTTAGTTAGCAAGGTCATTTATTCAGTTGTTTTAGCAACTTATTAAGTGATAGACCGTCAGTGGTCAATAACTGTCTTGCTTTTTTTTATTCGTGAGCTTTTTCTAGCGCTTCACGATCGTTACAGTTAGGCAGTTTACTGCAGATATTATTAAACGATCAGACCAAGTGTCGCCCATACTTGCCTATTTGAGCCAAACAAGTAGGGACACAAGATGTGGTTTTTGAGCAATTGGATCACTGAGGCAGTGAACTGTCTAGGATTACATCCAGTCTGAGGTGTTGTCTGCAGTGGCTGGATGGTTTTCATACCAATGCTTAGCGATTTCATCGCGGCGGCATACCCAAACGTCGGGCTTGTTGGTGATATATTGTAAAAATTGCTTGAGCGCTTTGATACGACCTGCACGGCCAATCATTCGGCAGTGTAGCCCTATAGTTAGCATTTTTGGCGTATGTTCGCCTTCTTCATATAGGGTATCAAAGCTGTCTTTTAGATATTGATAAAAGGGTTCTGCGTGGGTAAATCCAGGGCTTGAAGCAAAACGCATGTCGTTAGTTTCAAGGGTATAAGGTATAACCAGATGCGGCGTGCGAGTAATACTGCTGCCGTCTTGTACTTTGACATCGAGCCAGTAGGGGAGCTCATCAGCGTAGGAGTCGGAGTCATAAATATAACCGCCTTGCTCAGCGACTAACTCACGAGTATTAGGACTGTCACGGCCAGTATACCAACCTAATGGCTGTCCGCCAAGCATCCGCTCAAATATTTTAGTGGCAGCACGGACATGTTCGCGTTCAGTCTCACGATACATATCTTGATAAGTAATCCAGCGCAGTCCGTGGCTCGCTATTTCATGGCCATCTTCTAAAATACGCTCAACGATATGCGGTGTCTTTTCAGCCGCGGCTGCACAAGTAAAGGTGGTGATTGGTAACCCATATTCTTTAAAGACATCGAGGACCCGCCAAACACCGACACGGCTACCGTATTCAAAGGCAGACTCGATAGACTGATGGCGATTGTTAAATTCAGGCGTACCTAGCACGTCAGATAAAAAGCGCTCCGATTGGCCATCACCATGCAGCACACTATTTTCTGCGCCTTCTTCAATGTTCAGTACGAACTGGACGGCGATTTTTGCACCGCCTGGCCAGTTTGCTTTGGGTGGGTTATCGCCATAGCCTTTTAGGTCGCGAGGGTAGGCGGCCTGGTCAAAGTCGCTAGTGATTTTTTGGGTCATTGTACACATTCCTTTATGAAAATCGAGCAATAGTAATGCTCAAGACTTATTGAATAAATTTTTTAGATGGGTACTGCTGACGTTCTTAACCGAGGGTATAAAGATGTCGCTATAGCGCTAATAAGAATAGCGCCAATCAGAACAGCGTCAGTCAGAATAGTGCCAGTCAGCATGATAAATTCATACTGACTGGTCTAAGTGTTCACGATTTTTAACGAGTACCAAAGATCGATTAAGAGGCTCAATTTAAGGTTGCCGACTTTGATAAAGCCATGTACTTTACTGATCTTTTTTACTCTAAAATTTCATTTGGCTTTACGGCAAATTGGCGCATCAACAGCCAATAAACGATACCACCCAATGCGGCTCCTAATAAAAAGCCATAACCTTCAAGTGTCGTTAGCACGGGCACTAAGATCGTAGATATAGAGAATATAGACCCTATCGCAAAGGCAATCAGACCACGAATGTTCCAACCTTTATAATAGTAGTAAGCACCATCGGGCTGATCAGAGAATAAGTCATCCATACTAATATGTTGCCGTTTGATAAGATAATAATCAATCACTAAAATACCAAAGAACGGCGCAATTACGGCACCAACTGCATTAACAAAACCGACAATACCAATCTGACTGATGAAGGATAACCACAATGCGCCCACAAAAAATGCAATAACGGCAGTAATCAAACCACCCATACGAAAGTTAATATGCTTAGGGAATAAGTTAGCCAAATCATAAGCGGGTGGTATAAAGTTTGCGACCATATTAATACCAACGGTAGCAGCAAAGAAGGTCAGCGCAGCAATGATAGTTAATGGTAGCGAATCCACTCGCTCAACGATATCTGAGGGATTGGTTAATGCTTCGCCAAATATAACTAACGTACCCGCTGTGATGACTAGCGCAATAAAAGAGAAAAATAACATGTTAATAGGTAGACCCAGTAGGTTGCCCAAGCGCATGTCTCGTTCACTCCGTAAAAAGCGCGAAAAGTCCCCAAAGTTGATGACTACCGCAGCAAAGTAGGCGACCATGGTCCCTACAATAGCGGTAAATGCTTGTATTTGATTGCCATCATAACTATTGTTGCTGCTAAAAATAGAGTTAATTGCTGGTAGTAATTCAGCACCGGATTGATACCATATCACCGCCATGAGAATAATCATGACCACATATACTAATGGACCTGCCCAATTTAAAAAGTGCTTAATAGTTTCAATACCCGCCCAAAACAGCATGATTTGAAACAGCCAAACGATAATAAAGGCGATCCAAGCAGTACTGTTGAGACCTAAGAAAGTCGCATCCGAGCTGCCCATGATAATAGTCAATAAAATAGCGACTGCGGTCGAGGCGAAGTAAGTCTGTACCCCGTACCAAAAAATTCCAATAATAGCGCGTAGGATCGCCGGTAGGTTGGCGCCATTAATGCCTAGACTGGCACGTATCAGTACGGGAAAGGGGATACCGTATTTAACACTGGGCTTGCCAGTCAGGTTAACCATAACCATTACAATGAAGCCGGAACAAATAATGGCTGCCATGACCCACCAGCCACTCAGGCCATAGCTTAAGAATAACGAGGCGGCGAGGGTATAGCCGAATAAACTTTGAATGTCGTTGGACCAAACGTTAAATATAGCAAACCAGCCCCAAGTACGATCTTCTGGACTGAGTGGTGCTAAATCTTCGTTGTACAATCTTGAGTGCTTGATGTCAGGGTTGATTTTGCTGTGATCGTACACAGTTTGGCTAGGTGTACGCTCGGCATTATTAGACATCCGTTCTTCCTTGTAGCAGATGATAGTCATATTTTGAAACGCTTTTACTTTAATCGTTATATGACTACCTGGTCAAGCCTATTATTAAATTTAAATTAATAATCGGCTTGGCGCTACAAAAAATACTGAAAGATGAAAGCTTTAGTTCTACAAGACTATAAGTTCTACAAGACTATAAGCCTGCGGTATAAGCAACCAGTTGCTGACGTTCTTCATCCGTTAACTGAGTGATGTTACCTAGTGGCATATAGCCAGTCTGTACTGCAGTAATAATTTTAGCTTTGTAAGTTTTCATGTCTTCAGGTGTTTGTATGATAATGCCTGCTGGCGGCGCATTAAAGCCTGCTTGTGTTGGTTGTGCCATATGGCAAACGCTACATTTTGCTTGTACAATTCCCATGATAGCGTCGTCAGCTGAGGCGGTAACGGGTACGGCAGCAGCAGCGGTGCTACCGGCGGCAGCAGCTGGTGGTGTTGCATCGGTAGTCGGACTTGCTGGCACAGCAGCGGCTACTGGAGAAATTTGCAACGGCTCAATGGGTGCAGGGCGCATCCAGACAATCAATAGTACCGTAGCTAGTGCAGGAATCACTAAGTATTTTGGCTGATGATGACCCAAGTGCTTTTGGTTAAAGTAATGACGAGCAGTTGCGGTGATGATACCCACGAATACTAGTACCAACCAACCCTGACCATCTCCAAATGAATACATCATTGGATAGTGATTACTAATCATGGTAAAGATTAGTGGTAGGGTAAAGTAATTATTCATCACTGAGCGGTTTCTGGCCATTAGCGCCAAATCTGACACTTCTTTACCCGGTTTGACACCGCGGCGTACGCAATCTACTAGTGCACGCTGAGCAGGCATAATACCAAAGAATACGTTACCCGCCATGATAGTACCTAAAATGGCACCGACGTGGATAAAGGACGCACGATCGCTAAATAACTGATAAGAGCCCCATGTCGCAATAATTATTAGTATAAAGATAGTGATACTAAAAACCATTTTATTTTTGCCGATACGGCTGCGTACAATGACTTCATAAATAAAATAGCTACCAAATAAGAACAATAAGCTGGTCGAAATGGCACCGATATTACTGCCAAAGTCAATTTTGCTTGGATCCATCAGGTAGGCAGTGGCATTGGCGTAATAGACAATGGACATCATCGCCATACCGGTCAGCCATGTAGTATAAGCTTCCCATTTGAACCAATGTAGCGTTTTTGGCATCTCTTCTGGTTCGAGCTTGTATTTAGCAATCTCGTAGAAACCACCACCATGTACTGCCCAAAGATCGCCTGAAATACCTTTATCAGCTTTCCATTTTGGCGGCTTCTGTAGGCTCATGTCTAACCATACGAAGTAAAATGAGGCGCCAATCCATGCCACCCCAGCGATGACGTGAAACCAGCGGAAGAATAAACCTAACCAATCGAGAAGATATGCACCCATGCTGTTAATGTCCTTTTATATTACTATGACTTGTTAACTCGTAACGACTTTTGCTCACCTTCGTTGTTATACAAGACTGTCGTATAAAATGGAGGTACAAGATAGTGATACCAGCGTTATATTTTCGGTCTTAAATAGCGGGTTTAACGGTCTGCTACTTAGGATTTAAAACACTTTTTTAGTTTGATATGGAGCTATGAAACGGGAACTGTGAAATCATGATCCACGATAGGTGCCATAGCCATGGGCGCTTAATAATAGCGGCACATGATAATGACTGGTATCGCCCACCACAAAGTCAATCACAACTTGCGGATAAAAAGCGGTCAGTTGCTGAGCGTCAAAATAAGACTGAGTATCAAAGGTTAAAGTATAGCGACCGACGCTTAAATTACATTCAGAATCAGCGACAGCGGCATCGAACTGCCAGCTATCAGGTGTGACGCGGCCATCATTGTTGGTGGCACCATTGGCTAATAAGGTTGCTTCACCGCCGCTTTGAACACGATGTAGGGTGACAGCGATATTAGCGGCAGGCTTGCCAAGGTGAGTATCTAGAATATGTGACGATAAGGTGGCGGACATAAGGCTTCCTTTGTATGATATAAAGTGGCTAAAATTAATAATAAATGGTAATTCTCTTGCAATGTAGGAACGGTAGGATAAAGTCACTGTGGTAATCTTATTGACTCTACCTCAACTACAGTATCTAATTGTTGCCAAACAGCTAGGCGTTACCGAACAGTTTATTCAAACGTAAACGAGTAATTTTATTTTGCTCAGTTGCTGCATTGGCAAACTCAGTTGCACGATTATTGGGCAAACGTGCAAGTAATAAATCCAGCATTTGCTGTGCGCTTTTACCGGTGGCAAAGACAATGAAGATAAAGCCAAATTTATCGAGATAATCTTGATTGCCTTGTGCTAGCGCTTCTAACACTTGGTCTTCGGCATCATTCGCACCTGATTGCTCATGGGCAGCGTTGTCTTGAGTATTGCGGTACTTCTCTTTTAGAGAATCCACATTACCAATTTGTGGATGACCGTCAAATGCTTCCAACAAATCGATATCGTTGGTTTGCACTTGTTCCCAGATGCCATCGCTTTTGGCTAATAAGCCATCAAGATCTTTGATGGGGCGTGTGTTAGCCAGCTTATGTGCCCAATTGCTACTGGTGCAACAGGTTAATAATTGTGAGGCTGCATCCGCTGCGGAAAGTTCGTTAAATTGCGGTAACGTTAAGCTCATGATGACATCCTTTTCTTTTGGTATGAAAGCCTAATTAGCCTATCAGGCAATGACCTTCTAACAATATCCGTGTGGTTTAGTCTGCCAGTTGTTGGCTGAACAAATGATGTGTTAAAGTGATGTTAATTAAATTGTATTTGGTTTATATTGTCTATTGTGCTAAAACCTGACCATATGGTCAACTATTTTATACAAAATATTTTCATTTGTCGTGCTATGTTCCATAAAAAGAATTATTTATTACAATTTTTATAGTCAGATCAACCTAATGCTTATACAGTAAATTCGAGCGCAAGCCATACCATGCATAAGTTTGCGTCGATAAAAATGTAATGGTTTTATAATGAGCAGACTATAGCTGGAAATTAGCGTATTTTTATTAAACTTGCCAATGGCTTAAATTATGACTGCTATAATTCAAAATAAGAAAAAAATTGATTTGTCCAGTGATGAATTAATAATTCATCGCACTCAACCCGATATTCGAGCCCATAATCAGGCGCTTATTTTAGCGGCTGCTGAAGAAGAGTTTGTGCTGCAAAGCTATCGCGGCGCTACTATGCAGGGTATTGCTGATCGCGCCGGACTGCCCAAAGCTAACGTGCATTACTACTTTAAAAACAAAAAGAATCTATATAAGGTAGTGCTGCGTTCTATTATTCAAGAGTGGAACGAAGGTTTAATCACCATGACCGTGGACAGCGATCCCAAGACAGTTATTGAAAAATTCGTCCGTACTAAGCTACATCAAGCTTTTGCTCATCCTAATCGCCATAAACTATTTGCAGTCGAGATCATTGGCGGTGCGCCTCACTTACATGACTTTATGTCAACAACGATGAAAGACTGGGCGATCGATAAGGCCCATGTTATGAAGACCTGGCATGAGCAAGGTAAGATAGGAATCGCTGATCCATTACAGTTGCTAATTTTGATTTGGGCGACGACCCAGCGTTATGCGGAGTTTGAGACTGAAATTATCGGACTCATGGAAAAAGACGCTTATGATGAGCATGATGAAGCCCGTGCTGCTGACTTCTTAGTACCCTTTATTTTACGGGGTTGTGGACTCGAGTAATAATAGTCTGAACCACTAAGACCGCCCGTTAAGCTCAATATACTTATTATATTGAGCTTACGATATTGGCCATAACGAAACCTAATAAGCCTGAACGGGCTTTTTTTTGATTTACCCTTCTCAAATCAGCTTAAGACGCTTTTTTGATCAGTACTACGCCTTCTTCCGCATTTTGCTCTGGCGTATCATATTCAGCACCATAATTCTTCGGCAAAATCATATCAAGCGTAATAGCGACCACACCTGCCATGGTTACGGCTGAGCCAAAGATATTACGGAACAGCTGCGGCGTTTGTGCTAGTACATCAGGGACAAAGGCAATACCCATTGACAGACCTAGCGTGGTCGCAATAATCAAAATATTACGATGGGTAAAGTTCACCGTGGATAGAATACGGATACCAGCGGTCGCTACCGTTGCAAACATCAATAGCGTCACACCGCCAACAACCGGTTTAGGTAACTGAGTAAAGATAGCCCCAAGGATAGGGAACAGACCCATGGTGAATATGATAGCAGCCACATAAAGGCCGACATAGCGACTGGCGATACCGGTCATTTGGATCACGCCGTTGTTCTGGCTAAAGGTGGTTACTGGGAAGGTGTTAAAGATACTGGCAATCAATGAGTTGACACCATCCCCTAAGACACCGCCTTTAATGCGTTTTTCGTATACAGGCCCTTTGATCGGTTCTCCTGAGATCATTGAAGTCGCAGTTAAGTCACCTGAAGTCTCAATACTGGTAATAACATACATAAAGGCGATAGGAATAAAAGCTTGCCAATCAAAACCAAAGCCAAATTTAAAAGGGATTGGCACTGTAAATACAGGGGCTTCAGAGACTAATGAGAAGTCAACACGTCCCATAAACATGGCGGCAATTAAACCCAGCATCAGACCAATAAAGATGGCACTAGAGCGAATTACCTTGTTATTGATGATACTGATCAGCACCACACTCACCAGCACTCCACCACCTAGTAATAGGTTTTCCATACTACCGAAGTTCTCAGCACCAACGCCGCCTGCCAAATCGGTCAGACCGGTTTTGGTCAATGACAGACCGATGGTGACAATGACGCAACCAGTAACGATAGGGCTCATCAAGGATTTGAGCTTAGTAATGAACTGACTTAAGAATATCTCAATGAATGCCCCGAGAAACGAGACCCCAAAGATGACAGAGAGAATTTCTTCTGGGCTACCACCTTTATTTTTTACCACAAAACCTGCGGCAAGTACGGCAGCTAAGAACCCAAAGCTGGTTCCTTGGAGTGCCATAAGGCCGGATCCCACTGGACCAACTTTACGGGTTTGAATGAAGGTCGCTACCCCAGATACCATCAAAGACATGCTGATGAGGTAGGGAATATGTTCCCCTAAGCCTAAAGCACCGCCAATGATTAATGAGGGGGTAATGATGCCGACAAAAGCGGCGAGTACGTGCTGAATTGCCCCTAAGAATGCTTTTGCAGGGGCAGGACGGTCGTTCAGTCCATATAATAAATCAGGGTTTCCTTGAGTGTTTTCACTCATGATGACTTCCTCCTAGAGTAATTTCTAAGTCTTATCTGTGCTAGGAATCGTAGATAACGAGGTGAATAGGCAGGTAAATATTAAGTTCCGTTTTAATATTTAGCCTGCCGTATTATCTATCCATCCAATACAGATACGCACTTGTCCTTGTGCTGATCACTAAAAACAATCGATTAATATTAATTCTTTTTATCAATCATCGCAGATTAAAACTTGACTACTTAGTCAGCTATTCCCTAGGGTATAGTGAAAGTGGCAACTATTGCAACATTTTTTTGAGGTTATTTTGCTTTGATTAGCGAAATAAAATTACTTAACAGTACAGAAGCGTAAAAAATTAAAGGTTACCTACATTCACATAATCTGAATCAATGAGGCATATCAAAGTCAATATGACTGTCTACTCAATCAGTCAATAACTAATAGGCGCAAAATAATAGGTATGATAAGAAAAATAAGTTAAGCAATAAGGATTATTCAATGACCAAAATGAGATAAAAAAACTGACTTTACACCTTAATTATTACTACTAGCCAGTAGCTTTTATAGCGGTATCATACTGTCGAATTTATTTTATAATAGGCTAGGGCGTGTTGAACATTCATAAATAAGCACGCCCTAAGTAAAAGGCATAATAACTGTTGGAAACAATAAGTCTTTATTTATTATTGATAATCGTTATCGTTTGTATTATTATTAGGCCACTTCGATTCCAGCCAATTGTTAGGGTGTTATGGGTTCAACGAGTTTTAACGCGCCGTCACTTAAATTGATACTAATTGTCGTTGGCACCGTGGTTGCATTACATGTGCTCACAGCGATGGCATTAGTGTTCATCAGACCGTTGACGCCTGTCATACAGCCAGCTAAAGCTGAACCAGCTATAGAAATACAATTGGTTACCCTTGCTGTTGAGACTGAAGGGTCAGAAATTACGACCGATGCTGTTAAGCCTACAAAAGCGCTTAAGCCACTGTCAAAACCTGCTGCTGTCTTAAAATCTAAAGCAAAATCGATTCCTAAAACAGCCAAAACCTCCAAGCCTGTGACGGCTACTAAACCAGTGGTCAAAGCATCAGTCAAATCAGAGCAAAAAAATATAACGCCTAAGCTGGAGACCCAGGCCAATACCTCTAACGTTGCAAAAAATGAGCCTTTTAGCCAATACATACAACAAAACTCAATGACAACCGCTCAAGCAGACAGTTTAACCGCTATTAATGAAGGTAAAATGTTGGCAGCACAGGCTGAAAAATCCGCCCAAGAAGCCCATGCCAAAATCATGCGAGACGCTCAGGCAGCAGCGAATGCTAAAGTGCTTCGTGATGATGCCCAACAGATAGCCGATGCTAAAGCTGTGCAACAAGTTAACGCTGCAAAAGAAGCATCGCAAGCCGCTGCGCGCGCAAAAACTGCTAGTGATGCCAAAGCCGCCGCTACTGCCAAAGCGGCTGCAGCTGCAAGTAATACGCCCGTCAGCTTTAATGCCAGCAATGCCAATTGGACAGCTAAACCCAACTTTAATTTTCCTGATCGTGCCAAGCGCGGTACCAAATCAGGAGATACCTTTAACCTGGTCTTGATGTTACAAGTCAACAAGCAAGGTAGCATTGATAGTGTGCGTTTGGCGCAATCTTCTGGTAATGCGACTCTAGACAGAGAGGCACAGCGGCAAGTACGTTCTGGTAAATTCAGACCATTTATGAAAAATGATGTGCCAGTGGTGGGCAATGTCACCTTGCCAATCAGTTATGCCGTACCTTAAAAATCAATCTGCTATGAAAGAACCGCTAACCATAATCTTTTCATATAAACCAGATGCGCCAGTCGCAGCGGGTTTATATGATTGCATAAAATATTAAGGAGTCTGAAATGGACTTTATAAGCTACTGGCAATATAGCGACATGGTGACTAAAAGCCTGTTTTTTATACTACTGGCCTTATCTATAGTTTCTTGGATGACGGGTATTATTCGCGTCCTACAAAGTCGCAAACTAGCGGCCGGCGTTGCGGATGATTTAAGTCGGCAAGTGCAAGTCAAACACCCTGTGCTGACTGATTCTGATGCGGCTACTCGTCGTTTAATTACTGAGCAAACGTTATTAAAGCATATTGGCCGCTATCGCTTTGCTAGTGAACGCGGGCTACCTATCCTAGGCACCACTGCGGCAATTTCGCCATTTATTGGATTGTTTGGAACAGTGTGGGGTATCTTTCATGCGCTACATAATATTGGTATCAGTGGTCAAGCAGGACTGGGACAAGTGGCAGGACCCGTTGGTGAAGCGCTGATCATGACGGGACTGGGTATTGCAGTGGCCATCCCAGCTGTGGTTTTTTATAACGTTGTAGTACGTATCAATCGACAGATTATGTACCATGCTAATGACAGAGCGCATGACTTATTAGAGCAATCTGCGGCTTTAATCACTGCAAAGAATTCATTTGAACCACATGCTATAGATGCACAGACCCACACGACTGCTACCAGTTATGACAATAAAAGTGCCCATAGTAATAGTAATAGTAATAGTAATACTGGTGCTGACAAACCAGATATTTACCAGCAGAGCACCTCTACTTCTGGTTTATAAATCAAGTATAGAAGAGCCAAAAAAAGGCTAAATTAGTTGTTTGTTAATAGGTTACGACGACTGTCTATTAACCTATTGATATTGATATTGATATTGATCATTCCATAGACCAATAACAATACGATTAAGAGTAATTTAAGCATACTATTGAGAGTAATATGGCATTTCAGTTAGGTGATGATGACGTCCAAGGTATGAATGAGATGAATCTCATTCCGCTTATTGATGTGATGTTGGTATTGATGATTATCTTTTTATTGACAGCGACGGTCTTGAATCCCACAGTGCCGTTAGATCTCCCCAAAACCAGTGCCATTATTAACGAGCAACCACCAGAAGTCATTCAAATCAGTATTGATAAGGAGGCTGGTATTTTTTGGGACAGTAATCCGATTAGTATGGAAGAGTTAGAAGGACTCTTGCAACAACAGAGCGCTACTGGCAAAGATCCTTTAGTACAATTGCGTGCGGATAAAGACAGTAAGTACGATACCGTCGCGCAAGTATTGGCCGCTGCCAGCCAAGCAGGACTGAGTAAGATAGCCTTTGTAAATGAATGATGTGGTATATAAGCGATAGTTGATTTACTTTAAAACGACTACCGTATGGTTGGGAGAGTTTGTTACAGCTTCTGGAGGGGCATCGCTGTACAGCAAGCAAGAAAGTTTTTATCAGCCGCATCTGACTATCCGCTTAACAATTTTACTTGTAGCACAACGATTTTACTTATAGCTTAATTGTTTTATTGGGTATTAACGATATCTATAACAATAGGCTGCCAACATAAACCAGCAGCCATATCAGCAAAAAAACCGCCAAGATAATAAGAAAAATAAATAAAATAATAACGCTTATCTCCAACCTCGCAGAGGCAACCCTGCGAGGTTTTCTTTAGGGTGTAAATATCGGTATATTAGCGTAGATAACCAAATGGGCCGTAACTATAACGCCCATATCTGCCATAACCAAACGGAGAGGGTGAGAAGTATGGTGAGCTTAGGTAATTAAGATCACGTTGGCGTATGTAATAGTAACGCCCTTGAGAGTAAGCTTCCTCTAATTTTTCAATGCCTTCCAGTGGACAGACTGTCTGCCAATCATAGCCTTCACGGCCAAGCTTATAAGCATTGAGCTCGGTACAATATTTTCTGAGTCCTTGCTGTCGACCTTGTTCCCACTGTATACGATTGGGGGTCGCACCGACCACGCTAGCGCAGTTATTGGTATACTGACCAAAGTGGTCACCTGAGCGACCAAGCATTCCGTCTGCATAACCAACCTCTTGCCAGTTATTGGTTTGACATTGCTGCGGGGTCAGACTTTGAGTGGTTGCACAGCCTGATAGGGCAAATAATGCAGCAGTCATGAGTGATAAAGCAGAAGTGGTTTTAACTGCCGAAGTAAAGGTTATGGTGGTGGCTTTTGTAATATAAGTCATAATAAACCTGCGCGCGTTTAAAATTATGGTTTATCATAGCATTTTTTAGGATCAGCTATTTTTTACATCTTGTTATCATTTTTATTTTAGCTGGCATTAAGCTTTTGATATAACACTATAAATAGTCAATCTACTACTAGCAAGTTTGCCGTTCATAGCGCCACCAAGCTTGATTTTTAATCATTCGTGCTCATTATGAGTATGCTTTATCATTTTTTAATCCAGCTACAAGGTTAGATTGTCATGGGTGTATGGATTACCATTGCCATTGTACTATTCGTATTAGGAAGTATGATGGCACTCAAACCTAACGGTGTCGATCAGCGTTTGGATAAGCTGCGTATGACTGCGCGCTGTTTACAAATGAACCCAAAGCTAGTCGCTTGTCCCGATTGGGTCAGGGGTAAAAACAATGAACATGGGCGTGGGATGATTGGTCAATATGGTCTAGTGCTAGATAATGTACAGATGCCTCATACTCGTTATCAGGTCATTGATGGGCAATGGCGACCCGATAGTGATTCTGCCAATACGAATGCTACCGCCAACATGACCAAATCGCCTGCTAGCTTTAATTTAGACAAAGTACCGCTAGCATTGCCGGCATCTATTGAGCCCTTTGTAAAAGCATTATTAATTAAAGCCAATAGTATTGTTATTTATTGGGAAGATATTGATTATGTGCGTCCATTGACCAATCCAAATTATAAGTCGAGTATCATTGAACCTGATTTATTGGCTCTTAAGGCACAGATGGAACAGTGGGCGCTACAAATGCAGGCAAGTCCGCGCAGCACGGTTAATTTAAATGGCGGCATCGCTCTCAGTAAAATGTTAAATCAAGAAATTTAATTCAGAGGTCTAATTCAGAGACTTAATTCCGAGACTTAATTCCGAGACTAAGCATAAAGGTGCTAGGCATCTTTTTAGCTCATATTAATAGGTAAATTACGCACGAGGTTTAAGTCATTTTGCGTCATTGCTTATTTTTTACAGTTGACAGCTCAACTCTTAGCAGTGTAACGTCCTTATAAGTTTACGTCTATATTGTGTTTATCGTATATATTGTGACCATTTTCATTGATAGCTGGGCTTCTAACAACTTGATTCGCTACAACAAATCGCTTAGTTATCATAAATCGCTACGCTACTAATCTTTTATTCGAATTTAATCCATTTATTATGGTGTCGTAACACATGGCAAAAACCCCAAGTAAAAAAACGTCAACTCCTGCTGCGGAATCTTCTACCACTAGCACTAATTCCAAAGGCAAATCTTTGGTGATTGTCGAATCACCTGCCAAGGCAAAAACGATTAATAAATACCTTGGTAATGATTTCATCGTACGCTCCAGTATTGGGCATGTGCGAGATTTACCGGTGGGTGCCAATAAAGGTGCTAAAAAACCAGCCACTACCAAAAAAGATGAGAGCCTGACCAAAGAAGAAAAAACCCAGCAAGCGCTGGTACGGCGCATGGGTGTTGATCCAGAGCACGGCTGGGCGGCAGTCTATGAAGTGCTGCCTAATAAAACCAAAGTCATTAAAGAGTTAAAAGCCTTAGCCAAAGACGCTGATAAAATTTATCTAGCAACGGATATGGATAGAGAAGGGGAAGCCATCGCCTGGCATCTCAAAGAAGTCATCGGCGGCGCGGATAGCAAGTATGAGCGGGTGGTGTTTAACGAAATTACCAAAACCGCCATCCAAAATGCCTTTAAGCAACCCTCTAAACTTGATATTGACCGGGTCAATGCTCAGCAAGCGCGCCGATTTTTAGATCGGGTGGTTGGCTTTATGGTGTCGCCGCTACTATGGCAAAAGGTCGCCCGCGGTTTATCTGCAGGTCGGGTGCAGTCAGTAGCCATGCGGTTGGTGGTCGAGCGTGAACACGAAATTCGCGCCTTTATCCCTGAAGAGTATTGGCAAATTTTTGCAGATACTCATATTGTGGAGAGTAAGAAGGATGCTGAGCAAGTCGGTATTCGCCTAGAGGCCACCAAACAAGGTGGCAAAACCCTCAAGCTTGTTAATAAAGAGCAGACTGATAAAGTACTCGACGTCCTAAAACCAGCAAGCTATCTGGTCAAAGAGCGCGAAGAGAAACCAACTCAGTCGAAACCGAGCGCGCCATTTATCACCTCGACCTTGCAGCAGGCAGCCAGTACCCGTTTGGGCTTTTCCGTGAAAAAGACCATGATTTTGGCACAGCGTCTCTATGAAGCGGGTCATATTACTTATATGCGTACTGACTCTACCTTTTTATCGGGTGATGCCCTAGCTGCGGTTCGTGGTTATCTGGAAGACAGTTTTGGCGCTAAATATGTGCCAGAAAAACCCAACTTTTATGGTAATAAACAAAACGCGCAAGAGGCACATGAGGCCATACGTCCATCAAACGTCAATATGAAATCTACTCAGCTTAAAGGGGTGGAGCGCGATGCTATCCGCCTCTACGAGCTAATTTGGCGTCAGTTTGTCGCTTGTCAGATGCCACCTGCAAAGTATTTATCAGTAAATTTATTCGTAGAGGCGGGCGACGTTGAGCTAAAAGCCCGTGGTCGTACCATGACTTTCGATGGTTATACTAGGATACAAGCGCCAGCAAAAACCGACGATAGCTTACTGCCTGATGTCAAAAAAGGTGATGAGCTGATCTTAGACAACCTAGATCCCAGCCAACACTTTACCAAACCAGCACCGCGCTATACTGAAGCCAGTTTGGTTAAGGAAATGGAGAAAAAAGGTATTGGTCGTCCATCAACCTACGCCTCTATTATTTCAACTATTCAAGATCGTGGTTATGTAAAGCTGGAGAATAAACGTTTATTTGCTGAAAAAATGGGTGACATCGTCACTGACAGATTAACAGCCAGCTTCCCAGACTTGATGGATTATACTTTTACTGCCGCGTTAGAGAATAAACTTGATGGTGTCGCTGAAGGTGAAAAAGATTGGAAAGATGTCTTAGATAATTTTTATGGTGACTTCAAGATTAAGCTTGAACATGCCAAAGACAAAGATGGTATGCGTCCTAATGACCCTACCGACGTGCCTGACGTACACTGCGATTTATG
Source organism: Psychrobacter sp. PL19 (assembly GCF_017875835.1). NCBI lineage: Bacteria > Pseudomonadati > Pseudomonadota > Gammaproteobacteria > Moraxellales > Moraxellaceae > Psychrobacter > Psychrobacter sp. PL19. The sequence goes on from NZ_JAGING010000001.1 coordinate 1,379,721, forward strand.
TGATCGTCCGATGCAGTTACGTACTGGTTCAACCGGTGTGTTCTTAGGTTGTACTGGCTATAATCTACCACCCAAAGAGCGTTGCAAAGGCACCAAAAACTTAATGCCGGTCGAAGCTTTTGCCAATCTTGATGATGCAGAAGGCGATGATGAAGCGGCTGAAGTCAAAGACTTGATGGAGAAAAAGCGCTGTCCGAAGTGTGCAACAGCTATGGACGGCTATATCGTAGATGGTGGTCTTAAGCTCCACATCTGTGGTAATAACCCTGATTGTGAGGGCTATATCCTAGAAGAAGGTAAGTTTGAAGTCCCAGGTTCTGATTCTCCTACGATTGATTGTAATAAGTGTGATGGACAAATGGAGCTAAAGACTGGACGCTTTGGTCCTTACTTTGCCTGTCAGCAATGTGATAATACTCGTAAAGTGCTCAAAACTGGTGAGGCTGCACCGCCACGTATGGATCCCATCCATATGCCGGAGCTAAAGTCGGTTAAGCACGAGGATTACTTTATCTTACGTGAAGGGGCGGCTGGCATGTTCTTAGCAGCGTCTCAGTTTCCCAAGGTACGCGAAACCCGTGCGCCTAAGCTGGCTGAGATGCGGACTATCAAAGATAAGATGGAAGATAAATTCCAGTATCTGTTTGAGGGTCCAGATGAAGATCCGGATGGTAACCCAACTATTTTGCGCTGGTCACGGAAGAAAAAAGAGCAGTATATCGGCTCTGAAAAAAACGGTAAGGCCTCACGTTGGGGTGTTTACTGGCGCAAGGGCGAGTGGATAGAGGAATAAATATCCTGTTTAAACCAAGCGTAAAAAAACCTCTTAGAATAGCTAAGAGGTTTTTTTATATCAGCAATAAAATCCACACTTAGATTATATTAACTTTAGCTTGTACTGAATAAGCCATTAGTTTTTTTCGATGATACCACAAGCAATACGATCACCTGAAGCGCCTGATGGCTGGCTGGTATAGTCATCAGCGCCAGCATGAACGATAAAAGCAAGGCGGTTGACGCTATATTTTCCAGCTTCGGCAGCAGAAATCTTCTTATTCACATAGTTAATAGTAGCAACACCGTTATCATTTGCTGTTAAGTTTGGCAAGTCGCCAGCGTGGCCATTCATATCATCGGGATTAGAGTGTGGCTGGTTATCAGGATTGAAATGACCGCCTGCTGATTTACCCATTACATCACAGCTGCCAGTCTCATGAATATGCAAGGCGACCGTTTGACCGGGCGTCATATTCGTCAGTTTGCCGTAGACCTGTACGCCGCCATCAACAGGACGTAAATAGACTTGGCCGACTTCACGTTGGTCTGCATCTGTAGTATTGAGGGTTGATTTCAGCACAGGCTGGTTAAGCGGATTACCTGTTTTTAGCTGTCCTTCTGTACTCTGGCAACCGGTTATTGCTAAGGCAGAACCACATAATAGGGCACTTGCAAGCATAAGCTTTTTCATTGATCTCTCCATTTATAGTCAATTATCATACTTAACATTTGTATTTAACATTTATATTTAACTTTTTTAGCGACAGTTGTCTCGAAACCTGCTGTAACTTTTATTAAACTTGCAGTTAGTATAGCTAAGCCTTGAACTCAGATATTCATTAGAAGCGCAACAAAGCGTTAATATATGTAAGTCACTGATAACATATAAAGAGAATATTTTAACAAAAAGCTCAACAGAAGCTAACGAAATAAAAGAGTTAGCTGGTAAGGCGTGCTGCAGAATGCGTGTCTTATATACATAATGACTCATATAAATAACGTGAGCAACTGATATAAGGAATTAGTGTGCATGAATTATTCAAGTGAGCTAGATCTACAGCACTTATTTTAGAGCGGGTAGCAGGAGCATAAGCACGGATTCGGCGCTATCACAAACTGGTGATTTGCATTATTCGGCAGACTATGGTGTCAAGGAATCGCACATGACAAAATGCAGCTACGACTCATATCCTCTATTTTACGGTACCAACTCACTAGATTTAAGTACTGAATAAGCCCAAGTCTTACTACATGCTCGTGACGCTCAAGCAAAAAGTTATCCCAGTAGCGCGTTGCCATAAACGACGCTGTTTTATTTTGAACTGACTATATTAAGGTTCTAGCCACATGAAGAATGTGAATCGGTATAGAGCTGAAAATTTAACAAAATATGCTGCTATATAATAAGTTTTATCTCAAATAAGTTGAGTGTAAAACATACTTAGTAGCAAAGAACAACGCCACTTTAGCTGTAGAGTGGCGTTGTTCTCATTAATTATCAATAAATTTTACAGTTTAAAAACGATACTCATTACTTTGGATTCTATGGTACTCGGCGTCGTCGACTAGTGTAAATTGCTCATCTTTTGGTAGGAGCACCCAGAGTTTGTCATCGGTTTTAGACGAATCAAATCCAACCTCTTTTAACTTATTCTTTGAGTATTTAAAGGTACCTGTGGTCTCAAGGCTATCTTGTAATCGAATAAATACCGGAATAGCATAAGTAGGTAGGTGTCTGGTCAATTCCGTTAATAAGGATTTTTGATAGGTATCATCGAAGTTAATGCCATCATGAAGCGTAATAGCTGCCATACCTGCGCGGCCGTTGGTTCCTTTGATTTCAACGCCATAGACAATGGCTTCACCGACACCCTCACATTCGGCAATGATGTTTTCAACTTCAGTGGTAGATACATTCTCACCGCGCCAGCGGAACGTATCTCCGACTCGGTCGACAAATTGGCAATGCCTAAAGCCAATATCGCGCATTAGGTCACCGGTATTAAAATATGAATCGCCCTTGACCAGTACATCATCGAAGATTTTAGACTTGGTTTTTTCTGGATCAGTGTAGCCCTCAAACGGTGCTTTGGGCGTAATTTCGCCTAATAGCAGACCGACTTCACCGAGCTTAACCTGTTGCATAAAACCGTCTTTGTTACGGACTGGTTCGTCTGCTTCTTGATCGTAAGCGACTAGCTTATACGGCAGTGGACAGAATCCAACAGTGTTATCAAAGTTAAAAATATTACTGAAGCCAATATTACCTTCACTGGCAGCATAGACTTCAAGTACTTCTTCGATACCAAAACGGTCTTTGAATTCTTTCCAAATACTGGTGCGCAGTCCATTACCAATCATCTTAGTCACTGGATTGTCTTTTTCAAATTGATCTGGTGGGGTATCGAGCAGATACCGGCATAGCTCGCCCACGTAACCAAAGCTGGTGGCATTAAACTTGTGTATGTCTTGCCAAAAGTTAGTGGCAGAGAATTTACGTCGCAGCGCAATGGCGCTATTACCCGCTATGGCGCTGCTCCAACATACAATAATTCCTGTCCCGTGATATAAAGGTAAAGGAACATAAATCGTATCTTGGTCAGTGAGGTTTAGGGTGTGTCCGAATACTCCGTAGGCCTTCATCCAGCGACTGTGATTGAAGACCACTGCTTTAGGTAGTCCGGTCGTGCCAGAGGTAAAGATATACAACAAACCGTCTTTAGCATAGGCATTTTTGCTAGTGGCTGGAATCACTTTTGACTGCTCATGAATCAAAGGTCCTAATGAATTTAGACCTTGGGGTGCTTGATCAGTGTCTTGCTGGTTATGATAAGTGTCTTTATCTTCCCACCATAAATAGCTACCTTCAGGGATATCTATCTCTGCTCTAATTTGTTGAAAGGCATCAGTCATTTCAGCGCCAACGATGACCAGCTTTGGTTTTACCAAATTAATACTATGAATAAGCACTTTTCCACTTTGTGAGGTGTTGATGAGCGCAGCAATCGTGCCTGTTTTGGCAGCGGCCATGCACGCACATAATAATTCTGGCCGATTCTCAAGCGCCACACTAAAGACGTTACCTTTCTTAAGGCCTTTATTTAGTAAATAGTTGGCAAACTGGTTAGACCATTCATCGAATTGTTTATAGGTGAGCTGCATATCCTCGAACTTAATCGCAGTCGCATTGGGGTTGGCTTTTACAGCCTTTGCAAAGGTAAAACCGAGACCAGTATGGACATCAGTGCGATTATCCGTAATAAACTTTATTCCTCGATATAGTTTTGGTATTTTTTTTATCATGCTTGGCGCTTTAGCAAGCATTTTGGGCAGTGTAATCATATCCTGATGAGGCGTTATCATATATTATCCTTATATATGTTTTGACGTTTTTCTGAAGTTAAAGCGAGTACTACAGCAACATTGTGTGCATTATTCAAGCAGGTATCTGTTAAGCATATTAGAATATTAATAAGACTATTGCTATAGCTAGCATGAGTTTTATTAACCTTAGCTATAATTGGCATTAAGGGTATCTATTAGGATGTTGAAGCTCTATGTCAGTTAATAGTAACTAATAACACTTATTTTATAGTCAACTCTGTCAGGCAATACTTAAGCGGACAAGTTGATAACTTGTTTAATTAAAACAGCTAACCTATACTAAGTTATCTGGATGATTGTTTGAGTAATTTACTCAACAAATAGTTACTAATTAAACTCTAATCTATCACAAGGTAAGGTCCATATCATTCTATAATTTGGTACAAACCCTTTTTTACGTTATTCAACTACTGTTCATTATCTTTATTTTGCTGATCTGCTAACATGCCAATAAGTCTGGTTTCCCTGTTCTTTTGTCTCAGGATTTTTGCTTTTTTACTGTTTAGCAGTTATTTGTTTGGCAGCTGCTAATGAACACGCATGGAGAAATTTTAATATGGATATTAAAGAGGCACCTCAACGTTCTACCAAGGATCGTCTAGCAGATATTCTTTTGACCGCAGAACCCACCTATCAGTTCAATCGACTGAAGAGAATAATAGCAGGGCACTCATTTGAGGACCATCTGCGTCATAAAGTTCGAGGAAAACGTATATTAGTGACTGGTGCTTCCTCTGGGGTTGGTCGCGGTGCAGCATTAGGGTTATTAGAAGCGGGCGCGCATGTCTTGCTAGTGGCACGTCGCAGTGACCTACTAGAAGAAGTGGCCGCAGAAGCCGCTGATTATGAGGGTAAGGCTTTTATTTATACCTGTGACCTTAGTGTTGATGAAGACCGTGAAAAACTGATCAAGCAAATCATCAATGAGCATGGTGGTGTTGATGTCATTATTAACAACGCTGGTCGGTCGATTCGCCGTTCTATTTATGAATCAGCTGATCGTCTCCATGATTACGAACGGGTCATGAGTATCAACTACTTTGGTGCGATCAATCTAACGATTCCCTTGGTGGATCAGATGCGTATTGCGGGTACTGGTGGGCATGTGATTAATATCTCAACCATGGGCACCCAGCTGACAGGTACCCCACGTTTTAGTGCTTACATTGGCTCAAAGTCTGCGTTGGACGGCTTCGCTGAAAGCGTTGCCGCTGAGACTTATAATGATGGTATCAATTGGACGACGGTTCACTTGCCATTAACTCAGACTGCGATGATTGCGCCCGCTCAGAACGCGTGGCGTGGTTATCCCAAGCTATCGCTTGAGGCGGGTGTGCATATGTTGCTATATGCGGTGGCTTATGAGCCGGTTCGTGTATGGCATCCGGGTATTTTAACCTTAGGTATAATAGACCGTCTATTCACCACTAAGATGCTGAGACTTAAGGCGAGCGAGTTCCCGAAGTATAAGCCAGAAAAACCACTGCCTCGTGTGGCCATTATTGGTGCCGGCATGTCAGGGATTGCGATGGCAAAAACCCTGAAAACGGCCGGTTCAGATAATTTTGTGGTTTATGAAAAAGCTGATTCAGTTGGCGGTACTTGGCGGGATAATACTTATCCCGGCTTAACTTGTGATGTGCCTGCGCATTTTTATTGTTACGAAGATGACCTGTCACCAAAATGGAGCCGCGTCTTTGCACCAGGCAGCGAGTTACGTGAATATTTTGAAAATGTCACTGAAAAGCGTGGGCTAACGGAACATATTAAGTTCAATAGTGAGATTGATGAAGCCACGTTCGAAGAGGGTCGCTGGAAGATCAAAACTAAATCAGGGGACACTGATGAAGCAGATGTCTTGATCTGTGCCACGGGCGTTTTACATCACCCAAACATACCAGATATTAAAGGTATTGATACCTTTAAGGGTGCAAGCTTCCATAGTGCACGCTGGGATCATGATGTGCCTCTAGATGGCAAACGTGTTGGGGTTATCGGTAATGGTTCAACAGGTGTGCAGATCGTAACCGCACTGTCTCAGCAATGTCAGCAAGTCACGTTATTTCAGCGTACGCCGCAATGGGTATTTAGTGCCCCGAACCCAGTGATTCCCAAATCACTGCGCAAGCTCGCTGAAAAAGTACCGGCCTTACAGCGTTTAGCTTATAACGCCTCTGGTAAGCTATTCACCAGTCTATTCCGTGCGCCATTAAGCCCTGGCTGGCAGCGCAGTATATTCAGTATAGGCGCGAAACTCAGCCTGTCTAAAGTCAATAATGATAAATTACGTTCAAACCTAACGCCTGATTTTGCACCCATGTGTAAGCGCATGATTACGTCACCCAAGTTTTATTCTGCGGTACAACAGGACAATGTTGACATCTGCACGGCTCATATTGACCGTATTGAGCCAACAGGTGTGGTTACTACCGACGGCCAATTGCACGAGTTTGATATTTTAGTATTTGCTACTGGCTTTCATGCGCAATCTTATATGCGTCCGATGCAAGTGACTGGTCGCGACGGATTACCGTTAGATACGGCATGGAATGAAGGCCCTATTGCTCATAACACTACTATGATTCCGGGCTTCCCGAACTTGTTTACCCTGATGGGTCCAAACAGCCCGATTGGTAACTCATCATTGGTGCCGATTGCTGAAGCACAGGCTGAGTACGTGATTAAGTGGATGGATCGTATGCGCCGTGAGGGTCTGAGCGAGATTGAACCGACTCAAGAAGCCACCGATGCCTTCTATGAAGAAGTCAATGAAGCCTTGGGCACGACCGTATGGACCAGTGGCTGTAATAGCTGGTATCTTAATGATGATGGACGCCCAATTCTATGGCCATGGCCACTAGACGAGCTCACCCGCCGTCTTACCACGATTGTTGAGTCAGACTTCCACATCAAGCGCATAAACAATAATATGGCCGATACTGATGCAGTGCAGTCTCCCAAAAGCAAGGCAATACAGGAACAAGAGTCGCAAGCAGAGTTTGATAGTCAACTGCTAAAAACAGATGGCGGTAGCACTAACCCATCAACAGCTAAGAGTAAAAAACCCTCAAAATCTGGTAAAAAAGTGGCCACAAAAACTGACAGCAAAATGTCGGCTGAAGTGGATGATAAGCCAGCAACACCTAAGCCAAAAGTGACAGTCAAGTCTTAATCTTAGACTTAAGATATTGTGACATTTAAAATTTTTTGAAAAAGCTCATTAAAAAAGGCCGCCTACTATTTATAGTAGGCGGCCTTTTTAGGGTATTAACGTTATTAAGCTTTAGATTACTTATAACATTAGCTATGTAGCGTTTTTTTAGAGGTCGTATCTACAGTCACTTTAGCAGGCTTAAGCGGTTGTGGCATACTTACTAATGCGACTTTTAATATCTCATCAATGGTCGCTACTGGCTGAATAGTCAGGCCGGCCTTAACATTATCAGGGATGTCTACTAGATCGCGCTCGTTGCTCGCTGGAATCAATACGTGCTTGATACCGCCGCGATGCGCTGCCAATAGCTTCTCTTTAAGACCACCGATGCGTAGTATTTTACCGCGCAAGGTGATTTCACCAGTCATAGCAATATCTGGGCGAATAGCAATACCAGTCAAGGCAGATACCAGCGCTGTCGTTAGCGCACCACCAGCAGATGGACCATCTTTTGGTGTGGCACCTTCTGGCATATGTACGTGGATATCGGTGGTTTTGACCGTTTCATAGTCGATACCTAAGCTATCACCACGGGCACGAACCACGCTCATGGCGGCACGAATTGATTCTTTCATCACATCGCCAAGCGAGCCGGTAAAGGTAAGTTCGCCTTTACCCTTCATGGCAACGGCTTCAATAGTGAGCAGTTCGCCACCCACTTGCGTCCATGCCAGACCAGTAATGCGACCAACTTCGGGCTCTTCTTCTGCCAGACCGTAGTCATATTGGTGCACACCAAGATAGTCATCGATATTAGTTTCATCGACCGTTACCAGCTTACGCTCATCTTTTTTCGGTGCGCGTGCGCCATGACTCTCAACTGAGCCGCGAACGATTTTGCGGCAGATTTTATTGACTTCACGTTCGAGGTTACGCACACCCGCTTCACGAGTATAACTACGCACGATGCTGTGTAGAGCCGCTTCAACAATCTCAATTTCGCCTTCTTTGAGACCATTTTGCTTGATGGCTTTTGGCACTAGATATTTATGCGCAATATTAACTTTTTCTTCTTCGGTATAACCTGGCAGACGAATAACTTCCATCCGGTCAAGTAGCGCTGGAGGAATGTCCATACTGTTAGCGGTACAGATAAACATCACTTGCGACAAGTCTAAGTCCATATCTAAGTAATGATCGTTAAACTTATCATTTTGTGAGGGATCTAACACTTCTAACAGTGCTGATGCAGGATCGCCGCGGAAGTCTTGTGCCATTTTATCGACTTCATCTAATAAAAATAGTGGGTTTTTGACTTCTGCTTTCGCCAGTGATTGCACGATTTTACCTGGCATTGCGCCGATATAAGTACGGCGATGACCACGAATTTCTGCTTCATCACGGACGCCGCCAAGCGCCATGCGTACAAACTTACGACCGGTTGCCCGAGCGATTGACTCACCCAGTGAGGTCTTACCAACCCCTGGAGGACCGACCAGACATAAAATCGGACCACGAAGCTTTTTCACTCGCGACTGCACTGCTAAGTATTCTAAGATACGGTCTTTGACATCTTGTAAGCCGTAGTGATCTTCATCTAAAGTGGTTTTGGCTTTTTCTAGATTGATAGATACCTTGGTGGTTGCATTCCACGGCGTGTCTAAAATCCACTCAATATAGTTGCGGACTACCGAAGATTCAGAAGACGCGGGTGGCATCATTTTAAGTTTTTTAAACTCTTGCTCTGCTTTTTTGCGGACATCGTCGGGCAAATCAGCATTTTCAAGACGTTGCTCAAGTTCGCCAACATCATCATCGTTATCAAACGCGCCGTCACTCATATCTGACAGCTCGTTTTTAATGGCTTTCATTTTCTCATTTAAAAAATACTCGCGCTGATTGTCTTCCATCTGTTGGCGGACGGCATCTTGAATATCTTGTTCGATATTTTGTTCAGCACTCTGTTTAACTAAGTATTCTGTCAAAGTATTAATATGCGTTTTTAGATCATCATTTTCTAAAAACGACTGCTTGACGTCTAGATCCATCGAGACCCGGGTAGAGACAAAGTACACCAGTTCAAGCAGGTCATCGATACGTTTAGCGACGCGCGTAAGCTCACGGGCATTACGCAGACGGGCATCGGCATAGCTTTCAAACAAGCTGGTCAGCGCTTTCATGGTGTTTTTTTGTTGGCTGTCGTCCATCGCTACGCTAATATCAGCACGCTCAAAGCTGGCCATCAATAGTTCGTCGTGGTTTTCTAGGGTATCGACTCGCGCACGGTATTGACCTTCGATCAGGACTTTAATGCAATTTTCATCGCTGTCATGCGGCATGGTACTAACGATGCGGCAAACGGTACCGTATTGATATAAATTGTCTTGGTCAATATCCTCGGTCAGCGAATCTTTTTGCGCAACGACCAGCACTTTATCGCCATATTCAGCTTGTGCCAATTCAACGGCTTTGACTGAAGGCGCACGCCCTACGAATAATGCAATTTGCATATGCGGATAGACGACCACGTCTCTCAACGCCAGTAGCGGCAGATAGCTGTCTATATCATTATCTGGCTCAGCGTCCTTTATCGACTCAGCCGAGTGTTCAAAGTCAGCGCTTTCTGGATTAGTAGTCTCTTGTTGAGTGTCTTTCTTTTCAGCACTTTCTTGCTCAATATTGTCTTTATCACTGTTTTCTTGATCGACGATTTCTTGTTCAAGATCGTCTTTTTTTAGGTTATTTTCATTATTACTCATATGTATCCCTTCCTCGTTAACCAGACTTGTAAAGTCAAGTTCGTGGCTCATGTTTATATAAATGGTGTCCCCATAAAAAATTGCAAGGCTTGCCATTCAACAGTATAGAAAATAGCGTTTGGCTACCATCTGCTGGCGCATATCTATTAAGCTCTGCGCATAGGCTTTGCAGCGAAAATCAGGTAAAATGGCGCGCGTCCTAATAGTGGTTACAAACTATAGCAGTTTGAAGTCTTGAGACCATAGGGCGAAGCGAATAGGTCAGACAATGCGCGATACATTGATAAGCCATACAAATAAGCCATACATTAAAGAGCTGGTTAGAGATTAAAGGAAAAGGGACGAGAACATGACAATCAATGCGGTATTACTGGCGGTAGTCATCATGCTGGGGCTGTCACTAGCGCGGGTACACGTGGTGCTAAGTTTGCTTATTGGGGCATTGGCAGGTGGGCTAATAGCGGGCTTAGGTGTGACAGATACCTTGGCGGCGTTTCAGGAAGGTATCCGAAATGGGGCACAAATTGCGCTGTCTTATGCACTATTGGGAGCCTTTGCAGTAGCGATTGCTCATTCAGGATTGCCACAATCGCTGGCAGGCGCGGTTATCAAGCGTATTGATGCTGGCGGCACGAGCGGTATGATTAAGTATACCTTGTTTGCTGGTCTGGTGATGATGAGCTGCTTTAGCCAAAACTTAATTCCCATTCATATTGCCTTTATTCCATTATTAGTACCGCCGCTATTATTGGCGTTTAACCGCATGCAGATTGATAGGCGTCTGATTGCCTGTTTGATTACCTTTGGTCTGGTAACCACTTATATGTTCATTCCATATGGGTTTGGTGATATTTATCTCAATCAAATTATGCTTAAAAACGTTGGTGAAGCTGGGATTGATATTACTGATATTTCAGTCACCAAAGCGATGGCGATACCGGCATTGGGTATGTTCGTGGGTCTGCTGACGGCGATATTCATTAGCTATCGAAAACCGCGTGAGTATAAGCAACTGGCAATCGATAAAGCGGCACAGGACAATGTCGTAGAGGGCGATGCATTAAGTAAAACGGCAGCAACTGCACAAACACAAAGTAAATTAAAAACCCTAGTGGCCATAGTGGCCATTGTCACCGCCTTTGTGGTGCAGCTCTATACTGATTCGTTATTGCTCGGCTCTATGTTTGGCTTTGGGGTCTTTATGGCCACTGGCGTAGTCAAATGGGGTGAGGCAGATACGGTCTTTAACGACGGTATCAAGCTGATGGCGATGATTGGCTTTATTATGATAACCGCGCAGGGCTTTGCTGAAGTGATGAAAGCGACCGAGCAGATTCAGCCATTGGTTGACGGTGCGACCACATTATTCGGAGGCAATAAGGCGATGGCAGCATTTATTATGCTATTGCTTGGTCTAATCGTGACCATGGGTATTGGCTCGTCATTCTCGACCATTCCTATTTTGGCAGCGATTTACGTCCCGTTATGTATTTCTTTAGGGTTTTCACCATTAGCGACGGTCGCGATTATCGGTACTGCTGGCGCACTAGGGGATGCGGGTTCTCCAGCTTCGGATTCGACCCTTGGGCCAACGTCTGGTCTAAACGTTGATGGGCAACATGACCATATCAAGGACAGCGTGGTACCGACCTTCATTCATTATAATATTCCATTATTGGCGTTCGGCTGGATTGCGGCGATGGTATTGTAGTTTTTATCCTTCTACCGGGAATGCCCAAGTATCTTGAGTTTAAATATTATCGCTATTAACGGGTGTGAGTTATTTATTACTTACACTCGTTTTTTTATCTAGATTTATAACATTTTCAACACTTTCGACAGTGGTATTATCAAAATCAGCCATATCGTGTTCAGCTAAAGCTAAAAAATTATCGCATTCATGTAGTAGGGCATTCAAGCGCTCAGGATTTATACTAGCCGCCAATTCAGTATCGCTAAAGTCGCCACTATTATTACTCGTGTTGATACTTTTAGTATCTGTTTCTGAGACCTCATCTTGAGCTTTAAGATGCTCATCCACATAGTCGGCGACTGATTTATTCATAATGATTTTTAACCTCTGTATTTTAACCTTTATAATAATTGCTTTATTAAAACCACCTTATGCCACTTGGGGTAATCAAGCCATCAAGTGGCACATCCCAAGGCTGACACTGAAGTTGTTCGACCACTTGAAAATCATAGCACCAGCCTATCTTTAAGGGTTTTTTATAGCCCGATTGATAGCCTTTGGCAAGAGTGGTGTCATAAAAACCGCCACCCATACCCATACGATTGCCACTAGTATCGACCGCCGTTAATGGACAAATAATCATATCCAGTTCGCGCGCCCATAACAGTCTACGATGGTGATTTTGCTTCATGCCTAAGTTATGAATGCGGGTCGGTATGTTCAGTAGTTTTGTATGATAAATGGGTACGAAACGCAGCCGCTTATCCTTATTACCTAATGAACCGACCACTGGCAAATAAGGCTGATAGCCTAAACGCTGACACCAATCTAATAGCGGCTGAGTCGGCAGTTCACCAAAGCCATCATAATATAAACCAACACGCGCGTTAGCTGGCAAGCGCTGCTGTAGCTTGGTCAAATATAAACTGCCATCACGTGCGCACCGTTGACGCTCATTAGTCGTTAGTTGCCGACGCTGACGGGTAAATTGTCGTCTGGATGGGTTACTCTTTACGCCACTGGCAGTCGTGTTTATCAAGGTATCAGTTATGACGCCTGTATCATTTGATGAGTCTGATAGTAGCGGGTCAAATTGTTGTTGGCTGGTGTTCTTAGACATCAGTTACCCTCACGGACATTGAGAAATTTGTGATAAGTCATGCTATCATAATGGCGCTTTACATCCTATTTTCCTTTATGTGCAGCGGGTGTTGCACTTTTCACGGATCCGCTACTCAACAACAAACCAGCAAAGAGGGCAGTTATGTCGACACAGAATCAGGCAACTCGTACCGAAAAAGACACTATGGGCAACGTGGAAGTCCCAGTTGATGCCTATTGGGGCGCGCAAACTCAGCGCAGCCGCGAAAACTTTAAGATTGGTGGTGAGACTCTACCGCGTCCAATGATTGAAGCGATGGCAATGGTCAAAAAAGCGGCTGCGATTACCAACGCCAGCCTTAAGCGTATCGACGATGATAAGCGCGATTTGATTGTGCAAGCGGCGGATGAAGTGATTAATGGCGGTTTGACGGATCAATTCCCTTTAGTGGTATGGCAGACCGGTTCTGGCACGCAGTCGAACATGAACATGAACGAAGTGTTGGCGAATCGTGCCAATGAAATTGCCGGTTCTGAACGTGGTAGCTATCAGCCGATTCATCCAAACGACCATGTCAACCATGCGCAATCAACCAACGACAGCTTCCCAACTGCTATTCGTGTCGCTGCTGCCCGTGAAATCAACGGCCTACTTATTCCTGCGATAAAAGCCCTACGCGATACTCTGGACAAAAAAGCCCAAGAGTTCGAGAGCATTGTCAAAATTGGTCGTACGCATTTACAGGACGCCACGCCTTTGACTTTAGGTCAAGAGTTTAGCGGTTATGTGAGCCAACTTGACCATTCATTGGTACGTATTGATAATGCCTTGCAAGGTCTATATGAATTGCCATTAGGCGGTACAGCGGTCGGTACGGGTCTTAACGCGCATCCTGATTATGCGGTAAAAGCAGCTGAACAACTGGCTACGCTGACTGAATTACCATTTGTCACTTCACCCAATAAATTTGAAGCACTGGCTGCTCGTGATGCCGAAGTATTTGCTTCAGGTGCACTAAAGACCTTAGCGGGTAGCTTAAATAAAATCGCTAATGATGTGCGTTGGTTGGCATCAGGTCCACGCTGCGGTATCGGCGAGATTACCATCCCAGAAAATGAGCCAGGCTCATCAATTATGCCGGGCAAAGTCAACCCAACTCAGTCAGAAGCCATGACCATGGTTGTCGCTCAAGTAATGGGTAATGACACCACCATTAATATGGCTGGCGCGTCTGGTAACTTTGAGCTAAACGTCTTTAAACCAGTGATTGCCTTTAACTTATTGCAGTCTATTAAGCTATTGGGTGATGCTTGCAATAGCTTCAATGAAAACTGTGCTGCCGGTATTGAGCCTGTTAAAGAAAAGATTGACTACTATCTACATAACTCTTTGATGCTAGTAACGGCATTGAACCGTCATGTTGGTTATGAAAATGCAGCAAAAATCGCTAAGACGGCTTATAAAGAAGACAAAACGCTTAAGCAAGTGGCCGTAGAATTAGGTTTGCTGACTGAAGCGCAGTTTGATGAGTGGGTAACGCCTGAAGATATGGTCCATCCTTCTTAAGCTATTGAATCGTTTATTGAGCACAAAAAAGACCTTGTCACGTTGTGTGGCAAGGTCTTTTTTTATGCTGAGTATCTAAAAAATATTTTAGAACTTATACAACAAACCAATCGTAGTATTTGACTCAGTACGTGAGTCGACTAGCGGGCTATCGTATTGCTCATCAGAGAGGTAGTTAAAGCTCTGACTGGCAAATCCTGCCAATTTATCGTTGATATCGTAGTTGGCACTGACGCTAATATAGGGACTAAAGCTTTGATCAGGTGAGTAAGCGGCTACACCGGTACGTGATGATTCCTCGTTACTAACACCATAGTAATATTCGTTATAATTTTCATCATTCCACTCAACACCAATGCTTGGATAAACGGTTAATTTATCTCTAGTGAATTTAGTAAGGTAGGTCAAGCGGCCAATGCTACCATCACTACGTCCTAAAATATCAGTAGCAATTTGACCACGGAAGCCACCGATAGGCGTGCGGCGCAAATAGGTTATACCGGCAGCAGCTGACGCTTTACGTTTATCAAGACGGGAAAGTGCGCCGTCAGCATCATCAGGATCAAACTCACTACCAGCAAGTTGGGCGTAGGCGGACAGCTCATTGATACCATCATTGATTAGGTACGCGCCAGCTTGTGCACCGCGTGCGTAGATCTTGTTGTTATCATAGAATACACTCGGCAGTACACGTACTTCTGTACCGTCTGTATCATAGGCTGAGTCTGTGACCATGACATTTAATCCAACACTTAATTCTGCATCGGGATCAGCCGGTAGGTTGTTGTCAAAGAGCGCAGCATTCGCCATACCCGTCGCGCTTAACAAGGCAGTTGCTGTCAAAGTAGCAAACAAGGTGCGATTGCTCATAATAGAGGGTGTTGATAGTGATAGTTTAAACATAGTCAGGTCTCACAAGCAGGTAGGAGAAAATTAAATTAGGCTTCTTTTATTACTCAATATTGAGCGCTTAGCAGTAATAATTAAACGCAGTTACTTACTTAATGGTTGCCAGTATTTGTAGCATTTGGTTGTGAATGTCCTGCCACCACCAGATAAAACCGATGGTGACTAGTAGCATGGTTATCCAAGGAAGTATCTGCCAAACGATGGCAGGCTTGATTGCTGCAGCCGTTATGGTTTTAGAGTTACTGTTGACACTAAAATCGGCACTATTGTCTTTGTTAACAGAAATATTATTAACAGTAACCGCATCAAACTGAGTATTTACACTGGTATTGTCATCCAAGTTTACAGGGATATTGCTGTCAGTATCAGCATAAATAGTACTATTGTTTCTATATTCATTATTAACAGAGTCATTATCAATAGAGTCATTATCAATATTGCTACTATACGAATGACTTCTATAATAGGTCTGATAATTCACTATAGATGCTTGTAGTGCAGCCGCACGCTGTCGATAAGCAATACCAACGGATAACGCAATTACCAGACCGGTAATCGCCCCGCCAATGTGCCCTGCATTATCGATACCGGGCACTGCAAAGCCATAAACTAGGTTAATACCCATAATAAAAATAAGACTTCTTAGATTCAGTATCATGCCATTCACAGACATTTTAAAGAAGGTCGCTATCAATAACGCCGCTCCGATACCCATGATGCCACCAGACGCACCAGCAGATATACCGGGCTGCGCCGTTTCGTCTAAAATACCTTGCCATGTGACATAACTGTTGAGCAGATTACCACCAATTGCTGCCAATAAAAACAATGCCAAAAACTTAGCTGAACCAAACATCGGCTCTGCAATCTGACCAAAAAAGTACATGGCAAAGCCATTGAACAGTAGATGCATCAAGCCAATATGCAAAAACCCGCTACTGACCAGTCGCCAAGGCTCATCGCCCATAGTATAGGGTAGGGCATTGGCACCCCACTTCAATAATGCCGCTATTGACGGATTATTAGCATCAACACCAGACAGCACCTGTACGATATATAATCCGACAAAGCTGATTAATAATAAAGTAGTGATAGGTGCGGTTTTGAACAGTTGCTGGATAGTCATAAAACGAGATATCAATCAAAAGGTATAGGTAGAGTATAAAGGGTATGGATAGTATAAAGAAAGCTATCAAAACGTCTCAGTGCCTATCTTGTTTACAGCTACCAGCGCATAGGTGCCACATAAGGCAAGGCAGTTTTAAGGTGCTCGTAGGTACCCTTGACTAAGATATCATCGCGCACTTCATTGATATCGGTATGACCACAAAATGCCATGCTGATATCGCATTCTTTATAAATCAGCTCAAGTGCTCGGCGGACGCCATCCTCGCCATAGGCGCCAAGACCATATAAGAATGCGCGGCCAATCATTGTACCATTTGCGCCTAACGCCATCGCTTTGAGTACATCTTGCCCAGAACGAATACCACTATCGAGCCAAATCTCAATCTGACTGTCCTCAGCGCGCACCGCTTGTACGATATCGGCTAAGGATGAAATGGAAGAGGGCGCACCATCTAATTGACGGCCACCGTGATTGGAGACCACCAGCGCATCGGCACCGCTACGAGCTGCCAGTACGGCGTCTTCCGGCTCCATAATACCTTTGATAATTAACTTGCCACCCCACATGTCTTTGATTCGGGCAACATCGTCCCAGCTCAGCGCAGGATCGAACTGCTCAGCCGTCCACGCTGATAGTGATGAGATATCTTCGACATTCTTAGCGTGACCGACGATATTACCGAAGGTACGACGCTTGGTGCCCAACATATTCATACACCATTCGGGCTTGGTCATCAGATTTAAGATGTTGGCAAGCGTTGGTTTTGGTGGCGCAGACAGACCATTCTTGATGTCTTTATGACGTTGGCCGAGTACTTGTAAATCGGCGGTCAGGATTAACGCTGAGCAATTGGCTTCTTTGGCGCGGCGAATCAGATTGGCTATAAAGTCCATATCGCGCATCATGTATAGCTGAAACCAAAAGGGGGCACTGGTATGTTCTGCCACATCTTCAATAGAGCAAATACTCATAGTCGATAGTGAAAACGGTACGCCAAATTTCTCTGCTGCCTGTGCTGCGAGAATTTCTCCGTCTGCCCACATCATGCCAGTAAAGCCAGTCGGTGCAATAGCAACCGGCATTTTTACTGGTGTACCCAGCATTTCAGTAGCAAGTGAGCGCCCTTCCATATTGACCAACACCCGCTGACGCAGTTTAATACGGTCAAAGTCAGTTTCGTTATTACGGTAGGTGGTCTCGGTCCATGAGCCTGAGTCGACATAATCATAAAACATGCGCGGTATTTTTCGTTGTGCCACACGCCGTAAGTCTTCAATTTCAGTAATTTTGCTCAAATCTTTCATGGAATCTTCCTTGGTGCTGATGTGGTGACCACTTAATAATTATGATGTTGTCGCTGTCGCTGTCGCTGTCGCTGTCATTGATATTCTATCGTTAATTATTGAACTACACTATGGTATCTATGACATAAAACAGACGCTATCACAATGAATATAATAGCGTCTGTATAAGGGCTTATGATGAATTGATACGGTTCAACTGGTTTTCTAGTACAGCGTTCTCTTATTGGGCAACGGCTTTTTTACCGGTTATGGCCATGAGTCCAAAGAATGCTATTGGCCAGATGACAGCCAAGACCCACCACCACATTTGACCAAAAATAATAGCCATGCCGATCAATCCTGCCTGAACAACATAGTAGGTCATTGCGATCAAGGTTTTGCGAATAACATAGCCTTCTTTGTCCATCAGGCCAACCACTGCGCAAGCAGCAACTACGTTATGTACCGCAATCATATTACCAGCTGCACCGCCTACCGCTTGTAGGGCTACCACTTGTGCAGCAAGGTCGGTATTGAAGCCAATTTGACTGGCGGTGGACCACTGAAAGTAAGAGAACATCATATTACTGACGGTATTGGAGCCTGCAATGAACGCACCCATCGCGCCAATCCATGGCGACACTAATGGCCAGGCATTTTGAAAGGCACCCGCAGCACTTTCAGCCAGTAATATGGGCATTGCGGGTAGCGCTGTCGCTACTTCAGCGGCTGAACCAGAGTTGATGAATACTTGTACCATAGGTACCGAAAACAGCAAGGCTGGTGCAGCCGCTACCATGGTTTTTGCCGAACTGCTCCAACTACGTTTTACAGCTTGTCCATTCATTTTGAACAGCAAGATACAGGTTAAGGAAGCAATAATTAGAATGGCACCTGGAGAGTAGGCAAGCTGTATTTTACTAGAAATAGTCGTACCAAAAAGATTACTAAACTCTATGGTGGTCAAATCGCCAGTCAAAAATGCTTTAAGCGGTGCAATCACTCGAGTGATAATTAATAAGCCAATAACGATAAGATAAGGAGAAAACGCCCGAACCAAAGAAAACTTCGGCGCAACGGTATCATCATACTTTTCTTCAGGTAGCGAGCCTAGCCAGTCTTTATCCCATTTGGCGCGTGGCGCAAAATCGAAGGTGTCTTTAGGCATCAAAAAGCCGCGTTTCGCTGCTGGAAGTACGATCATCAGACCAATGAAACCACCAACCAGCGATGGGAACTCAGGACCTAGATATTTGGCCACTAAAAAGTAAGGAACGGTAAAGCTGAGACCGGCGAATATAGCAAAGGGCCATACTTTGAGCCCTTCAACAAAGGAGCGTTTTTTTCCAAAGAACCGAGTCAAAAATCCACTTAAAAGTAACGGAATCAAAAAGCCGACTAGCGCATGTATCAGACCAATATTACCGGTAATTTGTAATAGATAATTTTCAGCTGAGAGTGGCGCAATAGCTTGAGTGATATCTTGCTTATCATTGATGCCAGTCCAAACGCCAAGTAATACTGGTGTGCCAACAGCCCCAAATGATACGGGTGTTGATTGAATGATTAGCACCGCCATAACTGACGCCATCGCTGGGAAACCTAAAGCCAACAGTAGTGGTGCACCGATAGCAGATGGCGTACCAAATCCTGATGAGCCTTCTACCATCGAGCAGAATAACCACGCCACAATGATTACTTGAATACGTCTATCGGGTGAAATATCCATAAAGCCTTTACGGATAGCGACAATAGCACCCCCTTCTTTTAAAGTATTCAGCAATAAAATAGCGGCAAATACAATAAACAAAAGTGTGAGTGCGACGATGATCCCATTGACGGTAGCGGCCGCCACTTGGGCACCACTGGCCTGCCATACGAATAGGGCTAACAGCGCGGTCACTAAATAGGCAACGCCCATAGATATTTTGGCCGGTAGTCGCATGACCACCAGCAGTACGAGAACAACTAAAATTGGCGCTAAGGCCAGAAAGGTATACATTATTAACAATCCTTGTTGATATATGTACCAGCTTATTATTGTTACTAAGCTTGAAGTCAGGATGACTATTTTTTAGCGTTAAATCTATTGTAATCCATTACAACGGCTCACTATAGCACCAACTTCGCATGAGTTACTAGCGGTAACAGCTGCGCACAGCACCACAATATTGTTAAAATATTAAGGATGTCTAGATTTAAAAGTAGCTATTAATAGGCCAGCTATTAGACTTCATTAAACTTGTATTTTTTATACTGAACTGATCGAAAGTTAAGAGTTTGATAGGCATAGATTTTTTTCTAATTAGCATAAAAAGCTGACTAGAGCGTCAAGATAATAAAAGTCTAAAATTTATACCAGTAGTACCCTGACACAAATGTATCTATTTTATTTTGAACAGGCGATAACAGATAACAGATAAGTGATCACTCGCTTGTGGCAGCGGCTAGAGTGGTCGAATAACCCTTAATTCAGTTAAACGTCAGATTACAATAATTGCTGCAAATCCATCACTGAAAAAGGATAGTTTAATCGCCTAGAGGGGGTCAGCAGTACTGGTATGGTGGTAGCAAAGGCCATCATTAATGGTTCATCGAAGTCGGCAATATCGACATGTTGGTAAGTAATCGGTTGCACCGCTTGAAAACGTAGCATAAGGTTTTCAGCTTCAGTACATAAATGACAGCCAGACGTACCTAATAACCACCAGTCATTACTATGTTCTGGCGTGTCAAGATTAGGTAAGGCCTGAATAATACGCGCTCTTAGTTGTTTTATAGAGTCATGGCTATTCATATTTACGTTCATGTTGGTACTCATATCTGGATTCAGATTTTTATTGGCATTGTAGATAACTATTGTAGCTGGGTATGTTAGGTAGGTATTTTGGCTAGCAATTACCCCAAAACAGAGTTTTTTTATTGTGAGCTATAGTCAAATATCAAGAAATTAATACCGCTGGGTTATTGGTATATGATAAAGAAACCGGGCAAATAATGACAGTGATTGTGAGATTAGGTAAGATAGCCTGCTGTTTATTGTTATAGTCAAAGACCTATAAATCCGCTATCGTGTCACCTGTGCTCGACGAAGCGACTTCATGAAGCCCGGCTACCGTCTGAGTGTAGCAGCATAGTATTGGCAAAATAATATTAACAATATGGCATCAGTAAAAGTATTGCAATACTATTTGTCCGACTGTTCTATTTGCTCAAACATGGTCTTATCTACTTGACTATGTTGACACTTTTTTTAATTATTTGGATATTGCGCACATGACAAGTTCTGGCAGATTTATCAAACGGCTATTTTTAGCAGCAGTGCTATTATTCGTAGCTTTTCATGTGCTGGTCGCGGGGTTGCTGATCGTTTGGAAGACTCAGCCGATTAACAATAGTATGTTTATGCTGACCTATCGGCTCACTGGTGGTAGTGTGACCCAAACCTGGGCTGAGTACGACGCGATTGCCAAATCAGCCAAGCAAGCCGCTATCGTCAGTGAAGATTCGACCTTTAGCCAACATAACGGCTTTGATTTTGATGGTATTTCAGCAGCCATGAAAAAAAATGAAGCGTCTGGCAAAATGTCGGCAGGTGGCTCGACCATCACTCAGCAATTGGCCAAAAACCTATTCTTAACCTCGCACCGTTCTTATGTACGTAAAGGCGAAGAGGCTATTATTACCGTAATGATTGAAACCTTGTGGGACAAGCAGCGCATCTTAACTGCTTATTTGAATGTGGCCGAGTTTGGTAATGGTATCTATGGTATTGACGCCGCCGCCCATCATTATTTTGATAAGTCTGCCGCCACCCTAAATCGTGATGAGTCAGCGTTACTCATTGGCATGCTCACCAATCCGAAATATTACGAAGACAACCGCAGTGACAGAAGCCTGCGTAATAAACAACGTATTATCAAAAAACGTATGAAAAATGCCGTACTACCGCAAACTGCTTAGTTCTTTTAATCTTCAAACTCAAAATGTAATATCAATAAAATAATATCAATAAAATAATATCAGTAAAATAATATTAATAAAATAATATCAGTAAGATACTGTCAGTAAAGTAATAACGGTGACGCCATTAAGATATACAGTTGTAGTGTGGTCAAGTTGCGGTAATATGGACTATAGTTACTGTTGATAGTAATCAATAATAATAAGGGAGCAGTGGCATGGTAGGCACTAACAATCAGCAGGATATCCACGACAACCATATCCACAATAGTACTAATAACCAAGCCAGTATTAATAATAAAGATAATATAACTGTTAATCAGAGCCATGTTAAGAGCAGTGACACTCTTGCCCAAATTGGCTGGCAGCGTTCAGAAGATGGTAGTTACTCTCCCAATAGTTATATTAATCGCGACTTGTCCTTATTACAGTTTCATCTGCGCGTATTGGCGCAAGCGGCCAGTCCGCACCATCCTTTACTTGAGCGGCTATTCTTTTTGATGATTTTTTCATCAAACATAGATGAGTTTTTTGAGATTCGGGTTGCAGGTATTATGCAAAAGTTGAACATCGGTGATGTCTCGACCAGTGCTCATGGTATGCGCCCCAGTGAAATCCTTAATGAGATATCAGCCGTAACTCATAATGCCATTGATGAGCAATACCGCATTCTGAATGAAGACATCTTACCGGCACTGGCTGAGCGGGATATCCGTTATCTAAAGCGCGACGAGCTTAATGCCGAGCAGTCGGCATGGATGAAGCGTTACTTTATCGAGCAGGTCGCACCAGTACTGACGCCGATTAGCATTGATCCGGCGCACCCATTCCCTAGATTGGTCAATAAGAGCCTAAACTTTATTGCCACTTTAGAAGGCAAAGATGCCTTTGGTCGTGATATCAATTTGGCGATTGTCCCGGCGCCACGCAGTCTACCGCGAGTGATTCGTCTGCCTGATGAGCTGACTGGGGGTAAAGAACATCATATTATGCTATCAGCTGTTATTCATGAGCATGTCGGCGAGCTGTTCCCAGGTATGAATGTGACTGGCTGTCATCAGTTTAGGCTGACGCGTAATGCTGATTTAGACTTGGCAGACGATGTCGAGGATATCGCCAAGGCCCTTGAAGGTGAGCTCGAAAACCGCCGATTTGGTGACAAGGTACGCCTTGAGGTCACCACCGAATGTCCTACTAATATCTGCGATTATCTACTTAATGAGTTTGAGCTGCATGACAACCAGCTGTATCGGGTCAATGGACCGGTGAATTTAACACGGCTGCTATTTGATTTTAATATTCCAGAGCTGCGTTATAAGCCTTTTACTCATATTATTCCCAAACCCTTTCGCCGTGAGCTCGATAAGCTAGACGCTACCACCAGCATGTTCGCCGCTATGCGTAAAGGCGATGTCTTGGTTCATCATCCCTTTCATGCGTTTTCACCGATTGTCAATTTGCTATGGCAAGCCGCCAACGATCCAAAAGTATTGGCGATTAAGCAAACCCTATATCGTTCAGGTACCAACTCAGAGATTGTCCAAGCGCTGGCCGCAGCCGCTCGTAATGGCAAAGAAGTCACTGCGGTCATTGAGCTACGTGCCCGCTTTGATGAGGCCTCCAATATTGCAGTGGCCAACTATCTGCAAGAAGCAGGCGTGGTAGTGGTTTACGGTATCGTCGGTTATAAAACCCATGCCAAGCTTATGCTCATCGTGCGCCGTGAGGACGATAAAATTCGCCGCTACGTGCATCTAGGCACCGGTAACTATCATGCAGCGAATGCCAAGGTTTATACCGACTACGGATTATTCAGCGCCGATCCTGATATTTCTGAAGACGTCCACAAGATTTTTCATGAGCTTACCGGTATGGGCAAACCGGCGAATCTCAAAAAGTTATTGCATGCGCCGTTTACCTTGCATGACAAGTTAATGAGCTTCATTGACGATGAGATTGCTCATGCCAAAGCTGGCAAAAAAGCGCACATCATCGTCAAAGCCAACGCCCTGACAGAACGCCGGCTGATCGACAAGCTATATGATGCCTCGCAAGCAGGGGTTAAGGTTGAGCTGATTTTACGCTCTATGTGTTGCCTGCGTCCACAAGTGCAAGGCCTGTCTGAGAACATTACTGTACGTTCGGTCATTGGGCGATTTTTAGAGCACACCCGCATTTATTATTTTTACAATGACGGCGAGCAGCGTTTGTATTGCGGTAGTGCCGACTGGATGGATCGCAACTTGTTCCACCGGGTTGAGGTCGCGTTTCCGATTGAAGATAAAAAGCTGTTCGAACAAATTTACCAAGATGGGCTATTAAACTATCTACAAGACAACATTCAGGCTTGGCTACTGAGTGGTGATGGCCAGTGGCAACAAACCCAGCCTGCAGTAGGTGAACCATTGCACATTGCGCAAGATTATTTACTAAAGACGATCAACCATGTTGGTGGCTCCGTTTAATTAAGTTCTCTAGCAATACGGACTAGTAAAGCTGTTCAAAGGTGCGACTCTAACGAAGTTGATGCTCTAAACCAAAGTCTTTGCTTAATAATGAACCAAGCGTGGGAATTCACCTGCGCTTGGTTTTTTTATCTTTGCAATGCTATAAGAATTACAAACTGCCTAGTAACCTCACAATTATTCACACAATGATACGGCAGTACACTGGTGAAATAGTGATTGACCTATCTATAATTAATATGAGTCCTATGATTAAAATACCTTAAGAACGCGACGGTACTGCTGGTATAAGCTTTTTGCAGCCTCTGTCTGCGTAGGCACAGCAAGCCAGAAAAACGTATGCCAGCAGTAGGTTATGTACCGATATCACTTTTCATTAACTATATAGGTATTTACGACAGGTATTTACGACAAGTATTTGACAGCTAATTTAGAACTATGTTCTGATAAATGACTACCCAAATGCTCGACCTGGTTAGAAATTGCTACTTACAGAGACCACCTTATAGAGACTGCTAGGCCAATAATTAATCATAAAAAATAGGAATTTGTCTCATGAGTGATACTAACAGTGACACCTCAGATAGTAAGCAAGCTGCCGAACCTGCTAATGCACCACAAATCGACAAAAACCTAAAAGACGATAAAAAGGTTGAGGCGCCCGAAGAATTGACTAAGGAAGAAGAAACACCCTTTATTGATGAGACCGTACGCACCGATAAGTAAGTGTCATCCTAGATTCACTGATATTTTTAGAATGACTGCTTAAATTCTTATACTATAAATGTGAGGTATACGATATGACAATCGATAATATGACAACCGACAATGTTAATCATAAAGGCCAGCATACTAAAGGCCCAAATAATGAAGAGATAGTGCCCGTTAGTGATTCAGCTACCGCAAAACCGAAAAACACAGAAGACAGCTATGAAGGGCGTAAGTACGATCCAGAAATAGACGGTCCGCAGCAGAAATCACAAGAAACGGATGAGATTTATGCTGATCCACGTAAAGAAGAGGACTTACCAGCAGGCGGTAAAAACGTAGGGGACTTGGATGCCCACGACTTGAGCCAAAAAGGTAATGAGATTTAGAAATGTATTAATAAAACTCTTTCAAGCTTCCTAGGGCTGAAACTATTTTAACAATACATTTTTGAGATCATGCTTTAAGATTTCAACTAAAGCATACATTTAGTCCTTAATAACAGTGGTTCAGTATGCTTAAATACGCTGCTTCAAGGACAACATATTATAAGGACAAGACAATGGAAACCAAAGATCCTGCACCAAGCAAAAGCCCTACGGCTGATACTGATGCCAATGATGCCAATACCGTGCATGAGCAGAATAAAGCGGGCAATGTTGATAATGTCGACCGTACTGCTGAGCAAAAAGGGACCCAAACCCTGCAAGAAACAGTCATTGGTACACAATATGCTAGTGATGATGTTGAGCATGGTGATCACACTCACGAAGATATTCACCATAATGAGCATAACGTTATGTCTACCGACCATAAAATCGAAGAAAAAACTACTGTCAACAAAGGCATGGACAATAAAGGCATGGACAATAAAGGCACGGACAATAAAGGCACGGACACTTTTCAAGACAGTTTAGTGGGTTCAGTACATGTTAATGCTGGCGACAATGAAGCGCGTCTGCCCGACCGTCGTGATCAAAAAGGCAATCCATTCGACGAAGGCATTAATGAACATAGTAGGACCAGTGACGCGCCTAAGAGTGAAGGTATTACCGACATGAATCGCTATGCCAATATTGATAATGCGCAAACTCGTATTTTGAACTCTGGCGAAAAAGATTAAATTTATAAACAAAGTATGAAACAGTACAAACGTTATTAAAAAGTACAAATATATTGATACAGTTGCTGCTGAAATAGCCGCTCCTGACTATGACCCACATAACGTCACAAAAGATCACGCGCATGATGATATAAGCTTGACCGATGGTAATAAATAACTTGATGGGTATCTTCAAAACACGCTTTTATCAGCACATTAAAGCGCTTATAAAAGTAGCCAGGCTTACTGCTCCAGACCTACTGCTCCAGTCCGTTCAAAACAAAAGACAGTCGTTCATAGCAATGTGCTGATATAGTCGATTCAATTTAAACAAGATACAATGCTACTGGAATGAATTTTTTGCAGCCTCTGTCACGCTTGCGAATAGCACGCAAGAAAAATTTATACCAGCGGCACGTTGCTATACACAATTTTTTTATTGTGAACTGACTATAGTCAGGGCCTATATCAACGTTTTACTAAACATAACGTTCTGTTAGATAGAATGCTGTATCATCCGATTCAACAACCATGTGTACAAATAATATTACTCTAGGAATTTTTCATGACGTTAATGCCAAATATTTTATCTAAAGCGTTATTAGCAGTAGCCGTGATAGGCTGTTCAACCAGTGTTTTGGCTGCCAATCCTACTGCTGCCAAAGCCAGTCTAGTATTGCAACAGCCTAATGTCTCTTTGGCACTGGCCAATGAATTGATTGATGCCACTATGGCTGCTTGTCATGCAGAAGGGAAATCAGCTGTGGTAGCGGTCGTTGATCGCGCTGGTAATTTAATCGCTCTACAGCGTGATGATAGTGTTGGCCCGCATAATACAGATGCTGCTATTCGTAAGGCATTTACTGCATTATCTACCAAAACATCTTCACGCAAGCTTGCTGATATTGCGCGTGCCAATCCAGATTCTAATAACTTAAACACGGTAGATGACTTGTTGCTTATTGGTGGCGGTGTACCCTTAAAATTTGGTAACGAAGTGATAGGTGCTATCGCTGCAGGCGGTGCTGGCGGAGCGGTACAAGATGAAAGCTGCGCCCTTAAAGGTATTGAAAAAGTGCTTCCTGCACAAAAGTAGTCAGTAGACGGTTTTAGCTCTATGGCAAGGTGGCTTTTATAACTTATCGCTTTTACAACTTGTTTTTATAAAAGCCTCCGTGGCAAAAGTCTAGTACTGCTGTGAGTCGCCCCAACGTTCTCAAAAGTAAACGAGAGCTTTGGGGCGACTCTTTTTTTTCGCTTCTATAATCAGTCAGTGACAGACAAGCCATAAGTTCAAAACAATCATTTATAAGCAGTAATCTATAAGCAGTAATCTATAAGCAGTAATCTATAAGCAATAACTTGCAATTAATAGGTTTTAAATACCAGTCATTAACTGCTAACCAGGCACACCACTATGAAAGCGTAGTTCAGAATCTGGACTGGCAATCAACTCAGATTCTACTTCTCTAAAGAGTGCCACCCGATCATCAATGCTCTCATCCGCTAACGACTGCGCTAGGGTCAAATAATCTTCAAAATGGCGACTCTCTGACTTTAATAGATAGCGATAGTATTTTGCTAATCGCGTATCTTCTGTCACCTCTGCCAACGCCGCAAAACGCTCGCAAGATCGCGCTTCAATAAATGCCCCAATAATCAATATATCTATCATCGCTGCTGGTTCATGAGTGCGCTTGTGCTTAAGCATGCCTTTAGCGTAACGTCCTGCGCTCAGATGTTTCCAATCTTGACCACGCTCATGCATGATGCCCAGTACTTGCTCATAATGCAGCATTTCTTCGCGTATCAGCTGTGCCAGTTTGCGCTGCAAATCATAAGAAAACTCATAACGAAATATCAGATTCATCGCCGTACCTGCGGCCTTTTTTTCGCAGTTGGCATGATCTTGAATAATCATTGGCAAATTATTAAGCGCGGCCTCGACCCAGGTTTGGGTGGTCCGACAGCCCAAAAACTCATAAATGGGAGACAAATCAACCTTTAGTGGTGTGCGCAGTTGGGTAACATCGACGCTATCTTCTGGTTGGTTAGGGTCTGTTTTTTCAATAATTTCCTTGAGGTCCTGATCGGCCGATAAGGAGACAGTTTTATGATCGTAATCACTAATATTCATAATATTTTTAGTCTTTATTAAAGAGGGTTTGTTGCCAGAGTAGTGTTAGGTGTTTTAAAGGGTCGTGATGGTTATTGAGCTTACTGCTATGAAGTATTTTATCTATATAGTCAGTAATAAGAGTGTTATCCATCAATAGCCCTGTAATATTAGCTTAAGTGATACACGTAAGATAATTCATAGCAACATGAGAGAGCCAACCATAATAGATAACAATTAAGTATAAGGCTCTCTTGTAATGATTACTTACAGTTTATAATTACCCATAAGTCATGCTATCACCGGATGGCTATTGTACTGCCAAACACAGATGGGCTATAGCCTATCATGAATATAAAAGTACGTTATTTATTTGCTGAATGGTGTTTTATTGTTTATTTTAATATTTGATAGTAGGATGATATTTGCTTTTTTGTGGTTTTATCTTACTATTGTTGTCTCGTTGTTAATAGTTAAGAACATGTCGTTAAGTAACACAGGGGCCGTCACCGAATTTGCTCAGGGTCTCCATTCAAATACCGAGCTATCATTAGTGCAAAGCGACTACAAATACCGAGCTACCATCAGTGTAAAGCGCCAAGTCGATAAATTAAAACCAATAAATCTCACGTACACTTAAGGACACCAATATGAGCCAGTCTTCTCACGCTAATCGCATCCAAAAAGGGATTCTTGCAATCAACCAGCAGTTGTACAACTTTATTGAAAATGAAGTGCTGCCTAAAGTTGGCGTTGATTCAGACAGCTATTGGTTAGGTTTTGAAAAAGTCATTAAAGAATTTACCCCGCGCAACAAGGCACTGTTGGCTATTCGAACCGAGATGCAAGCACAGATTGATCAATGGCATTTAGACAATCCTACCAAAAATGGTGAGATTGACTACCCAGCCTACAAGCAGTTCTTGCAAGACATTGGTTACTTATTGCCAGAAGGCGCTGACTTTAAGGTTAACACTGAAAACGTTGATAAAGAGATTACTGATATTGCTGGGCCACAACTAGTGGTCCCGGTATTAAACGCACGTTACGCTCTGAACGCTACTAATGCCCGCTGGGGTAGCTTGTACGATGCCTTATATGGCACAGATGTGATTAGCGAAGACAATGGTCAAGAGAGCACGGGCGGCTATAACGCCACTCGCGGCGCAGCAGTGGTGGCCTATGCCAAAAAATTCTTAGATGACAACTTTGCGTTAGCGTCAGGCTCATATAATGAGGTCACAGGCTTTAAGGTCGTTGATGGCAAGCTCGAGATTGCTCAAGGTGAGGGTAGCACTCAGCTACAAGACCGTATTAAGTTTGCCGGTTATGTCGGCGAAGCGGTTAGCCCAACGGGTATCTTGCTAAAGAACAATAACTTGCACGTCGAGATTCAAATCGATGCCAATAACCCTATTGGTAAAGATGATCCAGCCTCTATCAAAGATGTGTTACTAGAATCAGCGATAAGCGCGATTCAAGATTGCGAAGATTCTGTTGCTACTGTCGATGCTGAAGAAAAAGTCGCCGCTTACCGCAACTGGTTCGGCCTTATGAATGGCGATCTGCAAGAAAGTTTTGAGAAAAATGGCAAAATCCTGACCCGTAAGCAAAATCCAGACCGCGAATATACGACACCAGATGGCGGCACGTTGGTGTTACCGGGTCGTGCGCTCTTACTCATTCGTAATGTCGGTCACTTGATGCAAAACCCGTCTATCATGGTTGACTTAGGCGATGGTCCAGAAGAAATCTTCGAAGGCATAATGGACAGCTTAATGACGCCATTGTTATCGTTGAATGATATCCGAGGCAAAAACGAGCTATCAAACTCGCGTACAGGCTCTATGTACATCGTCAAGCCAAAAATGCATGGCCCTGATGAAGTGACGTTTGCCAATGAGCTGTTTGCGGCCGTAGAAGATGTATTGAGCCTACCACGCAATACCGTAAAAATGGGCATCATGGATGAAGAGCGTCGCATGACGGTCAACCTCAAAGAAGCCATTCGCCAAGCCCAAGAGCGAGTGATCTTCATTAATACGGGATTTTTGGATCGTACGGGTGATGAAATGCACACCAGTATGAATGCCGGACCGTTCGTACGTAAGAGCAAGATGAAGGCGCAAGCATGGCAGTCTGCTTATGAGCAGTGGAACGTCGATATTGGTCTAGAGACTGGTTTGCAAGGTCATGCTCAGATAGGTAAAGGCATGTGGGCACGTCCTGATGATATGAAGGAGATGGTTGCGACCAAAATTGCTCATCCACAGGCGGGTGCCAATACGGCATGGGTACCGTCACCAGTAGGGGCGACGCTGCATAGCATGCACTATCACGCGGTAAATGTCGCTGAGGTGCAAAGCAGTCTAAAGTTGCGTCAACGCGCGAACCTAGACGATATCCTAACTATCCCGCTAGCCAAAGATACTGATTGGACGGAAGCAGAGAAACAGCAAGAGCTTGATAACAATGCTCAGGGTATTTTAGGCTATGTGGTACGCTGGGTGAACCAAGGCATCGGCTGCTCAAAAGTACCTGACATCAATGATGTTGGCCTCATGGAAGATCGCGCTACCTTACGTATTTCTAGCCAGCACATCACCAATTGGCTACACCATGGCATCATCAGTGAGCAGCAAGTGATGGATACCATGAAACGTATGGCAAAAATCGTCGATGAACAGAACGCTAATGATCCTGATTATCAGCCAATGGCCCCTGACTTTGAGCACTCTTATGCCTTTAAAGCGGCTTGCGATTTAGTGCTTAAAGGTCGCGATCAGCCTAACGGTTATACCGAGCCATTATTACATCAAGCGCGTCTAGATTTAAAAGCGAGCGTTTAACTTAATACGCTGACAGAACTAATGTTAAGTTATATTTATTCTATGACCATGAGCATTAATAAGTGTTAACCATTAAGGGCTACTGATATCTAAATAAATAATAGTTATTATTAATAGTGCTCAGCGCTTTATTTAAGGCGTTAATACCCTAGTTGTTAACATGATTGTCATGTATTTCCCATGTCCTTCATAGCGACAGCTACCATTAATACCCTTATTTTCTCAGGAAAGTAGGGGTATTTTTCTGTGTATTGCTAGACTTAAGTCAGCCAAATTACTACATATTGTCTTTATCTATTATTGACATTAAAAACTCAGAAATGTGTTGCAAATTATGTCAGAGTTGTTATGATTGTATTCGAAGTATGAGTTTGGTAACTGATGTTACAGAATAGAGCGTTTAAGACTCAATATTACATAATGATTACCTAGTTACATCCCATTATGTAAGCAATAGTTTTTTCATCTTACGGTAATAAAATTTCGCCATACTTGTTTATGACTAATCTCGGTAAGCAGTTGCACATTATATCTTTGAGGATTTGTGACGATACCATTATGAGCATCAGCTAATCCTAGCGGGTTCATTACTAAAATTGTAAAGTGGAGATCTACCCATGAAAAAACTACTTTTAGCTACAGCAATCGCGGCTCTATCTGTATCTGCAGCCAACGCAGCACCGACTGTATATGGTAAAGCATTCGTTGGTATGGACTATGTCAATACCGAGATTGACGGTCAAGTTTTTTTCCCAGAAGAGAAAGTAACTGGCGGTACTCCTATTCCAGCTGGTAAAAGACCAGTTGATTCAGACGAAAATACCTTCGAAATCAACTCGTACTCGTCACGTATTGGCTTCAAAGGTGCTGAAGCGATAACAGCCAATACTGATGTGATCTATCAGTTAGAGTATGGTGTTAACGTTGATGGTGACAATGGTGATAATGGTGTGGCATTTAAAAGCCGTGATACTTACCTAGGATTCGATAACGAAAGCTATGGTCAGTTCCGCTTTGGTCGTAACACCTCAGTTGTTGATTACGTAAACAATGTCGTGACGTCAGGCAGTGGTTACTGGGATAACTTAGGAACAAACAATCTTGCTCAGAACGAAAAAGGTTTTAACCTAGCTGATAGCGGCCGTATCGATAACTCACTTATCTGGAAAGCGCCTAGATACAACGGCATACCGCTAGATGTTGCCCTTATGTACAAAGCTGATGAGTCATTCAATGGTGACACTGATAACGGTTTTGCCGCTTCAGCGATGCTTGATCCAGGCAAAGGTATTACATTTGGCTTGGCTTATGACAAAGATGTGAACTTGGAAGGTGATCTTATCCGTGGTACCGCTACTGTTGATATGAGCAAGTTCGTTCCTTATCCTGTGACAGTAGGTGCGTTATATCAGGTAGCCGACTTTGACGCTACTCCTAAAGACGAAAAAGGTTATGTTCTTAGCGCTAAAATGGGTCTAAGTAACTTTGCCAAGCCAGCAGCCGTTTATGTTCAGTACAACAACACTGACAACCTCTTCGGTGATGCCAACTCTGATTCAGATCAGATCGTTGTCGGCGGCGAATATCAGTTTAAAAAGAACATGATTATGCATGCTTATGTTGGCCAGAACTCAGCAAATATTGATAATGCCAAGGCTACTGGTGATTATGACTTATTCGCAGCTGGTGGCGGTCTAGAATACATCTTCTAAATCAAACCTATATATAGCTAGTATGCTAAAAGACTCATCCTTCGGGGTGAGTTTTTTTGTTATGACCCTTTTAAACGCTCAGCATGTCATAATGGACCAGTGTCAAACCTCGAATTTCAAGCAAGTTTGAGTTTTGCCCTATATTTTAAAGCGCATTTTTAGTAAAATCCTCTTTTACCAATTACCGATAGAGTACTATGACCAAGTTTATATTTGTGACCGGTGGGGTAGTGTCCTCACTAGGAAAAGGTATTACCGCAGCGTCTCTTGCTGCGATACTCGAAGCACGCGGTGTCAACGTCACCATGACCAAGATGGATCCGTATATTAACGTCGATCCAGGCACCATGAGCCCATTTCAACATGGTGAAGTGTTCGTCACTGAAGACGGCGCTGAGACTGATTTAGACTTAGGTTACTATGAGCGTTTTTTACGCCGCTCAAAGATGAGCAAGAGTAATAACTTTACTAGTGGTCGCATCTATCAGAACGTCCTTAATAAAGAGCGCCGTGGCGAATATCT
The DNA here is from genome assembly GCF_017875835.1 of Psychrobacter sp. PL19. NCBI lineage: Bacteria > Pseudomonadati > Pseudomonadota > Gammaproteobacteria > Moraxellales > Moraxellaceae > Psychrobacter > Psychrobacter sp. PL19. The sequence goes on from NZ_JAGING010000001.1 coordinate 1,412,915, forward strand.
TGGTGGTACGGTGCAGGTTATTCCGCATATCACCGATGAAATCAAAAGTAAAATCATCGCCAGTGGCGTAGGCTATGATATCGCTATCATCGAGATCGGCGGCACGGTTGGTGATATCGAGTCGTTACCCTTTATGGAAGCAGTGCGTCAAATGCAAGTGGAGCTGGGTCGTAATAGCGCTATGCTCATGCATCTGACTTTGGTTCCTTATATCGCCAGCGCAGGTGAAACCAAAACCAAACCAACTCAGCATTCAGTCAAAGAATTGCGCTCTATTGGTCTGCAGCCTGATATCCTGATTTGCCGCTCAGAACATCATATTTCACTCGATAACCGCCGCAAGATTTCGCTATTTACCAACGTCGAAGAGCGTGCGGTCATCATGTGTGAAGACGCTCAAAGTATCTATCAGATACCGCGTACTCTATATGAGCAAGATCTTGATGATTTGGTCTGTGAGCGTTTCGGTCTTGATTTGCCTGAAGCAGATTTGAGCGATTGGGATAAAGTAGTCGCGGCCCAGCTCAATCCTGAGACTACTGTGACAGTAGCAATGGTAGGTAAATATGTTGAGTTACCAGATGCTTATAAGTCTATCAATGAAGCATTACTACATGCGGGTATTACTCATAAAGCAGCGGTCAAGATTGATTATATAGATGCCGAACACTTGGAGAGTAATGACAGTTTATTCGCCCGTTTGAGTGATGCTGATGCCATCTTAGTGCCTGGTGGTTTCGGTGAGCGCGGTACCATGGGTAAAATAAAAGCCATTACTTATGCCCGCGAAAACAAAGTCCCTTATCTGGGTATCTGCCTGGGTATGCAACTGGCAGTGATTGAATACGCCCGTAACGTACTTAATATTGATGCCAACTCTTCTGAGTTTGACCGTAAGACTGCCGAACCTATTATTGGCTTGATTACTGAATGGTTAGATGAGCGCGGCGAGCTACAAATCCGTACCGATGACTCAGATCTTGGTGGTACGATGCGTTTAGGCGCACAGCAAGCAGAGTTAGTTGCGGGTAGTAAGCTTAGCCAAATCTACGGCGCGAGCATAATCACTGAGCGTCATCGCCATCGTTATGAGATGAACAGTCGCTATATCGAACCATTAGAGCAGGCGGGTATGATTGTTTCAGGCTATTCTGCCAAGCAGCATTTGGTTGAGTCGATTGAACTGGCCGATCATCCTTGGTTTATCGCGGTGCAGTTCCATCCTGAGTTCACCAGCTCACCCCGCGGCGGTCATCCGTTATTTAACAGCTTCGTAAAAGCGGCCCAAAATTATAGTGATAATAAGTAGCGGTTTTAAATGACTTGTACGAATGAGCTGAATAAATAATAGTTGAATGGCTAATGTGTCATAAAAAAAGACCAATCTACGGATTGGTCTTTTTTTATCTAAATTCTATACTATAGTCAATGAAAAGTAATAGACCTCTTGCAAAAGTAGCCTCATAAATTAGAATAACCATACCTGAACCGCCCCGGTATTGTCGGAGACTTAACATTCTGAGAGAATACGACAATGAAAACACGAAACTACACTCCTGAGATTAAAGAACGTGCTGTTCGCATGCTTATTGAAGCCGCAGGCGACTATCCATCCAACTGGTCAGCTATTCAAGCCATTGCCCCTAAAATTGGCTGCACGCCTGAAACCCTGAGGTCCTGGCATAAAAAGCATATCGATCAAACCATTCCTGCATCGGTGCAAGCGCAAAGTGACAAAGAGCGCATTAAAGAGCTTGAACGCGAGAATAAAGAGCTCAAGCAAGCCAACGAGATTATACGTAAGGCTGCCGATTTTTTTGCCCAAGCGGAGCTCGACCGCTGACTAAAATCATGATTCAATTCATCGATGACAACAAACACCTTTATGGGGTCGAGCTGATCTGTAGAGTACTACCGATTGCCCCGTCAACCTATCACCGTGCAAAGACCTAGAGTGCTGCCCTGAAAAGCGCTCACTACGTAGTCAGCATGACAACTTTTACATCAGTGAAATTAGGCGCATCTGGCAGGACAGCAAATGCCGCTATAGCGCTCGTAAAGTATGGCAACAGATGAAAACTAATGGCATAAAGGTTGCTCGATGTACTGCAGAGCGTTTAGTGAAGCAGTATGAGTTACAAGGGGTTTGGCGTGGCAAAGGCAAGATTACCACCAACAGCCGTGACGACCAAAAGCGTGCTGACGACCTAGTCAATCGTAACTTTAATGCCCATCGTCCTAATCAGCTATGGGTTGCTGACTTCACCTATATCAAGACGACGAGCGGCTGGGTTTATACTGCTTTTATTATTGATGTATTTGCCCGCGCTATTGTAGGCTGGAAAGTCTCTAATCGCATGAATACCGATATGGTGATGGCAGCGTTAAATCAAGCGATAACAGATATAGTCAATTCAAAATAAAAGTGTTATGACGAGGATTAATATCATAAAATAATTTAGATAAGTCATTTTCCATCCAGCCTTGGCGTAGAAACTTTACCTGAGCCCACTTCTTCTCGATAGGATTCAAGTCAGGACTGTATGGCGGTAGAAATAACAAACGATGACCATGCCTATTAAGCAGCCTTTGAACCCGTTTATGGAAGCTCGTCACTCAGGCATAGCCTTCGTCTTGCGCTCGGGCAAAGCAGTGCTTTGCTTTCTCCTCGCTCATATCCATTACAATCACACATTTAATCGCAAGTTTTGGTATTAGTGTATATTTGCACCAGTCATAAAATATATCACCATTGATATTTGTTTCTAAGCAATCAAGCGCAAACAGCACTTTGCCATATAAAGCACCAATAACATTGGTTCGCTTTTTAGCTTGCCAGTTATAGCTGTCGATACAAGGCGTACCAATGGGAGCATAACCATAAAGGCGCAGGGTCTCATGCTCAAAGCCACTCTCATCCATGTATACAATAGGAAAGCCTTGTTCGATGTAGTTGTTAAGCTTACTTAGATAGTCAGCTCTTTTTACTGGGCATGCTTTAGGATGCTCTAGGGTCTTTTTTTTTACTAATCTTCAGCCTTTTTAGAGCGTGATAAATGCCCGTTTTGCTACAGTTTAATCGACGGGCTCGCTCATACTGGTAATCATCAGGATGTTCTTTGACATCAGTGAGTAGAACGTCATCCATTATTTTATGAGGCTTAGTTTGCCTTGTTGCTTTGCTATGGACACGTCTCTTCCAGTTTTGTATGGTGGTTGGGCTAAGATCGTAGAACTCAACTGCTTGAGCATAAGTCATACCGTCATCCAAACTTTTGAGTACTTGTTTGCGAAAATCTAGTGAATAAGTCATGGCTATTTATAATAATAATGGTTTAGTTGATTTAGTTTATAACATTTTTAAAAGAGCTTGGCTATAGGAATAATCCTAAGGATGTTGTTCATCACAGTGATAGAGGGGTTCAGTATTTATCCATTCGCTATACCGATAAAATGACGGAGTCTGGTATTATCGCTTCTGTTGGCACGACTGGGGATTGATACGACAATGCATTGGCTGAAACGGTCAACGGACTTTATAAGTCTGAGGTGATTGAGTATCTAAAAGAACAATGGCATGGCGTGAACGACGTTGAATTGGCAACCCTTGAATGGGTGGACTGGTTTAACAAAATACGACTGCATAGCACGATTGGTTATGTGTCACCTTTTGAGTTTGAAAAACGATATTATGATAGTTTAACCCTGTCAGGTATTGCTGCCTGACTCAAGTAAATCTGCCTCCGATAAAGTCGGGGCGGTTCACTAATTCATGATGCCACTTTTGCAAGAGGTCTATTTATAAAAAAAGGCTACTTTACACTGAGTGGGTAGGAAGAAACCCCAAACGTTGCTCCATTTTCTTGGCCAATTCAATCAGTACAGTACTGACCTCATCACGCTTAGACTCGTATTCTACCTGCAAAAAGCTGACTGCCATACCCGCGACCGCATTGCCCGATGCATTACGGATATACGTGCCCAAGCAGTACATACCATCACGCAGCTGACCATCATCTAGCGAGATACGGCTGCTATGAATAATCCTCAGCTCAGTAGCTAAGGTGTCAAAGTCACTCACTCCATTGGGGGTTAGAGGCGAAGGAAAGTCGCCTTTATACAACGATTGGATGGTATGCATAGACAAGGTAGACAACATGGCTTTACCTGTCGCTGAAAACACCGCAGGTACACGGACACCAGCGCGAAAAGTAAAGCCGAGTGGAGCAGGTGCTTCATGGCAGGCTAAAAACACTACCTCGCCTAAGTCTAGTTTAGATAAGGTGACAGTATGTTGTAGTAGCACGGGGTATTGAACGATCAGATCCTTAAATAACTGAATGACCCCTTGCTGCTGTTCGTACTTACCTGCCCAATAAAGTAAATATGAGCCTAAATGAAAGCGACTATCGGCGTCTCTATATATGACATGCTTGGTCAGCAGACTTTGTAGAATGTTATGGGTTGAGCTGCGAGGTAGACCTAGCTGTTTAGCAATATGAGCCGCTGTCAGTGGCTGTGAGCTATCGGTAATTAAATCTAAAATTTGAAAAGTTTTATCTAATGCAGGAACAGCTGTTGTGCTCATAAAGTACCTATATGTAAGTAAAAAGAGAAGTGAAAAATAGAAAATAGATCAGGATAACAATTAAAATGAAAATAGGGGTTGCAAAGCATAAGGCTACGTTCTTATACTAACGTTCCATATATAAAATACATGTTCATCATACTGAACAATAAACGGAATTTAAATCGTTAATTAAACTATAGTTTACTCGTTTATTTTATCGATGCTCGCTTTGTTAATAATAACTATAAATAAGCAATGAGCTTAACGAAAGACAAGGATTGTTACTATGCCAAAAACTACGCCACAGCTATCAAATCCAGACTTACTCAAACATCAATGCCTGATTAAAGGCAGTTGGCATGATGCTAGTGATGCCACCACTCTCGATGTGACTAATCCATTCAACGGCGAGATTATCGGTACTGTTCCAAGACTGACTGATCAAGACGTCAATGATGCCGTTACTCACTCTCATGAAGCACAGGTAACATGGGCGGCAAAAACTGCTCAAGAGCGTTCGGTGCTATTACAGAAGTGGGCTGATCTTATTGATGACAATAAAGAAGATTTAGCTATTTTAATGACTGCCGAACAAGGTAAGCCATTGGGTGAGTCACGCGGCGAGATTGGCTACGCCAATAGCTTTATCCGCTGGTTTGCCGAAGAAGGTAAGCGCGTTTATGGTGATGTGATTCCATCCGCCAAGTCAGAGCTACGCTATGTCGTTCTCAAGCAGCCAGTTGGTGTTTGTGCAGCGATTACCCCTTGGAACTTTCCAGCGGCAATGATTACCCGTAAAGCAGCACCAGCACTGGCTGTGGGTTGTACCATGATCATCAAGCCAGCTACTGCTACCCCGTTTTCTGCTCTCGCGTTAGGCGCATTAGCAGAGCAAGCGGGTATTCCTGCTGGCGTTATCCAAGTCGTCACCGGTAAATCTTCGGTCATCGGCGATATTTTAACCGGTGATGCTCGCATTCAAAAACTATCATTTACTGGCTCTACTGAAGTAGGTCGCACCTTGATGGCACAATGCGCGCCAACCATCAAAAAACTGTCACTAGAGCTGGGTGGTAATGCTCCTTTCATCGTATTTGACGATGCCGATTTAGAAAAAGCGGCTGATGGCTTAATCGCCTCCAAGTATCGCAATGCTGGTCAGACTTGCGTCTGTGCCAACCGCGTCTACGTACAAGCCAGTATCAAAGACAAGTTCCTAGAGATTTTTGTCAAAAAAGTAGAAGCACTTAAAGTCGGTAATGGTATGACTGAAGGCGTTGATATTGGTCCTTTAATCAATAAAGATGCGTTAGAAAAAGTTCAGGCACTTCTAAAAGACGCGCTTGATAAAGGGGCGACATTAGTAACCGGCGGCGACACCAATGAGGCTTCTGAGTTGAGCTTTAATCCCACCGTTATTACTGATATCAGTACGGATATGGATATTGCTAGCGAAGAAATTTTTGGTCCTATCGCCTCCATATTTGTCTTTGAGACCGAAGAAGAAGCTATACGCGCCGCTAATGATACGATTTATGGTTTGGCAGCTTATTTTTATAGCAGCGACTTTGCGCGCGCATGGCGGGTCACTGAAGGCCTAGAATACGGTATGGTTGGTCATAATACTGGCATGATCTCAACTGAAGTTGCGCCATTTGGTGGCGTTAAACAATCAGGTTTTGGCCGTGAAGGCTCAAAATATGGTCTAGAAGAATATGTTGTCACCAAATACTGGTGCTCTGATATCAGCTAGTCTTGCTCATTTAGCCCAGTAATCAACTTAGTTTAAGGTGCTAAAAGATAGGATTATTTCTATCGTTTAGCACCTATTACATAAACCGCTATTAACGACATAGCGCTTACTTTAAATATAAAGAAAAGGACGTTCTCATGACTACGACTAAAATTACCAATCAATCTTTGCTTGAGCGCCGTAAAGCGGTTTTACCGACCGGACTTGGTGTGGCGTTTCCTATATTTGCTGCCAAAGCAAAAAACTCGGAAATTTGGGATGTAGAAGGCAATCGTTATATTGACTTTGTTGGCGGTATCTCAGTGCTTAATACCGGTCATAGCCATCCAAAAATCACTCAGCGTGTGCATGAGCAACTAGATAAATTCACTCATACTGCCGCGCAAATGATCAATTATGAATGCTATGTTGAGCTCGCTGAAAAGCTTTGTGCAGCCGTGCCTATTAGTGGTGACAAAAAAGCTTTCTTTTTAACCACTGGTGCTGAAGCGGTCGAAAACGCAGTCAAAATCTCTCGTGCTAAAACTGGTCGTCCAGGGGTTATATCCTTTGTTGGCGGCTGGCACGGTCGTACATTATTGTGTATGAGCTTGACCGGTAAGGTTATTCCGTACAAAAAAGATTTTGGTCCAATGCCAGGTCCTGTGTTTCATGCGCTATTTCCTGCTGAAGAGCTCAATGTTACTGAGGCGCAAGCGCTACATAGCCTTGAGATGATCTTCCAGGCCTCAATTGATCCGAGTGAAGTAGCAGCGATGATTATTGAGCCGGTACAAGGCGAGGGCGGCTTCCATCAAGTTACGCCATCATTTGCCAAAGCGTTACGCGCTATCTGTGATGAGCACGGCATCGTGTTGATCTTTGATGAAGTGCAGTGCGGTTTTGCTAGAACCGGTACCTTATTCGCTACTGAACAACTGGGTGTTGAGCCTGACCTAATGACTAGCGCTAAGAGTTTGGCTGGTGGTTATCCGATATCTGCGGTTATCGGTCGCGCTGACATCATGAACGCCCCGCAAATAGGTGGGTTGGGCGGTACTTATGCGGGTAACCCACTCGCTTGTGTAGCGGCTTTAGCAGTAATAGAAGTTATCGAAGAAGAAAACCTACTTGAGCGCAGCATTGAGATTGGCGACAAAATCGAGTCATTCTTAAAAGACTTAAATCTTAGCAGCATCGGTCACATCCGCCATAAAGGTGCCATGCTGGCTTTTGAATTAATTGACAGTGACGGCCAGCCAGATGCTGATGCCACTGCTAATCTAAAGCAGAAGTGCTTTGAGCAGGGCTTGTTGTTAGCATCTTGTGGTATGCATAGCAATGCCATTCGCATCATGGTGCCGCTGACTGTTGAAGACGAAATACTGCAAGAAGGCCTCGATATTATTGGTAAGTTATTAAAAGCCTAGTTTTTAGTAAGCGCTTTTTGCGTAAGTTTTAAGCTTTGACTTAATCGTGTTGATGGCTAGACTTCCTGCATAAGTCATCGCTAACCGTTTCAGATGAATTACTCGAAGAAGGCTTGGCAATTATTAAAGAGTCGCTGTAGTCAGTTCTTAGTTATTCATTAAACTATCTAGCGAAATTAGAACCTAATTATAGGTGGGACTAAAATGATTAAAAATACTGAAATTACTGCCAACGAGAGTCGCTTATGGGCATCTTTGATGGATATGGCGAAGGTTGGTCCAGGTATTGCTGGTGGCAGCAATAGACAGGCACTAACAGATGAAGATAATGAAGGTCGCACCCTTTTCAAGAATTGGTGTGAAACTGAGAATATGATGGTAAAAACTGATGAACTTGGTTCCATGTTTGCTTTTAGAGAGGGCACTGACCCAAATGCACTACCCGTCATGATAGGCTCTCATCTCGATACGCAACCTACGGGCGGTAGATATGATGGTATTTTAGGCGTTTTAGCTGGATTAGAAGTTGTACGTTCACTTAATGAGCATAACATTAAAACTAAGCATCCAATCGTCGTCGCAAACTGGACAAATGAAGAAGGTTCACGCTTTGCACCGTCCATGATTGCATCAGGCGTCTATGCTGGTAAATATGATCTCGAATACGCATACAGTTGCACAGACCCAGACGGCATTAGTATAAAAGATGAGTTAATACGTACAGGTTGGCTGGGCGATATGCCCGTAGGGAAGCCTGAGATACATGCTTATTATGAATATCATATTGAACAAGGTCCCATTTTAGAGGCAGAAGATAAATTGATAGGGGTTGTGACGCATGGTCAAGGTCTGGCTGCTCTTGAGGTGACATTGACAGGTAAGGCTGCGCATACTGGCTCGACACCGATGACCATGAGGTCAAACGCTTCTTTGGCAATGGCAAAAATAATTCATGTCACTCATGATTTGGTCATGGACAATCAACCTAATACTGCAGTTTCAGTTGGTAAGATTGACGTTTCTCCAAATTCTCGTAATGTCCTTCCGAGTAAAGTGGTATTTACCATAGATATCAGGGCAGCTTCGCAAGATAAATTTGATGAGTTATGTAATCAGATAAAAGCCAGGGTTCATCAAATATCATCAGAGCTTGATGTGGGCTGTTCAATTGAGATAGTGGGGCACAAAGATCCCGTAACCTTTGACAGCAAATTAGTGAATATCATTCGGGATGCAACCAGCAAGTTAGGCTACTCGAATATTAATATTTGCTCTGGTGCTGGACATGATGCCTTTTGGATAGCAAACGTAGCACCTTCTGCGATGATTATGTGCCCTTGCGTAGATGGCATATCGCATAATGAAAATGAAGAGATTTCCTCTGACTGGGCGGTCGCAGGCACTAATGTGTTGTTACATGCTGTTTTAGAGACAGCTATCATAGACAATGGTAAAAACTAAATTAGTCAAGCTATTAGCGATAGTATGATATTCACAGACAACTATTGTTTATTTAATGAATTAACTTAGTATGTTGATTTATGCACTAATGAAACTAGGATAAACACAACAAGGAATATAAAAATGAAAATCTATAGCCATGAAAACCAAATGCTTCATCAACCTAAAACCTATTTTTCGCGCGGTAAGATGCGTCAGCCGCAAGAAAAGCCTGAACGACTGGTTGAGCTATTAAAAGCACCGAAAGCATTAGGTTTAACCGTAATTACTGCTAAAGATATAGGAATCGAGCCGATTTTAGCTGTACATGATTTGGACTATGTGGATTTTTTGAAGCACAGTTATGATGAATGGATGGCGGTAGATGAAGATATGGGCGAGGAAGTTCAAACCACTATCTATATGCCAAATAACAATGAAGGTCTTGGTATTTTGGCCAAAGCGGCTAAATATCAAGCAGATGGCAGTGCGCCCATAGGTAAATACTCATGGACGTCTATTTACTGGTCAGCACAGACAGCACTGAATGCAGCTCAAAATTTATTAACTCAAGAGACAAAGCAAAATAAAATGCAGGTCTGTATTACAAGACCTGTTGGGCATCATGCACGCAAGAGTGCTGCAGGAGGATTTTGCTATCTTAATAACGCCGCTATTATCGCTCAGTATTTGCTTAAAAAATATGACAAGGTAGCCATTATAGATACTGACATGCACCATGGACAGGGTATTCAAGAGATATTTTATGATCGTAAAGATGTACTTTATACGTCAGTTCATGGCAGTCCTATTAATTTTTATCCGGTTGTGGCAGGTCATGAGCATGAAAGAGGGCAAGGTGAAGGCTATGGATATAACCTTAACTTTCCTATGCCACACGGCACTGATGAAGCAGGTTTTTTTGACTATGTAGACAAAGCGCTGGCTACTGTAGAGCTATTTAATCCAGATGTTATCGTGCATGTATTAGGCTTTGATGTTTACAAAGACGATCCACAGGCTAAATGTCAGGTCAGTACCGAAGGTTTTCAGGTTTTAGCACAAAAGCTAAAAGAATTAAATAAGCCACTAATTGTTTTAGTTGAAGGTGGCTATTGTATTGAAAAACTTAATGACAATTTTCAAGCTTTTTTATCAGGATTCATCTCAGAAGAAAAGTAATAATGACTAATTGTCAATGAATGCTTAAGTGTTACCTATATAAAGGATTTTTAGGGTAATCGCTCGATTTAATAATAAAACAAGGATGTTCAATATGAGAACTTCCATTCTAAAAGTGATCAGTTGCTTCGGCATTCATTTCGGTATCGATATTGGAGCGATCACTATTGCAGGATATGCAACAATCTAGAGGGAAGTTGATTATGTATAATTCAAATGAAAGTTTAATTTTAGGTTCTTTAGTCGTTATATATTTCTTATTTTTATTTGGTGTATCGTTTTATATTAATAAGAAAAGTATTAAGACATATGACGATTATAACGTTGCGGGAAGATCTGTATCGATCTTTCCTCTTATTTTAACATTTGTAGGCACTGCGGTTGGTGGTGCGACGTTATTAGGTTTTATGCAGAATGGCTTTCTATATGGAATGGGGCAACAATGGCTAAATTTCGCGATTTTCATTTCAGGTGTGCTGATGCTGGCGTTCTTTTTAAAGAAAATTCGGGCAATTGGCGAAAAGTATCAAATGGTAACTATTGCAGATTTCACTGTTTTAAGATTTGGTGAGGGTGCTAGAATTCCTACAGTTGTAAGTGTTTTAGTTGCTAATAGCTCATTGACAGGAATGCAGTTTGCAGCCATTGCCACAATACTTAATTTGACAATGGGACTAAATATAACAACTGGTATCTTAATCAGTTGGGTTCTACTTACGTTAAAGACCTACTACGGTGGAATGATGTCAGTAATTTGGCAAGACGCTTTTCATGGAACGATACAGACAATCGGTATTTTTATCTTATTTGTAGCCGTAATCTTGGCTTCCGGTGGCTTGCAAGAAGTGTCTAACCAAGCAGCACTTGCTAACCAAAGTGAATTTTTAAGTATTCTTGGTATTTCGCCTTCTGAAGTGTTTGTTTATCTATTAACCATTGGGGCTTATCAGTTCCTTAGACAGGACTTATGGCAAAGATTTTGGGCTGCTGGCAGCGCTAAAATAGCTAGAAATGGATATTGGATAGCTATTATCTTAGGTGCTTTAACCGCCTTTATGATTATTACTATTGGTGTTATGGCTCGCTTTGGGTTGAACTTAGGAGAAATTGATTCCAGCCTCACTTATTATAAAGTAATTGGAGACGTATTTAGTTTTCCAATGGTTGTAGTGATGATTATTGCCCTACTTGCAACGGTTATATCAACAGCTGACTCTTTCTGTATGGCTGGTGCCTCTTCAATTATAAACGACATCATTAAACCAAGACTACAAGAGACCCCGGATCTTGATAGCCGCTTGTTAAAGTATAGTCGTCTTTCAGTTGTCCTAGTTTCAATCTTTTCTTTACTACTAGCGCTATCTATCCCGCAATTAGTCAGTTTATGGGTGACAGGTGCAGCTATGTTAGTGTCAAGCTTATTAGCACCAGTCATTGCCGGCTTGTTCTGGAAAAAAGCGACTCGCTTAGGTGGAACAGTGGCAATGTGGGTTGGTTTAATCGTAGCAGTAACTTGGCAAATACTTGGACATCCATTTGGTTTGCATCCGATATTTATAGGTTTTCCAATTTCAGTTTTGTTAGTTATTTTTGTGTCATTAATGACTAGTGATAATAGTAGTAATATTTAGTAACTGACAAATTCTTTGCTCAAGTATAGTTTTTTACTCAAAAATGATAACTAGGGCGTGTTGAACATTTATAACTTCAGCCAGAGATAAGCACAAGCAAGAGCTACCGTATTCTCATAACTCTGCTTGAGCTTATCAAATCTAGTTGCCACCGCTCTACAGTTTTTTAGTTTAGCGAAAGCGTTTTCTACTAAGTGTCGAGCCTTGTACAAGTGCCAGTCTATATGGTTGTTAGTGAACTTAGTGTTCTGTTTGCGAGGAATGTTATCACAGGAACCAGCTTGTTTAAGATGAGATCGTAATGCATCAGAACCATAGCCCTTATCAGCACATACGGTCACTGTGTCGCTTAAATTTATCTTATCAACTAATTCAGGTGATATCTTCACATCATGAGTGGTGCCATCTGATAAGATAAAAGTGATTGGGTCACCATGAGCATCAACCGCTAAATGGATCTTGGTTGCACGTCCTGCCGCGCTTTTACTGATACCTTGCATGTTCTCATGACCACCACTACTATGCTTATGCGCTTTAATATGAGTACCATCAATAAAAACCCACTCACAGTCTGAGTCTTTGATTAATAAAGTAAACAGGGCAATGAGCTTATTGCTACGAAATCAACGCTGATAGGCTTTGTAGACGGTATTGGGCTTACCAAAATACTCGGGTAAGTCACGCCAAGGGCAACCAACCCGCATCCGATAAAGAATACCTTCGACGGTACGTCTCAGATTTGCTTTGTCATAAATATTCAGTTCTAGTAAGATAGGTCTTAGTCTGGTCCAGTGTTCATCTTTGAGCATGGTGCGAGGTATAGCGAACAGGATCTTTTGGTATGAGAACTTAAAGATTACTGCGTCGCTATTTTTTTGCCAACACTTTATCGCCAATGTTCAACACGCCCTAGTATTTGAAGTGGTTGTCCCATGATTATCCTAACAAAGGAACTCATAGGGTAATCAGATAATTCACAATTTCAATAATGGCATTGTGCTTAAATTTTTTAAAATAGTTTAGGGGTAAAAGATGAGTGATTTAAAACATGGCGGTCAAGCTATTGTAGATAGCCTTGAGCAACACGGAGTAGATCGAGCTTTTATAGTACCGGGTGAAAGTTATTTAGCAGTACTTGATGGCCTTTATAACTCTGATATTCAAATCATTGTTTGCCGTCACGAAGCTGCGTGTACTTATATGGCTGATTCGCATGGTAAATTTACGGGTAAGCCTGGTATTGCCATGGTGACCCGTGGTCCCGGCGCTGCGCAAGCTTATACTGGCATTCATACGGCTTGGCAAGACGGTGTGCCGTTGATATTATTTGTCGGACTTATACCAGTTGCTGATAGGCAGCGTGAGTCATTCCAAGAGTTTGATCCGATACAGTGGTTCAGTAGTCAATGCAAACAGGTTTTCATTCTTGACGAAGTCTCTAGGGCATCAGAAATTGTTGCCAAAGCATTTCATGCTGCCTTAGAAGGTCGACCAGGACCTGTTGTAGTTGGATTACCTGAAGATATTATTCAGCAGCCATTTGAAGGTCAGAAGCACCCTGTTATTCCTGTAGCTCAAGGCGCAGTTACACAATCAGAGTTGCAATCAATAATTGATGCACTATCTGTTGCTAAAAAACCTTTAATGTTTGTTGGTGGTCAAAATTGGGACGCTCAAACATGTCGAAAACTAACTAAGTTTGCCGAAGATAACCATATCCCCATCATACATGATTGGCGAGCCTCTGACAGAATCCCATTTGATTCGCCCGCTCATGCAGGTTACTTAGGGTATGGTCGAGCAGATGGATGTGCAGATTTACTAGATTCAGCGGATGTTTTGTTGACGATAGGTACTGTACTTGGCGATGTGGCTAGTGATGGTTACACCTTGCGTCAATCATTCGATCAAATCAATTATGTTGTCAATTTAGATACCAGTTTACGCGGTCATAGCGGCACTACCACTTCTCATATTGCCGCAAGTCCTATTAGTTTTATAAAGGTAATTGCTGAATATAAATTCGACGAACTTGGGGCTAAGTCACGTCTTTCATGGTTCAACTACTGTCATAAACAACAGCGTCAAGATAGCGCTTTCCCAGAAATTACTCTTTCTTCTAATAGTAATGAACAATATGCTAGTATGACTTTGGTGATGAAAGAGCTGATCAAACTGCTTCCAGAAGATGCCGTATATAGCTTCGGTGCAGGCAATCATTGTTTGTGGGCGCAGAAGTTTCTACCAACGAAGGTGTTTCCAAGTCAGTTAAGCAGTAGAAATGGGGCAATGGGCTATAGTGTGCCTGCGGGTATCGCTGCTGCCTTAGAGTCTCCTGAGCGTTTATCCGTTGTTGTTACCGGCGATGGTGAGTTTATGATGAACGAGGCGGAATTATCTACTTCGGTACGTTATGAGGCTCCCATTTTGATTATTGTTATGGATAATGGTCAGTTTGGTACTATTCGTCAGCACCAAGAGGCTCATTATCCGGATCGGGTGTCAGGTACACAGCTACAAAACCCTGATTTTTCTTTGATGGCGCAGTCTTTTGGCGCTCATGGTATTACGGTAAATAGTAATGAGCGAGTCGAAGAGCAAGTGGCAGAGGCGATGCAAGTCGTAGGTAAAGATCGCAAAACTGTAGTAATGCATGTGATTACTGATCCTGCTGAGTTAAATCCTTAGTAATTTTATTTATCGGATAACTCTTTCAGAATCATTGCTCATTGCGAGTTGTTAAATTTATAAAGGCTAGCTGGTAATATGATTCAATCCTTTCTTAGATTTAGACCGTGCAATAATGGTTATTTTGTTCAACATTTTTTTTAAATTAAGGTTGTAAGGCATGAAAATATTATTTATAGCTTTTTTAATATTTTTTCAGATTAACCCGGCATTTTCATATGATGAAAATGATTTCATGAAAAAGTTTGATTCGCTAAATACTACTTTTATAATTCAATCTACTAATTTTTTTAGCGAAGTCGATAAATTAAATAAATTAGCAAAAGAGCCTAATGTGAACTCAGATAACCTTCAATTACTATATGTTACATCTGCCCAATCACTATGTATAACAGTAATAGCTCTAGAAAAATCCCAGAGTCTTATTGGGAAAAATCCTCAGGTTATAGGAAGTTTTTTGACAAAAGATGATGTAAACGAAGTCAATTATAAAACAAGTGTATTCAAAAGATATTTGAAAGAATTTGGTTTAGATAATCAAGGATGTAAGGATATGATGCCTTACACTTATGATTCCATAATGAATAATTAGGTGTAATGGACATTTTTCATGCTGGTGTATAGCTTAACGCTATATACTGTCTACATTTGCAAGGAATCAACGCCATGAATCAAAAAATTACTCTTTTTGTCGTGATAAACACACCAAGAAGAATTGTAGTAGCATAATTAAATTGGACAGCACCTAAGAGATTATACTAACCCAAAGAAGGAAGATAGTATGACCAACAAGCGCAACCAATATACCCGAGAATTCAAATTAGAAGCCATTAGCTTAGTCGTTGATTACAAAAATAAAATACTCGATGTGGCAAGCTCGCTGGGTATTGGTAAATCCACCCTGCAGAAATAGCTGAGTCAATACCGTCAAGAAATAAGTGGCCAAGCACCTATAACTGGCAATGCCTTAACTGACGAGCAGCGAGAGCTACAAGAACTGCGTGAAGAGAATAAGCGCTTGAGGATGGAGCGCGACATTTTAAAAAAGGCCTCCGCTCTGCTAGCATTGGACAGTCTGAACGGCTATCGTTGATAAGACATCTGGCAGAGCAAGACAAACAGGTCAGTAAAAGTCGACTTTGTAGGCTGTTTGGCGTTATCAAGAGCAGCTATTATTATGGATGGCAGCGCAAGGCAATTAAACTTAAAAGCTTTAAACACAAGGCCTTAATACGTCAAATATTCAACGACTCAAAGCACTCAGCAGGGGCTCGCAGTATTGTTGCTATGTTAATGAATGAACATGACATCAAGCTAACTCGCTATATAGTGAGTAAACTGATGTCACAAATGGGACTTAAAAGCTGTCAGCGAAAGACGCACAAATATAAGCACGCTGATGAGCCGCATGAAACGTATAACAATATCTTAAATAGAAATTTCAGTCCAACAGCGCCCAATCAAATCTGGACAGGCGATGTCACTTATACTCGTATCAGAGGCGGTTGGTATTATTTTGCTGTGGTGTTAGATTTATATGCTCGGCGTGTAGTGGGCTTTGCCGTATCAGATTCGCCTGACAGCAAGCTGACAACTAAAGCGCTACAGATGGCGTATCACACTAGACTCAAACCCAGTAGTGTGCTGTTTCATTCTGATCAAGGGACGCACTACACCAGTAAGAAATTCGCCGAATCAGTCGCTGATTGTGACGGTATGACACAGAGTATGAGCCGAAAAGGTAACAACTACGGGCATAGTCCTTCAACTTGCACTCGGGCAAAGCAGTGCTTTACTAATCCTCGCTCATGGGATAACGCGCCAACTGAACGCTTCTTCAGAAGCTTTAAAACGGAGTGGATGCCAAAGGGTGGTTACGAGAACATATCTGAGGCTAAAAGCGCCATTATTGATTATATCTGGGGTTACTATCAAACCGTGAGACCCCACAGTTTTAATGGCTATTTGCCACCAGCAGAGAAAGAGAAACGATACTTCAACCAAAACCTCTTACTAGCTGTCCTAAATTAGTTGACCACTACAGTTTGGAAAAGCTAAAGAGGTAGCGCCTACAGCGTTAATGTTAGCCTCTTCACCAGATGGCGATCTATATCTTGGCCAAACTCTTGGGCCTAATAGCGGCGACGTGATGTAGTTTAAATTAACTAATCATCTTGGAATTTTAAGATTCCAAAATATTTTAATCTTTGCATGTAATACTTTAATTGAACGGACAAATATTGAGTATATCAAATGATAGTTTACACATTAGGGGTTTATTAAAAGGCCTCTATAGTCCACTGCATGGATAGCAAGCTTGGCAACAAAATTGCATTGACTACGGTCTTTTTTTGACTAAAGATTAGTAATATAATTTCTGACAAGATCAATAACGTGGAGCGGATTATGAACCAGATAGAAAAAGGACCTGTCTCAGCTGTAGAGATGGCAGTAGGACTTGAAAAAGGGAGCCTTTGTCCGATTGAGCTTGTTGAGGAGACGTTCGCCAATATCAAGTCTTCTGATCCTTCTATATTTACAGTGCTACTTGAAGAGCGGGCACTTAGAGAGGCCCATGCTTCAAAACAACGGCGTAGCGAAGGTAAACAGCTGAGTCCGTGGGATGGTGTCCCAATCGCATGGAAAGACCTCTTTGATATCGAGGGGCGTGTTACAACTGCAGGATCAGTTGTGCTTAAGTCCAATGCACCTGCTACTCGTGATGCAGATGTTATTGTGAATGCCACTCGAGCTGGTCTTATTTCAGTTGGCTGCCTCAACATGACCGAATTTGCCTATTCAGGTCTTGGCCTTAACCCACACTTTGGAACACCCAAAAACCCAAATGGTACTGGCCCGGCTCGAATCCCTGGAGGCTCATCCTCAGGTTGCGGGGTTGCTGTCGCTCGAGGATTGGTGCCGCTAGCGATCGGTAGCGATACTGGTGGATCTATACGCATTCCTGCGGCGTTAAACGGGGTAGTCGGCTACAAAGGTTCCAATATAGCGTTTCCAAAAGGTGGCGCGTTTCCCTTATCAGAAACGTTAGACACGCTTGGTCCGCTTGCTGCTGATATTAGAAGTTGCATCGGTACCGCACAAATTTTGAATGGGAGAGCTGTCGCAATACCCAAGCCGACACCCATATACAAGTTGAAATTTATTATTCCCACGAATATCGTTTTTGACGATGTGCAAGACGCTGTGCTTCAAAATTTTGAGACTAGTGTTCGTGCACTTGAAATGGCGGGGGCCACAGTAATCCGTAAGGCGTTTACCGAGTTTGATAAAATAAACTCCCTCTCTACTGAGCATGGCTATTTAACGGGCCCAGAAGCGTTAGATCTACATTGGGATCTTGTCCATTCTGAAGATGCAGCTCGGATGGATCCACGAGTTCTTGCTCGCATTCTTGATGCTGGAAAGATGTCGGCTCGCGACTTTATCGTGATCCAAAGAACAAGAGCAAGGTTAATAAAAGAAAACTACCAAGCTCTGAGCGATCAGATTGTCCTGTTTCCAACGACTCCTATTACTGCTCCTGAAATTGAACCACTTGAACAAGATGATGATCTGTACTTGCGTACGAATAAATTGATGCTGCGCAACACATCGCTCGGTAACTTTCTGGACTGGTGTGGCGTCGCCTTACCTAATGGCATAGATCAAAACCAAATGCCTACTAGCCTTTTACTGTCAATGTCTGGCGGAAGGGAAAGTGAGTTATTAGCGGCGGCTCTCTCCATTGAAAATGTACTAGCCCAAAACTTATACCATTCATCTATTAAAGGAGGAAAACGGAGTTAAGACTAATAAATAAAGGAATGAAACACAACTAAAACTATCAAAGGAATGAATTATGTCTAAAACTATTATTTGTGGCTTCGGCGTTGACGTCGACTCAGTAGCAGGATGGATTGGATCATATGGCGGCGGCGAAAGTCCGTCAGACATTCAACGCGGGGTTTGGGCATCAGAAGTTGGCGTACCACGGCTGTTAAAGTTATTTAAAAAGTACGATCTACGTACCTCGTTTTTTGTCCCCGGTCATAGTCTCGAAACCTTTCCTGATATTGCCAGAATGATTGTGGATCATGGTCACGAAGTAGGCGCGCATGGTTATCTGCACGAGAACCCTATTGCTATGACCCGTGCACAAGAAGAAGCCGTGATGGAAAAATCCGTTGAGCTCATCGAAAATCTCACTGGTCAAAGTCCACGTGGTTACGTAGCACCATGGTGGGAAATGTCTAAATCTACCCCTGAAATTCTTGCTAAGTATAATTTTAAGTACGACCATAGCCAAGGCTACCGTGATTTCCAGCCCTTCTATGCTCGAGTTGGCGATGATTGGAACGTTATCGACTACTCAAAAACCGCAGAAGAATGGATGCATCCTATGACCCATGGCGACGAGATTGATCTGGTTGAGATTGCTGCCAACTGGTGCGTGGATGATTTACCACCAATGCTGTTCATGAAAAATGTCCCTAACAGCCATGGATTTGTCAATCCACGTGATATCGAGCAAATGTGGCGTGATCAATTCGACTGGGTATATCGAAATATGGATTATGCTGTGTTTCCCTTCACGATTCACCCCGATGTCTCTGGACGTCCACATGTACTCATGATGCTTGAACGACTGATTGACTACATCAACAGTCATGAAGGTGTCGTTTGGATGCCATTCGAAGATATTGCTACAGATTTCCGCAAACGCTTCCCGTTTGAAGGTGGCGAACGACCAGAGGTCATCTAAGGCTATTAACCTTGGCGGCATTGTCGCCAAGGTTAACTTAACTATATGGAGAAAATATATGTGTAATGCTTGTGGAAACCCAGCCGCCCCAGGGCACTGGACAGAAGCAGGGGCTCAAAAAGGTGGTATCCGCCTTAGGGCTGTTTTTAATCGAATATCGGTACTGAAGCGGGTGCTAAAACCTTATGGGTTTTCAGCTTATGCTGATGGTGTGATCCCGCAGATTCAACTTATATGCCCAGGAGGGGCTAGAGTGATGGTTAACAACTTGACAGAGCTTTGGGCTGAAGTGGAGCGCATCCAAGGTTTTCTAGTGGATCCATTGAAATCGACCACGCAGGCCCTACGCTGATGCAAACACCACAAGACAACCGTCTTAATATTATCCTGTTGAGTGGCTATCTGGGTTCGGGCAAGACGACATGGCTGCGCCATGCACTTTTTACAAAGGTGTTTGGCAATGCCCAGGTCTTTGTTCAAGAAGCAGCCGAACAGCCAATTGATGACTTGCTCCTAGATAAAGCGGTGAGTGTCAAGGTTCTGACTGGAAAGGCAGGAACTCCTGAAGGTAGAGATGAGCTCATCTCAGCGTTGCTTGAGGTTGCAGAGTCTCGAACGAGCGGGCAGTCTACCAATCGGCCAGACACTCTTATCATAGAAACTAGCGGCCTGGCTGACCCCGCTGAGATTATAATTGCTATTAAAGAACACCCAATTCTGATTTATCATTTCGCGCTCAGAGAAACCATCATTATGTCCGATGCACTACATTTTCATGTGGCGTTGAAGAGTGATGCTTTGTGTCGACAGCAAATCCTTTCAGCCGATCGCATCGTTATTTCGAAGTCAGAAGATGTGCATGTACAGTCTTTATCAAATCTTGTCTCAACTGTGACGAAAATCAACCCAGCCGCATCAGTTTCTCTATCAACATTCGGTGTCGAGAGTCAGGTACCTTGGTTGCCGCCGCCAACAGAGACCTATGAATCCACTATTGGTAATGTCGGGCCACCGACGACTGTCGTCTCGCTTCCGATTCCCAAAGAAATAGATTGGGTTGAGTTCACAGTTTGGCTTTCTGCACTGCTGCATGCTCGAGGTGAAACCATCTTACGCGTCAAAGGCGTTTTGAGCACGGACGAAGGTGCGCTCTTGCTTCAATCTGTTCGTAGAATAATGCAGCAACCCGAGATTTTACCTTCTGAGAAAACAAACTCTACGCCTGGAGTTATTGTTTTTATAGGAGAAGGGATGAATCAAGATGCTTTGCTCGCTTCTATGTCTTCCTTTCTAGAAAAATGAAATTTGATATTTGATATAATTATTCTAAGCTATGAGCAAGCCGAATGAGCGGTTATTCATATCTATCACTTCCATAGAATTGAGCATACATAACTGGCTCTCAAGGAAATTCTTAAAGACTTCGCACTGCTAGTAGTGCTTAGCGACCAAACAGTAACAATGTATATAAAGTATTAGCTCAATATTTCGTAATGTTATTAGACAATACCTGAAAAGCATTAACTCATTAGATACTGTTGCAACCAGCTGAAGTGACATTTTACCATCTTTTGGATGCGGAGTTTATCAAGCTAGTTGTCACCATAAGCCGGTTTAAGCAGCTTTTAATTTACCCTGTTTCTGCTCTTTTACTGGGTTCAATGTCGTCGGCCCAACTGGTGAGCAATTTCTCACTACCTGTTTAGCCTAACGTATAGGGTTTTTAGCTTTAGCGAGATCCATCGTCATCTTACGCTGAGCTAATATCTCAACATCTTCACCCGTGTGGCGCTGATTGGGGGTCATAAAGCGGGTGGTGTTTCAAAAAGTATGCTAGCATTAGACATAACCATAATTGATATAAAAGAACAGCATATTGAACGTTTTAAAGTGATTGTCGAGTTTCTTAGAAAAAGCACAAGTCTTTCTAACTGCTCGTCTCAACCGGTGTCTTAAACGGCAATTATTACCTTTTATGCCAACAGTATATCTTTTACCAATCTGCTTAGGGTCTGCCTTGAAGGCAGTCTTAAAGCTATCCCAGTTGTCAATGCTGATTGAACCATAGCTCACCTTAAGTTTCTTAAGACGAGCTCGAAGCGCTCTGGCCGTAGCTAAATCACGTTTACCCCAGACATGGGCAACAATCTCACCAGTATCACGGTCATAGGCGTAGATTAACCATACCTTCTGCTTCTTGCAACGTACATATGTCTAGAACTCATCAACTTCTAAACGCGAGTAGTAAGGCTGCTTTGGTGAGATATTATAGATCTATGAGCCTATGGTGCTTAGTATCTTGCCAATGCTGACAGAGGTGATAGTGGCAATGTCTCTAACACTACAGCCTCGTACTATCATCAGTCGTATCTTATACTCTGTTTTAGAGTGGCAACCCTGATAGGTAATGGCGTGGTCGCCAATGAATTGACGTTTATAGTCTTTGCATTGGTAGTTTTGTTTACCATAGCCTTTTATACCGTTTTTCTTTAGACTAGGACTGTGGCAGTCGGGGCAATTAATCTCTATTTGTGTCTTCATAACCTCAAATATAGCATCTTTGCTTTGGCTGGCACCCCTCCTTTATTTACTCAGCATACTTTTTGATACACCATCCAAAAATAATAACTAGGATAGCTCTTTATGGACAACTTATTAACCGCACAGTCGCATATCCAGCTCGATAGCCTTGGTAACAAGCCTCTTAACAATCAACCCATCAATATTGGCAACGATCAGCCGTTTGTATTGTTTGGTGGTATGAATGTTTTAGAGTCTAAAGAACTGGCGTTTGAGATCGCTGAGCAATATATCGATATCTGCCAGCGTTTGGGTATTGGCTATGTGTTTAAAGCCAGCTTCGATAAAGCCAATCGCTCAAGCCTGCATTCATTTCGTGGACCTGGCTTAGAAAAAGGCGTTGATTGGCTGGGACAAATTAAAGAGAAGTATCAAGTGCCGATTATCACTGACGTGCATGAGCCGTATCAAGCAGCACCGGTGGCAGAAGTCGCTGATATTATTCAGTTGCCAGCCTTCTTATCGAGACAGAGCGATTTGGTAGAGGCTATGGCCAAGACTGGCGCGATTATTAATATTAAAAAAGCCCAGTTTTTAGCGCCCCATGAAATGCGCCATATCATGAATAAGTGCCTGGAGTCCGGTAATGACAAGCTGATCTTATGTGAGCGAGGCAGTGCCTTTGGTTACAATAATTTAGTCGTCGATATGCTTGGCTTTGACACCATGAAACAGATGAATGTGCCTGTATTCTTTGACGTGACCCATAGCTTGCAGCAGCCAGGTGCACGTAGTGATAGCGCTGGTGGACGTCGTGAACAGATAACGACCCTTGCACGCGCTGGGATGGCAACTGGTCTAGCAGGGCTGTTCTTAGAAGCGCATCCTAGCCCCGAGACTGCAAAATGCGATGGCCCTTGTGCGCTGCGTATGAGTCAACTAGAGCCATTTTTACAGCAACTAAAACAGATTGATGATTTGGTCAAAGGGTTAGATACTCAATAACGATAAGAGGATAGGGTTATGGCGATTAAAGTTGCAAAAGTAAGTATCGAAAATATCGATGATACTGAAGGCTTGGACAGCGTGATGACTGCACTCAAAAACATCACTGGGGTAACGGCTATTGAACTTGATCCTGCCAGTAGTAGCGCTTTGGTGCGCTATGAGGATACCGATACCTCCATCCATGCGTTTACAGCAGCAATTAGTATGGTCGATTATGTCACTCAGCCGTATCCCATTGATGCGCCGCAAAACCCACGTTACTATGAGTAAGGGTTGCTAATGCTTAATGTCTAATGCTTAATTCTGATTGTTTAGTAGTGCTACGCCTTATCCTAGGGATTAT
Organism: Psychrobacter sp. PL19; assembly: GCF_017875835.1. Lineage (NCBI taxonomy): Bacteria > Pseudomonadati > Pseudomonadota > Gammaproteobacteria > Moraxellales > Moraxellaceae > Psychrobacter > Psychrobacter sp. PL19. The sequence goes on from NZ_JAGING010000001.1 coordinate 1,436,221, forward strand.
TAAGTTGGTAATAAACCACCTACCAAACTGGCTTGATGTTAGAGCCGATATCGCTTAACGTATAAGCAGTTAACTCATAATTATTATTAGTTAGCTTATAATTACATCAATAGATATTAAATTAGTAAATAATAACAAGGAGCCTAACATGGCACATCAAACGCGTATTATTAAAATTGACGGCATGACTTGTGCTAAGTGTGTTGAGAGTGTACATAGCGTTACAGGAGATATTGATGGGCTAATTAGCCTGACTGTAGAGCTGCCAACCAACCAAGCTACCGTGACCTTTGACGATAGCTTAACCAGCGCTGAAAAAATCGCTGCCGCAATTGAAGATGCGGGTTATGAAACTGAAGTCGCAAATTCTTGAACTAAGAAATATTTATAATAAAACCAGCTATCACGGCTGGTTTTTTAACGCATGAATATTAAGAAAAACAGTAGCTCATACGCGTCATAGACAGCCCAGCTATAGCGTATAATCAACTGATTTATTAAATTATCTAAACTAAATTATTGGTTAAAGTAAAAAACGCTCCTAATATTTATCAATAATAAGCAGTTAATATGTATTATCAATATGTTTTTTAGTATAGTAATAGGGTTAACGCATACTAATTTGAAAAGTTAAGTAATAAACTCATTTCAAGTTAAGTCGCTTCTGTTATCTGACTTTATTTTGGTAACTGTTGATTGAGAATGATTGATTGATAATGACTGATCGATGGGTTGGATACTGATTGATGGGTTTAGTATATTTTTTACCGCACTTATTTGCCGCACTTATTTACAGCACTCATTTACCGCCTCTAGAATTTTATAATCGCCATGACGAGTTTTATCTATGAATGATTCTACCAGTACAGCATCTGACCCTTCTTATGACGTCGAAACTGATATCCAATCGAATACCCAAACCCAACCGCAGCGTGCGCATTTGCAGTTAGCGATTGATGGGATGTCATGTCAGGCCTGTGCATCGCGAATAGAAAAAGTACTGAATAAAAAACCGGCTATTTATGAGGTGAGTGTGAACTTTGCTGGCGAGACTGCTAACGTGGACTATAATCCCACGCAGACTACGGCAGAGGAAGTGACTGAATGGGTTAATAAGACCGGATTCATTGCCAACTTACAAGAGAGCGATAGTTTATTTGCCCAAACGGATAAAGATACTGCTACCCAACTGCCGTGGCGACTGATTGGGCTTTGGCTATGTTTACTACCATTTTTGGTTGGAATGGCAGGTATGGTGGTCGGCCAGGGTATGATGTGGATGCCGCCAGTGTGGATACAGTTCGTCTTAGCCACTATTGTACAGTTCGGCTTTGCATTACCATTTTATAGTAGTGCCTGGGCATCGATTAAAGGTGGTCTGGCCAATATGGATGTGCTGGTGGTCCTCGGCACCGTAACTATTTGGGCTTATTCGACTTACATTTGGCTGACTCATGGTGATGGCAGCTTGGCCAGCCTGCTACAAAGTGCTACTCATAGTGGCGGTAACGGCGCAGAAGTGTATTTTGAAGCTGGCGTGATGGTCATTGCTTTTGTGCGTACGGGTAAATACCTAGAAGAACGCACTAAAAAGCATAGCCTCAATAGCATTGATTTATTACTAACACTGACGCCAGATGAAGTTGAACAGCAGCAGCCTAATGGTGACTTCCATCAAGTGGCGCTACAAGAAGTGCAAGTTGATGATATTTTACGCGCCAAGCAAGGCAGCCGCGTAGCAACCGATGGGGTAGTTATTGATGGTAATGGTTGGTGTGTAGAAAGTCATTTAACCGGTGAATCAGTACCACTCAAAAAACAACAAGGCGATGAGCTACTGGCAGGTGCCTTGGTCGAAAATGGCAGCTTACTATATCGCGTACGCGCTAAGGGTAGCGATACTAAATTGGGCGATATGGTACAAGCGCTTAGCGATGCGCAAGGCTCTAAAGCGAAGCTGGCTCGCCTTGCAGACAAAGTAACGGCTATCTTTGTCCCTGTAGTGGTCACCATTGCGCTTGTGACCTTTGGGCTAACGTGGTGGTTGACCGGTATGGTCGATATCGCTTTAATGCATGCCGTGTCGGTATTGGTCATTGCCTGTCCTTGTGCGCTCGGTTTGGCGACGCCAGCTGCGATTATGGCAGGTATGGGGGTAGCGGCACGTCACGGAGTATGGTTTAAAGACGCACAAAGCTTAGAGGCTGCTGGCGACATCGACACTGTAGTGCTCGATAAAACTGGCACATTGACTATTGGCAAACCCACCATCGTCGATCAAGTGATGGTCGATCAATCAATATCCGTTGACGATGTGCTTCAACTAGCAGCTAGTGTGGAAGCTCATGCTAGCCACCCATTGGCTACCGCATTAATCAATACCGCCAACGATCGTCAATTGCCGCTATTATCGGTGACCGACATCATCGTTATTAAAGGTGCTGGCATTCAAGCGCACATTGCAGGTCTGGGTATAGTGAAGGTCGGCACAGCAGAATTTGCCAATTTAACACTGCCAAAGATGATGCCAAAAGTATGGCAAATCGCCAGTACCGTCGCAATCAGCATTAATGATGAGCCACTGGGCGCGTTTGCCTTGGCTGATGATTTGAAGGCGGATACTCCACAAGCAATCACGGCGCTACAAGAGGCGGGTATCGATGTGATCTTGATGAGTGGAGACAAGCAGTCAGTGGTCGATCATGTGGCAGAGCAGCTGGGCATTAAAGCTGCTTATGGTAAAATGAGCCCGCGCGATAAAGCCAGTCAAATCGCTAAATTACAAACGGCGGGTCGCAAAGTGGCTATGGCAGGGGACGGGGTTAATGATGCGCCAGCGATGGCAACTGCTGATGCCAGTTTTGCCATGTTTGAAGGTACTGATGTGGCACAGCATAGTGCCTCTGCGCGCTTGATGGGTGAATCATTAATGCATATCGATGCCGCACAAAAAATCGCCCATGCAACGGTACGTAATATTAAACAAAATCTATTTTTTGCCTTTATCTATAACTGTCTGGGTATTCCATTAGCCGCTTTTGGCTTTTTAAACCCAATGATTGCTGCGGCAGCAATGGCCCTCAGTTCCATATCAGTATTAATGAATGCGCTGCGCTTAACGCGCTTCAAAACAGAGGTTGAGCTGGAGAATACTGTGACCACGTCTAAGCCAGACGCACAACAATCAGTTTCTGCATAATTGGCTGAGCGTGGGTTGATACTCATAACGATATCAACGTTATAAAGATATCAACGTTATAAAGATATCAACGCTAATATCACATTTAAAAATGGGTCGAACAATCAGTTATAATCTATAATGATTCGCATTAAGATAGGCGATGTTTAATTCGATTTATGCTATGATGCCAAGCATTGTAGCCGATTATTGATATACTCAATCGACATCTAAAGGCACTTATATATTGCAATTTAAATAGATATTTAATGCTATTTTTAGTGTGCGAGTGGTACGATTATTTACCCTACCTTTGTTATAACTGATTGTCCCTTTTCTATCCCGCAAACTTGGCATGACCAAAGGAATTAACAGACACTATGTACGCTGAAGAAACCAACAACGTCACCGCAATTAAAGACATTCGCGCCCGTGAAATTTTAGACTCGCGTGGTAACCCAACGATTGAAGCTGATGTGATCTTAGCCGATGGCACTATCGGACGTGCCGCCGCACCCAGTGGCGCATCAACGGGTTCACGTGAAGCATTAGAGCTGCGTGATGGTGACCAAGCTCGTTATATGGGTAAAGGGGTCAAAAAAGCCGTTACCAATGTAAACAGCCAAATTCGTAGCGCTTTAATGGACAAAGACGTGACTGAGCAGCAGGGCGTCGACGATGCTATGATTGCCCTTGATGGTATGGATAATAAAGGCAATCTAGGCGCTAATGCGATGCTAGCGGTATCGCTTGCTACTGCTAAAGCGGCGGCAAAATCACAAAATTTACCCCTATATCAATATATCGCCAACCTGCGCAATCAAACCTCGCTGACCATGCCTGTACCGATGATGAACATCATCAATGGCGGCGAACATGCGGACAACACGGTTGATATCCAAGAGTTTATGATTGAACCAGTCGGTTTTAGTAGCTTTTCAGAAGCACTACGCGCTGGCACTGAAATATTTCATAGCTTAAAGTCAGTGTTAAAGTCTCAAGGCTTCAGCACTTCAGTAGGCGACGAAGGCGGCTTTGCCCCCAACTTACGTAGCAATGAAGAAGCCATCACCGTCATTATGCAGGCGATTGAGCAGGTTGGTTATAAGGCAGGAGAAGATATTCACCTAGCCCTAGATTGCGCTGCTAGTGAGTTTTACAAAGATGGTAAATATATCTTGGCAGGCGAAGGTAATAAGTCTTTTGATAGCCAGGGTTTCTCTGATTACTTAGTGAGTCTTGCGCGTCAATATCCTATTATCTCTATCGAAGACGGTCTTGATGAGTCAGATTGGGATGGTTGGAAATATTTGACTGAACAAATCGGCGACAAAGTGCAATTGGTCGGTGATGATCTGTTTGTGACCAATCCTGCTATCTTACAAGAAGGTATTGATAAGCATATCGCTAATGCTATCTTGATTAAATTTAATCAAATTGGTACGCTATCTGAAACTTTAGATGCCATCTATCTGGCGAAGAAAAATGGCTATGCGACCATTATTTCGCATCGTTCAGGTGAAACCGAAGACAGCACCATCGCTGATTTAGCAGTCGGTACTGCAGCGGGTCAAATCAAAACCGGTTCATTATGCCGCTCGGATCGCGTCGCAAAATACAACCAATTGCTCCGTATCGAACAGCAAGTGCGTGCAAGCTATCGTGGCCGCGAAGAGTTCATCGGTCTACGTGGTTAAGTTTGAAGCGTGCATACTCAACCATTTATTCTAAAGCAGTTCAGGTCGTTTAGTTAAGACTTATTGGTTTGAGTGCTAGCTAGCTTGGTTTACAGTTAGACAGTCTACGATTGTTTTATGGTCATAGACTGTCTAATTTAAAATCCTAGTGCTAGAGTGCTGTTTATTTTAGCCTTTTAACCTTACTTCTATCTCGTTTGGCGTTGTTCTCATATGAAATACTTTAGCCAGTTCTTGTTACTTGCTTTGGCCGTTGCGGTGCTATTAGGGCTGCAATACCAATATTGGTTGGGTGAAAATGGCCACTTTGAGAGTAATAAACTACTTGCTAAAATCAACAACCAACAGCAGCTAAATGACAATCAAGTTGGGGCTAATAACCTGTTACGTACAGATGTTTATGATCTAAAAAACGGACTTGAAGCGGTAGAAGAGCATGCGCGTTTAGATTTAGGACTCATCAAGCCTAATGAGACTTTTGTACAAGTATCAACCGCACCAACGACTCATAGCCGTTATTAATAAGTCGCTATTGGTAGTTATAATGGCTTATTAATATCTTCTATTTATCATAAACCGTTTAGCACTCTATTTTCCCCCATCCATACTTTGAATGTCTAGCCATGAACAATACCCCCCGTGTGTATGCCATGATTGTCGCTGCTGGTCGTGGTAGCCGTTTTGGGGCGTCTGTACCCAAGCAGTATTTACCACTCAATGGTCAAACGTTACTACAGCATAGTGTCGCAAGACTGGCAGGTAGCGCTTATATTCAAGATTGTCTGTTGATTATTGCAGCAGATGATACCAGGCCTCAAAACTTAGATTTTGCACTACCCGTATGGTATGCCCTTGGTGGCGCTGAGCGTTGGCAGTCAGTCTATGCGGGATTAGACGCCATCATTAAAAAAGGGGGCGCGGGTGATGATTTAATTTTGATTCATGATGCGGCGCGCCCTGCGGTACCAAGTCGTGATATTGATCATGTTATTGAAGCGGCAAAGCTCGAACAGTATGGCGCTATCTTAGCCACACCGGTCGCAGATACTCTGAAACAATCCCAGTATCAGCCGCACACCCAATCAAAAACTGAATCAAAGCCTATAGGCAAGAATAATGCCAACAGCCATGATTATGTCGAGCGCACTATTGATCGTAATGGTCTATGGCAGGCACAAACCCCGCAGGTGTTTCGTATTGATCAATTACATCGAGTGCTCACTCATGTTGCTGAACACAAGCTGCATATTACTGACGAAGCGAGCGCCTTCGAGCATTTAGGTTTGCCTATCCGTCTCGTTACTGGCAGTCGCCAAAATATCAAGCTGACATACCCTGACGATGCGATTTTGCTATCTGCCATTCTCATGGCACAATCGTCAGCCTTATAAGCTATTAACATTACTAATCAATACCACTGTGTAATACCACTGTGTAATACCACTGTGTAATACAATCGTTGAACGCTACGCACTCGTGTCAGCGTTTTTTTTATGTCTTTTTTACGTTGCTCATAGCTTGCCTACCACTTGCACTGGCTTTTCATTCCATCTCTTTACTATGTAATTTCTTTGCAATATTAGTTAGCTATTAAATTATAATAAATTATTGTTGTCTTCTGGTAATAATTTGCTTTGATGACTAAACTAACCTATGATGTAACTAACTTAATACAATTAGTATAAATATTCGTAACGCGTGAAAACCAACGCCACAATCCTGCTCGTTCGTTTTGTCTTCATATTTTTTACGTTTCTTTTTTACATTCATACAGTTATCTTAGCTAGATTTGCCTAATAATGGGGAGAAACTGAATGTCAGCAATTAATAATAATTCGACAAATCCAGTAACACTAGACCTCTACGAGCTTATCTACATCAGCCGTATAACGCCTTCTGGTCTGTCAGGCGCCAGTACTCTCAATGATATCGCAGAAGTTTCCATAAAAAATAACAAAGCTGATAACATGACGGGTATTATTTGTTATGGCAACGGCTGTTTTTTTCAGTGTATTGAAGGCACTGAGCAAGTATTGACTAATCTTAAAAATCGTTTGTTGACAGACAATCGACACAAAGACCTAAAAATATTAGAATTCTCAGCACTGACTAAGCGTCGCTTTACCGGTTGGTCGCTACGCTCTATTGAGCTTGAACACTGGATGAATAATGATGCTAAAGTTAAGGCACTGATGCCATTTGAGCCTTATAACTGGAGTTATGATCAGCATCACCAATTTTTAGATATTTTGCAAGGCTGTTACACAGGGCAAGAAAAGACCGGTGATATTGATACTCAGCCCGTAAAATATAGTGCATTAGGCCCAACGTTAAGTAGAGTAGTGAGCGAGCATCAAGCGTTCTTTTTGATTCAAACGGTATTAGGTCTAGCTATTGTATTAACGTTATTATGGGTTCTGCTATCAGATAAGTTTTAAATGACTTATTTATAACCTCTTTTTTTTAAACCAGCATATATTGCTGTTTTTTTGTGTTTTGCAGCCGCGAATTTTATAAAGATTAGATTGAAGGCATAATATACTCGGTACAGTTTGCCCACTATAAAGCCGCTATAGTGTCAATCTCGAAATATGGTAATGCGTTATTTGCGCCTGTTCGCCCGCCTGGTTGATTGATAGAAACATTATTGAATCATTGATTACGAAAATCAAAAGTAATATCGATACGTAACCTACTGCGGGCATACGTTTTTCTTGCTTGCTGTGCCTACGCAGACAGAGGCTGCAAAAAGCTTATAAGTAGAAAAACAATCAGGCATAAAAAAACTCTCAAAATCTTATAGATTTTGAGAGTTTTGAAAATACTGTTATTAACAACATTTTAATATATGGCGTCCCCAGGGGGGTTCGAACCCCCGTTACCGCCGTGAAAGGGCGGTGTCCTAGGCCTCTAGACGATGGGGACTAGAAACGCGCTTCAACTGCTTTCACCGTTTACGTTGAAGTGGTGCATATAATAGTAGGATAGTGGTTTTCTGTCAAGCTATTTTCTTCGATTTTTTTTTAAAGTTAAATATTTCTTTTTAATCGCACGCTGTGGGTGCAAGTCGTTGTTTTTTAGATGATGGCGAATCCATAAGGTGGTACAAGCGCTAATGGTTAAAGCGAGCAGCATATAACCAAGAATTGTTCCCCATATAATGTGATCTGGTTGCATAGTAAAGTCCCTTTTATTAAACCAAATAAATAGCGCATCGCTGGCTATCAAGGCGGTGTGGGCGACTTAACTCATCTACAGAATATTATTGCGTCATTGCAACTCGGGACAGTAACAAGTAATCGAACTATCAATTCCATTTAGACAGTACAAGATCAGGGCTGACAGTTGACTTGCTTATCATCGTATCAATCATATCCTTATTGATTTCGAAATCAAGATGGCAAAGTCAAAATTTTAACAAAGTAGCTTATGGATCGTTATGGTAAACATGACGCTGATTGGCTTAATATTTACCAACCAGTACCTACAAATGAGTATTTATTGATAACTATAAAAAACGGCTATATTTGTTAATTATTGCTTGTCGTTATCAATCAACTCTACCTTGGTTTGTTCAGTATGTAAAGCATTAGGCAGCATAGGGTAGTGATTAAGAATATGACAAAACAGCTCAGCAGTTTTTTGCGTGTCATATAATGCAGAATGAGCATCCTTACCGTCAAAATCAAGGCCTGCCGCTTTACAGGCGCGTGCTAGTACTGTTTGACCAAATGCCAGTGCCGCCAGAGTTACCGTGTCAAATACCGAGAACTGATGGAAAGGGTTGTGGTTTTTACTATTGGTACGTAACACAGCGGCATTTAAAAAAGCCAAATCAAAATGTGCATTATGACCAATTAATACACATTGACGGCAACCTGTATCGCGGCGCACGTCTTTAAGGTCTTTAAAGATTCGCCGTAACGCGGTCTTTTCATCTTCGGCAATAGCTTTACGCATGGGGTTATTGGGGTCTATACCGGTAAAGGCCAGCGCACTTGGCTCTAGATTCGCGCCCTCAAAAGGCTCGATATGGGCATTAATGGCCTCTCCTGGATAAAATACCCCATGCTCATCGAGCAAAATAGGAATACAGGCAATCTCTAATAGGGCGTCGGTTTGCGCATTAAAGCCAGCCGTCTCGACATCGACAACGACTGGCAAGAATTTACGAAAACGCTCTTTTATAGTCATCGGTGCCGCACTTTCTGTCTTGTCTTCCGAGCTTTCTTTATCAGCATTAACGGTGTGGTTATGGCTGGCGCTCTTATCTAACGTACTATCGATTTGACCCGTTACTGGGTCAGTTAATGAATCATTGGTAAGCAAATCAGTGTTATTTGGGGTAGTCATATCAGGTTAAATCGCTTTTATCGGTCGTACAGACATATTGAGGTAAGGCCAGTATTTGATGGTATAAATATGTCATTAATGCCATCGGGAAAAATCGGGTAGTAATGGCGAGTCGTTCGCTACACTTTAAGAGACCAGGGTAGTATTTCACCAGCCATCAGTGGCGTCAGCGTTGACCCATCAAAATAAGGGTAGTCTGTCGGTACCTGCATCGGCGTATTGATTAAAGTAACGGTACTCTCGTTCACAGGTAGCCCATAAAATTGTGCACCAAAGCGACTGGTAAAGCCCTCAAGCCTATCAATTTTACCCACGCTATCAAAAGTGGTGGCATACAGCGGCAAGGCCGTTGCTGAGCTATAACAGCCTGCACAGCCACAAGCCGCTTCTTTTTTATCAGTCGCATGCGGCGCTGAATCAGTCCCCAAGAAAAACTTAGGGTTACCACTGGTTGCCACATCTAATAATACTTTTTGATGCGAGGCACGCTTTAAAATGGGCAAACAATAAAAATGTGGCTTGATGCCGCCAAGTAATAAATCATTGCGGTTGAGCATCAAATGCTGTGGGGTAATAGTTGCCGCAATATGATTGCCTTGAGCCAACACAAAGTCAGCGGCATCACTGGTGGTGATATGCTCCAACACAATCTTTAATGTTGGGAATTTCATAATAATTTGTGCTAGTACTTCATCTAAAAAACGCTTTTCGCGGTCAAAGATATCAACATGATCATGGGTCACTTCGCCATGTAGCAGCAACGGCAAATTATATTTTTCTAGTGCTTCAAATACCTCAACGCAGGCATTGATGTCGGTGACGCCATCAGCGGAGTTAGTAGTTGCGCCAGCAGGATAAAGCTTGACCGCCTGTACGATACCGGACAGCGCAGCCAGTTCGATGTCTTGCGCGGTGGTACGGTCAGTCAAATACAAGGTCATACGTGGGTCAAAGGCTGCTTTGCGTTCGGCCGTTAGATCGCTGGCTTGTAGATGCTGCAAAATACGCTCTCGATAAGCACGGGCATCATCAGCGGTTTTGACCGGCGGCACTAGGTTTGGCATACAGATGACGCGGTTAAAGCTATTGGCGGCATGAGGTACTGTGGTTGCTAGCGCTTGATTGTCACGCAAATGGATGTGCCAATCGTCTGGTTGGAGAATGGTTAACTCTTTAATTGAATCAATAATCGGTGTCATAGCGCTCTATATCATAAAATATGGGGGTAAAAGGAAGTGGCACAGGACTGATAATAATAGTGTTTGATGTGCGACTATGATAACAGATTTGCCTGCTTGACTAAATATGCGCCTAACTATCTATACATAATTTGTTCTATCCATAATTTATTAGCACATTTTTAACTGACCGCTGAATTGACCATTGAATTGACTGCTGAACTTACCATGAGAGATTAATACTTTAACAATCAAAGTCAGGGTCAAATGAAGACCCAGTCCAAGTTCAGATTTAAGCTAAAACCTAGCGCCACATGGTGGTTACACTTTTGCCCATAGTAAATATGATGTACACTGAGTAGGCAAACTAACTTTTGACTGATTCTTCCGTATTGTTTTGATACTCTATAACTAAATTCTCATATTAGGAGTTATTCATGGCTCAGCTTGACCCAAAAAATATCAATAAAATTGTCTTGGCTTATTCTGGAGGTCTAGATACTTCCATTATCGCCAAATGGCTACAAGACACCTATGATGCTGAAGTGATTACCTTCACTGCTGACATCGGACAAGGCGAAGAAGTCGAGCCGGCGCGTGCTAAAGCAGAAGCGATGGGCATTAAGAGTATTCATATTGAAGACTTGCGCGAAGAGTTTGCCCGTGATTATGTGTTCCCTATGTTCCGCGCCAATGCCATTTATGAAGGCGAGTATTTACTCGGCACCTCTATTGCGCGTCCCCTTATTGCTAAGCGTTTGGTTGAGATTGCCAAAGAACATGGTGCTGACGCTATCAGCCATGGCGCAACCGGTAAAGGTAATGACCAGGTACGGTTTGAGCTGGGTGCTGTTGCTCTTTCCCCAGATGTCGTTACTATTGCGCCTTGGCGTGAATGGGACTTGTCTAGCCGCGAAAGCTTGATGGACTATGCCAAAGAACATAACATTGCTATTGACTATGCGGGTAATAAGACCAAGTCGCCTTATTCAATGGATGCCAACTTATTACACATCTCTTATGAGGGTGGCATTTTAGAAGACCCATACGCTGAAGCAGAAGATGACATGTGGCGTTGGTCAGTGAGCCCAGAACAAGCACCAGATCAAGCGCAATATTTAGAATTAGAATACGAAAAAGGTGACATGGTTGCTATTGATGGCGAGCGACTCAAGCCGTATGAAATCATGATTAAGCTGAATGAAATTGGTGGCAGTCATGGTATTGGCCGTTTGGATATTGTAGAAAACCGTTACGTGGGCATGAAATCACGGGGCTGTTATGAGACTCCAGCAGGTAACATTATGCTAAAAGCGCATCGCGGTATTGAATCATTAACGCTAGACCGTGAAGCCGCGCATCTAAAAGATGAGCTGATGCCGCGCTATGCGAAAATTATCTATAATGGCTATTGGTTCAGCCCTGAGCGTATGATGCTACAAGCCTTAATTGATAAGTCACAAGAATATGTTAACGGTACGGTTCGCGTGAAGCTATATAAAGGTAGTGTCAGTGTAGTCGGGCGTAAGTCAGACGATTCACTATTTGATGAAAAAATCGCTACCTTTGAAGATGATGCCGGTGCTTATGATCAAAAAGATGCGGAAGGTTTCATTCGTTTAAATGGTTTACGTTTGGCGATCGAAGCCAGCCGTGGTCGTGATTTGTCTAAATAGAGTAGCGAAAAAACGGCAATAAAAAAACAGAGACATCACGTCTCTGTTTTTTTATTGCCGTTGATTTTACCTTTTAGGGTTGGGTATTCACTAATATAGTTAAAATACCTTAAAAACGCTATGGTACTGCTGGTATAAGCTTTTTGCAGCCTCTGTCTGCGTAGGCACAGCAAGCAAGAAAAACTTATGCCAGCAGTACGTTATGTATCGATATTACTTTTCATTGACTATAGCTTTAGTGCTTTAGGTCTAGTTTTTATCTGTATCATCCTCTTTTATAACTGCTGTATCTTGCTGCTGTCGCTTTTCAGCGAGGTCCTGCTCTAAGACTACTTCAGTCGCTGGTATCGCACCATTAGACTTCTTCATTTGGTACTTTAGGGTAGCCAGTGCGCCAAGACTACCAATCACTAGAATAATAATAAGAATAATAGGGTTTTTCCATAGGGGTGTCGGCGCGTTATGCTCAATAGGGGTCTCGCTAGTAGCAATTGGGATATTGTCATCATTGTCACCAATTGACCTTAAAGTCACCAGTGGCACGGTCGGTGGGGTGGGTGGCTCAGAGGTAATACGCAGCCGATTTTGCTGCAAGTAAATGTCTGAAATTTTAGCAAGTTGCAATAGCCAGCGTTGGTGCGGTAATGTGATGGCACGCATCTGTGCAAATATCAATAAGTCGTTATGTCGACCCTGCTGGATATTTTCTGATGAGCGACCAATGACTTTTAAGTAATCTGCCGTGGCTTCCTGCATGTCTTGTACAGGTTCATGATTATTAGGTTCATGATTATCAGGTTTAAACGTGGTCAACTCGTACCAGTAAGGGTCAAAAGGTGGCGGCGCGCTCAGTAGCTGGTTAGACACTAGCCGCTCAGAATCTAAAGAAGGATCTTTTATTTCTGGCGCTATTGATTCTGAGGGTGCAGCTTTTTCTTCGATACTCATGTCTTTTTTAACAGCATCTGTTACTGTTATCGGTCCAATAGTGGTCAGACGGCCTACTGATAAAAACTGCGGCTGCAATGCAAACCATTTATCCATCTCATCATTATCAATCTGACTGTAGTCGGTTAAGATAGCCAACTCACGTAAGACGATGACACACAGACAAGTCAGTAAAGTTTGCGCTTGTGGCGTGGTCGCATCAATTTGGGTCGCAATATGCTCGCTGGCCTTAATGACCTGTGCACTATCACCAAATAAGGCGTTAGCGGTATCATGACGATGGTACAAAGTGGCCTTGATGGTCACAAAGTTCATGGCGTTATAGTGTCGCAGCTCTTTAACTGCGCTACGACCAAAAAGCTTTTTTCGAACCGCTTGACCTTGATAGCGCTGCTGATAGGCGAGCAAAGCACTGACGATTGCTTGCAAGCTGGCACCGAGCGCAAGCTGCGTTTGGGGTAATGACAGCTGGGCCGCATCTGCCAACAACGACACCATAGGCTGAGTATCTTGATATAAAAAATCATACATCGACACACGTGTCGGTGAAATAGACGTCATAATTTGCTAGCATCAAAAAGTGAGCCCCTATATTACGGTGCCAACTGCCTTGATACAATCCCTTAAAATTAGATTTTTTATTAATTCATGAGAGTTTGTAGCTACAATACTTCTAAATAACAGCCGGACAGCCCTTTATGACACCAAATAATCAGCCAAGCACACAGCTAATCATTAATATTGCTGAGCAAACCTTGACCTTACTTCAAGAGCATACTGAGGTTTGCCGTTATACGATATCTACTGCTAAGAATGGCATTGGTAGTCAGCAAGACAGTGGCCGTACCCCACTTGGGGCACACGTCATTGCCCAAAAGATAGGGGGTAGTGAGGCTATCAATACAGTATTTATCGGGCGCGTGGCTACAGGAGAAATTTATAGCGCTGCTCTAGGCGCTAAGCAGCCTGAACGTGATTGGATATTAAGCCGAATTTTGTGGCTGAGCGGACTTGAGATCGGTGTGAACAAAGGCAGTAATAGTCAAGGTGGCTGTGATACCTTCCAGCGTTATATCTATATTCATGGTACACCTGATAGCGAACCTATGGGTTCACCGCGTTCACATGGTTGTGTACGTATGCGCAATCAAGACATTATCACAATGTTCGCGCAGGTAGACGAGGGCACTGCTGTTTCTATTATTAGTGATGTTAGCGACATCACTAGCATTAAATAAATAGGTGACAGCTTTGGTAATCGGCAAAGCGTATGGTTATAGACATTCATTAGATCTTTGATGTTAGAAAAGCCACGTTCACAAGGCTTATTTACAAGGTTATTAATAAAATAAAATTAACAGTAACCAATGTTTGTTAAGTTAATTGCTATAGTAGCCTTCAAGATTGTGAGTAAAGGCTCAATATTTGTACTTAAGGATATTGGTACTTACGATGTCTTATGAAGACTTCTATTTGGGTTATTTATCTTGAAGCAGCGATAACCCTCAAATTCATAGCAATCAAACCATAATACTAATTTACCAAACGTAGTAATAATTATTACAAGGATAACAATAATGACCAAAGCCAGCCTAGTGACTCTACAACAAGCGTTTGAAGAACGCCGTACTATTTATGCTCTAGGCAACGATTTGCCAGTAGACCCACGGGCGATTGTTGATATCGCTGAACGTGTAATACTACAGACACCTTCTTGCTTTAATTCGCAGTCGTCGCGACTGATAGTATTATTTGGTGAGCACCATCAACAGCTATGGGACATTACCGAAGCCAATCTGCGTCAGACTGTCGGCGATGGAGACTTTTCGAGTAGCAAACAGAAAATAGATGGCTTCCGTGCTGGGGCAGGAACAGTGCTGTTCTTTGAAGACAGAGAAGTTGTGACGTCGTTGCAAGATAAGTTTGCGCTATATGCCGATAAGTTCCCTTTATGGGCACATCAGACCTCAGCGATGCACCAGTATGCCATGTGGACCGAGCTTAGCACCTTAGAGGTTGGTGCCAGCCTTCAACACTATAATCCACTGATTGATGATGACGTCGCAACAGCATTTTCGGTTCCCAAAAATTGGGATCTAATCGCACAAATGCCATTTGGCAATATCCTCGAGCCTGCTGGCGAAAAAAGCTATCAGCCGCTTAATGAGCGCATGAAGGTGTTTGGATTGGTTGATTGAGATCAGCAAGTTAAAAAATTGCTATAGCGTTAGAGAAATAAAAAAAGACAGCATCATTAACTTGGGCTGTCTTTTTTATTTTTCTGGGTCAGCATTTTACCAAAACATCGCACTATCTTGAATACGAGCCAGCCGCTTTTGCATGCGTTTACCGTCATCTTTTAACAGTGCGGCAAACCATCCTGCTCCATATAACGCGTTAGGGTCGGTAAATGCCTTTTGCTGATAGCACTGTTGATAGTAGTTATGATCTTGATACTGTCCTAACGCTTTTTGCGCCTTTATTAAGCGCTTAAGCCAGCGTTTGCTGTTCTTTTTAGCATACAACGGCGCGGCAAACTCACTCACATAGCGTAAGTCTTTAAGATGACGGCGTACTTTATGTACAGGATTGCTACTTGAATGACTAGGCTCTAGATTGTCTTGCTCTACAGAATTATCTTCCAAGTCACTATTTACTAAGTCGCTGTTTTTTAAGCCATCGCGTTTAGAGTCATTATATTGAAAATCCTCAAAATCCTGCTCAGCTTCGAGTAGTTTTATATGTTTTTTAGCTAATATCTTCGGCAGCTTATCCATAGCGAGCTTGTTTGCTTGGGGCTCAGTGCTGGGATCGCTCATGGTAAATTCAATGAGCTCAAGAAGAATAATTTGAAAGTCATTGGCACGTACCGTATCCATAGGTGTGATTTTAATTCGTTCAAGGTCTATAGCCCAATCGATGCTAGGTGCACCTCGTTGCCGAAGATCAGGCTCAATAGTCGTTGCTAGATGAGCAAGCTCGCGGTAATCACCGAGTAAAGCCGCGGTTTGTTTTAATATCGAATGCCACTCGGCATTGAGTTGATCTGAGAATTTTTCAAAAGCTTTTAGGGTGACCTGCAGGCGACGGATGCCAATACGCAGCTGTAAGACGTGCTGATCATCTCGGCTACCTGCCGCGATAGCACTGCTGTTCGGAAGTATCTGTAATAGACAGTTGTGTACCGCTGCGCGTACAAAGGCAGGCCTACTGCTGTGTTGATTCACATTTAACTGCCCAAGGTCAGCACAAACTGCTGGGCTATATGAGTGTCCTTTAACCAGCAAACCACCGCGCTCAGCTTTGGTTACGGTGGACAAGCACAGCTTATAACGTTTACACCAGGTTTTAGCAGTCGCAAATAAAAACGCCAGCTCACCTGATACGAGCTCAAACTCAATCTCGTGGATATCTTGGCACTGAGAGTCGTCACTACCGTGGATAATCTGTCCAAGATCATAAGCGACTTCAATCGTGCTCCTTTCCTTGCTACTGTTTTCTTCATTACTGTCTTCTATTAGCAGGCGCGTGGTGCGCGCCACATCAGTCAGATATTGGCGTGTTAATTTTTTTGCTAGTTTTTTGAGTTTAAAATCAGCCAGTGCTGGTGCGATAGCGGTGTCTTTATAAAGTGTTAAATCAGGCATCAATTCATTAGTATCTAGCATCGCTTGTACGTGTTCATTATCTAATATCGTATTATGCTCTAAGCGCGCAGCGATACCATCGCCACCGGCCTTGATAGTCTGTACCCAAACATCGCCTTCTTGACGAATACGCAGCCCAATACCAGCCTGTGCCAAATCTTGCTCAGAGGTATCATAATAATGGGCGGCCATGTGTGTGAGTTGTGACGACTTTACCCTTGCTTGGCGCATTAGGCCTTTTAGACGCGCTTGAGGGATTAAAAATTTAAGTTCTATTTCTTGCATGGTATTTTCCCTATGATTTTGATTGCTTATTATTATGGCAAAGATCTACATCTAATTAATATCACACGAATCCAGGTAATAGCTATTTATTAAGGCTAATATTACTCAATCTGCAACAAAAAAGCCGCCCTACATGCTGTAGGGCGGCTGTTATTTTTACTTCTAGGGCTTACTTATAGCATAGTGCCTATTTGAACTGATCCATCGTGTTTTTGCCGCCGCCCGCTTTTAGCGCGTTGTCACCTGAGAAGATCTCTTTATGATCATCACCGATGTCAGAACCTGCCATTGCTTGGTGCTTAACAGCTGATACCCCTTCACGGATTTCTTTACGTTGTACGCCAGCGACATAAGCAAGCATACCGTCTTCACCAAAGTAACCTTTCACAAGCTTATGCATCTCTAGTGCAGTAGTGTGATAAGTCGGTAGGGTGATTAGATGATGGAATACACCCGCTTCACGTGCCGCATCTTTCTGGAAGTCTTTGGCCAGCTTATCAGCTTCAGTATTGAGTTCAGTACCATCGTAATCAGAGCTCATCAAGTCGTCTTTGTTGTATTGCGACATGTCGTAGCCTTCTTTTTCCCATTTAGCGACTACTTGCTTACGGAAATTTAGGGTCCAGTTAAACGATGGGCTATTGTTATAGACCAATTTCGCTTTTGGCTGCTCTTCTCTAATACGATCGACCATCATTTTGATGTGTTCGATATCTGGCGTTGGGGTTTCGATCCATAGTAGATCAGCGCCATTTTCAAGTGCCGTGACGCAGTCAAGGACAACACGATCAATGTTAGTGTCTTCACGGAACTGGTATAGACCATTTGCCAAGCGTACTGGACGCACCAATTTGCCATCATGCTTAAGCAAGCTGTCATTTTCATGCGCCTGATCAAGAGTGATTTCTTCCATCTCGATAAAGTCGATGTATTTAGAAGCCAAATCACCTGGCTCATTTGATACTGGGATTTTTTGCGTAAGTGACGCGCCTTCAGAATCAGTACGAGCAACAATAATACCGTTTTCAACACCTAGCTCTAAGAATGCATAACGAATAGCGTTAATTTTTGCGATATAGTCTTCATGCGGTACGGTAACTTTACCAGCTTGATGGCCACACTGCTTAGCATCAGATACTTGGTTTTCGAGCTGTAGGGCACAAGCACCCGCTTCGATAATCTTTTTAGCCAATAGGTAAGTCGCTTCTTCGTTACCGAAACCGGCATCAATGTCAGCAATAATTGGCACGACATGTGATTCAAAGTTTTCAATTTTTGCTTGAATTTCTTGGGTGTCTTTACCGGCTTCTTCAGCATCGTTGAGCTCACGGAAGTAGTCGTTGAGCACTTTAGCATCTGCTTGACGCAAGAAGGTGTAGATTTCTTCGATTAGCTTAGGTACGGCAGTTTTTTCGTGCATAGATTGGTCAGGTAATGGACCAAACTCTGAACGTAGAGCGGCAACCATCCAACCTGAAAGGTAGATGTATTTTTTTGAAGTGGTGTTGAAGTATTTTTTGTTGGCGTACATAGTTTGTTGGGCCACAAAACCATGCCAAGCACCTAGAGACTGGGTGTACTGAGAGGTGTCGTTATCGTACTCTTCCATGTCTTGGCGCATGATATCGGCCGTATATTTTGCAATATCTAAGCCGGTTTTAAAGCGGTTTTGTACCATCATACGTGCGGCATCAGTTTCGCTGATATTTTCCCAATTGCCATGTTTTTGCTTTAGTTCACGTACTAGTTCTAACGCAGATGTATAAGTTGACATCTAGACTTCTCCTTGGTGGGGTATTAAATACTAATGCACAAAAAACCGGGTGATAAAAGTCATCACCATTATGCTTGCATTCTTTGTATAGGATTTGCTGGGATTACGATTGCATTGATTAGATCTAAATTTAATGTTTGCTGGCATGGCTAAGCATGACTAAGAATATATTGAAGTTCGATCCATAAACCACAAATAGTAATTTATCGTAAATCTTAGCCCCATTACCCTAAACAAACCTGCTGGTAAATACAAGTGGTTTGCTTGATTTGATTGCTAAAAAATAGTTGGTTACTTATAAACCACCATGATACTCATTATCTAAATACCGCATTATCTATATTTAGTTTCTGACATAAATAAGGACAAGACCATCGGCTATCAGTGTCGCATGGGACCTAAGTTTTAGTAAGCATGTAAGGGTAATTGATATTCGGTAGTGCGATACGAGGTTCAACTGCATGCCATTGCTATCTATCAGACTTGAGAAGGTGATCTGGTTGTATTTAACATGCCTTTTATAATACTAGGAAGTAGCAGTATCACTACTCGCCAGCAAGAAATGCTATAATAACCGGGCGTTTACTTAACAATGAACGACCTAAATATTGGAGGCTGCTGACACTAAATATATCAGTAACACTTGTATAAGCAACTATTGTATAGGCAATTGCCGCGTTGTTAAAATACATACGTTAGTCATTGAAGTCTAGCGCGGCTCATAAGTGTCTAGAAATTTATATAAGTAATTAGCAACCCAACATAGAATTTATCATCTGTGCTTTGACTCATCTATATTACTCACTATAACTGCCTTGCCAAGATTTATCTAGTTTATGATTATTATCTTGGGTATTTTATTTGGTTATAGTATAATAAAAACAAAGGCTTGAGACAGTCGTTTTACATTGACGCTGGTACATTTTATCCTAATTCAGGTGAAATCCAGTTAAAAAAACAGTGGTATCATACTGTTTAATGCGATGTAAAAACTATAATAGTGCGCAAAATTGCCAAAATTTAAGTAGCATTTATTCTATAGCAAAGAGAAAAATATATGAATTTGCAGCGGGTTGATTTGAATTTATTGGTACATTTAGATGTATTGCTAAGAGAAAAAAATGTGACACGTGCCGCTGAACAGTTGGGAATCACCCAACCGGCGATGAGCAATATTTTGCGTCGTCTACGTAAACTATTTAATGATCCATTGCTAGTGCGTTCATCTGAAGGTATGACCCCGACCGAGCGCGCACTCGAGCTCCAACCCCGTATCCGTGAAATACTTGCTGATCTTACCCAAGTACTCGAGCCAAGAACGGAGTTTCGACCCTATAGTACTTCGCGAGTGTTTCGTATCATGACTTCAGATTATGCTGAAGCAACGCTGGTACCGAAATTGGTCAAAGCATTACGTTCAGAAGCGCCGAACGTTATCTTAGATTTCTTAACGCCATCGGATGTTTCTTACCGTGATATGGAGCAGGGCCGGGTAGATTTGGCTATTAATCGCTTTAATGAAATACCGCAAAGTTTCCATCAAGTATTGGTTTGGCGTGATACTTTTAGTTGCTTGTTATCTTCTGATAGTCCTTATGCTCATCGCTTTAATCTTAAAAACTACCTTAAAGCACCGCACGTTTGGGTGTCAAAAACGGGTATGGGGGTGGGCTTTGGGGTCAATCCAGACAAGTCTGGCGGTCTAGGGTCTATCGATCAAGCATTGCAGCGTTTGGGACAAAAACGAAAAATTAGTGTGTTTACCCGTCATTACCAAATGCCAGCTATGCTAGCGGCAAATAAAGACTTGATTGCAACCCTGCCTACCCGGGTGGCACGGATGCAAGCAAACAATGACAGTATTATGATGGTTGAGCCACCATTTTTTATCCCTGAGTTTGAGCTAACGATGGCGTGGTCACCGTTATTACAGCACCATCCCGCACATCGTTGGTTGCGTCAATTAATCATGCACGTCGCACGGCAAGTGGTTGCTGACGAAGAGCATCAAACACAAGAAGATATTCCAGTGATTAATCATTTGTTCTGACATTAGATAGCATGTTGTAAAAGCTTAAAATTAAATTGCCACTTAATATTTGACCAGCCATTGTGCTGGTTTTTTATTATCTGTGAATTGTGGCGATTAAATACATTGCTCTTAAAGGCAGTCACATTCTTAACATCTTCAACACATTTCATAATATCTTGTAAAATTTCAAATCAAATATCTTGTTATGATAGTTGTAGTGAAAAAAACTAAAAACTAAAAACTAAAAACTAAAATACCAACAAAACGCATAACTAAAAAAATTACTAGACAAATATAAATTTTAATAAAACCAAACACGCAATACCAAAAAGGACAATAACCATGACAGATATTACGACTGTAAACCCAACTACGGGTAAAGATATTAAAGATTACGATTATATGAGCAGCGATGAAGTCAATAAGATCATCGACGCTTCTCATCAGGCCTTTTTAGAATGGCGTCAGGTTAGCCACGAACAGCGTGCAAAAGTTATCACCTCTATCGGTGACACCTTGCTGAAGCACAAAGAAGAGCTCGCCAAACTAATGACCGAAGAGCGCGGCAAAACTTATGAGGCCAGCTTAGGAGAGGTTGATCTATGTAAAGCGATTTGTGTTTTTACCGCTGAGCAAGGGGCAGCGGCATTAGCTGAAGATGAACGAGAAACTGAAGGCCTAAAAAAAGGGCTTATCAGCTATGAGCCTATCGGTATCATTTATGGTATCCAACCCTGGAACTTTCCAGCCTATCAAGTGTTCCGTTATACCATTGCCAACTTAATGGCCGGTAACAGTATTCTCTTAAAGCACGCTTCAAACGTGACTGGCTCTGGCTTGTTGATTGAAAAAATACTCCATGAGTCTGATTTACCAGATGCTTTATTCCGTACCCTTCTCATCAGCCATGATCAGTCTGAAAAAGTGATTGAACACGATAAAGTAAGGGGCGTTACGCTGACAGGCAGTGATGTAGCGGGTAGAGTAGTTGCCCAGCAGGCGGCTAAAGTCCTTAAAAAAACAGTCATGGAGCTTGGCTCTAATGATGCCTTCATTGTGTTAGACGATGCAGACTTAGATTTAGCTGCCGCAACTTGCGCGCATGCTCGCTTATATAATAATGGTGAAACCTGTATTGCTGCCAAACGTTTTGTGGTGGTGGATAGTGTCTATGATGAGTTCCGTAAGTTGGTTATTGAGAAATTCAATAGCTATAAGGTCGGCGACCCAATGGACGATTCAACTGATATCGGGCCGCTATCGAGTGCCAAGCAACGCGATAACTTGCACCAGCAAGTTCAAGAGAGTGTCAGTAAAGGCGCAACCATTACTCTAGGCGGTGAGGTGCCCGATATGCCCGGGGCTTTTTATCCCCCCACTATTTTAGAAAATATTACGCCGGATCAGCCTGCTTACAAAGATGAATTGTTTGGCCCAGTGGCCTCGTTAATCCGTGCCAAAGACCAAGACGATGCGTTACGTATCGCTAACGATAGCCGTTATGGCTTAGGCGGTGCTATCTTTTCTAAAGATGAAGACAAAGCGATTAGCCTAGCCCAACAGTACTTCGATACCGGTATGGTTTATATCAATGGTTATGACCTAGTGAACCCAGGACTGCCATTTGGCGGAGTGAAGAATTCGGGTTATGGCCGTGAACATGGTGGTTTCGGTATAAAAGAGTTTGTTAACATTAAAGCGGTACATGTAGTGGGTAAAAAATCTGCTTAGCCTTGATATTTATTTATAGCTTGCTAAGCTACCCTTATTTATAAAATATAACTTATAAGCCATAAAAAACCTCCACTGTTCGACAGTGGGGGTTTTTTATGGCTGTAGCTTATAGCGATTGTATTTAGCTTGAACAATAAGTTTCAATTATCTGACTAAAAATTTAACTCTCTAAAAAAAGTCTTAAAGGTAAAGTTGGCAAATAAGATTTCGCCTCGGCTGATATTTTATTGGTATTAAGAGGTAGAATACCTTTCGCTAATAATAAGACAGTCCACGGCAATAGCTGATGTTCCATCGATTGCACCTGTGTCTGTAAGCGGTCAGCCGTATCTTTGGGATTAACATTCAGCAAGGCTTGGGTTAGTACTTGCCCAGCATCAAGCTCAGCGGTGACTACATGGATACTACAGCCATGATAACGTTCGCCGGCCTGTATGACACGCTGATGGGTATTAAGCCCCTTATAAGCAGGTAGCAGGGCCGGATGTAGATTGATCATCGTCGCTGTGCTGTTATTAATAAATGCTGCACTCAACACGCGCATAAAGCCGGCAAGTATAATTAAGTCAGGTTGCCATGCCACAAGTTGCGCGCTAGCATGGGTCTCAAAGGTTTTAATCCCCATGCGTTTGCCACTGTCAGTATGTGACAACACGGCAACAGGAATATGGGCTTGTTGGGCGCGCGTGATAGCATAAGCATCATCACGATTGCTGATGACACCGACAACCTCAATCGGTAGCGCACCCGCTTGTATCGCATCTATTAATACTTGTAAATTACTACCATTGCCGGACACTAATACTGCAATGCGTAACGGGCCTGTCCGCTGCTGCTGGCTTGGTTGCTTTAAGTCATCAACAGACATTAACGGTACACCACTGCATCCGCTGCACGGCTGATCATTTCACCGATTTGCCAAGCGTGTTCACCGGCGTCATTTAAGGTTTTAATAGCGGTTTCAGCTTGGTCTTTAGGAACCACAATCACGAAGCCCACACCGCAGTTAAAGGTGCGATACATTTCGCTTTGGCTAATATTACCTTGCGTTTGGAGCCAAGTGAACAGCTCTGAAAACTGCCAGCTGTTGGTGTCGATGCTGGCTGCTAAACTATCAGGTAGGACACGGGGTAAATTATCTGTTAAGCCGCCACCGGTAATATGTGACATAGCATGAAGATTCTGATTGCCAAGGCTATCTTGCAAGGCTTTAATGGCTTTAACATAAATACGAGTAGGGGCCATTAGTGCGTCTTGAATAGACTGACCATCTAGTTGCTCAGTGCTATTAGTCACATCAATACCGCTGACTTCAATGACTTTACGCACGAGTGAATAACCGTTTGAATGCGCGCCACTGGAAGCTAAGGCAATCAATACATCACCTTCTGCGACATTTTCACCCGTGATAACTTCTGCTTCTTCAACCACACCCACACAAAATCCGGCTAAATCGTAATCGTCATCATGGTACATTCCTGGCATCTCAGCCGTCTCACCGCCGATAAGCGCACAGTTAGAAAGCTTGCAGCCTTCGCCAATACCAGTGACTACGGTAGCAGCAGTATCAATATCAAGTTTACCAGTCGCATAATAATCTAAAAAGAACAAAGGCTCAGCGCCGCAAACCAACAGATCATTGACGCACATTGCTACCAAATCAATCCCGATAGTGTCATGACGGTTAAGTTGTAATGCCAACCTAAGTTTGGTACCTACACCGTCAGTTCCAGAAACTAATAAGGGTGATGTGTAACCAGTCGGAATGCGGCACAGCGCGCCAAAGCCGCCAAGCCCACCCACAACTTCAGGACGAGTAGTGGCTTTTGCCACTGACTTAATACGCTGAACCAGCGCATCGCCAGCATCAATATCAACGCCGGCATCTTTGTAGCTTAAAGAAGGCTTGTCGCTCATGGTCATCTCACAATTGGATAGGTGATTGGGATTAGAATCAGTAGTTATGATCGGTAATGGAGGTCAGTCATTTGGATTTTGACTTTAATGCGCGCATTATACCCAAAAACAGCCTACACTCGCAAAGCAACTTACCAATATTCCGCTAACATTGAACATATGAGCCAAATAAAAAGTTAAGAAACAAAAAGAGACTGCTTTTTTTGTTTACTCTGCGATAATAAAGCAATTGGAATTTGTATACTCAATATAACGCGAGAGTGATGCCGTAGCAATAGAACGGCCCTCGACATCTCTAAGTCATTGACATCAGTTTAACTGTAGGATTGCCATTAATGATTAATCAATCAATAGATCCCTTTTTTCGGCGCTTATTTATCGTCGTTGCCATTGTGGTGGGGCTGGTCTTGCTATACTTGATGATGCCGGTCATTGTACCGTTTGTATTTGCTTTTGTACTGGCTTATTTGTTTAATCCATTGGTAAAACGCTTGTCGAAATACGTCAAGCGTTGGATAGCTATTATTATTGTTTATTCTACCATCACCTTGAGTGTGGCGTTGCTGTTATGGTGGCTGGTGCCGACTCTGTGGCACCAGTTGCAAGCGGCTTGGGAGTATTTGCCAAAGATATTGACTTGGTACAATCAAGTACTGCGTGAGTGGTTTGATAATAACAGCCCCATTCGTTTGCCCCCACTAGAGACTAAAGGCTTTTCTGAGACTCTATTAGAGTATATGCAGAGCCACTATAGATTTGAAGATGCCAGCACTTTAATGAGTCAAGTTATTGCCTCTAGTATGAGTTTTATCAATAGCGCCGGATTGATTGTGTTGGTACCGATCTTGACCTTTTACTTTTTATTCAACTGGGACAAACGTTTGAATAGCTGGAAGATGGCCATTCCTGCGGCTTACAGCAAAAAAGTCATTGATATCGCGCAAGAATGTGATCGCGCATTGATGGGGTTTGTGAAAGGGCAGCTACTGGTTATGGTGCTACTGGGCATCATTTATGCCGTTCAGCTACAGCTCATTGGACTGGAGCTTGGATTGATTATTGGCATGGGGGCCGGTATCGCCAGCTTTGTACCGTATTTGGGTTTTGGTCTTGGATTTATTGCTGCTGTTATCGCTAGTTTATTTCAGTTTGGTTTGGACTGGTTTTATTTATCTTTAATTGTCGGCGCATTTTTAATCGGGCAAGCGGCTGAAGGCTATGTGCTGCAGCCATTACTATTAGGTGATAAGATTGGTCTGTCACCCCTATGGGTGATCTTTTCAGTATTGGCAGGCGCCAGTTTATTAGGCTTTGTCGGGATGCTGATTGCGCTACCCGTATCTGCGGTCCTCAATGTACTATTCCGTCATCTATACGCTCATTATCAGACCACTGATTCTTACAAGGGCCACAAGCAGCTAAATTTATTTGAAAAAAAATAACTCGTTTATAACAGTAGGTAGGGTATTTTTTAGCTTAAATCAGCATTTTAATGCTAATTACCCTAGTTGCTAATCATTTCAAAACTTATCGGTAAAATAGCGACTAATAAGCGTTGAGACGTAAAAGACTTGTCAGTCATTTTGCAAATATGGTATATATAGACGCGGAGTTTGTGATACTAGCCATTATTGGGTCAGTTTTGAATGAGTAATGCAGTGATACGTTGTAGGTAGCAAGCACTGCGTGCCAGAACTACAGAATAATTCTACCCATAGAAAAATATTATAACTCTATGTCAGGCATTTTCGAAGACGCTTTAAAAAATACAAGCTAGTGTTTGGCTTCATATTCATGACACTACTGTTATTACCACATGCAAATATTACCATACCCGAACCGAGTTGATGATTCATGGCAGAAGCGCAGCTAAGTCTCAATCTAGACATCAAACATGATGCGAGTCTCAGCGACTTTGCAGGTCCAGGTTGGATGTCGATTATTGATGCAGTGCGGCAATTACATGTCGGCCTGATCGGTCAGCTGTACCTTTTTGGTAGCCCAGCGACTGGTAAGTCTCATTTGTTATCCGCTATTTGTGAATCATTTATCGAAATGGACAAGTCAGCGATTTGTTTATCGCTTGATGAGTTGGTACATACGGATGTCAATGTACTGTCTTCGCTTGAGAACTTTGATGTCATTGCTATTGACGATTTAGAGGTACTTGAGCATAGCAGCGAATGGCAGGAAGCTTTATTTCACCTGATCAACCGTAGTCGTGAAGGGCAACGTCAGTTATTATTCGCGGCCAACAAGCCGGCCAGTGAACTGCCTTTTCACTTGACAGATTTACTCACTAGGTTGGCGCAAGCACCTACTTTTAAAGTACCCAACGGTCGTGATTTGGCCGATCGCCAAGCATTATTGCAATCTATTTTGCGTCGCCGAGGTTGGCAGTTTGATGAGCGTATTATTCATCACTTGCTGCATGAAGGCCCGCATCGTATCGGTGCGATGATGGAAGTTTTGAACTATATTCAGCCGATGTTCTCTAACCTTGGGCGTAGTAATATTTCCAAAGCAGTTATCAGTGATGCGCTACGTACGATTGACGAGCAGACTTTAGCTGCCGAACTTGCTGATATTGCACAAGAGACCCAGGTAGATAATGACACAGCCAGTCAAGAACAACATACGATACCATTAGATTTTTAGAACTTTATACATTATAAGACGCTCTAAACTAAAAACATTTTAAACTAAATAATATTTACTTTTTCTATTCGAAAAATTTTACCATTGATAGGATAACTTATGAAATATACTGCTTCTTCGCTAAAAAAACTGTCCATCAGTGCATTGTTACTTGGTGCTGGCTCAGTATCTATGCTGTCCCACGCCGCAGTTACCTTGTTGGTTGATGATAATATCAAAGTCACCGCCATCAATGGACAAGAACTCAAGCAAAGTATTTTTCAGTCAGCGACTAAAGAATTCACTTTGCAGCCTGGCCAGCACGTGATCACCGCTAAATATGATCGTTTATATAATTTGCCCCGTGATGAGCATGATTATTTGCGTTCAGGGAATATCAGTGTCGCGGCAGATTTGACCGATAACCAAACTTACCGTTTGACCATGCCCAATCAGCCAGAAAGATATGAGGCTGCTAAGGAGTATGCCAAACTACCAACACTAGCGGTACAACAGAATAATACCATTATTGCACAGCAACAAAGTATTGGTGGCAATGACGGCGGACTATTCTCTGGACTGGGTAAAGCCTTGGGCGGGGTGTTCGGTGGCAACGGTAATGCTGAACTACAAAATCAGCGTGCCATTGCTGCATTAGGTCAGCCTGCCACCACGACCACTCAAGGCGGCGTCAATCAAGCTGCCATTAATACGGGGGCAGTGGCTACTGTCAAGCAAACGACCAGTGTTAGTACATCTACCAACACCCTAGACCAATTCATGCAGTTATGGCTCAATGCTACCCCAGCTGAGCGTGAAAAGATGCGCCAATGGGCTCAAAAATAAACAGCAGCAACTAAGTTGTTGTCGTTCTAAGTTGAACTGTTTTAATCTTAGCGATATTTAAGCAATAAAAAAGCACCTAAATGAGGTGCTTTTCTTTATTTGAGAGTCTATTAATAAATAATGATGGTTATACAGCTATTAGCCTAAAAAGGCGTTATACATCCAAACCAGTTTCTCTTGCTCTTGTACATAAGCATCAACCAGATCCGCTGATCCTTGGTCTTCAGCTTCTGCTGCTAGGGCAGATACTTGACGTTGCTCTTCAATAAGCTCTTGTAGACCAGTTACCACGCCTTTGACGCAAGTATTGCCATCTTTCACATTCTTATCTTCTTGAATGCCAGCATGTTGGGCAAAATCGCTGTAAGCATGGAATGGCGTGCCACCTAGAGTCAAGATACGCTCAGCAATCTCATCAATTTGCATTTGCAATGCGGTATACAGCTCTTCAAATTTAGGATGTAGCGAGAAGAAGTGTTCGCCTTTGACGTTCCAATGATACCCACGCACGTTGATATAAAACACATGGTAGCTAGACAATAAGCCATTCAATTTGGCAATAACTTGACTTACTTCAGCTTTTTCTAAACCGATTTGATTGGTGCTATCATTATTAGTGGTATTGTTAGTAGAGTTACTCATAGTGTTATCCTTATGGTGTAAGTATAAAATTTTTGGTTATAAGAATCTAATTATAAAAGGTTTGAATATAAAAAGGGTGAATATAAAAGTAGTGGGTGAGTGGCCTTACCTCTGATGTTTACTATCATAGCAAGCTATCAGCGATAAGTTAAGTTAATTAAATCAAAAACGCAGTTATGTTTTGTAAAACCAATATATCTTTTAGGCGTTCTCATCATAATTATGCGGGTGGCTGTAATTGTTCGGTTTGTAAGCCTCGTACTGGTACTACCTCTTCTAAATGCTGGCGTACGGTCGCAATAGGGAACTTTTGGGCTTGTAGACGTTTGGGTACGATTTGGCTACCTTGCTGGCCTTTCATTTCGAACATCATAAAGATAAAGTCGTCAGTTTCATCCCAGCTTTTGATTGCGGTCCATGGAACAATGGCTTGCTGAGTGCTACCAGCACGCATCTGCATGCCGCGCGCTTGTGAGTTTTTTGCTAAATCGGGTTGAATGGTTGGCATCACCATAACCAATCCATGCTTCTGTATACCTAGCTTCATTTGGCGCATTTCATCGGGCATTTCTTGTTCAGCAACTTGCTTTTCAAACTCTCTTTTGACATACCATTTAAAGCCTAGAGTGCGAACCAGTAGATAAATCGCCACAGCGACTAGCATTAGCCAAAAAATAATCGTTGAGTAACCGGTCACAAAGACTAGTCCTGCAAGCGCTAGTATCACAACCACTGCCATAATGATCCATTCTTTAGTCTTGAGACTCTTTAGACCAAAAGAAGGGCTGGCACTAGCAAATAGCTCATATTGCGCTTGATAAAATTCAGCCTCGGTCAGGTTTAAGGCGACAGGTTGTAGGGTGTAGGGGTACAGGGCCATAAAGGTTTCTCAAATACTTATATTAAAGGCGTTGGTTTAAAAGCGCTAGGCGTGATCGATTACGCCGTACTTGGCTGGAAGTGGATTGAAGCTATGCGCTTATCTTACCGAAAAGTGTCTCTAAAAGAAACATATAAGCCGATCAACTCACTGTTAGATTTACAGGCGACAGTACTAATCGGTCTATATGCTATAGATTACATCGGATGAGTAACGTCAAACATAGTAAGGTTAGCATAAAATTACGCTGACATTAAAGCAGCAAAGTACCTGGCAAGCGATGACTAAAACGCGTGAAAATGTAGTTAAATTTGCTAGGTCTTGGTATCATAGCAGCTAGCATGCGCCATTATGACCTGCACATTAGATATAATAGCTTAACAAGCATATAAGATTAATTCTTTCTTCATTATTTAATGACTCTATTGTTTTTCTTTATCAACTTTTTATTAACTCTCAGCGCTACAGGCAGATATTATGATCGATCCCAAACTCTTACGCGGCGACTTACACGATTTAAAACAGCAATTGGCCACCCGTGGCTATGAGTTGGATATGGACTTTTGGCAAACCATCGAAAACGAACGTAAATCGTTACAAATGCAGACTGAAGAGTTGCAGTCGCGTCGTAACGCAGGGGCCAAGCAAGTGGGCGCGCTCAAAAAGTCAGGTGAAGATGCTAGCGACTTGTTAGCCGAGATGCAGAGTGTGAGTGGTGACATTAAGGCGGCTGAAGACGCGTTGCGCCGCTTACAAGAACGTATCACTCAAGCGGCATTACAAATACCAAATATCCCCGCAGCAGATACACCAATTGGTACCTCAGAAGACGATAATGTGGAAATGCGCCAATGGGGCACGCCTCGCGCGTTTGATTTTGAGATTCAAGACCATACCCATATTGGTGAGACTTTGGGTATGCTGGACTTTGAAGCGGCCACCAAGATTACGGGTAGCCGTTTTAACGTGCTAACCGGTCAGTTGGCGCAAATGCATCGGGCACTGATTCAATTTATGCTTAATACTCATACCATGAAGTATGGTTATACCGAAACTTATGTGCCTTACATCGTCAGTTCAGACAGCTTAAAAGGTACCGGACAACTGCCGAAGTTTGAAGATGATTTGTTTAAGCTAACCAATCACACGCATAATGAGGGAATGGATTTTTATCTGATCCCTACTGCTGAAGTGCCGATGACTAATCTGGTACGCGGCGAGCGCTTGGACATCAGTGAGTTACCTTTAAAATTCACCGCCCATACGCCCTGTTTTCGTAGCGAAGCGGGCTCGCATGGTCGCGATACCCGTGGTCTGATTCGCCAGCATCAGTTTGAAAAAGTTGAAATGGTTAATATCGCTACTGCTGAGCAATCTGATGCATTGCTTGAGGCAATGACTGGCCAAGCAGAAGATATCTTACAACAGCTCAATCTACCTTATCGTGTTGTGCAGCTATGTGGCGGTGATATGGGCTTTAGTGCGCAAAAAACTTACGATATTGAAGTATGGTTGCCCAGCCAAGACACTTACCGCGAAATCTCTAGCTGCTCAAACTGTGGCGATTTTCAAGCACGGCGTATGGGCACTCGTGTTAAAGATGGTAAGCAAACCAGTCTGGCTCATACCTTAAATGGTTCGGGATTGGCAGTCGGACGCACCTTGCTCGCGGTCATGGAAAACTATCAAAACGCGGATGGTAGTATCACCATTCCAGAAGTGTTGCGTCCATTTATGGGCGGCGCAGAAACTATTTCTGTTTAATGAGTAGCCGAAAATTAGGCACTATAGCCTGATAATTTCACGCTTATTATTGATACTCATTTAATAAAACTGATATGAGTTATTGTTAAATATACATGGTCTTATCATGCCAATTTTTGGTGTGGCTGGTGCCAAATATGTTAAGATTGCGCTTTAATTTTACAGCCTATTATTTAAGGGCGCATTTAGCGTCCTTATTTGCTTACCCTTGAGTAAACTCTCCTCTTATCTTCAATACCTCTCATTCGAATATTAGGACACTCTATGCCTGCTCCAATTAGCGAACGTAAATTAGCCAATGCCATCCGCGTACTGTCGTTTGATGCGGTTCAAAAAGCCAATTCTGGTCACCCTGGCGCGCCGATGGGCATGGCCGATATTGCTGAAGTTTTGTGGCGCAAATTTTTAAAGCATAATCCTGCCGATCCTAACTGGTATAACCGCGACCGCTTTGTGTTATCGAACGGCCATGGTTCGATGCTTATTTATTCATTGCTACATTTATCAGGTTATGACGTTAGTGTTGATGACCTAAAAGGCTTCCGTCAACTGCATTCAAAGACTCCGGGCCATCCTGAGCTGGGTTATACCCCAGGTATTGAAACCACTACCGGTCCATTAGGCCAAGGTATTGCCAACGCTGTTGGTTTTGCTATCGCAGAAAAAACGCTAGCCGCACAGTTCAATCGTGATGGTCATAATATCGTTGATCATCATACTTATGCCTTCTTAGGTGATGGTTGTTTGATGGAAGGCATCAGTCACGAAGTTTGCTCACTTGCTGGCACCTTAAGTCTTGGTAAATTGGTACTTTTCTACGACGACAATGGCATCTCTATCGATGGTAATGTTGACGGCTGGTTCACTGATGACACGCAAGCACGTTTTGAAGCTTACGGCTGGCACGTTATAAAAATTGATGGTCATGATACCGATGCCATTACCGCAGCGACAGCAGCAGCGATCAAAGAGAGCATCAAACCTAGCCTCATTATTTGTAAAACCACTATTGGCGCGGGTAGCCCGAATAAACAAGGCTTAGCGTCTAGCCATGGTGCGCCATTGGGTGATGACGAAATCGCTTTAACCCGTGATGCCCTATCATGGAAACATGCGCCCTTTGATCTAGACGACGAAATCTATCAAGCATGGGACGGCAAGCCAAAAGGCGATGTACTGCAGAAGAACTGGGATGCGGATTTTGCAGCTTATAAAAAAGCTTATCCAGAGTTAGCAGCTGAGCTATTACGCCGTCTAGATGGTGATCTACCAGCTGACTTTGATAAGCAAGCGCAAGACTACATTCAGCAAACTCAAGAGCAAGGCGGTGATGTTGCCAGTCGTAAAGCCAGTCAAAACGCGATTAATACCTTACAGCCATTATTGCCAGAACTCATGGGCGGTTCAGCGGATTTAGCTGGCTCGAACTTAACGCTATTTAAAGACGCCATAGGTATTCAAGATGATGCCGCAGGCAACTATATCTATTATGGTGTGCGCGAATTTGGTATGACCGCAATTGCTAATGGTATCGCGCTACATGGTGGCTTTATCCCTTACGTAGCAACCTTCCTGATGTTTATGGAATACGCACGTAACGCCGTCCGTATGGGCGCATTGATGAAGCAGCGTATTATCCATGTCTACACTCATGACTCGATTGGTCTTGGTGAAGATGGTCCTACCCATCAGCCAGTTGAGCAATTGACTAGCCTACGTACCACGCCTAATCTACGTACATGGCGTCCGTGTGATGCGACAGAATCTGCTAGCGCTTGGGTTGAAGCCATCAAATCAGAAAATAATCCATCAGCATTGATCTTTAGTCGCCAGAGCTTGCCGCATCAGCAGCGTGATAGCGAACAGGTGGCAAACATCACTAAAGGCGGCTATGTATTAGCAAAAGAGCAGGGGGCTGGTGATAAAGGATTACAAGCTATCATTATTGCTACTGGCTCAGAAGTCGGTCTTGCCATGCAAGCGTATAAGACCTTAAGTGAAAATGGCGTTAGCGTTCGTGTAATCTCTATGCCATGTGCTGAAATATTCAGCGAGCAAGATGCCAGCTATCGTGAAGCGGTATTGCCAGCTAATATCCGCGCACGTGTCGCAGTAGAAGCGGCACATGTGGACTACTGGTACAAGTTCGCTGGCTTAGATGGCAAGGTAATAGGTATGACCACTTATGGCGAGTCAGCCCCTGCGACAGACTTGTATAAAGAGTTTGGTATTACCACTGAAGCGGTCGTTGATGCGGTGAATAGTTTGGTTTAAGAGGTTCTAATAGTTTGAATTAAAAAAGAGTTGCTAGAATATTCTAGCAACTCTTTTTTTTATGCTTGTCACTCTTAGTTAGCAGCCACGAGGCTACCCGTTATATCAAGGGGTATCATATTGCCGACGATGCTTGGAAAAGCCGTTACCCCATAAGTAAACCTATCAATCATGCCCGTTGCCCGAAACTTTAAAATAGGTTTTTGAGTCACGGGATCATTTTTCATATTTGCTAGCGTCACTCTAACGGTTAAAGGTTTGGTTTGACCCAAAACGGTAAAATCACCCGTTACGTTCGCTTCTTTAGCATTAATCATATTAACTTTTTTTGATACAAAGGTCATAGTAGGATATTGCGCAATGTTAAGTAGCTCTTTTCGGCGCAACAAAGCATTCCGTAGATTGCCCCCTGCATCGACACTATGGGTATGCACGGTAAAATTTATCGTAGTAGCCGTTGGATTCTTCATATCATAATTGATTGAACCGTTAACTTTATTAAACTGACCGTCAATAGTGCCATTTCCTAAATAGGCCACTTTAAAGTCTACGTTGGTTTTTGGTACATCCATCTTCCACTTTTGCGGGGTGTTGGTGGAGGCTAAACCCATTACCGGTACTGATATTAACAAACAGGCAGTCAGGGTTATTTTAAGTAAAGAAGTATTAGGTGCATTCATTCTTATAATCCAAAGGGCAATCTTCACGAAATTATATGAAAATTTGGCCAGCTTTTTACAGCGAGTAACGAGTCGATAGCGTACTACACCTATTTGATTGTCGTGTATTATTAAAGTTATATGTTGTGAAAATAATTAGCATTACCAAAATTGGGAAATAGCTAGTTAATAATTGATAAAGCATTTGCTACTGGCTGCACAGTTTCCAAAGTGTCGTGGAGTGGTGAATATCAGCTAATAACAAGTTGCTATATAATAGTTTAATTATTTAGCAGATTCAGTATCACTTTCAACCGCACACACTTCTGAACGCACCATAAAGCGTTTGCCTTCTGGTATTTCTAGCGAAAAGCTCGCACCGCGACCGTTGACTACATCGATGGTTAAGTCTGTATGTTGCCATAAGTTATATTGCGGCTTACCCATATAAAATGGACAGCCAGCAAGTTCACCGATCAGCACATCTTGACCACCCACCTTAAACTCACCTAATGGATAACACATCGGAGAGCTGCCATCACAGCAGCCGCCTGATAAATGAAACATCAGCTCGCCATGTTTAGATTTCAGTAATTCGATTAGCTCCTTACAGGATTCTGTAGCTTCGAGTTTCATATCGTACTCCTTATCATTAAAACGTGCATTTTATTAGAGATAAGCGCTCCGTGTAAAAACATAAAAGGTCGTATCACATCCGGTCACATGACTAGTAGTATGTGACTGGAGATAATACAACCCATTATTTATGACCAAGCGTATTAACTATTAAACAATGTAGCTATATTAAACAATGTAACTATATTAAACAATGTAACTATATTAAACGATGCAACTATATTAAACTCTATAGCCACATCGAGCTATGATACAGCTACATAGTGTAATCGATGACAATACGCCCTTCGATTTTTCCAGCACGCATACGCTCAAAGATATCATTGATATTCTCTAACGGTTCAGCAGCGACGGTCGCTTTTACTTTTCCTGCTGCTGCCATATTTAATGACTCTTGCAAGTCAAGACGTGTACCGACGATTGAGCCACGAATGGTGATACCGTTCAGAACGGTATCGAAAATCGATACTGGGAAATCACCTGTTGGTAGACCATTAAAGACCACGGTACCACCACGTCTTACCATGCTTAGTGCTTGATCAAACGCTTTAGAGGACACAGCGGTCACTAGCACGCCATGAGCACCACCAATCTCTTTTTTTAGATACTCACCAGGATCGGTATTTTTAGCATTAACAGTGACAGTGGCGCCTAGCTTTTTGGCAAATTCAAGCTTGTCATCATCAATATCGACAGCGGCCACGTTAAGACCCATGGCAATCGCGTACTGTACGCCCATATGACCCAATCCGCCGATACCTGAAATAACGACCCAATCGCCTGGCTTGGTGTCGGTCATTTTAAGACCTTTATATACAGTGACACCTGCACATAGAACCGGTGCAATCTCAATAGAGTCAACACTATCAGGGATAATACCGACATAGTTGGCATTGGCTAGCACGTATTCTGCAAAACTGCCATTAACTGAATAGCCAGAGTTTTGTTGACTCTCGCATAAAGTCTCCCAACCGCCTAAACAATGGGTACAGTGACCACAGGCAGAGTACAGCCAAGCAACCCCAACACGGTCGCCTTCTTTGACATGGGTGACGCCGTCGCCAACTGCGGTTATTAGGCCGACACCTTCGTGCCCAGGAATGAACGGTGGACTGGGCTTAACAGGCCAATCCCCTTCAATGGCGTGCAAGTCTGTGTGGCAAACGCCAGACGCTTGCATCTTGACGACAATCTCGCCAGCACCTGGTGTCGGTATGTCAACTTGTTCAATCTGTAAAGGTTGTCCAAACTCATGTAAGACAGCCGCTTTCATTTTATTACTCATGATAATGTTTCCTAGTTATATTAATTTGATTTAAAGGGTCAAAAAATATTTATGCTATGGTTTTACGATTATGATTCGATATATAAAATGTTGTGAGTGAATGACTTAGAAAAACCCCATCGCTTTATTACTATAAGAAACCAGCATATTTTTAGTTTGTTGATAGTGAGCGAGCATCATCAAATGATTCTCACGGCCCATACCTGATTGCTTGTAACCACCAAAGGCTGCATGAGCAGGATAATGGTGATAGCAGTTGGTCCAGACGCGACCCGCTTTGATACCACGACCGAAGCGATAAGCACGATTACCGTTACGCGTCCATACGCCAGCACCAAGCCCATATAGGGTGTCGTTGGCGATGGTCATGGCTTCTTCATCATCTTTAAAGGTCGTCACAGCCAGCACAGGACCAAAGATCTCTTCTTGGAACACCCGCATGTCGTTAGTGCCTTCAAAGATAGTCGGCTGCACATAATAACCGTCTGCCATATCGCCATCGTGATGAGCGCGTTCGCCGCCCACCAGAACTTTAGCCCCTTCTTTCTTACCAATATCGAGATAAGAGAGGATTTTTTCTAGCTGATCAGAGCTCGCTTGAGCGCCTACCATCGTGTCCGTATCTAGCGGATTGCCCAGTTTAATGGCCTCTACCCGTGCAACGCAGCGCTTGATAAATTCATCATAGATACTTTCGTGTACTAGAGCACGTGAGGGAGAAGTACAAACCTCACCTTGGTTAAAGGCAAACAGTACGAGACCTTCAACTGCTTTATCTAGGAAGTCATCGTCCTCATCCATAATATCGGCGAAGAATACGTTGGGACTTTTGCCACCCAGCTCCAAGGTAACTGGAATGATGTTTTCACTAGCATATTGCATAATCAGGCGACCCGTTGTGGTCTCCCCAGTGAAGGACACCTTATTGATACGCGGGCTTGAGGCGAGAGGTTTACCGGCTTCGACACCGAAACCATTAACCACGTTGAGTACGCCTTTGGGTAAAATATCAGCGATACCAATGACGTCAAGTAAATACATAATAGAGGCAGGTGTTTGTTCGGCAGGTTTGAGAATGACACAGTTACCCGCAGCAAGTGCCGGAGCAATCTTCCATATGGCCATTAAAATTGGGAAGTTCCATGGAATAATTTGACCCACCACGCCAAGGGGCTCATGGAAATGATAAGCAACGGTATCGTCATCAATTTGGCTGATGCCACCTTCTTGGGCGCGAATGACACCGGCAAAATAACGGAGATGATCGATCGCTAATGGAATATCAGCAGCCAGGGTTTCGCGGACGGGTTTACCATTTTCATAGCATTCGGCGATAGCGATATGTTCAAGGTTGGCTTCGATGCTATCGGCGAGCTTGAGTAACAAATTTGAGCGTTCAGTGACACTGGTTTTACCCCAAGCATCCTTGGCAGCATGGGCGGCGTCTAAGGCTTTTTCAATGTCGGCGGCTTTAGAGCGGGCAACTTGACAAATAGTTTGGCCATTGATAGGACTGGTATTGTCAAAATACTCGCCATCAATTGGTGCGGTCCATTCACCATTGATAAAGTTGTCGTATTTTTTGCGGAATTGTACGGGGCTGCTTTCGGTATTGGGATTGGCGTATAACATTAAAGACTCCTTGGTTGTATATATAGCCAAATACTTATAGTTTCGCAACGGTCTTAGTCGAGCTTGCCATAACTGTGTATCGCTCGCGCTCGGTTCGCTGGTGTCGAAATTACATATATTTGACTGCTTGGTTTTCTGATCTTCCTGATCTGCCTGACTTGTGTTACCACTCTATCCTACTAATCTTTCGCTCTGACTTATAGTTACTTTTAATAATAATAATTTAGTTTAATAATAACTTTAAGTTATTAGTTGTTAGGTGCTTAAAGAGGTTCGCAAAGTTCGCACAGCTGCTATAATTGTGGGCTTAACAGTCTACTTGTTCAATAGACAGTCAGACAGTTCTACTTTTTACCATGTTTAGGCCGCTACCCATTGAATGTTTTCAATAGCAGCTCTCTTCTTTTCTCATATTATTGGTTGGTTTGGATCTATGCGTCAATCTTCTGCTCTCGATATCTTAAAAACAGGTCAAAACGTCTTTTTGACGGGCTCGGCAGGTTCAGGTAAGACCTATACCCTTAACCAGTACATCAATTATTTGCGTGCCCGCCGAGTGCCAGTCGCAGTGACTGCCAGTACTGGCATTGCTGCTACCCACATGAATGGCACTACGATTCATAGTTGGTCAGGGATTGGCATTAAGGATGAACTGAGCGAACGCGATTTGACCAATTTATCTCGCAAACAGTTTTTAGCGGATAGACTGAAAGACACTGCAGTACTTATCATTGATGAGATATCCATGCTGCATGCCAAGCAGCTGAATTTAGTCAGTCAAGTGCTCAAGCACGTCCGTAAAAATGACACCGCATTTGGCGGGATTCAGGTGGTGGTCGCAGGGGACTTTTTTCAGTTGCCACCCATTGGTAGTAAGGGCGAGAGTAATAGAGAAAAGTTTGCCTTTATGTCTGAGGCGTGGTTGGATGCTAAGTTTCATGTTTGCTATTTGAGTGAGCAGCATCGGCAGGTCAGTGAAGCGGCAAATGGTGGTATCGATTTGGACGATATCTTGAACCAAATTCGCCGTCAGCATGTGACCTTTGAGGCAATTACGGCTCTAGAAGCTACCTACGATCAAGATGTCGACATCAAACGTACTCGTCTATACACCCATAATCTCAACGTTAATAAAATTAATGATAAAGAGCTGGCAGACTTATCTGGCGAGATGATGCGTTTCGACGCGACCTCGACTGGCGACGATAAACTAGTAGATACCCTAAAGAAAACTGTGCGTACCCAAGACGAGCTTATTTTGAAAGTCGGTGCGAAAGTGATGTTTATCAAAAACAACACTGAGCTTGGGGTCTCTAATGGTACGATGGGCGAGTTGATTGGTTTTGCAGCCGTAAAAGTTGATGATAGTAGCAAAGATAAAAACGATGCTTTAATTAATGAAGATAGCGAGGAACTAAGCGCTAACGATAGCACTAATGTTAAGGCGGGCACTAAAACAAAAGAAAAAGCTAAAGCTAAAACCAAGAAACCTGCACCGCAAAAAATGCCAGTGGTCCGGCTTAATACAGGACGTGAAGTGGTCGCTGAGCCTGAAGAGTGGATGATTGAGGATGAAAGTGGTGAAGTGCTGGCCAGCTATTTACAAGTACCCCTATGTCTAGCGTGGGCGATTACTATTCATAAATCGCAAGGGATGACCCTAGATGCCGCTGAAATCGATTTATCCCGTACCTTTGAGCTTGGGCAGGGATATGTAGCATTATCGCGGCTAAAGTCTCTGGCAGGCCTACAGCTGCTTGGCATGAACGATATGAGCTTACAGCTAGACCCTCTAGCGCGCGGGGCAGATAAACGGTTCTTAGTACTTTCTGATGAAGCGGATGCCAACTATGCGATGCTTGACGAAAAAAGCATGCAACAAGCACATGAGAAGTTCATTCTAAAAACGGGTGGTACTCTCAACCAAGCAGTGATTGATGCTTACGCTAATCTGCAAAAGAAGCGCCGGGAACAGCAGCAAGCACAGCAAGATAAAAAGCAAAAATTAGGCAATCAAGTTGCCGACAAATCAGAGAGTACTTTACTCGCAACACGGCTACTATTGGAAGAAAGTTTCAGCATAGCTGAAATTGCACAGACACGCGGGCTTGCACAATCGACGATTATGCGCCATATTAGTGATCTTAAACGCCAAGATTCAAGCCTTGCTTGTGATCATCTGCGCCCTGAAGATGAGGTGATGACGGCGGTCGGTAATGCCTATGTGGCTATTAAAGTGGCCAACAATCCTAATGATTTTCATGACGATGGCAATGTGAAATTGCGCCCCGTTTTTGAGCACCTCAAGCAGAGCATCGATTATAACATTATCCGTTTGGCCCTAATTTTTATCACACCGTAAGATACTGGTTTTTTTACACTATAAGTGCTTACTATCCTAGAAGCTCGCGTTCCTAAGCCTGCGTACTAGTATTCTGACATCATTTTGTTGTGGTCCTTACAACGCCTAAATCTCCCTGCTCCTATATCTATAGCGATAACTTTTTATGCCTGATTTTTCTAGTGCCACTTATCGTCTGACGTCTGACCCCGCGATAGCAGCGGCGCTTCATGCGACCAGCGAGCATACCCAGCCGCTCAGAATTGCTATTAATGGTTTTGGTCGTATAGGGCGTAACGTACTACGCGCGCTACTGGAGCGCTTTGAGGTGCTTGGTCGTGCCATTCATGTGGTTGCTATTAATGATTTAGCGCCGGCTGAGACCTTATTGCATCTACTCAGGTTCGATAGCACGCATGGACGCTTGAGCCGATTGGGCGTTACTGCTGATATAGTACAAGAAGGCATCACCGATCGTCAGCAAAAACCCTGTGCGACAGCAAAGAATGACATTCAGCTGTGCTTGACCAAAAACAATCTTACTTACTGCATCCGTCTATTATCAAGATCTGATCCAGCAACATTGCCATGGAAAGATTTGCAGGTAGACGTGGTACTAGAATGCACTGGCCATTTTCGCTCCTATGCGCAATCATATCTACACATTGAAGCGGGTGCACGCCAAGTTATCATTGGTGCAGCACCCTTTGATGATGTCGATGCCTGTATCGTTATGGGGGTTAATAGTGACGAACTGACCAATGATCTACCAATTATTTCCAGCGTATCTTGTACGACTCAAGCACTAGTGCCACTAATCGCTACCCTTGATAAAGCCTTTGGAGTGGAGTCGGCGATGATGACCGAGATTCATGCGGTTACTGCTGACCAAACTGTGCTTGATCAAGCACATCGAGATCCGAGACGGGCGCGTGCATCGGGATACAATATTATTCCTACTACCTCTAGTAGCATTGCGGCGACCGAGCGCGTGTTACCGAAAATGGTAGGGAAGATAAACGGCCACTCGATCCGAGTACCGACGATTAACGTCGCGGCGATTGATGTGACCTTTGTATTTAGTACGCCGGATGTCAGTGTAGAAGCGCTGCGTAAGGCGCTCAAATCTGCTAGCGACGATAATTTGACCAACATTATGGCCTATACTGATGAGCCATTGGTTTCAAGCGACTTTATTCACCAGCCTGAGTCGCTGATTATTGATGGTCAGCAGCTGATGCAAATCGGCAATCAATATAAGGTCTTTGCCTGGTATGATAACGAGTGGGGTTATGCCAACCGGCTGCTCGATATGTGCTTGCATCTCGCTTCTAGTAAACAACAGGCCAGCAAACAGCGGTTAGTGGCAAAATAGTTTGGGTTTTTTACATTAGCCCTTGCATTCTCATTTCAGATCGTTATAATGATGCACAAATGGAGACGTGGCAGAGTGGTTGAATGCACCGGTCTTGAAAACCGACAAGGGTTCGTAGCCCTTCGAGAGTTCGAATCTCTCCGTCTCCTCCAAATTCAAAAAGCCCCAATCATTCATTGATTGGGGCTTTTTTATGGTTTAGTTTTATGCTTTAACCTTATGATTAGTAAATACCAAAGATTAATATCCACCATCATTTTTCTAGGATATCGGTAAACTCAATTTTTTGTCCATCGGCAAGCATCAGTGTGCCCTCACTAATCTCTATGGTTACGTCTTGCGTGTTTTTAATGGCGCGCATGACGTTGAGGTCTTCAATACTACTCTCAATAACTACTTTACCCGACTGCTCAGGCAAGATGGGTGGTACGAACTGAGTAAGCGGCACGTTAAAGCGTTTCCCCTTAGTTAGCCTAGCATCTTTCAT
Source organism: Psychrobacter sp. PL19 (assembly GCF_017875835.1). Taxonomy (NCBI): domain Bacteria; kingdom Pseudomonadati; phylum Pseudomonadota; class Gammaproteobacteria; order Moraxellales; family Moraxellaceae; genus Psychrobacter; species Psychrobacter sp. PL19. Next base: position 1,478,098 of record NZ_JAGING010000001.1, read on the forward strand.
TAGTAGCGAGCCTTTAAAGCTCTTAATAGGTACAGTGCCATGATTGGAAAGCATAAACGGTAGTTTAACTTGGTTTAGGCTGTCACTATCGCTAGTCTTGACTGGCAGTAGGGCAACTGGATAAGTTTGGGCATTAACAGCTCCCATTTGTCTACTAGCGACGATTGGGCTTTTTTTGCCCGTTGGATTATTAGGGTGGAGGCGTTCATACTCACGTTGCTGTACTAGAGCCTGCTTAATAGACGTACGTGTATTGGCTCCTGATTTGTAAGCATCACTAAGTTTCATACGCAGCATATAGCGGCTGAGAAGCTGACGATCGTTCTCAGGTAATTGCTCAAAGCTATCACCTAGCTTTTTTTGCCATTGATCAGAGTCAGTAGGAATGACTTGCTTACTGGGATCAGATTGGGGCATAGTGCAGCCACTGAAGACCGGTGCCATACCCAAAGACAGCAACAGCAGCATAACGCTGCTCATACGCTTAGGGATACCCTTACCGGCTAGCGCTGGGCGCAATATATCAAGGCAGTGTATTACCGCGTGACAGCGATTTATTAACTGCTTACTTGAGAAATTTACCATCATATGCCTCCTCATCAGCATCTAGGTATAGGTCACTACGCAAGTAATGAGCCATTACAAGTACTGAGTCTTTGCGAGTGTCTAGCTATTGTGAGCGTCTATCTAGGTCAACACTCAGCTAAGTATATGCTTACGGTCAGTGCGTCATTATAGATTTTTACGATTGGACTAAGATATTCTTATATCATTTAACAGTGTTAGCAATGCGATCAATTAATTGGTCCGAGCGAAAATATACTATGATCTATAAGTAGACCATTAGTCTTAATATACTGTGTTTCACGGGTTAGTGCGCTCAACTATCGCTGAATATTGTGTTAAATTTTGCAAGATAAGGGCTAAGAAACCATAATGGCTGACTGAAAAAACAAGGATTTAAAGTAAACAAGAGGCAGGTAAGCGTATCAGAAAATAAAATACGTCAAGGTTAAGCATTACTTGGTAAGCTTAACCTTGACGTATTTTTTATCAACAGCTGTTTTTATCAGTGATTTTTCACAGTAATGCGATTGTTAATAACAACGAGAATATGAGCAGGAAGGCTAATCATCATCTTGAAGCTCAGATAATGGGTGGGTAGTATTATTGTTATGAGTGACGACAATAGCCTCATCAATAATATGCTGACTGACACCACGCTTACGTAGCGTTTCAATGAAGACCTCGTCATGTGCTAAGGTATAATCTTGATGATCACGATCAAGACCCTGGCGAATATACAAACGAATCAGCCCTTGAATACGTTTAAAGCCAAGCTCTGATGAAGTCGCCCCTAACAGCTCAATCATCTCCTCAGAGAGACGAATACTAATCGGGCGCATGATTTTTTGCGGATGATCAGAAAATTTATTTTTTATGCGTGCAGGTATCATAATAAACCATTACTAGTAGTGAGTAGGAATAAAGAACTTGAACGAAAACTATAGATAGGTCTTATATAAATAGCGGTTAGGCTATTTGTTAAAAGCGCTGACAACGTCCGACAATGCTGAAGATAGACGCTACTGACCAAACGTGAGCAGTAGTACCTACCATACAACAAAACGGCCCAAAAGAACACTATGGCCACGCCAAAACAGCATCCATAAAAAAACCTTCATCGGATAGTGATGAAGGTTTCTTACAATATGGCTCCTCAACCTGGGCTCGAACCAGGGACACACGGATTAACAGTCCGTTGCTCTACCAACTGAGCTATTGAGGAATAAACGGTGATAACCACGGACTTACTGAGCATAAATGCTGAGCCAGTTCGCGTTATGTGGTGCATATTCTAGCCAAGTAGCGATTAGCTGTCAACCTTAAGATGTCATTTATCAGTAACTTTATGAGATTCTTCTTTAAGAGCAGATAAAAGCCCATTACTAAGCTTAATATGAAGTTTGTATCGTGTAAAAATATCCATTCAGTTGCTAAATAAATAATTTCTGTGCAACATTATTATCTCTAATCATGTTTAGTAACAGTCCTCTGACGCCAGTATAGTCAATGAAAAGTAATATCGATACATAGCCTACGGCTGGCATAAGTTTTTCTTGCTTGCTGTGCCTACGCAGACAGAGGCTGCACAAAGCTTATACCAGCAGTGCCGTCGCGTTTTTAAGGTATTTTAACTATAGTTGCACAGCGGTTTATAGCAGGGCTCAAGTGATTCTAAACAGCTATAAAGAGACAGCTATAAAAAAACCCCCATCAAAGTGATGAGGGTCTTGGCATATGCCATAATCGAATCAAAGGTGACTCAAGTTATTTACTAGCTATTACTAAAATTTGGCTCCTCAACCTGGGCTCGAACCAGGGACACACGGATTAACAGTCCGTTGCTCTACCAACTGAGCTATTGAGGAATAAGTTGTGAAAGTTAACATTTTCACAATTAGCTTAGCGCAGACTCTAACGAGTTCTTGCTAAGAGGTGCGTATTCTAGCAAAGATAAAAAATAGGTCAAGCCTTTTTTTTATTTTTAATAACCATTAGCGTTATTTTCGCGTGAATACACTATTTTAAGGTTAGGTTTCATCAATGACAGCGCTAATAACAGCAAAGATAAAATATCTCTAAAATTCCAATAAAGCATCTACAAGAATAAAGTGTCTATAAAAATAAAGTGTCTATAAAGTTATGACAAAAAAGACGCCTAGGATAGGACGTCTTTTTTAGTTTAAACACTCTCTGCTAAGCTCGTTTTTGCGACTGTTTTTTAAAACCAGTTCCTAAAACAGCTGGTTTTTAACACTTATTCGACAACGTCTAAATCAGCGACTGCTTTTTCGATACGTGCTAGCGCATCTTTTAGCGTTGCTTCATCAGTCGCGTATGAGATACGCATATGACCACCGAGGCCGAATGCATCGCCAGGAACGACCGCAACACCAACTTTCTCTAGCAACCATTCTGAGAATTCGGTACAAGAAGACAAGCCAGCAGCTTTAATTAACGGTACGATATTAGGATAAACATAGAACGCACCATCAGGACGTAAGCAGGTGATACCTTTAATAGCATTTAAGCCATCAACTACTAGGTCACAACGTTTCTCAAAGGCCTCTACCATCGGCACAAGGACGCTTTGATCACCACTGATAGCCACTTCGGCAGCCACTTGGCTGATTGACGTTGGGCATGAGGTTGACTGCGACTGTACTTTTTTCATCGCGCCAATCAATTTAGCTGGACCACCGGCATAGCCGATACGCCAGCCGGTCATCGCATAGGCTTTTGATACCCCATTTAAGATGATCGCCCGCTCTTTTAATTCAGGGGCAGCGTTCAAGATGTTATAAAATTTATCACCGGTCCAGCGAATGTGCTCGTACATATCATCTGAAACAACATAGACTTGTGGATGCTTTTTGAGTACTTCGGCCAGTGCTTTTAGTTCATCTAAAGTATAAATCATACCGGTAGGGTTAGAAGGGCTGTTCAACACTAACATTTTGGTTTTGTCAGTAATGGCGGCTTCTAATTGCTCCGGGGTGATTTTGAAGTCCTGCTCAGCAGGGCATTTTACGATGACCGGCACGCCTTCAGCGATGATAACCATGTCAGGGTAGCTGACCCAGTATGGGGCTGGAATGATGACTTCATCACCGGGGTTCATAAAAGCTTGGGCAAGATTAAAGAATGACTGCTTGCCACCGACTGATACTAAGATTTCATTGAGTTCATAGCTGAGGTCATTATCACGCTTGAACTTTTCGATAATTGCTTTTTTGAGCTCTGGGGTACCATCAACGGCAGTATACTTAGTGAAGCCATCATTGATTGCTTTGATTGCTGCTTGCTTAACATGTTCTGGGGTATCAAAGTCAGGCTCACCTGCACCCAGACCGATAATGTCTTTGCCAGCCGCTTTAAGCTCTTTGGCTTTGTTGGTGATGGCAAGGGTCGGTGACGGCTTAATATTATTGACGCGGTCAGACAGTTGCAGTTCGCTCATGAGAGATCCTTTTTATCTGTGAGTGGGGCTTGGAAAAATTGAATACCGATTATATAACGTTTTAATGGTTTTCATCATGCTTTGATAGTTTTCATAGCGTTTTACATCAAATTTGTTAACAGTTATTCGATCATTATGAAACGATTAAATAAAAATCTATAGTTCTACTTATGAGTTTGCCTAATATTCTTTTAATGGTCACTATCAATAGGTTCAGTAAACAGGTTCCGTTTTAGTATTGTAGCATGCTGCTATCAGGCTGTCTTAGGTGGCTAGCAACAGAAAAGCAACAACCTATATTTATTGTCCTGCCCTAAATATATAGGGGTTGATTACACCAATTGCTAAATTAATCTGAGAAAAACACTCAATGAAAATCTACAATTAAGCAATGGTTTGCGAAGTTACAACAACAGTTGTCTTACCTTATACTATAATTGGTTAGATGCTCTAAATAGAAAACCTAAATTATTAAAAGAGGGTTAATAATATGTCTGTTAGAAACAGGTTCTAAAAGAACATAAAGAATTAATCACTTATGCGGTAAATACAGCAATTTTTAGTGATAAACTATAATGAATCCCAATAAATAACGATCAAAAGAAGGATGTTCACGATGACCAGTTCTCCTAAAAAACTTCATATTCTCATCACTGGTGCGACCTCTGGTATTGGTAACCAATTGACTAAAGATTATCTGTTAGCAGGCCACAAAGTCTATGCCGTTGGACGTGATGATCAGGCATTAGCTGCGCTCAAAGAATTGGGAGCAGAGACGATTAATCTGGACTTGATGGACCGCGATAAGGTGATTGAGGCCTTTGATAAAATAAGTCAGGTTGACCTAGCGATTTGTGGTGCTGGCATGTGCGAATATTTAGATATGCCAGACTTTGATAGCAGTGTGTTTATGAAGGTATTGTCAGTCAATATGGGCACTTTATCGCATGCTATTGAAGGCGTGTTACCAAAACTGATTGAATCCAAAGGCCGATTAGTTGGTATTGGTTCAGCCTCTGCTTATGTGCCTTTTGCACGAGCAGAAGCTTATGGTAGCTCAAAAGCGGCGATTCACTATCTAATGAAAACCTTACAAATTAGCTTAGCGCCTCAGGGTGTTGCGGTGAGTTTAGTGGTGCCCGGATTTGTGGAAACCCCAATGACCAAGCAAAACGACTTCTCAATGCCCTTCCTTCAGACTACAGAGCAAGCCAGTCGCGCTATCCGTGCTGGGATTGAGAATGGCAATAAGGTCATTGAATTTCCCAAAAAGCTGACCTTACCACTAAAGACTTTGGGGGCGTTACCCGATATGATCTGGCAGCAAGTCAGCAAAAAAATGAATAAAAAATAGTCAGTAATACACCACCAAATAGAATATCTACATAGAGTACAAAGGAAAGTGTTTATGTCGTTTATCCGCCGCAAGCGTGAGCCTGCACCAGCTCAATCTGTAAAGTTGCAATCAATATCGCAATCAACGAAGTCTAAATCTGAACTTGAAACAAGCGTCGATTCTAATGCCATTGATTCTAATGCCATTAATTCTCAAGCTAAGAAACGAGTGGCCATTATCGGCTCAGGGGTATCAGGTCTCACTTGCGCGCACTATTTGGCGAAGCAATATGAGGTGACAGTATTTGAGGCCAATGACTATATCGGTGGGCACGTTAATACTATCGATGTGGCATTACAAGATGGCAAAAAATCAAAAGCCAGCAAAACAGAAAGCAGTGCGATAGATACCGGTTTCATCGTGTTTAATGAACGTACTTATCCTAACTTTTTTCGTTTACTTCACGATTTACAAGTACCGTTTCAGGCAACGGACATGAGCTTTTCGGTTAAAAATACCGCGCGTAATTTCGAGTACAACGGTCATACGCTCAACACCTTATTGTCGCAACGCAAAAACATACTCAGCCCCAAGTTTTGGCAATTTATCAAAGATATTTTGCAGTTTAACAAGCATATCTTGCAGATCCGAAAAGACTACGATACTGCACGCGAGCAAGGACAAGATGTCAGTGCCTTTACAGAACAAACATTGGGTAGTTATCTAGCCAGTAAGCGCTATGGTAAGTTGTTCACTGATAATTATTTATTACCAATGGTGTCCGCGATTTGGTCAACTAATCTGAAAGAAGTGCAAGGATTTCCACTGGTGTTCTTTGCTCAGTTCTTTGATAACCATGGTTTACTTGAGGTTGTTAATCGTCCGCAGTGGTTTACTATCAAGGGCGGCTCTAAGCAATATGTTAATAAACTGGTGCCCCGTTTTGTCAAAGCGGGCGGCACCGTGCGAGTTAATAGCCCAGTACAGTCTATTGAACGTCATGATGGCAAGGTGTCCATAAGTTTTGTAACTACTAGTGCAAATACCAGTGTGAGTACTGATATAAATACCAATGCGAATACTGATGCAAATGTTAAAACTAGCGGTGACTCGCAAACTTTAATATTTGATGAAGTGATCTTTGCTTGCCATGCCGATACCGCTTTGCGTCTATTAAGCGATGCCAGCGAAGATGAGACCGAAGTGCTAAGCCATTTCCACTTTACCAAAAATACCGCTGTCCTACATACTGATACTAGCGTGTTACCCAAAAAACCATTGGCATGGGCAAGTTGGAATTACCTTATTGATAATAAGGCAAATAAAAAGCCCAATCGAAAAAATGATGTTGAAAATAAGAGTGAGCAACAGCCGGTCAAACCAGCACTCACGTATCATATGAATATTTTGCAGCGGCTGACGAAGCAACATAATTATCTGGTCACTTTAAATCATGATATAGATCCCGCTCAGGTTATAAAGCGTATGTATTATAGTCACCCAGTGTTTGATCAAGCGATGGTTGCCGCTCAAACAAAGTGGACCAGCATCTCTGGTAATGGCTTACATACGCACTTTTGTGGGGCGTATTGGTTCAATGGCTTCCATGAAGACGGCGTGCGAAGTGGGCTGCGCGTTTGCCAAGCGTTGGGTCGTGATATTGAGATTAAAGATGAGGTTGACCCTAGCCATTTACCTGATGCCCAAACGGCCCATACGCCATTTCGTTATCAAGATTTGCCAGTAAAGGCAGACAAGCAGCCGCGGAAACTTAAAAAACGTCAGGTGGTTACCGCGACTACTAACCAAGAGTTGGTTGACTATATTGCCACTCTACAACCAACCATTCATGAATTCAGTGGCAAGAAAAAACGGGGCTTGTTTGGTAGACGTCGTAAAGCACAATAGGATGTCGATACTGGCTAATTAGTAACGACAACTTATAGTTCAACAATAGTTTATATTTTAATAGTGGTATCTAAGATAATTAATATTGCTGCAACATTTGCTAGCTGCAACACTTAAAGAGAGCCTTATGTCCACAACTGCTCATCCGTCCGAATCGGCTTCGACGCCAAGCTATCCTCATCAGTTATTTGAGGGTACGACTTGGCACAGTCGCCTATTACCAAGCGTGCACAAATTCACTTATCCTTATCGTTATTGGGGTGTGAATATTAGCGCATTAGCAGCAGGCCAGTGCCTGCCAGAAGTAGCGACACCAACATTTAGTCAGCATAAAGGTCTGAAAGGGCTACCGTTATTTTCAGCACAGCATAGCGCTTTGCAGCAGTTTTACGCTGAAGATTATTTAAAGGGCAATTATTTAAAGGGCAATTATTTAAATAATCCTTCTCTACCTGCTGATTCTCTACATGCCGATTGTCTAAATGATGATGCAAAAGTCAGGGATAGCGTCGATGACGACAACAATGATACTGACATTGGTGTTGATGTTGCTCATGGCAGTAAGGTCGAACAACCAGCGTCATCAGTGCCACTGTCAGCGCAAACTTCAGCGCAAAATCTGACACAGCGTCTACATCAGGCGTTTAACCAGTATGCAGGTAGCGTGCCGACCGGTGACATGATCGGCTTGGTAGTCTGCCGTAATGCAGGAATATATTTTAGCCCGGTAAATTTTTATTTGGGGTTCGATAGTGAGCAGACGCCTACTCATTTGTTGGCAGAAGTCTCTAACACCCCGTGGAATAAACGCCATTATTATGGATTTTTATTGACGGGTGCGAATACTGAGTTTTGTCATGATAAGGATTTTCATGTTTCACCTTTTAATCCTATCGATCAACGGTACCAATGGCAGGTTTCGGTAAAAAATCAGTCCATCGAAGAGCCTAAAACTACCGGCATAAATGATGGGAAAGGTGATTGCTTGCAGGTTCGTATCGCAATCAATATCAGCGATGTGCGCGGTGAGGTATTAAAAACTGGGGTAAAAATGACCGGCATTCCGATGACTGCTGACAGTGTCCAACAAAGCTTACGTCAAAATCCGTTGATGAATATCAGTTCATTGACCCGCATTTATTGGCACGCATTTAAACTGTATGCCATTAAAAAAGTGCCCTACATTAGTTATGATCAAAAGTTAGCAGATAGCCAACAGCAAGCAGTCGATATCAATAAATATGATGACAAAAACAGTCACTCTCAAAAGACCACTCTGGATGCTTCAGGAGTCCAGTCACAGAATACAAAATATATAGACAAGGATAACGAGACCATGCCAGCACGCCCAACCGATCGTACACCATCTTCAACTGTTGGAAAAATTACGGCACGATTAAGCCAAGCCGTTAATAACAGCGCAGTCTTGCAACCTGTAAATAATAGTGTGAACTATCTGGCAAGAAAGGCTATATTTCGTGCACTGCAGCATATTCAGTTTGGCAGTATCACTATCATTGAGGACTCTGACGAAGTGACACCTGTCGTTCAGACCTTTGGCGACCCTACCAAAAATTCAGTTTCCAATCATTCAAAAGTGCGTAGTAGCTCGGCGGTTGGTCGACATCCCTTACATATCACCATGAATATTCATGATAGCAATGTCTATCGTCAACTGTTGTTTGGGGGTTCTATTGCCTTGGCCGATAGTTATATTAATGGGGAGTGGGACACTAATGATCTAACGGGGCTCATACGTCTATCAGCGCGCAACCTAGCGGTAATTGATAATTTAGAGAATCGCTTTGCCAGCATTAGTAAGACTTTTGAAAAAGCCAAGCATCAGTTACGTAGTAATGATCAGACGGGTGCAAAGTCAAATGTCTTGGCACACTACGATTTAGGCAATGCGATGTATCAGCGGTTTTTAGACCCAACCATGATGTATTCATCAGCGGTATATCCTACGCCTGATATGTCACTGGCACAGGCGCAGCAGCACAAGCTGGCGCTCATCTGTCAGCGATTACAACTCAAAGCTGAGGATCATGTGATTGAAATCGGCACAGGCTGGGGTGGGTTTGCGATTTATGCGGCGCAACATTATGGCTGCAAGGTGACCAGCACCACTATCTCTGACGCGCAGTACCAAGAAGCACGCCGCCGTGTCGAGGAAGCTGGGCTTTCTGATAACATTACTCTGCTAAAACAGGACTATCGTGAGCTGACCGGGCATTATGATAAACTGGTCAGTATTGAGATGATTGAGGCGGTTGGACACGAGTATTTACCTACTTTTTTTGCCAAATGTAATGATCTCCTCAAGCCAACTGGGTTGATGGTGCTACAAGCCATTACTTTTAATGATCAAAATTATAGCGATTATGTAAAATCTGTCGACTTTATTCAGACTCATATCTTCCCTGGTGGTTGCTTATTGTCCAACCAGGAACTGACCACACAATTTGCCAAGCAAACGGATATGGTCGTCAAGCAGTTACATGATTATGGTTTTGATTATGCTTATACTTTGCGGGATTGGCGTGCGACCTTTATGGCGCAGCGTGCAGAGATTAAAGCGCTTGGCTATGATGAGGCCTTTGTTCGCCTATGGGAGTTTTATTTCTGTTATTGTGAAGGGGGGTTTTTGGAGCGTACTATTGGTGTGGTACAGGTCACTGCGGTGAAACCCGACAATATAGATACGCTACACTTTTCCGACTTGCCAGCAGCATAATAGTCGGTTGAGTGGGGGAGCATAGAAAGAGTAGGCAAACATTGTTATGATGAAGCGCTATCATCACAACCAACGCTACAAAAAAGCATCATGCTTAAAGCATGTCATTATAAAAGGACATTATCATGGCTTACGTATTTATTTATCTTGCAGCTGTTGTCATATTTTTAGGTGTCGATGCGGTCTGGCTGACGACCATGAAAGGCGCATTTTATGAGGAGCGTATCGGACACTTGCTTGCTGATGAACCAAATATGCTCGCAGCTGGCGTTTTTTATATGTTCTATGTATTGGCGCTATGCATACTGGTATTGTACCCACAAATCAAAGCTGGTAACTCAGTTGGATATATTTTCTTATTAGGTGGACTAATTGGGCTGATGGCGTATGGAACGTATGATTTTACTAACTTAGCATTGTACAAAGGCTTTACCCTAGATACGGCACTAGTCGACTTTGTATGGGGTGGGTTATTGACTGGTTCTGTCAGTGCCATTGTGGCATGGTTGGCTTATCGCTTCCATTGGCTCAGCTAACTTAAATCAGCTGGCTTATATTTAACAAAAGTTCCGCAGAAATCCCCTACTTCTAAAGTAGCGGGATGAATGCATTATTGACTATGACGACATAAATCACTATGGTAATATCAACTCAGTCTAAAAAGACAAAGGTATTGCAATAAAATGGTCTTAGACACAAATTCTCATTCAGTCTTTTTGCTCAGCTACCACTTAATACTGGTTACTAAGTATCGAAGAGAGGTGTTTGATGACGAGGTGTCAAATAGAGCCAACGCTATTTTTGATGCTATTTCCCCTAATTATAAGATTGAGTGTATTGAATGGAATCACGATAAAGACCATGTGCATATTTTATTCAAAGCGCACCCAAAAACCGAGATAAGCAAGTTTATTAACAGCTATAAATCAGCAAGCAGCCGACTACTTAAAAAAGAATTTCCTCAGATCAGACAAAAACTCTGGAAAGATAAGTTTTGGGCGCAGTCTTTTTGTTTGATTACGACAGGCGGTGCGCCATTAGAGGTTATTAAAAAATATATTACTGAGCAAGGTTCAAAATGAGCAAACCCATTCTTAAAGCCTACAAATTCAGGCTGTACCCGACTGATGACCAGCAAGTGTACTTTGCTAAGTCATTCGGCTGCGCTCGTTTTATATGGAATAGAATGCTTGCTGATAAAATAAAACATTATGACTGTCATAAAGAAAGCTTAAAAAACACACCCGCTCAGTATAAAAAAGAGTTTGAATGGCTAAAAGAAGTGGATAGCTTGGCATTGGCCAATGTGCAAATTAACCTGCAAAGAGCCTTCCAAAGCTTCTTCAAATCACCTACTTTCGGCTTCCCAAACTTCAAACACAAAGGTAAAAAAGACAGTTATACCACCAACAATCAAAAAGGCACGATTGCGGTTGGCTTGAACCGTATTAAGTTGCCAAAAATCGGTCATATCAAAGCGAACATTGAGAGAAAAACTACAGGGCTGGTTAAAAGCGCCACCATTACCAAGACCGCGACTGGTAAATACTTTGTCAGTATTTTGGTTGAAACGGTAGCCGTCGATCTACCTAAAACCCAATCAAATATCGGTATTGATTTAGGATTAACAGACTTTATCGTCTTATCGGACGGCACAAAAGTTGCTAATCCTAAGTTTCTAGCGAGACTTCAAGGCAAGCTTGCCAAGGCGCAACGTATTTTATCCAAGCGGGCGCGGGTGGCAAAGGCTGCCAATCGTAAATTATCCGAAAGTTGCAATTACCAAAAGCAGAATACCAACGTCGCTAAAATTCATGAGCGGATCAGAAACACCCGCACTGACTTCTTACATAAAACCTCATTCAATATCGTCAAAAACCACGACATTATTGCGATTGAGGATTTGAACGTCAAAGGGTTGCTCAAAAACCATAAGCTTGCTAAAGCAATCGCTGACAGTTCATGGTCAACCTTTACTAATATGCTGACCTATAAAGCGGACTGGTACGGCAAGACCGTTATCAAGGTTGATAGATGGTATCCTTCGTCTAAAACCTGCTCTTGCTGTGGTCATATCCTTGGCAAAGGTGAGCTTAAGCTAAGTGATAGAGCGTGGTGTTGTCCAAGCTGTAAAATCAAAAATGATCGCGACATTAACGCCAGCATCAATATCCTAAATGAAGGGTTGCGATGCTTGCAAACGCTCAAAAAACCCTTGGTTCAAGGGTGTTAGCTTGGTAAATTTACCTAACCGCTGGTGCAGAACATCGTACTAAGTATGGGTATTACCCAAGAAACCCCTACCTCTTAGGTAGTGGGTAGTTCATATATAGCCCTGTCAATTCAGCCCTGTTAATTTAGTCCCGTCAACTCAAACCCATGATTATTCTTAAATAAAAACTCTTACTGAGTCATAAATCAAAACCACTATGAAAAGACCACTTGGTATACGAGGCGTTTATCCAATCGCTATTAAGTTGCGCTATCATGCGTGCTGCTGTATAAATATGCCTCCAAATAAACAAATCTCAAATGCTCGTAAGGAATGCTATGCCTCAAGCTAACACCACTTCAACTGCCAAAAAAGCACCTTTAAACCATGAGTTATATATGTCGGTGCTCATGACTCCCGATATGGCTAACTTTATCGGTAATGTCCATGGTGGCGATTTACTCAAGATGCTTGACCAAGTTGCCTATGCCTGTGCCAGTCGTTATAGCGGTAATTACGTCGTGACATTATCAGTGGATCAAGTGATGTTCCGTAAGCCCATTTATGTGGGCGAGTTGGTCACTTTTGCAGCCAGTGTCAACTACGTTGGTAGAACCTCGATGGAAATTGGTATCCGCGTTGAGGCGGAAGACGTGCGAGCGCGCACCATTCGTCATACTAATAGCTGTTATTTTACCATGGTCGCTATTGATGACAATGGTAAACCAACACTCATTCCACCACTCAAAGTAGACACCCCGATGCAGCAATGCCGTTTTGACGCCGCCCTAGAGCGCAAGCGTTTGCATACGGAAGGTTCAAATCGCCCAAGCTGTGAAATCTCCACCATGGTTGGTGAGCCAGGAAACACGCTTTAGTGCGGCAATAAATACAGTAACAACCAACTGTTCAAAGTACTAACAAACTAAACAGCGACTCACTAAAAAGCTATTGATACTATAAGCAACTTATTTTAGGCTAAGCTATCTTTTAATCTAAATATTAACATCCTAAACATCAGGATGTTTTTGGTCATTTTATTGAGCTTAGCATGAGTTTAAAGCCGTCTGTTGCCAATCCGCCGCCTGATCTCAAGCATCCCGTGCCTACGCCGAACGGTCGTGCCCGTGGTGCTGGTCATGTTATCTTCGATGCAAATGATGATGCCAGTTCTGGGTCTAATAATAATTCTAATTCTGTACCTGGTGATGATAAGCACTCTAGCTCATTGATTACAGTATTGATTGCAGTTGGTGCCAACCTGATCATCGCTATCGCCAAAACGGTTGCTGCTTTTATGACCGGCTCAGCCTCTATGATTGCAGAGGCGGCACACTCCTGGGCGGACACAGGTAATGGCACGTTACTAATCGTTGCGGAAAAAAAGGCAGTCAAACCTGCTGACAAAAGCCACCCACTAGGCTATGGCAAAGAATCTTATGTCTGGTCGATGATTGCGGCTTTTGGTGTATTCATGGCAGGCTCTATTGTCTCTATTTATACCGGAATTACAGAATGGAATGCTGCTGAATCTGAGACCAACTACACCATTGGTTTTATTGTCTTGGCGGTTGCTTTTGTACTTGAGGGTGCATCATTACTACAAGCCTATCGGCAAAGTAAAAAGCATGGTAAGGCGCTCAATATTAGTGCTATTGATTATGTGGTCGATACTTCCAACGCGACCCTGCGCGGGGTATTTTTTGAAGATTTGGCTGCCGTAGTGGGTCTGGTTATTGCGGCTGCCGCTATGGGTATGCACGCGTATACCGGCCAGCCATTTTGGGATGCGCTGGGTTCTATCATTGTGGGGTTGTTATTAGGGGTGGTGGCGATATTTTTAATCAGCCGTAACCGTGACTTTTTAGTGGGTTATAAAGTCACAGACAAAATACATCATTATATTTTGGCAGAGCTGCTAGATCACCCGGATATCGATAGTGTGTCGTATCTACATCTAGAATGGGTAGGGCCTACCAAGATATTTATGGTGGCTGCGGTAGATATTGTCGGCAATCAGCCAGAAAACAGCATCGCCCACAAATTTGAAGATATCGAAAATCAGTTCCGTGCTAACCCGTTATTCCAAGAGGCTATTTTGACCTTGTCGATTCCTAACGCTGAAACCTTAAGCTTAGAAGGTCAGTAAGTAGCCCAATAATTACGCGTGGCATTTTATAGAGTAGGTCAGTTGGTGGAATATGGCTAAGAAGAGTTATATAGGCTCTAAAATACTACCCGCTTAACGAACAAGCACTAGGATTTATTGTCAAATTTCGAAGTTTATAGCTCATAAAATTTATAGTTCATAAAAAAGGTCACCATAGCGGCGACCTTTTTCTATTCAGCAGATAAGTTAAACTTGTTCTAATTTAATTTTTTAGTGTTATTAGTTCTTTGGCGCATTGGCACCAATGAACCAAGCATCTTTATCAATGACTCGGCTGGCTTCAGTAAATAAATCAGCAGTATCTTCATCGCCAGCATCGCCAGCAGCATCAATAGCTTCACGCAATTTAACAGCTATTTTTTTATAGCGGTTAGTAATCTCACGGACATGCTCATCAACTTCAGTGATATCAGTCGGGTAGTCTTCTAGAATAGAATCTTTGACTACTCGGCTAGCGATGCCATTAGGCTGACCACCTAAAATAACAATACGCTCTGCAATCGCATCTGATACTTCGCGAATACGCTCTGCAGTATCATCTAGTAACTGATGCACACCAATGAAGCCAGTACCCTGTAAATTCCAATGGCACTGTTTGCCATCTAACGTCAAATCAATGACGTTGGCTAGATTGGCATTCAATAAATCTATCATTTTTGCTGCAGTAGCATCGTCTATTCCACTTGCGTAACGTTCTCTCATAGGTTGCTCCATTATCTAATTATTAGTGGGCTAAAAGTGTTATATCGAATCTAAATATAGTGCTTGTAAATGCAGTGTTGTGAATCTACGAAGCACCTTCTCACACTTTATTATTATAGTTAGCATTGCCGTCTACAATGTATATTAAGCGCGGTGCTAGTAACTAGTAATAAGTAAGTAAGTGCTGTTAATGGTTAATTCAGTATCGATAATAACAGCTTATGTCAATGATGGAACCCCTATGCGTTAGGCTTTATTGAGTGGTCGTGTAACGACTTTGTTAAACGTGAAAAGCTTTGTAAAGCGAATCAGGAATAAAGGGGTGTTTGATAATACTTGATCAATAAATCACTATCCTACTATCCCTTGTGACGATCATTCAGCTGGTGTGATGCCTTTTTCTTCAAATTTGTCAAACAATTGCTGCTGAGTCAAATTGGTAGTGTCATTAGCAAATTCGTAATAGCTTGGTTTTTTGTCGATGAAAATTTGGCTTTCAAATTTAAAGTTGGTGTGGTCTTGAAACAGTCCAAGAGATAAAACATAGGTATCAAAGCCAAGCTGATGATAGTATAAATTGGTGCCGCATTTATGACAAAATGCGCGCTCCGCCCATGCTGATGACTGATAGACGGTCATGGACTCTCGGCCAGTAATATCTATTTTCGAGTTGCAATGGACAGCCATCAGCGGACCGCTACCCCAGCGCCGACACATCGTGCAGTGGCAGGCCTCAAAGGTATTGATATCTTCTACTTCAATCGTTACGTTACCGCACAGACAATTGCCTTTCATAAGTTTTTCCTTGATTGAATATAACTCGACTATACGCGAGTCTCTAGATACATATTTCACTATATTGTATTGTTTAGAAGGTTTTAGGTTGCAGATTGGAAAGGTCCTGATGATTTATTAAGTTAGGTTTGTATTGGTTGCTTATGAACAGGAACACAGATGTTAAAGGGACTGTCTTTAGGGGCTGCCCTTACCAGAGCACCTCGGTAACTGGATTTATCCATCATAAAAATCATCCACTTACGTAAGGATAAAGCACTCGATTGTCCTTTAAAAATAGCCGCTCAGCCCCCACATTGTTATAAACCTTAAGAAGAAGAAAGCCATTATGCGTATGCCCGAACCGCGCTCATCGCGTCAGTTAAACCAATTAGCCACTCAGCTACAAGGCGAAGCTGAAATTAGTGGTGTTAATGCGTCAGGAACGCAAATATCGAGCCGCGCCTTTGAGATGATCACTGACTTTGAGCCAGCAGGGGATCAACCGCAGGCGATTGAAAAGTTGGTTAATGGCATTAACGCTGGCATGGATGAGCAGCTATTGCTAGGAGTTACTGGTTCCGGCAAGACGTTTACTATGGCAAAAGTTATTAGCGAATGTCAAAAACCAACCATCATTATGGCGCATAACAAAACCCTTGCTGCGCAGTTGTATGGTGAGTTTAAAGCGTTTTTTCCGAATAATGCGGTTGAGTACTTCGTTAGTTATTATGACTACTATCAGCCTGAAGCTTATATGGCAGCCAGCGATACTTTTATCGAAAAAGACAGTGCGATTAATGATCATATTGACCAAATGCGCCTCTCTGCTACCCGTGCGCTATTAGAGCGCCGTGATGCCATCATTATCGCCTCAGTATCGTGCATTTATGGTTTGGGTGATCCAGAAAGTTATCTCAAAATGCTACTACATATCGTAGTCGGTGACCGCATTGACCGCACCGCGACCATTAAGCGTTTGGTCGAAATGCAATATATGCGTAATGAATTAGACTTTGGTCGTGGTACTTATCGTTTGCGTGGTGAGCTACTAGACATTTATCCAGCAGAGTCTGAGCAGCTGGCTGTACGCGTGCATCTGTTCGATAATGAAGTAGAAAAAATCACCTGGTTTGATCCATTAACCGGCAAAACAGTACGCAGTGTGCCGCGTATTACCATTTATCCCAAGTCGCATTATGTGACCCCGCGTAATAAGCTAGAAGCGGCAACTCACACTATCCGAGCTGAGCTTGAGCCGCGTCTTGAATATTTCCGTGATAATAATAAATTGATTGAAGCGCAGCGTCTCAAAGAGCGTACTCAGTATGACCTAGAGATGATTCAACAGCTCGGCTACTGTAACGGTATTGAGAACTACTCACAGCATTTATCTGGTCGTCCCTCAGGGGAGGCGCCACCAACCTTGTTTGATTATATTCCAGAGGATGCCTTACTGTTCCTTGATGAATCACACGTAACGGTATCGCAGATTGGCGCGATGTATAAAGGCGATAGATCACGTAAAGAAAACTTGGTCAATTACGGTTTTCGCCTGCCAAGTGCGATGAATAATCGGCCGATGAAGTTTGAAGAGTGGGAGCGTATCAAGCCAACCACTATTTACGTCAGTGCAACGCCTGCAGTATATGAGTTGGAGCATAGCGAGCAAGTAGTCGAGCAATTGGTGCGCCCAACGGGCTTGATTGACCCCGAGATTGAGATTCGTCCGGTATTGACTCAAGTCGATGATGTACTATCAGAAATTAGCAAGCGCCGCGAAAAAGATGAGCGGGTCTTAATTACGACTTTGACCAAGCGCATGTCAGAAGATTTGACCAGTTATCTGAAAGAATACGATGTCAAAGTCGCTTATTTACATTCAGATATTGATACCCTCGAGCGCATGCAAATCATTCATGAGCTGCGGACAGGCGTGCATGATGTATTGGTCGGTATTAACTTGCTGCGTGAGGGTCTCGATATGCCCGAAGTGTCACTGGTAGCGATATTTGACGCGGACAAAGAGGGCTTCTTGCGTTCTGAGCGTGCCTTGATTCAGACTATTGGTCGCGCTGCCCGTCATATTAATGGTAAGGCTATCCTCTATGCTGACCGCATCACGCCCAGTATGGAGCGAGCGATTGAAGAGACCGATCGTCGCCGCGAAAAACAAGTGGCCTTTAACCTCGAGCATAATATTACCCCAAGGGGCGCACGCCGGAACGTCACCGACAAAATCGATACGGGTGAAGACCTCGATGCCAATGATAACCAAGCGATTCCAGTCAAGAGCAACCTGCCCGATGTCGATATTAGTATCTTACGCAGTCCTGATTTGCTAGTTAAAGAAATCAATCGTCTCGAAAAGTTAATGAAGCAGATGTCGCGTGACTTAAAGTTCGAGGATGCCGCCAAAACCCGTGATAAAGTGTTGGAACTAAAGGCACATTTGGTACAGTAACTAGCGTTATTGAATTTTAATCAGCAATCAATTTTTGCATTAGCTCGGATTTTTCTTATATTTGGTGACTCTGATAGCAAATTATCTAAGCAATTCTCAATCACCGCTCATTATAGTTTTGGGAGTCGTGAAATAATAGCAACCAATCTTATAGACCTAAGAGCTTATGAATTAAGTGACGGTTTTAAGGATCTGATTGTAGAAGAGTTAGGCAGAATAAGAGAACAGTTAAAGAAATTAAGCCTATAGTTTTATCTTTGTACCTTGTTAAGGTTTTCTATCGCCAAGTTCAGAGTGGATGCAGTGCGATAAAACTCAAATTATAAGGCATAAAAAACCGTGGGTTACGCTTCTGCTAACCCAGGTTACGGTTTCTGTATGATTGCCAATGTCACACGTAGCTTTACATTTTACAACTTAAAAAAGACAGCTGGCTTATGTAGGATAGATTGATAAAGGATAGCTGATGTAAAAGTTATTTTGAATTGACTAAGTTTGCAAATTTTAGGAGTGTATCTATGTTTGATATCAAATCGTTTTTAAAACGAGGAATAGAAAAAGAACTGCTTGATGTGGATGATTATATTTTCATGCCCGAGAGTGTGGCAATGGTGGTTGAAGAGGGTGATCTAAAGTGTGTATTGAATAGTGATGGTCGAGTCAATATTTTTTATACCAAGCAAGGGGTGACTGATGTCAGAGCAGCGGCTCGTAAACATCCATTCACCTCTTTTGACAAAGAGTTGAATCACGGGATTTATGATGATGTTA
Organism: Psychrobacter sp. PL19; assembly: GCF_017875835.1. Lineage (NCBI taxonomy): Bacteria > Pseudomonadati > Pseudomonadota > Gammaproteobacteria > Moraxellales > Moraxellaceae > Psychrobacter > Psychrobacter sp. PL19. The sequence goes on from NZ_JAGING010000001.1 coordinate 1,497,196, forward strand.
TCGACGATTTAGTCAAAGAAGTCAACAAGATTCTTGATAGTGAGTCCAAATACTTTCGCAATATGGTCTTACCTTCAACAGGGCCTTTGCCTTTGACAGCATCTTCAGAGCCATAACTAGCTACCATAAGTGAAGGCTAATATTTCTGCTTGAGATGCTTTTATTTCATACTGAACGGACAGCTGCATATTATCTATAGTCAATGAAAAGTAATATCGATACATAACCTACTGTTGGCATAAGTTTTTTTGCTTGCTGTGCCTACGCAGACAGAGGCTGCAAAAAGCTTAAACCAGCAGTACCGTCGCGTTTTTAAGGTATTTTAACTATATATATGAGTTGAATTTCTGAATATCAAAAGTGGGGTGCGTCATGGTTAACTGGCGCACCCTATGTCATTTTTTAAGCAAACCTATCACTTATAACCTAACTTATGACTTAATGAAGCTTCCGTAGCAACTTTGTAGCGACCTAACCGCTACTTTAGTGACCAGTTGTGTGCGATATTCTGAATCTATGGCTGCATTGGTCATATCAACGATGGTGACTTGCTGTGGGGCTTGCTCACTAACGCAACTACAAATTCTATTTTGTATTGCTGACTCTTGTTCCACTGTCATGGCAGTACGAGCAACGCGCCAAGCACTTTGCTGTTCAAGCTCGATACGACATTGGTTATTAACAGCGGCCTTGAATACATTCATACCAATACCGGAGGCAGTACCAACAGAACTGCCTGAGTTTGTATTTGATCCTGGCGTCGCGCATCCCGCTAGAGCAAACGTAGCAAGCAAGGTAGTCAAGGTTAAGATTTTTTTCATGGTCGATCCTTCAATGTTAGTCAGTAATTTTCGAAAATTGTATTTGAAAGTGATGGGTCTTACCCGTTTTAAGGTAATGCTAATAATCTGTGATTATGAAGCAATTTTATAACGTTGAGTCACATTATGTACAGTAAGCATGAGCTATATTCAAGATAGCATAACCTACCAAATAATTAAAAATTTATCAAACAAATATTGAGTTGTCTGTCACTAATCACAGGCGACAGTTACTAATATGCTCACTATAAATCCTCACTTAATTTTAATTATTCAGTCTTCCTACCTCATATTGCAATAATAAATCTTACTTTTGCCCATCGGTACCATTTGAGTCTTTTGAAAAGCAGTATACTATTAAACCTGTAGCACATGATATCGTTAGTGCACTCTACCACCAAGACTAATCCCTCACTGCCACTGGAAGGTGTATTTTCCGATATTTTTTCTTCTATTAACGTGATTGATGAGCGCAGTTTCAATTGACTATAGTGTGCAAATCATTTGTTACGCTTAAAAGCAGAAGAACAGGTGCACTAAGAACATTAGTCAATTCTAAGTTTGTGACAGGCAAGTCACTAAGATAGATGCAAATGGTCAGTCAAAAGGCTTGAACCTAGTGTGAAACTAGGTTAGTTTTAAAGGCTTGTCGTTTGGTAATATGTTTGTAAGTATGGCTGATAGTGGTCATATTGGTTTTTAAGTTGTTTAATACAGGTGTGAGGTGTCGCTGTATTAAGCATCAGGCTGCTATCATTCTAATGCTTATACAACGTCATAGGAATGACAGCGATAAAACTTGGGGCAAAAAACAATCAAACTTGTAGATTTGGTATCTTGCAGTCTAATAATCATTCCGTCTCATCTCAATCATTCAGAACGTCTATTTCAAGGAAGAAGTTATGCTCGGTAAAATGATGCACCGCCCGTTATTGATTAGCCATCTAATCCAACATGCCGCCAGATACCATGGCGACACCCCAATTATCTCGCGAGAGACTGATGGCACTACTACTCATTCTGACTGGGCAACCTTGCACAGCAACAGCAAACGCCTTGCTAATGCATTGACTAAGCTCGGTATAGAGCAGGGTGACCGCTTGGCTACCATTGCCTGGAACAACCGTCGTCACCTTGAGATTTGGTATGGGGTCTCTGGTAGTGGTATGGTTTGCCATACAATTAATCCACGTTTGTTTCCGCAACAGATCATCTACGTCATCAATGACGCCCAAGATCAAGTGCTGTTCTTCGAAAAAACTTTCTTACCATTGGTGATGGGTGTCAAAGACCATCTAACCACCGTCAAGCATTTCGTCTGTATGACTCCGCCTGATGAAGAAGTTAGAGCGCAGCTGCCTAATGTGATCTTTTATGATGACATTGTTGACGAGCAGTCTGACGAGTTTGAGTGGCCAGAGCTCGATGAGAATGCCCCAAGCTCGTTATGCTACACCTCAGGCACGACCGGCAACCCTAAAGGGGTGCTGTACACCAACCGTACGACAGTTCTGCACAGCTTTGGGATTAGCTTACCTGACTCAATCAGTCTGTCTGCAACAGATGTAGTTCTGCCTGTGGTACCTATGTTCCATGCCAATGCTTGGGGTCTACCCTATGCAGCAGCGATGGTCGGTGCAGCAGTCGTGCTACCGGGTCCCAATCTAGATGGTCATAGTCTGGCCAATATTATTGATGAACACAAAGTGACCTTAGCGGTTGGTGTACCTACCATCTGGCAAACCTTACTGGCTGCTGCCAAAGAGACCGGTACTAAACTGACCAGTCTCAGACGTAACGTTATCGGTGGCTCGGCATGTCCATCGTCTATGATGAGGACTTTCCGTGATGAGTTTGATTGTGAGACCATGCATGCATGGGGTATGACTGAGACTAGTCCATTGGGTTCAGCCAATCAGCTTAAAGCCAAGCATAGCGGCTTATCAGACGAAGAAAAATTGACCGTACGTTTGTCACAGGGTCGTCCACCATTTGGCGTTGAACTTCGTATTGTTGATGCGGCGCAGGACAATAAATTGTTGCCTAATGATGGTCAGACACCTGGTAACGTACAGATCAAAGGCTATTGGATCGTCGACACTTATTTCAATTGTGAAGAATCTGCGCTTGAGTCAGATGGTTGGTTTGACACCGGAGATATCGCGACCATCAATGAAGATGGTTATTTAATGATTCGTGATCGCGCCAAAGATTTAATTAAGTCAGGTGGTGAATGGATATCTTCAGTGGAACTCGAAGACATTGCCATGTCGCATCCATCAGTTGCTATGGCGGCAGCTATCGCGGCAGATCATCCGAAATGGGATGAGCGTCCAGTGGTTATTGTACAGCTTGTTCCTGGAGCAGAGCTAAGTGAAAAAACGCTGATCGATCATTACGAAGGCAAGATTATCAAATGGCAGATTCCTAACGCAGTGGTTTTTGTGGAGTCTATCCCACTAAATGGTACGGGTAAAATGCTCAAAAAAGACTTGCGTGAGCAGTATGGCAATCACCTTATTGAGCGTGGTTTGATTGACTAACTGAATCACCCGTAAACCAACCCCTCTATCCAGCTGACGTAAGAGAGCCTATCTAAATGATGGGCTTTTGCTTTTTGGCATTGGGCCACATTCGTTGATATGAGCAGCACACTGCTATGGATAACTCTCTCTTATTTTAAACGGATTATAGCGTTTATTGATTATGAATGCCTAACAACAGATGAGTTCGCTTAATTATAGGTTTTTACCCTGTTGCCTTTGCTGAATATCTTTGGCTAATTTATAGCAATCTTCAACATGATCAGTCGCAATTTTCTTAAAAATCATATAGCCCATTGTTCCTGCGACCAATTGCCCACCAAGTGGAATAAACTTGGTCACTTGTTTGGCAGCGATACGTCCACCAAGACCTTGAACGGTTTTTTTGACGATGCCACGAGTGGCCATGAGACCAGCAAAATCGACTGTACGATCTTTTAGGGCACTCCAGTGAATGGCGCGTGATTGCAAGTCAACTGCGGATTGACGACCTTCAATCAAACCAAAGCGTTCGCTGATGTCAGGCAGCAGCTGGGTCAACATGCCAGCGTCAACCGCCATATCAAAAAATGGCACCGGTACGAGTGCTATACCTGCAGAGATTCTGGCACGTTTTTTGACCATCGCGATACATTCTTTTTTCACTTTATTTAAGTTTAAATTTGGATCTATCGTATTCGGAAGTTTTTCAACGGTTGGTATAGTATTCATAAAATCATCCTCAATATAGTCAGTGTTCAGTTATTTAATTATCACTGTTAGCGACTGAGACTTATTAGTGCTCAGTATATAACTCAGTATATAAATAGTGCTGATATCATGATTAGCGCCCAGCCCTTAACTTCAGTAGCTGACACTCAGTAGTTAGAATATACTAACTTATAGTTGGCTACTTAACTTTGATAGCTTAATTTTAATAATAAGCTATAGACGCTAATCATTACAGATAGTTATCATTTTAGGGATTTATGAGCGCTATACAATTATAGCTTTGTAGCAAATCATAGAAAATTACTAAATTTATGCAAGGTTTTTGTAAATAATGCTTTAAGTTTTATAGCAGATAGATAGACAGATAGATAGATAGGTATGGGCTCAACAGATGAAAATATCATTCATACAGACTCTATTACTATCGCACTAACAATTTTCAGCTATAACTAAAGACATTATAAATTAATATTGTGACCGCCCACCAAAGCCAGTAGAATACCAACATGCTAAATTTAACCCCCCGTTATACTGGTACTCGCATTGACGAGCTGCCCACTGCGCTGCGACCCTTTGCCGCCCAATCATTCACTCTTGCTAAGCTTTATGCGGGTCGCGGTATCATCGAACCTGATGAGCTTGAAACTCAGCTGTCAGGTCTACTACCTGCTGATATGTTGCATGGCGTTACCAAAGCTGTGCGCTTATTAGATCTGGCTATTGATGAGGGCCAGCGTATTCTGATCGTCGGCGACTTTGACTGTGATGGCGCGACCAGCACTGCGCTGATGATGCGTGCTTTGACGGCCATGGGTGCAGTGGTCGACTTCCTAGTACCTGATCGCTTTAAGTATGGCTATGGTCTAACTCCTGAGATTGTCGAATTGGGTATTGAGACCTATCAGCCGCAAGTGATTGTCACGGTCGATAATGGTATCTCAAGCCATGAAGGCGTAGCGCGTGCGCAGGCTGATGGCATTACCGTTATTATTACCGACCATCACCTCACAACTAAGGCTGTACCGCCTGCTGAAGCGGTAGTCAATCCTAACCAGCAAGATTGCAAATTTACCAGTAAAGCCTTGGTCGGGGTAGGTGTGGCCTTTTATGTGCTCGGACGCTTAGCAAAATTGCGCCGCGAAGCTGGCAAGTCTACCGTACAAGTCAGTCAGTATTTAGACTTAGTGGCGCTCGGTACGATTGCTGATGTGGGTATATTGGATAAAAATAATCGTATTTTAGTTCATCATGGGTTGGCTGCCATTCGCCAAGGTCGCTGCTGTATGGGAATACTAGCGCTACTTGAGCAAGCAGGACGTGATCCGAAGCAATTGCATGCACAAGATTTTGGCTTTGTATTAGGACCACGGATTAATGCTGCCGGGCGTATGGACAATATGCGCGTGGGTATTGAATGTTTATTAACCGAAGACTGGAGTACGGCACAAGGTTTAGCACAAGAGCTTGAGCAGTTAAATCGCGATCGCCGACAGGTCGAAGGTGAAATGCGCTCGCAAGCGGATAGTATCGTAGAGGCTTTAAACGCTGATAACAGTGTTAATAACAGTAGTGTTAATGACAGCAGTGTCAATGATGGTTACAAGGGTCAAGAGAGTACTGGTAATAGTAATGACATTATTATTACTAAAAACGCTGAAAAAAAGCCAGCTGCAATTAACAATGACAATCGCAGTATCATTCTATACAAAGACGATTGGCATCAAGGGGTCATCGGTATCGTGGCGGGACGCTTAAAAGAAAGTCATTATTGCCCTAGTATTGTGTTTGCCCCGTCGGATACGCAGCGTGTTGGCGATGATGACCCTATTAAGGGTTCAGCGCGCTCGATTGCAGGTGTGCACATACGTGATGCTATTGAGCAAGTGGCTGAGCAGAATCCAGCGCTGATCAGCCATTTTGGTGGCCATGCGATGGCAGCAGGTTTGACCCTTAAGCGTGGTAATTTCGATGCTTTTGTCAGCGCTTTTGATGATGTGATGGCACAGCTTGATGACGAGGTTTTTGCCGAGCAGAAATTTACTGATGGTCCACTGCAAGCGGGTGATTTTAGCTTATGGTTCGTTGAAGGATTAGCGGCTGCTAGCGTTTGGGGTCATGGCTTTGCACCGCCGATATTCGATGGTGTATTTGAAGTGCTCAGCTTTAAAGTGTTAAAAGACCAGCATCTTAAACTATCGCTACGCTATCCTGATGTGCAATATCCGATTGCTGCTATTTATTTTAATTTTGATAGCAGCGAGTGGGATTATCGTGCCGAAAAAGTGCATATCCTATTTGAATTAGATATCAATGAATGGAATGGTAAAAAAAGTTTACAGCTCATGGTCAAGGATTTGGCTGTTGTTGCACCTTAGATATAATGAGCCAACTTTGGCTTGAAGGTAAGGTTAAAACACCTTGAAAACGCGACGGTACTGTTGGTATAAGCTTTTTGCAGCCTCTGTCTGCGTAGGTACAGCAAGCAAGAAAAACTTATGCCAGCAGTCTGCTATGTATCGATATTACTTTTCATTGACTATAAGTCCTTTACAGAAGACGAAAACGGTTTAAATTGAAAACAAATAAGGGCATGTTGATTATTCAACGCGCCCTTATTTATTATGTCAGCTTATCATTTTGTATTATCAATTTATCCCTTATGCGGCATGGTTTTTCATCAGCCCAATATCTGGAAAGTGCCAATCATAGCGCACCGCCAGCATACGAATCACAAAGATTGTAATCATCGTACACGACTCGGTTATCCACGGAGTAAAGCCCATACCCTCCATCGCAAAATATAATATCCCGCCAATAATCGCTGCAGTCACATAAATCTTGCGCTGTAACACTAATGGAATCTCGTTACACAGCATGTCGCGGATGACGGTACCAAACAAGATATTCAATACCCCAAGCAAGATACAGATAGGGATGTTTGCACCCATTTCTTGTGCCACTTGGATACCAATTAAGGTAAAAATTGCCAATGCCAAGCCATCAAATAGCTTTAACAAGCCATCTACATGGCGCGCTTTTGGGTTACAAAACATCTGAAACCCAACAGAAGTAATAGTAATAATCAACAGGTAATTCATATTCACTATCCAAAACAGCGGATAGCGATCAAGAATAATATCACGCGCTGTAGGGCCGCTAATAGCGGCAATCATTGCTACCAAAATACAGCCAAACACATCGAAGTTTTTATGTTTAGCTAAAATAGTTCCCGAAACGCTACAGGCAAAAATACCAAACATTTCTAACCAAAACATAAACGAGGTAGGCTCAAATCGTGTCACAAACTCAGGCGTCAGAGCGAGCGGGGATTGGACTATTTGATTAACAGCTGAATCAATAACCGTAGGGACAGCAGCGGATGATGTCACGCCCAAAGTGGGGGCGGATAACATATCAAAAGATTTACCAAAGACTGCCATATAGCATGCGTTGAGCAACGCATAGGCATGGACACTAATAATACTGATCATAATTGTTCACATAAAAAATTCACTCAAGCGGTTAAGAGGTTAGCCACCTGTTAACCAATCAAGCGAATGGAGGGAAGATGCCAATCGAAGCGCAGTGCTAACATCCGCACCGCAAAAATGACGCTGAGCATAATAAACTCATTCAGTCCGGCGTTAACGCCCAAATGCTCAAGCAGTAAATATGTCACTGACCCTACGATACTGGCGGATATATAGATTTCGCGCTGCAGCAGTAGCGGTATTTCATTACAGATAATATCGCGTAGCAATCCACCGATAATTGCAGTCCATACCCCCATCATAATGGCAATCGCTGGCAACATATCTTGCGTTAAGGCGATTTTAAAGCCAATAACGCTAAATGCGGCGAGACCGATAGCATCGAATAATTTTAGCGCGTTGTCAATTTTATGATAAAGATGAAAAAATATCTGCAGGATAAGGGAAGTCGCTGTAATGACCAAGAGGTAGTTGAGATCGGTCATCCAAAATAATGGATGGCGATCTAGAGCCATATCACGTAGTGTGCCGCCACCAATCGCATTGACCATTGCCACTAAGATGCAGCCGGCAATGTCGAAGCCTTTGTGCTGTGCGAGCAGTGTGCCAGCGATAGCACAGGCAACGACCCCAACCATATCTAATGCATACAGCAAAATATCAGGAAAAATGAAAACATGACTCATCGTTATCCCCTTGATTGCTGTTTAATATAAAATATGTTCATTAAGGTATAGTCAGTTCAAAATAAAAGAGAGTTGTTGATAGCACTGTATTTTGTTTAAACTTGATTGACTCTAGCTGTTTATTAATCAGTTAACGCTATAAAAGGTAGTGGTCAAAACATTTTTAACCATCTTTAGCAAACAAAACAAGACCTAGCATAATCAGTCCAATACCGATTAAACCCATGGCTGATGGCAAAGCATTACTAAGTAATAATATACCGCCAATCAAAGCAAATATCACTTCACTGGCCTGCGTGGAATCAACACCAGCGACTTCGCTTGAGGTTTCAGCACGTTCACGAGCATATAAAAATATACTGGTCGCACCAACGCCTGCTAATAAAGCCACCAGTAAGGTGTTAAATATCTGCGAGGTAGCAGGTGCTTCAGGACGCACTATAATGCCTAAAATCAACCAAAATGGCAAACTACCAAGGGTCATTAGCCATACTTTATTAAAGGCATTTTGCAGCAGTTCAGTTTCGATAGCGGGGATACGGGCAATCAGGTTTTGTAGCATCGACCTAGATGGCGTTTGCGCAGGGTGTATAGTACTAGCAGGGCTGTCGATGGCTACGGTACTATTGATATCTATAGATAAAGGTGGTGCTTCGGTCGTGAGTGCTTGAGCGCTACTGCTATGAGTGCTGTTTTGAGTCGCACTACTTTGAGTAATACTATTATCACGCGCGATTCGCAGCGCTGCGGTATGTTTGCGCGAATTATAAGACACCTGCCAGACCAGCTGATTGCCAATGGGGTAGCTAAAGGCGGCAACTAAAGCGGGCAGTGCCCCATATATTAGCATTTCAGTCATAGGTATAGCGGCCACGCTTGATGCGCGTAACCCTTCACTGACGTTCACTAATACCACACCAAGAAAAACCAGTAGGGCGTAAACAATGAATTTTTTGTCAAAGCGCTGCCCAAAGGCCAATAATACCAACAGGCTAGTGACCACGGTGAACATAAAGGTCGCAGCGACTACCCAGCCAGCGACATGGTCGCCGGCATAGCAAATGCCAGTATAGAATACGCCAAAGCCGATACTGCCAGTAATGCACCAAAAGCCCCAGTGTTCACGGAAGATAGTGAGTAACTCTTTGACCCGCCCAAAGCCGTGTTGCATACTGATAATTAGGGTAATCATTAGCCACATAAAGATATAGCGCAGGCTTGCTGACCAAAACCAATGGCCGCCAGCAGTACTCATGAGCTCGTTTAAAATAAACGTTGAACTGAATAATGCACCAGCCAATAAGCCCAGTAAAATTAGTTTGACCATCCCTGTGTCCCTACCATTTCTCTTTAATACGTTTTTGATTTTATAGCGCTTATGGCTGACGTTAACTCACTGCGCCAACTATTTGCCTTTGGCATCCGCCCAAATGATTTTATGCAATTGTAATTGAAAGCGCACTGGCAGCGCATCGGCCAACATCCATTCAGCCAATTCACGAGCCAATAACGGTACATCAGGGCTGGTATCTTCCAAACTTGCATCGTCTGCCACATTAAACATCGGCGAGAACCAAACCGTACCAACCAACTTATCAAGTTGATACTCGACAAGTTTGGTCTTTGCCCAGTCATAGTCTTCACGATTCATAATGACAAATTTCAGCTGATCATGCTGGCTCAGATAATTAAGATTTGACCAGAGATTTTTATCTGCTTCCCCCGAGCTTGGGGTTTTGAGATCCATTACCTTGCTTACCGCCGTTGGGACCCGCTCTACTGATAGCGCACCCGCAGTTTCTAAAGAGATTTCATAATCCTCAGCAAGCAAGCGTTTGATAAGCTCAAGCGCATTTGGCTGCGCTAAAGGCTCGCCGCCAGTCAGACAAATCCGCTTGCACGGATAGCTGCGGATAGTGGTCATGATGGTTTCCAGCGACTGACGCTCGCCACCACTAAAGGCATATTCGGTATCGCAATACACACAGCGTAGCGGACAGCCCGTCAGTCGAACAAATATGGTCGGCAAGCCTGAAGTCAACGCTTCACCTTGTAAGGAATAAAAAATTTCAGTAATGCGCAGGCCAGCCTCAGGATCAGTGACCGGAATAGCAGGGCTGCGTAGCGATAGCTCACTCATAACAGTTTCAAATAGGGTTCGGTGTCGATATCGCGCTTAAGCGTTCTAAACCAAGCCAAATGCCGATTTAAAAAAGCTGTTAACACACGATTATTAGACAAGATAAAAATAAGACATACGGTAGCTGGCGAGTATTGAGAACTTTGCAAGACGAGTATGTAAGGTTGGGTGTTGCTTATTTGCTTATGACTGGTTAATCGGCCAGCCTATTAATAGATGATGATTCAGTGTAATAGATAATCACTCGGTGCTGAGCGAAAATTTGCTAAAAAATATCATCAAAAAAGCCGCCATAATTGTGATAGCGGATAATCATTTTAATAATGTTATATTTTAATAGGAATTATAGCGTAAGACGGGGTATTAAGCTGTAAAAAAGATGCTGACGTTTACCTTCAGCATCTTTTTTTATCATTTATGACAGTGAATCTAATGATGGAAGCAGTAAAGGCGCTTAGTCTAAGCGTAATAACTCGTTCACGGCCGTTTTCGCACGGGTTTGGGCATCGACTTTTTTCACGATAATAGCCGCATATAAGCTATGGGTACCATCTGCAGAAGGTAGTGAACCTGGTACAACGACCGAGCCGGCTGGCACGCGTCCACGATGAATCTCACCAGTTTCGCGGTCATAAATACGCGTTGATTGACCGATATACACACCCATCGAGATAACGGCGCCTTCCTCAACGATGACGCCTTCAACAATCTCAGAACGTGCACCAATAAAGCAGTTGTCTTCGATGATGGTAGGATTGGCTTGTAATGGCTCAAGGACACCACCAATACCCACGCCGCCTGACAGATGCACGTTTTTACCGATTTGCGCACATGAGCCTACCGTTGCCCAGGTATCTACCATTGCGCCTTGATCAACATAAGCACCGATATTGACATAAGACGGCATTAAGACTACGCCCGGTGCAATATATGAGCCTTTACGAGCGATGGCAGGTGGCACAACACGTACGCCCGCTTCTTTAAACTGCGCTTCGGTCCAATCAGCAAATTTAGTAGGTACCTTGTCATAAAACTGTAGGTGTTCGCCAGTTGACATGACGTAGTTGTCGTTGAGGCGGAAAGACAATAAAACTGCTTTTTTTGCCCACTGATTGACGACCCATTCACCATCCTTTTTTTCAGCGACCCGTAGGCTACCGTTATCGAGCTGCTCTAGGACCTGTTCAATGGCATCACGCACCTCTTGCGGCATATTGGCTGGGTTATAGTCGTTGCGGTTTTCAAAGGCTTGTTCGATAGTTTGTTGTAATGACATAAAAATTCCTAAAAGGTGATGGATGAAGGTAAGTGAGCGTTGTATTTATAATTAAATTAGGGTGATAAGTTCAAAGTAAAACCAACAGTTAAAATTCATAACAATGTAGTAAAGAGGCCATTTGATGAGATTCCCTTGACTCTATTATTCATTGAATTTCAAAGTCGCTCGTTTGTTTTCACCAAATTGCAACTGTTCTGTTTTTCTAGAAAATGATCGACATGGACTATGTAGAGTAGTGCCCACCGTATTGTCGCTAATTTAGCCAATTTTAGCAAATTATGGCATGACTTATCTGCACTATGATGAGTCTGGTGATGAGACCTTAAGTACTCAAGGTGCGTATCCAATGTAAAATGTCATTATAAACCACGCTATGGTGCTGCTCGTGCAACGGCTCATGACGCATATTAGGATAGAGTCGAGTACTTACATTAGTAAAGTTTTGTTTGTGCAGATCACTAACAATATTGCGAACACCGCGGCCCATATTGCCAATGGGATCATTTTCACCGCTGACGAATAATAGTTGAAAGTCTTTAGTAATCGTCGTCGCCCAGCCCTTATTTAACCCCATTTTCATCAAAGAAAATAAAGTCATAAAACCGTTATTAGTAAAGTCGAAGCCCGTTAATGGATCGGCTTCATAGGCTTCAATATTAGCCGTATTTTCACTTATCCATGCAAACTGCGAGGTAGATACGCGCTCATTGAGTTTGGCATTAAGCACTTTATTCATGATTTCTGCAAATAATGTATTGGGCTTCTTAGGCGCAGTTTTTGCTAAGAATTTGTTCAACGGTAATAGTATTTTGACCAACGGATTGGCATCCGCCGTGCCCATTAGGATAGCGCCTGTGAAGTCTTGAGCGTGATGTTTGAGTACAGTGCGCACAATAAAGGAGCCCATCGAGTGACCCATGATAAAGTGAGGCACTTCAGGATGTCGCTCCTTTAAAGCACTCGTCATGATGATGACATCCTTTAATAAGGATTGCACTGGATGTTCATTACCAAAAAATCCTAGTTCATCCCGTGTTTTAACAGTTTTGCCATGACCGAGCTGATCATAAGTCGCGACCGCTATGCCCTGATCGGCTAAAAACTGCGCAAAATCTGCATAGCGCCCGCTGTGCTCTGACATACCATGCACGATCAGCAAGGTTGCTTTAATATCGCCAGCTACTGGCTCAAAAAATTGATGATGCAGACAATGGCTCTGATCAGAGGAAGTAATTTGCTCGGCAGTACTCATTGGCGGTTCCTTGAATAGTTAGGAGTTTAAAAACGGACAGCCAGCAATATTTTGCTACGTTCGTAAACCGTTTCATCTTTTGTTATTGTTCGATATGCCTTAACATGCTTATTGCTATTAGGCCTTTTTTAATAGCCCTAGTCTGTTATCTTGTTAATAAGCCATAAAATTAATATTTCAGACTGTTTCTCGATAGAAAATTCCAGACCATTCTCAAATATAAAGAGATCGTTGGACAAGTCATAGCGGCAATCAAACCCATCATAAAGCTAGTTATGGGCAATATTATTCGCTGATTTGCTGTCATCGTACAATAAACTTAGCTTAAACGCTTTTAGTTTATGTTTTAATTTCGATTAAGTTTGTACCTTTGTCTACTAATATCCCTATAGTCTAGGGACCATAAATGGCTCATAGTGTTGCTCTTAGCAGTTATTCTGTTCGCTAACCATTTTATAATCATGCTTGAGCTTGGTTTGTTTATATTGGATTCAGGATAGATTGACTCTATATTATTAGGTTCTATTACTAAACACTTGAACAGTTATTTAAAATTATTTATGAAGAAGTATTTATGAAAAGTTTACCGGCAAAAAAATTATTATTAGCAGGTGCAGGTCATGCGCACATTGGCTTATTGCGTCGTCTTAGCACTGAGCGTTCAGATAACATTGATATCACTCTAGTCACTGAACAGCTGCAGTTTGTCTATTCTGGGATGTTACCGGGCTGGATGGCGGGACATTATCATCTTGATGATATCACTATTGATGTGACATCGCTGTGCGAGCAGTCAAGTGTGCGTTTTATTCAGCACCCAATAGCTAAAGTAGAGGCTGCGTCTTGCACAGTGACTACCACCAATAATGAAATCATTAATTATGACGTACTGTCGCTAAATACCGGTGCAGATACAGATACGCGCTGGTTACATGCAGCTGCCACCACTCAAAAAACGGCCCAAACAACAGCCACTACACTCAAAGATGATACTGATACTGATACTGATACTGTTATTGCTATTAGACCGTTATCAAAATTTATTGATCGTTGGCAGCAAATTCTAGTGGACGCCTATAAATCTACTCATTATAGATTAGCCATTGTTGGCGCTGGTGCGGCAGCAACTGAATTGGTGATGTCTGCCCAAATAGCCTTGCAGCGCATTAATCCTAAGCATCAAGTATATTTGGTCTGCGGTGAGCATCTATTGTCTGGATTTAATTCGCAGTTTAGGCGGCGGGTCATCAACCAGTTTAAGCGCCACAGCATTATAGTGGTTTATGCGCGGGCGACCAGTTATAACGAGGGTCAACTGCTTACTACGCAAGAGAGCTTAGAAGTCGATACGGTTATTGCTGCTACTGGGGTAATGGGCGCGGAGTGGACACAGCATACTGATCTCGAGACCATAAATAATGGCTTTGTTGCAGTGAATGCCACGCAACAAAGCATCTCTCATCTCAATGTTTTTGCAGTAGGCGACGTGGCGACGCGAGTGGATCAGAGTGTCGCTCATTCAGGTGTTCATGCTGTATATGGCGGTGCTGTGGTGGCCGATAACCTTCTATCCTATCTGGAAGACAAGCCAACGCAAGAATATCAACCTCGCACCCGTACTTTATACCTATTGTCCTGTGGCGATAAATACGCCATTGCCAGTTGGGGTAGCATTAGCTTGCAAGGCCGATGGTTATGGTATTTAAAGCAGTTTATCGATAAACGTTTCGTAAAATCGTAACAAGGTTAATGTAAAGAAAACTATATTAAAATTCGTACTGATATGGAACAACCAGCCAACTCACTATTATCGATTAAAACAATAGGTTAACAATAATGTATGATTGATTAGGTATACTTTAAACGAATAATAAACTGACAAGAATAAAGGGATCAGACAGCGGTTGGTCATACCAGGACTTTATTTCTGCCTAACTGACGTAACACCCTGCTGGCGATGAGTCAGTGAGTCTATAGCCGACCATTGTTATGGCGGCACAGCAAGATATAAGAGCAGCTGTGGCGACGTCTTATATTAAGAAATAGCTGAAAAATCTGCCGAGAACACAACCACCTAATTCACATTATTATATTTAATAAAACTTATGAAATAAAGGACAGCGCATGAAAAAACTACTGATTGTCCTTACTGTTATCCTTATCGTCACCGGATTTTTCTTTTTTGGATTCAATGATTTACTGACCCTTGAAGGGATTCAATCGCGCCTGGGACAATTCTACCAATGGCGTAATGACTCACCATTACTGGTAGGTGGCGTATTTTTCTTAGCCTATTTGATCATCGCCGCATTTTCATTGCCTGGTGCTGCGTTAATGACTTTATTGGCAGGTGCGTTGTTTGGTTTGTGGTGGGGGGTGTTGTTAGCGTCATTTGCCTCAAGTATTGGGGCATTGTGTGCCTTTCTCGCCTCACGTTATCTGTTACGCGATAGCTTCCAAAAGAAATTTGCTACTAAATTAAAAAGTATCAATCAAGGGGTAGAAAAAGACGGCGGCTTCTATTTATTTACCTTACGTCTACTGCCGTTATTCCCGTTCTTCCTCGTTAATATATTAATGGGATTGACCACAATTAAGTCGTGGACTTATTATTGGGTCAGTCAAATTGGTATGCTGGCGGGTACATTTGTATACGTTAATGCTGGTGTACAGTTGGCGCAAATTGATAGTCTCAAAGATATTATTTCACCGGCCTTGATTGGCTCATTTGTCCTGCTAGCAGTATTCCCTTTAATCGCTAAAAAGACGCTCGATTGGTACAAAGGGCGACAAGTCTATAAAGGTTGGAATAAGCCTGCTGCTTTTGATCGTAATATGGTGGTAATCGGTGCAGGCGCAGCAGGTTTAGTGTCGTCTTATATCGCAGCTACAGTCAAAGCAAAAGTTACGTTGGTTGAAGCCCATAAAATGGGTGGCGACTGCCTTAATTATGGCTGCGTACCCAGTAAGGCGCTGATAAAAAGTGCCAAAGTTGCCCATGATATGACTCATGCTAAGGATTACGGCTTACAAAATGTAGCGGTTAATTATGATTTTAAGTCAGTCATGGCACGAATACATAAAATCATCGCCACGATTGAACCTAATGATAGCGTTGAGCGCTATACCGAGCTTGGTGTCGATGTTGTCAAAGGCTACGCTACTATCATTGATCCGTGGACGGTAGAGGTTGCCGATGATACAGGCAATATCCAACGTCTTACCACGCGCAATATCATCATTGCGGCGGGCAGTAAGCCATTTGTACCACCGATAGCAGGTCTTGAGACCGTCGATTATCTGACTAGTGATACTTTGTGGGAGGCGCTCAGTCATCAAACGTCGCCGCCTAAACGCTTGATTGTCATTGGTGGTGGACCGATTGGTTGTGAGCTCTCACAAGCGTTTGCTCGTCTAGGTTCTCAAGTAACACAGATAGAACGTACCGCACGCCTGCTTGAAAAAGAAGATCAAGATGTCTCGGATTACGCCAAGGTTTGTTTAGAAGCGGATGGTGTGCAAGTGTTATTGCAACATGATGCCGTACGCTGCGAGCGTACAGGTGCAGACAATAACGGCACTCAGAAGTTGATAGTGAAACATGAGGGCGTCGAAACTGTTATTGAATTTGATGCCCTCGTTATTGCCGTCGGCCGCCAAGCGCGCTTATCAGGCTATGGTCTTGAGAATTTAGGTATTGATAGCGAAAAAACAGTCGTAACTAACGATTATCTTGAGACTAAATTCCCTAATATTTTGGCCGCAGGTGATGTTGCTGGTCCCTATCAATTCACTCATGTCGCCGCCCATCAGGCTTGGTATGCTGCTGTCAACGCCTTGTTTGGCACCTTTAAAAAGTTCAAGGTTGATTATCGAGTGATACCTTGGGTCACTTTTATTGACCCTGAGGTTGCCCGTGTGGGTATCAACGAACAAGAAGCCCACGAACAAGGGATTAAATTTGAAGTGACACGCTATGATATTGCTGACCTTGACCGGGCGATTACTGACAGCCGAGCTACTGGCTGGGTTAAGGTTTTAACCGTCCCGAAAAAAGACAAAATATTGGGTGTGACCATCGTGGGCAATCACGCAGGAGAGTTACTCGCCGAATATGTCCTAGCGATGAAACATGGCCTCGGACTGAACAAAATACTTGGCACCATACATACCTATCCAACCATGAGCGAAGCCAATAAATACGCTGCTGGCGAGTGGAAGCGCGCCCATGCTCCACAAGGATTATTGAAATGGGTAGAAAAATATCACCAGTTTAAACGGAGCTAACCTAATGAAAGTATTAAATTTTTCAGTGTTAAAACCTCTTGTCGCAGTGGCCATGCTAGTCCCTAGTGTTGCCGCCTATGCAGACTTTAGTCATCAAAGTTGGGATGCGTTATTAGACAAGCATGTGACTATGACTAATGGTGGTAAGGCTTCAGTAGTTAATTATGCCGGCATGAAAGCAGATAAAAACCAGCTGGCAAGCTATCTTAAAGCCACCAGTAAAGTGAGTCAGTCGGAGTTCAATCGTTGGAATAAGAATGAACAATTGGCGTTTTTAATTAATGTCTATAACGCAGGTACGGTTGAATTAATCCTGACTAAGTATCCAAATCTCAAATCAATTAAAGACATCGGATCGCTATTTAGCTCGCCGTGGAAGCAAGACTTCATTCCATTACTAGGTAAAACGCGCTCGTTAGATGATATTGAGCATAACCTGATTCGCGGCTCAAAACGCTATAATGACCCGCGTATTCACTTTGCGGTCAATTGTGCTAGCATCGGTTGTCCTGCGCTACAAGATGATGCCTATACGGGTAAGGGTTTGGACGGTCAATTAGAAAAAGCCACGTCTAAATTCTTAGCGGATAGCAGTCGCAATCGTATTAAGGGTGATACGTTGGAAGTCACGCCACTTTTCAAATGGTATAAAGAAGATTTTGCCACCAATTGGCGCGGCACTAATAATCTAGAAGGGTTCTTAGGACGCTATGATAAAGCACTAGGTCTTAATCAAGCCCAAGCAACAGCGCTAAAGCAAGGAAAAATGAAAATTGGTTATACCGAATACGACTGGCGTTTAAATAAAAAGTAAGCATGATTTTCGTTGCACTTTTTCCATACTGAGCTAATAATTCTGAAGAGGCAATAAACATTTTCCGCGTTTACTGCCTTTTTTTATATCTTCTCAGTCTTTGATAAAGTCTATTGTTGCACATCAAACATATCTTACTAATTACTAAAAACATGATAAAACTAATGTTACGAATGCTCGCCCAGCCTGTTATTGAAGCAATGAGCTCGCTGCGGAACGGATTACGCGGTAGGAGCAAACTTAATAAGCAATCAGTCCCTACAATTGTGACGACACCTGTTAACGTTTCTATTGTTATACCTATATTTAATGAAGCAGATAATTTACCGAAGCTGATTACCCATGTGGCCAAACTTAATCCACCGCCGTATCAAGTTGTATTGGTCGATGGGGGCTCAACGGATAAGTCGGTTGCCATGGCTAAGGCGCTGATAAAAACCTTTATGTGTGACAGGCAAGCACCAGTTATCGAATGGCAACTTATTGAGTCTGAGGCAGGTCGTGCGGTTCAAATGAATGCTGGCGCCGCGCAAGTAACTGGAGACACATTACTGTTTTTGCATGCCGATACTCAGTTACCAAATGCAGCGATTACTGAAATTGTACAATCAATGACTTATCATGACTGGGGGCATTTTGATGTGCGTCTAAACAGTCGCAGTCCGATGCTGTGGACTGTAAGTAGAATGATGAATGCGCGGTCGCGTTTAACAAGAATCGCGACTGGCGACCAGGCCATTTTTATTAAAAAGTCATGCTTTGATACGCTTGGTGGTTATCCTAATCAACCGTTAATGGAAGATATAGAACTGTGCAAACGTCTGAAAAATATTGCTAGGCCTGCGTGCCTAAGTAGCGAAGTGACCACTTCAGCACGGCGCTGGCAGAAATATGGCACCTGGCAGACAATTTTTTTGATGTGGCGTCTGCGTTTTGATTATTGGTGCGGAGTTGCACCTGAGCTATTAAAACAGCGTTATTATAGTCATTCAAAAATAGCCGGTTTGAAGAAATAACAGTAGGACAAGGAATAGATATGACGAACAGAGCAGCACGCTCAATAGCGCAAACCAGCCTACAGGACAGCAATCAAAATACCTGCGTTATTATATTTGCTAAATATCCTACTCCAGGTATGGCAAAGACTCGCTTGCAACCAGCGCTCGGCGTTGACGGTACAGCGCAGATGGCAAGACGGCTGCTATTACACAGTGTTGAGCAAGCAGTAGCTACCAATTACTTGGTCGAGTTATGTGTTAGTCCTGCACCAACTGACCCGTGCTGGCGAGCGCTTGATTTACCTGATACGCTTCATTGGTCAGGTCAAGTAGTCGGTGACTTAGGGGCGCGCTTACTAACGGCCAGCCAGCAGGCTTTGGATACATATAAAAAAATATTATTAGTTGGCACTGATTGTCCCAGCCTAACAGCGCAGTGCATTCAAGATGCAGCGCTACAGTTAGACCAACATGATACGGTAATGATTCCCGCATCGGACGGTGGCTATGTGTTATTAGGATTCAAGCAAGTTCATGACAGCTTGTTTTCAAATATTATATGGAGCACCGCCAGTGTGGCTGCTGTAACCCAGCAACGTATCAAAGCGTTGGGCTGGTCGTTAGCAGTATTAGAGCCACTGCATGATATTGATGAGCCTGATGATTTAAAATATCTACCATCGGATTGGCTGGCCAGTCAAGAGTGACGATATTAAAGGTAGCATATCAAGTGAGGGCAACGCTGTAGATACTCTATATGGATTCAGTTCTATTCTCTAATTATTTTTCACTACCGACAAGGAAAGTGTTATGCATGACATTGTGCAAGATTACTACGGCAAACAACTACAAAGCACCAGTGATTTAAAAACCTCAGCATGTTGTGATATTAGTAGCCTGCCGCAATGGCTTAAGCCCTTATTGGCTAATATTCATGATGAGGTAACGAGTCGTTATTATGGTTGCGGATTGGTATGTCCTGCTCTGCTGGAAGGCTGTCGTATTTTAGATTTAGGGTGCGGTTCAGGTCGTGATGTCTATGCGCTAGCACAATTGGTTGGTAAGACCGGTCAGGTGGTTGGCGTCGATATGACCGATGAGCAGCTGGCAGCCGCAAAACAGCATCAAGACTATCATAGCGAAAAATTCGGCTATGACAATGTGACCTTTTTGCATGGTTATATCGAAAAGCTAGATGAGCTCAATCTAGAGGCCAATAGCTTTGATATTATTGTCTCAAACTGTGTAATAAACCTATCACCTGATAAATCTGCGGTTATGGCCAGTGTACAACGCTTGCTTAAACCGGGTGGAGAATTTTATTTTTCTGATGTCTACGCTGATCGCCGCATCCCTCAGCATTTAATTGATGATCCGGTGTTATATGGTGAGTGCCTAAGTGGGGCATTGTATTGGAATGATTTTATACGTTTGGCACGTGAGGCCGATTTTTTGGACCCACGTCTGGTTGAAGACCGTCCCCTTGAGATTACTGATCCTACCTTGGCTGCTAAAATTGGTAACATTCAATTCTTTTCCGCTACCTATCGCCTATTTAAGCTTGCAGCACTCGAAGATGCCTGTGAAGACTACGGACAAGCGGTAGTTTATAACGGTACTATTGCTCAAATGCCGCATCGTTTTGACTTTGATAAGCATCATATTATCGAAGCTGGTCGCGTGTTCCCTGTATGTGCCAACACCTTCAGAATGCTTAAAGAGTCTCGCTTTTCTCCTCATTTCAAGTTTATTGGTGATGACAGTCACCACTACGGTGTTTTCGCAGGCTGCGGTGATATGATGCCATTTGGTGAGGCTGCTGCTCTGGTATCCAGTACGGCTGCTAGTCCAGTCACCGGTTCGTGCTGTTAGCATAAAATTAGCTCGTTAAAAATGAAAAAGGCCATCGAATTATTCGATGGCCTTTTTAGCTCAAAAATAGCGTCTATAGATCAAGGGGTAGTAAGGCTGTCAGCCTGGTTTTAGTCTGCTCATCCATTGCTTCAATAGGAGTGATTAATGCTTGCGCTAGAGCGTTATGAGCGATTGACTCGGGCCGCTCAGCTGCAATTAGAGTCACCGCTTGCTTGATGACTTGTTGAGCATTTTCAGCATTTTTCATGAGGTTCTGTATCGCATAATCTGCGCTTACGGATTCTTCATTGGGATGCCAGCAATCAAAGTCGGTGACTAGCGCTAAGGTCGCATACGCGATACTGGCTTCGCGTGCCAGCTTGGCCTCTGGCATATTAGTCATACCGATAATATCTGCCTGTATTTGGCGATACCAATGTGATTCTGCGCGGGTGGAAAACTGTGGTCCTTCAATACAGATATAGGTCGCCTTAGAGTGGCATTTTCCTTCACTAATTCTGGCCTGGCTATACGCACGCATTAAAATATCGGCTACTGCAGGACATAAGGGATCAGCCATTGCGACATGCGCAACAGCGCCATTACCGAAAAATGTACTCACTCGCTGCTTGGTCATGTCAATCATTTGATCTGGTACGACCATATCTAAAGGTTTAAGCTGTTCTCGCAATGAGCCAACCGCTGACACGGAAATAATATAGCGTACGCCTAAAGTTTTTAGGGCGTAGATATTGGCACGATAAGGTACCTCAGACGGCGTTAATTTGTGACCTTGACCGTGCCGAGTCAAGAAGGCAATCGTCACACCATCCAACTCACCGAGCACAATATCATCAGACGGAGCTCCGTAGGGCGTCTGTATAGTAACGCTACGTTTATTAGTCAAGGCTTGCATTTGATACAGACCGCTGCCACCGATAATGGCGATATCAGCAGTATTAATAGACAGCGGCGTTGTATCTTTTATTACAGTGGTTGGCATGATGATTTTCCAAGTTTTGATAGTAAAAGAGAGCGTCATGATTCAATATATTAAGAAATAACTTTATAGGCTATCCGTTATGATATTTGGATAAAGCAAAGATTCTTGAGAATAAAGAAAGCAGGTACGGCGGTATATTTATTACAAAAATTGCTATACCATTGCAGAAGTGTAAGTTATTTGATGTCTATACGTTATCATAATTAGTAATATAAAATTAATGATCTTCAAGGAAGAAATCAATGTTCAACTATTCAAAATCGCCTTTATTGCTATCAGCGCTGCTAAGCGCTGCTTTAGGCCTGACCGCCTGCTCATCTCCAAGCTCAGAAAGTAGTGATGATAGCGCTGCAACTGACGCCGCCATTCTAGCAGCTGATAAGCTGGAAACCGAATTTGTCACTATCGCTACAGGCGGCGCATCTGGCCCTTATAATATCATTGGCACCTCATTGGCAGAGATTTATGTCAAAACCTTTGGCGTCAACTCAAAGACTCAAACCACAGGCGCCTCAGTAGAAAACGTCAATTTATTGACACTAGGCAAAGTTGATATGGTGTTGGCCCTTAGTGATGTGGTCACCGATGCGGTTGAAGGTAGTAATAACTTTGATGCGCCAATCACTAATATTCAACAAATTGCCGTATTGTATCCTAACGTGATTCAGTTAGTCGCCACCCAAGACTCTGGAATCAAAAATATTGAAGACTTAAAAGGCAAGCGTATTGCGGTTGGCGATCAAGGTTCTGGAACTGAAGTCAATGCCCGAACCTTATTAGAAGGGTTTGGCTTGACTTACGATGATGTTGAGGTGGATTATTTAGGCTTTGCTGATGCTGCTGATGCGATGAAAGCGGGCAAAATTGAAGCGGCATTCTTCAGTAGTGGGCTACCTAACTCATCGTTATTAGAGTTAGAACAAGGCTTAGATTTGCAGCTAGTAACGATTAATCAAGACACGCTTGGTAAGCTCATTGAATCAAAACCTTACTTTAAGACTTTTGAGATTCCCGTAGGCACTTATGGTAATGATACTGCTATCCCCACGGCAGCTGTCATGAACGCCTTATTAGTGCGTTCTGATATGTCTGAGGATGATGTTTACAAGCTTACCAAAGCTTTGTTTAATAATTTAGAAGGTCTAAGAAATGCCCACCAAGCCGCTGCTGATATCAGTTTAGATACGGCACAGCAAGGTATGGTAGCACCTATCCATCCTGGCGCTAAAAAGTACTATGATGAACAAGCCGCTAAATAAGCGCTCATGGCTATGGTTATCAATTGGTGCAGCATTTATTGTTGCGCTAGTTTTTTTTACGCTATGGGCCGTCTCTACAGGTCAGTCTGTGATTGAAGTACGAGTTAGTGGCGCTGATAGGCTTGATAATACTGATGGCACTGATGAGGTGTTATGTTATTTCATTGAACCTAACTTCCAACTGCGCTGGATTCATTCTGTAGAAAAACAATGGTGGGAGGAGCAGTATCTTCGTGAAAGCGATGGGCTACTGCTGACCACTACTTATTTTCAAGCCTTTGGTGCGGGCACCCCGTCCACCGAAAGCTTGGCTCCAATACAAAAACCTGGCTATGTCGGTTATCTAATTAACGAAAGACTTCCCCATCTGAACTGGGTGGTATCGCGGCTAACCAAGGGTGAGATTGATTATGCTGACAATCGAATTTTGATACATCAATGGGTACCAGATTACTCTGAAGTAACGATTACGCCCAAAGCGTACGATCTAATGGATAGATTTAAAAAGGACTTATGTCATGAACTCTCAAGTGACGGATCACAGTAGCGCATCCGCCATGTCTAGCGAAGATGCTAATCTGTCAAAGCATTTGGATCCTCATGCAGATACTGAAGTTGATAACAGCGTTGATAACAGCGTTGATAACAGCGTTGATAATGATGTTGATCCTAATGTCACGCAAGCGATATTGGAAAAATATGACCGAGAGTCTATCACTCGTCATATCACTCAAGGACCAGTAAGATACATTATTGCTGGGATTTGCATCTTATATTCACTTTATCATTTGTATGTCACCTTCAATCCCATGCCAGCCTTGTTACAGCGAGCGGTGCATTTAGGGGTTGGTTTTGCATTGATTTTTCTAATATTTCCAGCAAATAAAACCAGTAGCCGTAAGAAAGTTGCATGGTATGACTGGCTTTGGTTTTTGCTGTCTTTAACGGGAGTGACCTATCTCATATATGAGTACCAAGACATTGTGACCTCTCGCGGTGGAATGGCAAATCAGCTGGATGTGATATTTTCTATCATCACGGTGATCTGTGTACTTGAGGGCAGTCGACGCGTCACTGGTTTGATTTTGCCCGTATTGGCCTCGATATTTTTGCTCTATCCATTCGTAAGTCATTTGAGTTTTATGCCTGACCGGCTACTCACTCGACCGTATGATTTTGGTGATATTTTTGGTCAGTTATTTTTGAAAACTGAAGGGCTATACTCTGTTGCGATTGGGGCGTCAGTTACCTTTATCTTTCTGTTTATTTTGTTTGGCGCATTTTTGGCGCGCTCTGGCATGGGGCAGTTATTTAACGATTTGGCATTAGCGCTGGCAGGGGATAAAAAAGGCGGCCCAGCAAAAGTGGCTGTAATCTCAAGCGGCTTTATGGGCAGTATTAACGGCTCAGCCTTGTCAAACGTCGTCAGTACCGGCGCGTTTACTATCCCCTTGATGAAAAAGGTTGGTTATCATAAAGATTTTGCGGGTGCAGTAGAAGCCAGTGCCTCGGTTGGTGGGCAAATCTTACCACCTATTATGGGTGCCAGTGCTTTTATCATGGCTGAGACCACAGGGTTACCCTATAGTACAATTGCGTTGGCGGCATTATTGCCAGCAATACTATATTATCTAGGGGTCATCGCGCAGGTACATTTTCGCGCCGGACGTCGCGACTTAAAAGGCATTGCCAAAGAGAGTCTACCGCAGATAAAAGAAGTGTTAAAAGCGCGCGGTCATATGTTACTACCGATTGTATTTTTGATTTATCTATTGATCAAAAATGTACCAGTGGGTTATGCAGCCGCTTATACCATTGGTTTTACAGTTGTAGTCAGCATGATACGTAAAGAGACGCGAATGGGATTTGCTGATATTTTGGGTGCTCTAGAAGATGGTGCTCGCCAGTCACTAGCAGTGATGGCCGCCTGCGCAGTAGTGGGAATTATCATTGGGGTGGTGAGCTTAACCAGCTTTGGTACGGTGATGACCTCTGCAATTGTGACCTTAGGGGCAGGATCGTTATTACTTACGCTGGTTTTAACTATGTTAGCTTCAATGGTTTTAGGCATGGGGCTACCGTCGATTCCTGCCTATATTATAACGGCAACCATGGCCGCGCCTGCCTTAGCTGGTTTCGATATTCCTATTTTATCCGCGCATATGTTTGTGTTCTACTTTGGGGTCTTTGCCAATATTACTCCGCCAGTTTGTCTAGCAGCCTTCGCGGGCGCTGGTATATCAGGCGGTGATCCGATGAAAACCGGATATTTGGCCCTAAAATTAGCTTTAGCCGGATTTATCGTACCGTTTATGTTTATTTATAATCCTGCCATGTTGATGATAGATCCTACTGGTTTAGCAGTAACGGCTAAAGATTACCCACTACCACCCATTATTGATATAGTCACTGTAGTGTTGACATCTGTTACGGGCGTTATTGCACTAAGCGCAGCGCTAGAAGGCTATTTTAAAGGAAGTATGAACTCCCTGACGCGTGCCATATTAGCAATTGGTGCGTTACTGCTCATCTATCCTGGGCTAACGACTGGCTTAGCGGGTGGGGTTATTGTACTAGGCGTTGCCATACTAAATGTTAGAAGCAGTAAGTCCGTATCGACCTCCTCAACAGCTTAGGAGTCGTAGCGGTTAAGAGCCATGAATCTCAAGTCAAAACGAGCGAAATAAACTGCCATTAAGGTTATTTGTTTCGCTTTTTTAGTATCGACCATCAGTTAATTTGATTTGAATCAACAGAAGAGAGGTCTTAATAGACCTCTTTTTTAGGGATGAATCTTAAATTCTAAGCATAGACATAGATAGCCACTAGCGCTTATTAACTCTCTTATACATACCTTGAGCAAGTGCTTTGATCATCATCGTCTGGCTTTGCATTAAGCCATTGTATTTGGGTAAGTCATCGTCACTATCCTCGACGCGGCGATTATAAAATAGATGCATGGTAGGTTCAGGCAGTGCAGCCATATTAGGGTAGTTTGTGGTGGGCACTAATATCAGGTTTCCACCTACAGCCATCTCTATACTGGGTTTATTGCAGAGAATACACAGACCGCGGTTAATATTTGGTGGCAGTTTCCAGCGGCGAAAATTGGTTCTAGTTAGATCTAACTCACTCACATCTGATTTAAGCAAAATTGTCACATCATTATAGGCTTGGCCAGTGAACTCTTGGCAAATAGTACAGTGGCAGATAAAGCGGCCAATAGGCTTATTATTAATAGTATAAGTATTGCTATAACAGGCGCAAGAGCCTTCTTGTGGGGTAAATTCGCTGCTCATCAGTCAGTCCTTAGTAAGAAGATGATCATTATTTATTATTTGTTAATCTAAGTTACAAAATATAGCACTATCTTAGCTCATTAGTGTAGAAGCTTTCAGTAGGGATAGTAATTATTAACTATTGATTTTTCAGCTATAGTTAAAACATCTTAAAAACGCTACGGTACTGCTGGTATAAGCTTTTTGTAGCCTCTGTCTGCGTAGGCACAGCAAGCCAGAAAAACTTATGCCAGCAGTAGGTTATATATTGATATTACTTTTTATTGACTATATTTAGTACAATGGCACTCGCTGCCCAAAGAACTCGCTACCTAAAAAAAGGATGAAGGTGTCGATAAATCGTCCACAAAAAAGGAGACCCATAGCAGGTCTCCTTTTTGTCTATTACTAGCGTAATCAATCGAATATTAACAACCCAATTTCCCTTCCGCTGCTAATGCTTTTTTGCTACGTATCGGTGCAGGGCAATCTTCGCCATAGAATTGACGATCAGCAAAGTAGCTTGAGCGTACCATTGGACCGGCCCAAATGTTAAAGAAGCCAATTTTTTTACCGTAGTCCATATAGCGTTGGAACTCGTCAGGGTGGACATAACGATCAACTGGCACATGGTTTTTACTAGGCTGTAAGTACTGACCAACCGTAATCATGTCAACATTGTTCGCTTTTAGGTCATCGAGTAAGGTATATATTTCTTCTTCGGTCTCGCCAAGCCCGACCATGAAGCCGCATTTGGTCGCGATATCAGGACGACGTTCTTTATAGATTCTGAGCAAGTCTAATGAATGCTGATAATCAGAGCCGGGACGGAAGGCTTTATATAAACGTGGTACGGTTTCGATATTATGGTTAAAGACGTCTGGTGCGGTCTCAGTCAATAAGTCTAATGCCACCTCCATACGACCACGGAAATCAGGAACCAAGATTTCGATTAGGCAGTTTGGGCTGAGCGCTCTTGCTTCATCAAGCACTTCAACAAAGTGAGCAGCGCCGCCATCTTTTAAATCATCACGATCGACTGAGGTGATAACCGCATATTTCAGCTGCAAGCCTAAGATAGTCTCAGCAGTATGGCGGGGTTCATCAGCATCAAGGTTATTAGGGCGACCATGTCCCACATCGCAGAACGGACAACGACGGGTACAGATATCACCCATGATCATAAAGGTAGCCGTACCATCAGCAAAGCACTGTGGCAAGTTAGGGCAGGCCGCTTCTTCACAGACGGTATAGAGCTTTTGCTCACGCAAGGTGGCTTTTATACGCGCTACTTCGGCAGGCGATGACATCTTGACCCGAATCCAATCTGGCTTTTTCTTGGCTTCAATAGTCGGAATCACTTTAATTGGGATACGTGCTACTTTGTCATAACCACGTAACTTTTCGCCTTGAATGGCTTTTTTAGGTTTAACCCTGGCAGCAGGAACGTGCGTTTGTACGGCTAATGAGCTCATAAGCTTATCCTAAACCCTTACAATCCTAAGTCTTTATAAGACAAGGGCTTTCTTTATCATTTGAGGAGAGTGGATGGTGAATTTCATATGCTGATTATAGCAAACTTAGCGTTATTTTTCATCTTTGTATCGTTAACGTGCACTAGAGTGAAAGCAAATAAAACACAGACCAATAGCACGGGAAAAATTGCTATTTAATAGGAATAATACCTAGTTGAGATAGCGTGCTTAGCTGTATTTATATAGGTAACCATTTATATAGATGATTGCTGTTAGTAATTAGCGTTAAATATAGGATACCAACATGAAGGTGATATGAAGATGAAGGTGATTAATGAGAGTGATTGGTAATAAATGGGATAACAAATAGATAAGAAGATGCCTATTTTTAGATAAGAAGATACCTATTTTTAGATAAGGAGACACCTATTTTGTATTAAGATATTTTGTAGCATGTGACCCTTCTAATTTAACAGAAAAGCAGCTAAAAGGCACCGTTCAATTAACTTAATATCGTGATGAGTAATACGATAAGTAGTCAGAAAAAAATACCTCCCATTTTTATAATAAATGTTGGCTATGGGGTGGAGATTGGGGTTTGCTTCTTAACATTTTGACCATTTTACGCTATATTGTACGGATAATTATTCAATGTAGTACATCGATGCAGGCAGTTATTCTAACTACCCACGTGATGTACCAATTACTCAACTGACGAGGACGCCTATTGTGTTAGAAGCTTATCGTAAACATGTCGAAGAACGTGCTAAGCAAGGAACTGTACCGCTTCCGCTTAATGAGAAACAAGTAGCAGATTTAGTTGAAGTGTTAAAAAATCCACCAGCGGGTGAAGACGCATTCTTAATGAATTTGTTAGAAAATCGTATTCCTGCCGGTGTTGATCAAGCCGCTTATGTAAAAGCAGCATTTTTAGCGGCTATCGTGAAAGGTGAAGCGACTTCTTCACTGGTCAGCAAGCAAAAAGCGGTCGAAATTTTAGGCACCATGCAAGGTGGCTATAATGTTCAGCCCTTAGTTGCCGCACTAGATGATAAAGAATTAGCGCAAGACGCTGCTGAAGCTTTGAAAAAAACCTTGCTAGTTTTTGATGCCTTCCATGATGTGACTGAAAAAGCCGAAGCGGGCAATGACATTGCTAAAGAAGTGGTGCAATCATGGGCCGATGCTGAATGGTTCTTAAACCGCGCTGAAGTACCAAAAAAGTCAACGTACACCACCTTTAAAATCACTGGCGAAACCAATACCGATGATTTGTCTCCGGCGCAAGATGCGTGGAGCCGTCCTGATATCCCGTTGCATTCATTAGCCATGCACAAAAACTCTCGCGACGGTATTACCGCTGACGAAGAGGGTGTTATTGGTCCGATGAAACAGATTGAAGCATTAAAAGAAAAAGGCCATCAACTGGCTTATGTTGGTGATGTAGTTGGTACTGGCTCTAGCCGTAAATCAGCAACCAACTCAGTATTGTGGTTGATGGGTGATGACATTCCTAACGTCCCGAACAAACGCGGTGGCGGTTTAGTATTGGGTAATAATATCGCACCAATCTTCTTTAATACCATGGAAGATTCAGGCGCACTGCCAATCGAAAAAATTAATGTCGATAACTTAAATATGGGTGATGTGTTTGATATTTATCCGTATGAAGGCAAAATCACTAAGCACGACTCTGACGAAGTACTATCAACCTTTAAACTAAACTCACCAACATTGCTTGATGAAGTACGTGCCGGTGGCCGTATTCCATTAATTGTTGGTCGCGGTTTGACCAATCGTGCCCGTGAATACATGGGTCTTGAGCATTCAGACATTTTTGCCAAGCCAGAAGATCCCGTTGATACCGGTAAAGGCTTTACGCTAGCGCAAAAAATGGTTGGTAAAGCTTGTGGTCTAGACGGCGTTCGTCCTGGTATGTACTGCGAACCAAAAATGACGACTGTTGGCAGTCAAGATACCACGGGTCCAATGACTCGCGATGAGCTAAAAGACTTAGCTTGCCTAGGTTTCCAGACCGATCTAGTATTGCAATCATTCTGTCATACGGCTGCTTATCCTAAGCCTGTGGACATCGAAACTCAGCACACGCTACCTGACTTTATCATGAACCGTGGCGGTGTGAGCTTACGTCCAGGTGACGGCATCATTCACTCATGGTTGAACCGTATGCTCCTGCCAGATACCGTGGGTACTGGTGGTGATTCGCATACCCGTTTCCCAATGGGTATCTCGTTCCCAGCTGGTTCTGGTCTGGTCGCTTTCGCAGCTGCGACTGGTGTGATGCCACTCGATATGCCTGAGTCTGTCCGTGTTCGTTTTGTAGGCGAACGTCAAGCGGGTATTACCTTACGTGATTTGGTGCATGCGATTCCATACCAAGCGATCAAAGATGGCTTATTGACGGTTGATAAAAAAGGTAAAGTTAACGAGTTTAACGGTCGTATCCTTGAAATTGAAGGTCTTAATGACTTAACACTTGAGCAAGCCTTTGAATTGTCTGATGCGTCAGCCGAGCGTAGCGCCGCGGGTTGTACTATTGCCTTATCAGAAGCATCAATCACTGAGTATTTGACCTCGAACGTCACCTTGCTTAAATGGATGATTTCAGAAGGTTATGGCGATGCGCGTACTATTAGTCGCCGTATTGAAGCCATGCAAGAGTGGTTAGCGAATCCAAGTCTCATGCGTGCTGATGAAGATGCTGAATATACCATTGATATGGTCATCGACATGAGCGATATCAAAGAGCCTATCCTTTGCTGCCCGAACGATCCAGATGATGCCAAAACATTGTCGGACGTGGCAGGGAATGCCATCGATGAAGTATTCATTGGTTCATGTATGACCAACATCGGTCACTTCCGTGCGGCCGGTAAACTGCTACAAGAAGTACCAGCAGGCAGCTTAAAAACTCGTCTATGGATTGCGCCACCGACCAAAATGGATGCGCGTCAGTTGATGGAAGAAGGTTACTACAACATTTACGCACAAGCCGGTGCTCGTACTGAGATGCCAGGTTGTTCATTATGTATGGGTAACCAAGCACGTATCGCACCGAATTCTACCGCGGTATCAACGTCAACCCGTAACTTCCCGAACCGTTTGGGTCAAGGTGCGGATGTGTATCTCGCTTCAGCTGAGCTTGCTGCCGTCGCTGCGGTATTGGGTAAACTGCCAACCAACGATGAGTATCAGCAGTATGCTGGCATGCTCAACAGTATGGGCGATGAAGTGTATCAGTACATGAACTTCGACCGTATGGAAGAGTACACTGAAGAAGCGGATAAAATTAACGTGGCTCAGTTAACCTAAGTTTTTACTCTAAACGAAATTTAATCTGTTTATAAAAATAAAACCCTGTATCGTAATGATGCGGGGTTTTTTAGGTGGTGAACGTTAGAAATTGCAGTCAGATATACACATTTTTTATGAGCTATTTATCCTGATAAACTGGTTTACACTTGTCCACAAAGGCCATAATTCCTTCTCTAAAGTCATCGGTTTTGGCCAACATGGTTTGCTAATCCATTTCCATATCTGGGACTTAATTGAAGCTAGTGAATGCATATCTATTAATTATATATTATAGCTTATAACCATTCAATATTGAATGGTTATAAGCTATAATAGCCTTTAAGTTATCAAATATGAATGGTTGATCTAATATGAGATTTGATTTCTATACCCCAAGCGAGGTTACCCAAATCTTAGGCGAGCGTCTAAAAAAGCGGCGTCTTATCTTAAATCTAACACAAGCAACGCTAGCAGAGAGAGCAGGTGTTGGCATTAGTACTATTATTAGAATTGAATCAGGACAAGGTGGCACATTAGATAATGTGGTGCGGATGGCCATAGGTCTTGGCTTAATTAATGAATTTGCCGAGTTGTTTGATATTGCCCCTGCGAATATTAAAGAAGTCATGGAGCAAAAAACCCTGCGCCAACGTGCCTCTACCAAAACATCATAAGGGCGCTCATTTATGTATACACCCATACCATCAATTAAGGTGTTTTACCAAGGGTTCGGTGAGCATCGTCTAGTGGGTCATTTGACTATAGAGGGGCATCGCCCCGTTTTTGGTTACGATGATTCATGGGTTGCAGATGGATTTGAGTTGTCGCCAATAGAGATGCCACTGCGCTCTGCGCCTTATCGTGGGCTTAACAAAAATGCTTATTATTTGTGCGGATTATTAGCCGATAGCTTACCAGATGGTTGGGGTATCCTATTGATGGATCGGTTTTTTCGGCAGATATCTGATGAGTCTTCTCGAAACATGACGGTATTAGAGCGCTTTGCCTATGTTGGTGAGTCGGCGATGGGTGCATTAACCTTTGTGCCTGAGCAACCGCTCATCCCTGACGCTGTTGAAGTCAGCCTTGCTAAGCTTGCACATGCCAATCAAAAGCTTCTTGCAGGGCAAGAGAGTGACATACTGGCAGAGCTGATTGCAGTGGGTGGCTCACCACAAGGAGCAAGGCCAAAAGCACTCGTATTATTTGATAAAGACTCTAAGTTTATCACCACAGATTTGAACACCCTTCATTCATCAGCCACGCCTTGGCTGATTAAATTTCCAGCGCAAAATGAGCATAAAAGTGTGTGCTTATTAGAGGCTATTTATGCAGATATGGCCAAGCTATCGGGTTTAAATATGCCTTGTCATTATTATTTTGATATTGACGAAAACCACAGTGCATTTGGGGTTGAGCGTTTTGATAGGATAGGCGGTCAGCGGGTACATATTCACACGCTAGCAGGGTTGTTAGACCTTGATTTTCGCCTTCCTTTTTCTTCAAATTATTTGCAGTATTTACGCTGCGTGCGCATGTTAACTCAATCGCAACAGCAAGTTGAACTGGCTTATAGACAAGCCGTTTTTAACGTGGTTTTTAATAATAAAGATGACCATAGTAAAAACTTCTCATTTATGATGAATAAGCAAGGGGAGTGGTCTTTATCACCGGCTTATGATTTGTCTTACAATACAGGATTTGATGGCTGTCATCAGATGGATATCGGCGGTGAAGTCACACATCCAACCTTAACGCATCTGATTAAACTTGCCACACAGGCAGATATTAAACAAGAGACTGCCAAAGAAATTATTGAACAAGTCACAGCCGCCGCCAAGCATTTTTTGACTGAGATTGAAAGTTACTGTGTCGATAAGAATTTATTAAACCAAGTCATTCACGATGTAACCGCTAATGTTAATAGAATGAAATAACAAAAATTAAAAACCCCGCATCGTCATGAGGCGGGGTTTTTTGTGTGGCGAACGTCAGCAATTAAAGTCAGAGTTGGCTTTTACTTTATTTACCCACATAAACCGGCATACGCTTTTCCATAAATGCGCTAATACCTTCTCTGAAGTCATCGGTTTTGGCCAACATGGTTTGCTGATCCACTTCCATATCTAGAGCTTCATTAAGTCCAGCATAGGCATGGACATTAAGCATGTGTTTCATGGATGCCAATGCTTTGCCAGGTAGATTACTTAAACGAGTTGCCAAGGCGTTAACGCTTGCATCCAGCTCATCCGCGCTAACCACTGTATTAACTAAGTTCAAACGTGCCATATCTTCCGCTTTGAGTTTATCACCGAGCATAACCATCTCAGTAGTCTTTGCTACCCCAATCAATTGAGTGAGTAAATAAATACCACCAGCGTCTGGTACTAGACCAATATTGACGAAGGCTTGGACAAATTTTGCATTATCAGCGGCAATACGGAAGTCGCAAGTTAAAGCCAGGTTCATACCAGCGCCTGCGACCGCACCTTCTAATTTGGCAATAATAGGTTTATGAATATTACGCAGCTTTAGGCTAATCTCAGCAACTTCGCCCACCATAAAGTTAAGTTTAGTGGCCAAAGCATCCTTTTCCATACCATTTTCAAGCATTTCACCGATATGGCCACCACTGGAAAAGTTATGGCCTGCACCTTGCAAGACAATAACTCGTACCTGCTCATCCGTATCGGCCTGATTGAGTGCGGCGACCATCGCTTCTTTTAGCGATGTGCTAAAGGCATTAAGAGTTTTAGGATCATTCATAGTAATGGTGGCGATATGATTCTTGGCCTGATACTCGACTAAAGGTTGCGACATGGTATTTTCCTTAATTATAGTTTTGGGACAATAAGCTGTTCAATCCTCATTACTATAGCAGTTTGGGGTTGTGATAAACGCTGATTTTGTACACGCTCAAAACAGGGGTATGCTTTGTATTATTGTCCGTCTATAGTATGTCTCGAGTGTTATTCGTATTATTATGAATTGACGGTATACGACAAAAACTTCTTATTCAGAAATAACACTATTAAGTGACTGAATTTTAAACTATGCTAAAGAGCTAATACAAATGTCAGGTGTTTTTATCGCTGATGAGCACATATCTATTTATAAACAATAAATCAGTCAGACAAGGAAGTTGTTATGCCTAGTATCCAAATTAATAACGCCAATATCTATTACGAAGATAGTGCTCCTGACGATCAGCAAAAGCCTGTGATGGTGTTTGCACATGGTCTGTTATGGAGTTCGCGGATGTATGATAAGCAAGTTGCACATTTTCAAGACGATTATCGCTGCATTGCTTTTGACTTTCGCGGTCAAGGGCAGTCTCAGATTACCAAGTCCGGCTACGATATGGATGCTTTGACTGAGGATACTCTTGGCCTGCTAACGGCACTTAATATCAATAAGTGTCACTTTGTAGGACTATCAATGGGTGGCTTTATAGCGCAGCGTATCGCACTTAAACGTCCTGAGCTCTTGTTATCCTTGATAATGCTGGAGACTTCAGCTGATCCCGAAGATCCGGAGCTAGTGCCACAATATCGTAAGCTAATGACCGCCATTCGTTGGGTAGGTATGAAGCGTGTTAGCAAGAAAGTCATGCCAATTATGTTTGGTACCAGCTTCTTAGAAGATAAATCGCGTAAAGCTGAAAAGAGAGAGTGGCTAGGAATGCTACAAGGCAATCGTAAAAGTGGCGTGACCAAGGCGACCCTGGCGCTGATCGAGCGTAAAGGCACTTATGAGCAGCTTGGCGACATCACCACGCCGACCCTTATTATAGTCGGTGATGAAGATGCAGCAACGCCTTATGAAAAGTCTGAGCGTATACATTTTTCGATTCCAGGCTCTAAGCTGGCAGTTATTAAAGGTGCTGGCCATACCTCGACTGTAGAGGAACCTGAGCAGGTTAATGCCGTGATTAGTAAGTTCCTAGAAAGCTGTGTTTAAAATTTATACTTGAAAACAAAAGGCCGCTATCAGATTAATGACAGCGGCCTTTTGTTTTAGACATTTATGGTGATACGGCCTTACCCTTATAGCAGTGGCTTATAGTCGCTATTGCCATCATTAATAACCCCAAATACCTCTGAGCGATTGACCACTTCATGTGCCCAAGCACGATGGGTGGCAGGCTCTAGCATGGTATTATTGTACTTAAATACGGCTTTAGCCTCGCTATGTAATATTGCTTGCGCTTCATCCAGCATGCTTAACGGTACACAGTAGGCCTGCTGTACTAGGGTTATTTGGCTTGGGTGAATGACGGTTTTGCCTACCAGACCTAAGCTTACATCACGGGTCAGCTCTTGCATAAATAGCATGGGCTGATCTAGATACTCAAATACTGGCGCGGATAAATAGAAGCCATGCGGCACAAAGCAGCCGAGTAATTGATAGATAAGCGTGCCAATCGGCGTGTCATAAATAATACTGTCTTTAGGACGGCGTAGTCGCAAGGCCGCAAATAAATCATTACCACCGATACGTAGCGCAAAAATAGGCTGGCTAAAGGCTTCTTTAAAGGCGATTGCTAGCTCTTGATTGTGATGTGGATCAAATAGGGCAGCAGTCTCTAAAGTGGGCATTAATAGCTGATCAGTACTTAAATTCTGACAGGCCATGCGCCAATTGGATAAGCTATACATATCCACTTTTGGCATGACAAAACCATCAATCAAGTCGATATGTTCAAAGTCTGCTAAATTCTGCAGCATCATTGGATTGCGAGGACGCACAAATACCAAGGGGCGTGTCGGCTGTTGGGTCTGAATATCTGCTAGTGCTGACGGTTCGTTAATGCTGTTGACATGTGACGCCCAAATATTAAGCAGCGCTTGCAATCGCGTGAGTGCCAGCTCAACATCACTATGGCTGACCGCGTCTTCTAAACAGATGATAATACTATTAATCGTGGGCAATTTATCACGTTTAATCACTTGCCAAATATCCTGCCGAGTAGCAGGCATATAGAGACTGGCACCCAGCTGATAAGGGTGATGCGTGTGCGGTTTAATCATCGCATGACGTCCAGTGATTAGACGCGCATAAGACTGAGTATGATTATAAAGGCTGGACGGGTTATCTGGCATAGTAGGTGTCGTAAGTAGTTATCAATGAATAATAAGTCGCTTTAGAAAAGTAAGGGTCATTAAATAGGCTAATGACTAACTATCTGTGGTGGTTGTACGCTGCTTGATAAGTGTCACCGCTTGATAAGGTAATATATCAGCGCCTAACACCGTGATATCAATATCTCGCTGGGCACACAGATATCGCAATAATGTCGTATCAGGGTGATCAGGGCTGGCAAGCAGCACGCGCTCAGGATCACGGCGTAATATTGCTCGGGTCGCCTCTGCAATAGTGGGCTTGATACGATTACGATTAGTAATCTGATAGCGCGAGGCGAGCATGTCGATTAAAACGGCAGTGAGGTAACGCGGCTTGTCAAAGACTGGCAAACGTTGCGGCGGCGTGATTAGTTGCAGCCTAGCTATATTGATATGCTCGATAAACTCAAGGCTATGATCAACATCTATTAATTTATCATAAAACACACTGCGATGTAGACCTGATTGCGGCGCGGTATATAAGCTACGTGAAATCAGTCCTGACACGGTACTGTTTAGTAAACCTGATGGAATAAGCCAATCCTCAGAACTGGCAGCAAGCCAAGCAACCCCAGCAGGATCAGCGAGCGTAAGCAGTGGAATCGTACCCACCCCTTGATGAAAGATATTGGTAAAGTTTGGATGTGTAGGCTCGCTAAAGGCCTCAAGGCTGTTAGCCAACTCTTGATAGATCGCACCTTTACCAGTCCAGCCATCGACAAATACAATCGGACTGTCTGGATAACGCTCTAGCAACAGTTGTAAGGCTTGGGGATCTAAACCGCGATCACGAATGATGCTGATGCCATAATGGGCGCTTGGTAGCGAGTAGCGGCTATTAGCATCTGCTAATGCGCGTTGTAGCAATACTCCAATCGGTAGGCCTGCTCGTACTAGGCTAACTAACACGAGTGGGCGTTCACTGTTAACTTTTTGATGAAAAATATGGTGCAGCGAATAAGTAAGATTAGCGATATCAGTGGCAGTTCGTTGAGTACCTTGTGCTAATGCCTGCTCGTATAGCTGCTCATGCATGGCACTTGGTGCCTGTTCTAAAGTCAGCATATCTGAATAGTGGCGCTGACCACTCTGAATTAGCGCTTCTTTTTGCGTGACCGGTACATCAGCAACGGCGTCCTTATTAACGATATCTAATAGCACCGTGACATCGCTGGCAAGATAACTGCCCGAGCCATAGCTTACTAAAAGACGGCTTTTTAGCTCAGCGCCTTCCAACGCATCGTTACCTAACTCTTCTGCATTAGACTTATTTGTTATCATATTAAATTTATTCGCGCTCATTATAATGGCCATGTCTATAGTTGAGAGTGACGTTACGCTTATAGTCTTGCATGTAATTGGCCATGACTGGGCATACCGTACCAGTCAAGTAACTGTAGAAAAGGTAAGTCCGCCAGACTATCGCCAAAGCCAAAACTGGGGCGTTGGCTGTCCAAACAGTTTTCTAATAGGAACTGTACGGCATGGCGCTTATGAATGGCATGCGGTAGGATAGCTAAATTATTAGCATTCACGTGTACATAAAAGTACTGGTCGAATCCTGGCAATATCGTCGGTAGCTGCTGGGCTAAATCCGCCAATACTTGATGGTCTTTTTGCCTATGTTTAATGGCTAGGTAAATGGTCAGTTCAGTATCGTTAAAGCTATCAATATGCGCCGTGAATACTAAATCATCGCGAGAGCCTTCATAGTCATGCGTAATCAATCCAGCAAGTTGTTCTAACTGGTCTTGTAACGGGATAAGTTGCTCATAGATATGCTGTTGCCATTCATCTAATAGCTCACCCTCAGCCGTTAATATTACCGCACCGTGGGTCAATACCTGCCAGCTATTAAAAGGTAGCTGCACTCGCTGTATCTCACTGCGATCACGAGCAGTGACTACAATCAGCTCAGTGCTGGCCAATAGCCAATTGAAAAATGTAGCTTGGCGCTGACTCATAAAACTCAATGGTTCGCCACTCTTGTTCACCGTCGCGCATACGAGTTGTTCTTTTTCGGCCGTCGGTAAGTGCCATGCATCGATCTTGCGTTGGGTTTGAAATAGGGTGTCGTCTAAATCCATTAGCGCATAGGGTTTGATGACAGTAGCATTGGGCTGAAAAAAAGCAGTAGTCATAGGGTTGTCCATAGGCGATGAAACTTAATTTTATAAAATGGTTTTATCAAATAGTTTAAGGCATAGGACCTATCACTAGCACGTTATCTAAATCTGTCCACAGGGCATCAACACTATTAATGGCTGTTTCCACGCACAGTACAATCAAATCCCAGTCATTCGGGTTGACGTTATAGGCAAAGTTGGTCATACCCAGGCCATAATTATCAGTAAAACTTAACATGGTGGTAATTGCACTGCCAGTGGCGATAGGCGAGCGAGTTAAGGCACTAAATTTAACCATTGCAGTAGCTTCAGAGCTTTTATTTCTTGCCTGGACTGCTGCTTCGTTTTCTAACCATTCAGCCAACAAGAACGGCAACCAAACAAACTCATTACTGCCTAATACCAATGTGCGCGGCGGTAATGAAACATCAGAAAAACTTTCCTGACCCTTAAAGTTAGTAAGCCTTTGCTGAAACTGAGTCAAATAATTGATAAAGCCAGCCGTGCTATCAAGAGTCGGGAAGCGCCCCCAGTTGCCAGTATCACCGAGCGGCTGACTGCCAGCTGCAGTGGTATCGACCGATGGCATGGTAATCGGTTCAGGGTTGGGCGCATCTGTCCATTGCCACGCACCAGATAGTAGGTGATGACGATAAAAGTCGATATCTGGTAGGCGTTTTGACAGCGTATCGTCCATACCCGCTTGACCTAATGACCAATCTACCAAGGTCGTCAGATGCACCTGTGCTAATTGTGACAGTCCTGCACTATATAAGGCGTTAACCACATTAATACAGGTGTTGCCAGTTGAGGCTTCATCATCAACCATTATCAAGGTTTTGCTGGCGAGTAACTGCTCTTGAGTGACTTGATCTGGACTCTGATAAATCAAATGTTGGCTGGCGTGGCTGTGGTCTTCGCTAAAGGTAGCCAGTAAAGTGTCTGCAGCAGCATTATTATCGTCATCGTGCTGCGTGTGACGGGTGGAGTTAAGCAATAAGGCGTTCGGATATCGCGTTTGTAACGCTTGATGGACGCCAGCGGACAATCCAACCGCAGTTTCCGCCATGCCAACCACGACAATGGGCTCAGGTAGATTGTTGGGTACTAATGCTGCTAAATCGGTGAAGGTGTTACGCATAATAGTGGGCGTAACTGGAATATGCCGCCCCAAAACCTTTGAGACAAACAGAAATGCCCGCTTTGGATTAATACGTTGGGCAAAACCAAGCAAGTCTTCTAATTGATAAGGCTGTTTGGCTGCATTAAAATTTTTACTATTAATCGAACGTTTGGTCGCAGTATTTATTTGATAGGTCAGTTCGAGCGTACCACGGGGTAGAGTGATGGTACGCTTATGGAAATTGTCAGTGCTAGCATCATTGTGAGTGTCAGTCATCGCTTAGATGTATCCCGTATTTTTACAAAGCTTTTGTATATTATTGTTGATTGCCGCAAGTCTATCACAACCATAATGCTAGAATTTTTGTCTGGCTAAATTGACTTTAATAAATTAGAATCTCTTCTTTATTTTTTACTTATCCTAAACGAAGGTTATTAGGAAAGTGTATTAATCGCTACTATGGTAAACTTGTCGACCGCCGTTGATGGCTTTGTAGCTGTAGAGCGTGTTGAACACTTGATTATGACACTGACACTGACAGCGACTATTTCTCAGGCGCTTTCAAGGCAAACTATCTAGCTTAGTTATTCTAAGCGGCTTTTTTAAGCACAGTAGCGGCAAAAAAGTGTCTTGTCCCCAGCTATTTATAAAGAGAGACTGATGCTAAAACTGCCCCCTAATGTTTATAGGTAAAATGTGTATAAGCCGTGCGCTGCAAATCTAGCTAAGGCACTTGCATTATCTGCAATTTGCATCTTGTCTAGAACACAGCTTTGATTAACCAGCCGCAGTATCTGCTTGTGAATGTTCAACACGCTCTCATTGTTTCTTTCCAAAATAAGCAAGTTTAGAAAAAACAGCATCAATTTAAAAGCTATACCAAACCAAAAACTATATATCAAATCGGACATATCTACATATGAATAATACCATCATAAAAGCATCAAGAAACACAGACAGTGCCCCAAAATTTTCACTATCAACCCAAACGGTGGCATTTTCTCATTATAATTATCTATCTGGCCAATTACCTATTGATCCAAAAACCAATGAGGTGGTTGCAGGTGATATAACCGCACAAGCAACCCAGTGCTTGAATAACATTAAAACCATTATAGAGAGTATTGACCATGTCATGAATGATGTCGTCAAAATAACTATATTTCTAAAAAATATTACCGATATTGCCGCTGTAGATGCTGTCTATGCTAACTTTTTCCAAAGCTACCTGCCTACACGCACGGTTATAGCAGTAAGCGCGCTACCTATGGATAAAGCCTTGATCCAAGTAGATGCCATTATCTCAAACGGCGAAGGGACTCATCCGCAAGCACCTTGTGATCTGATAAAAGTAGCAAAGAACACCGATAATGCCCCAAAAAACTCCATATCGACCCAAACAGTGGCTTTTTCTCATTACAATAATATCTCAGCACAACTGCCTGTCGACCCTAAGACCGGTAGTTTAGTTGCTGGCGGCGTAAAAGAGCAGACCGGACAATGCCTAAAAAACATTAAGGCCATTTTAGAGAGTATCGATGTGCCGTTTGATGATATTGTTAAAATAAATATCTTTTTGACCAACCTTGCAGATACTGACGCTGTAAACGAGGCTTACACTACCTTCTTCCCAGATTCGGCTATTGCTAGAACAGTGGGCTACACGCCTGCACGGACCCTTAGTGCCGCGTCAGCGTTACCGATGGATGCGTTAGTACAAATTGATGCTGTGGTCTCATATGGTGATGGCACACCTCCGCAAGCAGTTGAAGACAGACATGGCATCGTTATAAAAGCCAACAACACATCAAATGCACCAAAGAGTAAGCTTACGACCCAAACGGTGGCTTTCTCTCATTACAATCATCTCTCAGCTCAATTGCCTATCAACTCTGAATCAGGCAAGCTAGTGACAGGTGATATAGCTGCGCAGGCAACACAGTGCTTAGAGAATATCAAAGCTATTGTGAATAGTATTAATCATGACATGGACGATGTCGTTAAAATAAATATTCAACTTAAAAACATTGCTGATATCGACGCGGTAGACGATATTTATACCACCTTCTTTAACAGTGACTTGCCTGCTAGAACCGTCATTGGCGTGTCAGCCATCCCCATGGATGCTTTGATACAAATTGATGCTGTGCTCTCTAATACTGAAGGTACGCCACCGACATTATAATAGTCATTTAAGGGATTGAAAGCGACTCGTCGAGAGGATTAATAAATAAGACTCATGATAGACGTTTTTGAGTAATCTAATATAAGGGTGCTAATGGCTTAAGCTACTAGCACCCTTATTTACGAGTACCCTTAGAAAGGCCAACTGCTGCTTTAGTCTAACTTTTCTTCTTCAATCTTTACACTCATGGTAACGGAGCGTACCTGACAGGGGGTAATTTGCTGAATGAGGTCCTGTAAATTAGGCTTAGCCGTCAAGCCTAGCCAGTATGCACATCCTACTTGGGTTAAATCCACACCACTATGGGCGGTGTAACCGATACCACCAGAGGGGCGACTGTTGATTTCAAGGGCACGATGCTGCCCAGTATCATCGGCCTTAGTTTGGACACTAACAATACCATCACAGTCGAATGCTTTAATCAAGGGTATAACCACATCCATCACGGCGTCATCATAGCCGATATGCTGAACTTTACCGGTCTTATGACGAGTCACGGCCGCGAGTACCTCACCGTACTCACATACCACGTCAATAGAATATTCCTGACCTGCTAGAAAAGGCATTAACAACATCGGAATAGGCTGCTCTTGTACCATTTTACTACTGGTATAAGCGTGAATAAACTGCTCGGTACTTATTTTTTTATCTTCAGTAAAATATAAATGATCGAAGCTGTCATACTGCTCACCATCTTCTTTACCGGAGTCTAGTCGCCAGAATCCTTGGGCAAAAATACCAGTAACCGGTTTAACGCATAGCGGCTGATGGCCATGCTTAGCAAGTAGCGCTTTTAGCTCAGAGATATTATCAAAGCGCCAACATTCTGCTACTGGAATAGCTTGTGCCTGGCAGAGCTGCATAAAGGCGAACTTATCATCAATACATTCTAGGGCCGTGACACTAGTCGCCCCAGTTAATAAGCGAATACCTGCCGCGCTAAATGCATCACGCTGCGCTTCATAATCGATACCATTACGCCCTGTGAGCAATACTTTAGTATTGTTTTCTTTGGCCTGGTTTAACACAAATTGCCAACGTGGTAGCGCTATTTCAGGTGATATTGGTTGGTCGTCAATGCTGATACCATCAGTATCTATGTTGCCAGTATCTATATTGCTAGGGTTCACGTTGCTAGGGTCTACGTTGTCAGGACTTATAGTGCTAGCCGCTTTATTGACACTGGGCTCATAATAGACTTTATCAGCAAATTCAAAAATTTCTGGGCGGTTCTGCCGGTGCGAGGCGATGACGGTGATCGGAGTAGCGATGCTTGCTTTTAGTGTTTGTAGGCTTGCTAGCATATCACGCTGGCTTGACTGACCTTCAGCCAGCCAAACAGCTGACGGCACGTTATGATTGTTACTGTTATCAAGGTTGCTGCTATTACTAACGGGGTTATTCATGATGCTCTCAGCGCTATGGTTGGCTTTATTCGCAGTTGGATAATTAGATGTCATGACTGTCTTAGTAGCGTAATAATTTTAGTAGAGTAGTGATTCTGCAATAATAATAGAATGATCAGTATTATTGATAAAATATGATCATGCAGCAAGACTATTTTAAGTGATAGCATATTTTAAGTGATAGCATATTTTAAGTGATAGCATATTTTAAGTGATAGCATATTTTAAGCGATAGCACATTAACTTAGACTACCGCTAATTGATACCACAGCCATTATATACAAATGTCGCGATATATAAATGCTTGTGTTATCAATGCATGTGATAAAACAATGCATAGGGTTGGTGGGTCAATATTATCAGGGTGGCGATTCTTTAAGCTAACTTATTCTGCCACGGCCATCAAAAATGAGACTTGCTCAGCAACCCAGCCAGTATCTAGCGCCATTCATGCTAATATACAGCGATAGCTAAGACCGTCATAATCGTATAGCAGTCACCCATACTATGCAGCCAAACCTATGCTAGTCTGACACTGCTTTACGTGGTTTTTTTACATGACAGTTAGCGCGACCCATTATAATTAATCCTAAGGACACCTTATGAGCCAAACTTTGATTGCTGGTGCGAATGCGCCTCTACCGAATGACAACATCAGCATCCGTATTGTGAGTCAAAATTCTATTGATTGTGTTGCTTATTGCTTGACCACTGATGGTCGTGTGCGCGGCGATGGTGATATGATTTTTTATGGGCAGACGCGCAGTGATGATGGTAGTTTGAGCTTTCGTGGCCATGACAGTGATGGATTCTTTGATATCAATTTGCCTGCACAACCTGCAAACATTGAGAAGATTGCTTTGGCATTTTCTAGCGCGCAAACCTTAGCACAAGTTGGTGATGTTGATATTCAAGTTTTACAAGGCAATCAGGTAGTGCTTAGCTGTCAACTCAACGCTGCGGGCCGGACGGAAAAAGCCATCATCCTAGCAGAGTGCTACCGCCGACAAGGCAGTTGGAAGTTCCGCTTTATCGCCCAAGGCTTTAACGGTGGGTTGAAGCCCTTATCCGAACATTTCGGTGTTGAAATTGCGGATGAGGCTCCTGTTCCCGCTCAACCGTCAGCTAATCGCTCTTCAAGCAATAATCCGCCTGCGTCTATTAACACTCAAAGACCGATCAATACTCAAAAAGCGGGCAATTCAGGTCAAACCAGTACGCCACCACCAATACCAGCGACTAATGCTGCTGCAAAACCCGCTATTAATTTAAGCAAAATCACCTTAACTAAGAATCAATCGAGCATCAACCTAACCAAGCGTGATGATTTTGGTAAAATATCCGTCAATCTTAACTGGAATCAAGGTCCGAACATTGACAAGCAAGCACCCAAAAAGGGTTTATTAGGGGATTTGTTCAAACAACACAAGGCTGGCGGTATAGACCTTGATGTGGGGGCGATGATTCATCTCAAAAATGGAGAAAAAACCCTGATTCAAGCATTAGGAGATCGCTTTGGTAGCCTACAGTCAGCGCCTTACGTGTGCTTGCGTGGAGACGACAGAACAGGGCAGGTCAGCGATGGCGAGTGGCTTGATATCAATGGTAAGCAGTGGTCGCAAATTGAAGAAGTATTTATCTTTGCTTTCATCTATGAAGGTGCACCCAATTGGGCGGAGACCGATGGGGTAGTCACCATTCATGCGCCTGATCAGCCACCAATTGAGACCCGCTTGACGGAAGGAACAGGTAATTTGCCGATGTGTGCCATTGCACGCTTAGTGAATCAACAGGGTAGTATCAACGTT
Organism: Psychrobacter sp. PL19; assembly: GCF_017875835.1. NCBI lineage: Bacteria > Pseudomonadati > Pseudomonadota > Gammaproteobacteria > Moraxellales > Moraxellaceae > Psychrobacter > Psychrobacter sp. PL19. The sequence goes on from NZ_JAGING010000001.1 coordinate 1,542,173, forward strand.
GAGCGTATTAACCAATACTTTAAAGGTCATCAAGAAATGGACAAAGCCTTTAATTGGGGCTTTAGCTGGAAACGTGGCCGCAAATAATAGTTATAGTTAAAATACCTTAAAAACGCGACGGTACTGCTGGTATGAGCTTTTTGCAGCCTCTGTCTGCGTAGGCACAGCAAGCAAGAAAAACTTATGCCAGTAGTATGTTATGTATCGATATTACTGTTCATTGACTATATAATGGCCACTGAACAAAAATGTTTAAACCAAAAAACCAGCCCCTCTATTATAAGATAATAGAGGGGCTGGTTTTTTTAACTGAATAGTTTCAAGTTAGTTAAAACTCAAAATCAGTTACGCATGCGGTGTGATAGTAGGCATCAAGTCATGAAAAGTACGACCCGAGGCAGTTTCGCCGATAGCGTGCATTTTCCACTCATCATTATGACGATAAACTTTGGCCATAATCATTGCCGTATGAGTACCTTGTGACGATAAGTTATAGCGCGCCACCTCGGTGTTATTATCGGCATTAACGATGCGACAAAAAGCATTTTCTACGGTCTCAAAGGTCTGACCGGTAAAGCTATTAACGGTAAACACTAGTGACACTACATTAGCAGGTACTTTTGAGAGGTCAACATTGATCACTTCATCGTCGCCATCACCGTCACCAGTACGGTTGTCACCTGTATGAACGATACTACCATCTTTTGATTTTAGCTGACTGAACCAGATGGCATCAACTGGCTGTTTGTTGCTATCGAACATAATGCACGACGCATCTAAATCAATAGAATCGCCACTGCCACCACTACCACCACCGAACAATTTACCTAAAAATCCGCCTTTTTTATCTTGTGGTGCTTGTGCCACGTCCCAACCAAGACCTAATTTGACTTGGGTGAGAGTACCACCCGCTTCTTTACTTAAGGATATTTTTTGTCCCTTTTGTAGACTGATTGCCATGCGATAATCCTTATAAAATAAATAAATAGAATGTGCTATTTTAAATATGGTTCTTTCTTTAAATATGGTTCTTTCTTTAAATATGGTTCTTTCTTTAAATATGATTCTTTCGAATAAATATTATTCTTTTGAAAATGGCCGCTTATAAAATATTTCCTAAAAAGCCGTTACTACCGCCACGTCCACCTGAGCTGGTGCCTAAGACACTTTGTAGCCAGCTCTGATAGCTGTCACGATTGCGTGAGCAGATGATGACTTTACCCGTGCCTGAGAAGTTCAATACCATACCCTCACCACTGGTGACCGAGTTGATAATATTGCTCATAATACCTTTTTTCTTACTGGTTGAGACCGACAGTTTATAGTCTAAATTCGAATCCCAGCAGACCACATGACCATTATCAATGATGACGTCTTTACCTGGAGCCACATCAATCTCAAACAGTGAGCCGAAGCCTGATATCACCACTTGGCCTTGACCTTGGGTTTGCATGACCATAAAGCCACCGGTATCGCCAAACACTGCACCGCCTAAATTACGCTGAATGCTGGCTTTGATATCGACCCCAGTTTGTGCTGCAACAAAAGCACCATCACTTAAGGTATATTGCTGCGTACCAACATCGATTATTTGCATATCCCCATCAAGCGTTGGGGCCAGTAGGCAATCGCCTTCGCCATTAACTGCTTCAATCTGTTGTTGAAATAATGACTCGTCATTAGCAAAGCGTCGCATCAATGACTGTACGAGTCCGCCTTGTAATTTACCTTTGAGCTCAAGGTTGGACTCCATCATCACCATGGCATTGGCTTCGCAATATATCGAATCGCCTTTTTTAAGATTGCAATGCAAAAATGGTTCGATCGTACCGATTAAGCTAAAGGTGGCGGCCATGGGCGTAAGTCCCTATTCTTATTCTTTAATATGTATTTTAAATATCTGATTCTGAATGACAGTTTTTCGGTATATTATTAATTTTAAAGCCATCAAATGTGTTCAAAAAGGCACACTTGACAGCTTATGAAGCACAACCAGTCGTCTGATTGACGCCTTTTATGTCTTGAAGGTTTTAGTCAGTTAAGTCTAAACTTAAATATTAACACCATAAGAAGCGGCTAATGGACCTAAACCACCGCTGAAGCCTTGACCAACTGCGCGGAATTTCCAATCGCTGTTATGACGATATAACTCACCAAAAATCATTGCTGTTTCAGTGCTGCCGTCTTCTGATAGGTCATAACGGGCAATTTCAGCAGCGCCAGTATCATTAACGATACGGATATAAGCATCGCCAACTTGACCGAAGTTTTGACTGCGACCTTGGCCTTCATAGATAATAGCACAGAGCGCTATTTTACTAACGTCAGCTGGAATATTAGCTAGATTCACCTTGATTGCTTCATCATCGCCATCGCCTTCACCCGTACGGTTATCACCAGTATGCTCAACGGCACCATTATCTGATTTTAGGTTGTTAAAGAAAATAAAGTCTTGATCATTACGGACTTTACCTGCTTCGTTTACCAAAAATCCAATGGCATCTAGGTCAAAATCTTTACCGTCAGTAGCACGTGGATCCCAGCCTAAACCGACCGTGATGTTGGTTAAGCCTGGCGCTTCTTTTGATAAGTTTACGTTGCCGCCTTTCGTTAAGCTAATAGCCATATTATTGTCCCTTAGTGTAGTAATTAAAATTTGATAGAGAAAAATAATGCCGAATTTAAGATCGATGCGCAATCTTATAATGTTGCGACCATTACCATTCGCCTTGAATTACCTTACGTTTTACTATACTAAGCACTTACTGACTAAGCAAGGCGAATTTTGTGTGCTTACTAAGGAACATAATAACCCTGTACATCTGACACTCTTTTAACACGCTCAACTATAGTAGGTAAGGTATTGTTATTAAAAAGTAAGTGAGTGATTTATTGGGAATACTAGGCCAGAACTGGCGATAAAATGCGCCATAACGAGAAAAAAAACCAGCTATAAAATATGAGAATTCATGGGTCAAATGCCATTCGCTAACCGCTGTCTATTAAATGCTAGGCTATAAAACAAAAACAGGTTATATCAAGAAGTATGATATAACCTGCGGTAAATACTATTTTTCTTTAAGCTGAACGATTCAAACCAAACCGATTACACTGGTTATCAAGTGGTTTTTTGGGCTTCTTGTTTGCGGTGTTTCAACGAAGCGAGTAATGCCAAGCCAATAAAGGCGATACCGATAAGGCCGGTAATTAATTCTGGCACATGGAGCTTCACCGACAATAGCATAATGATGGCAAGGGCACCGATAGCATAATGCGCTCCATGCTCCAAGTAAATGAACTCATCGAGCGTGCCTTTGTCCACCAAGAAAATGGTCATAGAACGTACGAACATAGCACCAATGGCCAGACCTAGCATAATAACGATCACGTCATTGGTAATAGCAAATGCACCAATCACTCCATCAAAACTGAATGAGGCGTCAAGGACTTCTAAATATAAGAAGCCGATAATACCACCTCTCATGATTGCGCTAGTTGCAGCGCCAGTACTATTACCTTGGTCATCCAGCTGTTCTTCAATGTCGCCTTCAAGCATACCGGATATCACCTGTACGCCCAAATAGATCAAAATACCCCAAATACCGGCGATTAAAACAGCAAATGACTGTTCAGCTGGAGCCCATGTGACCGCAATCATCAAGACGATAAGCGCAATAAAGACGCTCATAGCATCAACTCTACCCAGCTTGGCTAAACGGCTTTCAAGCCACTCAAACCAATGCACATCTTTATCATCGAACACAAAGTTTAAGAACACTAATAGTAAGAAAATACCACCAAATGCTGAAATCTCAGCATGATGGGCCATTAATCTTGCTGAGTATTCTTTTGGATTGTTTAATGCTAAGTCGATGACTTGCATCATACCCAAGTCAGCGGTAACCGCAACGATGACAATAGGGAAGACTAAGCGCATACCAAACACCGCAATCAAGATACCCACGGTTAAGAAAATCATTTTCCAAAATTCGTCCCAGCCTTTAAGGACTGAGGCATTGACCACTGCGTTATCAAACGACAACGAAATTTCCATGACGGCCAAAATAGCGGTAATCGACAGCGTGGCTAGCAGCCCGCCCATACCACCATGTGAATATCCCCACCAGGCTGCCACCATTAGGGCGATAGCCGTAAAGATAAAGTCTAAATAAAAATGTCTCATGACATGTCCTGTCTGGTTGCGTAAAGCTAAGGTCGATCCACTATAGCGACAGACCACAAAAAAGTGGCTATTACTAACCACTTTTTAGGCATAAATTTAGATGAAACATAAGGCATTATTAGTCGTTTTGCTATAGCAAGTTGTGACTATTTTGCAACCAGATGTATTTGGGTTTTTAGCAGTGATATAAATTTAGATGTCAACGCCATATTGCTGGCACATTGCTTGTAGACCGCCTGCATAACCTTGTCCAACCGCACGGAACTTCCACTCGCTATTGTGACGATAGACTTCGCCAAATACCATTGCGGTCTCAACAGAATAGTCTTCTGCTAAATCAAAACGTACCACTTCAGTACCCGTTTCTTCATTCACAACGCGGATAAAAGCGTTGGCGACTTGGCCGAAGTTTTGGCTGCGGGCAGTAGCATCATGAATAGTAACGGTGACTACTATCTTATCGACATCAGCAGGCACTTGAGCTAGATTTACCTTGACGACTTCATCATCACCATCGCCTTCGCCAGTACGGTTGTCTCCGGTATGCTCAACGGCCCCATTGTCTGATTTGAGTTGGTTGTAAAAGATAAAGTCGTGATCGCCGCGTACTTTGCCGGCAGTGCTTACCAAGAATATGCTGGCATCAAGATCAAACTCTGCACCTGAGGTCGCACGCTCATCCCAGCCAAGTCCAATAAGTAGTTTGTTTAGGTTAGGGTCCGTTTTGGTTAGCGATAAATTACCGCCTTTATTCAATGATAAAGCCATGATGTATCCTTGTTATTAGCGTAAGGGAGTATGCCTATTATAAAACGACTAGGTTGTCAGAATTGCTAGCGATACTATTGTATCACTTGCTCTTCGCTTCCTTGTACTCGTATCACTGTAGACTGACTGTATAGAAAATTTTTCTTAGTAACGCTCTATCATAGCAACAAAAAATGACCCAATCAAAGCTGATCGGGTCACTGATTAGGCCATTGCAGTTTTTGATACAAATTTAAACTGTTTATTGAGCAATGACGGAGTGTTAGCAGTGATGCCATTTAATTTTGAGCAAGGGCATTCCCGTTAGTACTAATTTTAGTATTGGGCCCCTTGGCTATGGCGAATCTCAAAACTTTGATGAATCGGTTTTTTGACATTAAAATCAAAACCAATCGTTTGCGGGGTAATGTCAATGATGTCATAACGTTCGGTCAGCTGCTCATCAAGCTCAAAACGGGTAAAGTTATTAGAAAAATATAACACGCCGTCAGCCGTTAAGCGGTTCATAGCGCGATTGATTAAGGCGGCATGGTCGCGCTGAACATCAAAGGTACCTTGAAACTTTTTAGAGTTTGAAAAGGTTGGTGGGTCAATAAAGATAATATCGTATTGTTCAGTATTGTCTTTAATCCACTCAAAGATATCAGCGGCCACAAACTCATATTTACGTCGGCCTACATCTAGGCCATTGAGCACAAAGTTTTGTTTGCCCCAGTCGAGATAATTTTGTGATAAATCGACACTGGTGACATTTTTCGCGCCAGCTAAGGCTGCATGGACACTGGCTGTACAAGTATAAGCAAATAGATTCAAAACGGCTTTGCCGCGACTGTTGGCTTTGATACGTGCACGCATATTACGGTGATCAATAAATAATCCAGTATCGAGATAGTCAGTGAAGTTAACATAGAAGTACGCGTCATCTTCACGGGCAACGTAGAATTTGCCGCGCTTTTCAGTATTGCCTTGCTTACTATACTGCTCATTACCAGACTGGCGGGCGCGAGTTTTGATAAAAATTTGTTCACGGTTAATACCAAACACTTCACGGATACCCATTAGTGCTAAGTTAAAACGTTTTCTAGCAGTTTCAGGTGGAATGGTTTTGGGCGGTGCATATTCTTGCACATGTACATAGTCGCCATACAAGTCGATAGCAACTTTAAAGTCAGGCAAATCGGCATTATAGACCCGTAAATTACTGACTTGGTCTTTAGCCGCTTGTTTTTTGAGGCGCGCTAGATTCTTTTGTAAGCGATTGATAAAATCTTGGCCTTCCTCAGATTCAATTTCACGCTTTTCAAAACGGCTCATTAAATGTCCCACTTGCCCAGCAATCAGTTGGCCATAGCGGAAATAAACGGTAATCGCACCATTATGGCAACGCAAGGTTTTTGGGTCTTTAATGGGTAAAATGTCAACTTGTTCAACTTTGGCAGCAAGAATACCTAGCATAGGGTCAATACCGCTACCGGCAAAGCTGTCTTGCAAAATAAGACCTATCGCTTGATATAGCGGCTTAATCATCTCTTCATCACCAAGACGTTCACCATAAGGTGGGTTGGTAATAATCAGCGGATTACTCAATCTGCCATCATTGATCATTGGACGCAAGGTGTTACTGAGCTGATCAAGGGCGCGGGTTTCAAGATCTATTAATGGCAATAAGTCTTGCAAACCGGCAGCGATTAAGTTCTTTTCAGTTGCCACAATAGCGCCACTATCGGCATCAAACCCCAAGATAAGCGGTAGCGTATCTGGTTGCTCACAGGCGATAGCTAAAGCATCACGAAAACGTGTTTGCGCATCATCAATCATTGCTAGCCATAGCTTTTCATCATGATGTTGCCATTGATAGAAGCCAAACTGATTGGCCGCTTTATCAATACCTACTGCATAATCACAATGCATTAATAGCGCTTCGATGATAAAGGTTCCTGAACCACACATCGGATCGACTAAGGCATTGTAATAAGGCGCATCACCTGCTTCATTTTGCTTATGCCAACCGGCACTATAGAGCAGGGCTGCTGCTAAGTTTTCTTTTAATGGTGCTTCAGTCATCGCCACGCGGTAACCACGACGATGCAAGCTGGTACCGGATAAATCTAAATAGAGTTCCGCTTGCTTGTCATTGACTGTCGCAAAAATCGCAAAATCTGGATTTTTACTATCCACGTTTGGCCGGCTGTCGTAGGCTTCATTGAAGGTATCGGCAATTGCATCTTTAATGCGCAGCATAGCAAACTGCTGACTGACGGCCACACGTTTATCGACCGATAAACGAATCGCAAAGGTCTGTTCCAAATTAAACTGTTCCGTCCAATTGACTGACTTTGCTAAGCCATAGAGCTGTTCTGCTACATCGTACTCAGCATTGATGTTTTTGCGTTTAATAAGCATTAATACCCGCGAGGCCACTCGCGACCATAAACAGATAGTATAGAGATCACGCTGCGTGCCGGTAACGGTCAGACGACCTGTGCTTTTAATTTCACTGGTAATACCCAAGCTGGTCAGCTCAGTTTGCAGCGGTGCCTCAAGCCCATCGGCACAGGTAATGATAAGATCGAGCGATAGTGCTAGTGAAGATGCGGGCGTGTTTTGTTCGGTCATACGGATACCTGTGGGCTATTATATAAACTGAGTGTATGTAAATTGAGTGTGCTAAATTAATACAGTAAAACAACTGCCAACCGTTACGGCGTCAGACTCGATTAATATAACTGCTTTGTTAAGCCAGCTACAGTTTTCACTCGTCTTTCTTGTACCAGTGTTATATCTGTTTTGCTATAAATGTACGAATAAAAATAGGTGTTGAAAAGGGGTGATTTTACCATAATTCCAGGGGAGATGGTTTAACACGCTGAGGTTTAAACTGTAGGCGTTTAAAGTATAGCGAGTAATTAAAAAATAATAAGATCGGTTATTGAAAAACAGTGGGGAAAGATAATAAGTATTAGCAGGGTGCCAGCCTGTTTATTAGAGACTAATCACTGATGTTATCTTAAGTTGGCTACTTAAGGTCTTTAGTCAATGATACTTTTGATGAACTGTCTTCTGATAGTAGCTGAGTGGTAGTTGCAAATGGCTTAGTAGCAATAGGATAATCAACGTCTTTCGGCATTAACAAGCGCATGTGCGGGTAGGGAGTGGATATGTTTGCGGCATCAAAAGCACGTTTTATACCTTCCTGCAAGCCTTCTTTGATTTTGGGCATGCGGGCAACAGAAGCTGGCTTGACCCAAAAGCGTACGATAAAGAAGATACCATATTCACCAACTTCAGCCACCGTCGCTGACGTTTCAGGACGATTTAATACCACTTCGCTATCGGTAAGTACCTGCAATATCACCTCGCGTGCAGTATCGATATCATCTTCAAAGGCGATACGCATGCGTATATCAAAGCGAATAAAGTTTTTGGAGGTCAGATTGGTTACCTCGGAAGAGGCGACGTTAGAGTTGGGAATAATCACTGTGATGTTATCACGGGTCAAGATATGAGTAGTACGTAGTGAGATGAGTACCACACGACCTTCATTATCGTTGATATTAATCCAATCACCAACTTGAAAAGATTGTTCGATTAAAATAGTAAGACCAGCAATAAAGTTAGCAAGTGTTGATTGCGCCGCAAAGCCGACAGCCAAGCCAACAATGCCTAGACCTGCTACCAGTGAGACAATATCAAAGCCAAATTGTGCCATGACGCTGGCAAGTCCCAGCACCAAAATAAGTACTGACAACATATTTTTTAGCAGCTGTTCAATAGAAGCATTGAGACCATAATGCTGCAGCACTCTATGAATAATTTGATCGGATGACGCCCACAATACATAGTAAATACCTGCCCAAATACTGGCTTTGGCAGTGGCTTTGACGGTGTTTGGTTCAAAATTAATCTGACTCATGATGGCAATTAGACTTGCCACAATCCACATATAACGCAGGATCGAACGTGCAATTTTGGCACGGCGATCATTCAAGCGCAGACGTGATTTATTTTTTTTAATAATATAAGTCGCTAGCCAATAAAAAAACCCTAACACCGCGAGCAGTATGAGGATTTTAATACCTGTGCTGACTAACTCTACTGCATGTGATGTCCAATCACGCGAGTCCTCTTCTAATGAGCCGCCAACTGCAAGATAAAGACTAGTATGTAAATCACGAATAATCTCTTGAAAAAAATCAGTAATACTAGCGATTGCCATTGTCTCATCCATGGGAGTTTTAGTATTTATAACGCTTTGAAAGTGTAACTGAGCGCGCGACTAAAAGCCATCTTGCTGTGTGTCATAAGATTGGTAAGGGATAGCCATTTTATCTTGCACATCGCGTAGCGCGGTACGCAGGCCTTCCAATATAGTTGGATGGTAAAATGGCGTATCGAGCAGGGCTTTAATGCACATATCATTGGTAATGGCGACTGCTAAAATATGGGTAATATATTCTGCATCAGGTCCCACCATACTAGCCCCGAGTATTTTATCGGTTTTTTTACAGCCATAGATATGTAGTAGGCCACAATTAACACCCATGACTCGGCTACGCCCTTGGTTATCGAAACTGACGTTACCAACGACATACTCTAGCCCTGACTCTTTAATTTCGGGTAGCGACATACCAACATTGGCAATCTGCGGCTCACAAAACACAATAGACAAAGGAATGGCAGGTAGACGTACATTAGCATCCGTATTGTCTTTGCAGATTGCGCTGCCGGCGCTAAAGCCTTCATCACTGGCAACGTGTAATAATGGAATATTAGCGTTGGCATCACCAACAATATAAACCTCAAGGTTGCCAATCTGACCGGTATTTTTGTCTAAGTCTTTCGGACGGTTTTTATCATCGAGCTCAACGCTCAGATTTTCAATCCCCAGTTGTTCGATATTGTTACGGCGTCCAGTAGCTACTAAGACATATTCACCTTGCCATTGTCTACTTCTGCCATCTTTATCTTTATAATTAACAAAAGCTGCTAGGTCTTGGTTTTCATCAGTTTGAGTGCCAACATTCTCGATTTCACTATTTAAGTGCATGGTCAGATCACTGCCTAAGCAGTCAATAGCCTTGTTATTGATATCTTCGTCTTGTAAGCCACCAACCCGATTGGCACGGTTAAACAAAGTCACTGCTACGCCCAAACGAGTGAATGCTTGCGCCAACTCCAAGCCCACTGAACCTGCACCAATCACTGCCATTGATACGGGTAAGTCTGGCAATTCAAAGACATTATCGGAGGTCAAAAGTGTCTTGCCCAGCTTATCTGCCCAGCCATCTGGAATAAATGGTGAGCTACCGGTGGCAACGATGATTTTATTAGCTTTAATCAGCTCGTCATTCACTTCAATCAGACCGTCTTTATTAATATGGGCGCGCCCCGATATCTTTTTATCCGCAGGCCAGCCTTCGACTTGTTCTGTGACGAAACTTGCAAAGCGGTCGCGCTCTGATTGAACGCGAGCCATGACTTGCTTACCATCTATTCTGACATCAGCATGGATACCAAACTGATCAGAGTACTTAGCGTCATGAGCACGACCAGCCGCGGCAATCAGTAATTTACTTGGCATACAGCCCACAGTGGCACAAACAGTCGTCCAAAAGCCATCGTTAATAATGACGATATTTTCGGTGGTTGTGCTGGCTTGACGAAATGCATTCTGTCCGGCTGTACCGGCACCGATGACTGCTACATCTACTTCCCGGATTACTTTACTGGAGCTACGATCAGACGATTTTTCAGATAAGTTATTCATATCATCCCTAAAGGCTTAGTGAATCGTTATGGTTATCTTTAGATTTAGTTTTTTATTATTCAACAATTGCTTGTCGTCGTAATGGACTTTGATAATAAAGCGTTGCTAAGTCTCTTGCAGCATAAAATAGGTAGTAAGATGTTGCATAAATGAAACCCAGGCATCGTTTAAAATCTATAAGTAGAGGTGTAAGCGATGCCCCAGTTCATTATGACAGGGTTGTTGTTAGTACTTATGACCTTATTACTCTGCTAGCGTTGTCAGTAAGCGATCGGTATAGCCTGCTGCTCGTAGATTACGCTGTGCATGAGTCAGGTCACCGTTTTTATCAAACACAAAAGCTGAGCGCACCAGACCTAATGTAATTTTGCCATACATATTCTTTTCTTTAATAACCTCGAAATATTGGCATAACTTTTCATCGCCATCACTGATCAGTGGAATCTGTAGGTCGTATTTATCAATGAATTTTTCATGAGACTCAACGCTATCACGTGAGACTCCAATGATGTCATAGCCGAGATCGTCGAAAGTATTAATATTAGTGGTGAAGTCATTCGCCTGCACCGTGCAGCCTGGGGTATTGTCTTTTGGATAAAAATAGAGAATAAGACCCTTGTGCGTATTGGCAATCAGCTCTTTTAGGCTGATATCATCATGAATAAAGTTGTTATCTAGTTTACGGACTATTGTGATTGGAAAATCAGGTAGAGCAATTATCTCTGTGGTCGGCTTAGCCATTGTAAATTCCTTATGGTTTTAATTTAGTTGTTATTGTTGAATACTTTATACAAGCAGTCTTACACTTTGTTGGTTTGTTGGCAACTACTGGCAACAAAAAAGACTGGCGATAGCCAGTCTTTTTTATCGTTTTTATTGCCTTTGCAATCAAGCTGGCTTTTGTGGTTGTTTTAGATCCAATCCTGATGTACATTTTTGTAAATCTTGCTGCATTTTTTTCACGTAGGGTAGCGCTGAAGGGTCTTTTTTATCTTGAGCATAGCTTTCGATTTGCCACATCTGACCGATGGTCATTTCGCTACGGACACCAATGGTGCAATTACATAGTTTAGTGGCGGTACCTTGGTCAGCAACTTTATATTTGACTGCACCACTAATACACTGGTCGATATTATTTTGCTTAATATCTATAGCATTTGCTTGCGGCATGGCGATCAGACCAATCAGTGCCAAGGGTAGTATTTTCAATAAATTCATAAATATCCTCTTAGGAGCTGCGTCAATAAAATAAAGAATTGAATAGAGGTTAAATAAATAACATCAGTATTCACCAATAGTTGACTTAAAGGTTGCTCTCCTATCAATACACGTTGTTACCAGTATTATTATTAGGTATGAGACTTTTGTCTGCCAGCACTATATCTGTTTAATATAAATATAGTGGCTTATACCATAACAATTATTGTTAGCAAAAAAAACCACACGCGTGCTGTGTTGATGCAAGTAAATGTTACGCTTGTGTTTAATTATTCTACGGTAATGAAGTATTGCTAGTGAAATATTATTAATGGAATAGGGTTATAGAGGGCTTGGATGGTAAAAGGCTAATACTGAGGTTGATAATGAGTGGGATCAGCGATACCCACCTGTGTAAACCCTTGGCGACGTAGCGTACAACTGTCGCATACACCACAGGCTCGTCCTTGGCTATCCGCTTGATAACAAGAAATGGTTTGCCCATAATCCACCCCAAGCGTCAAACCAAGCTCAATGGTCTGGGCCTTTGATAACTGCTGTAGTGGGGTCTGAATCGTTAAATGGTGGCCGGTCACGCCAGCTTTGGTCGCTAGGTTGGCCATATGTTCAAAGGCGGCGATATATTCAGGGCGGCAATCAGGGTAGCCAGAATAATCGACTGAACTGACCCCAATAACAATATGGTTGGAGTCGGTCACTTCAGCAACCGCAAGCGCATAAGATAGAAATATGGTATTGCGCGCTGGTACATAAGTATTCGGAATAGCCTCGTTATCTATTTCATCGCGCTTTTTGCTAGGGAACTTGTCTGCATCGCCGTCAGGTACGATCATGCTATGGTCAGTCAATGAGGAACCGCCGAGTTGGGCAATATCAATATCAATAATACGGTGTGTAACCTCTGCAGTCTCGGCGATAGTTTTTGCCGCCACTAACTCACTGTTATGACGCTGGCCATAGTTGAAGCTAACGGCAGTGACTGACGCATAACGCGCCTTTGCCCAATAAAGGCAAGTGACCGAATCTAAACCACCTGACAGCAAGACAATAGCGTTTTGGGTGCTCTCAACAGGGTTGTCTATAGAACTGCCAGTAGAATTTTTAGTAATGGGAAGCATAGCGTTGGTCATAGTAGCGTGTGTCATCAATGGCTGAAAAACCGCTATTTTAACAAAATTTCTGTCATTACAAAACCATCAAAACAATACGACACAAACTAGGGCGTCGAAATTTTTGCCATACCCTAACTTTTAGCAAAGACCGGTAGAGGATCAAAGCTCACTTCTGGACGTGGTAACTTTGCCACATCCTGCATGCGCCAGTCATCTTTACCATTATGACTGACTTGCAGATAATACTTGGCTTTTACACCATCTAGGTCTACTTTCGCACTATATTTATTACCACTTTGGTGTTGTAGTACGGTATCACGATCTTTTTTAATATCGGTTGCGTGCGAAATAGAAAGGTCTAGCGTATCGGGATAGGTCAATGGTGTACCATTAAGCAGCTTACCGGTTTGCAGGCTTTGCTCAGGATAATTCAGATAAAAAGTAATATCGCCATTATCTGCAAACTGCATTTCGCCATGTAAGTCTAAATCATAGGTCAGCTTATCGCGTCCAACATCGTGATATAGCGTTTTACCATCCATATACCAATCATCACGTACCACGCTATCGCGAATTTGGTAGGAGTAATACACAAACCAGATGCAGGCAATAACCACGAAAGCTGGCATGCCAATAACAAAGATAATCACCATGTAGTTTTTGTACCACGGCTGGCTATCTTGATGTTTAAAGTTTGGTGATGGAATCTGAGAAGACATAAAACACCTATTAGATGTATCAATTGATAAATCTGACCGTTAATTACGGCCAGTTCGATAATAATCGATAATTATAGCCAGTATAGCTTGATTTATCAGATACTTGCTAAGTGTCTGATAAAAAAAGTCCGTCAGTAGAGCAAGCTAACGAGCGTAGCATTAGCCTACTGACCTTGAGTGGTAAAGACGTTTTCCTTACTGGCTTTATATTCGCCACCTTCACTGACTACATTTAGGGTAACGAGGGTTTGACCCTCATTGATAATAGCAGGGTCACCATAAATACTGACTGGCATATCGTAACTTTCACCTGGATCTAACGGCACGTCATTAAAACGCAGGTGTAGACTCAGACCATCTTGCGGCACTAAGGTAATGACGTAGGTGTGTTCATCTTGAGTTTTATTCGTTAATTTGACGATATAACTGTTTTCAACCATCCCTTGAGCATTGATTGAGGACAGCTGATTACGATCACGACGAATATCAATTTCTAAGGGTACGCGCGAGGTCAAGGCGTATACGACCCCAGTACATAACACTGCAAGCAATACCAAGTAGGCAAATAAACGTGGACTAAATACTCGGCTTTGCTCTTTTTCAGCTAATTGACGTTCTGTCGTATAACGAATCAGCCCGCGCGGATAGCCGACTTTATCCATAACTTCATTACACGCATCGACACAGGCGGCGCATTGGATACAGGCTACTTGCAGGCCATCACGAATATCAATACCAGTGGGGCAGACCTGTACACACATCTGACATTCTATACAGTCCCCTAAATCTTCAGGATTGGTTCCCTTTTTACGTGCACCGCGAGGTTCACCACGCTCATAATCGTAAGAGACAATCAGGGTATCTTTATCAAACATCACACTTTGAAAGCGGCCATAAGGACATATTTGAACACACATCTGCTCGCGCATATAGCCAGCATTGGCATAAGTAGCAAAAGCAAAAATAGATACTGACACCCATATCCACGTTGCCCAATCAGGAAAGGGTATAAATCCTATCATCTGCCAACTTTGATATAGGGCGTCTGTCCCTGACACATAACTGACAAAGGTAGTGGCTGTAATCATGGACAATACAAACCAAATAAAGTAAACCAAGAAGCGCTTAAAAGCTTTACTGGCACTCATCGGCTGTTTATCAAACTTAATACGTTTGTTACGGTCGCCAATCACCCACTTTTCAACATATTGATACAGATGTGTCCAAATCGTCTGTGGACAAGCATAGCCACACCATACGCGCCCAGCATAAACAGTCACCATAAACAAGGTGAAGGCGGCGATAAGCGCAAACGCGGCAATAAAGTAAAAATCTTGAGTCAAAAAGGTGGTACCGAAAATATAATAGTGCTGAGATGGCACATCAAACCATATAGCCTGCCTACCGTTATAGCGTAGCCATGGCAAAATTAAAAATAATGCCAAAAATGAATACATGGTGATAACACGTATATTTTGATAAAAACCTGTAATAAATCTGGGATGAATACGATGTTTGGTAGCATCAAGATCAATCTGTTGTACAGGAATTTTATTGGATGATTGTGCTGACATAAACTTGCCTCTTTAAAAAAAGAATCAGTCTGCTGGCATGAGTAACAAACACCTATTTTTAAAATAAGGTGTGTGAGCTTGCGCTGTTATCAATGTCAGTAAGTAATGAAAGTCTGCTGCATAACCAATGCAAAGCTGCTTCCAACTACTGAATGAGCGATTATAAATAACGGGTATTAGTACTGATATTAGTAATGACTATTTTAACATTCCCCTTGTTATAAATGGGGTTGTAATCCGAAAAAATAATTATTATACAACCATAATTAATGACATGCAGACTATATTGCGTGTAGTTTTCAGCCATTACTAGCCACAAAAGCTAAATATAGTTAAAATACCTTAAAAACGCCACGGTACTGCTGGTATAAGCTTTTTGCAGCCTCTGTCTGCGTAGGCACAGCAAGCAAGAAAAACTTATGCCAGCAGTATGTTATGTATCGATATTACTTTTCATTGACTATACATAAAATATGTTTATTAATAACTGATAAGCGTTAATTGTTTAAAACCCTTCACTTAGTAAGCACTATAAAATTGTTTACATAAAAAAGGAGAACTGCAATGACAGTTCTCCTTTTCTTAAATCTTATCATCCTATGATAGAGCAATGTACCCAAGCACTATTAATTAATAGTAGCCGCTGCAGGCACTGCCGCTTTAGGAGCAACAGTATTAACAGGGATTGAGGTATTGTCAGTTTGGACACCTCGATCCGATAGCGAATACACATACGCAGCAAGTAGCATAATACGCTCATTACCTAGCTTAGTTTCCCACTTCGGCATAACGCCTGCACGACCATAACGTAAAGTATTGCGTACTGTTTCGCGCTCACCACCATATAACCAAGTAGTATCAGTTAAGTTTGGCGCGCCCGCTGAAATCATACCTTTACCTTCTTTACCATGGCATAGCGCACAATTCTGCTGAAAGATAGCTGAGCCTTGGGCTACTAGCATTTTATCAAGCTCGCCGTTACCCTTGTCGCCGTCATTAGACGATAGTGATAAGACGTATTCTGATGCTGCTCGTACGCCTTCTTCACCAATTTGATCACGCCAAGCTGGCATACCGCCAACTCGACCATTGTGTAACGTGGTCAAAATATTGGTAGCTTCACCGCCATATAACCAATCATTATCGGTTAAGTTAGGGTAGCCTGTGGCACCTTTGGCGTTAGAGCCGTGACAAACCGAGCAGTTCTGTAAGTATAGGCGACTACCAACTTTTAGTGCATTTGGGTTTTCGGCAAGCTTCTCAACTGCCGGCGCAAGTGCTGCAATTTTTTCATCGATCTGAGTTTGCAGGTCGGCAGGTGGCGTCTCACTACGACGCATAGTGGCTTGCATATCATTTAGCGTACCCAAGGTCTGGGCCGCACCAGTGGCATTCGCTTTCACCAAAATACTTTTTTCAAAGTTATCAGTGAAGACTTTGTTGTTTTTCTCAAGCTCACTGAACAATTCGTTGCGAGAGGTCCAAGGCACGGTTTCGCCATCGACTTCTACGGTGGCGATACCCTCCCAGTGTTTTGGAAACATACCAGGGAAAAATACCCAGTAGGCGACACCCCAAGCGATAGAACCGAAAAATATCACTAACCACCATTTAGGTAGCGCCTTGTCATATTCTCGGATACCATCATATTCATGGCCTGTCGTACCATCTTCTTCCACTTCTGGCTTATACTTCAGTACCATCAATAAGACGCCGAGAATACCCGCCCAACACATAATACTGAGTATGGTGATCCAAGAACTCCAAAAAAATGTCATGGTTTATCCTTATCACGCTGCTCTTTAGACCAGGCTTCTATATCCTCATCATCAAGCGCAAGTTGTGCATCTTCTTCGAAACGTTTTACATTTTTTGGCGAATACGCCCACCATGCAATGCCTACAAAGGCAACAAAGGCGGACACAGTCGCAATAATTTGTAATTCAATAACATTATCCATTAGCGCTGTCCTTCCATCGCAGTACCCAGTTGCTGAAGATAGGCAACTAAGGCATCTAGCTCAGTGGCGCCAAGCACAGCATCAGGTGCTCCTGCAATATCTTCTTCAGTGTAAGGTACACCGAAGCGATCACGGAATAGGCGCATTTTGGATTGAATCTTCGCTCCGCTGACTTCGTTAGTAGCAAGCCAAGGGAAACCGGGCATAATTGATTCAGGGACCAGTGAGCGTGGGTTAATTAAATGTTGCTTTTGCCAATCCTCAGAGTAACGTCCACCAACTCGTGCTAAATCTGGTCCTGTACGTTTTGATCCCCATAAGAATGGGTGATCCCACGTCGACTCAGCAGCACGCGAGTAGGGCCCGTAACGCTCAACTTCTGCACGTAATGGACGAACCATTTGGGTATGACAAACATGGCAACCTTCACGAATGTAGATGTCACGACCTTCAAACTCAAGCGCGGTCCAAGGTTCCATAGACGGTAGAGGCGCATTCACCCCACCATCTTCAGGGCCCTTGTTATCATATATCAGCGGTACAATTTCAACTAGCGTTGCAAAGCTAATAGCAATAACGATAAAGATGACCAACAAGCCTGTATTTTTTTCAATAATTTCATGCGGTGTACCAGCCATGATCGCTCCTTATACGTTAGCAGTCGAGGTTTCATCTACACTAGATTTGTGATCGGTTGGATCCGCAACATCTACAGGTTTACCTTCTGGCATTTTCAGCGTCCGATAGACGTTATAGGCCATAACAAACATACCTGAGACATAAAGCAAACCACCAAAAGCACGACCAATATATGGGAAATGCGAGAACTCAACGGTATCAATGAAGCTATATACTAAAGTACCATCGGGGTTCGTCGCTAACCACATCATGCCCTGACCAATACCTGAGATCCACATTGAGACAATATAGAAGATAGTCCCTGCCGTTGCTAGCCAAAAATGCGTCGTGATTAAGCTGATAGAATACATTTTCGGTTTGTTATAAATACGCGGTATTAGTACGTACAACGAACCAATGGTAATCATACCAACCCAGCCAAGTGCACCTGAGTGTACATGTCCGATAGTCCAATCCGTATTGTGCGACAGCGCGTTGACCGTCTTGATAGACATCATCGGGCCTTCGAATGTTGACATCGCGTAGAACGACAATGCCACAATCATAAAGCGAATAATCGGATCGGTACGTAATTTATCCCAGCTGCCTGATAGGGTAAGTACACCATTAATCATACCGCCCCAAGAAGGTGCGAATAGAATAATAGAGAATACCATTGCTAGTGACTGTGTCCAATCTGGAAGCGCTGAATAATGTAAATGGTGACCACCCGCCCACATATAAGAAGCAATTAATGCCCAAAAGTGAACGATTGATAGACGATAAGAATAAATCGGACGACCGATCTGTACTGGAACAAAGTAATACATCATTCCAAGGAAAGCTGCCGTCAGGTAAAACCCTACCGCATTATGACCATACCACCACTGCACCATCGCATCGGTTGCACCACCAAATAATGAGTAAGACTTAAACGCGCTGATAGGAATCGCCATACTATTAACAATGTGCAGTAACGCAATCGTAATAATAAAAGCCGCAAAGAACCAGTTAGCCACATAGATATGAGAGGTTTTACGCTTGATGAGAGTACCAAAGAAAACAATAGCGTAAGAGATCCACACTAAGGCAATTAGGATATCGATTGGCCACTCAAGCTCAGCGTATTCTTTGGTCGAAGTCAAACCTAGAGGCAAGGTAATGACGGCCGCTACGATAACCGACTGCCAACCCCAAAAGGTAAACCAGGCCAAATAAGGGGCGAATAACCGCGTCTTACACGTACGCTGAACGATATAATAAGACGTTGCGAAAAGAGCAGAACCCCCGAACGCAAAAATAACGGAGTTAGTATGCAGTGGTCTCAGACGACTAAACGTTAGCCATGGGATGTCAAAGTTAAGTGCTGGCCATGCTAACTGTGAAGCAAGGAATACGCCAAGACTCATGCCGACGATGCCCCATACTACGGTCATAATCGTAAAAAATCGTATGATAGTGATTTCATACTCACGGTCAACTGGGGCGACTGCTGTGTTTTGTAAACTCATTGGATGATTCCTTTACAGCCCGAATTATCAACAGGATTAACTAACTCACCGCAGAGTCTGTGCTATAACAATAAAGTACTGTAAGCAGATAAGAATTGCGGTACACGCTATTGTCTAACTCTCGTATCACCATGACGGTCTATTAACTATAAAGCTAAGCCTTCATTAGATAGCAGCGGGTAATAATCAGCTGGTACTAATGATTAGAGAACGGTGCTAAAAATGCACAGGGTTCACAGCTAGTCGATAGTAGGATTGTTAATATGTGGTCAAAGTTAATAAGAAAGTGCACCATCTTTGAGCATCAAACATTTATTAATGCTGAGTACTTACCTTGGTCGCTACTAATGAAAATAGGGCTAACGAAGATCGATACTGACATCCATTTGGTAACAGAAGAAATCACTGACTATGGATGTATGCTGATGGCAGCTGACAAAAAACATGTTTAAGTAAGGTTTAGTTAAAACTCCCGACTCTGTTTAAGGGTATTGTAACGCAATCTTAAGCAAATATCATCAGAACTATGTGCCAAAATACAAACTCTTTGGTAATTAATTTAGCAGACAACTTATTTTAACAATGCCATCAATACCTCTCAAACGTGCATTGGCTGCCCATCGTTCACATAAGCGATCATAAATAATAATTTAAAAGTTTGCAGAATATTATTCATTAGCAAGATATGCGTTACGGATTAAGATAAATAACCATTTGTAGCCACCAGCGACACAGTTTGGAAGAACAGTGCGTCGCGAAAAATAGTACGTTACACTGACTACTGACTACTGACTACTGACTACTGACTGCTGACTGCTGACTATGCTTCGAATTTTGTCAGTAGTCGCCTGTCTGTGAGGCAATAAGCTATGAAATAATAGTTATGTTATGAAGTAATAGTTACATTATGTGTAATACTATTACTTTTGCAAGTAATAGCTTCTAGGCTGATAATTCTGGACAGTATAAACGTTACAGTTTAGATGCAGCCAGTTAGATGCAGCCAGCTCATTTATCATAACAAAAATAACCAATATATCAACCAGATATTATAGAAATTGATAGTATTATTAAATTCGGTTTAAATTAACAAACATAATTGAATTGTCGCAGAGCGGTTAGCGCGCTAGCAATCTGATAAGGGTCTATTAATACGCAGATAAATAAATTTTTAATAGACTTTTGTTACCATTTGGCAAGCAGTCACGTAAAAGGGTTTTACTTATCATGAAGTCGCCCCTTATAATGAGGTTTAGCATTACCGCTAATAGCAATGACGTTATTAGCAATAATTTAACACTCTTACACTCTTAAGTGTCAGTTGGGTCACTGTAATAAATCTAATTGGCCCAGTATGACAGTCATCAAGGATAATAATATGGCAGTTCTTTTAACAGACGCATGGTTTGAGCAAGTTGAAAAGTTAGGTACTGAAGCCGGTGAGCTAAACCTGCCACCGACTCTAGCCAATATGGTCATTAATCTAAAAGTTTCTGATGCTGGAAAAGATATTGAGGCCAACTTTACTGATGGTCTACTACATCGTGGTTTAAATGCTGCTGGGAGTACTACCTTGCTACTTGACCATGAAACGTTGCAATCTATGGTTACTGATTTTGATATGAATCAAATCATGGGCGCATTCATGAGTGGTAAAATTCGTGTTGACGGTGATATGTCACAACTCATGGCACTACAAACTGCACGCCCGAGTTCAGAACAAAAAGAATTATTCAACCAAATTAAGTCGATGACGACGACTGCCTAATAACTCGTTGTTAAAAAACACTCAGTCATAGTGTTGGTTGTACATCTGGATCTATGTATTCTATGTGTTCTGAGTTTTTTTAGCATCAAGTCAGCATGAAATTAGCACAAAAAAGCCCCTAACGAGTGTTAGGGGCTTTTTTCAGATTAAAGGTTGACGACCAGGATAGTATCTATCCTGCTGTGCTCTGATTGTCTTTATAGATAGCAGCTTGTAGCCAAATATTGGCCTGTACGTAGTCATGGACTTGGATGGCTTGAGTACCCGCAGTACTCACCGCGCCCATGCGTACCACGAACGGATCAGCATCTTGTTCACGCAATATCACCACATCAAATAAAATAATAGGTTTGCCATTAAACAAGGTTTCTTGTTTGCCAAGCACCTGTCCTTGACACCAGGCTTCATCTTCTTGCCCTAAGGTGTCGCCAAACAGATACGCGCACATATGGCCCAAGTTAATCTCTACCGGTGCCATTTGTTCTTGAGTTTCTGGCTGCCAGCCTTTGATTTGCTCTTGGATATCACTTGGAACTTGACCATCATTAGCCGCGACAATATCGTTAAAAGCACGGTGGTAGCGAATAGCTTCTTGATCCTCAACCATAATAACTTCATTTTGCTCGCTGAGCGTAATCTCATGCGCCCAGGCACTGAAGTTTACAAAATATGAGGTGCTTTGTTGATATAGGTGACGATTAGCGGTGTAAAGCTGATCAAAGGCATAAATAATACTGCCATCAGCACTGCGAAGGCGCAGTACGGTATCGTGCGAACTATCATTGACGATCATGCGCTCTATAGTACAGGTGAGACCATACGGGCCATCAACACAAGGGTATGCGTTGATAAAACGTTCAGGCTTACCGTCTTTCATCGCTAGCACTTGATTGATATGGCAAGGTTGGTCTTCTGAGAGCAGCAGTCGATTGTCTTTGGAGCTGACATTACCATTGAGGCCTTTGGGCATTGCTGCCTGCTCAATCATTTGTTGTAACCATTGCGGTACATCATGACCCATATCATCGGTTAAAATACGCCAATGATCCGCATGACCGGCAGCTTGTTCGTCGGTTAAAGTAATTTTAGTAGGAGATTGTATGTTTTTATATTGATAATTGATGGTCATGAAGATACTCAAAATTAAGTCAGCCATGAAGTTTGGACGCCAAACTGTGGTCGCTCATGGTTTAACCAATCACCAATCACCAATCACTGTATCATTTATTTTTGGATAAATAGCTACGGATGGATAAGTAATATTGGGTTATGACATGTCGCAACGTCACTAGTAAAGGGTCTGCAAACAACAATGATGGGTTAATGACAATTGTCCCTAGCATACAATATATAGGTATAGACGCAACTAATAGCAAGCCCCTCGCGGAAAATAAAAATAGAGCACGATATTTTAATAAAAAATCCGGTCAGTTTTTGCTAATGACTGGCACATGTCAGCCAAATTGTGTCAAACTATCCCCCTTTTGACAGTCCCAGCTAGGTAAATAGTTAGATGAATAGCTGGCCTATCTAAAACCATATTTGTGTGTTCAGTTTATGTATTGATATGACGGATATAATGCATGACGCATTTAATACCATTAGTGTTATAGCATATTTAGAGTCACACGTAGATTAGATAAAGAGTTTGAATATGTTTCGTCCTTTAGCGTTATTTATCGGCTTACGGTACACTCGAGCAGAGCGCAGTAACCGCTTTATCTCTTTTATATCTCTCGTTTCAATGATGGGTCTGACGCTTGGGGTCGCGGTACTGATCACAGTGTTATCGGTCATGAACGGCTTCGATCGCGAGCTAAAAACCCGAATTTTGGGTATGGTGCCGCAAGCGACCGTCATCTCAACTGAGGTCATTGGCGACTGGAAGCAGTTGGCAGATCGTATCAAAGAAGATCCAGAAGTGACGGCTGTTGCCCCTTTTATTCAGTTGCAAGGAATGCTGACTTCAAATGGCCAAGTGGCAGGAATTATGGTCACTGGCGTTGATCCTGAGTACGAAAAAAACGTCTCAATTATCAACGACCATATGACCGAAGGCAGTATTGACACTCTACAAAGCGGCGACTTTAGCATTGTGCTAGGTGAAGAAATGGTGCAGTCTTTGGGTTTGCGCATAGGCGATAAAGTCACCTTAGTGCTGCCAGAAGCGTCACCATCACCTGCTGGGGTGATACCGCGCTTTAAGCGTTTTACTTTAACTGGGATATTTAGTATCAGCCCAGAAGTAGACAGCCTGATGGCATTTATTCCGATGAATGACGCGGCTAAGTTGCTGCGTTTACCGGATGGCGCACAGGGTATTCGTATGAAGCTTACTGATCTGTTTAACGCACCGATTGCTGCTCAAAAAGCCGCTGCTATCGCCCCTGAGCAGCTTTATCCTAATGATTGGACGCAAACCCACGGCAACTTATTTGGCGCGATTCAAATGGAAAAAGCCATGGTTGGCTTGCTGCTATTTTTAATTATTTTAGTAGCGGCGTTCAATATTGTCTCAAGCTTAGTCATGCTGGTCACGGATAAAAAAGCGGATATTGCTATTTTAAAAACTTTTGGTGCTTCTCCACGACTGATTACCCAGATTTTTATGGTGCAGGGTGTGGTCATCGGCTTTATTGGCACCATCGCTGGTACGATATTGGGTATCATATTTGCGCTAAGTGTTAGTGATATTTTGGGCTTTATCAATCAAAGCTTTGGTTTGAACTTATTCGATGCTTATTTTATCAATTATCTACCTTCAGAGTTGCGTTTGCTCGATGTCGTATTGATTACGGGTGCTTCATTTATTCTTAGCTTTTTGGCGACTATCTATCCAGCACGCCGGGCTGCCAGAATTCAACCAGCGCAAACGTTACGTTATGAGTAGCATATAACACAACTAATATCGCGACTAACTAATAGCGCGACTATAAGACAACATGGTTATAAATTTCACATATCAATGTTGATTGGATTTGACGGTAAGTAACAGCATAATTAATAATAAAGGAAACCGTATGTCTGTCATTTTAGAAGCAAGCAATATCAGTAAGATATATGATGAAGGGGCCGTACGTACGCAAGTGCTGACTGGTTTGGACCTTACCGTTACTCCTGGCGAGCGTATCGCTATCGTCGGTACCAGCGGCTCGGGTAAAAGCACCTTATTGCACTTATTAGGAGGGCTTGACACGCCAACCAGTGGCGAAGTGTGGCTACATGGTAAGTGCCTCAATCATATGAATGAAACCGAGCGAGGCGCAATGCGTAATCAATACTTGGGTTTTATTTATCAGTTCCATCATCTGTTGGCAGAGTTTACAGCGGTAGAAAACGTCGCTATGCCGCTACTGATGCGTCCACAAGTGTCAACCACTGATGCACGCAAGCAAGCGACTGAATTATTAGAAAATGTAGGCCTAGGGCACCGTTTAGACCACAGACCAGGCGAGCTATCCGGGGGCGAGCGTCAGCGTGTGGCTATTGCACGCGCTCTGGTGACCAAGCCGTCAGTAATTTTGGCAGATGAGCCAACTGGTAATCTAGATTATGATAACGCGCAAAGCGTCTTTGGCTTACTCACCGAACTACAAACCACCATGAAAACCGCATTACTGATGGTGACGCATGATCGTAATTTGGCTGCGCTTGCTGATCGTCAATTGTTGTTACGTAATGGACACTGGGAAAACTATTAAAACAAGCTTATTGAACTATTGGATAATGAAAGGATAATGAGGAATTAGATAGTGAAAAAGCGCTTGTATGACTGAAAATCATAACTTGATTGCTACTTTTGGCTGTACAGAAGTAGGTAGTCATCCATTACAAGCCTATATTGATCCAACCTTATTTGATACTATTGACAGACAGTCTCAAATAGAACGGCTAACATCAGTTTTCTATACTATTTTGACATTATTTCGATACTATAACGTCAGCTGGTGTTGATTTCGATTTAACGGTTCAAGATAGCGCCACTAGTAAGCGTTATATTTTACTTAGAGATCACGAGGTGATTGATATTTTAACTATGGATAGCAGCTTTACAGACCATGTCGTTGACTTTATCAATAAAAATAAAAAAGACAACTGATACGTTGCTATAAAAAAACCGCTGCTTATAGCTGTTGTCTATTTTGATTTAGGCGGTTTAACCCGCGAATTACTTTGACGTTTTTGCCAACCGACAATGGTCTTATAGCGCCAAATAGCCTTAAAGGCTAAACCGCAAACAATGCTAGTAAAAATGGCCAATATAGTAAGTCCCACACAAAATGCGGCTATTGATACTGTACCTCGATAAGTAATAAATGGATTGGCACCATCGGACAATACCCATAAGCTAAAATCAGAAATCATTCTGCCTATGACTCGTAACCTAATCATCGGTACATCAAGAATCTTGGCACCAACATAATAGCCTGCATAAAAAATAGGCAGAGACGTGAGTGGATTAGTAATCCAAGTCAAACCAAGCGCCATCGGAACATTGGCGCGAAAAATAAGAGCGCCAATTAAAGCCAGAAGCATCTGTCCTGGTAGTGGGAAAAATGCACTAAGCACTCCGATATAGACCGCTTTATTTAAGCTATGACGATTGAAATGCCAAAAACGTGGGTCAGCCAAATACGGCGCAAATAGCCTTAAGGTGCGGCTTTCTAGGATTTTTTCGGGTGTGGGCAGCAGGTTTTTAAGATGTTTTTTTGGCACAGGCTTGCCTTCAATCATTATCTACAGCTTACTCAAACTATAATGAGAAGCTGGTATGCAACAATATTATTAACAGAAGAATTTTGTAAGATATCACAAAAATAAAATACTATAAAAAATAGAACGGTAACAGCAGATAATAACAACCGTAGCCCACCCAATTGAGTATAAGGTAATATAAATAGAAATGCTATCGTCAGCGTTTAGCAAACACTTCCAGTCTATTATGTCATAATATTTGCTAGTGGGGCGTCTACTAACTGTTTTTCTGGTATGACTGCTCAGATAATCATCGCGCATTATTCGAAATGTTTGATGATGTCATTGGCTATTTTAACGTACTGCAATCGTAACGGGTACTCTGATCGCAATGTATAGCCGTTGACGAAGGCCTCTAAAAAATATTAAAGCCATCAAGTAGGGAGTGCTGGTGTATTGGTTGCTAGGTGTTCTTATAATAACAACCATGATAGGTGCTTTAGCAGTCGCTAGCAGCATAGCGTTGCCGGTTAGTCCGCTGTTAGCCAGTATGGCCACTGTTTCGGTTGGACCGCTATTATTAATCATTCTTACTGCTATTTTTGCATGGGTCACACAGCGCAGTGTATTGCCTTGGTCTTCGGCAAATAACAGCACTCTTGTCGACCAAAACCCTTCTCAGAATTCACAGCCTATAACCAGCCTCTCTCTTCCCATTATTCGTTATTTTTTGGTAGCTGGGTTAGCTGCGGTATTGATTGTTGGCAGTGCGCTACAAGCCCTGATCAGTCATCAACAAGCAGACGCCACGGCCATTAATGAGCCTATGCGTGTACAAGCATTGGTCACCCTTGAGGGCGTGAGTGACAGTGTTTATGATGTCACAACTAACAGTGGCTATCGGCAGGTCGCCACCATAGAACAGATAACGCCGTTGGTTTCTGAGTTGACGGTTCAAGACCTAAATAACGCTACTATTAGTTATGCTGAAAACATAAATAATAATCTAAGTGGTAACAATCCAAGCAACAATCCAAGCAACAATCTAAGTAACAATGGAGCGAATAATAGCAGAACAAATAGCAATAGATTAAATAACGACCAGACTGAAAATCTAGAGTATCGGGTGCTACTCAATGCTTATCCAAAACAGCCATCTCAAGATTCGCAGACAACAATACTGAATGATTTGCGCCCTGGTGATCAGTTATTTATGACATTAACGCTTGCGCCAATCGAGACATCACAAGCAGCCATTGATAATCCTTCAGGCTTCGACAGCTACCGTTGGCTACGAAGTCGTCATATTGATGGAGTAGCTGATATTATAGGTGTTAGCACGTCAGTTGCTACGATTGGCGGTCAATTGGGACAGGCGACTGCCTCTGATTCTTACCTTAAACGTCTGCGCGTTCGTATTGATCAATGGCGTTGGCAGTTGCGTCAGCACTTTTATCAAGATTGGTCGCAACGAACCACCGCGCAACAACAAGCAAAGGCAGTAACACTTAGCTTGTTAACTGGCGATCGTAGCTTGATCAGTCGTGACACTAAAGACCTATATCAGCTAGCAGGAATTTCACATTTATTAGCTATTTCTGGTACTCATGTGTTGTTTTTAGCACTCATGTTGGCCGGTGCGGCGGCGCTACTATTCGATCGCCTGTGTCCCATAATGTACCGCTATATACCGCGCTGGCAAATACGCTGGTTGGTGATGATTAGTGCTGCTTTTATTTACGCGCTGTTCACAGGTTTTGACGTGCCTGCTGCTCGTACGGCATGGATGTTACTGGCTATTGGGGCAGTCAGATTGACCTTGTTGCCGATTAGTACCATGCGCGTATTATTAGCGCTAGCAGTGCTGATGGCGTGGGTTGATCCTTATGTATTATGGCAAGCAGGCTATTGGCTATCCTTTGTCGCGGTGGCATTAATATTAAAGTATGACAGCAAACAATATACGCACAATAAGATAACCGATAACAATCGGCAAAATATATCACAGCATACCAATGAGCATAAATCTAGGGCGTTTGCTGTCAAGATTGGAGAAGTATTCAAGCGCTTATTTAAATTACAATGTTGGTTGTTTATAGCGCTTTTGCCCATCACTTTATTCTTATTTGGCAAGGTATCATTGTGGGGCCTGGTAATTAACTTATTTGCTATTGGTTTATTTGGCTGGGTTATTGTGCCTTTGAACCTACTTGCAGGACTTTGCTATCTCTTATTGCCTGCTGTCGCTAATGGTGTTGCTGACAGTATTTGGGCGCTTGTTAGTGCAATAGTTGCCAGCTTACATGCATTGATATCGTGGCTGACAGCCTTGCCAGCGCTAGCAGCAGCATGGTTATATACACCGGTTAATACCGGCATTTTATTAATAACTTTATTGGCCATGCTGCCTTGGTTGTTACCGCGTGGCCTTATTAGTCGGTGGTTGGCGCTACCACCACTGGCACTATTGATCCTGATTATAACTGTCAATCAGCAGTCGGTATCATTGACGCCAACCTTATATGTCTTGCCTACTGGCGATCGCTATCTGAGCGCTGCCGTATTGCAATATCCTATTCATGAAAACAAAATTGATGGTAGTGAGGCTTACGATAGTCATAACGATGAAGATATAGCTAATAAGCGTAAACAACAGCTGGTTACAGAGAATGTTAGCTGGTTATTTTTAGCAGACCATCGAGGGCGTGAGACCCGTACCATGCCAAGCTCATTGACTGCAGACAAGCTATCCGCAACATTAGAGCAGCAACTACGCACTTTATCGATTAAGCGTTTGGAAGGTATTGTTGTGCAAACCAGTGTTATATCATTAACGGATACCTTATCTGCCGAGCACAAAGGTAAAAAGATTAATGAGAACTTCTCTGAGCTGCTGCCTATGACTGTTGCACAGTTAAGCCAGCGCTTACCAATCAGCCGCTATTGGCAAGCAGGGCGTAGCGATCTTTGGCCAACACGACCACAAGCTTCTGGCAAAACTGACCCATCTAAAAATAAGCCTAATATCAGTGCCCAACGTTGCGAACAGGGCAAAACGTGGCAGCTTGCAAATAGTAATTTATCATTACAAGTGCTGACTGGCTGGCCTAAAATAGCAGATACCAGCGTTTGGGACTGTACGGTCGCCATTGACAGTAATTTACCGATAAATGTTGTCAAATACTATGCTGCTGATCCTCTGCGCTCTCAGAAATTAGCAGGTCAAGCTTTGGATCAAACTACTGTCCCGCGCACTATTAATGCTGTTATAAAAGACAGTCAGCAATCAGGCAGTCAGCAAAAAAGTAGCTCGTCTCACTCTCTCCAAACACGTGTTATTATTGATGCAGCCACTCATCAGCGCGTGTGGCAATTATGGCCGCTGCTATGCTCAGCCGAACCCATGATGACTAATACGACTGTGAGCCGCCCGACAACCTGGTTGGGGCACAGCGCGTCAAATATGTCTGCCGAGGCACTAACAATGCACAATATAAGCAGGGTGCTGACTTATGATGAGGAAGTTTTAGAAGCTGCATTAGCGTTGGGTGTTAACCTAGGTGCTGAGCAGCAATAAAATGGACCCTGAATCAATAATACAGCAATAACACAGCAATAACGTTACAGTTCATAGTTTCTGATGGTTGTACTATTGAACCGTGACCGAAATACCACCATACTTAGTAACTTACCAATACAGACTTGTCGTAACGTGAAAGAATTAAATTTTTCACGGTATTTATTTTTCTAGACCAGCTCTTTTATCGTTTTAGACTGTTTCTGACTTAGGAAGTTATATGCCCAACTGGCCACCAGACCCTAATAAACGTCCTGAAAACTCGGCAAATCAGCCCACACCTTCACAACACACGTCGTCTAATCAGCCGAGTGGACAAGAGTGGCGACTGATTGAAAACACTCTATTGGCTAGTGTAGTAGAGCAGCGCCGAGCTCGACGTTGGGGTATTTTCTTTAAGCTACTGACCTTCGGTTATATTTTATTGTTATTTTTGACTATTGGGCGCGGGTGCAGCACGAAAGCCCCGACTGGTCTCGAAGGTGTCGATACCAGCAAACCGCATTTGGCAGTGGTTGAGCTACAAGGCACCATCAGCAGTGGTGATATAGCCAATGCTTATGATGTCAATAGAGCGTTGACCCGGGCTTTTGAGAACAGTAACTCACAAGCTGTGGCGTTGGATATCAACTCACCTGGTGGTTCACCGGTGCAGTCTGATGAAATCTGGCAGACTATGAGAGACTTGCGTCAAGAATATCCAGATAAAAAGCTCTATGCTGTGATTGGTGATATTGGCGCTTCTGGTGCTTACTATATTGCTTCAGCTGCTGACGAAATCTATGTTAACCCATCAAGCTTAGTGGGCTCAATCGGGGTCATTATGCCAAGTTACAACATTGAAGGCTTAATGGATAAAGTAGGCGTTAAAGATCGTACCATTACTGCTGGCGAGTACAAGGATATCTTAAGCTTGACCCGTCCTCTCACGGACTATGAAGAAAAACATGTCGAAAATGTGCTGGCCAACACCCATAAGCACTTTATTGATGCGGTTAAAGAAGGGCGTGGCGATCGTCTAAAAAATGCAGAACAAAACAAACTGTTCTCAGGATTGTTTTGGACCGGTGAGCAGTCTATAGCGTTAGGTTTAACAGACAAAACGGGTAGTATCGGCAGTTTAGGTAAAGAACTTGAGCTTAACAACATAGTGAACTACACACCAGCTGATCCGTTTCAGTTTTTTATGGATCGCTTCGCCGTTAAACTGGGCGCTGGCATCGGCGCAAGCATCAAGCTTGATGTGTTGCCGCAAGAAGAAGGCAATGCGCAAATGCGCTAGGATTGTGCTATCTTCGCTATAGTATTTTCTTAACGTCATGTACGTAATAACACGGTTATAAAGACTGAGTCATAAATGATGGCTCAGTCTTATTGTTTTATTATTTGTTAATTTGATTTAATAAAAGTCAATCAGGACTAGTGAGAATAAGCCATGGATGTCATTAATTCGCAGACCTTTGCGTCGCTGCCAGTATCTAAAAAAACGCAAAAGCCCGTCATTCATTTCGCCCATGCCAATGGCATGCCAAGCGCAGTCTATCAGCCACTTTTTGAGGGCTTAGAGGCGTTTTTTACTATTGAATATATTCCGATGCTAGGCGTTGATCCTCATTATCCCGTAGACGATCATTGGCGCAGCTTAACGCAGCAGATTATTGACAGTGTGAAGCACACCTGCGAGC
This sequence comes from Psychrobacter sp. PL19, assembly GCF_017875835.1. NCBI lineage: Bacteria > Pseudomonadati > Pseudomonadota > Gammaproteobacteria > Moraxellales > Moraxellaceae > Psychrobacter > Psychrobacter sp. PL19. The sequence goes on from NZ_JAGING010000001.1 coordinate 1,573,328, forward strand.
AGCATGGCGTCAAGCAAGTAGTGGCTGTCGGGCATTCACTGGGTGGCTTATGTACTTTACAGGCATTATACCGTGCGCCGCAGTATTTTCATCAAGCAGTGTTACTGGATCCACCTTGGATTTATGGTAAGACTAGCTTTATATGGCATCTTGCCAAGACCGCGGATAGATTGCCGTTAATGAATAACCGATTAATGGATAAGTTGTCACCAGCTGGAATATCCAAAAATCGCCGTGATATCTGGGATAGCCGTGAAGACGCTTACGATTCGTTGCGTCATAAAGGCTTCTTTAAGAGTTTTGATGAACGCAGCTTTCAAGGTTATATCAAGCATGGCCTACACGAGCGTGCGGATGGTAAGGTGACACTGGCTATCCCTAAGGCTAGTGAAGTTGCGGTGTTTCGTACCAACCCTTCTTGGTACTGGCTGACACCCAGTCGCGCGCCCAAGCCGCCAGTTACTTTGGTAATTGGAGAAGAAAGTATGTTCTTAAAGCGCCAATGGCCACAACAAATTCAGAAACGTCTGGGTATTAACTATCAGACCCATGAAGGCGGCCATATGTTCCCGCTTGAGCATCCAGACTCTGTATCGGCGCGTGTATTAGAGCTAATTAAGCAGCAACTGCCGAACTAGTTGCTCGTCTGCTATGATGTTTGGGGTCGGTAGCTTAATACCAAGTAAGAAGCAAACGGTCTACAATTATTCCACTAATAGTGGCCATTCCATCACTGAGCTATAGTTGACCATGTCTAATGCGACTACTTTAAATAATACAGTAACGCCTGTTAAGCACCCGCCACTATTTTCGCGCTGGGGCGTGTTCGTACTTATTGTAGGGGTCGTTCTTGCCTTTTTTATGAGTCAATTGCTTGGGATTTATATCGCGGGCAAGTTATTACTACCTGCTGCTAGCAGCTCTTCAGTTGGCAATATATTCTTTTTTGGTAGCGCTAATGGCACGGTTGTTAGCGTCTCAATTATCATTAGTTGGGTATTATTAACTGCGCTTAGCGTGTCAACTGTGCATTTGAAGGGTGGTAAGATCCGGAGATATTTGGCATTAACGCCATTCTCGCTAACGGTTGCAGCGGGGATGTTTGGCTTGTTATTGCTATTTATGATTGGCAGTCAGGCGCTAACTTACTTACTGGATAAATCGCCACTGCTGTTTGTTGATCCTTTATATGAGTCGGTGAGCTCGGTATGGCTATTGATTCTTGCCATAGTGATTGTCGCGCCAATATATGAAGAACTGGTTTTTCGCGGCCTATTATGGTCAGCTATCGCTGAGCAGTTCTCAGAACAGCGCGGTGCAATAATCGCTAGCATTATAACCAGCCTCATTTTTGCTGTTATTCATCTGCAATATGGTTTGTACGAAATCAGTACCATTGTAATATTGGCTTTTATATTTTGCTACGCTCGTATTAAGTCAGGCTCACTGTTATTACCGATAATACTACATATTATTAATAATGGTGCCGCCATGTGGCAGTATTTAGCACAAGTTACTTAGAATGAGATCTTAGAACGAGATATCAGAATGACTGAACCTTGCTAAAAGTAAAACTTACTAAGCATCAGGATTCAACTGCAAAACGTCATCCGCAGCGTGCTCAATATCTTCGATCGTCAAGTGTGGCTTCCCACTTAGCGCTTGTCGCCATTTCCGCGCGCCAGTCAATCCCTGAAACAGACCTAAATAATGCCGTGCCATAGTCGATAGTGGCTCACCATTCGCGACCTGCTGACGCAAGTGTGGGTATAATTGCGTTAAAATCTCCGAGCGCTTAGGTATCGGTTGTCCCCACAAGGTATTAGTTTGTGCTAATAGATAAGGGTTATGATAAAACGCTCGCCCAATCATTACACCGTCTACCTGCTGTAGATGCGTTTGGATGTCTTCTACAGTCTCGATGCCACCATTGATTTCGATAGTAAGTGCGGGAAAGTCTTGTTTCAGTCGATAAACATCATTATAGCGTAGCGGCGGGATGTCGCGGTTTTGCTTGGGGCTTAAGCCTTGCAGCCAGGCAGTACGCGCATGCGCAATGAAGCGGGTACAGCCTGCGTCAGCTACGGTCTGTACAAAATCTGCCATAAACTCATAACTGTCGAAATCATCAATACCAATACGATGCTTGACAGTCACTGGAATATCCACCGCTGCTTGCATGTGCTTGACCAAGTCTGCAACGACATTAGGCTCTGCCATCAAGCAAGCACCGATTTTATTATGCTGTACGCGATCAGAGGGACAACCAACATTGATATTAACTTCATCATAGCCATGCTGTTGAGCAAATTCAGCACATTGAGTCATCTCGGTGATATCTGCGCCACCAAGTTGCAGCACTAGAGGGTGCTCGCGCGCATTAAAACGCAGATGTCGAGCGCGATTGCCATGTAATAGTGCGCCAGTACTGATCATCTCGGTGTATAGATACACTTGCGGATTAAACAAGCGGGCAAAATACCGATAGTCAGTCGTAGTCCAGTCGATCATAGGCGCTACTGATAGGCGCTTGTCTTGCATTAAATCAATCATTTAGCATTAAAGCCTTAAGTATTATAAATTTGATATTAACTATCATGATGTGTTTGCTAGTGTGGCACTTTTTTTATGTGCACTTACTGATTTTATGTGCACTTACTGATGATAGTGTGGCACTATATTTACGCCACGAACAAAAATAGTGGCATGGCACAAGCATTAAATTACTTCATTAATTTGCTTAAACTCCGGCAAGCTATAAAAATAAAGACCCATTATTATCCCGATAAAGCCGACAAATACAATATATAAGGCAGGTGTAAAACTCACAAAAGTAGTGACGTAGCCAAGTGCGAAGGGCACCAGTCCGCCAACGATAGCATAGGTTATATTATAGGAAAAAGCCAATCCTGTGAGGCGCACATTGGTTGGAAATAACTGCACTAAAATGGCGGGCACCATGCCGACAATACCCGCACAAAAACCTAAGAGGGCATACATGATTAAGATATAATCACCACCCGCCTGCACATGATAATAAAAGGCCAATATCTGAATAATCAATAGCACCGAGCCAATAATTAAAATTTTGCCAAAGTTCTGATAATTAGAGATTAAGCCGTAAAAAACACAGCCAAAAATCATAAATACAATACCAAGACTGTGTGAAAACCCAAACAGAGCACTATCCAAAGTAAAGCGTAGCTCAATCAAATCTGGTAGCAGCAGTACCACTACTATGGTGATACTAGAGACAATAAAAGTCAGGATCATACTGACGAATAGTGAATGCTTACGATGCCTGAACAGTAGCGTAAATGGCTGCAAATTATCATTATTAGAGTTGGATTCTTTGGTCTCAACAAAAAACGGTGATTCATGAATAAAACGCCAGGCTAATAGTGGTAAAAAGCTTAATACTGCCGCCACCAGGAAGGGTAAACGCCAGCCATAAGTGGCCAGCTGCTCAGTAGTCATAGTACTGGTGAGCCAGACAAAAAAGACGTTAGAGAGTAACACCCCCACAAAAAGGCTGGCGGTCACATAGCTACAGCCAAGCGTCAAATATTGCCGTGGTACATGTTCTGCAACAAACACCCATGCTAAGGGCACATAAATACCAAATGCCATACCCTGTATGAGTCGTAGCAAAATAAATAAGGCCGGTGCCAACATCCCCCATTGAGCATAAGTTGGCAAAAACGCCATTGCTAGCATGCTGGTAGCAGTAATGAGCATGCTGATCAGTAACACTGGTTTTCGGCCCTTGATATCGCCATAACGACCAAAAATAACCCCGCCAACGGGGCGGGCTAAATAACCAGCAGCAAATAGGCCAAGCCCCTGTAGTCTAGAGACATTAGGGTCAATGTGAGCAGGGAACAACACAGACGAGACTATATCTGAAATATATAAATAAATCAAAAAATCAAAAAAAGCGATAGCGCTGCTAAAACAGATAAATAAAACCATGTTTTTGTCTTTAGAAGACATCAACGCATATTCAGAACGAGAGGGCATAATATTATAAGTATCCACATATATAAGTGGGGATTAATAGGTTATTACTAAAATAACCTTCCGCTAAAAAGCATAGGAAATACGTAACTGGCTCACTGCACACTAAAGTTTTATATTTCCAATCCACAACACGTCTTAATATAAATAAATGCAGCGTGGGCTACATTAATATGGCTAGCAAGGCTGACGTCAACGTTTTATTGTGGGACTTATAGCAACCAATCAATAGGCAGCCATGACATGATCGTGAGCCAAATATGATCTGACATACCCACGCGTGGCTCGGCATCATAAATGATTTTTTCTCCATTCTCAACGGTATGCCACTGTAGCTGGTTGTTATCTAGTAATTTAACTTCATAAGCTTGGCTCAACAAATTGTCGCTAAGCGCTTGATGCAATTGCCGTGCTAACTCATCATCGTTAATTATGACCCCCATCTCGGTGTTAATATTAGCAGAGCGGGGATCGACATTGTAGGAACCGACAAACACTTGATGATCATCAACGGCAAAAGTTTTTGCATGTAGGCTAGTTGATGATTGGCTACGCGCTTTCCACAGCTTGTTGTCGCGTTTTTCTTCACTAGCGGTTGATTTTAGCTCGTAGATCTTGATCCCTGCTCGCAATAGTGCAGGCCGCCATTGACTGTAGCCAGAATGTACAGCGGTCACATCGGTGGCATCAAAAGAGTTGGTCAAAATTTTAATATCAACGCCATTATTGGCCAGTTGCACTAGCGTACTGACACCATCCTTGGTCGGCACAAAGTACGAGGATATAATGGTCAGCTTCTTAGAAGGGCTACCGAGTAAGGTACGAAGTTGGTGCACTAAATTAGTATTGGTAGGGACGGACTTAGTCAATTTGCCAACATCGTCACTCAAAAACTGTATATCTGTCCAGCGAAAGGGCACGTCTTTATTGACTAAGTCAGTATCAATGGAAGAGTCTTCAATTGCGGTTTTATAAACAGCCAGACTACTACGCGAGTTATTCTTTTCATCTACGTTTAGCTTGTCTAAACCTGCCAAAAAATCATTCGTAGTGCCTTTTTCAAGGCTCACAAGGGTTTCGATATCAAATGATATCGGCGCTGACCAGTAGCTGCTAAAGCTGTTGTCAATATCTGCCACTACTTTACCAATGAGCAGCACATCTAAGTCAGCGAATTGGCTGTTTTGATCATTACTGAGGTACTCATTACCAATATTTCGTCCACCTATGATAGTGATTTGTTTATCAAAGATCATGCTTTTATTATGCATGCGTCGATTGATACGCGGCAGACCAGTGACAAAGTTCAGCATTTGAAATTTACGATGCATTAGGGGATTGACAATACGTACCGCGGTATTAGGGTGACTAGAAAAACGCAATAAATGCTGATCAAACTTGGCATCATTATTAAAATCGTCAAGCAGTAAGCGTACGATAACGCCGCGCTCAGCAGCTTCCCATAAGTCTTTGAGTAGCAGCTGACCGGCCTGATCATTATGCCAAATATAATATTGAACGTCGATATTGCGCGTGGCCATACCGGTCAATATACTGCGTGAAGCAAAGGCATTAGCGCCGGTTACGATAGGATGGTAGCCTGATAGATCAGGGTGAATATCATTTTGTTCGCTAATGACCGCTACCAGATCGGTATTATCAATGTTGGCAACCGTACTTCTACTCTCATCTGGACCGTTTGACTCTTGAGAAAGCTTGTTTTGTGGCGTATTATTTTGTTGGTACAGCGCATTTACTCGTGCCGATAATTTTTGACTTTCAGGTAAACGTGGCTGATCGGGCAAGCTCTGACAGCCACTTAGACCTAAAGATAGACCAAGCGCAAGACTCAGCGATAAGTTACTTAGATCCATATTTAACATCGACATAAATGGCCTACCTTAATGTACTTAAAGTTATTCTATTCAAAATTCAGCATAAAAGCGCAGTGAGCACAGTACAACGTGGGTTGCCGTCAAGCTTATCAGGTGTGGTAATATCTGACTATTAAAAATACGTTACTTTTTTGGTTTATCAGTGAGTTAGGCGTCAGTATTTTCGTAAAATAGTACCCAAAAACAAAGCTAAGCAGGTGTCTGAAATAAGGTGACATGCTATGATAGACTTCAGTTTACCGCTTCAACAAATAGCTATCTAGTAACCTATTAGTAATTTTACTAGTAATTTTATTGGTAATCCTATTAGTAATCCTAACCCGTTTTTAACGTGGTTAAAAACATCAATATAAGCATGAACGAAAACATTAACAATAGTAATGGAAAACTTATGAGTCAATCGCAAGCGCAGGATGAAAATAATCTAGACCCTCATTCAGATAAATTAGATCCAAATTGGCGTTCTGATGCCCTGGATTTAGGGCTAGATTATGGTATGCAGACCATTGCCGTACGAGCAGGGCAGCATCGTACTGATGAGGGTGAGCACTCTGAGCCTATTTTTACTACCAGTTCTTACGTTTACCGCTCAGCGGCCGACGCCGCCGCACATTTTGATGGTACTAAGACCGGTAATGTCTACTCACGCCACACTAATCCTAGTGTACGCACCTTTGAGCGTCGGTTAGCAGCTCTCGAAAATGGCGAGCGTGCGGTAGCAACCGCTTCAGGCATGGGTGCCATTTTAACCATGTGCTTGGCATATCTAAAAGCCGGCGATCATTTATTAGCAGCCAATCAGTTATTTGGGTCATCTATTGGGCTTTTTGATAACTATATGGCCAAATTTGGCGTTGAAGTCAGCTATGTCGATTGCTTTGATAATGACGCTTGGGCTAATGCAGTACAGCCCAATACTAAGGTGATTTATTGTGAAAGCCCAAGTAATCCGCTAGCACAGATTTGTGATATTGGCTTTTTAAGTCAGTTGTCAAAGGCCAATGATATCTTACTAGTCGTTGATAATTGCTTTGCATCCCCTGCTATACAGCGTCCATTAGACTTGGGGGCAGATGTGGTGATTCATTCAGCGACCAAATATCTAGATGGTCAAGGTCGGGTACTCGGCGGCGCGTTAGTTGGCAGTGACAAGCTAATGCAAGAGGCGTTCACGGTTGTACGTTCAGGCGGTATCAGTATGAGTCCGTTTAATGCCTGGATCTTCACCAAAGGTCTTGAAACTTTGAAACTACGGATGCAAGCACATTGTAGTAATGCCAATCAAATAGCAGAGTTTTTAGACAATCATCCTAACGTTAGCAGGGTACATTTTTCGGGCTTAGCTGACCATCCCTCGCATGAGTTGGCCACTCGTCAGCATCATATGAAAGACGGCTATGGGGCGATTATGGGCTTTGAAGTCAAAGCGTCTACGGAAGATGAGGCAAGGGCTGCTGCCTGGCACGTGATTGATTGTACTCGAATGGTTTCAATTACCAATAATCTAGGGGATACAAAAACCACTATTACCCATCCTGCTACCACTACTCATTTCCGTTTGACACCTAAAGCACGTGCTGAAGCTGGTGTTAACAACAGTCTGATCCGGTTGTCCGTAGGACTAGAAGACGTGGAAGATATCATCAAAGATTTGGCACGTGGTTTAGACAGCTTGTAAAGATAACGGTATAATCGCTGCCAGCGTAACAAGTTTTTTATTATAAATTTTTAGCACTAAGAAACTATGTCATTACAAACCAGCTTATAAGAATCAAGGTTATAAGAATCAAGGTAGCTCACTAAGCTATCGCTACATAACCCGCTACTATAAGTTAGTCACCATAAATCCATGATCATATAAGAGACTATTATGAATATTCAAGCATTAATGCAACAAGCACAAACCATGCAAAAGAAAGTCGAAGCCAATGTTGAGACTGCAAAAAAAGAGCTTGGCAACAAAGAAGTTCATGCAGAAGCAGGCAGTGGTTTGGTTAAAGTTACTATGACCGGTCGTCATGTGGTCAAGCGCTTAACTATTGACCCAAGCTTGTTAGAGGATGAGCCGGATATGATTGAAGACTTAATCGCCGCTGCTATTAATGACGCAGTACGTCAAGCGGACGAGTTATATGAAGAAACCATGACTGGTGCAACCCAAGGTATGGGTCTACCACCAGGTATGCAAGGTATGTTCTAAGCTTTAGTTTGGATTAAACACAGTGTATTGAAGTATGAAAATGGGGTTGTTATCTAGACGATATGACCCCATTTTTATAGGTATTGTTTTAGATTCTACCGTCTATCTGTTTTACTGTTGTTAGCACCTAATAATGCTGATACCCGTCATGTTAATATTCAAGCAATCAAACAGGTAGGTTAACCCGTGACGCTAATCGTTATGCTGTTAGCCACACTAATAGTCATATTAACAGTCACGTACGGCTGGCAAAAACATTGTTGCTTGCGGCTCGGCTTTGCTATTTCAGAGGCGGCGCTAATTTCTCTTCGCCACATTATATTTGTTCTAAAGTAAATCAACTATATTTAAAATGTCTAAAAATTATATTGTTTATAGAGGAAGTCATTTTGCTTACTGCCAAATTTGATCAGCTGGTCAAGCAGCTGCGTATTTTACCTGGGGTTGGCCAAAAGAGTGCTCAGCGTATGGCGCTACATCTGCTTACCAAAAAACGCCCACAAGGAATGGCGCTTGCCCAGGCGCTCGATGAAGCGATGCGCGATATCGTTGAATGTCAGCGTTGCCATAGCTTTAGTGACGACAGTATCTGTCCACTATGCCAAGACCCGCGCCGTGATGATAATTTATTATGCGTGGTCGAGACCGCTGCTGACGTGATGGCTATTGAACAGACTGCAGGCTATCGTGGGCGTTATTTTGTGTTAGGTGGGCATTTATCACCGATTGATGGTATCAGCGCGGATGATTTAAATATTGAACAGCTGGTATGGCGGGTAAAGCAAGAGCCTGTTGAGGAGCTAATATTAGCGACCGGTACCACCGTTGAAGGGCAGACCACCGCCCACTTTATCAGTGAAGCGGTGAGCCGTCACGTCGGTAAAGTCACTCGGCTAGCGCAAGGCGTGCCGATGGGTGGCGAGCTTGAGTATCTTGATAGCATGACTCTTGGCCAAGCATTACAAAATCGCTCTTTTTTATAATCGCTCAGCACATTGTGTGAGTCGCTCGCTGGTAGTCGTACTATCAAGAGCGTGCTATCAAAACATAAGATCCAATGAATTTTTCGATGGTTAGTTTGCCATCTTAGACGACGATATTGTTATACTGAAGCTATTTATTTAACTCGATTATCTCCTTCTTATAAATGCTAATCGCCATGTGCTAAACAGCAGTGGCGATTGATTAGTGTTTTTTCTCTTTTATTTATGCAGGTATCTGCCCGTGTCTGACCACTCTACCTTTAGCACCCAAGCTAACACTTCTTCACCCACCATCGCTGCTGACGCTATTGATGATGCCACTAATGGCAATCAGACGCATGTAGCAACAGATTCAAACTTAGCAGTATTACCAGCAGAGCCTGATATTGATGCGTTGTTAGATGTCGCTGATGAATTGCCCGTTACCTGGATAAAACAGCAGTACCAGATCGATGAGGTTATTGCTGCGTTAGAAGGTTGCGGGCGGGTGGCGTTAGATACTGAGTTCATTAAGCGTGACACTTATTATCCACGCTTGGCACTGGTGCAGCTGAATACCGGTGGTCATATTTATTTGTTAGACGCACCGCAACTACAACTGGATGAATTGTGGCAAGCCCTGATCAAAGTTGATGTTGCTATTTGGCATGCTTGCGGCGAAGATTTGGGTATTTTTTACTTATTGTCTGGCTGCCCGCCGTTGACCAATATATTTGATACTCAAATTGCCTTGTCTTATTTGACTGGACAATTACAAATGGGCTATCAGCAAGCGCTTGATGATCAGCTGGATATGCATATTGATAAAGAACAAAGCCAGTCTGATTGGCTCATGCGCCCATTATCAGAAGAGCAAGAGCAATACGCGATTGATGATGTACGCTTTTTGCCGGCCTTGTATTTGAGTCTCGAGCACGCGCTTAAGTCGCAAGGACTCTTTGACTATGTGTGGGCCGATTGCCAGCTATATGCCCAAGATTTATACAACAACCAGCATGTCGAAGATGACGCCATGTATCTGACTATGGCTGATTATCGCTATAACTCGCAGCAAATGGCGATATTACAGGCAGTTGCTACTTGGCGCGAAGAGTTGGCGCGCGCGACCAATCAACCCCGTACTTTTGTCATTAAAAAACAAGCCGTGCGTGAAATTATTACTGAGAAGCCAAGTAATATGCGCGAGCTGGCCCATAAAACCACCATGCATCGTAGTATGTTGCGTCTATATGGTGAGGAATTGATAATTATTATTAATAAGGCAAAAATGCTTGCGCCCGTTGAGCATCCGCCTTGTCTCTTACCGCCTTATCGTTCAAAAAATAAAGTCTTATCCAAAGCGGTACAAGAAGCAGTGGATAAGCAAGCAGAGCAAATCGCTGTACCTGCTAATGTTTTGATGCGTAAAAAATGGTTGGGTCAGCTGTATGAAGTTATTGCCTTCGATCAAGATCTAGGTGAGTTACCACTAGGGTTAAAGGGTTGGCGCAATGAGTGGGTAATGCAAACCTTGATTCCCGTGATTGAAGCGCATAAGGTTGAACTGAAGCAGGGTATGGGTGCCAGCGCTTAATATAAACACCAATCCTGTTTTGGCCTAACCGTCGCTATTAACGCTTGATTACTATTATCTCTTAAATACTCCATACTGCAAAAAATATCCAGTCTGCTCAGCAACTGCTGGGTTGCCCAACATGCCGGTATGGGAGACTGGTAGGATTAGGTGATCAGTGGCAGCGGCGAGTTTAGTCTCCTGCACATATACCGTGCCATCGTGTACCAGATGATCCTCTAGCGATGGATCATTTGCTTTACGTAACTTACGTTTATGATACTGCAAAAATAATTGTCCCAAACCGTAAGGGCGATTACCAGCAATCACGCCAAGGGTGATATGCTCAGGTAATGGTGCCGCTGTGCCATCCAAGGCATCGATATATGATTGTCCGACAATGGCTGGGGCCAAGCGCCAAATATAATCGGCACAGACACTACCAATATGCGGCGTACCGAGCGTCACGCAGCGTCCAATTTGCCACTGCGGATAATGAGTAACAAAGTCGCGAATAATAAGTCCGCCTAAGCTATGACCGACCAGATCGATTGGTTGATCAGGATTATGATGATTCTCAAGCCACGTATTTAAGCGCTGACTGTTGGTCCTGATCCCATCACGCACACTACGATAACCATACTGATGAGTATTGAGTCCTTGCGCTTGTAAGCGCTTAGCAAGTGGCCGCATAATCCTTATAGTTTGATGTAAGCCATGAATCAGAATAGTACGATTCTTTTGCTGCATGTGTAATTCCATAGAAGTTATTTGACGTGATCAGTTGTTTCATTTGATAGATGGATGACTATTTTTACTATATTGAGTATTAACGCTATAGCTGTAAAAACGCTATAGCGTTAATACTCAATAAAATTAATGCACTGATAGTCACCTAGGGCTCTTCTACTACTCTAGATATTATAAAATTTATCCCAGCCTGTCGTATAGTTAATGAAAAGTAATATCGATACATAACCTACTGCTGGCATACGTTTTTCTTGCTTGCTGTGCCTACGCAGACAGAGGCTGCAAAAAGCTGATACCAGCAGTACCGTCGCGTTTTTAAGGTATTTTAACTATATCTGTTTCAGAGTAAATTGCTACAAAGCTATTTAATGAATTAAGTATCAGAAAATAGGCAAAATAAAAACCTCCAAATCAGCTGCTGACTTGGAGGTTTATTTTTGTATTTATATAAGACCACTCATTGAGCCGTTCGTTATCGAAAACTACATGTAGTTTTCGATGCTTGGGCAAGAACATCTTAAGTTCTTATCGCCATAAGCATCATCGATACGTGCCACACTTGGCCAAAACTTATTATTGCGAATATAAGGTAGTGGGAATGCCGCAGTATCACGGCTGTATGGATACGACCACTCGTCTTTAGTAATCATCGCTGCAGTGTGCGGCGCATTAACCAATGGGTTGTTATCAAAAGTCCAGCCATCTTCGCCCGCTTTGGCCTTTAACGCTTCTGCTTTGATAGATTTTAGCGCTTCAACAAAACGATCAATCTCTTCTTTTGATTCAGACTCAGTGGGCTCAATCATTAAAGTACCTGATACGGGGAAGCTCATGGTTGGGGAGTGAAAGCCATAGTCCATTAAGCGTTTTGCAATATCACTTTCACTGATGCCAGTCGCTTCTTTTAGCGGACGAATATCGATAATACATTCGTGCGCTACTTGACCGTTTTTGCCCGTATAAAGTACAGGGTAATGGTCTTTAAGTTCAGCGGCAACATAGTTGGCATTCAATAGCGCAAGATTAGTAGCCTCTAATAGACCATCACGGCCCATCATAGCGATATACATCCATGAAATTGGTAGGATACTCGCTGAGCCATAAGGAGCCGCAGACACCGCTGAACAGCCCTTTTGTGCATTATGGACTGGAATGAGCGTATGGTTGGCCATAAAGGGTGCCAAATGCGCTTGCATACCGATAGGACCCATACCTGGACCACCGCCGCCATGTGGGATACAAAAAGTTTTGTGCAAGTTCATGTGTAATACGTCTGCGCCTACGTCAGCAGGTTGCATGATAGCGACCTGGGCGTTCATGTTTGCGCCATCCATATATACCTGACCACCATGCTCATGGATAAGGTCACACATGACACGGATGCCTTCTTCGAACACCCCATGCGTTGACGGATAAGTGATCATCAAGGCACCAAGATTGTCGCTATGCTCTTCACATTTAGCTGTTAGGTCAGCGATATCAACGTTACCATTGTCATCGGTTTTAACCACGACCACTTTCATGCCCATCATGATTGCTGTTGCAGGGTTGGTACCATGCGCAGACATTGGGATTAGGCATATGTCGCGATTGCTTTGACCCAACGACTCATGATAACGGCGGATAGCCAGAATACCGGCATATTCACCAGAGGCACCAGAGTTCGGTTGCATAGATACATCATCAAAACCAGTGATGGCTTTTAATTGTTCTTGCAGGCTATCAATCATATCGATATAGCCAGACACTTGGTCAAGTGGCGCAAAAGGATGCACGTTTGCAAACTCAGGCCAGGTGATAGGTAACATCTCGCTGGTCGCGTTGAGCTTCATGGTACAACTACCAAGCGCAATCATGCTGCGGTTCATCGCCAAATCTTTGTCTTCTAAAGATTTTAAATAACGCAGCATTTCGTGTTCGGTGTGATATGAGTTAAAGACCGGATGACTTAAAATAGCATCAGTACGTAAATGCGCAGCATCTAATGACACGCTAGCATCTGCAGGTAAGTCATGTGACTTACTAACAAACAGCTGGGTTAAAACACAGAAATCCTCTTGGTCACTGGTTTCACTAAACGCAACGCCAAGTTTAGTAGCGCTAAGACGCCATAAGTTATAACCAACATTGTCTGCATTCTCAAAAATTTGAGTCGCAAGATTTTCTGAACCACAGTCAACCACGACGGTATCAAAGAATTGATCATGAACGACACTTAACTTGCCATCATTAGCATTTCTGATAACATCAGCAAAGGCAGTTGCAAAGGCATGGATACGAGTAGCAATGCGTTTAACCCCATTTGGACCGTGATAGACGGCATACATACCCGCTAAGTTGGCAAGTAATACCTGTGATGTACAAATGTTAGAGTTGGCTTTTTCACGACGGATATGTTGCTCACGTGTTTGTAGTGCCATACGTAGAGCAGTATTGCCTTCCGAGTCTATTGAAACCCCAATGATACGACCTGGTGCTGAGCGTTTTGCTTTATCAGAAAATGCAAAATAAGCCGCATGTGGCCCACCATAACCCATAGGGATACCAAAGCGCTGTGTGCTACCTAAGGCGACGTCTGCACCCATATCAGCAGGTGACTTTAATAGCACCAAGCTCATGATGTCGCTGACGACTGAGGTATACGTTTTATTTTCTTTCACGGCACTGATAACGTCAGTTAAATCTTTAACATCGCCTTCTGTACCGACATATTGGAACAATGCACCGAAGTAATCGCCAGATTTAGCCAGCTCAAAATCACCAACGACCACTTCAAAACCGAAGTATTTGGCGCGAGTCCGAATAACGTCTAGCGTTTGTGGGTAGATTCGGTCATCAACAAAGAACTGAGTTGATTTACTTTTACTCATACGTTTTGACATGGCCATGGCTTCAGCAGCAGCGGTTGCTTCATCAAGTAATGAGGCACCTGCCATTTCAAGACCAGTCAAATCAATACAAACTTGCTGAAAGTTAAGTAGCGCTTCTAGACGACCTTGGGCAATTTCAGCTTGATAAGGCGTATAAGCCGTATACCAACCTGGATTTTCTAGCACGTTGCGCTGAATAACAGCAGGCATACGTACTGGCGAGTAGCCTTGACCGATATAGCTTTTATTAACTGTCACTTTATCAGCCATCTTACGCAGCTTAGCAAGCGCAGCGTGTTCACTCATAGCTAGCGGTAGGTCAATTTCTTTCTTTAAGCGTACGGCTTCGGGCACAGTATCATTGATAAAGCTAGCCATATCATCATAACCGACTGCTTTTAGCATTGCGGCTTGTTTGTCATCGTTAGACCCTAGATGACGATAGACGAATTCAGATTCGTTGAATAAACCTTTGAAAGTATCGAATGTCGGGCTTTGAGAGGTAGTCATGACAGTCCTTAGTAGAATTTATAACATAGTGGGCCACTTATAGGGCAGTTATGATAACGAACTCGTTGACTGTCCCTGATTTTATAAGCCAGCGACAGTTTTACTCGTCTTCTAGTAACCGCTTTATATTTGATTCACTACATAGTTAATAAATAGAGTGACTTTTAATAAATGAAATAATAAATGAAATAATAAATGAAAAATGGGCATGGTCGATTTAAATATAGGGGTTTAATTTGTTAAAAATAGTCTATACATGATGTACAAATTGCTGTTGGTCAAAGCGAAACTGTTCATGGTAAATACCTTTATCGGCACGTTCACCGGCACCAAGCATCATGACAATATGGTGCTCATCGGTTAAGCCTAATAATCGCTTCATCGCCGGCTCATCAAAGCCACCCATTGCACAACTATCGAACCCATGTGCCCGCAAGGCCAGTATTAGGTTTTCGGCGGCCAATGAGGTATTGTTAGTCGCCCAGTTTTTGACATCTTCAAAGGTATAATAAGGCGATTTGATTGGCCCTTTTACTCGTCTGATGGTTTGGATCGCACCCCATTTGGCCGCTGATACCACATTGACGGGTCCCCGCATAAAGTCCATGGCCACTACCTTAGTGTAGTAGTCTTTGACTTTTTTGGGTACTGGCGACATTGGGAATTCACGTAAAATCTGCTTAGAATGATCATACCAGGTGTCAGTGCGTGCCACGACTGCTATCAAGCGTGCTGAAGTTTTAGCAGCATTTTGATTCATACAGTTTTTGATGGCGAGCTTACGATTGTCAGCACTATCAATGACATAAAACTCCCAAGGCTGTAGGTTGCTAGAGTTGGGCGCTAGCATCGCTAAACGTAGACAGTCTGCGAGTACATCGTCAGGTATGGGGGTGTCGGTAAAACGTCGTACTGAACGGCGTGACTCCACAATTTCTCGAAACGCTTGTAGCTGGGGTGTATGGTTAGGCATCGCTATGTGAGTTGCTTTGTCTGTAGCCACAATAGCACTTTTCTGCTTGGAGGCCTGATGAGATGATGGTAGGTTATTGGCATCGACCGCATCGTTTTGGTTGACACTAGTATCGGCTGGTTTCATACGTGACTCCAGAGCAGGGTAGTAAGATAATGGGCGTAAAATAGATGACAACAACGAACTATAAATACTGTCGAGCGGTGTTCATTAAACACTATAAGCATAAATAATATGCCGGTGGTTGGATACTGGATATTGTTGAATAGTGGCAGATATCAACTGGCGTCAATATCTGCAATTTTGCAATAACTTATGCTGCTTATACTATTATTAGTAAGTCATAATACTAAAGAAGAGGACTATAGCTCGTTTTCATACTCTTCAGCACCCATTAGCGCTTCATAGTCTTCGATGTTATCAGGCTTCATTTTGAAGAACCAGCCTTCACCATATGGGTCTGAGTTAATGATTTCAGGGTCATCATCGAGGCTTTCGTTGACTGCAATAATTTCGCCTGAAATAGGGGCATAGATATCAGACGCCGCTTTTACAGATTCAACCACTGAGATTTCTTCATCAACAGTGATATTGGCACCAACTTCTGGTAACTCAACAAATACCACATCACCTAGTAAATCTTGAGCGTGGTCAGTGATACCAACAGTGATGGTACCGTCGTCTTCAAGGCGTAGCCACTCATGGCTGGCGATATATTTTAATTCTGCTGGGACATTACTCATAGTGTCTCTCCTAAATTATAGAGGCTGGTTAGTAGAAAATATTAAAACATCATAAAAGCCAATTATAGGCGGTGGTTAATCTAAGTCTCAATTGGAGGTACTAATTGGAGGTACTAATTAAAACCTTGATTAATCCACAACAAAATAGCACTAGTTAACCGTAGTTAACACTAAAATCAATCGAATTGCTGTTTACCGTTACGAACAAAAGGCAGTTTGAGGACACGGACATCGACAAATTTGCCTTTACCGCGTAAATCAATTTGCACATGGTCATCGTCTGATAAGCCAGCAGGTACACGCGCGATGGCAATAGAATTTTTAAGACTAGGAGAGAATGTACCGCTAGTAATCACGCCAGTTTGCTCATTATCAGTGCCTTGGTTGATGGTCACTGCCATGCCTTCACGTAGAACGCCACGAGTGGTCATTAATAGACCAACTTGTTTCATCGCAGTATTGTCATCTTTGGCTTGTTTGCGCTTATTAACTAGCGCGTCACGACCCACAAAGTCACGGTCATCTTTAAGGGCCAGCGTCCAACCCATGTTGCAGTCATAAGGACTGATAGTCTCGTCCATATCGTGGCCATACAAGTTCATGCCCGCTTCCATACGTAGCGTATCACGAGCGCCAAGACCGGCGGGCTTGATACCATTGGCTTTTAGTTGCTCAAAAAATGCCGGTGCATCATCGCCGTGCATGATAACCTCAACGCCATCTTCACCAGTATAACCGGTACGAGCGACAAACCAGTTTGAACCTTCGATATCAGTTAGGTCAGCGCCAACAAACGGCGTTAGTCCAGCAAGGGTATCGGCCCAACTTGGTTTGACTTGTGCCAGTTTTTCAACCGCATTTGGTCCCTGAACCGCAAGCATAGCAAGTTCTGTGCGCTCAGTTAGCTCAACGTCAAAGTCTTCAGCAACTTTTTCGAACTGTGCCATGTCTTTATCGTGAGTAGCCGCGTTTGATACGATACGGTATGCCGTTTCGTCGCTATTTGATAAGTAGACGATTAAATCATCGATGATGCCACCTTGCTCATTGAGCATAGGAGAATACAAGGCTTTGCCAACGATTTTTAGTTTGTTGACATCGTTGGCCAGCAGTTTTTGTAGCCACGCTTTACTGTCCGCGCCTTTAACATCGACAATGACCATGTGTGAGACATCAAACATACCGGCGTCACTACGTACTGCTTCATGTTCTTCGATTTGCGAGCCGTAATTAATAGGTAATTCCCAGCCAGAAAAATCCACCAGTTTGCCATCACTATCAACATGAGACTGGAAAAGAGGGGTGCGCTGAGGTGCTTGATCGTTAGTGTTTTGGGTATGAGTATCGGTCATAACAAATCCTTATGTTTACGCCATCAGTACTCAGTAAGTATGATATACGATGGTCGTTGTCAGTATGAAGAGTAAGCTTGCAAGGTGCAAATATTACGATAAAAGGTGGCACAAACAATAAAGCCGTGAGCAAAACAGACGCTGAACGTCAGTTTAAACAAAAGCCCTATCTGTCCTGTGACCTGAGATTTTCAACACGTTCCATACTTTATGCACACTCAATATGAGATGCATACTCAATATGAGTCAGCTTTAGTATAAGCTTAAAACTCATAAGCCTAAAGCATATGGTAACGCATTTTCTCCCCTTCGGTGGGTAAGGCGTCGTCCGTCCTTACCGCTCTCCAGATTTGTTATGCGATGATATGAGTTATTGCAGAAAGCAAATAAATATAGCAGGCATGTGTTTTTCAGTCCTTTTACCTGAGCGATTAGCAGGGTAGATGCGCCTTCGGTGGTCTCATAGCAAATAGTGACGGCTGAGCTGCGTACAATAAACGCGGCGTCTTGCTATAATACTCTCTCCTGAAAAACGCTTTTATTATGGAAGGTTCATCACCGTTTTACAAGTCATCAAATGGATTAAAATCGATAAAGTTAGCAAAATAGCATTATTTTATAGAGGTTAAGTACCGAAACGAAGAAGACGTAAGGGTTTACGTCTGGTTGTTGATTTATAAGACGTAGCAGTCAGCTCAGTTACGGAAGTCGGCTAAATGACCTAATGGGATAATAAACATAGAACAATAAGCACAGAATAATAAATTAGATTCACTATACTAAAGCATCTACTCAATACCGGATGCTGATACGTAAAGCGACTATTGATAATAAAGTAAATTATGCTAGGCTAGCACATCGTTATTCATAAGCGTTTTGATGGCCGTTTTAATGGTTACCTTAATCCGCATTTGGTTTTAATTTTTGAGGTTCGATAGGGTATTTTTATGCATTGCGATATTTATAAATTTACCAAGCGTGATGAACTGTATGTTTATATTGCGCGTCCTGACTATCCTGATGATACGGATGAGCTCAAGGACTGGCTAGGCGTATTGCCTAAAGATTTTCGCACTGGTTTAGGCGTCAGTAAGTTTGTGATGCATCTGGACTTGAGTGCCACACCAACACTTGCTCGTGTTGATAAAGAAGAGGTGCTGGCCAAGCTAATTTCGCAAGGGTATTTTGTACAAATGCCGCCACAAGATGTGATGATTCGCCAAGCAGAGCTGCGCGCTCGCGAGGCCCAAGATAACATTTACGACTAGCCGCTTGTTATGGAGTCTCCGTGGTCATCGATGTATTAATAATGACTACAGCTGGATCAAACAGCTGGATCAAATAGGGGCGGTATGAGCAGTCATAACGAGTCACAAGTACGCTACAAAGACTCTGCCGAAGATCTGCCGAAGAACGGGCATTACGCATTTTGGTATAAACTCGTGATAAACTAGCGACTTATAGACGTAGGTATGTAAACACGCATGGACTGGATAAAAAATCTTCTACAAATCTTACCATTAGAAACTATCAGTGACATTCTCGGCGAGATTGTCATTTGGTGGAGTCAGATGGTCAAAGACGTGCCACCCGCCGACCTACCGATGTATGCCTATCTGGGCGGCGCTATTATAGTATTGATACTCTGGGTACTGGTCGCACGAATGTTACCACGCCCGCTCGGTGGTATGAGTTGGATGGTATTATTTGCAGTTTTATTATCTCCTAGTACTGCGCTTGGTGACTCCAGTTTGCTTGCGCCAGCAAGTATCAGTGTTATCTATGCGATTATGATGAAGGATATTGCCACTGCTGTCACCAATGCGCTACCTATACTGGTAGTGCTAGTGGTAGGCTTATTCATCGGTTTTGTCTGGCAGCTTATACGTGGTGCTATTGAGTCGAGCTTAGCCAAAGCACGTCGGTACACTGCTGAAGACACTCAAGCAACTATGCAACTGGCGACGGGTAATTATCTAATAACAGATACTGATGAGCCGTTACTAGCCGTTGTTCCTACTACTGATATCAATCTACAAAAAGACAGTGAGCTACAAAAAAGCACTCTTATTAAAAAAGACAGCATCATTAAAAAAGACAGCACCGTTAAAAAAGACAGCATCATTAAAAAAGACAGCACCGTTAAAAAAGACAGTGCTAAGATACCGATGGTTAAAAAGCCTACAGTAATAGCTAATAATGATTTGATAGACAAAGAGCCATGATTTTTTACATAATGCTTTAGTTATTGTCATCAATATATCAGGAGCTGTTCTAGATAAGTGTAATGATCTAGGATAGCTTTATCAGAAAGAGCAGATTAACAGACACCGAAGCGTGTCTTTTTTTATGGCAGTTAATAACCATGGCAGTTAAAACTATAGTTATTAACTAGAGGTTATTAACTAGAGGCTATAGTTCAAATACCTTAAAAACGCTAGGGTACTGCTGATATAAGATTTTTGCAGCCTCTGTCTGCGTAGGCACAGCAAGCTAGAAAAACGTATGCCAGCAGTATGTTATGTCTCGATATTACTTTTCATTGACTATAGTTGTTAACCATAAGTCATTTTTTAATGAGTAATAATCAGGCATTGTCGTCAAAAACTGCGAACGTATGAGTACTTTGGCATTCAGGTCTGCTGTGCTAGTCTTAATCATTGCTTGCTTAATTTACTCATTATGAATGTTTTATAGCCATGCGCTTTATGTGATGCATCAAAGCTCTTTTGTAATGACACCCTTCAATATTAATAACAATGAATGAGATTTGATTATGACTACTGCTAAACCGAGCTTTACCGGTACCGAAAGCTATATTGCCACCGATGATTTACAATTGGCAGTCAATGCTGCGATAACCTTGCAAAAGCCGTTATTAATAAAAGGTGAGCCTGGCACAGGTAAGACTTTACTTGCTGAAGAAGTCGCTGCCAGCTTAGGTATGCCGCTGATCACCTGGCATATAAAGTCGACTACCAAGGCTGAGCAAGGCTTGTATGAATACGATGCTGTATCACGCTTACGAGATTCACAATTAGGCGATGATAAGGTTTATGAGATTGGTAATTATATTAAGCCAGGTAAGCTATGGGATGCCTTTACCAGCAAAGAGCGTAGTGTATTATTAATTGATGAGATTGATAAAGCGGATATCGAGTTTCCAAACGACTTGCTACACGAACTTGATAAAATGTCATTTTATGTCTATGAAACCGGCGAAACAATCACTGCCGAACAGCGTCCAGTAGTGATCATTACTTCGAATAATGAAAAAGAGCTACCGGATGCATTTTTGCGTCGCTGTTTTTTCCATTATATCGACTTCCCTGAAGAGCAAACCATGCGTCAAATTATTGACGTGCATTTCCCTAATATTCAAGAAAAATTGGTCAATGATGCGCTGGATGTTTTTTATAAACTGCGTAATATTCAAGGACTAAAAAAGCTGCCATCCACCTCAGAGCTAGTTGATTGGTTAACGCTGTTACTTGCTGATGATATGGCACAAGCAGAGCTGGAAGAAAATTTACGCGGCGAAAAATCTATCCCACCGCTATATGGTGCATTGCTTAAGAACGAAGCCGATGTTAATTTATTGCAGCGTTTTGCTAATATGATGCGCCGTTGATAGCTGGCTAAATCGTAATATAGCCACGATTTAAGTTAAGTCATTTAATTTAAGTAATAAAATTAAGTCATTCAAGTCGATGAATGCTAAATGCTAAGTCATAATCAAATTAGCCAATAAGTGATGCCTGCTTTATGTTTATTAAACTGTTCTATACCTTACGTACTTATGGAGTGCCCGTCAGCACGCGCGAACTGCTCGATCTAAATGCCGCGTTGGAACAGGGGCTGATGATGCAGCCACACCCTGATTATCCGGACGATCTGGAGTTACGCAAATTTGCCAGCCGTGAGGATATGTATCGCCTCATACGTCTATGTATGGTGAAAGATGAGCGTCACTTTGATAAATTTGATCGGGCAATGGCAGATTACTTTGAAGGTGTCGATAGTCTAGACACTGATGAGCTATTGGCAAAGCTGACTGACATTCCTAAAGAATGGTTAGATTTACAGCTTGATCCTAAGAACTTGACTGAAGAGCAGCGGCGCTTACTCAAAAAATATGGCTCGCTTGAAGAGCTGATGAAAGCACTAGAGGAACGCCTAAAAGAACAAAAAGAGCGTCATCAAGGCGGTAGTAAATGGGTCGGTACAGGTGGTACTTCGCCATTTGGTGCCTATGGTGATCATCCAGAAGGGGTGCGTGTCGGCGGTGAGTCACGTAAACGCAGCGCTGCTAAAGTTTGGGAACAGCGTAAATATCGTAATCTAGATGATGATCATTTACTTGGTACTCGTCAAATTCAGATGGCATTGCGTAATCTGCGCCAGTTTGCGCGCACAGGTAGTGCCGATGAGCTAGATATCCATGAAACCGTCAAGCAGACTGCCAGAAAAGGCGTGCTCGACATTCATATGCAAGCGGAACGTCGTAACCGGGTCAAAGTGCTGATGTTGTTTGATATCGGCGGTAGTATGGATATGCACATCGAGGCGCTAGAAAAGCTATTTTCTGCAGCTAAGAATGAGTTTAAGACCTTAGAATTCTTTTATTTCCATAACTGTTTGTATGATTACGTCTGGCAGGATAATGACCGTCGTCACAGCGCGCGCATACCAACCTATGAGCTATTAAATAAGTATGGCCGCGAATACCGAGTAATATTTGTAGGAGATGCTTCGATGTCACCTTACGAACTATTTACGGTGGGTGGTAGCGTTGAGTATATGAATAATGAAGCTGGGGTGGTCTGGTTAAAAAGGGTACTTGAGCATTTTGATAAAGTAGCATGGCTCAATCCCGAAAATCCCACCTATTGGTCATATACGCAAACCATTACTGAAATTAAAAAAACATTCGATAATCATATGTACCCTATGACCCTACATGGTGTCGAGGAAATGACTGCTTATTTAGCACGTTAACTTAAGCATTTGGCCTCATTTAATAAGCTTCTTAATGAAATATTAATTATAAAAAAGCAGTCGTTATGAAATCATAATGACTGCTTTTTTAGGCGCAATAAATCAGTTTTTACCACAACCTTAATTTTCTGGCTTATAGGACTATTCACTATTATCATTGCAGCTATTTAATACTTTATTCGTCACTATTAGATCCTTAGACAGAAAAATTAACAATAAAAATAATTAAACTGCTGATAGCGCATTGGTATAACTATCAAAACATGATAACATTCATTTTAAATGAATGTTATAGAAAGGCTTTGACTTATGAGCATTTGACTATTGTCTGCAGAGTCTAGTTGTTATTATCAATTTAAGGTCTTTAAGCTAGGCATTTAAACCTAAGTATTTAAACTTAAGCATCTAAACCTATCAATGTGATGACTCACTAAGAGAAATATAATGGCTACCGCTCAAACTCTAGAAATCGTAAAAGCAACTGTTCCCGTACTTGAAGAACATGGGAATGCTATTACCACCGTTTTTTATCAAAACATGTTCGTTGAACATCCGGAATTGTTAGATATATTTAATGAAACCAATCAAAAGCTAGGCCGCCAGCAGACAGCATTGGCGACGACCGTCTTAGCTGCTGCCAAGCATCTTGAGCATTTAGCGGTTCTGCTGCCACAAGTGACACAGATAAGTCATAAGCATCGCGCCTTACAAATCCTTCCAGAGCATTATCCTATCGTTGGCAAGCACTTGATTGGCGCTATAAAAGAAGTACTAGGAGAGGCGGCAAACGATGACATTATCAATGCTTGGACAGAAGCTTATGATGAGATTGCTAACGTCTTTATTCAAATTGAACATGGTATGTATGAAGAGGCAATGTGGGAAGGCTTTGCCGAGTTTAAAGTGGTTGAAAAGGTAGCGGCTGCTACTGACATTACCGCGTTTACGGTCGTACCTGTTAATGACAACTCACTAGATAGTAAACCCAGCATAGATCTAAATAAACTTAACTTAACCGCTGGTCAATATATCACTGTAAAAATTGATCCTAAAGACAGTGAGCATTTAGCGTTACGTCATTATTCTTTATATTCAGCGAATACTGATAAAGGTCTTCAGTTCGCTGTCAGACGTGACAATCGTAATGATTATCATGGTCTAGTGTCTAATTATTTACATGATCATCTACAAGTTGGCGAGACAGTATTATTATCAGCACCTGCTGGAGACTTTGCTTTAAACAAACAGCTAATGACCCAAAATGATATTCCGTTGGTACTAATAAGTGCTGGGGTCGGGGTGACGCCTATCTTGTCTATGCTAGAGGCGCAAGTGGCGACCAATCCTCAGCGACCTATCATTTGGGTTTATGCTTGTCAGAATAAAGATCATCATGCTTTTAATGAGCAGACTCATCAGCTGTTAGCGTTAGCAGAAAAAATTGAAAAACATATCTTTTATTTTGACGAAGGGCAAATACTAAATGAGGCGTGGCTGGCTACTCTACCAGAACCGGCAGATATTTATGTTTGCGGATCTATGCCATTCATGGAAAGCATGATCGATGGTTTGACCACGTTAAAGCACGGCATTGATACGGTTCATTATGAACCATTTGGCCCTAAAATGAGTCTTGGAAGCTAAAAGACTTTCAATATCAGAGTTATCACCGCTAATAAGCTAAAAGCGTTTGAGATGAGAGAATCACTCAAACGCTTTTTTAGTACATGTTAGTTAGGTTGATAGGAAAATGAGTATCGATATCAGTCATAATTTCAAAAATATTTTTGTGGATGTCATAAAAATAAGCTTCGAAAGTATATTGATATAGTGAATACTAAATAAAATAGATACAACGGCTAAAGTCACATGGCTGGCAAATTTTTCTCGCTTGCTGTGTAGCTTTGCCACTCCAGAGGCTTCGAAAAATTCCCACAGCCATGCTCGCTAAACCTCTTTTATAGTAGATCAACCCTAGCAAGAAGATAACCTAAGAGTAGGCCAGGTTATTTTTCTAAATCAACCACACCTATCATCACGCCCATCTCTTTTTTATCATGACGATCGATACTGGGTGCATATAAGGCTGAGGCAATACCGCCATCTAAAAATAGCGCGTTTGGACAATTGAGATTGTCTTTAAATAGGGCCGCAAATTGATAAAAGGTGACGGGCTGATCACTATTGACAAACTGTATACTGCCATCCGTACAGACACCTGCACCATTACGAAACTTCAGTGAGGTGCTATCAGGATTAAACTGTGGATGAATAGCATCATCGATGACCAGCATAGGTCCTGATTGAGTCGCAAACCAAGGCTTAGCGGTATCCTGCTGTAGCTGTTGTTGCAGCTCATGGCTTTCAGTGATTTGAATGTTACCTCTCTTATCCCACCACATTACGCCATTGGGCAGTAAATGAAAATTACCGCCACCTTCATTGAGGTTCAACGCGCGTATTTCTTCACCTTCAATAACCGTATAGCCAATTGGCGCATAGCGTTCATTGTACATGCCAGCGTTCATTGCGAAGGCAAGAGTTTGCGACGGTGGCAAGCTGGCCAATAGCTGATCAAAGGTCAGTAACGGTTGCGTACTTTTGGTCTGTTGCCAAAACAGCTGTAGTGAGTAGCGCCCGTTAATTAACGATTGCGCACCTATGCGACAAGCGCTATAAGCGAATGGTATCTTTTGCGTTTGACAGGACCATTCTGATGTTGATGCACTGCTAGTATCTGAGTCTGTGGGCTGGCAGGCGCTGATGCTCAATGCAACTAGCGCTACCGTTAGTAGAGAGTAAGGTGACGTAAAAATGGAGCTTGGCATCAATAACTTATCTTTTATTAGGTGGACAGAGTTTGTCTATTTTAATGACTCAATAGTGCCTAATGTGTATTATTTAGTCGCTTGTAGGTGGAAAGTCACGAAAAGTGTTGTTGACATTACCGATTAAACGCCCACCGTCAGTGATGTTGGCAAAACTTCCAAGACCTTGTTCCGCTGTCGCACTGGTTTCTTTGCCTTTATCACGCGAGTCTTTATTATAAGCAATTAGGGCATCATTATTGGCTAAAAAGCTATCAGAACTTGCCATCACCCACATTTGATTAAACACATCCGCACGGGCGCTATTATTAAGTAGTGCTCCCTTGTCGGCAAAATAAAAGAACTTGGATAAAAGTTTTATTTGTCCATCATCTAAACGGCGAGCAATATGATAAGGCTGCAGTTGACTGGGGTGTTGCAGACCAACCGCGCCAACAATACTTGCAAGAGACTTGAGGGTGTTTTTATGGAAGCTGGCGACACGATCCGCTTTGCTGGGCACATCGAGCGCCTTTTGACGATAAGGATCTTGGGTTGCAACGCCGGTAGGGCAGGTGTTGGTATGACAGGTACGCGATTGAATACAGCCGACCGCAAACATAAAGCCACGGGCAGAGTTACACCAATCTGCCCCCAAAGCTAACAGGCGGGCAATATCAAAACCTGATATGATCTTGCCACTAACCCCAAGCTTAATCTTGTCACGAATACCAGCACCGACTAAGGTGTTGTGTACCAATAAAAAGCCATCGACCATCGGCATACCGACGCTATCCATAAACTCAACAGGCGCAGCACCGGTACCGCCTTCTGCACCATCAATAACAATAAAATCAGGATAGTTATCGGCCTCAATCATGGCTTTTACAATCGCCATAAACTGCCAAGGTTGACCGATACACAATTTGAAACCGACTGGTTTACCTTCTGATAGTTCACGCAGCTGTTGCCAAAACGCGACTAGCTCACGCGGGGTGCTAAAGGCGGGGTGCGAGGAGGGGGAAACACAGTCTTGCCCCATCGGCACTTGGCGGGTATCAGCGATTTCTTGGGTTATTTTCCCGGCAGGCAGTACGCCACCTTGACCAGGTTTGGCCCCTTGTGACAGTTTGATTTCAATCATTTTTACTTGTGGGTCAACCGCTTTTTCAGCAAAGGACTGCGGGTCAAAATCACCCTTGTCATCACGGCAACCAAAATAACCTGTGCCCAGCTCCCAAATCAAGTCGCCGCCGAACTTACGATGATAAGGGCTGATTGCACCTTCACCAGTATCATGGGTAAAGCCGCCAATTTTTGCGCCTTGATTCAGCGCCATAATGGCATTAGCAGATAGACTGCCAAAGCTCATCGCTGAAATATTAAACACCGACATATCATGCGGCTGCTGACAACGCTCACCGCCAACAATAATACGAAAGTCTTTGTTTTTTATCGGTTCACTGATTGCTGATTGTAAAAACCACTCTTTACCATGAGCATACAAGTTGTCTAGGGTACCAAAAGCGTTGGTATCACTGACATTTTTGGCGCGCTGATAAACCAGTGCGCGCTGTTGACGTGAAAACGGCACTTGTTCTTTGTCATCTTCAAGTAAGTACTGACGAATCTCAGGGCGAAAGTCCTCAAGTACATAGCGAATATGACCAGCGACCGGGTAGTTGCTTAATATGGCATGCTTTGATTGCAGCAAGTCATAAATACCCAAACCTACTCCCAACCCGCCAATAATTATTAGCCACCAGTTAGTTAATAATAGCCCCGCTACCAACAGCAGTACAGCTGCGCCAAAAGTGCCATAACGCAGTAACATACCAGTCAGATAAGAAGAGTTATGTTTGGATTTGGGGTTCAGATCAGTACGAGATTCGGCCATAGCAACGCTCAACTATAAAACATAGATATTAAAAAACGCAGTAATTATTAATGATAGATAAAAGCGGCCTATCTCAACCATCAGTATTGATGACTCAGAATTCAGCCGGTTTTAATCTTAACTTATAATTGCCGCGCATGTTATACGTCTATGATATCACGGCTTAGGAATAATTGAGTAATGACATGCTCATGTTGGTATTATCACAGTAAATCTACTAAATTATTTCCGTATTTATAACTTCTCATCCAACAGCTTATCTGGTGCAAGGCTTTGTATAATAATCTAACTAAAATATGTTTCTTTACATCTATTAGTAAGTTCGTTTCTTATACGACCATCACTTTCATCTGTATCTTTTATTATAAGACCCATATCCCGAAGCTTACTAGTACGTTTTCCTACTAGTTGATGAGTAGTATCAATTAAAGCAGATATCTCACCTGCTCTCATCTTTTTCTCCTCATCGTTTATTGCACTTATAATTTCCAATTCAACAGGCTCTAACATTATTTCTTGATTAAGCTTTTCTACCTCTTCTTTAAAGTCGTCAGAAAGGTTCGTTATTTCACATAGTCCTTCTGAGCACGTAGGGCATTTCCACTTATACAATTCTAAACTCGGCCTTAAGTCCATAGGATGACAAGTCCCACAACTGTTGCATTTGATTGTAGAGTTTTTGGAAAGAAATTGATGAACTGCTCTTGTATATTCAAAGCACCTTTGTTGAAAATAATGTCTAAAATGTCTGCCTAAAGGATACCCCCAAGCCATGCGTTCACTTTCACATAGGCCTAGGAAAAATGCATATACAATAACATCGTTACCATTTTTATCTCTCATATTCTTATATCTTGATAAAAAAAAGTTAGATTCCAATGATGAAAATACATCTTCCAATTCAGGGCTTACAGTGAAATGGCTTGTTGGAGGAACTCCCTGTAATTCTGAAAAATAATTACCTCCAACTTCGTTACTAGTGATCTTTCTTCTAACGCTTATAGCTTCTTGAATAAGAGATTTCAAAAGTTCATTTTGGTTATGTCTATCTAACTTGTTTTCAAAAGGCTCAAGAGCATATCTATTAAATCTATCAAAATACTTTTTAATAGTACTTTCATAATATTTTTTCGAAGCTAATTTGATAGAAGCCGAGGTTATTTTCTGAGATTTGGATACTCGATCTAAGTACAACGTTTGCAGAAGATAGCCTATTATTCTAGGAACATTGAATGAAGCTTGGAAGATAGACTTCATTAACTCTGCTCGTTCTTCGTCAGTAGTAAAATCAAAGTAATCCTCTAACTCTACATCAAAAGCTTTGAATCTTGTCTCTAAAAGTCTGTAAGCATAATCAGAAGCTGACTTTTCCATCTCTTGGACTTCAGAAGCCTCGTATAAATCTGAAAAATCTAAACTTATTGTATCTGCTTTGCTAGGGTCGATTCTTCCATAATAGACCCTGCCAGGGTATGCGGCTACTTTTAGCTTTACTTTCTCATTACTTGAATTGTTCAATGGTGACAACACAACATCTACGAATAACCTCTGATCTATAAAGCTTAGCTCAGAAAAATCATCGAAAAAAACAACTAATCTTGACATTCCTGATTCAGAAATAAGAGTTTGAATATCTTCGATTATTTTATTAAAAGGAAATGATTTCAATACAATATCTGAATATTCATTATATATTTCATTATCGTCTAAAGTCTTATCAAAGTCAGTGTAAGAACTACTAGCCTCACCATTTAGTTCTATATTTGTCGGAGTAACTCTACCATTAGCTTTTACAGAACTGGTGCTTCCTTGAGAGTTTTCTTGTTGCTGTTTTATTCTTATTTGACGACTAATTTTTTGAAGTATAGGAATTTCGTGTTGTTCTAGTTTTGCACTTTTTACTTGTCTAGCTACTTCATTTAAGCTCAACATGAGTTCTTCATACTGATGCTTAATTCCTTTCCAACGTTCTAAGAGTGTTAGTTTACTACTGCTAACTTCGATTTCTTTCAAGAGTTCTGCAATAATTCGTCCGAGTATTGCTTTTCTTAATAAGTGAGAGCGGAATGTAATAAGAGATATGTTATAAGAACTTAAATTAGTAGAATCTGCTTCAGTAGCGTCTAATACATCAACGAGAGATTTAACATCTATATACACTGATATTATATCTTTTTCATTGCGCAACACTGATTGTGCTTTAGCGAATACCGTACTTTTACCAGTACCCTTCCTACCTATTAAAAAAGTTGTATTGCTAGATAATATTGAATTGAGTACTGCATTTCCAGGTAATGCATCAACATAAAGCTGATCTATAGGTTTAGCTCCTATATCTCTTTCAAAATCCTTAAGTTCAGCTCTTCTATATTGTCTTAACGATTCAGCAATTTTAGATAATTTTTCTACATCCATTTCTATTCTCCAATAATTGAGAGTGCCTAACTACCTTCATATGTCATCAGTACGCACAAGATTCCAAAAAACGATAAGTAAAACTTTCAAACTTTAAGGAAAGACCTACGAGGGTATGTTGCTAACCATAGGTTATAGCATGCTTAGATAGCCTTAACACAGATATTTAGTGAAATTTGAGCCTAATTTACGCACAGCCTTCTTGTGACATCAATCCATCTTCGTTACCAATATTTATATTGATGACGACATCATGGTTTAAATTATATCGGGTACCGACACGCCGCCCATTTTCTATAGTCCAATAGTACATATTAATGAGTTTTTCATCAGGACCGCTAAAAGGGCTGTCGATGATTTCTGGCGTCTGGCCTTGGTGCTTAGCATAGACTTGGCTAAGACTGTCACCAACCTTAACACCAGAAGCAGATGGAATATCTGAATCATTGATAGTTATTTTGACGACTTTATCATCTATGATTAGATAATTAGCAGCCAGTATGGCTTTATTTTCGGCTGAAAAACAACGGTCAAAATTTGAGGGGGATTTGTTCAGCTTTTGCAAGTCAAAAGTATCCCCAATTTTTGTGCTACCGATGCTATCTTTAGTAAAAATATTAGGAGAAGAGATATCCATAGTGGTGCGGTCATCAACCCTAACTTTAGTATCGGTACCGGTTATAGTATCTGATGATGGCGCACAGGCTGTGAGACTAAGTAGCAGGACAGTTAGCAATCCTGTCATCTGGTATAAGCTAGAATATAAAGCCATCATTATCTGTCCTAGTTTTTAAAGCTATAGCCTTTTACTATAGATAACTCTTTATTAAAGTTAATTTGATCTTTTTTATAGTTGGAGCTGTTATCTTTCTTGTTAAGAAACCGATCTATGCTCCGCGACCAATCCTCTCAGCAAGTGCCTGTAACTTGGGTACAATCATCGCCACATAGTCTTCTGCTTCCCAGTTGGCACGGGGCACGCTAGCATTCAGTGAATAAGCATAGTGTCCAGTTGTTACATCAAAGACACCGACTGCCACTGCCAGAATATCTGTAGAAAACTCGCCATCGGACAGCGTATAGCCATGAGTCTCATAATACTGCGATGCATGAGTTAACGCCGTTTGTGCTGGTCCAAAATCTTCGACAGATAAACTTGCTTGCAGATTGGAGGTAATTGCCGCTTGTCTGGTAGATGAGCTGACGGCATAAAACGCGCGCCCTATAGCGGTTCGAGCGATCGGTACCGCTGAGCCCACTTGCAAGTTTACCGATAGACGTGCTGGACTTCGGTAACAGGCTAAATAACGCATTTCACCTTCGATTTCTTTGGCCAGATTCACCGATACTTCATTTTGTGTGGCGAATTGGCGTAATAGTGGTTCAGCAAATGCCACCACATCATGACGGCTCCACGCTTGAGCGCTCAGTTGCACTGCGCTACTGGCCAATTGATACTGTCCATGCGCCATCGTCCGCAAAAAACCAAGCGTCATCAAGGTATAGATTAGGCGAGTAACGGTCGCTTTTGGCAAAGTGGTCAGTTGGCATAACTGCTGATGGCTGAGTTGTTCATGATGTTCAAATGCAGCCAGCAATGTCAATCCGCGGCCAAGAGCCGTGACGAACTGCCGATCTTCAGCTGCCTTGCTTTGGACTAGCCTATCATTCATTTGATCTAACAGCGATACGGGTGTTGCTAGGTGTTTTGTCATTTTATAACCATATATTAGGATAAAGGTTTACAGCAGACCTGATTTCTGCTTAAATGGTTAATATTATGAAACTAAGTTTCGCATAGCAGAACAAATTATTCAAGTGAAAATATCTACAGTATTAAATATTTAAACTACTAAGCCTTTAAAGTATTAAGTCAGCGTCAAACATTCAGATAAGTCAAAATACTATTCGTCAGTCAGGATGACTGACACCAAGGAGCACAGCATGGCAAACTCTACTAGTCCACGTTTTGATTGGGAAGACCCTTTTTTATTGCGCGATCAGTTGACCGACGAAGAACGTATGGTTACTGATACTGCTCACCAGTTTTTTCAAAAAGAATTAATGCCGGGCATCATTGAAGCCAACCGTAATGAGCATTTTGATCGCAATATTATGCGTCAAATGGGTGAAATGGGCTTGCTGGGCGTCACGATTGACGGCTATGGCTGTGCTGGCTTGTCGAGTGTTGCCTACGGTCTGCTCGCCAAAGAAGTGGAAGCGGTTGATTCAGGCTATCGCTCAGCAATGAGTGTGCAATCAAGTTTGGTTATGCATCCAATATATGAATATGGTACTGAAGAGCAAAGAGAAAAATATTTGCCTAAACTGGCGACTGGCGAATACGTGGGCTGCTTTGGTCTGACTGAACCGGACTCAGGCTCAGATCCATCATCGATGTCAACGCGCGCCCGCAAAGTCGCTGGCGGCTATGAGGTGACCGGTAACAAAATGTGGATCACCAACAGTCCGATCGCCGATGTATTTGTGGTTTGGGCGAAAGATGATGAAGGTTTGATTCGTGGCTTTATTTTAGACAAAGGTATGAAAGGCTTATCTGCTCCCAAAATTGAAGGTAAATTCTCGTTACGTGCCTCAGTTACTGGTGAGATTGTCATGGACAAAGTATTCGTCCCTGAAGCCAATGCCTTTCCAGATATTCGCGGCCTTAAAGGTCCCTTTGGTTGCTTAAATAAAGCCCGTTATGGCATTGCTTGGGGCACGATGGGCGCGGCTGATTTCTGTTGGAAGGCTTCGCGCCAGTACACCCTTGATCGTATTCAATTTGGACGTCCGCTAGCGGCCACCCAATTGGTACAGTTAAAACTTGCCAATATGCAAACTGAAATCACCTTTGGTCTACAAGCGGCGCTACGTGTCGGACGCTTGATGGATGAAGATAACGCTGCACCTGAAATGATTTCGATGATCAAACGTAATAACTGTGGCAAGGCGCTAGATATTGCTCGGGTTGCCCGTGACATGCATGGTGGTAACGGTATCTCTGATGAGTATCATATTATTCGCCACGTGATGAATTTAGAAGCGGTCAACACTTATGAAGGCACACACGATATCCATGCTCTTATCCTAGGCCGTGCTCAAACAGGCATCCAAGCATTTTATTAATTTATATTTTGCATAAGGTGTTTTGCATAAGGTATTTTGTATGAGTGTTTAGCAGTGTTTAAATTACTGCCAATCACCAACTACTAGCGTACGTCACTGTTTAGCTGTTCATTCAGCACTTAGCATTCAGTAACGTACGTTTTTTTGTGGTTCATTATTAAAACTTATATAAATAACTAAAGCCCCCAGTACAAAAGCATAATAAAACAGGTTGAGAAACTGACTAGAGGGTAAAGGACGACTAAATAAGGGAATATTATGACCATAATATCGCCGCAGACTGAGCAACAGCAGCCTAGCAGTAATACTAATAATGATTCTAATAGCAATAAAGATAATAGTAGTAACGACGCTAATAATAAGCAAGCGGCACGAGGTGCATTGCACGGTATCAAGGTGCTGGACTTATCTAGAGTGTTGGCCGGGCCATCGTGTACTCAGATTTTGGCTGATTTGGGGGCAGAAGTGATTAAGGTTGAACGTCCACGTATCGGTGATGAGACCCGACATTGGGCGCCGCCAGCTTTTAGCGATGATACCTCAGCATACTATGCCACCATCAACCGCAATAAAAAATCACTCACTGTTGATATAACCACTCCAGCGGGACAGACCATTATTAAAAAAATCGCCGCTGATAGCGATATTGTGGTGGAAAACTTTAAAGTCGGGGGTCTGCAAAAATACGGTTTGGATTACGACAGTCTTAAACAGACCAATCCGCAACTGATTTATGCCTCTCTTACTGGTTTTGGACTGACAGGACCTGATGCCAAGCGACCCGGTTATGACTATATTATTCAAGGCTTATCAGGCTTGATGAGTATCACTGGGCCTAGCGATGGTGAGCCGTATAAGGTCGGGGTCGCAGTGGTAGATTTGTTTGCCGGACTGCAGCTCACTATCGGCATACAAGCGGCGCTGTTAGCACGGCAACATACTGGACGTGGACAGCAAGTTGATGTGGCGTTATTTGATAGTGCATTGGCGCTGCTGGCCAATGTTGGTATGAATCATTTAGCCTCAGGCGAGGTGCCACCAAGATTGGGCAATCAACATCCCAATATTGTCCCTTATCAAGTGTTCTTGGCTGCGGGCGAGCAACATTTTATTTTGGCTTGTGGTAATGATCAACAGTTTGCCAAGCTTTGTCAGGTCTTAGATGTCAATTGGCAGCAGGACAGCCGTTTTACTACCAATCCTGCGCGGGTCGTCAATCGTGAGTTGCTATGCGGCTGGCTAGTGGATAAGTTTGCACAACAGTCGCGTGCACATTGGTTAGAGGTTTTGCAGCAAGTAGGCATTCCGAGTGGTGCGATTCATAATGTCTCTGAAGCCTTAGCCATGCCGCAAACACAGGCTCGAGAAATGGTGATTGATTTTACGGCACAAGGCAGCCCAGTCAGAGCATTAGGCAACCCCATCAAACTATCTGAATCACCTGTCACGTACCGATCGCCACCGCCGAGTCTGAGCGAACATACCGATAGCACGCTCGCAGCGCTTGGTTACGATAGTGAGATGATCGCTAAGCTAAAAGCGGACGGTATTGTTTAAGCGTTTATGAGCTATAGTCAAAATACCTTAAAAACACTAGGGTACTGCTGGTATAAGCTTTTTGCAGCCTCTGTCTGCGTAGGCACAGCAAGCAAGAAAAACGTATGCCAGCAGTAGGTTATGTATCGATATTACTTTTCATTGACTATAAGAATACTAAATGTATAACCCTTGAATATATAGCGCTGTCCCGTCCCAAAATAAAGTGAGGGTTTAGAAGTTTAGGAATTAGAAAAAGCCAGATATGGTTAGTATCTGGCTTTTTCTTTGGGTTACGTCTATCGATTGCGAATTGTTTTAAAGTGATTTTCCATAAGACGATATTATGCTAAGCGGACAGGCGTAAACCCTAAACGCTGTTCCATTTGTTCCGCTAACTCAATCAATACAGCGCTGACTTCATCGCGCTTAGACTCGTACTCTGCTTGTAAAAAACTCACGGCCATACCTGCAGTGGCTTTCCCCGAGGCATTACGAATATAAGTACCTAAGCAGTACATGCCATCGCGCAGTTGACCGTCATCAAGTGAGATACGACTGCTATGAATAGCTGCCAGCTCAGTGGAGAGGGTGTCAAAATTGTCTACACCATTGGGTGTGAGTGGCTCGGGGAAGTTATCTTCATACAATGATTTGATGGTGTGCATAGATAAAGTTGAAAGCATTGCTTTGCCTGTTGCTGAAAATACTGCAGGCACGCGCACACCTGAGCGGAAAGTAAAGCCTAACGGAGCAGGGGATTCGTGACAAGCCAAGAATACCACTTCTCCCAAGTCTAGCTTGGATAAGGTAACCGTATGCTGAAGCAGAATAGGATATTGTACAATAAGCTCCTTAAACAACTGTATGACCCCTTGTCGCTGCTCATATTCACCCGCCCAATAAAGCAAGTATGAGCCCAAATGAAAGCGACTGTCCCCGTCTTTGTAAATGACATGCTTGGTCAGTAGACTTTGCAGTATGTTATGAGTTGAGCTACGAGCAAGCCCCAACTGTTTGGCGATATGGGCGGCAGTTAATGGCTGCGGACTGGCAGTTATTAAGTCCAAAATCTGGAAGGTTTTTTCTAATGCTGGCACGGCAGTCGTAGTCATATGTCGCCTATAAATGTGAAGAAAAATAACAAGGTAAGTAAGAATCAAGCTAAAGCGCTAATAAAAATAGTAATAAGGGTTGCAAAGTACGTCACATCATTCTTATAATGATGTCTCATATAGAGAATTATTATTCAGCATACTGAACTAAGAGTATATTAAACAAGTTGTCGATTATCAATAAGTATTTGTGCACAACAGTCTATTTATAATAGTTTAATGAGGACAATGTTCACTGTTTCATTAATATTCGTTTTATCTATAGCCAATTTTTCGCCACTTACTTCATCAATAATTATAAGTAAGCGCCCAGCTTACTAACAAGGAACGTCACTATGTCAACAACTACGTCAACAACCACATTAAAATTAGCCAATCCAGACTTACTCAAACATCAATGCCTGATTAAAGGCAGTTGGCATGATGCTAGTGATGCCACCACTCTCGATGTGACTAATCCATTCAACGGCGAGATTATCGGTACTGTTCCAAGCCTAACTGATCAAGACATCAATGACGCCGTCGCTCATTCTCATGAAGCACAGGTAACATGGGCGGCAAAAACTGCTCAAGAGCGTTCGGTGCTATTACAGAAGTGGGCTGATCTTATTGATGACAATAAAGAAGATTTAGCTATCTTAATGACTGCTGAGCAAGGTAAACCATTGGGTGAATCACGCGGCGAGATTGGCTACGCCAATAGCTTCATCCGCTGGTTCGCTGAAGAAGGTAAGCGGGTCTATGGTGATGTGATTCCGTCTGCCAAATCGCAGCTACGCTATGTCGTTCTAAAGCAGCCAGTAGGCGTTTGTGCGGCTATTACCCCTTGGAACTTTCCGGCAGCAATGATCACTCGCAAAGCGGCTCCGGCACTGGCTGCTGGTTGCACCATGATTATCAAACCTGCCACTGCTACCCCATTTTCTGCTTTAGCACTCGGCGTATTGGCTGAGCAAGCGGGTATTCCTGCTGGCGTTATCCAAGTCGTCACCGGTAAATCTTCGGTCATCGGCGATATTTTAACCGGTGATGCTCGCATTCAAAAACTATCATTTACTGGCTCTACTGAAGTGGGTCGCACCTTGATGGCACAATGCGCGCCAACCATCAAAAAACTGTCATTAGAGTTAGGTGGTAATGCTCCTTTCATCGTA
Source organism: Psychrobacter sp. PL19 (assembly GCF_017875835.1). Classification (NCBI taxonomy): domain Bacteria; kingdom Pseudomonadati; phylum Pseudomonadota; class Gammaproteobacteria; order Moraxellales; family Moraxellaceae; genus Psychrobacter; species Psychrobacter sp. PL19. Next base: position 1,610,224 of record NZ_JAGING010000001.1, read on the forward strand.
TTTGACGATGCCGATTTAGAAAAAGCGGCTGATGGCTTAATCGCCTCCAAGTATCGCAATGCTGGTCAGACTTGCGTCTGTGCCAACCGCGTCTACGTACAAGCCAGTATCAAAGACAAGTTCCTAGAGATTTTTGTCAAAAAAGTAGAAGCACTTAAAGTCGGTAATGGTATGACTGAAGGCGTTGATATTGGTCCTTTAATCAATAAAGATGCGTTAGAAAAAGTTCAGGCACTTCTAAAAGACGCGCTTGATAAAGGGGCGACATTAGTAACCGGCGGCGACACCAATGAGGCTTCTGAGTTGAGCTTTAATCCCACCGTTATTACTGATATTAGTACGGATATGGATATCGCTAGCGAAGAAATTTTTGGTCCTATCGCCTCCATATTTGTCTTTGAGACCGAAGAAGAAGCTATACGCGCCGCTAATGATACGATTTATGGTTTGGCAGCTTATTTTTATAGCAGCGACTTTGCGCGCGCATGGCGGGTCACTGAAGGCCTAGAATACGGTATGGTTGGTCATAATACTGGCATGATCTCAACTGAAGTTGCGCCATTTGGTGGCGTTAAACAATCAGGTTTTGGCCGTGAAGGCTCAAAATATGGTCTAGAAGAATATGTTGTCACCAAATACTGGTGCTCTGATATCAGCTAGTCTTGCTCATTTAGCCCAGTAATCAACTTAGTTTAAGGTGCTAAAAGATAGGATTATTTCTATCGTTTAGCACCTATTACATAAACCGCTATTAACGACATAGCGCTTACTTTAAATATAAAGAAAAGGACGTTCTCATGACTACGACTAAAATTACCAATCAATCTTTGCTTGAGCGCCGTAAAGCGGTTTTACCGACCGGACTTGGTGTGGCGTTTCCTATATTTGCTGCCAAAGCAAAAAACTCGGAAATTTGGGATGTAGAAGGCAATCGTTATATTGACTTTGTTGGCGGTATCTCAGTGCTTAATACCGGTCATAGCCATCCAAAAATCACTCAGCGTGTGCATGAGCAACTAGATAAATTCACTCATACTGCCGCGCAAATGATCAATTATGAATGCTATGTTGAGCTCGCTGAAAAGCTTTGTGCAGCCGTGCCTATTAGTGGTGACAAAAAAGCTTTCTTTTTAACCACTGGTGCTGAAGCGGTCGAAAACGCAGTCAAAATCTCTCGTGCTAAAACTGGTCGTCCAGGGGTTATATCCTTTGTTGGCGGCTGGCACGGTCGTACATTATTGTGTATGAGCTTGACCGGTAAGGTTATTCCGTACAAAAAAGATTTTGGTCCAATGCCAGGTCCTGTGTTTCATGCGCTATTTCCTGCTGAAGAGCTCAATGTTACTGAGGCGCAAGCGCTACATAGCCTTGAGATGATCTTCCAGGCCTCAATTGATCCGAGTGAAGTAGCAGCGATGATTATTGAGCCGGTACAAGGCGAGGGCGGCTTCCATCAAGTTACGCCATCATTTGCCAAAGCGTTACGCGCTATCTGTGATGAGCACGGCATCGTGTTGATCTTTGATGAAGTGCAGTGCGGTTTTGCTAGAACCGGTACCTTATTCGCTACTGAACAACTGGGTGTTGAGCCTGACCTAATGACTAGCGCTAAGAGTTTGGCTGGTGGTTATCCGATATCTGCGGTTATCGGTCGCGCTGACATCATGAACGCCCCGCAAATAGGTGGGTTGGGCGGTACTTATGCGGGTAACCCACTCGCTTGTGTAGCGGCTTTAGCAGTAATAGAAGTTATCGAAGAAGAAAACTTACTTGAGCGCAGTATTGAGATTGGCGACAAAATCGAGTCATTCTTAAAAGACTTAAATCTTAGCAGCATCGGTCACATCCGCCATAAAGGTGCCATGCTGGCTTTTGAATTAATTGACAGTGACGGTCAGCCAGATGCTGATGCCACTGCTAATCTAAAGCAGAAGTGCTTTGAGCAGGGTTTGTTGTTAGCATCTTGTGGTATGCATAGCAACGCCATTCGTGTCATGGTGCCACTGACTGTTGAAGACGAAATACTTCAAGAAGGCCTCGATATTATTGGTACGTTATTGCAGGCCTAATTTTTATAAACGGTCTGAGCTCAGTTAATAAGTAATAATTGTAACTTAACAGTAAGGCTCTGATTTTAAATTTAAGTATCGTAACGGCGCCTTGCACGACAAGACGCCGTTGTTGTCTGTGGTATTAGACGATAACCAAAGTAATCGTGCAAACCAACACAACAGGCAAATAAACAGAAATTGATAGATACGGAAAGATAACGATGATGGGCTATGCCCGAACAAACAAGCATGTAGCCAGATAAGCATTAAACCAGATAAGTATGATTGTGAATATTTATCTGGCTGAAGTGTCAAGGATGGACATGGATGACACACGAACAAGGAGTAAGTTATGTCTGGATTAAAAAAATCGTTGGGGACATTTGATATTATTGCTCTAGCGTTTGGTGCGATGGTAGGTTGGGGCTGGGTAGTATTGGCTGGTGGCTGGATTATTGCTGCTGGAACTTGGGGCGCGATGTTAGCGTTCCTCTTAGGTGGTCTGGCAGTAATTTTGATCGGCGTCACTTATGCTGAGCTGGCCGCATCTATGCCCATTACGGGCGGTGAGCACACTTACACCCATAGGGCGTTAGGTGTCAACGTCTCCTTTATTTGCTCATGGAGTATTCTGTTCGGTTACTTCTCCGTAGTGGCTTTCGAAGCGGTGGCGCTACCGACAGTAGTCGAATATTTTATCCCTAACTATAACCAAGGTTATCTATGGACCATCGCAGGCTGGGATGTCTATGCCACTTGGGTTGGGGTTGGGATGCTAGGGTCAGTGATTGTCACTTGGCTAAACATTCGTGGTATGGAAGTCAGTGCTTGGTTCCAAAAAACAGCAGTAGTTGGTATATTTTTGGTGGGTATATTACTGTTTATTGGTGCTGCACTATATAATCCTGCTACCTCAACTGCGGTACAATCACCAGCGTTTATTGGCGGTGCAGCTGGGGTAATGGCAGTTATTGTCATGGTACCCTTTTTGTTTGTAGGCTTCGATGTAATTCCGCAAGCCGCTGAAGAGATCGATTTGACCCGTCCTAATATTGGTAAGTTTTTGATCATCTCAATAGTCATCGCAGTACTTTGGTATATCGCAGTCGCTTGGAGTGTTGGCACGACGTTACCACTGATACAAGCAGAAGGTTCAACCTTAGCGACCGCTGATGCGATGACCAATGCTTGGAGCGGTAAGTGGGCGGGTGTTTTACTGGTGATCGGAGGGGTACTGGGTATTTTATCCAGTTGGAATGCCTTCTTAATTGGTGGTAGTCGTCTGCTGTATGCGATGTCCAAAGCCCGTATGTTACCGGCGTTTTTGAGTAAATTACATCCTAAGTACAATACGCCAGCCAACGCTATTTTACTCATTGGTGGTTTGGCGACCCTAGCACCATTATTTGGCCGCAAAATGCTGGTTTGGATTGTAGATGCCGGTGGCTTTGGTATTGTCATAGCTTATACTTGTGTGGCTATCTCTTTCTTAGTATTACGCTACCGCGAGCCTGATATGGTACGTCCGTTTAGAATACCAGCAGGTAAGCTCGTAGGTGTAGTCACTATCATTCTAAGCATTGGTCTATTGACCTTGTATATGCCAGGGATGCCTTCGGCGCTTATCGGCATTGAGTGGTGGATCTTCCTCGGCTGGACTGTACTGGGGATTTCTTTATATGGCTATGCAAGAATCAAGTATCCAGGTACAAGCGAAGCTATCATGGCAGAAGAGCTACGTGAGTTAAAAATCGTCAATCAGCTGTGGTTAAAAGAAAATCCACCTAAAAAGTAAACCTATTTTAGGAGGAGACAGTGCAATAAAAAAAGCCTAGCGTTGAGACGCTAGGCTTTTTTTATTGCAGTAAGAAGAATAAAACCTTGAATCTATGCGCTGGTTCTATCGCGAATCAGCTTATAGTTTAGGAACTCAGTGATGCCAAGCGTACCAAGCTCGCGACCAAATCCTGAACGTTTAACGCCGCCAAACGGGATATTGGCTTCGCTACCAGAAGGTGTATTGATATAGACCATACCTACTTCTAACTGCTCAGCAATCTCTGCTGCCAATGCCGAATCTTGAGTTTGGATAGAAGCGCCAAGACCGAAAGGCACGTCATTAGCAATCTTGATAGCGTGCGCGACATCATGGGCTTTATAGATGACGGCAACAGGACCGAATAGCTCCTGACGATAGACATCCATTGAGTCATTGACATCGGCAAGTACTGCTGGCGCAAACCAAGCGCCAGGCTTATCTTTGACTATGCCGCCTTCAACTAGAACCGTAGCGCCAGCCTGTATCGCACCATCTAACTGCTTTTGCAGATTAACGGCAGCACTCTTTGATGACATCGGTCCAATAAAAGTATCTTCATTTAAGGGATCAGATAAAGTCATAGCTCGGACCGCATCGGTAAAGCCTTGTACAAACTTGTCATAGACAGCTTCAACGACAATTAAGCGCTTAGCAGCATTACAAGCTTGTCCTGTATTACCAAAACGACCTGTGATGGCGTCTGCTACTGCCTTCTCTATATCAGCATCTGCTGCGACAATAAAGGGGTCTGAGCCGCCTAGTTCCAAAACAACTTTTTTGAGGGCGCTGCCTGCTTCTTTAGCGACGGCTGCACCAGCGCGCTCAGAACCTGTTAGTGACACACCCTGAACTCTACTATCTTGGATAATTGTTGCTGCTTGCTCATTGGTGGCGAAAATATTGTTATAGACACCATCGGGTAAGCCGGCGTCTTTTAAAATCTCGACAATAACTTCTGCCGTCTTAGGGCACTGAGGAGCATGCTTTAAAATAATGGTATTGCCCGCCATAAAGTTTGGTGCGACGAAACGCGCTACCTGATAGTGGGGGAAATTCCATGGCATAATACCTAGCAATGCGCCGACTGGGAATTTCTCTACACTGGCTGAGCCTTGATCCACTTTAATCTCATCCGTTGCCAATAGCTGCTCGGCATTATCCGCATAGTAGCGATAGATATTAGCGACTAGACCGAGCTCTCCTTTACCTTGGGCGACGGGTTTGCCCATTTCTGTAGTGATCATATCCGCCAGCTCATCTTGACGCTCAGTATAAATATCAGCAATTTTATGTAGTATTGCACTGCGCTCGCCGAGGGGCACTTGACGCCAGTCTTGAAAAGCATCGTCCGCTTTTTTGATCGCCTGCTGGATGTCTTGTTCATTCGCAGTAGGATAGGTGGCTTCAACTTCGCCAGTTGCTGGGTTGGTTACTTGATATTCGCTCATAAAAGTTCCTTGGGTTCAAAATCCGTTTTTGGTTATGTTTAAAAAGCTAATTGTAGAACACATAAATCTTGTTACTATGCGTTGACCGCTGGCTGCTGCTGAGTAATACAATCAACATTTCCGCCGCCAAATACAATCTCTTTAGTACGTACTCCAACTACCTGATGCCTAGGAAAGATTTTTTCAAGCTGCTGAATGGCTAAGTCATTATTTACATCATTATATTGCGGCACAATAATACCGTTGTTACAGATTAAAAAGTTGGCATAAGAGGCTATACAGACATCATTAGGATGATAAGCCCTATAGTCAATGAAAAGTAATATCGATACATAACGTACTGCTGGCATACGTTTTTCTTGCTTGCTGTGCCTACGCAGACAGAGGCTACAAAAAGCTTATACCAGCAGTACCGTCGCGTTTTTAAGGTGTTTTAACTATAGGGTGTTTAAAAGATTTTATTGAAGGAAAAATTTTAATCCGCATTGATGAGATCACGTATCTATTAAATGAGGGCGACAGTTATGTCATTAATACCCACAATCCTCATACTTTTATCAATCCTAGTAATGCTATAACACGTATTATTAGTGCGCACACGCCAGCGACTTATTAAGTCAAAATAAGTCAAAACACAGTACGGTTAATGGGAAGTGATATTTTTAATTGATCCTACCAAAATAGGCAACAAGCTTCTTCTGTTAATAACCGTTGTTGTTAGCGTCTGCTATAAGCTTTCTTTGTTGATCGGTTCTGAAGCAGTAATTAGTTCAGACTTTTCTTTTACAGTTGGCGTTGTATTCTTTATAACGGCTTTACCCGCGAGTTCATTAACAGGTTTAGTCAGCTTTTTGGCTATAGGTTTAAGGCGCTTTGTGAGCTTACGTGAAGAGTAGGTCGCGGTCCGAATGTTCTCTTCAGCGAGCGACTCATCATGTAACCCTTGATATACCGCAAGGGTCTCTTTAATCATTTCACGCATGGTAAATTTATTGGTCATCTCAGGTCGAGTAACGCTTTCTAACTGATTTCTCACGGCCTTACATAACGCTTGAGCGTTATATTTTTTGACCAATCCTTGCGGATATAATGGCTGTAGAATCTCGCTGAATGCAGCTTGATCCCAGCCAATGACTGGTGTACCCAGGTGAATCGCTTGTAAGGCGTTAATGCCGATAGACTCAGGCTCGTTGGCAAGTGCCATGACGATATTAGCTGCAGATAGCCATTCGCGCATGTCGTTACGCTTGCTACCGACATAGGTAATACGCTCAGCAAGGTTGAGGGCAGTGGTACGCTGGCGGAAGTCTTCGTGAGCCACATCGCCATCTCGATGATCTTCATCCATAACGATAACGTGAATATTAGGAAATTGTTCTTGAAGATTACCTAAGATATCAATGAGCCATTCTTGACCGTATTCATTACCGATGACAGTCGGAAATACCAGCCATTTTTTGTGCTCAAGCTCAGGATATTCAGCAAAAGTATGTCGCAGCCAATAGACTGATGGATTGTGCCGGTAAGGATAACGGCGGGTATCGATACCGCGGTAGATACGTTTGATCATCTTTGGGTCAACATCTTCAAGGCGTAGCCCTTTTTTTAGATAATTGGTGACACTATCAGATACCGTGATAATGGTATCGACATCGAGTAGCGCTTGTGAGTATTTATTAATGGGATAAAAGCCATACATGGTCGAGACCAGTTTTGGTGGCCGCTTAACTCGGGCACGCCGTAGTGCTAAATGCAGTATCCAGGCTGGCGTTCGAGAATGTATATGAATGACGTCAGGGTTATATTGCTCAATGAGACGGCGTAGCGGCGCAATTTGTAGCAGGGACAACCAAGACTTTTTATTCATATATAACTGATGATATAGGTTGCCATCGCGCTCTAGGCGTCTAACCAAATCATTATCATCATCGGCACTAGAGATAATAATTGAAGTATGGTCATTTTTGACCAATGCGCGCCCAAGATGAAAGATACCGCGTTCGGATTCATCATGTTTCAAAGACGATAATAAGCGCATCACTTTCATAATAGCGGTCGGCACCCGTTAGGTAATAAGTGGCTATTGTCAGGTAAAAAGCGATAAAACTCAACCTTAAGCAGGGGCTGAGGATGACAAATAGTTTTCAGTAGCGTCATATTTAAACCCTAATTAGCATTTAGTTAGTAGTGCATGAGAAAAATTTAATAATAGATAAAATTCCGTAGTAAATAAAGGCTAATAATAAACAAAGCTAACGACGTTTTTGTAAATGCTCTGCATCAGGAAGGAGTTGTTTTTCGCTTAAATATTTCCAATAACGCTGAGGTAAATACTGTCTATGCAAACGTGGGTTTTTGCGTTCTTTGATATTGACGTTAGTGAAGTAGCCTTGCCAAAACTGCTGATAGCGCTGTTCATCTACACTGTGCACGCTAGCAGGATTACGCAATACCGCATCATCAAGGTTAGTTATAGTTTGTAAGTTGGCAGGACGAGACCGGGTGCTTTTACTTTTATCATAATAAACACCATAACCGCGGCTGAGATCATAAATCGCCCAGTGCTGATCCTGATAGCGCTGACGAAAATGCTCACCAATTAGTGGTAAGACATTGAAATCAGGTTCTACTCTAGCAAAATAGATATCATCATTGGTATGCTCGAAGCGTACAAAGGCTTCCATTCGGTGCTTTTCACGGCCAACAGACTTGACGGTTTGTGCTAACTGTAAAACGTTTAGGTTGCCTAAGTCTTCCATAACTGCTCGATCAGGATAGTCGATAGCGTACTTTACCACTTGGAATAAAGTTGTTCCGATATCCACTTTTTCAGATAATAAACCCCATAAAATCTGGCGCAACCCAGAACGCCCAATCAGATTATTGAGCTTAACCAGCACCCTTTGCGCTTTATCTGCCTCAGTTGCAACGCTGGTCGCATAATCTATTAATGAAGGTACGTAGCAGTCATAAGCTGTTAGCTGGAGCGCTGTATTATGTTGAATTCTATGAGCATAGACATAAAATACCGCACTGAGCCACCCTTCAAAACTTGGCTCATAAAGCACAATACTGGGCGTTAAATGACCAATAGGGTAAATCGTGTCTGGTAGCTGTTGTGACATGGTTCATCCTAAAGTAGTCTTAAATATTCTACACAGTCAGTACATTATTATAAACGACTCTCTTTCATTTTGAACTGACTGTAGTGCTATATAGCGGACAAAAAATTTCTAGCCTACTGTGTGATTACGTCATTCCAGAGACTACAAAAATTTCTTTTAGCTATAGTGAACTTATTTTAAAAGGGTTCAGCTATGTCAGCTTTATCAAAGTAAGTCCTGATTAAAATAAGGCCAACTGGCCACTGCGCTGGTCTTTAAATTTAGTTTGCGTTTGTGCCAGCACATACTGGCGAAAGTTATCTCGGGTTAGATGCGCGAGATGTTCATTTTTACCCGTAGTAGCAATGAAGTATTTAGCACGGTTGACCGCCGCGCCCATCTTTTTTAAATGGTATAGAGTCAGCTGATTAAAATTACGTGCTTTGAGAATTTTTTTTGCAGTTTTGGTACCAATTCCCGGAATGCGTACGATCATCTCGTAAGACGCGGTCTGAATATTAACAGGGAAATGCTCGCGATGACGGATGGCCCATGCCAGTTTTGGGTCACAGTCTAGGTCCAAAAACGGCGAGTCAGGTTCAAGAATTTCATGAGCGCCAAAGCCATAAAAACGCATTAACCAGTCGGCTTGGTACAGACGGTTTTCACGTACCATCGGCACTGGCGTGCCAATAGCAGGTAGGCGGCTATCCGCTAGCATCGGTACATAGCCTGAGTAGTAAACACGTTTGAGATCATATTGTTTATAGAAATGACTCGATAACTGAATCACTTGTAGATCCGTCTCATTACTGGCACCGACGATCATCTGGCTAGTCTGACCTGCGGGTACAAATTTGGGCGCTTTTTTATGAGTTTTACGACTCTCACGGATAGTAATAATTTCTTCTTTTATGGTTGCCATCGGCGCTTTTAATTGTTCATGCGACTTTTCTGGCGCCAGTAAAGCAAGGCCAGATTTGGTGGGTATTTCAATATTGACGCTTAAGCGATCCGCATACAGTCCAGCCTCTAGTAATAACTCTTTCGAGGCACCAGGAATGGTTTTTAGATGAATATAACCGTTAAAGCGCTCACGGGTACGTAATATCTTTGCCACTTCAACCAGTCGCTCCATTGTATAGTCACCACTTTTAAAGATACCGGAGCTTAAGAATAAGCCTTCGATATAATTACGACGATAAAATTGCATGGTCAAATCAACCACTTCTTCGACACTAAATGCCGCGCGCGGTGTGTCGTTACTTTTTCTAGAAGTACAGTAAGCACAATCATAAATACAGTGATTGGTGAGCAAGATCTTAAGTAGACTGACACAGCGTCCATCTTCGGTATAGCTGTGACAAATGCCTGACTGTGACGCATCGCCTAGACCGCCACCTTGGTTTTTACGAGTACCAGCGGAGGAAGAGCAAGAGACATCATACTTAGCCGCATCCGCTAAGATATTGAGTTTGCCCTGCAATCTTTCATAATTGATCGTTGCCATAACTGGGGATTTACCAATTAATTTATGAAGGTTTATTTTATCAAATATGTTGGTAAGTCATTGTAAATAAGAAAGAATCGAGAAAACAATGCGACAATTAGTGTCGTCCAGTAGCGGTTGTCAACACATAATAACAAACAAAAAATAATTATTTTTACCCACGAAAAAAGGCCTTGAGTGATCAAGGCCTTTAGAATAATGCTAGAGCGTCATAAATGGCTGTATTTCCGCCAAATTGCGTCCGATAGCTAGCTAATATAGTTATAATATTTTCAAAATAATTCGGGTTTGGCGAAAATATATTTCGTTTTTATCGTCATAATCCAATTGATGATAGGCCCAAGCAATAATAACTAAATAGTTCGGTGTCTAAGGTGCTATTAAAATAATCTATTAGATACTGTCAAATTATCCGTAGATTACTTCCATAACCTCGTATTCAACCACGCCTCTTGGGGTTTCGATACGCGCTTCATCGCCTTTATATTTACCAATCAGGCCACGGGCAATAGGCGAGTTAACCGAGATTTTACCGCCTTTAAAGTCGGCTTCATCATCACCGACGATTTGATAGCGTTTCTCTTCCTCAGTATCCATATTTTCAATGACCACCGTCACGCCAAATACTATTCGACCTTCTTTCGGTAAGGTAGCGATATCTATCACTTGCGCGCCACCAAGTTTGGCTTCGATGTCACGGATACGTGCTTCACAAAATCCTTGCTGCTCACGAGCGGCATGGTATTCAGCATTTTCTTTTAGATCGCCGTGTTCACGGGCTTCAGCGATTGACGCTGTGATGCGCGGACGATCAATGGTTTTTAACTGCTTTAACTCGGCTTCTAAAGCCGCATGTCCTTGCGGAGTCATAGGGTAGCGTTGCATGTTTTTTCCTTAAACCAATAACATCACACCACCTCCTACTCTTAGTGAATAGTGAGATGGTGTTGGCGTTATTGCAATCAGTGTGGAATATAAAAAAGGGTGGCGTTAAGGCTGCTTAATTGTTAGGTTAATAGTAATTTTCAAGTCTATTTAGTCGCAAGTTGGCGTATTTTTAACTTATACATTCACTAACCAATCAACAATGGGCCTACGTAATAAAAAGCATAGTTGCCGTTTAGCCACTATGCTTTTTGAGTTTAGAACGGTCGTTTTAAAAATATTAACCAGTCTTTAGTAGGATTTTCAGCAAGCCCTACGGTTATGCTTAATTTACTGAATTTATTCAGCCACGTCAATAGCCTTTGCTTGCTCATGCAAATCTTGTAGCTTATATACCTCAAATGGCAGGTCGATCGCATAAGATTTGCAGACCGCGTCGGCTGCTCCTAAAGTAGTGACATAAAAGACTTTGCCTTGTAAAGCGCTACGGCGAATGGAGAATGAATCCTCTTGTGCTTGTTTGCCTTCAGTGGTGTTAATGATTAAATTAATCTTACCATTTTTTAGAGCGTCAACGATATGTGGGCGACCTGCAGTAACTTTGTTAATTTTCTGACAGTCAATACCGTTTTCTGCCAGTACTTTCTGCGTGCCCGTGGTGGCTACAATGTTGAAGCCAAAGTCTGCAAGCTGACGAGCGATAGGAGATATTTGCGCCTTGTCGCTGTCGCGAACTGAAATAAAGACAGTTTTAGTTTCGCCTGCAGTGGGTAAGCCAGGTAAGCGCTCATTACTACCGATAACGGCCTTGTAAAAAGCTTCGCCAAAGGTCTTACCAACGCCCATCACTTCACCAGTTGATTTCATCTCAGGGCTCAAGATAGGATCGACACCAGGGAATTTAGCAAACGGGAAGACGGCTTCTTTGACTGCAAAAAATGAGGGAACAATTTCCTTGGTAAAGCCTTGCTCTTTAAGTGAAGTGCCAGCCATACAGCGTGCAGCAACTTTTGCCAACGAGGCACCGATACATTTAGAGACAAAAGGTACGGTACGTGCGGCACGTGGATTAACTTCTAAAATATAAACGGTCTCACCCTTTACGGCAAACTGGACGTTCATTAAACCAATAACGCCCAGCTCTTTCGCCATAGCGACGGTCTGCTCGCGCATAACGTCGCATAATTCATCTGATAGCGAGTAGGGTGGTAACGAACAGGCGGAGTCACCTGAATGCACACCAGCTTGTTCGATATGCTGCATAATACCACCGATGACCACGTCGGTGCCGTCGCAGATACAGTCTACATCGACTTCGATAGCGTCGTCTAAGAAACGGTCAAGCAATACCGGTGCTTCATTTGAGGCCTGTACCGCAGTGCGCAAGTAATGTCTTAACTCGTCTTCGTTATAAACGATTTCCATCGCGCGCCCACCCAACACATATGATGGGCGTACTACTAATGGATAGCCAACGTCCTTGGCTTTTACCAAGCCGTCTTCTAAGCTGGTCGCTAGGGCATTAGTCGGTTGGATAAGATTCAACTGTTGAATCATATGCTGGAAGCGCTCACGGTCTTCAGCGCGGTCAATCGCATCAGGGCTAGTACCGATAATCTTAACCCCAGCGGCTTCAAGGGCGCGGGCCAGTTTCAGTGGGGTTTGTCCGCCGAATTGTACGATAACGCCATCAGGCTTCTCGATCCGTACGATTTCTAATACGTCTTCTAGAGTGATTGGTTCAAAATATAAGCGATCTGAGATATCATAATCGGTCGAAACTGTTTCAGGGTTACAGTTGACCATGATGGTCTCGTAGCCGTCTTCACGCATTGCTAGCGCGGCATGGACACAGCAATAGTCAAACTCGATACCTTGACCAATACGGTTTGGACCACTGCCGATAACCATGATTTTTTTCTTATCAGACGGCTTGGCTTCACACTCGCTATCATAAGTAGAATACATGTAGGCAGTGCTGGTCTCAAATTCTGCCGCACAAGTATCCACACGTTTATAGACCGGATGCACAGCCAAATCCCAACGCTTGGTACGCAGTTGCTTTTGTGATATACCTAGCAGTTTGGCCAAGCGCAAATCTGATAAGCCTTTACGCTTAAAGCGACGTAAGTTTTTCTCAGTTAAACCACCAAAACCTAATGCTTTAACGGTCGCTTCAGTGTTAACAATGTCTTCAATTTGTACTAAGAACCAAGGGTCAATTTTAGTGAAATTAAATATTTCATCGACCGTCATACCAATACGGAAGGCATCAGCCACATAGTAGATACGTTCAGGCGTGGGAATAGTTAAGCGATTGGTAATCTCAGAACGGGCTTTATCAGCGCTAAGCGCGCCGTCTTTTATAGCAGCAAAGTCAATTTGCTCATCAAAACCATCTGAGCCAGTTTCCATACCACGTAAGGCTTTTTGCATGGATTCTTGGAAGTTACGGCCGATAGCCATGACTTCACCCACTGATTTCATCTGAGTTGATAACGTATTATCGGCTTGTGGAAATTTTTCAAAGTTAAATCTAGGTATCTTAGTGACTACATAATCAAGCGCAGGCTCAAAGCTGGCTGGGGTTTTGCCACCGGTGATGTCATTTTGCAATTCATCAAGCGTATAACCGACAGCCAATTTGGCGGCGATTTTAGCAATGGGGAAGCCCGTGGCTTTTGATGCCAATGCTGATGAGCGCGATACGCGTGGGTTCATTTCAATCACAACCATACGACCGGTGTCAGGATTGATACCGAACTGCACGTTAGAGCCGCCAGTTTCAACACCAATCTCGCGTAGTACTGCCAATGAGGCGTTACGCATGATTTGGTACTCTTTATCGGTCAAGGTCTGTGCTGGCGCAACCGTGATAGAGTCGCCAGTATGTACGCCCATCGGGTCAAAGTTTTCAATCGCACAGATGATGATACAGTTGTCGTTTTTGTCACGAACCACTTCCATCTCGTACTCTTTCCAACCAATCAAGGACTCATCGATGAGCAATTGATGGTTCGGCGATAAGTCAAAGCCGCGCTCACAAATTTCGATAAATTCATCACGGTTATACGCGATGCCACCACCGGAGCCACCCATGGTAAATGAAGGGCGAATGATACAGGGATAGCCCATTTTTTCTTGGGTCGCAAACGCTTGTTCCATGGTTTCAGCGGTTTCAGCACGTGGACATTCTAGGCCAATACGTTTCATGGCTTTATCAAATAAGTTGCGGTCTTCTGCCATCTCAATCGAATCTTTGGTCGCGCCAATTAACTCGCAATTATACTTGGCTAATACACCATGTTTGTCCAACTCTAAGGCACAGTTCAGTGCCGTTTGTCCGCCCATGGTTGGCAAGATAGCATCAGGGCGTTCTTTAGTAATAATTTGCTCAACCGTTTGCCAAGTAATCGGTTCAATATAAGTGGCATCAGCCATCGCTGGGTCAGTCATGATGGTTGCAGGGTTGGAGTTGACCAAGATGACGCGGTAGCCTTCTTCTTTTAGCGCTTTACACGCCTGTGCACCTGAGTAATCAAATTCGCACGCTTGCCCGATGACGATAGGGCCTGCGCCAATGATAAGAATGCTTTTTATGTCGGTACGTTTTGGCATAATTAGGGCTACCTTCGTTTAAGTGATATTTTAATTGAGGTGTACTTTGAATTTTTATTTGTTGCGACAGTAGACGCACTAATTGCTCTTAGCGCCTTTTCTATTTATTACTGTTTTTATATTAGATTAAGCTTGGGCTGTTTTAGCCGCTTCCATCATTTCAGCAAACTTATCAAATAATGGCGCACAGTCATGCGGACCAGGGCTGGCTTCTGGATGACCCTGGAAGCTAAAGACGGGCTTGTTAGTCAGCTCGATACCTTGGTTAGTACCATCAAATAATGAGCGATGAGTAGATTTGACATTATCGGGCAAAGTATCTTCATCAACGGCAAAACCATGATTTTGACTGGTAATCATCACCGTACTGGTTGCTAAATCTTGTACGGGATGGTTGGCACCATGATGGCCAGTCTTCATTTTAATGGTACTTGCGCCGCTGGCGAGACCAATCAGCTGATGACCCAAGCAGATACCAAAGGTAGGAATATCGGTCTGCTCGATAATGTGACGGACGCTATCGATAGCGTAAGTACAAGCCGCTGGATCGCCAGGACCATTGGATAAGAAAATACCGTCTGGATTCATGGCTAGCACATCGGCGATAGGCGTTTGGGCTGGAACAACGGTAACGTGACAGCCACGGTCAACCAGCATACGTAGGATATTGGTCTTGCTACCAAAGTCATAGGCGACCACGTTATATTTTACTTCAATATGAGTGCCAAGTTGTTTGAAGAAGCCACCAGTACCGCTATCATGAGCACCCGCTGTGTCACGGTTGAGTAGGGTATCTGACAATTCCCAGGTACCTGCTGTCCATTCAAAGCCATCAGGATTACAGCATTCTTTTGCCAAGTCCATACCGGCTATACCAGCGAACTCTTGAGCCAGTTTAATGGCTTGTTGCTCATCATTAGTGCTGATGGTTTCGCCATCAGAGGCAGTCATGATACAGCCATTCTGTGCGCCTTTATCACGCAGTAAGCGTGTCAGCTGGCGCGTATCAATCTCAGCAATAGCAACCGTATCGTGCCGTTTCAAGTAGTCAGTTAAAGATTCAGAATTACGGAAGCTAGAAGTGACCATGGTTGAATCACGAATGATGAGGCCTTCTGCCCAAATCTTGTGACCATTACCAGACTCTATATCCTCGCTATTGGTACCAGTGTTACCGATGTGTGGATAGGTTAGGGTAACCAATTGACGGGCGTAGCTGGGGTCAGTAAGGATTTCTTGATAGCCTGTCATGGCTGTATTAAACACCACCTCACCGACACGATGGCCTTGACTACCGATACTTACACCGCGAAAAATCGTACCGTCTGCTAGTGCCAAAATTGCTTGTAGTTCTGTCGATGAATTCAAGGGTTGCCTCCGCTGTGTTTAGTGAGTGCCATTATAATTTTTGGTTAAGATCTTCACCTAAGTGAGCAATTCTTATCTTTATAATTACCACTAAATAGAGTAAGACGAGCGTCGAAGGCAAAAATTTTCCACAAAAAAGCGAGAAGACATTATCAATGAGAACTACCAAACCCACTAGATAGTGAATGAGTAAATCGCATCATGTCCGCTCGCTTAGGCACAGATTTTGTGCATTATATATAACAAACGCCCAAATAGCCAGCCGATTTTGTAGCGTAGTAGCAAATAACTAAGTAGTCTGTTAAGAAATAGTGATAAATTTTTTGAGTTAACTGCTTGTTTTGAAATAGATATTAGTCTATTACTACTTATGTTATTAACCTTTAAAGCATCCTAATCAAAGTACTTTAAACAGGACAGGTATCAAAATTGAGACCTTAAAAATTAAGCTATTTAAATTGATAATGCACCGTTAGACCATAATAATCTGGCGCTAATGAAGGTGCAATGTACAATTGATCATTATAACTTTTGGTTAAATACATGCTACTAGCGACACCTAGTGCTGCCCCAGCCAATACATCGACTGCATCATGCTCGTCGGCCTCTAAGCGGCTATAGGCCACAAAGCTTGCGCCAATATAAGCTGGAATACTATATTCCAAGCCATAACGTTTGTGAATAAAGCTGGCACCTTGAAAGGCGACCGAGGTATGGCTTGATGGAAATGATTTATCATCGCTACCATTGGGTCGTTCCTTATCAATAATTGCTTTTAGCCCATAGGTCACCGCAAGATTAGTGCCGAACGCTTGATAAAATTGCTGACGCCCAGATTTATCATCCTTATAATATGTGCTACCGTAAGCAATTGCTGGTATCGCTATTGCGATAATATCGCCTGCTTTTTCAGTACCAGAGCTATTGGCGGCTTGAGCAGGACTGGCTATAATCAAGCTACTCGATAATAGTATAAAAGCTATATATCCTTTGCCGTTCATGGCTTTATTCCTTAAGCGTTTTATAGTTGAGTGATTATACTATTTGGACAATTATACTGTTTTTGGTGATGATATTATAAAGTCTATACTATTTTTTATAATCCTCTAGCAGCCATTGATCGCTACCTACTAATAAGTACTATCAACAATTACTATCAACAAGTGCTATCGACATAAATGACAAGGAGTCGTTATGATTTACCAATATTTAGACAAAACACCTGAGTTTGCCGTACCTTTTAATGGCTGGGTTGCTGACTCAGCACGCGTTATTGGTGATGTTTATTTAGGCCATCAAGCCAGCGTTTGGTTTGGTGCGGTCATTCGCGGCGACAATGAGCGTATTCATATCGGTGACTATAGTAACGTGCAAGAAAACAGTGTCATCCATACCGACCAAGGTATTGAGGTCAAAATCGGCAATCATGTCACCATTGGTCATTTAGCGATGTTACATGGCTGTGAAGTCGGTGATAATAGCCTAATTGGTATCGGTGCGGTGATACTCAATAATGCCAAAATCGGTAAAAACTGTATTATTGGTGCCAAAGCGCTCGTTACTGAGGGCAAAGAAATTCCAGATAATTCGCTAGTGATGGGCGCGCCTGCCAAAGTGGTCAAGACTTTAACGGACCAACAAGTGGTTATAATCAAATGGTCTGCGCTGCACTACGCTGCCCGCTGTCAAGACTTCAAGACTGGTTTAAAAGAAATTGAACAACCAGAGTAAACCTGTCTGAACTACTATAAACTTTATGATTTATGATTTATGATTTATGATCAACGAGACTTTTAATATGAGCACGTCTGCCACCAATACTGACACGCTATCCGATAATACAGAAAATACACTGCGTACATTAGCGTTATTTGACCTAGATCATACCTTGCTAGACGTCGATAGCGATTATTTGTGGGGCGAATATATTGTTACCCAGGGATTGGTTGATGAAGCTCAATACCGAACCGCCAACCAAGCTTTTTATGAGCAATACATTGATGGGTCGCTTGATGCCACCGAATATAATGAGTTTGTGGCCCAGTTTTTGACCACTCTGCCATTGACGCGTTTGCACGCTATACGGGAAGACTATATTAAATGTGAGATTGAACCACATATACGTCCAAAAGCTCTAGCAGTGCTGGGTGAGCATTTAAAGCTAGGTCATGACGTGGTGATTATTTCTGCGACTAATGACTTTGTAGTGTCTGCCATTGCTGAACGCTTTGGTATCGAGAACGTTAATGTCTTAGCTACGCCATTGGAGATTAAGGATCAGCGCTATACGGGTAAGTTACTTGATAAGCCTAATTTTAAAGAAGGCAAAATTTATCACTTGGATAAATGGCTTGATAAGCAACAAGCAGCGGGTATTAGCTTTGAGAAAACTTATGCCTACTCTGATTCTAAAAACGATATTCCACTACTTGAATGGGCAGATGTGGCTATTTGTGTGTCACCTGATGATGCCTTACATGCTCATGCGTTAGCGCATCGCTGGGCAGTAGAAGACTGGTCAATTTAGCTGGTCAATTTAGCAGAGCACTTTGATCTAATCTCATTTACAATATTGTCTTGCCGTTTGACTACTTCAAAGGGGATACAGAGAGGCTGTAGCAGTTTTTTTACTTAACCTTGCTCTCTCTGGCTTGTGCACAGCATCCCAAATTTTTTACCATCTTCAGATCAATGCTAGCGTCTCTAATCAATACCAGCGTTAAGTAGCGATTTTTAATCATTATCAAATGTATTTACAGGAAAAATTATGGAAATCAACCCGTATCAAGAAACCATCAAAGACCTCGCCGAGCGTGGACAGGATTTACGGAGGTATCTTTGACTTTGATGGCAAGCAAGAACGTCTAGAAGAAGTTAACTTAGAGCTAGAAAATCCTGAGCTATGGAATGATCCAGAGCGTGCGACCAAAATTAATAAAGAAAAAAGCCATCTTGATAGTGTTATCGATGTGGTGGTGTCACTTGAAACTATTTTAGAAGACGCGTCTGTCATGCTAGATTTAGCAGTAGAGGAAGATGACGAATTATTGCTAGCGGATGTACAAGCTGAATTAGATAGCGCTGAAAAACGCGTTGCTGACTTAGAGTTTCGCCGCATGTTTAGCGGTGAGATGGATCCTAATAATTGCTACTTAGATATTCAATCGGGTAGTGGCGGCACCGAAGCGCAAGATTGGGCGGAAATGCTATTACGCATGTATACACGCTGGGCTGAGGCACATGATTTTAAAGTTGAAGTGATTGAAGTGTCATCGGGCGGGGTCGCTGGTATCAAGTCTGCAACTATTGCTATCAAGGGCGATTATGCCTTTGGTTGGTTGCGCACCGAGATTGGTGTGCATCGCTTAGTACGTAAGTCACCGTTTGATAGTAACAATGGTCGTCATACTTCTTTTGCTGCGGTCTTTGTATCACCTGAAATCGATGATGATATCGATATCGATATCAACCCAGCTGATTTGCGTATAGACACCTACCGCTCAAGCGGCGCAGGCGGTCAGCATGTGAACACTACTGACTCGGCGGTGCGTATTACCCATGAGCCTACTGGTCTCGTAGTGACCTGTCAAAACGAGCGTAGCCAACATGGTAATAAAGCGACCGCTATGAAAATGTTACGTGCTAAGCTGTATGAGCTTGAAATGCAAAAACGTATGGAAAAGCAGCAAGCAGTCGAAGATGGTAAGTCTGACGTCGGTTGGGGCAGTCAAATTCGCTCCTATGTGCTTGATGACTCACGTATCAAAGACTTGCGCACTGGTGTTGAGACCTTTAACACTGGCGCAGTACTGGACGGTGATCTTGATCAGTTTATTGAAGCCAGTCTTAAAGCAGGACTGTAAGCATGCAAGCTTTTAAAAGTAATAGTATTAATTTGCTTAAAAGCCAATAAAGTGTGACTGAGAGAAATTTTGCAGCCTCTGGAGCGACGTAGTCATACAGCAAGCTAGAAATATTTTAGTCAGTATCAGGTAAGTTAAACAAATGTAATCTAAGGAGTATTATGCCAACTGTTAATAATTATTTTGACGATAAAGTAACCTCTATCGCCTTTCAAACGGCAACTAAAACTGCCACCGTTGGTGTTATGTCGATTGGTGAGTATGAATTTGGCACTAGTGAATTTGAGACTATGAGTGTAGTCAATGGCGCATTGACGGTTAAACTGCCAGAGAGTGACGAATGGCAAACCTTTGAAACGGGTCAGCAATTTACCGTTGAAGCGCAGCAAAAATTCAACGTTAAAGTTGCGGTAGAAACTGCTTATTTATGTGTTTATGGTAAATAGTGTTGTACTAGATTAAAGTGTCAAAATATTAAATAAAAACGTCAAACGTTTTACGCTTGGCGTTTTTCACGTTTACTTATGCCTAATATCTACTGATGCACAGCTGAGACCAAATGAGTAATTATAAATTCTTACGGTATTGCATAATATCAGTTTCAGTAGCGATACTTTTATAGAGGGCACGCGCTGGCGCATTGCTTTTTTGAGTGGTCCAATAAACACGGCGGCCACTTGTTTGACCCCTGCCGTCAAATCCGGACGACTGAACTTGGGATATATTATCGAGCGCCCCAGACAGCCGCATCTGTCAAGCACTGGTCGCAGAAGTGGTCAAGAACGTCGCCGATGAGCTGGGAAACACGCCTACCGTGTGCATTTCTTCTTATAATCATCCGATTGTTATTGAGCAATTTTTAGCAGGGCAGTTTTTTGAAACTTACTAACAAGCCCGTCGTGGTCGCACTAGAAAGCATCAGCGCTGCGAAGAAAAGGCCTTGCTAGGGTTTTTAAGAACATTGTCATAATATAGTTGATTCAATTTAAAAAAGGTACAGTGCTACTGGCATGAATTTTTTGCAGCCTCTGTCACGCTTGCGAACAGCAAACAAGAAAAATTTATACCAGTGGCACATTGCTATTGCTATACATGACCCTTTTTTATTGTGAACTGACTATAGCTTATGGTTTGCTAATCATTGCATTACCAAGTGTTCTATCACTAACTATTGCATTAGTATCTATAAAAATGATACGTTACGTATTGAAATAGTAATGAAGTCACGGTATTAATAAGTAAATTTAAATATAATATGCCAAAATGGTTTATATCGTATAACCTATCTTTATGTTTCTGTATTTTATTAGTTCAAACTCTATCGCTAAAGGATTAGCTCATGACTACTACCTCTGAACATGCAACCCCTACCGCAGCGGCGGCTTCTAATTTGACCGACACCGACACTCAAAGCTCACATACTGAGCATTCAGTATCAGTATCAGTATCAACGCCCAAAAGCTACGCTGACTATTATAATAACTTTGGTATGAATACGTTATTAGAAGAAATATTTGGTGCCCATCCTGATGACCGTTTAAATGCTTATATGGCCTGTTGTGGTCGCCATGTTCGAGATGGCCGCGCAGATAATACTGCCTTAGTTCATGAAGATACCGCAGGCAAAATGACACGCATGACCTTTGGTGAGTTGGATAATGCCAGTGCACAAGTGGCTAACTTATTGCAGTCTTATGGTGTGCAGGCAGGAGATAGGGTGGCCACTATGTTGCCTAGAACGCCTGAGCTATTGGTAGTAGTACTGGCCACATGGCGACTGGGTGCAATCTATCAGCCACTCTTTACCGCTTTTGGTTACGACTCTATCAAGTATCGTATGGATAAAGCCGAGACTAAAGTGGTATTCACCAATAATGACAATCGTGACAAGTTTAAAGACTTAGCGCAGCAAACCAAAATGGTGATGGTTGGCAGTCAAAGCGACAGTCAAACTTTGGGTGATGACAACTATTTTATTAAGCTGGCTGAGATAAGAGCCAAACAGCCGAAAATGACAGAACCTATTATTTTAGACACTGATGCGCCATTTTTGCAGATGTTTACCTCAGGGACGGTAGGTAAATCTAAAGGGGTCAACGTACCCTTAGCAGCGTTGCCAGCGTTTTATTTATATATGCGTTATGCGATTGATTTGCGCCAATCTGATAATTATTGGAATATGGCCGATCCAGGTTGGGCATATGGTCTGTATTACGCTATTACCGGGCCATTATTATTGGGTGTGACTACCTATTTTAATGAAGCCGGTTTTGACGCTGCTAATACTCGCGACTTTATGGTTCGGCATAAAATTACCAATCTGGCCTCTTCACCGACCGCCTTTCGCATGATGAAATCCAGTGGAGTATTTGAAGCGTTCTCTACAGACGCTGCTAATAACGACAGCAATAAATTGTCATTACGTTGTGCCAACTCAGCAGGTGAGACCCTTAATACTGAAGTTGTCGGTTGGGTAGAGAGTCATCTAGGCTGCAAGGTCTGTGATCAGTATGGACAAACCGAGACTGGTATGACTTGCTGTGAGCACCATGCGTTAGAACATAAAAAACCAGTTGGCTCTATGGGAATGGCGCTACCAGGGCATACGCTAGTAATATTAGATGATGACATGCAAGTATTACCTGATGGCGAGCAAGGACAGCTTGCAGTCGTAGTCAGTCAATCGCCAGCGTTTTATTTCCGTGGCTATAGCTGGAACGAAAAGCAAGCCTTTGCTGATGATTACTACCTGACTGGAGACATTGTAGAGCGCCACCATGATGGCAGCTACTGGTTCTCAGGGCGTGACGATGACATTATCATGACCGCAGGCTACCGAGTGGGCCCCACCGATGTTGAAAATACCGTATTAGAGCATGAAGCAGTCGCAGAGTCCGCTGCCGTAGGCATACCTGATGAAGTACGTGGGTGTATGATAAAGTCTTATGTGGTGCTTAAAGACGGCATCGAGGGCAGCGATGAGATTGCTCAGCAAATCAAAAATTTGGTACGCGAGCGTCTATCGGCACATGCTTATCCACGTGAAGTTGAGTTTATTAAAGAGTTACCAAAGACCCCAAGTGGCAAGATCCAGCGCTTTTTGCTACGCAGTTTATCGGCGTAAACTATTGACTGACTATCGGCTGAATAATATTGTTTTATAGACTAAGCGTGCTTTTTAATAAGTGTTATTGAGTAGTAATTCTTTAAAATAGCAATTTCTTTCTTCAAAGTAGAGCTTATTAAAAATAAAGCTGCTTAGAATAGGCCATCAATAAAATACTAGACAATGATTCGTTAAGGGATAATGATGAAAATTCAAGACAATAGCTTTTTAGTGACTGGCGGTGCATCAGGATTGGGTGAAGCGGTTGTGCGTGCTATCGTCGCTCAGGGTGGCAATGTGGTTATTGCAGATTTGAATGAATCAACTGGGCAAGCACTGGTCAAAGAGCTGGGCGATACTGCGCGCTTTATGCGTTGTGATGTTACTAGTGGTGAAGAGGTGCAAGCCGCTGTCACTTTAGCCGAACAAGCATTTGGTGGCCTGCAAGGGTCAATCAACTGCGCAGGTATTGCTGTCGTGCAGAAGCTGTTAGATCGCGATAACAATCCAGCTGATTTAGATGCTTTTAGTCGTGGCGTCAATATCAATCTAGTTGGCTCTTTTAATGTGGCGCGTTTGGTCGCTGCTAGTATCGCACGCCGAGTTGCAGCTGACAAAGACAATGGCGATACAGAAAAGAATGCAGATCAAGGCATCATTATTAATACTGCTTCCGTTGCCGCCTTTGATGGGCAAGTCGGCCAAGGTAGTTATGCGTCTTCCAAAGCTGGGGTTGTGGGACTAATGCTACCATTAGCGCGTGAGCTGTCGCGTCATGGTATTCGCGTGATGACTATTGCCCCTGGGGTATTTGCCACGCCAATGATGAATAGCATTCCTGAGAAAGCTCGTGAGCAGCTAGAAACGGCAGTGCCTTATCCTAAGCGCTTAGGCGAACCTAGTGAGTTTGCCAAACTAGTAACCCACATCATTGATAATAGCTATTTAAATGGTGAAGTGATTCGCCTAGATGGCGCGATTCGTATGGTTTAGAGCTGGTCTAGCTAGATGCCTACCTACGTTACAACGTGAGACTCTGTTATTGTACTATTTGTACCGTAACAGAGTTTTTTTAGTATTTTAGTTGACTGGTTTTTATCATATAGAACTCATTACGTAGATCTAAAACTAAGACTAAGACTAATAATATAAAAGAGATCTGCTACGATTCATTCTGCCGCTATCTGATTTTATTTAACCAATCTGTACACAGTTTTGCATAGCGCTTTGATAGAGTGTTGCACTACGATTAATACCCTTAAATATTGGTTGTAAGGAAAGGCTTATGCTGTTTTTTTATCCGAGTGCTAGCAAAAATATGCATTGGCTACTCATTGCCATTGGCCTGAGTATTAGTGCGTTCATGAGTACCAGTGCAATAGCTCATGTAAAAATTTCGTCTGTCACTGCAAAAAGCTCTTCAAATGATAGGCAAGATAGGGCTGTTATTGATAAGGTATTCGTCGATAAGTCTGAACGCACTTTGCAGTTATTAAGCGACGATAAAGTGATTAAATCCTATCGTATCGCCCTAGGTGGTAATCCAATAGGTCATAAGCAACAACAAGGTGATAAGCGTACGCCAATAGGCCGCTATACTCTTGATTATAAAAACGAAAAATCTAAGTTTTATCGTTCTATTCATGTCAGTTATCCGAATGCAGCTGACAAGGCGCGAGCTAAAGCGCTAGGTGTTAGTCCGGGCGGTGATATCATGATCCATGGACAAACCAATGGCCGCGGTCATCTGGCGTCGGTCACTCAACAACGCGACTGGACTGAAGGCTGTATTGCGGTTACTAACGATGAGATGGATGACATCATGGCAATGGTAGAGTTGGGAGTAGCGATTGAAATCGTTGAGTAAGGCTGATAAACCTTTGAGCTTATAATAAATGTCCTATTCATTTAAACCTCGACACTCCTTAAGTATCGAACCCATCTAAATTTGCTTATCACTCAATATTTTCTCTTGAAATATTTCTTTAAAATACTCATTAATTATTTATGATTAAAAGGATTGCTACTGTCAAATCCATAAGCAGTTTTTATCATTAGTAATAAGTAATTTGCTTATATTTTCTACTTATACTGATAAGTAAATATTTATTATCCACGTGATGCAGTCCTTAGTTGAAATTCGACTTGACCTGCCATATATAAATAATAGCTAACAGTAAGCGGTAACCTCAAATACTTATAAAAACTCCGCTACTTAACCTTAATTATAGAAGGACATAATGATGAGATTCGAAAAATTTACTCAAAAATTGCAAACCGCTATTCAAGAAGCACAAAGTTTGGCACTAGGGCATGATCATACCGGTATTGATCCTGTGCATTTACTGGGCATATTACTGCAAGATGAAGCTAATTTGTCTATCTGTCAGCAAGCAGGGGCTTCTATCCCAGCACTGAAAAATGGGGTGGCAAAAGCTCTAGACAAGCAAGCGACTATTGCTGAGCCTACTGGAGACGTTAATCTAAACCCAAGCTCAGTAAAAATATTGAACCTTGCTGATCGCCAAGCACAAAAAGAAGGCGATGACTTCATCGCTACTGAATGGGTGATATTGGCATTAGCAGAGCAAGGCGAAACCAAAAAAATATTTGAAAGTGCTGGCGTGACTGCGGCCAAACTCAAAGTGGTCATCGAAGAGCTACGCGGTAACGAGACCGTTAACAACCAGAACGCGGAAGATCAGCGCGATGCGCTAAATAAATATACGATTAACCTGACGGAACAGGCTGAACTTGGCAAGCTCGATCCGGTGATTGGCCGTGATGAAGAGATACGCCGTACTATTCAAGTCCTGTCACGCCGTACTAAAAATAACCCAGTGCTCATTGGTGAACCTGGAGTGGGTAAAACTGCGATTGTCGAAGGGTTAGCACAAAAAATTATCAATGGTGATGTGCCAGAAGGTCTACGCCGTAAAGAAGTCTTGTCCTTAGATTTAGGCTCATTGATAGCAGGCGCGAAGTTCCGCGGTGAGTTTGAAGAGCGCCTCAAAAGTGTGCTTAGTGACTTATCGAAGCAAGAAGGCAATGTGATTTTATTCATTGATGAGCTGCATACTCTAGTTGGCGCGGGTAAAGCGGATGGTGCCATGGATGCTGGTAATATGTTAAAACCTGCGCTGGCACGCGGTGAGTTGCACTGCGTCGGTGCGACTACCTTAGATGAATATCGCAAATACATCGAAAAAGATGCTGCTCTTGAGCGCCGCTTTCAAAAAGTATTGGTCGATGAGCCCACCGTTGAAGATACCATTGCCATTTTGCGTGGCCTCAAAGAGCGTTATGAGTTGCATCACGGTGTCGATATTCAAGACAGTGCGATCATTGCCGCGGCGCGCATGAGTCATCGCTATATTACCGATCGTAAGCTGCCTGATAAAGCCATTGATTTGATCGATGAGGCTGCCAGCCGTCTACGAATGGAAATGGACAGTAAGCCTGAATCTTTAGGGAAGCTTGATAGCCGTCTCATTCAACTAAAAATGCAGCGCGAAGTGCTCAAAAACGAAGAAGATGCCGGTGCGCAGGCGGAGTTAAAATCGTTAAATCAGCAAATCGATGAATTAGACAAAGAATACGCTGATTTAAATGAAATTTGGCAAGCAGAAAAAGCGTTGGTTAAAGGCAGTCAACAGCTCAAAGACGAGCTGGATAAAGCGCGTACTGCTTATGATAAAGTGAGCCGCGAAGGTGATTATGAAGCGATGTCTAAGCTGCAATATGAGACTATTCCACAGCTTGAGCGCCGTATTCATGAGTTCGATCTGGCTGAGCAAAAAGAGCAGAGTGACACACCCAGTGTTAAACTATTGCGTAATAAAGTCACCGACAATGAGATCGCCGAAGTCGTCAGTGCAGCAACGGGTATTCCGGTCAGTAAAATGATGCAAGGCGAGCGCGATAAGCTGCTGGCAATGGAAGAGAAGTTGCATGAGCGCGTTATTGGTCAGGATGAAGCGGTAGAAGCGGTTGCCAATGCGGTGCGCCGTAGTCGCGCAGGCTTGTCTGATCCTAACCGTCCTTCAGGGTCGTTCTTATTTTTAGGACCAACAGGGGTAGGTAAAACTGAGCTGACCAAATCACTTGCTAACTTCTTGTTTGACTCTGAAGATTCGCTGGTGCGAATTGATATGAGTGAGTATATGGAAAAACACAGCGTTAGTCGTTTGGTGGGTGCGCCTCCAGGTTACGTGGGCTACGAAGAAGGCGGTGCGTTGACCGAAGCGATACGCCGTAAGCCTTATAGTGTCGTGCTGTTTGATGAGGTTGAAAAAGCGCATCCTGATGTGTTTAACATTCTATTACAAGTGTTGGATGACGGGCGTTTGACCGACTCACAAGGTCGAGTGGTAGATTTTAAAAACACGGTTATCATTATGACTAGTAACTTAGGCTCGCATAAAATCCAAGAAATGGTTGGCGAGAGCTACGATGATATTAAAGCGGAAGTTATGAGCTCAGTCGGCGAGCATTTCCGTCCAGAGTTCGTTAACCGTATTGATGAGATTGTCGTCTTCCATGCGCTCGGTCAAGAGCAAATGTCGGGTATTGCTGATATTCAGATTGATCGTTTGCGTGGCCGTTTGCAAGAGCGCGAGCTAGACATTGCCTTGTCCGATGCGGCGATGAGTCAATTGGTCGCGGTAGGCTACGATCCTGTCTATGGCGCGCGTCCACTAAAACGTGCCATTCAACAAGAGATCGAAAACCCATTATCTTTAAGGTTGTTGGCTGGTGACTTTGTGGCGGGTGACATCATCAAAGTTGATATTGGCGCTAACGATAAACTCACTTTCGATAAGCTGAGAATGAGTTAAGACTAGGCCCTTATTTAGTCTTTTAACGCTATTAGTCTTTTAACGTCAATTTTTTAATCTAAGATTGTAATACCGACCCCTTATTTGCACCAGCGGATAAGGGGTTTTATTTTTTTACCTCCTAAGCAATTCTACTGTGTTATAAATAAGTTGCGTTGTAATAAAAAACTGATACGGGTGAATAACTAATTTCGGGGACCAAAATGTTAATCAATACCAAACGTACAAGCGCTGTTTTGAGCATGATGGCACTATTATTTAGCACCTCTGCCTGCTCTAACCCATCAACGGTGAACACAGATACAGCAAGGGTGGAAAAGGCTGATAATAAACCAGCCAATAACATCCAGACATCTGACGATTCTATATCCGATGGGAAAACGCGTAATAATAAACCTGCTTTTACGACCCAAGCCGTCGCTAGCTTTGATGAGCCGTGGGCTATGACCGCGCTACCTAAAAATGATAATGGTAGTAGCTCTGAACCGCTCAAACTGCTAGTGACCCAAAAGACAGGGGAGTTATTCGTTGTTGACACTGATAGCGGAAGTAAGACGGCAATAGGCGGGGTACCTAAAGTCGCTTATGGTGGGCAAGGGGGATTAGGCGATATTATTCTTGCGCCAGACTTTGCAACTAGCAATATGGTATATCTAAGTTATATAGAAGCTGGTACAGGTTCTAAAAATAATACTTTTGGGGCTAAAGTCATTAAAGCCAAACTGATGGGGTTGAAGACCATGACACCAAGCCTGCAATCAATCGTCCCAATTTGGCAGCAGACGCCAAAAGTTAAAGGACAAGGGCATTATAGCCACCGTTTACTATTTTCCCCTGATGGACGTTATTTATATATTAGCTCTGGTGATCGGCAGGCAAAAGACCCCGCGCAAGACATGACTGTCAACTTGGGTAAAATAATACGGCTGAATTCTGATGGCTCTGTACCAGCAGACAATCCATTTGTTCGTAATACTAATACCAATGACATCACCCAGCAAGTTTGGACACTAGGTCATCGTAATGTACTGGGTATGGTCTTTGATAAAGCAGGCAAACTTTGGGTACATGAAATGGGTCCAAAAGGCGGGGATGAGTTCAATTTGATAGAAAAAGGCAGCAATTATGGTTGGCCTATGGTGTCTAATGGGCGTAATTATTCAGGCACTGATATCCCTGATCATGATACCCGACCTGATCTTGTCGCGCCCAAAATTACCTGGACGCCGGTGATATCGCCGTCCTCTATGAGTATATATTCGACCGGTAGCTATAATGACTTTCCGGCATGGCAAGGCAATGCGCTGATCAGTGGCCTATCATCCAAAGCGTTGATAGTGGTGAATTTGGCTGCAAGTAATACTACTAATAATGCCCCTTATGAGCGTTATCGCTACGACATGGGTCAGCGTATCCGTGGTGTACTGGCGGTAGATGGTCAAGTGTGGTTATTAGAAGATGGCAATAATGGTAAGTTATTGCGATTGCTGCCTGATTAAATAAGGTGTTCACACGGCTGGCTCGATAAATTGGCCGATACTCAGAACCGCATATGTCGTAGCAAGTGTGGGATTTTTTGAGCGTTACTATTGTCAATAACGTATTATAATACTGGCGAACTTAACATAAGATATTGAAAATAAGTCAATTATTTTTATCAGGTTGGTTTTTGTAAAAAATTGATAATTAGTGGTTAGTTTGTTAAAGTGACTTTCCTTAAAATTTGAGATTAGAAAATGGATCATGTAAAAGTTGGTAGGTTAGGTCCGTTTCCGCGGGTGAGTAAGCCCGTTTTTATTACTTCAGCGTTACTTATCGTTGGATTTATTATTTTTGGTGCTTTTTTTACCGAGACTGCGGGTACGCTATTTAGCTTTTTACAAAACTTTATCACCGATAAATTTGGCTGGATGTTTATTATTTTAGTCAACACAGCGTTAATACTTTGTATTTATCTGGCAACGAGCCGTTACGGTGACATTCGTTTGGGGGCGCAAACTGAGACGCCGCAATACAGCCTGTTTTCTTGGATTGGAATGTTGTTTTCGGCTGGCATCGGTATCGGGCTGGTGTATTGGGGAACTGCTGAGCCGTTATACCATTTTATGGCACCGCCACTTGGTGAAGCCGAAACAGTTGAAGCCGCCAAGCAGGCCATGAGTATCTCATTTTTACATTGGGGACTACATGCCTGGGCGATTTATACCATAGTGGCCTTGTCTTTAGCTTACTTTCATTTTCGCCGTGGACTGCCTTTATCTATTCGTTCAACGCTATATCCAATATTGGGTAAAAAGATTTACGGTCGCTGGGGTCATATGGTCGATATCTTAGCGGTATTTGGTACCATGTTCGGCGTAGTGACGTCCCTAGGTTTAGGGGTCATGCAGATTAACTCAGGCCTCGAAGGGTTATTTGGTATACCAAACAACTTGACGGTGCAGTTTATTATCATTGCGTTTGTAACCGCCTTAGCTTGCGGGTCTCTGATGTTAGGTCTTGATAAAGGTATCAAGCGCTTAAGTGATATTAATATGGGCTTTACGGGTGTACTGCTCGCCTTTATGGTAATTCTAGGGCCAACACTATTCATTTTTAATAGCTTCATTGAAAATATCGGCAATTATCTAGTAGCCCTAGTACCGTTGTCAACATGGGGCGAGTCTTATAGTAATACCGACTGGCAGAGCGCTTGGACGATATTCTATTGGGCATGGTGGGTAAGCTGGGCACCATTCGTAGGGGTATTTATCGCGCGTATTAGCCGTGGTCGTACTATCCGTGAGTTTGTATTGGGTGTTCTATTCATTCCCATGTTGATTCTGTTTTTCTGGTTTACCACCTTTGGTGGTGTGGCTATTCATATGGAGCTGCTAGCCGCCCTTGACCCAGCATTGGTCAGTCCAGGATTGGTCGAAGCGGTACAAGCGGATAGCGGTAGCGCCATTTTTAAACTGGTTGAGTATTATCCACTTGCCAAGCCGATCACCTTGTTAATCGTAATTATGATTGTCCTTTGGTTCGTGACCTCATCGGATTCAGCAAGTTTCGTTATTGATATGCTGACCGCGGGTGGCGATACCAATCCACCGAAGATTCAGCGCTTATTTTGGGCAATCATGGAAGGCTTAATTGCCGCTATACTATTAGCAGCAGGTGGATTAAGTGCGTTACAAGCAGCCGCTATTGTCGCTGGACTACCGTTTGCTTTGGTAATATTTGTGATGATGTATGCGCTGTTGCGCGGCTTAAGTCGAGATCGATTGATACTTTATCGGGCGCAGCAGTACTTTATTACTGAGGAATCAGCAGATCATAACTCGGCTAACGAGTTCGTCGATGAGAAACTATTGAAAGGGCCACCTAAGCTTACTAAGGGGGACTAAAAACTGGTACCAGTTATTTTGTCAGTTATCTGATTAAGAACTTTATTAAGCAACGGCCAATGACATTGTTCTGAATTAAGAAGTTAATTCTCTATAAGTTAGTTGTAATGTACCGTTAACATTTCCATAACATTAAACCCTAAGGTAGCACGCCGCCTTAGGGTTTAATTGTTTTCAACCCGTTAATGTGTCTGACTAGATTTGATAGTTACTAAATATGTTGTTAAGGTATGCTCCTTAAAAATTTGAGATTACTACATGGATCATGTGAAAGTTGGCCGATTGGGCCCTTTTCCACGGGTAAGCAAACCTGTGTTTTTATCTTCGACAATTCTAATTGTCGCATTTATTATCTTTGGCGCCTTTTTTAACGATTTGGCGAGTGAAGTGTTTGGCCAAGCAAAAGCGTTTATTTCTCTGCGTTTTGGCTGGTTCTTTATTGTGGTGGTCAATTTAACTTTAGTTATGAGCATTTACATGATGTTTAGTCGATACGGTGATATCAGGCTCGGCCATCAGAACGAGAAGCCGGAGTATAACCTAGTATCTTGGATTGGCATGCTGTTTTCAGCCGGTATCGGTATTGGATTGCTCTATTGGGGTACGGCTGAGCCGTTATATCATTTCATGGCGCCACCATTAGGAGAGGCTGAAACGATCGCTGCTGCTAAGCAGGCAATGAACATCTCGTTCTTGCATTATGGTCTACATGTATGGGCTCTCTACGGAATGGTCGCTTTGTCATTGGCTTATTTTCATTATCGTCGCGGCCTACCACTGGCCATTCGCTCGACACTATACCCAATATTAGGTAAAAAAATCTACGGCCCATGGGGTCATACAGTCGATACTTTAGCCGTATTTGGTACCATGTTTGGGGTAGTAACCACCTTGGGTCTTGGGGTATTACAGATTAACTCAGGCCTCGAGACTTTATTTGGTATTCCCAATAATATTACTGTACAGATTATTTTGATTGCCTTTATCACTATGCTAGCAGCGCTATCTTTGTTTATGGGGCTTGATAAAGGCATTAAGCGCCTAAGTGATATTAATATCTTTTTAACCATCGTGCTACTAAGCTTTGTGATTATTTTAGGGCCTACCCAGTTTATCTTTAACAGCTTTGTCGAAAATATCGGTAACTATTTACATCAGGTTATCCCGTTAGGTCTCTGGACTGAGTCTTACGATGGTAAAGATAATTGGCAGTCATCATGGACGACTTTCTATTGGGCATGGTGGATTAGCTGGTCGCCATTCGTTGGGGTGTTCATTGCGCGTATCTCTCGTGGCCGTACTATTCGCGAGTTTATATTAGGCGTATTATTGATCCCTATTACTATTCTGTTTTTATGGTTTACAGCCTTTGGTGGCGCAGCGGTACACATGGAAATGCTAGCGGCTGCTGATCCCAGTATGGTTAGTCCTGGTCTTATCGAAGCGGTACAAGCAGATTATGGTAGTGCGATCTTTAAGTTAATGGAGTCCTATCCCTTTGCACAACCTGTGACGCTACTGATCATCGTAATGATTGTACTGTGGTTTGTGACCTCGTCAGATTCGGCTAGCTTTGTCATCGATATGTTGACCTCTGGTGGGGATACTAACCCACCGAAGATTCAACGTCTATTTTGGGCAGGAACTGAAGGCGTTATTGCTGCGGTATTATTGGCAGCAGGGGGCTTAGGTGCACTACAAGCGGCCTCTATTGTCTCGGGCTTCCCGTTTGCTATTGTGATCGTGGTGATGATGTATGCGCTACTACGTGGCTTAAGTCGCGATCGTTTGATTCTGTATCGCAACCAGCAATGGTTCACTACTGAGGAATCTGCAGAGCATAACTCAGCCAATGAATTCCGTGATGAGCATTTATTAGAAGGCCCACCAAAAATTAATGAGCCCAATAAGTAACCGTTCTAAAAACGGCTAAAAATTAGTGTTAATAATAAAAAACCCAGCTTGTCACTAAGCTGGGTTTTTTATCTTGGCTCGGCTAGGAAATATGCCAGCAGTGTGTTATGTATCGATATTACTTTTCATTGACTGTAGTTAATATTCTAGAAAGTTATGACTGAAAGCATGGGATGCACTGGTAAGCTTGTCAGGTTATGAGCACTCTCCCTTAACATAACCACTCGCTTCCGGAGTGCCACACGCTGAGCAGGCGTTACCTGCAGTACGATAATTTATCTCTGATTTGGTTTTAATAGTGACGCAGACAGGATCGTATTGCATGGTACACAGGTTATTTTTAGGATTAAAAGATGGGCACTGAGTGAAGTCGACTGCGTTAGACGCTTCATTATTAGTATTGGCAGAGTAAGGTGATTGCAGAGGAGTGGTATCGGGAGCGGGGATATTGACTATACCAGTACAGCCCGCCAAAGCCATCGTTATTGACAATCCCAATATTGATAGCCATGATCGGGATAAATTTTTAGTAGTCATAAGATGTCCTTGTCTATGGATGCAATGAACTTTATTAAAATTATATTCAAGCTTGAATCAATTATTCATCATCATACCCTATTCATCATCATATCTTATTTTCCATATCGTAGAAAATAATGAAGGTGGGAAGAGTCTATTGCGCACAAAAAAATAGCCCATCAATTAGATGGGCTATTACGTTGGTTAATACGTTAATTATGACTCTTTATCTATATTAATGTATTTGTCAAAATTTTGTGCATAATCAGTCAGATTGTCACTCAGCATTTGACGGTATTGTTTGACATAGAATTCTACAATATCGTCTTTTTCTTTAGCAAAGTCTTCACCTTTGATAAAGCCAATTGAGGCGACCGAGGCGCTATAACGGGCTGCTGCATATAGTAGGGATGCGCCCACTTGTCCTGAATGCGCATCATCACCTAATTGATTGTTTGCAACACCAATAATAGCATCAGCGCGTTGATAAAATCCTTGCATTTCTTTAGTAATTTCAACACTAGCATTATTGTCAGTATTAGCACTGTCATTGAGATTCAAGTGGTCGTCTTGCACATTGCCTTGATTATTATCTTGATTATTGTCTTGAGACATAAGCTGTTCCTATTAACGATGTATATATATGGGTTTATAGTGAGCCAACTACCAAGTTGTTATGGTGTCAGACCCACTTAATGTACGATGTGTACTATTGACGTTGGTCTTGCTTGCAGTAATTCATATCCGATTGACTGGGTAAAATGGGTCATTAAAATAATAATGCTTAAAAGAATAATAGCCATAGTGTAACCTAAAATTGACCGGTAAAAATAAAAGCCGGACTCCTATTCACGCATAATGCTGTTATGAAGTCCGGCTTTTACATTTTTTTGACTATTACTTATGACTATAAATCGTAAATATATGAGTTATAGACCAGCATCTGCTTTTAGCATTTCCGCCTTATCTGTTTTTTCCCAAGTAAAGGCAGTCTCAGAACCTTCGCGCCCAAAATGTCCGAAGGTAGCGGTTTGCTGATACATAGGCTGTAGTAAGTTAAGCATACGAGTAATACCATAAGGACGCAAATCAAAATGTTTACGAATCAGACGGATGATTTCATCAGAGCTGATTTTACCAGTACCAAAGGTATTGACCGAAATAGAAGTCGGTTCAGCAACACCGATAGCATAACTAATTTGTACTTCACAGCGCTCAGCAATACCTGCTGCGACCAAGTTTTTGGCAACATAACGTACCGCGTAAGCGGCGCTACGATCGACTTTTGAAGGATCCTTACCGCTGAATGCACCGCCACCATGACGCGCCATACCGCCGTAAGTATCAACAATAATTTTGCGTCCAGTCAGTCCTGCGTCACCAACGGGACCACCGATGACGAACTTACCGGTTGGGTTGATATGATAACGAGTACCAGCATGTAACAAATCGGCTGGCAGTACTTGCTTAATAATTGATTCCATTATGGCTTCTTGTAGATCCGTCTGAGAAATACTAGGGTCATGCTGGGTAGATAGCACCACTGCATCAATAGCTACAGGACGGTCACCATCGTATTTTAGCGTTACTTGCGCTTTGGCATCTGGACGTAACCATGGTAGCTCACCGGCCCGGCGTAATTCAGACTGACGTTCCATTAAGCGATGTGCATACTCAATAGCGGCTGGCATTAATACTTCAGTTTCATTACTGGCATAACCAAACATAAGGCCCTGGTCGCCAGCACCTTGCTCTTCTGGATTGTTGCGATCGACACCTTGGGCAATTTCAGGGGACTGCTTACCAAGCATGTTGATGACCGCACAGGTCTCACCATCAAATCCAAGATCTGAATGATGATAGCCAATACCGTTGACGGTATCACGTACAATACGTTCAAAATCAATGTTAGCGGTGGTGGTTATCTCACCTGCCAATACCACTGCGCCCGTTTTGACTAGCGTTTCACATGCCACGCGCGCATGCAGATCCTCACGTAAGATGGCATCAAGTATAGCATCTGAGATTTGGTCAGCCATCTTATCGGGATGGCCTTCGCTTACGGATTCTGAAGTAAATAAGTTGTATTCAGGCATAATGGGATCACTTAATTGAATCAATAAAAGTAGAAAAAAGCATAACGGCTGAGCGCAGCTTTAATTAATATGAGCCTTGCAATCATTTGCTCGGCAGTTAATTGGTTTTGCTAAATAGTCTTAAAATATACTTAAATATAGGTATTACTGATATAGGTGTTACTAACAATATGCTGCTGTATTTGGATGGTTTTGGCTTAAAACTATTAAGATAAAATTAACGCTCAATTACCGCTATTATTACGCTCATCACCTTATTGTTATCATGGCAATTAAGGTACGGTGTTGGCTTAAAAATAGACTTATTCTACCCTTAAACATCACAAAACTCTAGTGAGCTGCGCTTGTTCTATTATAAGTAATACTCAACAATACGTTTGTCAGGTCAAAATAGCGCTGTAACCCGTTGCTGAACCTACTAATAGCATCACAAATCTACAAATACCGCTTTGTCTTTAAACCTGCATTCAGCATACACTGGGCAGGCGCCACATTTTGGCGTGCGTGCTTGACACGTATAGCGCCCATGCAAGATAAGATAATGATGCGCATCAAGCATCAAGTCATCTGGAATGCGCTCGACTAGCTTTTTCTCTACTATTAATACGTTTTTACCTGTTGCCAGTCCAGTACGATTGCCTACGCGAAAGATATGGGTATCAACCGCCATAGTTGGTTGACCAAAGGCGGTATTGAGTACCACGTTAGCCGTCTTACGACCGACGCCAGCTAATGACTCTAGGTCTTTACGGTTATCAGGGACTTGGCTATTAAATGTAGTGATTAAATCGCGGCAAGTTTTGATTACGTTTTTAGCCTTGGCATTATATAAGCCAATATTTTTAATATACGCTTTGAGTCCGTCTTCGCCTAAGGCCAAAATTGCCTCAGGAGTATTGGCCACTGGATACAACTGTTGGGTGGCAATATTGACACTCACATCCGTTGCTTGCGCGGATAGAATCACTGCGATCAGTAGCTCAAAGTGACTGTGGTAATTTAATTCAGTCACTGGCTCCTCAATCGTCGCTGCCAACTTTTCAAAAAAGGGGCGCACGTCGCGATTGAGCAAGCGTCTCGAGGGCGGGGTATCTGCCGTTTTATGCTTAACAGTTTTACTCATGGTATTTTGGCTGTTGTTAGTGAATGTGAATATCAATATATTTACAGCTATTATTTTAGGAATAACGCTTAGGTATCGGGTCAGGGGAGCGTGACTATAGCTGAGACAGTTGCGCTTGTAACGCTTCAAGCTCAGCTTGCTTGCTGCTATTTTCTCGGACGCTTAGCTGCTTCTCTAGCTTTTTAATTTTGCTGCGTAGCTTGGCTGCAGCAATGGTATCTTTTGCTTGTTGCTCACTGATATCAAGTGTTTGCGTGGTAGCGTTATTAAGTTTGGCCTCTACCATACTGACGACAGGTCTACTATTACTGCTATCAGCAAGCTGCTCGGTGACGCGTCTGAGATGATTGTGATAACGTTGACGCAGGTCGTCCTGCTCTTGTACACGCTCGGAAGTTGGTAACGGTCGCTCAATAGTAACCAAATCAATGCAATCCACTGGGCAGGGCGCTATGCACAGCTCGCAGCCGGTGCACAAATCGGTAAAAATAGTATGCATATGCTTGCCCGTACCGACAATGGCATCGACCGGACAGGCAGGGATACACTTGGTACAGCCGATACAATCATCTTCACGGATAACCGCCCGTACTTCACGAGGGCGCTCGGTTAGAGCGTCTATCGGCCACTTTGAAGGTACTGCAGTCAATGAGTCGGTAGGATTGGGGACGCTTGGGTCATAGGCAACTGAGTTTATTGCGACCGGACTTTTTGTGGCATGACTTTTTGCGATAGAGTCTTTTATAACCGTTTTTTGCTTAACAATATTACCTATCGCGTCACTAACAGGCTGACCACCGGGTACGCATTTATTGTACGGCTCGCCGTCGATGACAATGGCAGTTGCATAAGGCAGACAGCCGTCTGGATGATCACAGAGACCACACTGAGTTTGTGGTAAGCAGGCATCAACTTGCACAATCTTTGCCTGTATTTCGGCGGGCAGGGTCTCTATGCTTAACGTATTAAAGAGTATCGGCAGATTTGCTAAGCGTGTGTGCGTAGTGGCGTGTATAGTACTGGGCATTTAATTCATGGCCTTAAGACTGGCGTAAAGAAAGTGGCAATATATGAGTGGCAATATGTACATGACGATATACAACAGTATTAATAGTAACAGTAGCCATAATAAACGCTAAAGCGACAGGCCCTGCTCATGAACAATTTGCGCTATCAACTCATAAGCGATGCTGCCTTTAAACGGTATCTTAGGCAGGTTAGAGATATCAAAAAAATCGGCGTGCGACAGCTCATCTTCTTGCAGTACGATATCACCACTCGCATAAGACGCCCGAAATCCAAGCATCAAATTAGACGGGAACGGCCACGGTTGACTACTGACATAGCGAATGTCTGTCAAACCGAGACCGACTTCCTCAGCTACTTCTCGTACCACTGCATGCTCTAAACTTTCGCCCACTTCTACAAACCCTGCAATCAAGCCATATTGTAACGGTTGGCTTTGCTTGCCGTAACGATGATGATGTGCCAATAAAACCTGCATTTCACCCGTTTGTGGGTTGGGACGGGTAATGGCAGTAATAACACAAGGCTGTACTCGTGGATATTGGCGTAGTTGGCAGACTTTACACACCATAGCGCGCTCATCTAGTCTAGCAGCACTCACTTTGGAACCACAACGACTACAAAACTGGGTATCGGCTTGCCAGCGTAGCAATTGTACAGCTTGGCTAAGCTGGGCGGAAAGCGCCATGGGCAGTTGAGTGATGAGCTGTCGATAGGTAATAAAAGCGTTACTATCTGAAGTGCTATCTGAAGTGCTATCTGAAATACTACTTAAATTGCTATCTATAATTACTGGCAACGCAATATTATTCGCTACAGCATAGCCATAAGTAATGGCGCTGGTTGCCGGCGCACTAGCCTTTATAGCGTCGACGTCCATGCTGACTTCGCTGTCACTATTAGCAGCACCATTAGTAACGCAGCAATCAGGCTTCCAATGATTGGGTGCGAGACTTTCAACTAACTCTACGCGCCCAACTTGATAAGCTTGTAGACATTCACTATCGTTTACGGTGGCAACATCAGCAAGGCTATCAAAATTAGGCAGTTGAACCTGTAGTGGCCACCAGCCATCAAGTGTTTTCTGACATAGGATGGTCTCATCATTAAATATAAAAGTGCTGGTCATAATAAGCTATCCAAGGCAAGCATAAGCCAAATCAGGCACAAACTTGTTCAAAATAATGGGTTTAATAGTAGCAAAACAGCCATAATGGTTAAGCAGCAAGTAACTGACTTAAGCTGTACTGAGCGACATCAAGCGAGCACTTGCTCACAGGACGATTGTGCTCAAACCCATCCAAGCGATAATCTACTGCCATCATCACATCAGCGATATAAGTGAGGCTATCGTCTTCGATACGCTGCTCGTTTGTGAGACACTGTTGGATATAATCTGCCAATTGATTGAGCATGTTGGCAGCGGTTGGTAGTTGTAAAAAACGTACAGCACCGGCAACTTGGCGTAGCATCTCAGGCATATTTTGAATATTAAGCATATCCCGCTCTGCCTCAGATAGGTAATCATTGATGGCTTGTTCCGCACTAGCAATGGCAGTACGACTCTCTTGTACTAGGGTGTTATAGGCAGTATTAAGTTGGTGCAATGAAATATGAGGGTTATTCAGTGGCAAATAAACCGTTCCTGGGGTATGCATTTCTGCCATAGCAATGGCTGCATTTTCAGCATGCATTAACGCTAACAATAAATGATCAAAATCTTCAGGAGACGGTGTCTGCCAGTCGGTTATCGCATCTGCCGCTGCACGCAAGCTGGTTGCGGCACCTGACAAGCCTAACAAGTGTAATACTGAGCTCAGCTCTTTAAGCGCATTGATGATTTGTGCGGTTTGCATAGTGGCAGGGTTGATCATATCACCGCGTGCATAATTATCGACATTTTCTTTGATAGTATTAATTTGAGTTTGAATAATGCTGTTTAAAGTATCCGTAAGCGCACGGTTGGGACCAAGTAAGAAGCGCTTTATCTGCTCGTATTGTGATCCTTCTAGTCGGTTAAGCGCATACTGCTCACGCAGCAGCGGGCACTTTTTATTATTACGCTGGAAGGCAAAACTCACCAAGTCAGCAAAACGGCTGTCCATTATTGGCAGGTAGCTATGAAACTGTTGCTCCAAGTAAATGAGCGTATGTTTTTGGCTAAGACTCAGGGGTAACGTGGCTGCAAGATCAGTGACCGCAACCATTGCTGCTTGCCAAAACAGGCTACTTGTATGCGCCGCTATCAAGGTACAGGCAGCGCTCATAGCCTCTAGTTTTTGCTGATCATCTTGACTGAGCATGCCCTGTTGATGGTGTAGCGCTACTCCAAGGCCGCTGCGATAAGCATAGGCCAATAAGTCATTATCGAGATTAAGCTCACTCAGTGGTTGGAAGTTTTGTTCAGGGTTAGCAATAATCACGCTGCTATTACTAAAATTAGTGAAATAATCTACCGTGATAGCGGGCTCTGTTTCATAAGTATGTAGCTTATTGATAATAGGCAGTAATAGGGTCGGCTCTACCGTTTCAGTTAACAGTACAAATTCAATATAGCGGTCAAGCGTCATGATAGCTTCTGACAAGTCCATAATTAACGCGGTATCATTATTATCAGCACCATCATAAAGCCGCTGAAGACTATGAACGATAGCATTACTTAGTACCTGTCCACTCGCTAGCGCAATCATCTTAAAGATACCGGATAGCTGTTTGAAGACGTTAATAGACTCTAATAGTAACGGGGCTTGAGTATTATCGTCATTAAATTTGCCCAAATTAATTTCAGTATTTTTGAGCGTGATTATAATCTCATCATGCAATATATGTAGTGATGGTAGATCGAAGTTAGTAATACTATGGGTTGGGGCAGTTAGTGTCATTTGCTCAGACTGGTTCATAGTTTTTCCCATCAATTGCTGATCACGAGAGGTGGTTATCTATAATATAATGATATAGAAGTGATGACGATTGTTTATTCATAAGGGTGTGATGGTTGCTATCAGAGTCATTAAAAGCGTGCTGTATGCCTGGCAGTATCATAAGCCATTAGCAATTTATTCACTGTGATATTTTAGCCTGTATCTCAGGGTAGTCTGCTGCTAATGCGGTATACCAACTCTGATCGGTGGTCTGATCTACGGTAGATGCTAATAATAAAGACGCCAGCTGGGCAAAGTTAGCATGGGCAGTGGGCGCGCCGTCCGTTTGGCTGTCTTCTTCAATGGCGAGAGTGACCTGACCACCAGTCATTGCCAAATAGACTTCCGCTAAGATCTCTGAGTCCAATAATGCGCCATGGAAAGTACGGTCTTGCTTACCAACATTTAAGCGGCGTACCAGAGCATCTAGGGTGTTCTTTTGTCCAGGATACTGCTGTTTGGCCATTGCTAGCGAGTCGGTTACTTTTATCCGCTGCGCAAAGTCTGTGATGCCTGCCTTATTGAACTCCATCGACAAAAAGCTGATATCAAACGAGGCATTGTGGGCGATGATTTCTGCCCCATCCATAAACTCGTACAGTGATTTAGCGACTTGGTCAAAGGTTGGTTTGTCGGTTAAAAATGCTTCAGAGATCCCATGAATACGGATCACTACCTCATCCATGCTACGCTGCGGGTTGATATAGACATGTAGTTTTTCACCCGTGAATTTACGGTCAATCATTTCTACAATACCCACTTCAATAACTCGGTCGCCTTTAAGCGGATCTAAACCTGTGGTTTCAGTATCCATAATCAGCTGACGACTGGCTTCATGGCGATGAATGGGCTGTGGCAATAGTGGTCGAAAATGGGGATTAGCACGGCTGGTATCGCCGTCAAATTTTGGCGCATCATTCGGCGCGGCGGGCTCGGTAGTCTGTATTGAGGTATTGGTTGCTGGCATGGCTTTAGTACTCACTGGAGCGTTACTGATTGAAGCGCTGCTCATCGGCTGGGTCACAATGTTAGCTGTCACGTCATCATCTATAATATCATCATCTATAATATCATCATCTATAATATCATCATCTATAATGCCATCATCTATAATGCCATCATCTATAATGCCATCTGATTCATCGTCGATCATATTAAAGCCCAATGGATCATTTTTTAGCCAATCATCATCAGAAGTTATTCGATTATCGTTAGGCATTATTTGCTCTTTTTTTTTAGCAGAATCGTCCAGAGTTATGGTGACATTGGTTTTAAGCGCATCGTTATTTATATCGTTACCAATCAGTGCTTCACTACTGGAAGTCACACCAAGATTTGCCAGCTCATCGGCCTTTTCGTTACCAGGATGTCCAGCATGACCTTTGACCCAGTGCCAGTTAACGTCACGCGCTCGACGTAGCTCATCTAGTTGCTGCCATAAGTCTTGATTGGCAACTGGTTTTTTGCTGGCCGTCTTCCAGCCTTTTTTCTTCCAGTTATCGATCCAATCGGTAATACCGTTTTTAACATAGCTTGAGTCGGTCCAAATTTCAAGCTTTTGCGCCTGTGGGCTATGTTTAAGCGCTTGAATAGCTCCCATCAGCTCCATTCGGTTATTGGTAGTCTCGCTATCACCGCCATATAAATCTTGTGTACGCCCGTCGCTAAATATCAGATGCGCACCCCAGCCGCCTGCGCCTGGGTTGCCTTTGCAGGCCCCATCAGTATAAGCAATCGTCGCGTCTATTTTGGCTGCCATTGGATCAATAGCGTTATTTTTAGTGGCTTGTTGTACAGGCA
The DNA here is from genome assembly GCF_017875835.1 of Psychrobacter sp. PL19. Lineage (NCBI taxonomy): Bacteria > Pseudomonadati > Pseudomonadota > Gammaproteobacteria > Moraxellales > Moraxellaceae > Psychrobacter > Psychrobacter sp. PL19. Next base: position 1,652,619 of record NZ_JAGING010000001.1, read on the forward strand.
TATTGTGGTCTGACATAAAAACTCATTGGTCTAATAAAGGGTAAACGCGTAGTGGCATGAGAGGCTTGGTAGGCGTTAGGTAGCTACTGGTAATATATTTATCAGCTACTGATGACTGGGCTTGATTATAACAAATTCGTCGCCAAAATGGGCAATAGCAATGCATGAAATAGTATATCGACATATCAAAGTAGCAACGCGCTAATTTTCTGTTAAAATAAGTATAACTAACGGCGTTATCTATGGTTTAGCTGGCTTAAACCAAGGGTAATGACAGGGTCATAACAGGTACAGCGATAGATTTTGTCTAACATTTTATTAAAAAACTAGTTATGCCAAAACCGATCATTAAAACACTTCCAGTAAAGTCTTTCATAATACAGCTTTTTAACGCAGGATGACCATACCATGGCTTTACGCTCAGACGTTATGCGCAAAAAATTGACCCTATTGACTGTCTGCATCACTGCGAGCAGTGCACTATTTTTGGCAGGTTGTAATGATACTAGCACCACGGCGGTGGCTGATAAGGCGGCCACTACTGAACCGGATTTATCGGTGTTTGAAGGCTGTTATACCGTGAGTAATGATGAGCCCGCGCAAATAAAAGTCAGTGAACAAGATGGCACTTGGGTTATGCAAATGAAAGAGCCTGCTAGTGCCAAGCGTGTTTGGGATACCCCTGAGCGGTTAGAAGTGGTCGATAAGAGTCAAATACCTAAGTTTTTCTCTATTGACCCTGATAATGTCGATGCGGTTATTGCGCGCCCTGATAGGGTATTGGTCCTAGCACATGTTAAATCTGTTTATGCCAATATCGATCCGCTGCTTGATAGTGAGTATTTATCGTATATTTATAAAGGGGCCAATACTATTTACCGAGTAGATTGCGATGATATTAATACTGATATTTTAGCCAATCCACACGCCAATATGGTGATAGATAATGTGAATGACAGTGTCTAGCAGTAATGTACCGTCAATAATTTTTAGTTTGTGCTACCAGTAGCCTATAATTCGCAACGTAGCATGATATGACAGCAGTCATCTAGCAAATATATGGTCAGTGAATATGAATTTTTTTAGTTATGTCGTGTTAGGTGGGTTCTCTTATGCAGCGGGTTGGGCAATACGCACCTATGTGCTAGAAAAGCAACCTGCGCCAGAGCAGCCGTATAGTTTGAAGCATCCCACGATTTTAGGTTATATGGGTGGTTTCTTTATTATTATGCTGATTGTTTCGTGGATGATTGGGCGCTATGCACTCGGCCATGTCACCCTTGATCTACCCTTTATTATTATTAATAGTATAGTCGCCACCTTTGTTTATTCATTCAGCCTGAATCCAGAAAAAATACGTTACGATGTCCCTGATTCTTAGCAACAGTTAATCAAGGCAGTTAGGATTTTTTCTTTAAATCAGTAGACGTCTTGCCAGAAGGCTGATTCTTTTTCCAGGTCTGATACTTTTCTAGATCCTTTTTGATCAATTTCAAGCAAAAGGTCAAGACTAACGCATCATCAATATGGCCGATAATCGGAATAAAATCTGGGATGACATCGATAGGGTTGAGTACATATAATAAGCCAACGACCACTGCTGAGATAGTCTTGTAGGGTACATCACGATAGTTACCTTGGTAATAGTCTTTCACCAAGCTCATAAATAACATTAGGTCTTTACCAGAGCGCTCAAGATAACTGCTGTCTTTGAGCTTTTCTTTGAGCGTCTCTTCTTTGTTAATAATGTACTCAAGATCAGCATCCAGCATTTCATCGGTTTTTTTATTACCAGCCATTATCATTCTCCTAGTGTAATATTAATTATCTCATACTATAACAACAGTGTCAGCGCGCGCCATGTGCGGTGGTTGAGTGATTTGTTGTGCGTGGGTAGCAGTAACTGTTTATGATTAACTCTCAGTCTCTAATTTTAATAATAGCAAAAAGCCAACCATAAATCAGGGCTGCGCCATTATTTTTATTAGTAAGTCAGTTAAAGTGTCGTGTTTCAATTAGCAGGATATTAAAACAAAGCATTAAAACAAAGCATTAAAACAAAGCATTAAAACAAAGCATTAAAACAAAGCATTAAAACAAAGCATTAAAATACAGTGCTGAAAAAAACGGTTAGCAGCTAAGTCCCAAATATAAAATAGTAAAAACTAAGCTCTTAAATAAAAGCTCTTAAATAAAAGCTCTTAAATAAAAGCTCTTAAAAAATAAATTCTTAAAAAATAAATTCTTAAGAGAATGTTATTAAAGACAAAAGGTACAGTTAAAACACCTTAAAAACGCGACGGTACTGCTGGTATAAGCTTTTTGCAGCCTTTGTCTGCCTAGGCACAGCAAGCAAGAAAAATTTATGCCAGCAGTATGTTAGGTATCGATATTACTCTTCATTGACTATAGCAGTAGACTATGCCCCCGACCAAACAAGCTTTAGAGCAACTATCAATAGACTCAGCGGTAAAGTCTGAGCTTAGTCGCCGACAGTTCTTACGCCAAGTAGGTATAGGTGCAGGGGCAGGTTTGCTGGCAACTCAAGGTATCTCGCAGTCGCTAGCAGCTACAGGCATTAATGAAGATAGTAGCGCGCAGCTGACCAAAGATGACCTACCAAGAGTAACGGTTGAAGACAAACCGTCACCACAGGTGCTAGTGCCACGCGCACATTGTATAGTACCTAATATTGAGACTCGCCTATTTGCCAGCTCCAACGTGGGTAACAATGATGCACGTAACCAGTTGGCACTAGCGCGTATGGCATGTGCGGGGTTTAAGGTAGCTAACTCGGCTATCGTTAGTCGGCAATATTTGCGCTTTGCTGGGACGGACTCGCAGCGCGCTAGCGATCTACAAAATATTGCGACGGGTGCTATAGCTGTGCCCAAACTGCTGCTTGGCGTGCGTGGTGGTTATGGTGCGGTACGTTTATTGCCCATGATAGATTGGCAAACATTAGGGCGCATCATGCAAGAGTGCGGTACCATACTGGCAGGCTTCAGCGATGTTACCGCTATCCAGTGTGCGCTATTGGCGCAAGGGGGCATGAGTTCGCTTGCCGCCCCGATGCTCTATAGTGAGTTTGGCAAGAGTAATCCTGATAAGGTCAGTTGTCGGCAGTTTGCCGAAGCGTTAAGCAACCCAAATCTAACTATTGATGTTCAGAGTGCGGCATTGACCAGTCAGCAGTTACCCACCATTCTTGCGAGTGATGACTCTTATATAATGAGTCAGACCTTAACAGGTACTATTTGGGGTGGTAACCTCAGCGTGGTATCGGCACTGACGGGCAGTGATTATCTACCGCGTATTGATGGTGGTATTGTGTTCTTAGAAGATGTCGGTGAGCAGCCATATCGAATTGAGCGCATGCTATATGACCTGTATTTGGCTGGCGTGTTCAAGCGTCAACAAGCCATCGTATTTGGCGCATTATCGGGAGCAGGTGAAGACAGCTATGATGCTCGTTATGATGTGGCAACCGTTATTCGACAGCTTCATAAGCTAACTGGATTGCCTATTTATAATGGCATGAGCTTTGGTCATATCAGTAAAAAGCAAAGCTTTCCGTTAGGAGCACGTTGTCAGATCAGCTCTAACACTATCGGTGGCTATCGTTTGACTTTTTCTGATTATCCAACTATCAAAGCAGATAGCATTAATGTTGAAGGCTTGTGGCAGACAGTTTAGTTTTATATTGGATTAAAAGTAATAGTACTTGGTAGGACATCACAACAAGTAGTTCTCCTGAACATACTCAATACATAGCTCATAAAAAGCTTGAGCCGCTGGGGAAATGGATTTATTAGCCAATTTGAAAATACCAATTTGTCTATTTAAAGAAGGGTCGATTAAGCTTATCCAGATCAACTCAGGCTCATTAGATGGGAAGGCGAGTCTCGGCAAGGTCGTGATACCCAGATCGTTTCTTAATAATGCAAATAAGGAGGTGATATTTTCTATAGTGTAACGAGCTTTGCGGTTAAGCGCTTCTGCAGGGGTGTTTTCGAGCAGCTTACAGGTGCCATTGTAGATAAATGGCTGGGTCATGAGTTGTTCCCATTTTAGCCCTTGCGACTGACTTAATTTACTGTTCAGCTCATTGCTTTTAAGACAGACCACACCAATTGGATCTGATATGAGCAAGGTAAAATCAATATCTGTTTGATTAATACTGGTACAGTTACCCAGTGCTAAATCCACTTCACCCGTTAGTAATCGATTTGCCACACCAATAGAATTATCATCTATCAACACAATCTCGATATCGGGATATTTCTTTGAGTAGGCGACCAATACGCTAGGCAGTAGCTTGGTGACCAGCGATGGCACACTAGCAATTCTTATTTTGCCTTTATCCCCTGATGCTATGGCTTGCAAATCATCTGCTAACGCTTGATAAACACTCAGAAACTGCTGAATCTTGGGGACACAGCTTTCTCCAAAAGGTGTCAGTGTCGCTTTGTTGCCGACCTCAAACAAACGCTGATCCAGTGTTTTCTCAAGCTCTCTGATTGATGCCGATATCGCTGCTTGTGAGCGATTGGCACGATTGGCTGCCGCCCGAAATCCGCCTTCTTCTATCACAAATAAAAAATGTCGTAACTGCTGTAGTTTCATAGTGGTTAGCGCCTGTGTGCTTATTAATATGATCAGAAATACTATAATCTTAGTGATAGATTAAATCTATCATATTTAATATTTAATTGGTTAGATTAATCACTAACAAGGGCGTAGCATAAATGTCATACCAGATGAACGCTAAGAAATAATTTATAAAAACCTCATTCAAAGGAATTGAATCCATGACTACCCAATCAACCAAACAAGCGGTTAAAACGTCACTTTATGCATCTAAATCGCCCCTTGAGTGGGCAATAACTAGCAATGGCACGTTATATACTGCGCAAATTCCTATTGATGACAATGGAGAGGTAGTCGCTGGTGGTATCGAAGCCCAAGCGCGTCAAACGCTAAATAACCTGAAGCACACGCTAGAATGTGCCAATACCAGTATGGACTCGGTATTACAGGTATTAATCTATGTTACAGATCGCGAGTATCTAAAAATGGTCAATCAAGTCTACGCTGAATACTTTACTGCGCCCTATCCAAATCGAGCTGCCCTAGTCATATCAGGGTTAGCGCGAGAAGAGATGCTGGTAGAGCTAGTGGTTTATGCGGCAGTACCATAAAATTTAATAGCAGGTCACCTTTTACGCTTTAGTAATTTACAGATTTTATTTATCATTCAACTTTTTACTTGTAAGAAATTAACTGAGGACACGACTATGTCAGCCCAAGCATTATCAACCCAAGCACATAAGCAAGATCCACAAAAATCAATTTATATTAATGGTGAATGGCAAGCAGGTAGCGATACTATTGCTAACATTAACCCGTCAGATACTAGCGAAACCATCGGTAACTATTCCCAAGCAAGCAATCAACAAGTTGAAGATGCTATTGCTGCTGCTCGCCTAGCGCAGCCAAAATGGGAAAAAACCCCTATGGAAAAAAAGCAGTCAATTCTACAAGCGATTGGCGATGAGATGATTGCCCGTTGTGATGAATTAGGTACCTTGTTATCACGTGAAGAAGGCAAGCCTTTTGGCGAGGGTCGTGGTGAGATTTATCGTGCTGGACAGTTCTTTCATTATTTTGCCGCAGAAGTATTACGTCAAATGGGCGATATTGCTGATTCAGTACGTCCTGGAATCAAAGTAGAAGTCACCCGTGAGGCCGTCGGTGTGGTCGCTATTATCTCCCCTTGGAACTTCCCAACTGCCACCGCGGTATGGAAAATTGCCCCAGCCTTAGCCTTTGGTAATAGCGTCATTTGGAAGCCTGCTAACTTAACCCCAGCCAGTGCCGTGGCCATCGCTGAAATCATTCACCGTCAAGGCATGCCTGAAGGGACTTTTAACCTGCTACTAGGTGGTGGCTCAACGGTCGGCGATGCCTTGATTAACTCAAAAGACATCGATGCGGTCAGTTTTACCGGCTCTGTACCAACTGGCCGTAAAGTTGCTGCGGCAACCGCCCCTAACTTTGTGCGTTGTCAGTTAGAGATGGGCAGTAAAAATGCCTTGGTTATCGCTGATGATGCCGACTTACAACTGGCCATCGATTCGGCAGTTGCGGGTGCTTTTGGGGGTTCAGGACAGAAATGTACCGCCTCTTCACGCTTAATTGTCATGGATGGTATTCATGATGCTTTCGTTGAGGGGGTAGTGGCAAAAATGAAAACCTTAAAAGTGGGTCACGCACTTGATGAGGGTATTTTTATGGGACCAGTGGTTGATGATAAGCAGCTCGCATCGAACATGGACTGGATCGAAAAAGCCAAGCAAGCCGGTGCTCACTTAGCCTTTGGTGGCGAGCGTTTAGACATGCCGCATGAGGGTTATTATATGTCGCCAACCTTATTTACTGAGACTGATAGTAGCTGGGATATCAACCAAGAAGAAGTGTTTGCCCCACTGGCTTGTGTGATGCGCGTGAAGAGTTTAGAAGAAGCCATTGCTATGACTAATGACACCCGCTTTGGTTTGACTGGTGGCATCATTACGCAAAGCTTGCGTAGCAGTGCGATGTTTAAAGAGCAAGTACAAGCAGGCTGCGTCATGGTCAACTTATCTACTGCCGGTACCGATTATCATGTGCCATTTGGTGGCCGTAAAGAGTCAAGCTTTGGCCCACGTGAGCAAGGTCAATACGCTAAAGAGTTTTATACCATTGTCAAAACAGCTTATCAAAAAGCGTACTAAGAGTCAGTTAGAAAAACATGCTAATAGTGAAGTGTGGTTGGTAAAGTTTGTCCTAGCCACACTGTCTTGGTTTCGAAGTTAGCCGAATATATCTATAAGAAACATAAAAGGAATTTGAGAATGTACCAAGACCATATCGTCATTGATGGATTACAGTATAGCCATTGGGATCGTGACTATTTCAAAATGCTGCAAGCCAGCGGTATTCACGCGGTACATGCCACCTTGGTCTATCACGAAGATTCACGGCAGACTTTGACCCGCTTCGCTGAATGGCATGCGCGCTTTGAGCAAAATTCAGACCTCATTCTGCCTGTTTATTCAGTGTCTGATATTGAAACGGCAAAGCAACAGGGCAAAGTGGGTATCTTTTTTGGCGGGCAGAACTGTTCACCGATTGATGATGAGATTGGCCTTATTAGTGTGATGCGCCGCTTAGGTTTGCTCGTTATGCAACTGACTTATAACAATCAAAGCTTACTAGCAACCGGTTGCTATGAGCAGAATGATTCCGGTGTTACTCGTTTTGGTCAGCAGGCGATCGCAGAGATGAATCGGGTCGGTATGATTATTGATATGTCGCACAGCGCTGAGTTCTCAACGCTTGAGGCAATCGAGATGTCCACGCGACCTATATGTATCAGTCATGCCAATCCGACTACTGCGCATGAAGCATTGCGTAATAAGTCTGATGCCGTTATCAGCGCTTTAACCAAGGCAGGCGGGCTATTAGGTTTCAGTCTATACCCGTTCCATTTGCCCAATGGTAGCGCTTGCACGCTTGCAGATTTCTGTAGGATGATTGCTGATTGTGCGGATAAGTATGGGGCTGAGCATTTAGCGATTGGTAGTGACTTGTGCCTCAATCAACCACAAGCAGTACTTGAGTGGATGCGTAATGGTCGTTGGTCAAAAGCGATGGACTATGGCGAAGGCAATGCCAATAATTCAGGCTGGCCGGATACGCTACCCTGGTTCGCTGGCAAGGACGGCATGGAGAATATCTATAACGGACTGCTAAATCATGGTTTCAATGACCAGGATGCTGGAAAAATTATTGGTCAGAACTGGTTCAATTTTCTTGAGAGTGGTATAAAACCCGTCGCTTAAAAACCTTTATGCTACAAGCATAGGCAGTATTCATTATTGTATAAGGTTAAAGGTCATTTAAAAGGTCATTTAGATCATCGAAAATTAACGTGTGGTCAGGCAAAGTAAGGCAAGGAAAAGCTGTTTAGATGCACCCCTAATTTAAATAATGTAACGCTATCATATGGAGCCACACCATGGCCGATTTAAAGGGATTTAACCGAGACAATGAGCAAGGACGCTCGCATAATGCTGGTAAAGCAGGCGGCGCTTTGAATCCTGTAGAAGACACATCTGATACTTTAGGACTCAAAAACCCTGCATTTTGGTACAGCGGCGGGTTTATTATCGCCTTTGTTCTTATGGCGATCTTTGCAGAAGAACAGCTAGCCCAAGTAGTCAATGCAGGCTTTGTTTGGTCAGCCAAAATCTTTGGCCCTTTTTGGCAAATCTTACTATTAGCGACTTTTATAATTGCTTTAGCAGTCGGGGCTGGCCGCACTGGGCGGGTTATTTTAGGTAATCTACCCAAGCCTGAAATGGACAACTTCAAATGGATGGCGATTTTATTTTGTACGCTACTGGCTGGTGGCGGCGTCTTTTGGGCAGCCGCTGAACCCATTGCGCATTTCGTTTCAGCACCGCCTTTATATGGTGAATCAGCTGATCTACAACAAAGAGCGTTCAATGCGCTATCACAATCATTTATGCATTGGGGATTTTTAGCCTGGTCGATCGTCGGTAGCTTGACCGCCATTGTGGTTATGCACTTACATTATGACAAAGGCTTGCCGCTCAAACCTCGCACGCTTCTGTACCCCATGTTTGGTGAACGGGTGCTTACCGGTCATACCGGCGCAATTATTGATGCTTGCTGTATCGTCGCGGTGGCTGCCGGTACTATCGGTCCCATTGGCTTTTTGGGTCTACAAACCAGCTATGCCCTCAACACCTTATTTGGTATTCCTGATACGTTTACCACTCAACTTATCATTATCATATTTGCTATTGCCCTTTATACCCTCTCGGCGATTAGTGGGCTTGCGCGTGGTATGCAAATACTCAGTCGCTTTAACGTCATCCTAGCAGTAGCATTGATGTTATTTATTCTAATATTTGGGCCCACCAACTTTATTGTCAATGGCTATATTCAAGGTGTTGGCACTATGATCCATAACTTTATCCCGATGGCAACTTATCGCGGTGATGAAGGTTGGCTTGGTGGTTGGACGGTATTCTTTTGGGGTTGGTTCTTGGGTTATGGCCCGATGATGGCAATCTTTATTGCTCGTATCTCCCGTGGTCGTACCATTCGTCAGCTGATCACAACGGTCTGTATTATTGCCCCACTAGTCACTTGCTTTTGGTTCACGGTGGTTGGTGGTTCAGGCCTAGCATTTGAGATTGCCAATCCGGGTAGTGTCAGTACGGCTTTTGAAGGCTTTAACCTTCCTGGTGCGTTGTTAGCAATCACACAGCAGCTGCCGTTTCCTTTGATTACTTCCTTACTGTTTATCATTTTGACCATGGTCTTTATTGTGACTACCGGTGATTCAATGACTTATACCATCAGTGTGGTTATCAGTGGTGAGCACGAGCCCAACGCTATGATTCGCACCTTTTGGGGCATCATGATGGGGGTAACGGCTATCGTTCTAATCTCGCTTGGTGCAGGTGGCGTGACTGCTTTGCAATCCTTTATCGTCATTACCGCTGTGCCGGTGTCTTTTATTCTGCTTCCATCGTTGTGGAATGGCCCAAAAATTGCCCAGCAAATGGCTTACGACCAAGATCTTTATCGTCCTAACCGGGTCGAGACTAATCATCGCATCGCTGAGGAAAAGCGTACCAAAGAAACCGTTACCAAAAAGATCGACTAAGCGAGTTATTAATATAGCCAATAATTTATTTGCCGATTAACGCTATTAGCTACAGGCATCAAACAAGTTGTTGGCTTAACCCATTATTTAAGGTGGTAATTAACATGCAACACAGCCCATTAATCAATAATAATTCAGTCAATAACAAGCTAGACGCAGTCAGCTTACGTACCCCTGATTCTCGCACTCCGGATGTGGTGATGCATTCTGAGCGATTAGGTGCAATGCACCAAACCCGTATTAGCTTTGTGCGTACGTTACTGCGTAAAATTGACAAAGAGAGCTGGACGTTGAGCAAACATCTTTGGGATTTAGATAAAGATGGTTATGGGCAAGTTATTTATCGCTTACAAACCCCTGAACACGTTTATCACTTGGTGGTGTTCTGCAATCAGATCGCTGATGAGGAGCGTAATGATCGCGTGATTGCGCAAAAGTGGGACGTTACTTTTGCTCTAGTCTATGGCGAAATAGGCGAGGAGCTGCTGGCCAATCTAAAAGCCAACGTGCCGCTACAAGAAGCGGGCCGCAACTCTAATATGGTCATGGTGCTCGCGCGTGCCAATAAAAGTGTCCGGGTTTTTGATCATATTGTCAGCTCGCTTGCCGATGGACAGCAGCCTGACCTTGATGTGTTGGCACAAGTGGGTTATATCCTGCGTACCACTGCGGTCTATGGCAACGGTAAATTTGGTATTTTTGACTTTAAGCCTTTAAATCATAGCGAAGATTTTAACCAGTCTTTTCGCGCGCAGATGTGTGCGGTTTATTTGCTGCGAGAATTCAGCCTTGATTGGGTTGATTATTTGGCTGAGCAAAAGGGTGGCAGCAAGGCAGTCAGCTTACATCCAGAAATTAAGCGCTATTTAGGTATTGGTAATGCCACTGGCCTTGGTATGGCGCCTTATTTAATTAATCATCCTTGTGTTGTTGATCAATGGCTAAGCGCTCGTGAAAGTGGGCTACAAGCGGTATTGGTTTGTGATATTGAACCTAAAAAAGTAGCAATATTTACAAACCTAACGAGCCGTGCGATTCAGCACTTCTCTGAAGTGGTGACTATTAACGAGCCACAAATCGTACTAAATAGTAGGGTGGTTAATGAGTTAACGGCGTTACAGAACAATCTCACAACTAAACTTGAAGCCTGCATCACTTGGGCGGATTTTTTACAGCGTAACGATCATCTGAGTTTTGAGAGCCAAGAGGTCATGATCTCTTGCCTGATGGAGCTTTATCCTGAGCGCGTTGATCCATTTTCTGGGCAAGCCAATGCTGACGAGAGTATGTCGCTACCCAGTGGTAAGGTTGTTCAAGACCTTATCGCAGTATTAGAAGCGCGTTATCAGTGGGCAATCAGCATTGATTTTGCCGCAGTAGATAATGTCTATTGGTTTTGGTATCGCTCTGAGGATAAAGAGGAGCCAAGAATGGGCGTGCGTGGACAAGAACATGGCGATGACAAAGAGTTTCTATTGGATATTGGCAGACAAGCGAATAATTTGTACTTAGCATTACAACAAGCCGATTCGCAGCAACTTCTTTCTGAATTTATATTAAGCCAGCCAAAGTATCGTTCAATTGCTCGGCGTGTCTGGACCATGGGCCATAAAAAAATGGGTGATATCCAGATTAACGTGTTGCAAAAGACCGCATTACCGATGCATTTATTACGCTGTAAATTGTCTATGTTTGGTGCGACTAAGTTTGATCCTAGATCGGATCGCTGGGTACGAGTCACGCTATTCCAAGGGGCGCCTTTATTCAAGGAAGTACACAGTGATGAGTGGCTATTTCCTCTTTTACCAAAAATAAATAAGCTATAAATGCTGGATGGGCTGACACCATCACCTTCATAAGTGTCATAGAGAGGAGTAAGACATGATCGTATCGCATAATGAAATTGTAACGACAGTGAATAAAGCCTTTTTGGGCATGCAGCGTGAAGTAGGTGAGGCTGATTTGATTGCTTCTATGGTGGCAGAGCTACAGATGGCGGGCCTCAATGGTATCTTACACTTTAATAATGCCAGTCCTTTTATCCTATCTGAACGTGATGTCGCTATTGATATAGTCTCACAAGGCGAGAGTGAAGTCCGCTTAGATCTACATGGCAGCAGTCTGGTCTGTCATCTACCGGTAGTGATGGACTATGCCCTTGAAAAAATGGGCAAGCGCGATCATTTTAAAATCTATTTGCACAACTGTCACAATCGCTGGTTGGCCTATAGCGAGTTGGTAAATCTCGCTGCAAAAGGTATTGCTTGTCTGGCCAAATGGGATAATGGCAGCGCACCCAAGCATACAATATTTACTTTAGATAAAAGATTTGTTTATCCTGATCTGTACTTTTTTAATGAGGTACAGAACAACTATAGTACTAATGATATGGTTATTGAGCTGTCGACCGCTAACTTTGATATCGAAAAAGACATTCAACATTTTGATCGTAAAGTATCAACAGATGAGCTGTTTGCAACCCATCAACGTGCATGGAAAGAAGGGATCTATGTCTGCGATGAGCAGTGGGCGACACTCAAAAAAAGTGCCGCTGCGATTTTGGTAGAAAATAGCGAGGCATCAAGTAAAGGGGCAGGGGGCGTATAGACTATAAAAGGGCTTTCAATAATGGGTCTAGAGCGATCTTAAGTATAGAATTTAATGATTTGAAAGTCTCAATGTATATGAATATGTACCTGGTAGCGACGTTAAGACATGCTCACAGGATGATAGGTTCATAGCATGATAATTATTTATATTAAAATAGTATAAAAAAACAATTACATCAAACCTGAAACCCATCATACTACTGTGCTTGAATTAATCGTCTGCGACAAACTCGTGGTAGAGCTGAATTTACAGCTTTCGACCCTATATTGGAATCATACTGTAGATTCAACGACCCACGTACGGACCTAATCATTAGGAATCTGACATGATTGTCCGGCACAAACCCAATGCCCTTAAGCTATTTTTTACCCTTCGTGGCTCTATCCTCCCGAAGATTTATCTCCAAATTTTGCTGATCACCTTGCTGAGTGCTGTAATAACCAGCATTCAGCATTGGTTTCCCAGTTTTTTCTCCTCCTATAGTACCGCTCCCTTCACTTTACTTGGGATTACTCTATCGCTGTTTCTTGGCTTTCGTAACAATGCGAGCTATCAACGTTGGTGGGAGGCTCGAGGCTTATGGGGCCAGCTGGTATTTGATGCCCGCAGCCTGACTCGGCAAGTACTCTCGTTTATGGATGAGGAGACTGAGAATGGACGGCACACCCAGCGGTGCATCATTCACCTTGCCATCGCTTTTACTCATGCACTTAGGCATCGACTTCGTGACACCTCGCCTTGGCAGGACGTCGATCGCTTTGTAGAGTCAGAACACCACCTCAGCATGCGTCAGGCGCAAAATTTGCCTGAATATTTAATGCGGCTGATGGGCAAAACGCTTGGCTATAGTCGGCGTCAGCGTTTATTTTCGGAGCTTATGGTACAAAATATGGACGAACGTCTGACTTCTATGACTGTAGTTTTGGCTGCCTGCGAACGCATTCAGAATACGCCATTGCCGTTTGCTTATACGCTATTGGTACACCGTACTACTTATCTATATTGCTTTATGTTGCCTTTTGGCTTGGTGTCTTCTTTAGGCTGGGCGACTCCTTTAATTTGTGCTGTGATCGCCTATACTTTTTTTGGTCTAGACGCGCTCAGTGAAGAGCTAGAAGAGCCTTTTGGCTTGGCCGCTAACCATCTGCCACTTACCGCTTTGTCACGCACTATCGAAATCAATTTATTGGAAGCACTGGGAGAAACGGATCTGCCACCTGCTATTGTTTCTAAAGAGGGTTGGTTACAATAGAAAGCCTGCAAGAGAAAGCCTGCAAGAGAAAGCCTCTAGAAATGCTGAGCACAGCTTAGGGCTTATTGTTTCCATGCATTCGAATAGACGAAAAATCTCTTATGCTTTATCTAGCATTGTTATACCACTACAAACTATCTGAAATTGGATAAGACGATGATTCAAACTATTATCCATTATTTTCTACATTTTGGCATGCCGCTGATTATCGCCTATATGTTCTTTCCTGACGACTATAAACGAGTCTATTTGATCCTATTAGCAACCATGTTGGTAGATTTAGACCATTTGTTAGCCACGCCTATCTTCTCACCCAATCGCTGTAGCATTAATTTTCATCCGCTCCATACTTATTATGCAATGGCAGTCTATACGGTTATGTTATTTTTGCCGAAGCCCTATAAAATAATTGGTTTAGGATTATTACTACATATGCTGACTGATTTAAATGATTGTGTAATGACCTATCTTAATTGTCCCCAGTGTTTGAATGAGGCTCCTGCCCGTGAATTAGTAGAGTGGTTTGTCAGAGCCACTAAGTTTTGACACAACTGTGACTACGTCGTTTAGCTTCTCTTTCATAAATTGGCCCCTTCAAGAACTTCCAGAAGTGGCGTGTATAGTTCACTATTCAATGCCAATCAAATATTCGCTACAATATGACCATAGTTGTTGGGATATTAGTAGGTGCGCCACTGGTATAAACCTTTCTTGCGTACTGTCCGCAAGCGTGACAGAGGCCGCAAAAGTTCATTCCAGTCGCACTGTATCTTGCTTAAATTGAATCGACTATGATATTAAGCTTTATACTTTTTATAACTCATTTTGATAGACCTAGCAGCAAAAGTAATGTTCAAAAAACAAAGCTTTTTATCAAGTCGTTTAGTCACGCTTGGGCGGTACGGAATAGGTGCCAACAACATGTGCGACCAAGTCGCTAGAGCCTTCTGAGTACAAAGAAACCTCGCCTACCATTAGCGTACGTCCTGCTTTTATTAGGGTGCAGTCAGCAATAATACGTGCTTCCGCTGATGGTTTACGCAAAAAATTGATGGTAAGGCTTGTCGTCACGGTCAACGGTACAATACCAATTTTACCAAGTATCGCGACATAGATTGCTACATCAGCAATGCTCATTAATAGGGGGCCGGAAACCGTGCCACCAGGACGCAGCTCTTCTATACCAATACCATGCGATAAGATCGCACCATTATCACCTACTGCCTCAACCATGAATTTAGCTTGTGGAAACTCTAATGCCATAAAGGCAACAATCTCTTCTTTGCTTGCAGACATATACACTCCTGAAATTTAATTGTCTTTGTTGTTAACTACCTATTTTTCTCATTGAGGTTCATCAAGTTGTTAATGTCTCGTTGAATCCTGATAGCAGCTTGCTATTTGAAGCGTTTAAAGGGCTTATCTGGTTTGTAGGATAGTCTACGGTATGGTTTGACGCTAGCTTATTCTATATTCTAGCTTATCCTATAAAGGTACCTTTTACTTGATTGATTTGACTGGTAGGTATTCTTTGTCCTTCAAAGCTCTATAAATCGTTAGTTGTTATAGTGATGTAATAACAGCAGGGTCGAAGGTAACTGGCAGATGTCATTGGTATGAGATTCAGCTATAGTAAATATTTATATAAACCAATTAAAATAAAGAGATTGATAATGAAAAAATTAGGATTGTGTATTGCGCTCGGACTGAGCTTAGGCGCTTGTGCTGGTGGTATAAATAGTGGAACAATGACGGGTAACGTAAACCAGAATAACGTTGTCACTCAGTATCCCGTTGAGACCGCGATGCTTAATATTTATGTCAAAGAGCGTAGCCAAAAGTTAATGGCGGTAGTAGGCAACCAAAATGTATTAGCAGACATTAAAGTCACGCCTAAAGGCAGCATGGTGTTCAATAATAAACAGGTACAAGGTACCGAAATAAACACGATCACCAAGTCAAACAATCAAGTCATTAATCAATCAGTGGTTATCAATTATTTTACTCTAAAGCCATTAGTATTCCAGGGTTTTACTGATAGTTCAGGTGAGTATTCGCTATCGACTCAAACGACCACTATCCCCAAACTGGCTAAGGTCGGCGATTCTAGTCCGTTGATAACTGAGACCGTATATAGCGACAGCAGCAAACGTAAGAAGATAGGCATGTATAGCCAAGACTGGTCTTTGACGCGAGATACTAATAACACGGCATGGTTCTGTATTAATAGCTCAGAAAACACCTTGTTAGCTTTTGATCCTAATGGTGCATCAGTAGAGTGCTACAAAATTAATGCAAAAGGCGACATCTTGGATAGCAGGCTAACTATTAAAGGGCCTGAGGGTGTTGGGACGATAAACTTTACCAGTAGATAGCTAGTGATTTAAAGTTTTTTCGATAGATTACTAATAAATAAACCCACTCAATAATAAATATTGCGTGGGTTTTTTGGTTTGGTAGCTTCATAAAAGAGCTAATAAGTCCAAATATGTCCGTTTCACTGGCTTTGAGTCGCCATTAAGAACAAAGAGCATTACCACTATTTTCACTAAGGGTAAGAATTGGGGTAGCTTTTTCAAGCCATCACAAAATACACGCAAAAAAATACCGCCAACTATAACTAGTCAACGGTATTTTCTGTACTACTATATGGTACCCGGAGCCGGACTTGAACCGGCACGCTATTGCTAGCGAGGGATTTTAAATCCCTTGTGTCTACCAATTTCACCACCCGGGCAAAACTTGTATTATCTACTAAGCACATGCTAATTGGTAAGCAAACTACTTGTTAGATAGTGGTCGCTATTATAAGCAATTATGCTGATAAAGCAAGCCAAAATTAACGTAACGTTAATAAAAAATTGGAGGCTGGGGTCGGAATCGAACCGGCGTTAACGGAGTTGCAGTCCGCTGCATGACCACTCTGCCACCCAGCCAATCAAGGATGCCTATATTAGCAAAAATATTAAAAATTACAAGTCATTTCTTCAACGAAACTACTTTAAAGCTACTTTATTTAGCATCGTCACTGCATTTATGCCTTATTGATACTTGATTGGCTTAACAATGGTTATTTTACTACTCTAATAAACAGCTTATGTTGGTGCCATTACTTAAGAAATCATCACCAAGCTGTTGCTCAGTGATATTAGTGATGTCAGTAATGTTGCTCATAATAGCCATCAGATACGCTTTGAAGGAAACAAAACGCTAAACGATGTCTGTATTATTACGTTGAGCTTTTTTAATATCGCGATAGGTTGCGGTGCAAATCAGTATCAGCACCCCAAGCGTAATCGCCGGCCAGATTAAAATATAAAATCCGTAGACATAAACATTATCCATATTAACTCCTTATAATAGTTACCCATTCGTTAATTGTTACCAGAGCGTTAAGCATCTGGTGCCGGCTGCGCATCAACCTTAGACTTTTTATCGTAACTACCAACGCGCTGTTGGATTAAGTCAAAGTCAAAGCGTTCATTACCCATCAGACTAACAATCACACAAACGATAGTACTGACGCCATAAGCGGTCAACGAGGCGATCAGCACCATATATTGACGTAAGAACCCGGTGGCGAATATCAACATGAACAGCAGCGCAATGACAGTCGCTAACAGTCCTATTTTACGACCTAAGAAGCCAAAGACCATGAGTCCTATGACCACTGCGCCGCCAACACTGGCCATAACTTCAAAGAATAGCGCCGTTATACCGACGATCGGGATCAGCTCAAAGCGAGCGATACAAAAGAATAACAGCCCTACGATTACTGCTGCGGTAAAGGCGGTATTGGTCACTCGATTCCAGTACACACTGGCTATTACTGGAAAGACGATGGACCCCCATAGTGCACCAACAAATACCAACATTACCAGAATATCAAGCTTGAAGCTGGCAAAAATAAGACCGGCAGCAGTGGCGACAATCATAGTGCCACGACCGACTAGCATCATAGTTTTTGGCTTTACTTTACCTTCTTTGGCAATATTTTTGCCATAGACATCGGCCATCATAATGGTTGAAAGAGCCGATAAATCTGAGTCAGCGGTTGATGACAAGGAACCGATAACCAAAATAAAGAAGAGTGCGATAAATACTGGATGTAGATACGTACTAACCATCTGTGGAATCAGGTTATTCATATTGCCATCGAGCGGCTCGACACCAATAGTGACTGCCATTAAACCTATCATGCCCAAGCCGATAACGATACCGGCATAGCCGACAGTGGCGGTGACAAAGGTGGCTTTGATTTTGGTCTTATCAATCGCAAATAAGCGCTGCGTGATGGTTTGGTTACCAATAGCATAAGCCAACACGGCGACAAAAAACGGCGCACCTTGTTGAAAAAAGGCTTCAGATGAAAAGAAATTTTGCTGCTCAAAAGTCAGGTTCGACAGTCCGCTAACCATGACTGCAGGGCCACCCATAGAGAATAGCACTGCTGGAATAATAACGATACCAATCGCCATCAAGGCGACTAATTGAGCAAAATCGGTAAATACTGAAGCGCGAAAGCCAGAGGTTAAGGTATAGCTAAGCACCCCGACACCCGCAATAATGACCCCAGTCTGAAATGATAATGGTGACAATACCGATACCAAAGCACCCGCTGCGGTAAAGTTGACCATCAAGCTAATTAAGCTGCCCATAATGTTAGATATGGCTAAAATTAATTGGCTTGATGAACCATGACGGGCATGAATAAGCTCGCCTAAAGTGTGTCCATTAGGTGCCAGTTCACGAAAACGCATGCCAAAGGGATAGATGAATAAAATCATCAACGCACCCCAAAAGCCATAATGTATCGGCCCCGAAACCCCATATTTATAGCCGGAAGTAGCAGCTGCATAAAATGACGCCGCCCAAATCCAGGTTGCGGTCATACTCGCCGCACCCATGCCAAAGCCGACACTGTGGCCTGCCACCATAAAACCAGAGGTGGTTTCCTTATCTTTTTTAATTAATAAAGACAGTAAGTAAGTACCGCCATAAAACGCGACCAATAAAGCAATAATAGTCAGCGCTGAAAATTGGAACAATGACTCAGCTTTCAAATTCACACCTCGCAATTGTTTTAAATAAATAAAATTTTGTTGGATTCTATAAAAACTGTTGGGACTATAATAAAAACCACTAAGCCAGTATAGGAGTCGTCACAATTGTTAATTAGCCACATTAAGTCGTGCCATACTATCTGAGTCGCTGGCGACCAAGTATTGCTACAGGCAGTGATAATATAGGGTCGACTAGTTACTATTAGCGTCTGATAATGGAGTACCCATTACGCCCACGAGCGATACATACGCCGCAAAGCTATTAGTAATAAATACCAAGTAGATACCTATTATAAGGTCAAAACTAATAGCATCAGTACAGATAAGCACTAAGTCAATAACCTAGGCTATAGTAGGACAGCTAGTATTATTAGTACTAACACAGAGTTGTGCTTCTGCACACGTCACGGCTGGTACTCGTTGATACTAATGGGCTCTTAGTGACAAATTGCTAGGTGAACATGTCACTAGCAACTGGTATGTGATACACCTGAAGTAATAGTTACAATACTAAAAACAGCCCCTCATTTATCATTAAAAATAGTTTGTTATTTGATAAATAAAGCTACAACTATGTTAAACCTATGTAACATTAACACTCTACAAGGGTATCCTATTATCGGTGTAATCTCAAATTTATTAGTTATCCAACCACCAACATCGTTCCAGTAGACCATAAAAAACCTCAAGGGAGATTATACACTTGAGGTTTTTTTGATTTGAAATCAGCGACTTTAATGGTACTCAAACTTAAATAACTAGCTTAAAATTAAGCTGTCATCTTCGACTTTTTCGCCACGAGTTTGCTCGAACATATCCAGCAAATCATGCACAGTCATACCTTGACGTTTTTCACCTGCAACATCGAGTACCACTTCGCCTTGGTGCAACATCACGGTTCTAGTGCCGTGTGCCAATGCCTGTTGCATTGAGTGGGTGACCATCATGGTGGTCAGATTATTGTCAGTGACAATCTGATCGGTTAACTTTAATACAAAAGCCGCGGTCTTTGGGTCAAGAGCGGCCGTATGCTCGTCGAGTAATAGGATTTTAGACGGCTGTAATGAGGCCATCAGTAGGCTGACTGCTTGACGTTGACCTCCTGATAACAAGCCCATGCGATCCGTTAAGCGATTCTCTAAGCCTAACTTGAGTACGGACAATTTTTCTCGGAATAGCTCACGATTGTTAGAGTTCAAGGCATAACTTAACCCTCGTTTGCCGCCACGTTTATAGGCCAAGGCCATATTTTCTTCAATGGTTAGCGCCTCACAGGTGCCTGCCATCGGGTCTTGAAATACCCGCGCTACCCAATGGGCACGCTGATGGGTAGTCTTTTTGGTGACATCGATACCATTGAGTAAGATTGAACCACTATCCACTAAGTTTGTGCCACTGACTGCATTCAAAAACGTTGATTTACCCGCACCATTGGTACCAATAACGGTCACAAATTCGCCATCAGCGATGTTCATATTAATACCGCGTAGGGCAGGGTTTTCGATCGGCGTTCCCGGATTAAAGGTCAGCCGCAAATCTTTGGCTTGCATCATAACTATGGTTCCTCAGTTACTATTTTTTTAGTCACTAGTTCTTAATTACTATTCCTGATGCTTCATTCAAGCTATAGTCAATGAAAAGTAATATCGATACATAACTTACTGCTGGCATACGTTTTTCTTGCTTGCTGTGCCTACGCAGACAGAGGCTGCAAAAAGCTTATACCAGCAGTACTGTCGCGTTTTTAAGGTGTTTTAACTATAGGTGAGCACAGTCGCTTTTATCGTGGCTTTAGTCGTTGATCTTAAGCGCGTAATTTACGGCTTAAAAATCTATTCTTAGCTTTAGGCAATACCAAAGCGAATACCACCAATAATGCGGTAATCAAGTTCAAGTCTTGCGGGCCAAAGCCAATGCTACGCAGGATATCGCTCGATAGTGCCACTTGAATGAATAGCTTATAAAGGACCGCACCGACAATAACCGCAATGGTAATCAGCCAAATACGTTTAGCAGGAATGATGGTCTCCCCAATAATAACTGCTGCCAGACCAATAACGATAGTACCAATACCAATAGAGATATCTGCGCCACCCTGGGTCTGTACAAATAACGCACCGGCTAAGGCAATCAGTCCGTTAGAAACTGCCATACCGACAATGGTCATCCATGAGGTATTGATACCTTGGGCTTGGGCCATTTTTAGGTTGGAGCCCGTTGCCCGCATCGATAGTCCGGTTTCGGTATTATAAAACCAATCTAAAAATAACTTCGCGAGGACCACCACCACGCCAATAATCAAACAGCGCATCCAATAGCCATTACCATCATTAACTAGGGAGCTAAATACAGTAGTTTCACCTAATAAGGGCAGGTTTGGCGCCCCCATAATGCGTAGGTTGACTGAGTATAGTGCTACCATCACTAAAATACTGGCCAACAGTTGCAAAATACCGAGTTTGACATGTAACCAGGCGGTGACAATACCTGCCACAGAACCTGCAAGCATACCAAAAGCGCAAGCCAGCCAAGGGTTGATGCCCGCGATAATAGAGATACCTGCAACCGCGCCACCTAACGGAAAACTACCGTCTGCTGTTAAATCAGGAAAATCTAGAGTACGAAAAGAGATAAGGACGCCAAGTGCTACGAGGCCATAAATCAGACCACTTTCAAGCGCACCAAAAAATGCAATTAGAGACATAAGGGATCAGTAAGTCATAACCAAGCGTTCAGGGTCTATGGCGAATAAATGAGCGTCATTCATAAATACCTATTATCCGAACAGCCAGGCGGTGAATTTAACAGATTAAACAATCTGCGGTTAGGGTAAACCAAAACATGTCACGATGGGGAACTATCATAATCTACCTTGGCTTAAGATTTGAGTTTAAAATTTTGGCTCAAAACATTAAGAACTTTCAACACTATCAAATGCTCAAAATAGAAGCTTATAGCGTAACTAAAACAATAAGCCCAGCTAATTGACTTATCGCTGGGTTTATATATTGAACAAACATATTAAGGCATGAAAGACAGATGACTACTGATCATTAAATATTTAGTAAAACCACCTGTCTAACGTTGTGACTAATAAAAAACGCTATTCTACCACTTCTTTTGCTTTATCGATAACCGCTTGTGGCAAACTGATGCCTTCAGCTTCGGCATTTTTTGGGCTGACATATAAATCAAGAACCTGGGGGGTGTAAACCGCGATCTCGCCTGCTTTTTCACCTTTTAAAATGCGCACTACAATCTTACCGGTTTCGCGACCAAGATCATAATAATTGACCCCTAATGCCGCAACAGCACCACGCGCAACAGAGCTAGTATCAGAAGCGATCAGAGGAATCTTGCTTTCTCTAGCCACTTGGTACAGCGACTCATAAGCTGAGACCACGTTATTATCGGTTGAGGTATAGATCATGTCGACCTTACCGGCAAGGCTACGGGCTGCCATAGCAATATCAGTACTACGTTGCGCTGGGGCCTCATGCACCTTGATACCGAGTGGTGCCAGTTTTTCTTTTAACGTTTTTAGAATAATGGTTGAGTTGACTTCACCTGGGCTATAAACATAACCGACGTCTTTTAGACCTGGAATAATTTGGCGCATTAATTCGATTTGCGGTTCATAAGGAAGCGCATCTGAGGCACCGGTAACGTTAGTACCAGAGCCATCAAGTTTCGGAACCAGCTTGGCTTCGACTGGGTCGGTAACCGCTGAGAATACTAAAGGAATACTACTGGTCGACGCAGCAACTGATTGCGCAGATGGGGTGGCAATAGCAACGATGACGTCTGGATTGTCCGCGACGAATTGCTTAGCAATCTGACCCGCTGTTGCGGTGTTACCTTGTGCACTTTGGTAATTAATGGTTAGGTTTTCACCTTCTTTAAAGCCGGCCTCAGCCAGCTCATCGATAACGCCTTTACGCACTTCGTCGAGTGCAGGGTGATCAACAATAGCGGTGATGGCAACAGTTTTCATAGCCGTTGCCGCATCACCAGCCGCCGCGTCATTAGCAGTCGTATCTTGCCCTGACTGATTGCAACCGGTCAGGATAGTGGTACAAACTCCACCCCATAATAGAGCTTTGGCAAAACGATTTCGATACAACATAGGTGTTACTCCTAAAAATAGTAATGTGTCCGTACAATAAATACAGGGTAGTGTTCACAGCAGTTATAAATAATTAATATTTATTTGCTGGCAGTTATGTGCTTCCTTGCTATTTGAGCTTTATTTCTGAGTTTTATTTTTGAGCTTTATTTTTGAGCTTTATTTTTGAGTTTTGGTATCAACATTGATGGCATTTTTAAGCATATCTGCTGGCAAGTTAACCCCTTGCGCTTTAGCGTGTTTAGGGCTGACGTATAAAGTTAGCTCATTCATGACTTCAGGCTTGATGGTGTTAACTGCTTCGCCATTGAAGATTCGGTAAACCATTTTGCCGGTGATACGACCAAAGTCGTAATCATTAACACCCAGGGCGGCAGTTGCACCGCGCTGAACACTGAATTCATCTGAGGCAATAATCGGCATTTTAATTTCATTAGCCGCTTGGGTCATCGCTTCAAAAGCGGATGCCACGTTATTATCAAATGAGGTATAAATGATGTCGGCACGTCCTTGTAAGCTGCGCGTTGCCATCCCAATATCTGTGGGGCGATTGGCGGGGATATCTAGTAATGACAGGCCTCGCGCCGGTAAAGCGTCTTTCAGGTCATCTCGTAAAGATACCGAATTGGCTTCGCCAGGGCTATAGACATAGCCAATGGTCTTAATACTTGGCTTAATTTTTTGTAATAAGTCCAGTTGGGGCTCTAGAGGTAATTGGCTAGAAAGTCCGGTTAAATTGTCTTGAAACGGTTTACCATCTGCGGTAATCAACTTGGCACCCAGTGGATCTGAAACAGCGGTATAGACAATGGGTATTGTAGTGGTTGCTGAAACGATAGACTGTGCTGAAGGGGTGGAGATAGCGACAATAACATCAGGGTTGTCGCCAGCAAATTGCTTAGCAATCTGACCGGCTGTTGCCGTGTTACCTTGGGCACTTTGAAAGTTAACGGTTAAGTTTTTACCTTCGACATAACCATTATCTGCCAGCTCATCGATGATGCCACGGCGCATGTCATCTAGCGATGGGTGCTCGACAATCTGGGTTATGGCCAAGGTCTTGGCTGGTTTGTCCGCGTTGACGCTACTATTATCAGCCGCCGCCTTATTGTCAGTAGAAGAATTTGAGCAGCCTATTAGGCCAAGCGCACTGATGGCACTAATAGCAGCTCCGCACAGGCTTAGGCGTAGAGTGGAGGTAATAGTCATTATTAGTTTGGCTCATAGGTTAAAAAATGCAGGTTAGCCTAATCGATGTTACAAGAACGGGCTAACATTAGGGTGATCGATTCCTTGATCATGATGGTTGTATTATGACAGTAATGTAACTAATGGCAATAAGAAATTAAAGCGGGTTTGTCAGTAGCAATACTCAGGCATAAATGGTGTATTGGTTATCTAAAGCATGCAGTTATAAACGGCTTAAAACCTAGCGTTTATAATATTTTATTAAAGTATTTTAACTGTATTATTTACGGGTTTTAAAGGTTATCGATTTGTCTTGATGGACACTTATTTTACGATAAAAAAAGATGCCACTAAGGACACCTTCTTCACTGCTCGCTAGGTCATTGATTGCTAGGTCATTGCTTACTTACTAAGCAAGCAGATCACCAACCACGGCTTGATCCGGTAAAGTAATGACCACCAGTGCTGTCTTAGGGTCACCAGCTGATAATACCATGCCTTCTGATATGCCAAACTTCATCTTACGCGGCGCGAGGTTGGTGACGCAAATTACCTTTTTATCGACTAATTGTTCAGGCTCATAAAATTTACGAATACCGCTGAACACATTACGTGGTTGGGCCTCACCGACATCTAGGATAAATTGCAGGAGCTTATCAGCGCCTTCAACATAATTACAAGCTAAGACGTGGGCAACTTTCATCTCAACCTTAGCAAAATCGTCAATGCTAATATAATCAGTTGGCTCATTATCGTTGTTAGCAACAGTAGTATTGGTTGCTGCTGGCTTTGCTGTTGGGCTAGTGCTTGGGGCCTCAGCTGGGGCCAATGAGGCTTTTGAGGCTTCAACCATGGCCGCGACGTCTTTTTCTTCAATACGCTGCATTAATGGTTTGAATTTTTTGATTTGATGGCCAAGCAACCACTGGTTACGGCTAGCAAAGCTTAAGTCGTCAATATTTAAGAACTCTTTGGCATTAGCAGTCAGCTCAGGCAATACTGGCGCGAGATATACCATGAGTTGACGGAAAATGTTAATCGCCACCGAGCAGACATCTTGTACTTCTTGCTCAGAGCCTTCAAGCTTGGCAAGCGCCCAAGGTTTTTTGTCATCGATATACTCGTTGGCCTTGTCAGCACACTGCATGATTAAGCGCATGGCCCGTGAGAACTCACGATTTTCATAGGCTGCAGCAATCTCATCACCCGTTTTGGTAATGTCTTCTAACAGGCGCGGTTCGGCACAAATCTCTGTTAGCATGCCATCATATTTTTTGACCAAAAATCCTGCACTGCGACTGGCAATATTGACCACCTTACCAACCAAATCAGAATTGACCTTTTGCATGAAGTCTTCTAAATCCAGGTTGATATCTTCAACTTTATCAGACAGCTTACTGGCAAAGTAATAACGCAAATATTCAGGATGTAGATATTCAGCGTAGGTTTCAGCTTTAATAAAGGTACCGCGCGACTTACTCATTTTTTCGCCATTGACCATCAAAAACCCATGCGCAAAGACTCCAGTTGGCGTGCGTAACTCACTGCCGGCAAGCATCGCTGGCCAAAATAGCGCATGGAAATAGACAATATCCTTACCAATGAAATGATAAACCTCAGTTTTATGCTCATTTTCTTGCAACCAATAGCGATCAAAGTCGAGGGCTTTATCGGTACCTTTTCGCTGCTCACACAGGTTTTTGAAGCTGGCCATATAGCCCACTGGTGCGTCTAACCACACATAAAAGTATTTGTCCGGCTCATTACTTGGGGTGTCTGGAATCTGAAAGCCAAAGTAGGGCGCATCACGGGAAATATCCCAGCTGGCAAGACCGGCTTCAAACCATTCTTGTAGCTTGTTAACAATAGAAGACTGCAAGCGATTATCAGTGCGTGTCCAATCTTGTAAGAATTGGCTAAATTCTGGCAAATCAAAGAAATAATGTTTGGAGGTCTTGAGAACAGGCGTCGCACCCGATAGCGTCGATTGTGGGTCTTTGAGTTCTGTAGCGTTATAGGTAGTGCCACATACTTCGCAGTTATCACCATATTGGTCAGCAGCTGCGCATTCAGGGCAAGTGCCTTTGACGAAACGATCTGCTAAGAATAGCTTTTTTTCGGGATCAAATAGTTGCTCAACGTCTTTGGTGCTGATATGTCCAGCGCTATCAAGCCTACGATAAATCAGCTCGGAGAAATGCTTATTTTCTTCTGAATGGGTGGTGTGATAATTATCAAATTCAATCAAAAAT
Source organism: Psychrobacter sp. PL19 (assembly GCF_017875835.1). Lineage (NCBI taxonomy): Bacteria > Pseudomonadati > Pseudomonadota > Gammaproteobacteria > Moraxellales > Moraxellaceae > Psychrobacter > Psychrobacter sp. PL19. The sequence continues at coordinate 1,678,855 of NZ_JAGING010000001.1, forward strand.
TTAGCAAAGTCCGCTTCATGTGAAGCCTTAACAGTGGCAATTTGCTCTTCTGGTGTAATGCCATTATCTTCAGCCTTGAGCATGATAGCGGTGCCATGTGCATCATCAGCGCAGACATAGGTGACCTGGTGGCCTTGGGCTTTCATTGCGCGCGCCCAAATGTCAGTTTGAATGTATTCTACAAGATGGCCCAAATGAATGTAGCCATTGGCGTAGGGCAGGGCACTGGTTACTAAAATCTCACGCACAAAATCACCTATATCACAATAAAAACGGGTTAATTATTAAACGTCACAAGCCTCTAACTACTAGCAAATCATGGTTAACAATAGCGGTATCCGCTAGTCATAAGCCAATCATAAACAGGGAGTTAAAGACACGACGTTATAAAAATAAAAATTGCGCCTATGATACCGTAATTTGGCTGAATTTGTGCCATTGCTTAGTAATTATCTCTATAACAGTCACATGACATACTCATTAGTAAGGTACTTATTTTCTCTTCTACTTTCAAAATCTTTGATCATTGTTTTTAATCCTTAATAATCACAAAACCCAACCAGCTATTAACCAATTGGGTTTTGAAATTAAATACCTGTGCTCAGTTACTACTAAAATTTAAATACTGGTCACAGCCAACGACCTTTAGCAATGGCCATTGAATTATGGCTATAACCCTGACTAAAACGAACCAAATAGCGTGCCCAAAGTAATAACCGCTGCTACAGCAATTAGTGGAATAACCATTGTTACCATAGCAAGGTTTAGATAAGACTGCTTATGGGTTAGGCCACAAATCGCCAGAAGTGTGATGACCGCGCCACTATGCGGTAGAGTGTCAAGACCACCGGCTGCCATAACAGCTACCCGATGCATCAGTTCAGGATCGATCCCAGCGTTAACTGCCATTCTCAAATAGTCTTCACCCAAAGTCGATAGCGCAATACTCAAACCGCCAGAAGATGAACCGGTGATCCCAGCAAGGGTGGTCATGGCGACCGCTTCTGAAATCAACGGATTATCAGGGCTTAGGTTCAAGATGCTATCACGAATGATAATAAAGCCCGCAAGTGAGGCGATAACAGCCCCGTAACCCACTTCAGATGCGGTATTAAAAATCGGCAACATGGAATCATAAGTACCGCGGTTAATGGTTTTTTGTAAATTAACCCAATGACCGATACGCAATAAGATCAGCACCACACAAGCCACGACCAGCGAAATAATAATTGACCATAAACCGAGTGAGCCGGCGATATTCAAGTCAGGAAACTGGGTTTGTAGGTCACTAAAATCCATTGATGGAAAAATGGCATAAGTTAGTAAGGCGTTTAAACTAATGACCAATATCAACGGAATCATCGCGATAGTAAATGATGTCTGATGGGTATCGCGTGCCTCAGCGTCAGTGGCTAAGTTGCTTTTGGCCACATTGCTCTGAGAATCGTTACTTTGTGAGCCTAAGCCTTGTCCTTCATCCTCATCGTCATGTTGGCCATAGCCTTCGCCAGCAGCATTGGCTTTACGAGCCCGTGATTGTAGCCATAACCAACCACAGAAGAACATGATGGTACCGCCGATAATACCCAAGATGGGGGCGGCAAAGACGTTGGTATTATAATACGGAATAGGAATGGCGTTTTGAATTGCAGGCGTGCCCGGTAGTGCAGTCATAGTAAAGGTAAATGACCCTAGCGCGATCGCTGCGGGTATCAAGCGCTTAGGAATATCAGCCGCCTTAAACAAATCTTTAGCGATTGGGTAGATGGCGAAGGCCACCACAAATAATGATACCCCGCCATAGGTCAAAATGGCGCAGACCAAGATCACTGCAAGAATAGCCTTGCTGGCTCCTAGCTTTTTGACCACGGTATTGGCAATTGCGGTTGCCGCCCCAGAGTCCGCCATTAGGCGACCAAATAGAGCGCCTAATAAGAAAATAGGGAAAAATTTGAGCAAAAATCCGCTTAATGCGGACATAAAGACATCAGTATAAGCAGGGATACTGCTTAAAAAATCACCTGACAGTAGCACTGCTAATATTGCCATAATCGGTGCCAAAATCAGCACCGAATAACCACGATAAGCAAAGAACATCAAAAGTAATAAAGTAATAACAATCGCAAGCGTGCTGAACATAGGCACCTCTCCTTGGCATCAATAAATCAAACAAGCGGCAATTATGTATTGCTTGCTGTGATAGGTCAATAAGCTATTTCTCAGGATAAGTTATTCGCACAGTGCTGTTGAATGGACTATATTGAGTGTGCACTAATATTCATATTAAAAACTCTAGGCGCCGCTGCCATCGTTCCATTAATTTTATTTTCTAGTCGCGTTGAGAATTATATGTTAACTTAGCATAACTATAGCGAACATTATATATCGATACATATCGTATTATTATTAGTATAGCAGCACAAAAACACTGCCATTCAAACGTTAATCTATGTTAACAACCCTAGAGTACGCATGAGTAAGCGACGTCAACGACCCGCCAAATGTAGATAATAATAAACACAGGCATTCAGACTAAGAAAAGTATTCAAAAATGCGTCAGCAATGACAAAAATATAATCGACAGCCTATAAGTTCCAATCATTTAAATCCACAAACTGATTATAAAAACAGATGTGATAATCGTAGGAGATTAGTATGAGTCAATCAAAAGTATATAGCAGTGCTAACAGTGCGCTAGAAGGTATTATCAATGATGGACAGACCCTAGCCATTGGCGGTTTTGGTCTGTGTGGTATTCCTGAAGCGTTAATCGAAGCCCTGCGTGACAGTGGGGTCAAAGATTTGACCTGTATCAGTAATAACGCGGGTGTGGACGAGTTTGGATTGGGTCTGCTATTGCAAACTCGGCAAATAAAAAAAATGATCTCCTCCTATGTAGGCGAAAACAAAGAATTTGAGCGTCAATATTTGGCAGGCGAGTTAGAAGTTGAACTGACTCCTCAAGGCACACTTGCTGAAAAGTTACGTGCTGGCGGCGCTGGCATACCGGCGTTTTATACTGCGACGGGTGTGGGTACGCTAGTTGCCGAAGGCAAAGAAACCCGTGATTTTGACGGCCGTACTTATGTGCTGGAACATTCGTTAGTGGCTGATGTGTCCTTAATCAAAGCACAAAAAGCCGATAAAGCCGGCAACTTAATATTTAATAAGACTGCCCGTAACTTCAATCCAGACTGCGCGATGGCTGGCAAGATTACCATTGCTGAAGTAGAAGAAATCGTCGAGATTGGGACGCTTGATCCTGACGAGATTCATTTACCAGGTATTTTTGTGCAGCGTATTGTACTTAATAGCAATCCTGAGAAACGCATTGAAAAAACCACGACTAAAGCGGTTGAAGGCGTTTAGCTTCTTCAAAAATTAGCTTTTTTCAAAAATAGTTAGCAAATCGATAACAATAGAATACCGTAAAAATAAGGAATGTATCATGGCATGGACAAGAGAACAGATGGCGCAGCGTGCAGCGCAAGAGCTAAAAGATGGCTATTATGTGAACTTGGGTATTGGTCTGCCAACCTTGGTGGCCAACTATATCCCTGAAGGGATGGATGTTTGGCTACAGTCAGAAAATGGTTTACTGGGTATTGGTGAGTTTCCAACCGCAGACAAGGTTGACGCTGATTTGATTAATGCTGGTAAGCAGACCGTAACGACTGCGCCAGGTGCCAGTTATTTTAGTAGCTCAGAATCGTTTGCGATGATTCGCGGTGGCCATGTCAATCTGGCGATCCTAGGGGCAATGGAAGTCTCAGAGCACGGTGATCTAGCCAACTGGATGATTCCTAAAAAGATGGTCAAGGGTATGGGCGGCGCCATGGACTTAGTCGCAGGCGTGCAACGAGTGATCATCATAATGGAGCAGGTCAATAAACATGGCGATCCAAAAATCCTTGCCAACTGTGAGCTGCCATTAACTGGTAAAGGTGTAGTGGATCGTATTATCACCGAACTTGCGGTATTAGATGTCACTGACCAGGGTTTAAAATTAGTTGAGCTAGCAGAGGGCGTTAGCTTCGCAGAGCTCCAACAAAAAACCCCAGTAACTATTATTAAGTAACTATTATTAAGTAACTATTATTAAGTAACTATTATTAAGTAACTATTATTAAGTAATCATTACTTATTGACACTTACCAAGTAGCTACATAATAATATGTATTTAATAGTTTTTATTAAATACATATTATGTTACATTTAATAACAGTTAACCAAGTTACTAAACAGGGCAACAACCCTTAGCTGCTAGTAGGCTATTGTCACTAACCCAGTGGTAGTTGTCATCAGATACCTTATATCTAGTAACTCGCATCTAATACCTCATGTCTAATAGCCATTTTAAGTACAATCTTGACATAATAGCTGTGCTTTTTTTATAACTGTAATTTCTACAACTGTAATTGTTTGCCTCGCTTTACCAATCGTCCCATCCCTGCATAATCAGTACACCTAACGCTTAAGTATCAGAAGATACAAAGCTTAAGTCTCAGAACACACAAAGATTCAATTAGTAAGTCCTATCCAGTAACAATCAAAAAAATAGCAGTACATAACCAATATTTAATAATAGATTACCCTTAGTAAATAACTGTTTTTCCCCTTCCCAATAACAGCAGCTTAATCACTGTTGTTTATATAAAATCGCGTAATAAGAATCATTTCATAACGCGCGACAACCCTTGATGGTAGCGTTAGAACGCTATAATAATGGCACAAGGAATTTGCGTGCCATAACGACAGCGTTTTGTCGTTATTATCATAACAACCCATAATAAGGATAAAATATGGCGACCCAAATACAGCAGGATTTAACAGGCAAGGTAGCTTTAATCACTGGTGCTGCAGGGGGTATCGGCCGTGATATCGCTGAGACTTATGCCCAAGCAGGGGCAGCCGTTGGTATTGCTGATATCAATATGGCAGCCGCACAGCAGACCGTTGATACTATTGAAGCCGCTGGCGGTCGTGCTCTGGCAATTGTCATGGACGTCACTTCTGAAGATGCGGTTAATGATGGCGTGCAAAAACTGGTAGATACCTTTGGTAGTATCGATATTCTAGTTTCTAACGCGGGTATTCAGCTGATTGATCCCATCAATAAAATGAGCTTTGACAATTGGAAAAAAATGCTCGCTATTCATTTAGATGGGGCATTTTTAACTACCAAAGCGGCTATTCAACATATGTATAAAGACGACAAAGGTGGCACGATAATCTATATGGGCTCGGTGCACTCGCATGATTCATCACTATATAAAGCACCTTATGTCACGGCTAAGCATGGTCTGCTTGGACTGTGTCGTGTTATGGCAAAAGAAGGTGCGCCGCATAACGTGCGTACGCACTTGCTGTGTCCAGGGTTTGTAAAAACTGAGATGGTTGAAAAGCAAATTCCATTACAGGCGGCGGAAAAAGGCATCAGCGAAGAGTCCGTGGTCAATGACATTATGCTGATCAATACGGTCGACAAAGAGTTCACGACCGTTGAAGACGTGTCGCAATTAGCCCTGTTTTTAGCGGCTTTCCCAACCAATGTCTTCACGGGACAGTCTATCAATGCCAGTCATGGTTGGTGTATGAAATAGCTTTTTATGACGTAGCTTTTTAAGGCAATGTAACTATAAGCTGCAGCACTGATCACTATAAAAACAAAAATGAGTTAACCACAATGTCAGACCTACTGGCGTTGTGGTTTTTTATAGTCATTTTTTAATCAACAGTCATTTGGAGATGCCATAATCTAGATCAGCAGTCATCAAATGAACTAGGCGCCGGATGCTTGGTGTTATATTCAGCAAACGGGTATGATAGAGGCGCTTTATGGTTTAGCTCATATTATAAGTTTAATAACCAATAATTAATTCGGTAGTATCTTTTTTCTATCAACTAGAGCCAATGATATTGGCTCTTTTTATTGATCCTATTTAAAAGCGCTAGTTGCACCGTTTTAGGATCGCACGGAGTAAAAATAATGCACAATAAAACCCTGGCATTGACGTTAAGCAAGGCCATTGAACAACAAGAGTTTGAACAAGCGATTAATCAGGTTAAAGCATTACGCCCCATCGATATTTCTGATATGTTAGCCTTAATTAAGCCAGCGTTTGCTTGGCAGTTGCTAGAGCGTTTGCCCAATCGTTCTACGATATTTTCTTACCTAAAAACTGATATTCAAGTTGCTTTGGCACAGGAGTTCCCCCGGGATAGTATGGCAAGATTGGTGGGCGAAATGCCTGCTGATGAACGGGCCGACTTATATAAATGTTTAAATCAAGACCAACGTGATGCCTTATTACCGGCACTAGCCCAAGCGAAGCGCGAAGATATTCGTAGATTAGCCGCTTATGAAGAAGGTACCGCTGGGGCCTTAATGACTTCGGATTATGCTACTTTAGGCGCGGCGATGACTGTCGATGAGGCACTGGCTAACCTAAGAAGAGAAGCGCCCGACGCGGAAACTATTTATCACGCCTACGTGATTGACGAACAACGCAAGTTATTAGGCGTCGTGTCGTTACGGACTTTAATTCTAGCGTCTCCTGAACAATTAATTAGCGAAATCATGGTCAGTGCTATCGTGTCTAGTAACGTACATGATGATCAAGAAGATGTCGCTAAAACAGTGGCTCGTTATGATTTGATTGCATTACCGATTACCGATGACAGTGGTGCCTTGGTAGGTATAGTGACCCACGATGATGCGATGGACGTCGCTAGTGATGAAGCTACCGATGACTTTCATAAATCGGGCGGTGTCTCTACTATGGTTGGCCGACTAAAAGATGTCAGCATTGGCATTCTATATCGCAAGCGGGTATTCTGGTTGGTGTTTTTAGTCTTCGGCAACCTGCTCTCTGGCATTGGTATTTCCCATTTTGAAGATGTGATTGCCGCCAACCTAGTATTGGTATTCTTTTTACCGCTACTGGTCGATAGTGGCGGTAACGCCGGCTCCCAGTCTGCTACTTTGATGATACGTGCACTGGCAACTGGTGATGTCGTGATGCGTGATTGGTTCTCGCTACTGGGCCGAGAAGCGATGGTTGCGGTGCTATTGGGCGGTACCATGGCAGTCGCTATTTCCATCATCGGTTATATTCGCGGGGACGAAGTAGTGTCTCTAGTGTTAGCGCTTAGTATGATGTCAGTGGTAATGATTGGCTGTGTGATTGGGATGAGCCTGCCTTTTGTGCTTAACAAAATAGGCTTTGACCCTGCGACCGCCAGCGCGCCTTTGATAACGTCGGTATGCGATGCTTCGGGCGTGATTATTTATCTGTTTATTGCCTCACAATTCCTGTCCATATAATAGCCGATAGCCCTGTAATAGGTGGCTGTTTAATAAGGCCTGATTTTCTCAGCTGTGATTTGCTAACGCTGGTTGATGACTGAACGTAGTAGGGTTTTGGTAATGGGTTATTAACATTCGATTATAGCTGCCAATAATCAGCTGCCTACAAATATGGTACTGAATATATTGAATGAGGCTCAGACCTACTGGCGTTGTGGTTTTTTTATAAGCCTAATTCGGCTACACTGGTACCAAGGATTTTAGTGACTACTTATCACCTTTACATTAGGCGTTAAACTAAAGCTTAATTCACATCGCAATCGTCTTGAACCATTTATACTTATACCAATATCAGCCTCATTCATATACAAAGCGAAGGTAGCTATGTTTAACTTTATAAAAAAAAGAACGCAATCAAAATCTGAGACTCCGCAGCAGAAAGCGGAACGTGATAGTACAGTAGATAAAGTGTTGCTGGGTTATGAAGTCGGTGAGACCAGTATTGCACAGATGGTCACGGGTTTAGATCGTGACGGTGACCAGCTCACTTTAGATTTACGCCTACCACAAGATAGCGATCCCGAAACCATTCAAAAAGAGCTTGGTCAGCTGTTACACCCACATGGTATTAATGCGATCCATATGAATGTGCGTCTGTCAGCGTCCGCCAAGGGTGAGTCTAAAAGCTTGCCTCAGAAAATGCCAAAAACGACTGATGCCATGAGCAAACTATCAGGTACTCCTAATACGCCAGCGCAGCCTAGCCCTGCTGCAGAACCACCTATTACCAAGGCGGCTCCAACCCAGGCATCACTGTCTGGGCACCCGCATATCCGCCATATTATCGTGGTAGCATCAGGCAAAGGTGGGGTCGGCAAATCAACCACTACTGTTAATATTGCCTTGGCATTACAAAAGCTGGGCAACCGGGTAGGTGTACTCGATGCGGATATCTATGGACCCAGTATGCCGACTATGTTGGGGGTGGCCAATATAAAGCCTGAGCTAGAAAACGAACAATTTATTCCTGTTAATGCGCATGGCATGGCGATGTTATCTATTGGCAGCTTGCTCGATGGTGATAATACCCCAGTAGCATGGCGTGGACCAAAGGCGACTGGTGCACTGATGCAACTGTATAACCAAACCAACTGGCCACAGCTTGATTATCTAGTGATTGATATGCCGCCTGGTACGGGTGATATCCAGCTGACGCTCGCACAGCGTATTCCGGTCACCGGCGCGGTTATCGTGACTACTCCGCAGCACATTGCACTACTTGATGCTCAAAAAGGTATCGAGATGTTTAAAAAAACTAATATTCCGGTACTAGGAGTGGTGGAGAACATGGCTCTACACACTTGTAGCAATTGTAATCATACCGAAGCTATCTTTGGCGTCGGTGGTGGTGAGCGAATCGCTGAGCAATATCAGGTGCCGCTATTAGGGCAGTTACCATTGGCTACTGGTATCCGTGCTCAAGTTGATAAAGGCGAGCCCAGTGTCTTAGTTGATGATGAGTTTGCTCCATATTACTTAAGTATTGCCAAAAATATTGAAGCCAATATCGATAAGTTTGCTAAGCCTATTGATAACCAGCGTATCTTTTAAGGAAAAAGAGTGACTTTGCAAACAATAACGAATTAGACGATCCTTTATCAAAATCAGTCATTTTTAGAGATGTCGCTAAAAGTACCAGCGACTCTATAAATTGAGCCTGCAATTACGTATAATCACCGCTATTAAATATTTGCTAAGGAATGACAATGTCTATTAAATCTGACCGCTGGATTCGGCAAATGGCTGAAGATCATAATATGATTGAGCCGTTTGAAGCGGGTCAAGTACGCTTTAACGACGCTGGGGAGCGTCTGATCAGCTACGGCACGTCAAGCTATGGTTACGATGTGCGCTGCGCCCCTGAGTTTAAGGTTTTCACTAACGTCCATTCAGTGATTGTCGATCCCAAAAACTTCGATGAAAAAAGCTTTATTGATATTGTTGGTAATGAATGCATCATTCCACCCAATTCATTTGCCTTGGCACGGACCGTTGAATATTTTCGCATTCCGCGTGACGTACTAACTATTTGCCTGGGCAAATCGACCTATGCGCGCTGCGGCATTATCGTCAATGTCACGCCACTTGAACCCGAGTGGGAAGGGCATGTGACCTTAGAATTCAGTAATACCACTAATTTGCCGGCGCGTATTTATGCGGGCGAAGGGGTTGCACAGATGTTATTCTTCCAAAGTGATGCTGATGATGTCTGTGAGACCAGCTATAAAGACCGCGGTGGTAAATACCAAGGCCAAAAAGGCGTGACATTACCCAGAACGTAGAAATCTATAAGTATGCAATAAAAAAGTATGCAATAAAAAAGCTGGGCGTATTAGATACGCTCAGCTTTTTTATTGCGGTAGTTATTATGACTATTTCAACACTTTTAATCCCGCTTTATTATCACGTTTAGGCTTGTTTGGAGTACTAGTGCTATTTTGTTTAGTTGATGAGGCATCGTCTTCTGGCTGATAGTCATCATATTCACTAGGATCAAAGAACATACCTTGCGAGTTTTCTTTAGCATAAATTCCAAGCACGGCAGTCAGTGGCACCCAAATCTCTTGCGACACACCACTGAAACGCGCACTAAAATGAATGTAGTCGTTCTCTATACTCATATTGCCAGTAGCGCGACTGGCAATGTTAAGTACAATACGCCCGTCTTGTACGTGTTCGGTTGGAATCTGTACATTCTTGGCAGTGGCATCGACCATCAAGTAGGGCGTAAGCTCATTATCTTCTATCCATTGATAAAGGGCGCGCACCATATACGGGCGGGTAGGAGTGACTGAAGTAGTAGTCTCGCTCATCTTATAATTTCCTGTACTAATGGTATCAAATGAATATTTTAGCGAATTTATTATTGGGTGGTATGCTTGTCTGGCCGTATTATTACTTGCGGCACAGTTGTGCTTGATAAAGGAGTCATCACTACTTAACTTACTCAACGCACGCTCTTTTGAAAGCTTTCTCGATCAAATAGTCGCTTTTGATAGTCAATCAAGGGACGGCTAATAGCTGGAGGTAACGTGATACCCATCTCGTCTAAACGCCATAATAGCGGCGCCAGTAGTACATCACACCAGCCAAAATCATCAGCCATAAAATAGGGCTTATGAGCAAATAATGGCGACAAGGTGACCAAAGAATCTGTCAGTTGTTTTTTTGCATGAGCGGCCTGCGCCTTATTAAAGCTGTCTGGATGCATGAGCAAGCGTTTGCCTAATGCCAGCCAATCACGCTGAATACGCCATGCTAATTGCCGAAATTGCGCGCGTTCTTGGGGGGTGTCAGGCAGCAGTTTATTAGTGTGATAACGCTCTTCAAGGTATTCAAAAATAACATTGATTTCGTACAGCGCAATTTCGCGCTGCTGCAAAACCGGCAAGGTATGGTAGGGGTTAAGCTCGGTCAGATCTTCAGGACGCTCTGAGTGCAAGCGGGATAAATAGTAAGCCAGCTTCTTTTCTTCAAGTAATAGGCGTACCACATGACTGTCGTACCCATCGTCAGCGTATAAAATCAGCTGACTACTTGGAATGTCATTCGCATCAATCATGAAAGCCTAATGTTAATGGTTAAGGCTGCCATCGTAAACAAAATCGCCCTATTTATCAAGGTGCGAAGCGTAAACTAGGTCTCGTACTGGCTTATTAGTGGTCTAGTTTTAGCCCATAAAAAAGCACTACCGAAGTAGTGCTCAATATGGTGCTTAAATAAACGGTGCTTAGCTATTAAACTTAATTTTTAAGCTTAGCTATCAAATTATTTGACGTCTTTCCAGAACTCTTTATTGAGCAAGTAAACAGGAATGAGCAACACTAACAAGAACAGTATAACAAAGAAGCCGATAACTCGACGATCATGACGAACAGGCTCACCCATCCATGCCATAAAGTTAACCAAATCGCCAACTTCGCTTTCAAACTCTTCTTGACTCATGCTGTTTTGCATGTTGTTCAGTACATGAGGCATCGCTGCGTTCTGTAGCACTAGGTTATTAGCACCCCAAGGACGGCTTGGATCCTCATAGAATGACAACAAATAGGTATAAACCCAGTCGTCACCACGCAGTCTAGTGACTAGTGACAAGTCTGGAGGCGCTGCTCCAAACCATGCCGCTTGAACATCAGGATCAATCTCGGCATCGATGTGATCGCCAATCTGATCGGTAGTTACCATCAGATATTTTTCGACCAGCTCAGGTGGTATGTCCAAGTCTTTAGCGATACGCGAGTGACGAACATACTTTGCAGAGTGACAACCGGCGCAGTAATTCATGAAAATCTTCGCACCGTTCTGTTGCGAACCCTTGTTAGTAAAGTCAATCGGGGCTTCACTACAGGCTAAGTGCTCTTCAACACCCTCAGCATTGGTAAAGGTGCCGCAACCACCGCCAGCGGCCGTCGCGGTACCAGCCGTTAAGGTCAATGCCGTACCTAAGCCCAAACCAGTTAGGAATTTCGTTAGCGTGTTCATTAGTGACCTCCGGTGACACGTTCTGGCGGCTGTTTACACTTCTCAATGGCAGTGTAAATCGGCATCAATAAGAAAAATAGGAAATATAAGACGGTAAACACACGCGCCGCTATAGTTGCTGCTGGCGACGTTGGCGTTGCACCTAAATAACCTAAGGCTATGAAGCTAATCGCAAACACGGTCAACGCGATTTTTGATAGGACACCTTTATAACGCATTGAGCGTACAGGAGATCTATCCAGCCAAGGTACTAAGAACAGTACCGCGATCGCTCCACCCATGGCGATAACACCACCAAGCTTGTCAGGTACTGCTCGCAAGATAGCGTAGAACGGTGTGTAGTACCATACTGGTGCAATATGCGCCGGTGTTTTTAGGGAGTTTGCCGCCTCAAAGTTAGGGGGCTCAAGGAAGAAACCACCACCTTCTGGGAAGAAGAACACCACTGCAGCGAAGCAAATAAAGAACACCACGATACCAACCATGTCATGCACAGTATAGTACGGGTGGAACTCAATACCATCTAATGGTACGCCGTTTTTGTCTTTAAGCCTTTTGATGTCAATACCATCGGGGTTATTCGAACCCACATGATGTAGAGCCACTAAATGCATGAACACCAAACCGACTAATACTAGTGGAATAGCGACTACATGTAACGCAAAGAAGCGGTTTAGGGTAATACCTGAGATGATGTAATCACCACGTACCCATTCAGCAAGACCATCGCCAATGACCGGTAGAGCAGCAGGAAGGTTTAGAATAACCTGTGCACCCCAGAATGACATGTTGCCCCATGGTAAGAGATAACCGAAGAAACCTTCTGCCATTAAAGACAAGTAAATGCCCATACCGATAAGCCAAATAAGCTCACGCGGTTTTTGATATGAGCCGTATAGCAATGCTCTAAACATATGCAAATACACGACCACAAAAAATGCGGAAGCGCCGGTCGAGTGCATATAACGGATGAGCCAACCGCCCTTGACGTCACGCATGATGTACTCAACAGACGCAAATGCCCCTTCGGCACTCGGGTTGTACATCATGGTTAGCCAGATACCGGTGACCAATTGGTTAACCAACACCACCATTGCCAACACGCCAAAGAAGTACCAAAAGTTAAAGTTCTTTGGTGCATAGTATTTGGACATGTGATATTCATAGGTCTCGGTCGCCGGAAAGCGTGCGTCAACCCAACGCATGATATTTTTACCCATACTCATATTAAGCCTCCCCAACCGTCAAGATGGTACCATCCACATTATAATCTGGGATGGGTAAGTTAAGCGGAGCAGGAACACCGCTATAGACGCGGCCCGCTAAATCGTACTTAGACCCATGGCACGGGCAGAAAAATCCACCATACCAGTCATTACCACCTAAGTCAGTCGCGCCAATATCGGGACGGTAGTTCGGTGCACAACCTAAATGTGTACACACGCCTTCAACCACCAAGATAGTGGGGTCTATAGAGCGTGTAGGATTAGCACAGTATTCAGGTTGTAACGATTCGCTTGAGTCAGGGTCAGCCAGCAAAGGCTTGACCGATTCTAAGGTCGTCAGCATCTCTTCAGTACGCTTTACTACAAAAATAGGTTTACCACGATATTTGATGACAATCATTTGTCCTGCGTCAACAGAACCGATATCTTGGGTAACTGAAGCCCCTGCAGCTTCCGCTTTGGCACTTGGATACCAAGAACGGACAAAAGGTGTCGCCACCGCAGCTACTCCAACTGCACCAATCGCGGCAGTTGAGGCAATTAGAACTCTACGGCGTTGTACATTAACGCCTTCGGCATGGCTCATTAATACTTCCTCCAGGTGAATGAAATGGGATTATCCCACACTGGGTTTGTGGCTTAGAAATTTACAATATCGATCACCAGCCACTTTAGCTGTGCCTAATTCTGCTAATTGTTACTATTCTAAGCTATTTTGGTGATAAAATAAATTATTGTGTTAAAAATAAAACCACCTCAATAGGTCATAATAGTCTATTGAATATGACAGAATACTCACCATATCCTTGTAATATATAGAGAATTTCAAGGTTTGAGTTATTAAGGAGGATTTGCCAATCACCTTATAAATTATAAGGATATTTAGCAATAGGGAATGATACTTGAAATTAAGGTAATGTTCACTAACTTTCAGTACATTTACATTGTGTTAGTCGGTGGTATAAACCGTTGCAAACCCCTTAACATTATTTTGTGATGCATAAAGATAATAAGAGGCAGTAGTTTTAAGGCACTATTTCAAAACAGCGCCTTAAAATAAGCTTGTGGCATTACCATAATAACAGTTTTAAATTGAAGCGCTAGCACTGTTCAGATCAGCCTTCAAGGATATCCCAACGTTCAAGTTTATGCATCATCTCTTCTTCTATAGTTAATAAGCGTTCACTAGCCGCGGTCGCAGCATCAACGTCTTGAGTAAACCACGAACCATCAGCCAGTTTTTCTTGGAGCTGAGTTTGTTCGGCTTCAAGAGCGGCAATCTCTTTTGGTAAGTTATCCAGTTCACGTTGGTCATTGTAGTTGAGCTTTTTGGCTGCTTTATTAGGCTTGGCCGTTGGCGCTGACTTATTAGCAGACTTACCATTGGTCGCACCCTTATTACCAGATTTTGCTGCTAGTGCGGCTTGCTCGCGATTTTTTTGTACCAGATATTCTTGGTAGCCACCCACATATTCTTTGACGATACCTTTATTGTCTTCATCGGTATCAAATACCCATGTTGAGGTAACCACGTTGTCCATAAATGAACGATCATGACTAATGAGTAGAATTGTACCGTTAAAACTGGCTACTGATTCTTCTAATAGCTCAAGGGTCGCCATATCCAAATCGTTGGTAGGCTCATCGAGCACCAGGATGTTGGCAGGTTTTAGTAACTGCTTGGCCAATAGCACGCGGTTACGCTCGCCACCTGATAGGGCTTTTACGGGCGTACGGGCACGCTCTGGGGCAAATAAGAAGTCTTGTAGATAACTCATAATATGAGTCTTGCGGCCGCCGACTTCAACAAAGTCTGAGCCTTCTGAGACGTTTTGGGCCACACTGGCTTCAAGATCCAACTGATCTCGCAGCTGGTCAAAGAATGCGATCTTTAAGCTAGTGCCTAACTCAACGCTGCCAGTCTTGGTCACTTCGTCGTCTGACATGTCGAGTAAGGCTTTAATCAGCGTGGTTTTGCCTGCGCCATTAGGTCCGACAATACCAATCTTGTCACCGCGCATGATAGTGGTGGTAAAGTTGTCGACCAACACATTACCATCATATTCAAGATGAAGGTTTTTGACTTTACAAACCAGCTTGCCGCTTTTTTCGCCTTGACCCATGGTAATGTTGACATTACCGACTTGTTCACGGCGGTCGCCACGTTCTTCGCGCAATGCTTTTAGATCGCGTACGCGGCCTTCATTACGGGTACGTCGGGCCTTAATACCTTGGCGAATCCATACTTCTTCTTGAGCCAGTTTCTTATCAAAGTTAGCGTTATTCTTCTCTTCAGCCAATAGCTGTAGCTCTTTTAGCTCTTGATAGCGTGCGTAACCACCTGCACCTTGGGTCACGTCATAGCTGGTCAATTGACCGCGGTCCAGCTCAATAATGCGGGTTGATAACTTATTAACAAAGGCTCTGTCATGGGTGACGAACAGTAAGGTCAGCCCTTGCCAATCTAATAAGAAGCGCTCTAGCCATTCAATACTATCAACATCCAAATGGTTAGTCGGCTCATCGAGCAGCAGCACATCAGGCTTGGTCACTAGTGAGCGTGCTAATAAAACACGGCGCTTACGACCACCAGAGAGCGACGATAAGTCATCTTCTGGATCAAGCCCCATAGTGGTGATTAGACGGGTTGCTTCGCGCTCTAAATCCCAGCCATGTACCGCATCGATATCATGCTGCAAGTCTGCCATACGCTCGCACGCATCCATATCACCATTAGCGCACAAGTCAGTTTGCTTATCATAGTTGATCAGTAGATCTGCGGTACGGCGACTACCGCCCATGACGATATCTAATATTCTGCCATTGGTTTCGGGCACATCCTGCTCGAGCATGGCAACGCGTACGCTGCTGTTAATAATAACTTCGCCGCTATCAGGCAGCAATGAGCTATTGATCAGCTTAAACAAGGTGGATTTGCCTTCGCCATTGCGGCCGATTAAGCACACGCGCTCGCCTGCATCGATAGCAAAGTCAATACCATCAAGGACAGGAGCGACGCCAAAGGCAAGGTGAATATCTTTTAAATGTATCAGTGCCATAGAGTATCTTAAGCTTATATAATAGTGAGGTAGGGGTTGTTGCGAAATTGCGAGCAGTATAACATGCTGCCATGCGACTGTAGTGTGAGTAAAAAATTTTTATGATGGCTATTTCAGCGCCGTCACTCTACTAGTAGGCTACTAGGGAGTTATCAATTGTAAGCTATCAAATAAGAAGCTGTTAACTACCTATGGAGCTAAATATCTTGATCTATCATTTTGACCCGAATAGTCATCGGTATTATTCACAGTGCCATACGCGAAACCCTGTAGATACAATGATTTTAGAAAATTAAATATCTTTTCTTACCACATAAATAAAACCCACCATTTTAATATGAGACCGCAATGGCACAAACTGAGCTAGCAGCACAAGTGATTGAGTTACAAATGAATATGGCACATCTTGAGCTGACCGTAGAGCGACTCGATGAGGTTATTACTCGGCAAGATAAGCATATCCGAGAGTTACAACGTCAGCTACAGCTGGTCTATAAGCAAGTTGAAAACCAGAATGCAGACAGTGGTATTGCCCCGTTCGATGCGGTGGCAGACAGACCACCACACTATTAGCAAATACTGGTAGCAAATACTGGTAGCAAATACTGGTTAATAAATGCTAGCTAAATTGATTTGACCATTAACTGGGTTTGTCATTACAGTAGGGTTTGTAGCCATAGTTATCACCCTGTGACTACTCAGTCATAATAGAGAGATAATGTGTTTTTGCAGTTGTCTTAGTGCCTAAAAGGCATTAGTATCTTGCACTTCAAATATCGCTAGCCAAATCAGGTTTGAGGTAGCGGTAAAACAATATGGATGTTTGGAGAGTGACAATGCGCCCTACCTTTAATTTTAAAAATCTAGCAGTAGCCGTTACTGCTTTTTCTGCAGCCAGTGTAGCCAGTGCGGCCGGTCTTGATCGTTCAGGTCAAGACATCACCGCATTCCTACAAGATGGATTGTATGCTGAAGCCAGCTATACTTATATTGATGCTGATGTGAGTGGTTATGATAAAACAGATAATAAAAATAAGATTGACGATATCGCAGAATCTTATGATTTTGTCCGTTATGGCGTAAAAGCGGATATCAACGATACTTTTAGCGTGGGTATTTTATATGATGAGCCCTTCGGTGCGGCGGCTGATTATAGCGGTGATAATAACTTTGTGGATGCAAATGGTGAAGGTACTAATGTAGAAGTACGTACTGAAAGCATCACCGGTATCATCGGTGCAAAACTTGGTGAAAATAAGAATTTCCAAGTGTATGGCGGTCCAGTAGCCCAGCGTGTCAAAGCGGATGTAAAACTACGTGGTACTGCTTATAGTATTGCTAATGGTTATACTCTAAATGTTAATGTGGATCAGGATTACGGTTATTTAGCGGGTATATCCTATAGTAAGCCTGAAATTGCTTTACAGGCAGCATTAACTTATCGTTCTGAGATTGAACATAATACGCAAGCATCTGAACTCTATCCTTTTGCTGCTAATCCACCCCCATTCGGTCCTGGACTTCCGGCAACTAGAAGCGATACCATTGAGATCACCACGCCTAAGTCTGTGAACTTTGATTTCCAAACGGGTATTAATCCTACCATGTTAGCGACTGCAAGAGTACGTTGGGTGCCATGGAGTGATTTTGCGATTACGCCATCGTTATATAATGAGACTAGCAAGAAATTACCAGCATTGGGTGTGCAAGGCATTCCTGATGAAGGTTTCGATTTAGTTAGTTATGATAAGGATCAATGGTTGGTAGAGTTAGGTTTGGCTAAACGTTTATCTCCAGCACTCGCAGTCAGCGGGACTGTCGGTTGGGATAGTGGTGCGGGTGACCCAACAACTTCTTTAGGTCCTATTGAGGGCTATTATAGTGTAGGTCTGGGCGCCAAGTATAACGTCACTCCAAGCTGGGCCGTATCAGCGGGTGGCAAATACCTATGGTTCGGTGATGCTGAAGGCCAAATCCCAAGCAAAGCTACCGTTAGTAACTTTGAAGACAATGATGGCTATATCGTTGGTGTGAAGCTGTCTTACCAAGCACAACAAAAATTTAACTAGACGGTTTGAGTATTAACTCTATCTTAAGTTAATACTACTGTCTGAGTCAAAAAGCGACCTATTATGGGTCGCTTTTTTTATGTTGAATTATTAAAAATAAATAATATCGCAGAAGATAAAATTTAGCTATGAAGCTTTTTGTTAGCGCCTCAGGGAAGATAACTCATTACATAAAAGCGTTCAATACTGAGTGATAAAAGGAGTGATTTAGGGGTAAGCAATAAGCTAAGTTACTGCATATTTAAGACAGACACTTGCTTATATGCTATCTGTACTGTTCAGTCATATTAGGGAAATAAAGTGTTTTAGTCGTTGTCTTCCTGTTAAAAAGATATTACTATTCGAATCAGGACATCGTTACAACAACCAGCAACTAGTGTGCATCACCATCACCTGCTGATTATCGTAACGATAAAACAATGCGGATGTTTGGAGATACACAATGCGACCTACCTTTCACTTAAAAACTCTTGCTGTAGCTATTACTGCTTTTTCTATGGCTAGCATGGGTAATGCCGCCGGTCTTGATCGCTCAGGTCAAGATATGACCGCATTCTTACAAGACGGCGTATACGCTGAGGCAGTTTACACCTATATCGATGCTGACGTTAGTGGTTATGATAGCGCTAATGATGATCCTAACTCTAACACTTATGAGCGTGGCAAAAAAACCGGTGATATTGCTGAGTCTTATGACTTCTTCCGTTACGGGGTAAAAGCCGACATCAATGATACCTTTAGTGTTGGTATCTTATATGACGAGCCTTTTGGTGCTGCTGCAGCTTATAGTGGGGATAATAGTTTTGTATCAAGAGGTGACGTTGATGCTATTCTTACAGACCTAACAGGTTCAGACAATGAAGGTGTTGAGGATAGAATTGCTGAGTTAGGTGGTAGTTTGGGACCCTCTTCTACCCCAGAGGATATAGATGCGGTCACAGCTGGAATAACAGCGCTTCGTACTGCACAAGCAATAGCAGCAGCTGAAGTAGGTACTGCAGGAGAGGGTACCAACGTCGAAGTGCGTAGTGAAAATATCACTGCTATTCTTGGTATGAAATTTGGTGCCAATAAAAATTTCCAAATCTACGGCGGTCCAGTTGCTCAGCGCATTCAAGCGGATGTGAAGCTACGTGGCACTGCATATGGTCCAGCCACGGGTTACACTTCACATATTAGTCCAGATCAAGACTATGGTTATTTAGCGGGTGTGTCGTATAGCAAGCCTGAAATTGCCTTAAAGGCTGCTCTAACCTATCGATCTGAGATTGATCATAAGATGAATATTGCTGAGCAATACCCAGTAGCTGCTGCCTTGGGTATTAACCCAGTTCAGAGTAATGAAATGGAAATAACGACACCAAAATCAGTCAACTTCGACTTTCAAACTGGTATCAATCCAACCACATTAGCAACCGCTAAAGTGCGCTGGGTGCCATGGAGTGACTTTGCTATCACGCCACCGTTGTATAATGATGTTAGTAAAAGGTCCTATGGTCCTGATGGTTTGAATTTGGTTGAGTATGAAGATGACCAATATCAAGTAGAGGTCGGTCTTGCTAAACGTCTAACACCAGCACTTGCATTAAGTGGTACTGTAGGCTGGGACAGTGGTGCTGGCGATCCTACCACGTCATTAGGTCCTGTCGAGGGCTATTATAGTGTTGGTCTCGGCGCCAAGTACAATGTAACCCCAACCGTTGCCGTATCAGCGGGCGGCAAGTACTTATGGTTCGGTGATGCTAAAGGTCAATTACCAAGTGACAAAATTGTTGGCGATTTCCAAGATAATGATGGCTATATCGTCGGTGTGAAGCTATCTTATCAAGCAAAACAAAGCTTTAACTAGAATGGCTTAGCGTTAAGACAAAATAGAATAGCGTTAACGCTATTATCCAATGCAAAAAAGGCGACCCATTATGGGTCGCTTTTTTATGGATTGATTTAAATATAGACTATCTGGTCTAAGAGATAAGGGTATGATGTGAAATATTCTCGCCGTATCGTTAAGGTATCATGAATATATTATCAATGTATTATGGCTGCCGATTGTAACCGGTAATCGTTTACTCAGTATTAACGCCATAGCAGGTTGGTCATATCGGAACCCAGAGCTGAAAATGATAACAGGGAGATAAGCGGAGTTGCCGCTATTCTTATCGATATTTGTACAACTACAAATTCTAATCTCTTAATCTCATACTAATAACACCCAACAAAAAGCCCCGCTACTATAAAAGTAACGAGGCTTTTCTTAATAAGGGCATTAACATTCAATCAAGGTAGTAAACAGGTTACTACGCTCATTCAAGTTAGTATCTTATTCATTTAAATTCATTTCCATTTCTTTAAACTTCGCTGAGACTGAAGGTTTTGGACCACCGGTCATTATACTAACCGCAAAGATGGTAATAGTACTGAGGGCAAAACCGGGAACAATCGCATATAACCAGCTGTTAAGCGCCATACCATTGTACTCGAAAGGACCATATGTCCATATAATAACAGTCAAGGCACCGACGACCATACCGGCAACAGCACCGTTACGGTTCATACCGCGCCATATTAAGCTAAATATTACTAATGGTCCAAATGCGGCACCAAATCCTGCCCAAGCATTAGATACGAGATTCAGTACAGAGCTTTCTGGGTCGGATGCGACAAAGATCGAAATCACAGCGACTAATATTACCGAGATACGGCCAACCATCACCTGGCGCGCTTCTGGTGCGTCTTTGTCAAAAAATAACTTATAGACATCTTTAGTCAGTGAGCTTGAGACCACTAATAATTGTGATGAGATGGTACTCATAATCGCTGCTAAAATCGCTGCTAATAAGAAACCTGAAACCAATGGCGTGAATAAGAACTGAGTGAATACCAAGAAGATAGTCTCAGGGTCATCCAAGGTCATTGAAGTTTTTTGTACATAAGCACGACCAGCGAAACCAGTCGCCAAAGAACCAATTAGACTGACGATCATCCAGCTCATACCAATATTACGCGCGGTTGGTACTTCTTTAACTGAGCGAATAGCCATAAAGCGGACGATGATATGCGGCTGGCCAAAATAGCCGAGGCCCCATGACAGCAGTGAAATAATACCAAAAAGCGTCATGCCGCTGGTAATATTCAGTAGGGTCGGATCAATGTTTCTGACGGACTCAGTAACCGCTGCAATACCACCAAGATCAGTGAAAGCAACCACGGGTACGATAACCAGCGCAAACAGCATAATAATGCCCTGCACAAAGTCAGTCATTGATACTGCTAAGAAGCCACCGAATAAGGTGTAAGCGACAACCACGCCAGCCGTGACCCAAAGACCAGTCGTGTACGGTAGGTTGAGCGAACTTTCAAAGAGTTTACCACCACCAACTAAGCTGGCTGCAGTGTAAACCGTAAAGAATAGAATAATAACGATCGCTGAGATAACGCGTAGCATGTGCGACTTATCTTCAAAGCGGTTAGCAAAATAATCTGGCAAGGTAATCGCATTATCAGCAATCTCGGTATAAACACGTAGACGCGGTGCGACAATGATGTAGTTTAAAAAAGCACCAGTCGTTAAGCCGAGAGCAATCCAAATACTAACGACCCCGTCAGCATACATATAACCTGGTAGACCGAGTAACAACCAACCAGACATATCTGATGCACCAGCGGATAACGCGGTTACTGCGGGGCCTAAGTTACGGCCACCAAGCATATAGCCTTCTGTATCATTGGCCTGCTTAAAGTAAGCATAAATGCCGATGCCGATCATTACTAGAAAGTAGGCGCCTAACGATACTAGTACGCCAGTAGAAATCCCATTCATATAACTGTCCTTAGCCAACAGATTGACTTTAATTATATCTAACTATAAAACTTTAATCTTCAAAGACCAGGTTCAAGAACAACGTCTAAAGACAAGAAAAGCCATTAAGTAGGACATAATGGCTCTTAAATTATGATAAATAATTGCGCTTAGTTTTATATGATTGATACTATTTTAGGGATAACCCTATCTAAGTCGATTCTGCCGAGGTAATGTGTTGGGAGTAACAGAAATAACCGATCCGGTATTCCTACTCAACCAACCACATATATTAGCCGCTGATAAAATCAATCATTTAAAACCGTTAATTATATTATCGATAGTTTTTATATTAGCGTTGTCTCTATCTACTATAAAAACTATTTATTCTAAAATTAGTGTTTGTTATTCTGAAATTAGATAACATAAATTAGACAACATAGTATAGAAAAAGTAATAGGCATTTAAAAAGTACACTATTGTTTAACTGTACTATTGTTGAGAGTAATTATAGCTTCAGTGCCATGATAACTTACTCAAGCTATTCAATATATAACTATCAGTATCACTTTGGTAATGATATGTTATAAAACATCAGATTAAGGCATTATAACGTAAGAAAGCTATAATTGCGAATAAAGCTCTTATCTGGTTAAAGCCAGTCAGACTTCCTACGTGGCTTTAGCCAGCGACACTATATTTATTTAATGGGCGCAAGATTTATTCAATGGGCGCAAGCAGATCCAATAAAGCGGTAACGCTACTAGACTTGGTCAGTTTTGGGTTGGTGACGACACCTAAGTAGCGTTGCAGCTCAATATTTTCTGCCATATTTATGCGTTCTAAGTCTTGACTGATCAAGGTTTGCGGCAATACTGACCAACCCAGACCAACGGATACCAACATTCGAATAGATTCAAGTGGATTGGTACTCATGGTGGCATAAGGTTTTAGATTATGCTTGGCAAATTCAGCTAAGGTAATCTGACTGGTAAAAGTATTTGCGGACGGCAAGATAGCAGGATAACGTGCCAACTGCTCTAAAGTGACGTCACTTTTCTTCGCTAGTGGCGATAAGGTGCCGGTCACTAAATACAGTGGGTCTGACCATAATGCATGATAAGTTAAGCGCTTGTCATAAACTGGCGGCAGGGTCAAAAAAGCCAAAGACAAATCGCCATCTAATACTGCTTTGTGCGCTGTTTCCGAATCAACGAAATGTACTTCTAGCTGTACCGCTGGATAAGTTTGGATAAAATGCTTCAATACGGGTGCTAAGTGATGCAAGCCAATATGATGACTGGTGCCGATAACCAACTTACCGGATACAATATGTTGGGAGTGTTGTAGGTTAATCTTGAAGTTTTCATAATCATCCAACCAACGTTTGGCGTGCGGCAGCATTTCGTTGGCCGCTTGGGTCGGCACAATACCGCGACCTACGGTATCAAATAAGGTAATTTTGAACTCTTCTTCTAGGTTTTTGATCCGCTTACTGACAGCAGGCTGAGTAATAAACAGCTTTTCTGCTGCGCCTGAAATACTGCCAGTGTGCATAACTGTCACAAACGTCGTCAAATTAGTAGTATTCAAACCGGTGTCCTTAGCTGCAATACGAGCTATAAATAAAAGTTGGCTGACCCAGTCAAAACGTCTTAGAAATAAAAGTTTGTGACTGGGCAAAAATCATCAATTATTATTATAGGATTAGGCTGCTATAATCACAAGGTATCTAGACACTTTTTGACATTTTTATTATGTCAGCCTTATGATGACGATCTGATAAACCATTTGATAAACGATTCGGTATTCTGATAAAGAGTATTGCCCTTCTATAAATTACTATCGCGCCATAAAAGCTATCGACTATAAGGTAATATACGTTAGCAATACGACGCCAACGCCCAAACACAACCATGCTCAAAGAACGACAGTACCTAAAGAGAGACTCAGCTTATAATATATAAGCAGTAATGAATATCAAGCTAAGCGATTAGCAACTAATAAAGGATAGTAAAATGGCCGGTCAAACTTTATATGACAAACTTTGGAATGCTCACGAAGTCACTAAACGTGATGATGGCTCAAGCCTAATTTATATTGACCGCCATCTGTTACATGAGGTGACTAGTCCGCAAGCATTCGAAGGTTTGGAGCTCGCTAATAGAGCGCCATGGCGATTGTCTGCCAACATTGCCAGTCCTGATCACAACGTTCCGACCGTGTCCAAAGAGCGCTTAGAAGGGGTGACCGGTATTAAGGACAAGGTCTCACGCCTGCAAGTAGTCACCCTAGACGATAACTGTGCTAAATTCAACATCGCCGAGTTTACGATCAATGATGCCCGCCAAGGCATCTTACACGTGGTTGGCCCTGAACAAGGTTTGGTGCTACCAGGCATGACCGTGGTTTGTGGTGATTCACATACCGCCACTCACGGTGCGCTTGGCTGTCTGGCACATGGCATTGGTACTTCTGAAGTTGAGCATGTATTAGCGACTCAGTGCTTGATCACTAAAAAAATGAAAAATATGCAAGTTCGGGTCACCGGTAAGCTAAGTGCTGGCATCACCTCAAAAGATGTGGTGTTGGCTATTATTGCGCAAATCGGTACCGCGGGTGGCACAGGGCACGCTATTGAGTTCGCCGGATCAGTGTTTGAAGATATGAGTATGGAAGGGCGGATGACCGTCTGTAATATGGCGATTGAAGCCGGTGCGCGTGTTGGTATGGTAGCAGTTGATGACATAACGATTGATTATGTCAAAGGTCGTCCTTATGCGCCCACTGCTGAACAATGGCAGCAAGCAGAAACTCATTGGCGGACCTTCTATTCAGATGATGATGCAGAATTTGATACCGTGGTCGAGATTGATGGCAGCCAAATAGCACCGCAAGTGTCTTGGGGTACGTCACCTGAGATGGTAGTGGACATCACCCAATCAGTACCAACCCTTGATCAAGCAGTGGATGCGGCGCAAGAAGAAGGCTGGCTACGCGCTTATACTTATATGGGCTTGCAAGCAGGGCAGAAAATTACGGATATCCAACTTGATCGAATATTTATTGGCTCGTGTACCAACTCGCGTATAGAAGATTTGCGTGATGCGGCAGCAGTCATTAAAGGTCGCAAGGTTGCAGACAGTATTAAAGAAGCGATTGTGGTAGCAGGGTCAGGACAAGTGAAGTTGCAAGCGGAAGCAGAAGGTCTAGATACCTTGTTTACAGATGCTGGTTTTGAGTGGCGTGAGCCAGGTTGTTCGATGTGCTTGGCGATGAATGCGGATAAGCTTGAACCCCAAGAGCATTGTGCGTCGACTTCTAACCGTAACTTTGAGGGTCGTCAGGGTAATGGCGGACGTACTCATTTAGTGAGTCCAGCGATGGCTGCCGCCGCCGCCTTGGCAGGATACTTCGTCGATGTGCGCACTTTTTAGGCTTTATTTGTCCCTGATATTCGGTAAATGCCAATTATTGGTAAATGCCTATTATTGGTAAATGCCTACTATTAGCGTGAAGGATGGTGCAATTAATAATATGCATCACTCTTTACTCAATAAGACCCATGATCTATAGGAAATTATTATGCAAGCTTATAACACTCAAACTGGTATTGTCTGCCCGCTTGATCGCTCGAATGTTGACACCGATCAAATTATTGCTAAGCAGTTCTTAAAGTCTATTAAACGTACGGGCTTTGGGGTCAATTTGTTCGATGACTGGCGTTATCTTGACGAAGGCTATCCTGGTCAGGACAACAGCAAACGCCCTATCAATCCGGACTTTATTCTAAATCAGCCGCGTTACCAAGGTGCCAATATTTTGCTGGCGCGCAAAAACTTTGGCTGTGGTTCGAGCCGTGAGCATGCACCGTGGGCACTTTCAGAGTATGGTTTTCGTACGGTCATTGCCCCCAGTTTTGCTGATATTTTTTATAATAACTGCTTCAAAAATGGCATGCTGCCTATCGTTTTGGCCGAAGGGATCGTCGATACTTTGATGCAAGCAACATTCGCTAATGAAGGTTACAAGCTAACCGCCGATCTAGAACGACAAGTGGTCATTACCTCAGCTGGTGAAGAATATCCTTTTGAGGTTGAAGCCTTTCGCAAGCATTGCCTACTGAACGGTCTTGATGATATCGACTTAACATTACAGCAAGGGGATGCGATCAAAGAGTATGAAGCTAAGATGATGCAAACCACTCCCTGGATCTTCAACGAAGTGCGCGCGTAACTGTCACTGCAAGTCTGATAATCGATACGGCTATTAACTTAATAGTTAAGTCCACCCTGCTAATTTCACTATATTAGTAGGGCTATGGCTATAAGTGTGAATAAAAGGCAGTCAATTAGGGTTGCGGCGTTGAGTTATGCCGACGAACTGGCTAAAATGAATACAACCTATAAGCTTTAAGTACCCCTAGATAGCATGTCACGTGTCTTTTCACTTTTATATGAACAGTAGCCGTCCTTATGAATAAAAAAAGTTATGCTGTATTTGCAAGTACTGCCGTGGCCGCAAGCTTATTGCTATCCGGCTGTCAGCTATTGACTGGCTATCAGCAAATAGAGGAAGAGGCCAGTGCTGGAGATTGGGCGGGCCAAGTCATACTCATTAGTGGCGAAGTTAATATTGCTTGTGCGGGAACCTACCACTGCGAGATCACTCGAATCGACCAAACATCAGTAATAGCAACGGATACCCATCAGCCTGTTGATCCTTCGATGTTGATTTCTATGTCGAGCGCCAATGGAGTACATTACGCTAGGCTCAGTAAAAGTGAGCAAGCGCAAATACAAATGGACACGATACCACTGGTAAATAATAAATCAGTGAAAATAGTACCCTTATCAGCCTCTGGTATTGATGGTCTGTTTAATTATTATGCGCGTGTCAAACCCATAAAGCGTGAAATACACATCAATTTTTATCCTGAAAATAATGTTGACTATATTGAACGTTTTGCCATGATCGATGAATTCAAAGAGTCAGGGACGTATCTGCTGCGCGCTTATCGCCATAAATCAACCCAGGTCAACGGTAGTTTACTAGAAGCAGCATCACCCGAACCTTTATGCATTGACTTGCTAAAAGATAATATTTTACAGCGCCGTTTTTGTAAGCAGTCAGATACTGACAATCAAGGCGAGTTTGTAGAAACCAGTATAGTCACTCAACCGGTAATTAATAATAAAGTAACGGTCAAAATTTAAGGTAATAGCCTATAGGTGTTGATGCTACTGAGTGTTTAAACGTTAGTAAATACTGATATCAACTGCGTTCATCGAGCCCGTACATAGAGCCGGTAATATTAATCAAGGTAGTCCATATATAACAACGATATAAACAAAAGGACTCATTGAGCCGATAGTATATTTAGCTCAATGAGTCCTTTTATCTACTCATTTCTTATTTTATTAACTCAGTCACAAGGATTAGCATGGCAACGATATTAACATTAGCAGGCGATGGTATTGGTCCTGAGATTATGGCCCAGGCCATTGACGTGCTACAAGCTGTCAATAAGAAGTTTGCGTTAGATTTAACGCTGGAGTCAGGATTGATCGGTGGTGCCGCTGTTGATGCCACCGGCGAACCGTTGCCGGAAGACACGTTAAGCCGTGCTCGAGCAGTAGATGCAGTACTATTAGGAGCAGTTGGCGGGCCTAAGTGGGACAGTATTGAGCGCAGTAAACGTCCTGAACGCGGCTTACTCAAGATTCGTAGCGAGCTTGGCTTATTTGCCAATTTACGGGTCGCCAAATTATATCCACAGCTGGTTAATGCTTCGAGTATCAAACCTGAGATTATTTCAGGTCTGGATTTACTGATCGTTCGTGAGTTGACTGGTGGTATTTATTTTGGTGAGCCACGTGGTATTCGCACTTTAGAGAATGGTGAGCAGCAAGGCTATAATACCATGGTGTACAGCACTAGCGAAATCAAACGTATTGGTAAAGTAGCGTTTGAGATGGCGCAAACTCGTGCTCAAGCAGCAGGACGTCCTGCTAAAGTGTGCTCAATTGATAAGGCCAATGTCTTAGAAGTCACTGAGTTGTGGAAGCAGACTATAACGGCTATGCAGGAAGCGGATTATACTGATGTGACCTTATCACACATGTATGCAGACAATGCCTGTATGCAACTGATTCGTAATCCTAAGCAGTTCGACGTTATGGTAACAGGTAATATGTTTGGCGATATCTTGTCAGATGAAGCGGCGATGCTGACAGGTTCTATTGGCATGTTACCCTCTGCCAGTTTGGATGAAAATGGCAAAGGGATGTATGAGCCTTGTCATGGTTCAGCGCCTGATATCGCCGGTCAGGATAAAGCCAATCCTTTGGCGACTATCCTATCTGTAGCAATGATGCTGCGTTATACCTTTAAGCATGAAGCAGCCGCGCAAGCCATTGAGCAAGCAGTTAGCGATGTACTTGACGATGGACTGCGTACCCTTGATATTCTTGACAACAGTGAAGCTGGATTAACCCAGGTAGGCTGTCAACAGATGGGTCAGGCGGTATTGGCTAAATTGGTATAAAAAACGGCTCATAAAGCGTTTACGGTTTATCGTCTTAAATCCCATAAATTGCTTGGTAATTTATGGGATTTTTTATATCTGTGCTGAAGCCTCAAACAATTATAGTAACCTCTATATAAAAAATTAAGGATTACGTCGACCGAATTTATAGTGTTTAATGGTAGTCTTAAAAGGACTAGTATTAACAGAGATGCCGCACGAGTTGCCAGTTATTAACACAAAGTGGTTATATCCTGACGTGGAGGGATATGGCATGATTAATGAATAGTAGAGGTCATTTATGTATAAATTAATAAAAGTTAGTGTGGCGATAGCAGCGGTAGGGCTTTCTACGGTTTTATTCATGGCTAACGGTAATGCAGACGGCACCGATAGCATCAACAGTACTGATATCAATGATAATACTGATATCAATGATAGCGCCGTTGACACGCAAACAGCGGTTGATCCTAAATCAAATGCTCAAGATGTTAAAGTGGCCCAAGGTAATAATCCTAACACACCTACCCAAAATGATAATCTCACCGAAAACACTCAAAATACTGACTCTACCGTAACAGCCCAAAACAATAGTGATATTAGTCCGGTGACCAATAGTATTGGCCAACAACCAAGTGGTAATGTCAGAACAGTGGTTTCTCCTAATAAGTTTTTGCCTACTATTAAGTATACGACAGAAAATTTATCTACTACCGCAAAGAAGGTCAATGCAGCCAATTGGAAAGCAGCCGTAAAAATAAACCGCAGCACCGGCACCAGACTTCAAGCACTACTTAATTGGCAGCAAAGTGGGGTTGGCCCTGTTGATGGCTATTGGGGCAAAAATACTCGTAAGGCCATGCAAGCATTTCAAATGGCGCGCGGTCTGACCATTACAGAGACCCTCAACGATGAAACGTGGCAAGCACTGACTAAGAGTGAAAAGCTTATGGCACAGCCAGTACTGGTCAATTATCAGCTTGGCGATGCAGACATCAACATTAAAATGACCACTATTCCGACAAGTTCAGAAGCCAAGGCCAAACTTGATGGTATGTATTATGAAAGTGTACTCGAAGGACTGGCAGAAAAATTTCATATGAGCGAAAGCTATCTTAAGTCATTGAATCCTAATGCTAGCTTTAGCGCGGGTGAGGTAATCACTGTTTACAATCCAAGTACGCCTAATACCAAGCCGGTCAGCCGAGTGGTCGCTGATAGAACCACTCAAACCCTATACGCTTATGATGATAAGGACACTCTAATTGCGAGCTATCCGACCACAGTGGGGAGTACAGCAACGCCGTCGCCATCAGGTACTCATAAGGTCAAAGTTAAAGTTTACGAGCCTAATTATACCTATACTCAGGATGATGGTAGCAAGTTAATTATTCCACCAGGCCCTAATAACCCAGTAGGCTCGGTATGGATTGGCCTCAGCAAGCCAACATATGGTATTCATGGTTCACCAGATCCTGCACGCATTAGTCGGCAGGCGTCAGCAGGCTGTGTACGCTTGACTAATTGGGACGCGCTGGCTTTATTAGGCACTATCCAAAACGGCGCTACCGTAGCGTTCCAGTAAAAACTAACGATAAATAGACGCTTCGGTGCTTTATTTTAGAGCTTTGTTTCAGAGCTTTGTTTCAGAGCTTTGCTTCAGTACTGTATTTTTTGATCCAGCTTGGTTGGTGCACTATCGAATAGCTTTTATTTAGAAGACAGCCGTTAAAAATTTAACATCACACACAAAAATACCGCTGATAATTAGCGGTATTTTTATGAATAAAGATGCATTATTAAAGGTAAAAATATGATCGAGTGGTACAAATATAACGTCAGTTATTAAACAAACTCTTACCAGTAGATAGTTGATATATCTAACTATTATTTAGCGTTCGTCATCCATTCAATACTAATTCAAAATGCTGAGTGAATGCTTTGAACGCTGATATAAATAGCTAATCATAAGCAGATTATCATTGTCGTTATTATTGTCAGTTAGACTACCCAGATAGTGGTA
This sequence comes from Psychrobacter sp. PL19, assembly GCF_017875835.1. NCBI lineage: Bacteria > Pseudomonadati > Pseudomonadota > Gammaproteobacteria > Moraxellales > Moraxellaceae > Psychrobacter > Psychrobacter sp. PL19. The sequence goes on from NZ_JAGING010000001.1 coordinate 1,709,408, forward strand.
ACAGTCGGTTAATCAAACTATTCAATAACTGATACTGCTAATACTTTAGTCTTATACAGACTAGCTTGCAGTCGACAAATTAGTTTTTGCCACGGTAAGTAATGCGACCTTTAGATAAGTCGTAAGGTGTCATCTCAACCTTAACCTTATCACCAGTTAAAATACGGATGTAATGTTTACGCATTTTTCCTGAAATGTGCGCAATAATTTCGTGTCCGTTTTCTAAACGAACTTTAAACAAGGTATTTGGAAGAGTGTCGATGACTTCGCCTTCGAACTCCATAATTTCGTCATTTTTAGCCATAATTCATATCAATCAGTAGAAAAACAAGCCCACATTATACGTAAGTTGGCGCGTTAAAGCAACAAAATACCCTATTTTTACTTGACAGCTTGTAAGTGTTATGTATGTCAATCGAACATTAGCTCAATCAGGTAGATTGAGCCAAATAGGAGTCAATGGCGGATTAGGTAATAGCTGCTGATAAATCTCTGGATAATAGGCATTAATAAAGTATAGGCCATCCCCAGAAGCAGTTGATGGTGCAATAGTGCGGTCTTTTTTGGCCAAAATGTTTAGAAAGTCGGCCGGTTGTAAGTCATGTTTGCCAATAGCGAATAGGGTGCCCATCAGGTTACGCACCATGTGATGCAAAAAGCCATTTGCTTGGATATCAAAGACGATAAATTGGCCATGGGTAAAAAGCCTAGCATGGCTGATGGTACGCACGGGTTGATTGGATTGACAGGCTGCCGCACGATAGCTGCTAAAATCATGTGTGCCGACAATGTCAGCGGCAGCAAGTTGCATTGCTGCCAAGTCAAGAGGCTCGTAGATATGGGTGACTTGATGATTCAGTATCGCAGGGCGCTGGGGTTGGTTAAGGGTAATATAGCGATAACGACGGGCAATCGCCCCAAACCGTGCATGGAAGTCGTCCGGCATCGGTTGAATCCATCGCAGCGCAATATCACCAGGCAGCAGGCTATTGACCCCGCGTAACCAGTTCCGAGTCGGACGATAAGCATGGGTGACAAAATGGGCAATCATGTTGCTGGCATGGACACTGGCATCGGTACGTCCTGCTGCGATGACTTCTACTGGCTCATTAGCCACTTTACTGATAGCGGTTTCTAGCGCTTGTTGTACCCCCAACACTTCTTTTTGCCGTTGCCAGCCGTGATAATGGGTACCCAAAAACTCAATAGCAATCGCTAACGTATAAGTGGGTTTATCTTGAGACACTGCGTATTCAGGATTGGTCAGTCCAGGCACTTTATAGTCAGGCATTTTATAATCAGGCATCTTATAGTCAGACATTGCAGATTTGGGGCTTGTAGAGTCAGGCATAATGGAGGGTCACAACACTTATAATAGTTACTGGCAATAAATACTGGTAATAAATACTGGTAATAGATACTGGTAATAGATACTTAGCATACGTGCTAATAGCATCCATAGGTATTTTGATACATGTTTATTTTAATTAAAAAGTATCGTTTAGGCCTACCGTTTTTTAATGGTTATGCCCGTCTGATTGACGCTATGTGTCCAGCGCTGTCGCCGCCGTGCAGGCGTATCATAACGCAGTAATAACCACAGTAATCGCGCATAAATAGCAGGAATGGTTAAGCGTCCACCCGCGATAACGTGATAATCGTATTGCCAACTGCCAGCAGCATAACTGTCACTGACCCCGCCGAACGGACATTGACTGGCACATATTACCATGTGACCTCGCTCATAGGCGAGCTGTAGGGTTTCCGCTAGCGTTGATGAATAAGGCACATTACCGGCACCAAAGCCTAACAATATAATGCCACATGGCGGCTGTATTAATAATGCTTGTAGCTGATTGCTCAACATGTCAGGATCATTTGGTAGGCAGTATAAGGCGTGTACGTGCGCTTGCTCAGCTCGGGTTTGGATGTTGTCTAATACTGCATTTTGATCATCAATCCAGTGTTGCTGCCGGGTAGCTGGCAGTGACTTAATATAACTGTTCGCCGGATAAGCGGCCCGCGAGTGACCGGTAAAGGCCATAAAGTCATGGCTGTGTATTTTTTGTACCGTTTGCGCCGCCCACGACTCACCGCCGAAGCTAATCTTGACGCCTGATTCTCCCGCAGCGGCTACCCTTAACGACTCGTTGAGATTGTCCCAAGCATCACTACTGGCATCAACGCTATATTGTTGAAGTATTTCACTGTCTAATAACGGGCTCATACTGCCGGTAACGACTAAACAAAGATCACTACCTGCAAAGGCCTCCGCTAAAAAAGCGCCCAGATAACTTAAGGTATCGGTACCCGTTATTAAGACAAAACGCCGATGTCCTTGCTCATAGGCCTTTAATAGTAACTTATAAAAGTGTGTAAAGTCACTAGGGGTCAGCTGGCTGCTGTCTTTGATTAAGGTGTTATCTAACCATGAGATAGCAGGCAGTCTTGCGGTATCATTATGCTCAGCAAGCAGTTGTTGCAATGTGGGCAAAAAAACTTCTGCTGACAACGGCGTTAACGGCCGCCCATAGCTACCAAAAGTACCACCAGCATAAATAAGCTGAATGGGGTTAGATGCCGTTGTTACGATAGAGGATAAGGACATAGTATTAGCGCAATAATAAAAAAGTGAAAAGTGGTTAATAGAAGTCAGATTAATAATAATAAACAGGTTGACAGGGTAATAGTAAAATAGATTTTAAATAAAGCATGAGCAAGTATCCTAATATTATAAAATACTTACTAACACTAATTATAGCAGCGCTTTTTAAGCTGTGCGGTCGAGCAGCACCTGTGCTTGATGTTGCTGTTCGTTATTACCTAGGGTTATCACTTCATTAAGCAAACGTTTGGCACTATCATATTCACCCAGTTTTAAGTATTGACCGGCTAAATCTAAAGTCACTTGATGACTATCTAACGTTTTAATAAAATCAAAGTCTGCTGCAAAACGCGCTGCAAAGTCTGCCGCCGTTTCAGTGTTAACAGTGTCTCTAACACTATCTCTAATAGGGTTTCTAATATCTTCACCATCGTTTTTGAGCGCACCAGTACTACCAGCGTTTACAGTCGCATTTTTCTCAGTCTCGACTGGGAGGGTTACTTTTGGCGAGTCCGTTGTCGCATCAGAGTTCAGATCTAATATGTCAGTACTGTCCAAGGATAATATAAAATCTTCTTCTATGACTAGAACAGAAGCATCGGTAGCGGTGCTACTTTCAGCATCAGCATCAGCATCAGCATCAGCATCAGCATCAGCATCAGCATCAGCATCAGCATCAGCATCTACGTCAACATCAGCTGCTAACTCTGCAAAATCTAAGACAAAATCATCATCCTCGTCCAAGTTAATTTCTTCTAGATGGCCATCAACGGTTACTGGGCTCACAGGAGTAGAGTCTGATTGCTCAGGTAAATCAAAATCAAAATCAAAGTCTACATCAAGACTAAAATCGTCGTCATCAGTATTTTTAATAATATCTAGGTCCTGGTTAGCGGGTGTCATAAGGGATTCATCCGTAGTATCTAATGAATTGACAGCATCGGCAGCATCTAATGGATCGACTGGCGTGAAGTTAGTAGCGTCTGGCTCAGCGGCCTCAGTCTCTAAACTATCAGCTGCCGGATCATCGGCCTCTAAATCATCTAGGGTAAGATCAAAAATATCATCCATATTAGCGTCAGTAGCGGTCATATCGTTGGTATTATCGACAGGTTCTGAACGTTCGCTAGGTACTGAATGCCTGCTAGGTATACCCGTTTCTATATTAGTGTTGTTTTCAGTAGCGAGCGTATCAAAAACAGTATCTGCATTAACGTTAGGAGTGCTAGTTTGGGTGGCGGGCAAGTCAAACTCTAAGCTTTCAAAGTTAACGCTGTTGATACTAGCTGCTGTTAAGCCTGGAGATATTGCTTGATTGTGCTCTTCGGCAAACAATGCCCGTAACGCATCAGCGTGCTCAATAGTTGCTACATCGCTATGGGCTTTTATAGCATCGTAGGTTCTATAAAAATCATCAGGTTGATTAATCGTAGCATAGACGTTAAGTAACTGGAGCAACAGTTGGTTGTCGTCAGGTTTTTCAATTAGACCACGATTTAGGGTTTCAATAGCTTTGTCATAACGCTGTTGATCCATAAAGCGTAAAGCGATAGTAATGTTGTCAAACCTGTTTGCGCTGCTAGATCCGTTCTGAGCAGGATTTATGTTATACATTTTTGATGTTGATGATATTGGTGCATTGGCTGCAGCATTCCTACCGATCTGCATAGCTCGCTGTGCAGGTCGTTTCTGGGCTTTGTTTTTACGCAGCACCATTACGGCTATTAGTAAAATAAGTACCAGTCCAGCGATGATATATAGCATATTATCCATAGTTACTCCCACACCTAAGATTTTTACCGGCAGCATGCTGCGTTAATCAGCTAGGCACTTATTGATCGCGTAATTTGTTGAGACGAGCTTGCAGCCCAGTAAGTTTTTGCTTTTGTAATGGCCGTTTTTTAGTATAGCCATTATTAGTGTGATTACTACCAATATAGTTATTAAGAGCACCGTCAGTCTTTGATAAACACTTAGCTTGACTAGTAGTGCGTTGCTGTGGCGACTTGAGAGTTGCCAATATCTCTATGTTTAGACCCTTGTTGTGATGAAATCACACTATAACTGGGTAGGTTTAGCTGAGCATTGGCTCTGAGCTGACCGGGGTCTTGATCAATAAAAGCAGCAGGCTTTATTTGCCGTGTCACTTGTATGTTTAAGATGTCGAGCTGTTTATCTGTTATACCCGCCACTGGCGTACTGTTATTCAAGTAAATACTAGGAGTGCTGAGATCAATAGTAGTGGTATTAGGAGCATTAGTCAGGTTATTTGTTGGTAGCGTCGGCATTACTGCTGTCGACAAGATTAACGTTTGAGCTTGAGATGATGTCTGAACATTGGGCATTGACCACCTAGGTGATATTAATGAAGGTGGTGTACCTGGTCTAATGGTCAGCGGTTTAGCACTATTGACTGAACTTACGGCCAAACTTGGCCTTTGTGCACCTGTGATGAGGGTATTATCTGTTTGAATCGACAGGTTGTCATTAAGAGGCATGAGCAATGTTTTAGGAATAACTTTGCGTTGACCGCCATCATTAATAGTCAAAACTATATCAACAAATGGCTCAGATATCGGTTGAGTCGTACTGATAAGTAACAGCCCCGTATTGGACGAGGTAAGCTGAAAGCGCACTGTGATTGAGTCGGTAGGCGTTAGGCCCATCTGCTGGTAAACAACGGGATTTGCCAGGCTGGCTGAAAAATAAGATGCCTCAATATTATTAATTATAATATTAGCCGCTAAAGGCTCATACTGAGCGGACATCACTCTTGTCTTACCGATAGTTGCCGCTTGTGCAGCAATTGATATTACCACCGAGCTCACTGAACAGAGTAGTGTTATTGACACTGCACGATGAACGGTGGCCAAGCGATGAGGTAACTCCCAAGACATGCGCCGCCCTTTATACTGATTGGTTTGAAGCAATTAACTGTTAAGATTTAGGTTATTAAAGCCCAGCACAATATAAGTTGTTTAAGTTATTTAAGTTATTTAAGTTGTTATGACAAAATACTGTTTAGTTTACCCATTTATTTCATAGTAGCCGTGACCACTATGCCCAAGCTGGGCTTAACTTTCAACTTTGTCGAGTAACATGGCGTCGCCGTAACTAAAAAATCGATACTGGGTATCAATGGCATGTTGATAAGCATTTTCGATGGATTCTTTACCTGAAAATGCGGATACTAGCATTAACAAGGTGGACTTAGGGAGATGAAAATTGGTTAATAAGCGATCAATAACCCCAAACTTAAACCCGGGGTAAATGAAGATATCAGTATCTCCAGACCAACTAGAAAGTGCTTGACCTTTCACGGCTGTTTTTTGATAAGCCGTTTCAAGAACGCGCGTCACGGTAGTACCAATGGCTATAACTTGTCTGCCATTAGCATGCGTTTGATTGATTAGATCCGCGGTGGCTTGTGGTAGATGTGCATATTCACTATGCATAGTATGATTAAGCAGGTTGTCGGTTTTTACCGGTGCAAAAGTACCAGCACCGACGTGCAAGGTAACAAAAGCGGTATTGATGCCTTTTGCGGCTAGCATATTTAATACTGTCTCATCAAAATGTAAGCTGGCCGTGGGCGCTGCGACGCTGGCAAGCTTAGCAGGGTCATGAAAAACAGTTTGATAACGGGTATTGTCAGTGGCGTCTGCATGGCGCTCAAAGTAGGGCGGGATGGGTAGTTCACCATAACATTCGAGATTAGGTAAAATGGGCGCATCAAAGGCTAGAATAAACAAGTTGTCTTGGCGTCCAATCATCTCACAATGCATATGACCGTCAGCAAGTACCAAACGTTGACCAAGTTTAGGGGCTTTACTGGCTTTTATATGGCATAGCGCGACATGTTGCCTCTTAGGTAGTGGCTCGTTATTAGTATCTGACTCGCTGCTAATAGGCTTTGAACGGGAATCAGTACTATCTATTAAACGCTCAATCAATACTTCAATCTTGCCACCCGTGTCTTTATTGCCGAACAGTCGTGCTTTCATAACTTTAGTGTCGTTAAACACAATCAAATCGCCCGCATGCAGTAAGTCGGGCAGCTCAGTAAATAGGTGATCTTCTGGCTGACTGGTAGATGTTGTCTGAACGCTAGTGGGCACGTATAGCAACTTTGAGGCTGAACGCTGCGCCAACGGATAGCGCGCAATCAGATTATCAGGTAGCTCATAATCATAATCCGCCACACTCAAATACTCTACAAGGGAGTCATTGGTATTGGCATTATTTTCAGTAATTACAGTGTGAGAGTGGGTCATAATGAGTCTTTAAATAGATGGATATTTTGGCGTTAGTTTAGCAGAAATGGGGCTATAGCGTGATAAATTCCGTGGCATTCGTGAGTCATGACACTAATAGTCAATAAGATAAATAGCCTAAGCAAAAAATAACATAGACAGAATAGTCGGATGACCACTTGAATGATAGTTTTTCAATAAATAAGAGTTTTTGGAGAACTTAGATTAACAAATAATATCATTCAAATAATCTTAACTGCGGTAGAACTTGCGTGGCAGGCGTTAATGAAGAATAGGTTACACCGACTAGCCTAATAGACAAGGTACGCGGAATGTCTAAAAATAACTTGTCTAACCAATAATGTGCGGATTCGACGCTGACAAAAGCCGTAGCTACGGTGTGTGAACGTGTAATCTGGGTAAAATCAGCATACTTAATCTTGAGAGTGATGGTATAGGCAATCAGCTGCTTATTGTACATTTGGCCAAAGGCGTCAGAATTTTGTTCGTAAATTTGCGCTCGTAGCTCATGATCACTATCTAAATTTTCCCTAAAAGTAGTCTCAGAGCCGACAGATTTATGTTGACGCTCAGATTTAACGGGACGCTCATCTCGACCATGAGCAATATCATGATAAAACTGTCCGCGCTTGCCAAACTCGTATACCAATACTGCTGCCGGCGTCCGTCGTAGGTCAGCACCAGTACGAATATTCAAAGCATGCAAACGTTTGGCCGTTGCTTTGCCAATACCATGAAAGCGCTCAATAGGCAGTGTGCTAATAAAGGCATCGGCAGCCTCTGGGGTGATAATCGCTGTCCCATTAGGCTTATTAAGATCAGAAGCAATTTTGGCCAGCATTTTATTGAATGAGACACCTGCAGACGCGGTCAGTCCTGTTTGCTCTAATATTTGCGCCCGTAGCCAATTGGCCATTAGGGTTGCTGAACCTTGATGCACTTGTAGTCCAGTAACATCCAGATAAGCCTCATCTAAAGATAAGGGTTCAACCTTTGGGGTCAAGCTCTGCATAATCTCTCGAATATGGACGCTGACTGAACGATATACCTCAAAACGTGGTGGTACAAATATCACATCTGGACAACGTTTGCGGGCTTCGTAGCACGACATTGCCGAGCGCACACCGAATTGGCGCACTTCATAACTGGCCGCAGCGACCACACCGCGTCCTTTAGGGTCGCCACCAACTACTAAAGGCTTGCCACGGAGTTCAGGGAAATCGCGCTGTTCTACACTGGCATAAAAGGCGTCCATATCGAGGTGGATAATCTTACGCGGCGTCGGTTTGCTAGAGTCTGTCATAGACGCTATTTTACCTGATATCGCTGTTATTTTTGGTATCGATTTATAGAGTCTGTCACCACTTAAATATTGATCCTGCCCGGCAAATCATATTCGATTTCTTAGACCTGTTATTACAGCAACTTGGCTTTGGGCTAGCAATGAGTTTACTGGTAGTGGTTAACTGATTTTAGACAATAATGTTATGGCGTCGTTTAGCCAATACTATTCCTAAACTGCAGATAAGCAGCTGTGTGCATGTCACTACTACCATCCACTTGCCTTGCTAATAACTCTTGAGCAACTGTGTCACCATAATCGTGGGCTAAAATATGATAGTCACTGATACCAAGTTTATGCAAAAGATTCTGACAGATATCTGCTTGTTGACTGATTAAGTAGCGCGCGTTCTGAGGTTTGTCTGACAAGCCAAACCCCAACATATCGAGGGTAATCACGTAATAATGTTGTGTGAGCTCATCCCACATACCTTCCCAGTCCCAACTGGCACTAGGAAACCCATGAATTAACAATAATGCTGGCGCATTTTTATCCCCCGCCTGACGAGTAAAAATTTGCTGACCGTTAATGGACTCAAATCGCCCCTGCTGTTGCCATTCACTCAAGATTTTCATAACTGGCGTACCCCCATTGGATTATTTCTCAAATGAGGGATCAGTTCGGCGCAATTTTCTTAGCAGGGCAGGCCAAGCAATATCACCATTTGCACCCTTGGTCACCTCATCTGACGCCGCTTGGATACCCGCTAATATGTGTGCTGGTATGAGTGTCAATTCATTGCCACTACTTTGCGCTTTGATTTGAATCTCGCATGCTTTTTGCATGATATACATGTATAAAAATGCATCCGCAACGCTGCTAGCACAGGTGAGTAAGCCATGATTGCGTAAAATCATAAAGTTGGCACTACCCAAATCAGCGACTAGACGCACCTTTTCTTCAGGGTTTAATGCGATCCCTTCGTAGTCGTGATAGGCCAAGTTAGATAACGGAAATAGCGATTGCTGGGATATAGGCAGTAAGCCTTGCTTCTGAGTAGACACAGCGACGCCGTCACTAGTATGAAGATGGAGCACACAATGAGCATCGCTACGTGCCTCGTGTACAGCACTATGAATGGTAAATCCCGCCGGATTAACGTCATATTCTGATGGCGACACCTTTTCACCCGCTTGATTCACTTTAACTAAGTTAGAAGCGGTAATTTCTTCAAACAATAAGCCATAAGGATTAATCAAAAATTCATCCTCAGTATCTGGCACTCGTGCAGAGATATGAGTGAATACTAAATCATCCCAACCATATGAGGCGATCAGTCTATAGCAAGCAGCAAGATTTACTCTCATTTGCCACTCTTGTTCTGTTACATTATGTTGTAAAATCGGTACTGAATCAGTCTGCATTACGTTGTCCCTAACTGTTTTAGTTATTGTGATTTAGATACTGTCAATATACCATTCTAAGTAGCTTCATAAAACCAAGTCTACCAAAAATACGACACTTATGGATATCAATCACTATCTAAACACTGACCCCTGATTTACTCACTTACCGCCTAATATGTAAACACTATTGGCAGACATAATTGTACTCAAAACATATCAAAAGGGCCAAATGACTCAAGCTATCGGTGACGACGCTATAGTACTGCATTTTGTCTAGTAGTGACTGGTTTGGTGAAATATTAATTATAGATGATAATCCCCAGACCCATGATGTGTGGACCATGAATGAGGTTAACCTCATTCGTATCTCTAAAAATGCGGTTGTTAATTTTGCTCAATCACACCCTATTTTGTTGCAAGTATCTGACCCAATTGAGTGCTTTGATAGCAAATAAAAATAATTTTAGTGCACAAGTATATAAACGAGACGGCAACCTTCCTAGTCCATTATACTCGTATCAATCCTGATTAAGGACGTCACCTTTAAGCCTTTATTATGAACATCAGCACCATATTTTAAGTTAACCATTTGCTTACATTCTTAGATTAATTTGAGCTTAAATCGCCGTGATCGGGCTTCCTCCGATCTGAAATTAACGGCCTTTTTATTCCAAAAGGTATCGTAATAAAAAGTACGATTATTATTTACAATAATCTGTTACAAAGTGGTAAGCTAGCTTAGACAAAAATTAAAACTTAAGTGAGCTTTGTACTTAACAACTTTGTACTTAGCAATAAGAAGCTTTTGTATTGAGTTCACTGTTTGCAAGATATGTTTATGACATATGGGCTTACCTGGTAAGGCACAAGTTTATTGGTTTGCAGCATGTAGTATCACTGAACTTTTCCAACTAAATTTGTGAATTTTTTGTTAGCATTATTATTTACGAACATAAGCGTAAACAGAAGCGGTTGGGGACAACACCAGATACATAACCCCTTAATATGATTGTATGAACAAAAATTTCTTTGAAGGACAAACGGAGAAAAAATTATGACTACAAAAAATGCACATAATGAAACAAAAAGCTTCTCGTTGAGTCAGGTCAGTGTTAACTTAAAAATGATATTCACCGTATTGTTTTTATCACTGCTTCCAAGCTTTGCAAATGCCGCAGCCAATTTAGCTGCTGACGATTTCGTCGGTATCTCATTTTGGTTGATTTCTATGGCATTAATGGCAGCTACTGTGTTTTTCCTTTGGGAAACTCAAAGTGTTACTGCAAAATGGAAAACATCCCTGGTAGTATCAGGGTTGGTGACCTTTATTGCGGCCGTTCATTATTTCTATATGCGCGATGTGTGGATAGCGACTCAATCCACACCTACCGTATATAGATATATAGATTGGTTATTAACGGTACCATTACTAATGATCGAATTTTATTTGATCTTACGTGCTATTGGCGTAGCAAAGGCTGGAATTTTCTGGCGTTTGTTAATTGGTACTTTAGTAATGCTTATTCCTGGTTATATGGCGGAAGCAGGCTTCCTAAATATCACCGTAGGGTTTATTATCGGAATGCTAGGTTGGTTCTATATCCTGTACGAGATCTTCTTCGGAGAAGCAGGAAAAGCTGCAGAGCGCGAAGCCAGCCCAGCAGTCAAATATGCTTATAAAGCAATGCGCTGGATTGTAACCGTTGGTTGGGCAATTTATCCAATCGGTTTCGTACTTGGTTATATGACAGGTACTGCAGATCAAGATGCACTAAACATCGTGTATAACTTTGCAGATTTGGTCAACAAAGTCGCGTTTGGTTTGCTAATATGGTACGCAGCAACTAGTGAAAGTCAGGGTGTAGCAGAGAAGCACGTTTAGTAATAAGCGTATACTATTCACTGTACTAGCGAGTTTGTGACTTCAATTTGGGGTCACAAACTCACTCTCATATTAGGGTGATACCTATGATACAAACTAAAGCGGTCGTATTACCAAAAGCATCTCTCATTCTGAAACAGTGTGAAGAAAACATGAATTTCAGATTAAAGGATAACCAACCCGCCCTATTTCACCTAAATAGCGGTGGCAATAGATCCCGTGCAAAGTTCTGTTTAGAAGCAGGCGTTGCGCTGCAATTGCCGATAAAATCGATAATTGCGTTAGCTTGTACTATCGAATTACTGCATAACGCATCACTAATACATGATGACATTCAAGACTCAGAAGCCGTGCGACGAGGCAGGCAGGCAGTGTGGAAAAAATATGGCAAATCGCATGCTATTTGCGCCGGCGATGTCATGATATCCGCTGCATACGGAGCGCTCGCTGACATTGGTTCACATCCAGCTCTAGCAGCACTATTGGGGCAAACACATCAAGCGGTCAGCACCACCATCAAAGGGCAATCACAAGACCTTGACGCCACAGATAATGTGAGTGAAAAAGAATATGAAAAAATTGCGGCTATGAAGTCAGGCCCTTTAATTCAACTCACCCTTTCTTTACCTCTGCTTATGGCAGATATGGGAGAGCACGTAGAAACGGCTCATAACGCATTACAAAAATTCGCTGTCGCCTATCAAATAGTGGATGACCTTGGCGATTGGCAGCAAGACTTGCAGCAAAACCACCTCAACCTTATCAATTTGTTAGCATTGAGCTGTGGTATTGACGAGGCCATCGATACTGCGCAAAACCGTGCGCAATATTTATTAAGACAGTGTGAAAAAGACCTAGCATTACTTCCAGCTAATTGTGCGGCATCAATTATTAAAGCTTCGCAGGCCTTATTGGCAAAAACGAGGGTAAGTGTTTATGAATAAGGCTGTTGTTATTGGGGGCGGATTTGGTGGCATAGCATCGGCGCTTCGACTGCGCGCAAAAGGCTACGACGTGGCTATTATAGATCAACGAGGACGTCTAGGTGGGCGTGCACAACAACATAAAATAGACGGATTTGTTTTTGACGCAGGGCCAACCGTCGTGACGGTACCTTTCTTATTCGAGGAACTCTTTTCACTGTTCGACAAAAAAATGGAAGATTATATCAATCTTGTTCCTGTTGAACCTTGGTATCGTTTTGTCTTCCCAGACCAGAGTCATTTCGATTATGGCGGCACCATTGAAGACACCCTAGCCAATATTGACGAAATTGAGCCAGATGATAAAGTCGGATATATGGCCTTATTGGCGCAGTCAGAAGCCATTTTTGATGTTGGCTTTACTAAGCTGTCAGATAAGCCATTTCATAAAATATCGACCATGTTGGCCCAAGTCCCGGCATTAATCAGGCTTAAGTGTCATCGTACCGTTTGGCAAATGACGTGTGCCTATTTAAAAAATGATAAATTACGACAAGCATTTTCTATTCAGCCTTTACTAGTCGGCGGAAATCCATTTGCAACAACCAGTATCTATAGCTTAATACATTTTGTAGAACGCAAATGGGGCGTTCATTTTGCCATGGGTGGGACCGGTGCGATGGTCGACGGCCTTGAAAAATTGATGCGGGAAGAAGGTATTGAAATAAAGCTTAATACTAGCGTTAGCAGTTTAACCATAGAGGCCAATCGTATCACGCAAGTACACACTAACGATGGTTCTTTTTTATGCGATAAACTAGTCTCAAATATCGATCCAAAATTCTTATATCGACATCTTGTACCCAAAGAAAACCAAAAAATGGGGGCCAAACTAAAAACCAAACATGCCAAGTCATCAATGGGTTTGTATGTGCTACATTTTGGCACCACCAAAAAGTACTCAGATGTAGTGCACCACACTATATGGTTGGGCAAGCGATACGAAGCGTTGTTGAGTGACATATTCGATAAAAAAATACTAGCAGATGACTTTTCTTTATACCTACATCGACCAACAGCAACCGACCCAAGCATGGCGCCCGAAGGGTGTGACTCCTTTTACGTGTTAGCACCAGTCCCTAATAATCTGTCGGGTATTGATTGGGCAGCGAAAGAGCAAGAGTATGGCGATAAAATAATCGAGGCACTTGAACGCACTATTATGCCGGATTTATCCGCCCATATCGTGCATCGTTTCGCGAAAACGCCTACAGATTTTGAACAGGACTTCAGCAGTGTAGAAGGCAGTGGATTTTCTATTGCACCATCATTTCAGCAATCTGCTTGGTTTCGCTTTCACAATAAGGCAGAAGGTCCAGAAAATTTATTTTTGTGCGGCGCAGGTACACATCCAGGCGCAGGATTGCCCGGTGTTTTATCATCGGCAAAAGTAGTAGACCGGCTCATTGCTCCAGCGAGTCAATAGCTTATGCAAGACGATCCAACCGCGTTATTAAAAAAACATGGTAAATCGTTCAACTTTGCACGCCTGTTTCTAGGAACGGATACAGGCATGGCAGCGGCACGCTTATATGGTTTTTGTCGAATAGTAGATGACATTGCAGATGAGAGCCCCGATAAAGACCAAGCCAAGAAGCAACTTGAAGAGTTACACCATGCCATTCTCCAAAATAAAACCGAACATCCTCTGATTGGCGATTTTTTGCAGCTATGCGAAGAATATAATATTGACAGAAACAATGGCATTACGCTCATTCAAGGCGTGAGTGAAGACTTGTATCAACAAGCCTTGGAAACAGAACAAGAAATCGTAAACTATGCGTACAAAGTTGCCGGTGTCGTCGGCTTAATGATGGCACCTATCTTGGGTGCTAAAGAAGAAGGCTATCAGTTTGCTGTTGACTTGGGTATTGGTATGCAGTTAACGAATATCGCCAGAGACGTTATGGAAGACGCTAATATGGGGCGTCGTTATATTCCAGGAGAATGGATAAATGCGCTATCAGCTGAGCAAATTGCTCTTGCACGGCTTGACGATCGTCAAAAAATACAGCATGCCATAGTAAAATTACTGAGCCTCGCTGAAGAGTATTATCAAAGCGGATTAGCAGGACTTTATTACCTACCTAATGGCAACAAACGAGCCATTGCGGTGGCAGCCTATGTATACAGACAAATAGGCCGAAAATTGCTAAAACAAGATTGTGAATACTGGCAAGGAAGAGTGTACATATCGCCCTTGCACAAAATAATATTGGCCGTACAAGCGCTATGGCACTTACGTATCAACAAATTTGCCGAAAAAGCAGTTAAGCATCGCAGCGAACTGCATACCCATCTCATAGAGTCACAGTCCGCTAGCCATAATTATTTGCATGAAAATATCCAGGCAAAGGAAAAAACTTTGTGAACACCATAAAGGCTAAGCAAGCTGCTATTGATGTGGTAATCATTGGTGCTGGTGCAGCTGGCTTATCCCTGTTATTGGCTCTCGATGAACACAACTATACCGGCACGGTTAAAGTGTTAGAACGGCGAAGCGGCCCTCAGAACGACCGTATTTGGAGCTTTTGGCATAGTAATGCTGTGCCAAGTTATATTGAAAGCATTGTTTCTCATAAATGGTCAACTTGGAGTCTAATGACACAGCAAGGCCACTATTTGATGGGTCATTCTTTTTATCAGTATTGTTCAGTAAGGTCAGAGCATCTCAGCGCGCTTGCTGTTGAAAGAACAAGTGCGCAGGCGAATATCGATGTACTCTTTAATTGTGATGTAGCCTCTATTAAAGCCGAGGATGACGGGTTTATCATCACCACCTCAAGCGAAACCTTGATGGCCAAGCAGATTATTGACACTCGACCCCCAGCATTAAACAGCAATCACAAAGGACTACTGCAGTGTTTTTATGGTGAGGAAATCATGCTCGACGCAGCGATATTTGAACCATCCACCGTTAAATTAATGGATCAATTATGCCGCTCAGCGCTAGGTATTGAGTTTGTCTATATATTACCCTTCAGCGTCAACCATGCACTGGTAGAGTTCACTTGCTTTAGTATCGATATTATCGATAAAGAAACACTTAAAAAACGCTTCGCTCAAATAATCAAAAATATAGTCAAACAGCATGATTATAAAGTAGTGCGAACCGAACATGCGGTGTTACCAATGTATTTAATTAATCAAAATAGGCACGAGCCTCATAGCGATCTTATTTATGGCGGCATTGCAGGAGGTGCCATGCGAACGGCCACAGGATATAGCTTTCTCAGCTCCCAGCGATGGGCAAAAAAATGCGCCAGTGCATTAACACAGCGAACCAAACTAAACGCTGCAGCCCTTGCTCCTATCAATAGCCTATACCAGAAAATGGATGTCATTATGCTGAGAGTACTACGCACTGACATGAAGACAGGTGTGACTATTTTTGAACGCATGTTTGAGCGAGTAAAAGCAGAGCGATTCGCGCGTTTTATGACCGAGCAGGCAACCTTACTTGATATCTTAAGCGTGATTTGGGCAATGCCAAAATGGGCGTTTTTGTGCGCCGCTTTTGGCTCTTTTTTTACCCGCACAGCGTCATCCAATAAAAAACGTGAGCGCTAGTAGTGACAAAATTACGTTATACCCAAATTTATCTATATGTGTTTTTGTGCGCAATATTAATCACCTTACTAAATCCAGACATACCACAAAGCTATCTGATTATTGCTTTAGCGCTGGCTGTGACTGTATTGGGCTTACCTCATGGCGCGCTCGACTTTGCTGTTGCTAAATCACTACGACTGGTTGACTCGCTCAATGCTGCTTTGTATTTTATTACTGCCTATGTCGCTGTTTCCGCTCTCGCAATTATCTTTTGGATAGCCTTTCCTGCTTTGGGTCTTGCCTTGTTTCTAGCCGTGTCTATTTATCATTTTTCTGCTGATTGGCGAAATACTATGCCTAGTTATGCTGGCATAGGACTGGCGGCTGTGATTATTTGTGGCCCCGCTATTTTCTATTCAGCAACATTATTGACCTTATTCACCTCGTTGCTGCTCAGTCCTGAAAGCGCCAAATGGATTATTCAAAGCATGCAGTTAGTCTTTGGTGTCGGAATCGTGATGTTCTTACACTTTGTCGTTAGTGCGGCACAAAATAAACGGCGAGACAAAAAGCAAGATAAACAGACTATTGGCAAATGGACTTATGCCGAATGGATAGCCTTGGTAGTAAGCAGCTTGATTTTGAGCCCTTTACTGCATTTTGCGCTTTACTTTTGCTTGTTGCATTCGCCCAAACACTTGCATGATGCGAGCGAAAATCTGAACATAAGCGTGCGCAAAGCGATCATCATTAGCTTGCCTTTCGTCCTGCTCACGCTAATACTGGCGATAGTCTTATTCAAATTAGTTGGTACGAGTGAGCTCAACGTTACTTTACTAAGATGGGTATTCATCGGTCTTTTTGGACTGACCATGTCGCATATGTTACTGATTACTCTGTGGCATCGTTCACAGCGATGATGACAGGCTTAGCTGATTTTTCTTTATGAAGTCAAAAACCATTGGAAACCAAGCCACAAACGCAGTTGGTTCGCAGTGAAGGAGTTTAACTAGATCACGCTCTTTCCACCATTTAACATCCATCACTTCATCAGGATTTTGCTGCCATTCGATGTCATCTACATTAGCGATTACAATATTGTCTAATTCATGTTCAATCATCTGGTTATCTAGCGGGTACTTATATTGAATCTGACCAATCGTAGAAAGATTCAATGCACTAGTAATACCCAACTCTTCAGCGACACGTCTTTGCGCTGCATCCTTAATGCCTTCGTTTGGCTGCGGATGAGAACAACAGGTGTTGGCCCATAAGCCGCCGCTGTGGTACTTGTGTAATGCTCGCTGTTGTAAGAGATACTCGGTATCTGCGCCTCGAGAACGTATGATCATCAAGGAAAAAGCAAGATGAAGTTCACCACGCAAGTGCGTTTCTATTTTTTCTGCATAGCCGGTTATTTCGCCTTTGGTGTTGACGAGTGTAAGGAGGTCGATGCCTTCAGTCTTATTCATTATATTAAAATACCTCAAACTACAGACAAGATTACCTAGAGTATCAGTATTTGCCTGTATTAACGAGACTAAAAATATGGTTCACTGCTTGGTTGTAAGCCTGCTGCTGATATTCCTCCCGAATGGCTGTGCAAAAGCTCTCCATGAGCATCAAAGAACAGCCTATTTGCGCTAAAAAAAACTACTCACGCTTGTCGCTTAGGCGGATATACAGGATAGTCAGAGTAAGAATAATAGTAACAGGCACTAATGCCATGAGCGGAGAACCCGATAAAGCGGTCTCGCCAGCCACATAGACCAGCGCCGCAACCGCCGCAAATGCGCCTAACATGGTGAGTAGTTTGATTAATTTTTTCATGAGCGATGTACCTTAATTTAACGAGTTAAACGGCTATTTTAATTTCTGATTTTCAACGCTAGTAAGTAAACCATTAGGTTTGGCAAATTTTTTTATTTGACGATTAAAGGCTGGAATTGCGTCACGAATTGCCCGTGTGACATTGCCTGTGTAGCACAGTCAAGAACCACTTCACTCAAATCCGCTAAAGTAACACTAGGCGTATAAGAAGGTTGAACGCCGCCGATTTCAGCACTGGATTTCCCCGCCAAAAAATCACCGATTAAATGAGCAGGTGAGTGATGTTTCAAAAGTATGCTAGGCAATTAGAAGAAGGGTGACAGCCGCAGCAAGATGTTATATTTGAGGTTATGAAGACACAAATAGATATCAACCAACTGCCCCGATTGCCACAATCCCAGTTTAAAGAAAAATGGTACAAAAAGCTATGGTCAGCAAAATTACCAATGCACAGACTGTAAACATCAGTTGATTGGCAACTATGCCATTACCTATCAGGGCTATCACTCTAAAATGAAGGCAATAACTGCCGTTTAAGACACCGATTAAGGCGAGCGGTTAGGCAGACCTGTGCTTTTTCTAACAAGCTAGACAATCACTTTAAAATATTCAGTATGGTATTGTTTTATATTAATTATGACTATGACTATGACTATGACTATGACTATGACTATGACTATGACTATATCTGATGTCAGCATATTGTTTGAAGCACCGTCAAATATTTTAGTCTTTCTTAAAACTGTGCATGTCTTCTAAGATAACCGTAAATCTCTCATAATGCTTACATATAACGAGCACAGTCCACCCAAAATATACGGCCACAGGTAAACACTCAGCCTGTAACTAACAATAATGATAAGAAGTGAATAGCGGGGCCTAAATGATAAAGGCACAAACTAGCCCTTCCAATTCTTCACAAAAGGCTATAAGATACCTTCCGTATGGTTTCTTTATAATAATCTATTAATACTGTTTTAGTTAATAGCGTCTTAAGTAGTAGCGCTGCGACTAACGTGAGCCCCTCAACGATAAGTACCTCAACTATGAGTCCTACCACTATTGCTTACTTTTATCTTGGCATGGCTATTATCTGTGAGGTGATCGGCACGACGTTTTTGGTCAAGTCAGAACAGTTCACTCGCTTAGGTCCGACCCTTATTATGGGTGTGCTGTATGTGCTGTCGTTCTACCTGCTAACGCACACGCTAAAAACGTTGCCGTTGGGTATTGCTTATGCCATGTGGGGAGGTCTGGGTATCGTTCTAACCTCTATTATTGGCATCATCGTATTTAAACAAAATCTGGATACTCCAGCGGTGGTCGGCATTGCTATGATCGTCGGTGGGGTGGTAGTGATGAACGTACTCTCTAATTCTGTCGGACATTGAACTATGGATAATGCACATAAACGCAAAAAGCAGCCGGAGCTGGTTCGCCGTGCTTTGCTTGACCAAGCAGCACGAATTACGTTGGAACAAGGGTTATCGCATATCACGTTTCAGGCGGTCGCTGATGCGGTAGGGGTGACCAAGGGTGGTGTGATGCATCACTTTGCGACCAAAGACGCGCTTATTCTTGCCGTATTCAATGATGCTATGGCAAAGTTTGAGTCAGAAGTAAATGACGCAATGGCCAAAGACCCAGTGAGTTATGGTTCTTTTACGCGCGCATATATAGATGCGACCATCAGCTTAGGCGAAAAAGGGCAGGATGAATTTAATCACCAAGCCACCTTATATGTGCTGATGCTAGGTGATAGCGAGCTTCGTGAGGCTTGGGCTGCTTGGTCTAATAAGCAATTACAGACGCATGAAGCAACGGATAATACCGAAACATTATGTATGGTGCGCTTGGTCGCTGATGGCATTTGGCTCTCTGATTTTTCGGATATTGTTATTTCTGATAAAAAGTCATTGCGTCACCGTTTAATACGAATGACTCAGAGTGAGCAGCAGTAAGATATAGCCCCATTAAAATATAGCCCCACTAAAAAACAACTTTATTAAAGAACGACAATTCATTAGGTGTAAAGGGCTTGCTATAGCCCTTTTTTTGCCGGTTGTCATAAGGAGCAATCATGACTGATTCAACTAATATGAAAAACACTATTGATTTTAACCAAACACAGACCGCTTACATTAATGGTAGCTACCTTGCGGTAGACCAGTCGACATCGACTTTCGATAGCATTAATCCTGTGACGGGTGAAGTATTAACGACTATTCAACAGACGACGACTAAGCAAATTGACCAAGCCGTGATAGCAGCGCAAAAAGGTCAGAAAGTCTGGGCAACAATGACTCCGGTTGAGCGTAGTCGCATCTTATTGCAAGCAGTGGCTCTATTACGCGAACGTAATGACGAGCTAGCGATGCTTGAGACTATGGATACTGGCAAGGCAATCTCTGAGACTAAATATGCCGACATCGTCACTGGTGCTGATGTCATTGAATACTATGCGGGGCTTGCACCAACTATTGAAGGCCGTCAAATTCCATTGCGAGATACCAGTTTCGTTTATACCCGTCAGGAGCCATTAGGCGTTATCGCGGGTATTGGCGCATGGAACTATCCGATTCAAATCGCCATGTGGAAAGCGGCTCCTGCGTTAGCGGCTGGTAATGCGATGATTTTTAAACCTTCTGAGATGACGCCTTTATCAGTCTTAAAACTGGCAGAAATCTTCACTGAAGCTGGCTTGCCGGATGGGGTCTTCAACGTGGTACAGGGTAATTATGAGGTTGGCGAAGCGCTTACCCAGCATCCTGACATCGCTAAAGTATCGTTTACTGGCGGCGTACCGACTGGCAAAAAAGTCATGTCTAGCGCGGCAACGTCGTCGCTTAAAGACGTCACGCTTGAGCTTGGTGGTAAGTCGCCGCTAATCATATTTGACGACGCTGACATTGATACTGCTGCTGATATCGCTATGATGGCAAACTTTTACAGCACTGGTCAAGTATGTACCAATGGTACGCGGGTGTTTGTTCCCAAGACTTTGCAAGCCAAATTTGAGCAGGCCGTTCTAGAGCGTGTCCAGCGTATCAAGTTAGGCGATCCGATGGATGAGAGCGTCACCATGGGGCCATTGGTAAGCTTTCCGCATATGGAAAGAGTGCTCGGCTATATTGAACAAGGTAAGGCGAGCGGTGCGCGCTTGCTATGTGGCGGCGAGCGAGTAACGGCAGGTTCACTTGCTGATGGCGCCTATGTTGCACCGACTGTTTTTAGTGATTGCACGGATGATATGAGTATCGTTCGCGAGGAAATATTTGGCCCGGTCATGTCGATATTGACTTATGAGACCGAAGAGGAAGTCATTCGCCGCGCCAATGATACCGTGTACGGTTTAGCCGCTGGGGTTGTGACTGCTGATTTGAAACGAGCCCATCGCGTGATTGCTCAAATCGAAGCCGGTATCTGCTGGTTAAATACTTGGGGTGAGTCGCCAGCACAAATGCCAGTCGGCGGCTACAAACATTCAGGTATTGGCCGCGAGAACGGCATGCAAACCCTTGAGCACTATACTCAAACCAAGTCTATTCAAGTAGAGCTAGGTGCATTTGAATCGGTATTTTGATGGCGAATCTTTAAGGTTTGTTTCCGCGATTATTTTTTAATGTCTGTTATCTAACTACTAAGATTGAAGAGGTTTTTATGTCATCAACCATACCTGAATATGACTATATCATTGTCGGTGCAGGGTCAGCAGGAAATGTATTGGCCGCGCGCTTGACTGAAGATGCCGATATCAAGGTGTTGCTGTTAGAAGCGGGCCGTCCAGATCATCGACTAGATTTTCGTACTCAAATGCCTGCTGCTCTGGCGATGCCGTTGCAAGGGACTATTTATAATTGGGGCTACAAAACTGATCCTGAGCCTTATATGAATGATCGGGTCATGGACTGTGGTCGCGGTAAAGGCCTTGGCGGCTCCTCTTTGATTAACGGGATGTGCTATATCCGTGGTAATGCGTTAGATTTTGACGACTGGGCCAAAATCGAAGGCTTAGAAGATTGGAGCTATGCAGATTGTCTGCCTTATTTTAATATGATAGCTCTATGGAAATCATTAAAAGAAGAGGGCAATAAGCGCAAAGCCAGTACCATAGGTACGGCTAATGTGCTTAACAGTGGCAAAAGTTGGAAAGCGCGTTTACAACGTATTGTTAGCTTCCCTGGACATACTCAAGTTGAGCATTTTTTACAGACTATCGTATTACCTGCTATGACTGACGTTGAGAACGAGCTAAAAGCAGGGGGATTGAACACCGTTTTAATCGTCCGTAATCCTGAGCATATTGGTCAAGATATAGATCAAGGTAAGGGCCAGGACAGCGTTCACATAGAAGGTCTAAAACTACAGGTCGGCCATAGCGAGCAAGATGACTTTATTTACGAAGTCAATTTGGTGAAAGCTGAGCGACCCAATTTCACGCTTAATACTTCCAGTAAGTTGGCTGAGTATTATTACCGAGCCGAGGTGTTCTTAAGTGATGGTTCGCAAGAATATGATCTGGTTGGCTACACTAAAGAGCAAGTGTTGGTCGATATTCTCAATCAGTATGAGCGTCATATGCAGTATCTACATCTAGAACGCTAGTCAGTCTTGAACGACAACTACAGCTAGCAAGTTGTTATTATTTAGTCGTTATAGTATGTGATGAACGTTGTATAACAAAAAACTCCAGCTCATGAGCTGGAGTTTTTTTTGTTTATTTTTTAAGGTTCATTTAGGATATTGGGCGGTATAACACCGGGCTTGTTCTCGTCGTTGCTGTTCAAAAGTCATAACTGCCAAACCCCTTTTTGGCTCACTAACTTCATTCACCAAACAGTAGTGATTACGATAGAACAGCTACTACATTAACCTTCTTATCTATCTTGATATATAATTTATCAAGCCGTTTGAGTCTGCTTCTCAGGCTTAGACATGCTACGCCACAGGATCTCAAATAGTGCGTCAAAGTCGGCAGTCATCGGTGTGCGGGTCTGACGAATAATATGCATAAGGCCGAGACGACTTATGAATCCCATAAACACATCAAACAGTATATATAGCGGTACGGTATCATTAAGTACCCCTCTATTCTGGCCATCTGCCAACACAGTCAAAAACGCATCTATCAGCTCTTTATTCTCATAGATAGCAATATTACGATAGCGTGATACCGACACTGCAGACAACACCATAACGGCATCGGGTTGCGTATCCACAAAGTCTAAGCAGACCCACAGGGTCTTGCGCAAGCGTTCTTGCACATTATCAATGCCCTGCAGATGATCTAACATTCGAGCTGCTAGCCGTCCCAATACTTGATCCATAATGGCATACAGTACTGTTTGCTTGTCACCAAAATACTTATAGAGTGTTTGTAGTGACACATTTGCAGTGTTGGCAATCTGGATCATGGTGACGTCGTGAGCATCGTAACCGGCAAATAACTGACGCACTGCTTTTTCTATTTTATCCAAAGTAGCAGGGCGCATAGCGGATAACGGCGTCAGAGTTTGGGTTTCGGTAGTGCTATTGATTTTGTTGTCTGTGCTTTTACTCTGATTGCTTATCTCATTGAGTCCATAATAATCTGGATCACTGCTGCCATTTTGAGGGGGTGGTGTGAGAGTGGTCATGGGCCATTATTCCTTTAAAGGGCTAGGGTTTATGCGATTTGACAGGTTATTTATTAATTTACTAAACATAAGTAAATAGTATAACGGTAATATATATTACTATAATAAATTATTTAGTTGCAGATTACGTTTTAATTTCCTACTATAGGACTCATAAAGATTAATAAATACAACGAATATAGCAAGTATAGCAAAGGGTAATTATAATTACCATTTTATATACACCAAGCTTTATATGTTTCGTTTAGTGCGTACTGCACAACTTTAATTTAACCGTTAGAACGTTAACCTCGTCAAGGATAGACACATGAGTATTGAACACTTTACCCCCAACTGGATGACCGAAGAACATCAAATGGTACACGATAGCGCCCTGAAAATGTTTAAATCATGGGATCCAAAAGACGAACAGTGGCGTGAAAATGGCCAGATTGATCGCGCTGCTTGGGAAGAAGCTGGCGCAAATGGCTTTTTGTGCGCCTCAATGCCAGAAGAGTACGGTGGCGGCGGTGGCGATTTTGGTCATGAAGCGGCGCTTATTTATGCTCAAGCTGAAGCCAACCAAGCCGGGTTTGGTGGTTTGGTTCATTCAGGGATCATCGCGCCTTATATTTTGAACCATGGTACTGAAGAGCAGAAAAAAGAATGGCTGCCTAAAATGGCCACTGGCGAGCGAATCGGTGCTATTGCTATGACTGAGCCTGGTACAGGGTCAGATCTACAAAATATCAAAACGTTCGCAGTAAAAGATGGCGACGACTATATTATCAATGGTTCAAAAACCTTTATTACCAATGGTCAGCATGCCAATCTTATTATTGTGGCTTGTAAAACCGATCGTGAAAAAGGGGCACAAGGTGTATCGCTTATTGTGGTCGAAACTGAGAATTCTCCAGGCTTCGAGCGCGGTAAAAAGCTAAAAAAACTCGGTTTGGCATCACAAGATACCTCTGAGTTATTCTTTAGTGATATGCGGGTACCACAAAAGAACTTGTTAGGTACTATGGAAGGTCTGGGATTCATGCAGCTTATGCAAGAGTTACCACGTGAGCGTCTGATTATTGCCTTGACTGGTGTGGGTGCTATGAAGTTGGGTATCGAGTTAACCCTTGATTATGTCAAGCAACGCGAAGCATTTGGTAAGCCAATCTGGAAATTCCAGAATACTCGCTTTAAGATGGCTGAGTGCTATGCAGACTATCTAGCATCACGCAGTATGTGTGACGCCGCTATTGATGCTCTGTTAGAGAACAAGCTTTCTGTACCGCATGCTTCATTGATCAAATACTGGGTCACAGAAAAACAGTGTGAAGTTTTAGATGAGTGTGTTCAGCTGTTTGGTGGCTATGGTTATATGTCGGAGTATCCAATTGCCCGTATATACGCTGATTCTCGAGTGCAAAAAATCTACGGTGGCACTAACGAAATCATGAAAGAGCTCGCGTCACGATTCATGTAATCGCTTATCTAACGGCCTTCTTTAAAACTGCAGCACCTGCTACTATTATTGATTACTTAATTGAGGAGACTTGTTCTCCTCAATACCTCATTATTTATTACCTCATTATTAATCAAAGATAAAAAAGGGATTTTTTATGACTCAGACAGCTTACATCTATGATTCGATTCGAACGCCTCGCGGTAAAGGAAAAAAAGAGGGTTCCCTTTATCAAGCGACACCAATCTGGTTGGTCCGTACCCTATTAAAAGAAATGCAACAGCGCCACAATCTTGATACCAGCTTGGTTGATGATGTGGTGCTGGGTTGTGTGACCCCAGTTGGCGAACAAGGCTCAGATATTGCTCGGGTTGCTGTGCTCGATGCGGGCTGGGATCAAAGCGTTGCCGGCGTAACCTTGTCACGATACTGCGCATCAGGCCTAGAGTCTATTAATTTGGCAGCCGCTAAAATCATGTCTGGTATGGAAGACATGGTAGTAGCCGGTGGCGTTGAGTCTATGAGCCGCATACCTATGGGTTCTGATGGCGGCGCTTGGTATATGGATCCGCGTGTCAATGACGCTACCGGTTTTGTACCACAAGGTGTTGGCGCTGATACTTCGGCGACTCTAGAAGGCTTTAGCCGTACGGACGTCGATGAGTTTGCCTCTGAGTCCCATCGCCGTGCTGCTGCTGCTTGGGACAAAGGCTATTACGACAAGTCGGTCGTTCCTGTCACTGACCTCAATGGCATGACTCTATTAGCCAAGGATGAGACCATCCGTCCTAATACCAACGTCGAAACCCTAGCCGGTCTTAATCCCTCGTTCGTCATGCCAGGTAAAATGGGCTTTGATAGCGTCATCTTAGATAAATACACTACGATTGAAAGCGTCAATCATGTCCATCATGCGGGTAACTCTTCAGGTATCGTTGATGGTGCAGCACTTTGCTTGGTGGGTAGTGCCGCTGCTGGTAAAAAAGCCGGTCTAAAACCACGGGCAAAAATAACCATGGGTGCCGTGATTGGTTCTGAACCTATGATTATGCTGACGGGTCCGATCCCTGCTTGTCAAAAAGTGCTCGACAAAGCGGGTATGAAAGCATCAGACATCGACCTTTGGGAAATCAACGAAGCCTTTGCTGCTGTACCACTTAAAACCGCCAGAGACTTTGGCGTATCACTTGATATCGTTAACGTAAACGGTGGTGCTATTGCCATGGGTCACCCACTTGGTGCGACTGGTGCTATGTTACTGACCACCGTACTCGACGAACTAGAACGCCGCGATCTTAAAACAGCGATGGTTACGTTGTGCGTTGGCGCCGGTATGGGCATTGCGACCATTATCGAACGAGTATAGTCTGCCCACGATAATACGGCTGTTTATTAGACCTTATTTGCTATATCTGCTTTATTAATTAGAGCGTAGCTTACTGCTGGTTTTTAAATATTCGTATTATTGTGCATTGATTGCATAAGACACTGTCAACTCAGCATTATTAATATAAGACACTGTTAATTTAGCACTATCAATTTAGCACTATCAATTTAGCACTATCAATTTAGATTGGAAGCCACAGAATATAAAAGGGATATAGGATGACTATCAACAACATAGATAGCACAGATAACATGGATAGCATGGATAGCATAAACGTCATTAATGTATTGGCAAACTTTTCAGCCGAGCGTGATGAGGATGGTATCGTCACAGTAATTATTGATCAAAGCGATCGTAAAATGAATGTAATTGGCGCCGGGTTCACTGAATCCTTTGCCACCCTGGCTGACAGCTTTGCCACTGATGAGTCTGCTAAAGGCTTGATCTTAACCTCAGCCAAAGAAACCTTTGTGGTTGGTGCAGATATTGATTCATTAGGACAAATCAAAACCGCTGAGCAGGCATTTGACTTAGTTGAAGATCTCAAAGGCAGTCTGCGCAAACTAGAGTTATCTGGTAAGCCGGTAGTCGCTGCTATGACTGGTACTGCATTGGGTGGTGGTCTTGAGATTGCCTTGGCTTGTCATTATCGTATTGCTATTGACTCGCCAAAGACCAAGCTCGGCCTGCCAGAAGTGAAGTTAGGCTTGCTACCAGGTGGCGGTGGTACTCAACGTCTACCACGCTTAGTCGGCATCCAAAAATCATTAGAGCTGATGACTCAGGGCACAGAGTTACGTCCTGGCGCTGCAAAAGACATCGGTTTAATTGATGACACTGCTACTGATCAAGCAGACATGCTACAAAAAGCCAAAGAATGGATCAAGGCCAATCCTAAAGCACAGCAACCATGGGATAAAAAAGGTTTTAGAATTCCTGGTGGCGACAGTATGAGTCCAAAAGTCGCGCAGATGTTTGCTATAGCACCCGCGATGGCCAATCAAAAGTCACACGGCAACTATCCTGCCATTACCCATATCATGTCTAGTGTGTTCGAAGGTTGTATCGTTGATATTGATACCGGCTTAAAAGTTGAGTCTCGTTATTTTGTAGCATGTGTGCTGTCTCCTGAAGCCAACAACATGATCAATACGCTTTGGACTCAGCTTAACAGTATCAAAAAAGGCCAGTCACGTCCTAACGGCTTTGAGAAATATAAGACTAAAAAGGTCGGTATTCTTGGCGCGGGTATGATGGGTGCTGGTATTGCTTATGTGACTGCCAAAGCAGGTATGGAAGTGGTATTACTGGATACTGAGATAGCCGGTGCTGAAAAAGGTAAAGACTACTCAACTAAAATTCTTGATAAAGCCATCAGCCGTGGCCGTTCAACGGTAGAGAAAAAACAAGCATTGCTGGATAAGATTAAACCTACTGTCTCTTATAGTGACTTAGAAGGTTGTGATTTAATCATTGAAGCGGTGTTTGAAAACCGTGAAATTAAAGCAAAATGTACGCAGCAATCTGAAGCGGTTATTGCTGAGTCAGCGGTCTATGCTTCAAATACGTCGACACTGCCAATCACTGGTTTAGCCACCGCCAGTAAGCGTCCAAATCAGTTCATTGGTCTGCACTTTTTCTCTCCGGTAGATAAGATGCCATTGGTTGAAATTATCATGGGTGAAGAGACTGATGATGAGACCTTGGCCAAAGCCTTTGACTATGTATTGCAAATTGGTAAGACCCCGATTGTGGTTAATGACAGTCGTGGTTTCTACACCTCACGTGTTTTCGCAACTTATGTGTCAGAAGGCATCACCATGCTGGGCGAGGGTGTCCATCCTCGCAGTATCGAAGTGGCAGGTATAAAAGCCGGTATGCCAATGGCACCATTAGCATTACAAGATGAAGTAACGCTAAGTCTAGTCCGTCATATTACTGAGCAAAATAACCGTGATATGGAAGCAGAAGGCAAGCCAGTAGTGGTTCATCCTTCTTACGAAGTGATTAAAACGGTTGGTGAAGAGCATGGTCGTGAAGGTAAGCGCTTCGGCAAAGGTTTTTATGATTACCCAGAAAATGGTGAAAAGCGCTTGTGGCCTGAACTTACTAATTTGTTCCCAGCCACTGCAGAGCAACCATCACAACAAGACCTAGTCGATCGCTTGATGTTCATTCAAGTTAACGAGTCAGCCAAGTGTTATGAAGAAGACGTCGTACGCTCTGTTGCAGATACCAACGTTGGTTCTATCTTTGGTTGGGGTTTTGCACCACAACATGGTGGTACCTTACAGTTCGTCAACGCGATGGGCGCAGACAAGTTCGTTGCCCGTAGCCGTGAACTTGCTAAGAAATATGGCGAACGCTTTGAGCCGGCAAAAATATTGGTAGAAATGGCTGAAAAAGGCGAGGAGTTTGTCGATGCCTAACAACATATCCTCAAATACGTCATCAGGTATTGCTCAAATGACTGATTGTCTCCAAGGGTTGCGAGTTATCGATTTGACTCGCAATCTACCAGGACCATTTGCGACTCGTTTGCTTGCAGATTTGGGGGCAGATATTATCAAAATCGAGCCTATGAACGGTGACCCTGCCCGAGCACTGGGCGGGCTATTTGAAGCCCTAAATCATGGCAAGACTATTGAAAAATACGATTTCCGTAATCCCGAAGGTATTGAGTCAATCAAAGCCCATCTCAAAGATGCGGACGTGATGTTAGATAGCTTTCGCCCTGGGGTATTGGAAGGCATGGGTTTAGATACCAAAACCCTTCACGCCATTAATCCAAAGCTGGTCATCGTATCCATCACTGGGTATGGCTTAGGGACTGGCGATGACGCTAAGCAGGAAATTAAGCATGAATGGGCTGATAAAGCGGGCCACGATATCAACTTTATGGCCATGAGTGGCGTTCTGGACCAGTTAAAGACCGCGGAGGGCGAACAGGCTATGCCTAACATCCAGTTTGCAGATTTAGCTGGGGGTAGCGATACCGCAGTAATTGCTTTATTAGCTGCCGTATTCGCCGCCGAGCGAACCGGCAAAGGTCGACATATCGCAGTCAGTATGACTCACAGCTTATACCAGCATATGGTCATGCCAAAAGCGACAGGCACCCTAGTCAAGAGCTTTTCAGGTCAGACCCCGCCACCACAGTACGACTTTTTAGGTGGGTTGCTGCCTTGTTACTGTCTATACAAGACGGCTGACGATCGCTATATGGCTGTGGGTTCTTTAGAGCTTAAGTTTTGGCAAGGATTGTGCGATGTATTAGCGCTGCCTGAGCTCAAAACAAAACACTGGCAACTTGGGATAATGCCTAATATGCCAGATAGTAAAGCTGCTGCCAAGACTGTCGCTGAGACCTTTGCCAGTCAGCCACTTGCGCATTGGCAACAGGCCTTTGAATCTGCAGACGTCTGTGTGACTCCGGTATTGACCTTGGAAGAAGCAAAAGCGCACCCGCTATTCGCCCATCAAGATCAACATCAAGCAACAGCGGGCTGGCAGTTATTTGAGTGAGACCATCAAATTTGCTGAATGATTACTAGCCTATCTAAAGACTTTCAGTATGATCTATAGGTAGGCTATATTGTTTAATTATTCACTGGTTTAGTGAATGTTGCGTTGACACTAAAGTAGGTTCATTAAGGCCGGTTATTGTCTTTTTACTTTGCTTCGTTGTTCAATTCTATTACCCTGACACTTTAAGCCATATATATTTGCCCATTTTTTTAATTTGAGCTAAGGATAGCCAATTATGGAAAAATTTTGGACTGAAAAATATCCTGCAGGGGTATTAAAGGAGGTTGCTAGCGATCAGTACCCTTCGTTAACCCATCTGTTTGACGACATGTTCGCCAATTACGCCAATCGAGAATTCAGCACCAATATGGAAGTGAGCTATACCTATGCACAAATTGATGTTATTTCTAAGAACATCAGTGCTTGGTTACAGAGTCAAGGGCTAAAAAAAGGCGATAAAGTGGCATTGATGATGCCCAACGTTAACCAATATATGCCAATTGTACTTGGAATTCTGCGGGCAGGTTATGTGGTCACTTCAATCAACCCGATGTATACCGCACGCGAACTTAAGCATCAGCTTGATGATACCCAAGCCTCTATACTCTTTATCCTAGAGCCTTTTTGTCAGGTACTAGAAAAAATCGTTAGTGACAGTCAGGTCAAGACGGTAATCGTCAGCAAAATTGGCGACATGCTGGGTACGGCTAAAGGGACATTAGTCAATTTAATGGCTAAGCATGTCAAAAAAGCGGTGCCAGCGCACGGTCTAAAGTCTAACAGTCAGTACCAGCTGATTGACCTCAAAGCCGTGATGTCTAAAGGTAAGTCTCTGCCATACGTTCGTCCTGAGCAAAATATTGACGACTTGGCATTTGTGCAATATACCGGCGGTACGACAGGTGTGGCTAAGGGGGTACTCTTGAGCCATCGCAACCTGATATCAGGCACCATGCAGTTTGATGCCTGGTTAGCACCGACCTATAAAAATATTAAAGAAGGCACCGTCGTTAACTCTATAATCGCTTTGCCTCTCTATCACTTCTTTGCATTTATGGTAGTGATGATAGGTATTCGCGCCGGCCACCATTTTACCTTAATCACGAATCCGCGTGATATAGATGGTTTTATTAAAACCTTGGCAACCAGGCCTTTCCATATCTTGCCAGCAGTCAACACTCTGTTCCAAGCACTGATTCAACATCCCGATATCGAAAATCTTGATTTTTCTAACTTGATAATTTCATTATCAGGCGGCATGGCAGCGACCCCAGCGACGTCACAAAAATGGATTGATATGACTGGTACGGCTTTAGTCCAAGGCTGGGGAATGACTGAAACAGTGGCTGTTGGCACACTGAACCCCATTGTTGCCAAAGCTGACTTTACCGGTAAAATCGGTATGCCACTACCTGGTGTCGACATGACTATCCGTGATGACGACGAAAATGAGTTACCAATCGGTGAAATCGGTGAGATATGCCTAAAAGGCGATAACGTCACGCAAGGCTATAATAATATGGATAGCTCTGCATACTTTACTCACGATGGTTACCTTAAGACTGGTGACATCGGGGCAATCGGTGAAGACGGTTATGTCACCTTATATGACCGCAAAAAAGATATGTTGATTGTTAGCGGTTTTAACGTCTTTCCGAATGAAGTAGAAGGGGTAGTCGGCATGCATCCTAAGGTATCTGAATGTGGTGTGGTCGGGGTTGATGATCTTAAGCGTGGCCAGGCGATTAAAGTGTTTGTGGTTAAATCTGATAAGAGCTTAACTGAAGATGAAATCATCGAGCACTGTAAAGAAAATTTAACCGGCTATAAGCGTCCACGTTATATTGAATTCTGTGATGAGCTGCCTAAATCGTCAGTAGGCAAAATATTGCGTAATGAATTGCGTAAAAAAGCTTCTATAAGCGGTTAATATTCACGCTATAATTGAATTTATTAGTTTAAATTTATGCCGAAAAGACTTTGTTTTATACTACTTATTTCATACTAAAGGTATCTCTAGAAAATCTTGAACTGAGTTCTATTTTCTGGCTTAATATCTGCTAAGGAAAGCTTACTATGAATAAAATTTGGACAGACAGTTATCCTGAAGGTGTAAGGTCTGAAATGACCTGTGAGCACAAAACCCTACCTGATTTTTTTGATAAGGTATTCGCTAAATATGCTCAAAAAGAATTCAGTACTAACATGGGGGTGACTTATAGCTATGATGAGATCAACAACATATCTCGAGATATCGCCGCCTGGCTGCAGACTCTAGGACTAGCAAGAGGGGCTACCATCGGCATCATGATGCCGAACGTCAATCAGTATCTGCCAGTAGTTATTGGTGTCATCCGTGCTGGTTTGGTTTTGACTTCGATTAATCCTCTATACACCGCACGTGAACTTAAGCATCAATTAACTGATTCAAATGCTTCGGCAATTTTCATTTTAGAGCCGTTTTGTGAAACTTTAGAAAAAGTTGTTAATGATACCGAGGTCAAGACGGTAATCATTAGTACGATTGGCGACATGCTAGGTACCGTAAAAGGTACCGTTGTGAATCTAGCGGCTAAACATATTAAAAAAGCTATCCCAAGTCATGGGTTAAAGTCGAACTCTAAGTACAAAGTACTCAGCTTCAAATCTGTAGTGAAGCAAGGTAAAGCTTTACCTTATTCACGCCCTGTGATCCAACCTGATGATTTAGCTATTTTACAATATACAGGCGGGACGACAGGGGTTGCGAAAGGGCTATCAGTCAGTAATTATAACGTAGTGATAGCAACTACTCAGTTCGAAGAGTGGTTTAAGCCTGTTTACAAGAAGCTGCCTCGAGATACTCAGGTCAACACCATCATTGCTCTACCGTTATATCATATTTATGCCTTCATTCTACTGCTGCTCGGTGTTCGTGTCGGGCAACACCTAACCTTAGTAACTAATCCGCGTGATATTGATGGCTTTGTTAAGATACTAGGGCAGCGCCCGTTCCACATTTTGCCTGCGGTCAATACCCTGTATCAGGCATTACTGAACAATGATAAATTCAAGACCCTTGATTTTTCAAATTTAAAGCTATCACTTTCAGGTGGGATGGCAGCAACCCCAGCCACCGCCAAGAAGTGGAAAGACACGACGGGTCTGCCGATTCTTGAAGGCTGGGGCATGTCAGAGGGCCTAGGTGTTGGTACTGCCAACCCCTTGGACAATACTGATTACAACGGTAATATCGGTTTACCTTTGCCTGGGGTCGAGATCGATATTCGTGATGATGAGGGCAATATTCTAGCGCTGGGTGAAGTTGGAGAGATGTGTATTAAAGGAGATAACATCGTCTCAGGTTATCACAACATCGATAATGCTGGCTTCTTCACGGCCGATGGTTATCTCAAGACTGGTGATGTGGCTTCCATGAATGAGCAAGGCTTTATTCAGATATATGATCGCAAAAAAGATATGCTAATCGTTAGTGGCTTTAACGTATTTCCCAATGAGGTAGAAAACGTCATTGGTATGCATCCTAAAGTTGCTGAGTGTTCAGTAGTTGGCGTAGATGACGAAGATCAGGGCCAAACGGTCAAAGCTTATGTAGTGAAATCTGACAGCAGTCTTACTGAGCAAGATATTAAAGACTTCTGCAAAGAGAGTTTGACCGGCTATAAACGTCCTCGTCATGTTGAGTTTATAGATGAGCTGCCTAAGTCTACTGTTGGTAAAATACTACGCCATGAGCTACGAAAAAAAGCCAGTGCCGCTTCTTAATTGATGGGCCATGGTTCTTTATAAAACTCTATTCTGACGAGTTATATACGGCTATTTCTGGTCGTTTATAGCTCGTTGATAGCAGATGGCTTAAAATACCTTAAAAACGCTATGGTACTGCTGGTATAAGCTTTTTGCAGCCTCTGTCTGCGTAGGCACAGCAAGCAAGAAAAACGTATGCCAGCAGTAGGTTATGTATCGATATTACTTTTCATTGACTATATCTGTTAGACGTATCGACTATATTATGATCTGTTTATTATTTACTGCAATCAGGGTTTGTCTTGTTGTTTTAATAGTTTGACCGCAGCATCATAATGTTCCATATCGATTAACTGACTAGATATCTTAGGTAAAACAGTCATAGAGATCAAGGCTTGCTGTAATAAATTTGATGCCAGTCAATACGAAAAAATCCCGCACAATGGCGGGATTTTTGTGACTCTTTTATTACTCACCTGGTCGCTATTTCAACGATAAATAGCGGAACGGTATGACCGCTTTTATTCAGCATCAAAGCAATAAGTGGTCAGCTTGTTGCCATCTAAATCACGAACATAAGCGGCATAAGCGTTAGGCGCCCAACCACGTGTTCCTGGTAGTCCTGCGTCCGTGCCACCAGCACTTAATGCAGCGGCATGAAATGCATCAATAGCAGCGCGGCTAGAAGCAGCAAAGCTGACTGTAACGCCATTACCGATAGTTGCTGGCTCGCCATCAATAGGTCTCATTACGAAGAAAGAAGGCGCATCTTTACCCCATATTGCTCCAGCTTCGCCCAAATCAGCAATGCGTTTAAGTCCTAATGTGTCTAGCACGCTATCATAGAAGGTACGCGCTTTATTTAAATCCTTGGTACCAACAGTAACATGAGTAAAAATGCTCATATGTTTCTCTCCAGATGTGAATAGTTTTTGACGGATAGTTATTTATTGAAATAAAGCAGGTTAACTGCTTCGTTCATCGATAGCAAACATCATATATTGTTCCGCCGCAAAGGTAACCCGCTAAATGGTAAATAACTTTTACTGCTTGGTAATAGAAAGCTTGGTAACAATCGCGTTCTTTAGGTGCTTAAGGTAACTTTTAATCACCCAAGAGAGAGTAGTCGCTGTCTGCAATCTAGCAAAGTGAAATATGAGGTAGGTGGAGGTAGCGCCAGTCAACATTATTATGGTCCAGCTATACTCTTGGTAAGTATTCTACTAGATAGTCTACTAACAGCCTAATCTTTGGGGATAAATGACGGTTGTGCGGATAAACTGCCCATATTTCTTCTTCCGGCTCCCTATAATCATCTAGCAAGCTTATCAGCTCTCCTGACTCTAAGTGTTTTTGTACGTAGTAGTCAGGGAGTTGTACGATGCCCAGACCTTTTAAAGCGGCATCAACCAAACTATAACCGCTGTTATAATGTACGTTACCCGTCACTCGAATATTCTTCTCTTTACCCGCTTCTTTGAAATGCCAGTAATCTCGAGTCCCCAGTAAGCAATTATATTGATTAAGGTCAGCCAAAGAATAGGGTCGACCATATTTATCAACATAAGAGGGCGACGCACAGACAAAATTGGTGCGGCAACTGAGCTTTTTGGCCATCATGGTGGAGTCGTTCAGCTTGCCAATGCGAATGGCTAAGTCATAAGCACCCTCAACCAAATCAATCTTTTGGTTGCTTAAAAATGCGGTCACTTCAATATCACTATACTGCAACATAAAATCATTCACTAATGGCAATAGCTGTTGCTCCCCATAAGTGACGGGTGCAGTGAGTTTGATTTTACCCTGCGGTTTTGATTGCAAATTACTCACCGCTTGTTCAGCAGCATCTAAGCCATCAAGCACTGCCCGGCAATGCTGATAAAAAATATGACCTTCTTCGGTTAACGACACCTTGCGCGTGGTACGATAAAGTAACTTAATATTGAGACGCTTTTCTAAGGCGCTGACTTGACGGCTGACTTGTGCGGTAGAGATACCTATCTTTTTTGCAGCTTGAGTAAAGCTTTCGTATTCTGCAACATAGACGAACTCACTGACGCCTTGCCATTTCATGATTATTACCATTATGTAAAAGATATTTTCAAATATAGCATATTATCACTGGTTCAGAAATAGTATAAAATGGCAGTATAAATTCAAACATGCTACAGTCTCTTACCGACTGTCATTATAGATGCACGGCTAACGCTCGTTGATATACAGTAACTAAAACAAGATCGCTAAAAGTGGAGCTACAGCCAGTCCAAAATAAAATAGATATATTTGTATTAGCGTACTACTGTTATAAATTTTTCTTGCTTGCTGCTCGCAGGCGTGACAAAGACTGCGAAAAATTCATAACAGCAGCACTGCATCGTTTGTAAATTAGATTGACTATATGCCTGCCTAAAATAGACTGTCAGTCTTAGCTGCTAACGGCTTAGTCATTAATAGCCAATTAGAAAGACCGTCATCCAAAAAAATAGTCATCTAAAACAGAAAGATTAAAATTCCAGTTATTAAAAACCAAATTAACAACAGCCAAATTACCAAAAAATAGGGATTATTATGTCAGATAAATTTATTAAATCTAAAGCCGCCATTGCTTGGGGACCAAATCAACCACTCTCAGTTGAAGAAGTGGACGTCATGCTGCCACGCAAAGGCGAAGTATTGGTAAAAATCATTGCTAGTGGTGTTTGTCATACTGATGCCTATACTTTATCTGGTGAAGATCCAGAAGGAGTCTTCCCTGCTATTTTAGGTCATGAAGGCGGCGGTATCGTTGAGCAAATCGGCGAAGGCGTGACTAGCGTGCAAGTCGGCGATCATGTCATTCCTTTATACACCGCCGAATGTGGTGTGTGCAAAATGTGTACTTCAGGTAAAACCAATCTATGTTCAGCTGTACGTGAAACTCAAGGTAAAGGTTTGATGCCAGATGGCACCACCCGTTTTTATAAAGATGGTCAGCCAATTTATCATTATATGGGCTGCTCAACTTTCTCTGAATATACCGTTTTGCCAGAGATTTCTTTGGCAAAAGTGAACAAAGAGGCACCGTTAGAAAAAGTTTGTCTGCTTGGTTGTGGCGTCACTACTGGTATGGGCGCAGTCATGAACACTGCCAAGGTTGAAGAGGGCTCTACCGTGGCTATTTTTGGTCTGGGCGGCATCGGTCTAGCAGCCGTTATCGGTGCAAGCATGGCCAAAGCCAGCCGTATTATCGGTGTTGATATTAACGAAGATAAGTTTGAGCTGGCCAAAAAGTTAGGGGCAACTGATTGCATCAACTCTAAAGACTACGATAAGCCTATTCAAGAAGTCATCGTTGAAATGACTGATGGCGGCGTGGACTATTCATTTGAATGTATCGGTAACGTCGATGTCATGCGTTCAGCGCTTGAGTGCTGCCATAAAGGCTGGGGCGAGTCGGTTATCATTGGAGTTGCTGGCGCGGGCAAAGAGATTTCAACCCGTCCATTCCAACTAGTGACCGGTCGAGTCTGGAAAGGCTCAGCATTTGGTGGTGTTAAAGGCCGTACAGAATTGCCAGGTTACGTAGAGCGTTATCTAGAAGGCGAGATCCCATTAAATGATTTCATTACCCATACTATGCCACTTGAAGATATCAACGAAGCCTTTGATCTGATGCATAAAGGCGAAAGTATCCGCTCGGTTATCCACTTTGATGCTTAATTAAATAGATAAGCCGTCACTATCAGATATTAATTTTAGTAAAAATGCTGTCCTTTATAGGGCAGCATTTTACATTTTGACAGGCAGACAGGCAGACAGGCAGACAGGCAGACAGGCAGACAGGCAGACAGGCAGACAGGCAGACAGACAGTACGAACAAGGCTGACTCACTTCTATAGCCAGTTCAAAATAATATAGATGTATTTGTGTCAGCGTGCTACTGGTATAGTCAATGAAAAGTAATATCGATACATAACATACTGCTGGCATAAGTTTTTCTTGCTGGCTGTGCCTACGCAGACAGAGGCTGCGAAAAATTCATAACAGCAGCACTGTAGCGTTTTTAAATTGGATTAACTGTATTAATTTAAAATCAAGAAATGAGATATAAGTTGCTTGGATGCTACTTTTTCATCATGATGTAAAGAAAGCGTTTATTATCACTAAGGAAGCGTTCCGCAGGTAAAATCATTTAACAAAGGAATGTAATTATGCCCCCGCTTTCATCTGACCAAGTACTGTTTGATTGGCGTAAATCACTAGGCGCGCTATTATTGATAGTCGGTTGTGTCGGTAGCAGCCATGCCGCCACCTATAATATTGAGCCTACCCATACCAATGCCCGTTTTGCCATTGATCACTTCAAAACCTCTACTAATACCGGTGGCTTTTATAATATCACGGGACAGTTGCAATACGATCCAAAAGCAAAGACTGGCAACGTATCGCTGGTTATACCAATAAATTCATTAAACACTGGCAATAAAGAATTCGACATTACGCTAAAGAGTAGTGACTTTTTTGATATGGAACAATTTCCGTTGGCTAATTTTGAGTCGACCCAGTGGTATTTTGCGACTGACCAAGCCAGCCCAAAGGTTGCGCGAGTCGATGGCAAACTAACGCTACATGGTGAAACTCATCCGATAACCTTAACCGCGACCAAGTTTAACTGTTATTTTAGCCCGATACTCAGAAAATCAGTCTGCGGTGGTGATTTTACGACTGTGATTGATCGGACTAAGTGGGGCCTAAGTAAGTACTCTTTATTAGGAATAACCAAGTATCTGACTTTAAATATCCAAGTTGAGGCTGCTAAGCAATAGCTAGCAGCGAGAATAAAAAAGGCTGAGATTTACTATGATAAGTCTTGGTTTTTTTAGAATGTTACGCTATATTTCATAATTTTCTGTAGGGTACTTGAGCGGTCAATTATCTGACATTGAGTGCCCTATCTCCAGCGAATTAGTAACATCTGCTATTTTGCGTTTGATTATTATGTTGATATGATGGTCTCGAGTGTGTGTTCTTAGTTAAACGGCTTCTAGCTGTTGGCCGTACTGGTGTTCTTCTTTTAGGTTAGTATAACCTCTTGAGCGATTTCCAATTTCAGTACGCTGCTACAGCTCTATAATCTACTACTTTGTAGTAACAGACATCTAACAAATTTAACTTAAAGAAAAGGCAGTACCGAATGACCAATAATAACCCATACAACCTTATACCTCTAAAGCCCACAGGTAGAAACGAGACTAATAGCGGCAATACTTATTCTCCTGAAGATATGATTAAGATATATGAGCAACAAT
This sequence comes from Psychrobacter sp. PL19, assembly GCF_017875835.1. Lineage (NCBI taxonomy): Bacteria > Pseudomonadati > Pseudomonadota > Gammaproteobacteria > Moraxellales > Moraxellaceae > Psychrobacter > Psychrobacter sp. PL19. The sequence goes on from NZ_JAGING010000001.1 coordinate 1,748,246, forward strand.
TTTTGACCCAAGTACCTGATGAAAAATTAAAAGAATTCCCATCAGTTCTAAAAGGTTTTTATGATATTGATGATAATACTTTAGATATTTGTGCAGTTGTTTTTGATGCAGTTGCCGATTCCTGCATCATTTATAACCATAAGGTAAAAGTAGGGGATTATGAGATACTAGGAGGCTTAGTAAAAGAAGATCTTGTAGAGGGCGATGGCTATGAAGTCAAAGGGGCACAGGCCTATACCTTAGAATGTAAGCGTACTTTTTTGATTAATGATGTAGAGATGTCTTATCAGTTTAATTTGTTTGTCCATGGCGATAGCTATTCTACTTTAACCAAAAAAGAGTCTTTACTAGAAAAAATATACTGGTTTGTAAGTGATGGATTTGAAGAGAATTTACTAGGTGATCCTGACAATCAAGAAAGCTTAGAGTCTATTAACGAAGCGTTAGCCAGCTCAGGTATCCGAGAAATGGATTTAACTACCATATATGAACTAGTCGACTATATAGAAGACAGCATAATAGATGATGACATGGTAGAAGCGCTTAATACGCTACTAGATAATGCCGAATAGTATTATAAAGAGGGTCAAACTGACTTAATTTAAACTATTTAGTAGTTAATTAGTTCCAGTAAAGAAAGCTCTACCGAATCGGTAGGGCTTTTTATTTTTTTATCTAAATTTTGAGTTGTCACAAAACTTGCGAAGTTGGTTTAAATCCATCTAATACCAACCCCAATAACTAAAGTTGCGCCCAAGTCCGAGTAGTCAAAGAGCGAACCCTCTCTGGCTGCTCAAGCAACTTATTCCAAGCAGAGCAAGCCGCATCAACAATAGACTCATAGTCCTCATAACAGCGATTAGACAACTCATTCTGTTTGAGATACTGCCACACGTTTTCAGACGGGTTTAGCTCAGGTGAATAAGGGGGCAGTTTAAGCATCGTCACATTGTGTAGATTCAAGCTTGGTTGATGCCATAATGCCCCGTCCATCACCACCACCGCATGACGACCTTCGGGAACCGCTTTACTGATCTCTTGCATATGCAAGAGCATGGTTTGCTTATTAACCCAAGGCAGAACCAGTCCCACACTGTTTCCCGTAGCAGGACAGAAAGCACCAAAGATATAGGTTGATAAGAACTGTTGTTGTCTGATAAGCCGAGGTCTTTGACCGCGGTAATGCCAAACTCGAGTCAGTGATCCTTGTTGTCCTATGCGAGTTTCATCTTGAAACCAGATATCGACTTGTTGACAGTCAATACTTTCAGGTAATACTTCTTCGACATGGGTTATAACGTTTTTTTAAAAGCTTCTTGTACCGCATCATTGGCTTTTGGGTGCTGACTACGAGCACTTATCCAGCTCATACCGATACGCTTTAACATCTCGTAAATACCGTTAACGGTATAGTGAGCATTATAGTGCTCTTTGGCTATCTGTTGGATGTCTTTACCGGTTAGACGGCCACCAGCTCGCTTTTCTTGCTCAGAGACGATCATGGCTTTAAAGGCATCTATGTCGGCTTCCGCCAGTTTACTGTGTCGACCTTTGCGGGGACGGTCATAGATACTGTCAAGTCCACGTTGAAGATAACGTTTCTTGGTGCGTCTGGCGGTTTCAGGGTGAATGTAGAGGTCTTTGGCAATGTCGTTAGTGGCTTTGCCTATGCTATATTGATATAGAATAAGGAGACGTTGACGGGCTCTGGGGTTACGCTCGGTCTTCGAGAGTTTGCCAAAGTTATGATCTTTTAGGGTGTCTGTTGGTATAGTCATGGTTGAATTATACTATATATTATGGGTTTGGTATTAGTTTTTGCCATTTCTTCAGCATAGCTCAATCGATACTATTCTGGGTAGTGGGCTCGGGGAAGCCGGTAGCATATATGGATTTTATAAATGATATGCTTGGGCAACAGGCTTTGCAAAATATTGTGGGTTGAGCTCTTTAGCAATATGAGCCGCCGTCAAAAGCTGTGTGCTATCAGTAATCAAATCTAAAATCTGAAACGTTTTATCTAGTGCAGGAACAGCTGTTATGTTCATAAAGTGCCTATATATAAGTAAAAAGAAAAAATGAATCAGAGTAACAATTAACATGAGAATAGGGGTTGCAAAGTATAATGCTCTGTTCTTATAATTGGGTCTCATATACTGAAAACATGTTCAGTATATTGAACATAACATAAATAGGTATGAGTTATGTTGCAGAAGCCGTAGAGATAAACTTAATAAACTAACGACTCGATGAGGAGTTTAGCATAACTAAGAAAAAGTAGAGCTATAGTACGAAATTCAAAGCAGAAGCGGTCAAAAAAATTGCAGACAACAATGGTAACTTAAGTGTAACTACTCGGCAGCTAGGAATAGCGATGCAAACGTTATCTTAGCTGGTGTCAAAGATATCACCAAGACTATAAAAAAAGATTTGATGCTATCAGCAATATTACTAAATATATTGATCTTGAATACAATCAGACTAGGATTCAAAAGGGTTTAGGCTATAAAACGCTAAGGCAGATGTGGTTTGACTTTTACCGTCAGGCTGCTTGATTAAAATCTCCCAAGTTCGTTTGTAAGGATTTGACGGCAGGTGTCAATACCCATGGCGTTCATATCTATGGATATTACTGTATATGAATTCATAATATAGTTTTTTAATTGCCCTAAATATGAACGTATTTCCAAGGAAAATTTCAATGACAATAAAGATCGATTTGAATTCAGATATGGGTGAGGGATTCGGCGCTTGGTCGATTGGTGATGATGTTGATCGCGATATCATGCCATTGATTAGCTCCGCCAATATTGCAGCGGGCTTTCACGCCGGTGACCCTTCTACTATGATTGATACGTTACGATTGGCATCTCGTCATGGAGTATGCGTTGGTGTTCATCCAGGGTTTCATGATTTAGTAGGATTTGGACGCCGCCACATTTCGGCGTCCGCCGATGAATTGGTGAATGACGCTCTGTACCAACTAGGTGCTCTACGCGAACTTGCCTATCTTGAAGGCCTCAGGATGCATCATTTTAAATTGCATGGTGCATTGTTTATGCATGCAGCACGTGATGAGGAGTTTGCCGAAAAGCTAACATCTGCTCTAGCAATTGTCGCTCCTGACGTATCTATTTACTGTCTAGCGAACTCAGCCATTGACCATGCGGCAAAAAACGTTGGGTTGCCAAGAGTTCATGAGTTCTACGCAGATCGTGATTACGATGAGGAAGGAAACATTGTATTCGTTCGCAAGGTTAAGCAACTTGATCCTGATTTAGTGGCACAAAAAGTGTTACGCGCATGCCAAAACAACGAAGTAGAGTCAGTTAGCGGTAAGATAGTGACTGTTAAATTCGACTCTGTATGTATTCACAGCGATACTCCGGGAGCCCTCTCACTGATTAAAACGGTACGAGCAGTTCTTGATAACGCAGGTATTAAAGTAGCCGCGCCTTAACTTAATCATAATTTAAGCTAGGCGTTTAAACGTGAGCAACATAAGTAAACATAATTCCAAGGAAGATAATTATGAAAGATTTTGAAATTGAAGAGTTAACCATCACTGATATGCAAACGCATCTCAAAAATGGATCGCTCACTGTGCGCAGTTTGGTTGAAGCGTACCTTGAACGGATAGAGGCAATTGATAAATCTGGGCCTACTCTCAATTCTATCATTACTATTAATCCAATCGCACTGGATGAAGCCGATCGCCTTGACGCACATTTCGCAAGGACAGGCGAATTTGTTGGCGCATTGCACGGCGTGCCGGTGCTAGTAAAAGATCAAGTAGAAACCAAAGATATGATGACGACTTTCGGCTCCATAGCTCAGGACGGTTACCAGCCAAAAGATGACGCAACCATTATCAAAAAGATGAAAGCGGTAGGGGCGATTATTCTTGCCAAAACGACATTGCCCGATTTTGCAACATCATGGTTCGGATTTTGTTCAAAACAAGGTGAGACTAAGAATCCATATGTTTTGGCGTATGATCCCGGTGGTTCTAGCAGCGGGACAGCGGCTGCGATCGCAGCGAACCTAGGATTGGTCGGAATAGGCGAAGATACCGGTGGTTCCATTCGTATACCCGCTAGTTTTACGAATCTTGTCGGTGTCCGTGTTACTCCCGGCCTGATAAGCCGCAATGGCACGTCGCCGCTTGTAGTTTTTCAGGATACAGCAGGTCCGATGGCGCGCACGGTTACAGATGCCGCTCTCCTTCTTGATGCATTGGTAGGTTATGACCCAACCGATGAATATACTACCGCGGCGTGTATTGCTGATCATAAAGGCAGCTATACTAATGCTTTGGATGCCGATAGCCTTAAAGGAGCGCGTCTGGGAGTTGTACGTAACGCTTATGGGTCAAACGATAATGCTGAGTCTGCAGAAGTTAACGGTATCATTGACTCGGCTCTCGAAAAAGCTAAAGATGTAGGAGCCATACTTGTTGATGTAGAAATTCCAGACATGATGGAACACATTATCGAAACCTCTTTGTATGGTTCACACTCGCGGCATGACATCAATAAGTTTTTAGCCTCACGTGAAGGTATGCCGACCAAAAGCCTCGAAGAAATCAAAGCAAATGGCACGTTCCACCCGGTGCTGGATCTTTTAATTGATATCTTTGAAGGACCGGTAAATCCAGAAGATGAGCCTGATTATTTCCGCAAGCTTGCCGCTCGCGACAAGTTCCAACGCCTTGTTGCCGGAATTGTTGCGAAAAATGACTTGGACGCGTTAGTGTTTCCCTGCGTTCAGATCCTTCCACCGTCAAAACAGGATGTCCGTGACGGCAAGCATCAAGTATTAACGTTCCCAACGAATACTTTGATTGCTTCGCAGACCTGGATGCCGTCGATTTGCCTACCTGCCGGATTCAGTGAAAATGGTTTACCCGTGGGTATGGAGCTGGTTGTTTTGCCATATCACGAGCCAGATTTATTCCGGCTGGGTTACGCATTTGAACAGGCTAATAATGTGCGTCGTACGCCTAACTATTTATAATTTTTTAACTTTTGAGATTCGCCTTAACGGCTCGAGATACAGGTGTTGAGGCGATAAAATAGAATTCTCTTGAGTGGCTGAGCCAAAGTTTGCGACAAGTTTTATGTTTCGTTCACCTTTTTAATATGCTAATCCGAGGCTTTTCAAAGGTATTCATTAAACCTCTTGAAAAAGTGTTATAACTTTTTAAGCTGAATTCTCTATTCTTAACAAATAAAGCGCCATACTAGGTATAGAAAAACTACTCAATCAAGACGATGTAGGCTTCAAACGCTACACTGATATTCGCAAAAATCACTAATACTAAACCTCAAAGTTATCAAATTAACTGAATAGTTTAAAACCTTATTTAAACTATTCAGTTAATTTGATAAATCTTAATAATTCTGTAGACAGTTCTCTTAATATTATGACTACATAGAATTATTCTAACGCATCAATTCCAAAGGAGAAAACTAACAATGAATAAATCTATAGTAGATATTTATAAAATGTCGGGAACGGAACAAGCAAGAATTATACGTGAAAAAGAAGCATCACCTATTGAAGTCGTGGATGCTATATTTAAACGAATTAAAGATTTGAATCCTAAATTAAATGCTTTCTGTACACTCGATGAAGAAGGTGCTAGAAAAGCTGCAAAGTTAGCTGAAGAAAAAATAATGGCTGGAGAGAAGGTTGGTGTACTGCATGGTGTTCCAGTTGCAGTAAAAGACTTGATATCCACGAAAGGCATGCGGACTACATTTGGTTCAAAATTATATGAAAATTTTATTCCTGACGAAGATGATATTTGCGTTGAGCGCCTACGAGAAGCTGGAGCGATTATTATCGGGAAGACAAATGTACCAGAATTTGGGTATCAAGGAGTAACACATAGTGACTTACTTGGCGTTACAAGGAACCCTTGGAATACAGAACTAACTCCAGGGGGTTCTAGCGGAGGATCCGCAGTTGCAGCGGCTACTGGGATGACAGCACTGACAATAGGTAATGACGGTGGTGGATCGATTCGAATTCCTTCAAGTTTATCCGGGTTGTATGGCATGAAAGGTTCTTTTGGAAGAATTCCGTTATACCCTGGCTGTCGTGATCCAAGATATCCTGGCGCAAGTGGTTGGGAATCACTGGAATGTAATGGTCCGATAACACGTACGGTTGAAGACAGCGCTCTTATGCTTTCCGTCATGGCTGGACCAAGCCACATGGATAGGCATAGTCTACCTAATGAAGGTCTTGATTACCTAAATATAATTAAAGACCAAGATATCAGAGGTTTGAGAATAGCTTGGAGCCCTGATCTTGGCTACGCTACCGTGGACCCTCAAGTTAGAAAAATAACAGAGGAGGCGGTAAAAATATTTAGCCAACTAGGGTGTCATGTAGAAGAAGTTCACCCAGGATTTAATGTAGCTCCTGAAGAGTTTTGGACACTGGTAGCAAGAGATACCGACTTAGCAGGATTACGAAAAATTGCTAGAGAAAAAGATGGATTGCTAGGCTCGACGATGATGAGTTTTATTCAGAATAACTACACAGCAGAAGAACTAACTAATGCACATATGTTAAGACAAGAAGTAAATATGAAAATGAGTAAGTTTATGGAGAATTATGACCTGCTGCTAACTCCAACGCTTGCTGTTCCACCATTTGAAGTTGGTATCAATGGCCCAACGGAGATTGATGGCCAGTCAGTACATGAGTCTCATTGGTTATCTTTTGTTTTTCCTTTTAATATGACAGGTCAACCAGCAGCATCTATTCCTGCCGGTTGGACAGAGTGTGGATTACCTATAGGATTACAAATAGTAGGTCGTCATTTAGATGATAGAACAGTTTTACGTGCATCTGCTGCGTTTGAAACAGCTAAACCATGGGCGAATAGATGGCCGGTGATTTAATAAAACTGAGCTTTTCCCAAAAACTGTGTAACTGCTTATAACCCCCTAACCGAAGAATAAGCAATGACTAACAAATCCGATATCAAGAAACTGGCCGAGCAGATAGCTGACAGGGTCATCATCCCAACCATAAGACACCTAATAAATAGAATTAAGTTGCGTGGTTTAGTTTCTGTGTAGGCGTAAAGCCGCCATTAACCATATTAGGGCGCTCGTGACTGTAGTGATATAACCAGTCCTCTGCTTGCTGACGGACTTGGTATAAATCAGTAAACAACTCTTGGTTTATTTAACCAATCATAGCGCATGGTTCTATTATAGCGCTCAACGTAGGCATTCTGCTGTGGATTGCCAGGTTCTATATAGCTTATTGATGCCATGATGACGCACCCTATTTTGATGAATCGTCCTATTGTGGTGACCGATAAAGGCGCAGCATTATGCCGACCTTCAGAGCGAGTATTTGAATTATTGGACAATCCAGTCAGTCGTTTTACCAAAGAAGATGGCGGAGTCTTACAATATGCTAAAAGTAACGCCTTACACCCATCTATCGATTTGAATGATTTACCAAATATAGATGCGGAACAAATGCAACCGATTGATATTGATGCTCTAATTAGTGCAAATGACCCGCGCCACCCACCTAAGATATTGGTGTTATACGGTTCTTTGCGTGAACGCTCATTTTCTAAACTGGCAAGCGAGGAAGCAAGTCGGATATTGCGCTGGTATGGTTGCGAAGTACGTACTTTTGATCCCTCTGGTCTACCGTTACCTGATAGTACCGATGCTGATCATCCAAAAGTACAAAAATTGCGCGAGTTGGCAGCATGGTCAAAAGGCATGCTATGGGTAAGTCCTGAGCGCCACGGCAGTATCACCAGTATCATGAAAGCACAGATTGATTGGATTCCGTTATCATTAGGCGGCGTACGTCCGACTCAAGGCAAAACGCTCGCAGTGATGCAAGTCAGTGGCGGCAGTCAGAGCTTTAATACCGTCAATCAACTGCGTATTCTTGGGCGCTGGATGCGCATGATTACCATACCTAATCAATCCTCTATCCCCAAAGCATTTTTAGAGTTTAATGACGATAACCGAATGCAACAGTCGCCTTTGTATGAGCGTATCGTCGATGTGTGTGAGGAATTGGTGAAATTTACTTGGCTCACACGTGGTCGCTCCACTTATCTAACCGATCGTTATTCTGAACGCGTAGAAAGCAGTGATGAAGTTTCACGGCGCGTCCATCAAAAAGCTCTTTAACGCCAGATTGCCATAACACCAAATATTTTTAACGTCATTGTTTTATTAAGGCACCTTTATGCTCGCGTTAGCGATTTTTATCGTCACTTTGACTTTAGTGATCTGGCAGCCAAAAGGACTGGGGATAGGTTGGAGTGCAATGGGTGGCGCATTAGTCGCCTTGCTTTTTGGGGTAGTACAATTATCAGACGTGGCTATCGTCTGGGACATCGTTTGGGATGCCACCTTTACCTTTGTCGCGCTCATCATCATCTCATTGATTTTAGATGAGGCTGGGTTTTTTGGTTGGGCGGCGTTGCATGTGGCAAGACTGGGTGATGGAAAAGGTCGGCGACTGTTCCCCATGATTGTTATTTTAGGCGCGTTCATTGCCGCTTTTTTTGCCAATGATGGGGCGGCATTGTTACTCACACCTATTGTTATCGCTATTCTATTGCGCCTTGATTTTGCACCCAAATCAGCCTTAGCCTTTATTATTGCTACTGGCTTTATTGCTGATACGGCAAGCCTACCTTTAGTAACGTCTAACCTAGTCAATATCGTTAGTGCCAATTATTTCGATATTGGCTTTGGTCGCTATGCTTCAGTCATGGTGCCAGTGAATATCGTGTCGGTTATTACAACGTTACTGGTGTTATGGCTTGTTTATGCGCGCCATATTCCGAAGCACTATTCAATGGATAGCCTTAGCTCACCGCAATCCGCTATCAAAGACCCTTTGGTTTTTCGAGCGGCCTTTCCACTGTTGGCCTTATTACTTATCGCTTATTTTGCCACTGAGTCACTAGGTCTTGTGATCTCATTGGTGACTGGTATCGCAGCGCTGGTACTTATGGCAATCGCAGGTCGCTGGTGGCAAGGCGGTCGTGATACAAAGTTTTCTGTAACCGATGTTCTACGCAAAGCTCCTTGGCAAATCGTCTTATTTTCAATCGGTATGTATTTGGTGGTCTATGGTTTGGGTAATGCAGGACTCACGGCATATGGCGCGCAAATACTAAATTGGTTAGGGCAACAAGGCAATATAGTTGCAACGTTAGGGACAGGTTTTCTCTCCGCTATTGTGGCCTCATTGATGAACAATCTACCGTCAACACTTATCGGCGCACTCGCTATTGATCAGGCACAAGTACCTGCTGCAACGCGTGAGCTGATGATTTATGCCAATGTTATTGGTAATGATTTGGGACCAAAATTTACCCCAATTGGTAGCTTAGCAACCTTGTTATGGCTACATGTACTGGCAGAGAAGGATTATAAAATTAGCTGGAGTCAGTATATGAAGATTGGATTAGTCATTACTCCACCAGTACTACTCGCAACGCTTTTAGCTTTGGTGTTTTGGTTGCCTGTGTTACCCAGTATTTAAGCCGGAGCTCATTTTTTTTGTTCCATACAAGGGGCCGTAAATGGTCTTATGAAGGAGGTTTTGGAAGAGCCTATAAGAGAACATTTAGGGGTAGAAGATATTACCCATAAACCTGTATGAAAATGCAAGGATTATTGGCCTAGACTGAACGAATTTTAAGCGAAACCCTCTAACTGAAGTTTTAGTAATTTAACTCCAGTTAGAGGGTTTTTCTATTCCTAGATTAACACACCAAGTGCAACGCTAAATAATGTCATAGAATACCTGATTTGGTGTTTTGAATCCCAATAGTTTTCTTGGTCTGCTATTTAATCTATCCTCAATGGCTTGTACTTCATCATCAGATACTTGTCTGAAATCACAGCCTTTAGGCAAGTACTCTCTGATTAGACCATTGGTATTCTCGTTTGTTCCTCGTTGCCATGACGCATAAGTATCAGCGAAGTAGAACATACTGTAGAGGCGTTCTTTCACCTCTTTATGCTCAGCAAACTCCTTACCATTGTCAGAGGTAATCGTCTTAACGTGTAGTCTAACTGGGGTCAGTAGAGTTACCATAGCATCTGCCACCAGATGAGCGCTCTTTTTAGTGACCCGTTGCATCTTAAGCAAACCTGTTCGGCGCTCTACTACCGTCACGATGGCCTGTTTGTGGTTTTGACCAATAATGGTATCGGCTTCCCAATCACCAATACGGGATCGGTCTTCGACTACTTGCGGACGCTTATGAATAGAGACCCTATCATTGATGCGACCACGAGTCTCGTCAGTCAGCCTTTGACGGTAAGGTTTGGCTTTACGTCTTAGACACTGCCATAACCCGCCACCTTGTTTTTTGTCTGTCCACAGGTAGCGATAGATACTCATGTGGCTGATACCGCCATGGACGCCTGCTATTTATTCCGGACTCCATTGTAACTTTAGCTTAGCAATGACCTAATCCCAGACGTTTGAAACAATAGTGAAGGCGTTGTTTGCTCGCCGCGCTTTAGCCGTTGTGTGGGCATGCTTTGGTCGGTAACCACGCTGACTTTCATTTCGTCTGATTTCTCTTGATATGGTGCTAGGACTTCTATTTAATTCGCCTGCTATAAATTTAATGCTGTGGTTTGCCCCTTTAAGGGCATAAATCTGATATCGTTCCCCTAGGCTTAGATGTGTATAGCTCATGGTTGCAATCTCACTTTGGCGGTGGATAGTAACCTTGATGCTAGCGCATCTAGGCCTCTTTTTCACCTGCTCTTTGAAATTGCACTTCACGTGTTAATCTAAGATTTAATTGCTTTAGAGTAATTGCGTTTTAGTCCCTTCACGCATATAGCCAGCACGTTTGTAAGCATTAGTAATCATATTTGTATTACAAGACTGAATACCATCTAGTTGGCTCAACTTTTCGGTGGTTAAATACCATAAATCAGCTAGATCGTCACATAACACATGCCAAAAAAATTGTGATTCCCCACTAATACCAAACAAGCATCTGGTATTTTTAAGTTCGGAAAGTGCTCTTACAATTTCATTGATAGATTCAGGTCGAGCTTTTATTAGCACAATTGCCTCAGTATCATAGCCAATAAGATTTGGCTCAAAATCTAATCGTATGGAAAACACTTCTTCTGCCAGCAGATCATTCATCATTTTTAAGGTTCTGTGTTCACTCATCTGTATAGCTTCAGAAAGACTTTTGATCGAAATTCGCCCATCTTGCGATAAGACATAAATCAACTTTAATTCATCTGGGGACAATAAGTGTTCAGCCACTATAGATGAAGGGACAGAGGTTTTTTTTAGTTTACTTGCCCAAGAAAAAGGTTTTAACACCACTTGTGTTTCTACTGTCTTAATGCCTGGCAGCTGTGTAACGATATTATGCATCCAGGGGTGTAAGTCGGCTGGTTTCTCTAAGCCAATCTCTAAAAAAATTTCAGCTATACCCGTGGTTAAAAACACCACTCTAACTTCTGGACGTTCAGAGAAAAACTGTGCAACTTCTTTTACTTTACCCAACTTAATACTCAACCAGACATGCACGGTAAATCCATTGTTAACTACCAGCGGGTTCAGTTCAATCACGGTACGAATAATATGTTCATCAAAAAGCTTGCTAATTCGTCTAGAGAGTTTTTTCTCAGGAATGTCACTGGCCAAGCTTAGTTCTCGCCATGAACCTCGTGGATTTTCTAATAAAGCGTTAATGCAAGCTTTGTCGATATCATCTATTTTAAAATGTTCATTCATAATGGTTGACTTGTCTAAAAATTAAATATAACCTAAATTTAAGTCTAAAAACAAAATTAAACGGATTTATTTGTCTAGACTATAATCATAGGAACTTATGGATGAGCCTAATATGAAAAACTCAACGTCTATGGTTAGAAATGTATCACAAAAGAAAGTCATTCTTGCAGGAACAATTGGAAATGCTGTCGAGTGGTTTGATTGGACGATATATGCAACATTTGCCGTATTCTTTTCCAAACAGTTTTTCCCCTCTACAGATGCAACGGCATCATTATTAGCTACTTTTGCTATTTTTGCTATTGGCTTTTTTATGCGGCCTTTTGGTGGGATAGTCCTGGGAATATTTTCTGACCGATATGGTAGAAAATCTGCACTAGCAACCACGATCATGATGATGGCTGGTGGCTCGCTAATGATTGCTTTGTCACCAACCTATACAACAATTGGTATTTTTGCCCCGATTATTTTAGTTTTAGCACGATTATTACAAGGCTTATCTTTAGGTGGAGAGTTCGCCTCTGCTGCAACTTATCTATCTGAAATGGCACCAAAAGAAAAAAGGGGGTTTTATTCAAGCTTTATGTTCTTTAGTGCAGCCATGGGGATATTACTCGCATCAGGCTTAGCTTGGTTATTAACCAGTATTTTAACAGATCAGCAAATGAGTAACTATGGTTGGCGCATTCCTTTTCTATTGGGCGCCCTAGGTGGTCTTGTTGGGATGTGGATTCGTCGCTCTGTGCCTGATAGTGAAATGACGCATGCTAAGGAAAAAGTTAAAAATCCTTTACTGGTGCTGATCAAAAGTTATCCAAAAGAAACCTTAAGAATAGCTGGAATCTCGATTTTAACTACTTTTGCATTTTATATATTTGTTATCTATGTCCCAAGCTATGCCATTAATTTTCTGGGTGCGGAATCGAAAGTTGCTTTCGCTGCCAACACCATTGCCTTGGTTGTATTTATGCTATGTCAGCCTTTGTTTGGCTGGCTATCCGATAAAATTGGACGTAAGCCACAGTTAATCGTTTTTGCTTTAGGGTACTTATTGTTTTTCTATCCTATGATTAAGTGGATGGACAGCTCATTTAGCTCAATTTTATTGGTTGAGATGTTTGGCTTAGTGCTCTACGCCTTATATACCTCAATTGGACCTGCAGTAATGTCCGAACAATTTCCAACGGAAGTTCGAGCGGTTGGGATTGGCGCACCCTATAACTTAGTGGTCGCGTTGCTAGGTGGTACGACACCGTATGTTCTAACTTGGTCGCAAAGTAACGGTAAACAAGATTATTTTTATTTCATGGTTATCGTTGGTGCAATTTTAACGCTGATCACCTTTATTAAAATGCCTGAAACGGTTGGTAAAAAACTGGAAGACATCTGATGAACTTGTTAAATATTTCTGCACTCGAGATTGCAAGGATGATTGCAAGAAAAGAGATAACTGTTGTTGATGTAGTTGAATTCTATATTCATCGTATTAAAACGTATGAAAACTTAGATTGCATTTCAGTATTATTTGAAACTGAGGCACTAGAGCAGGCTAGGCAATTAGATGAATTAAATGTAGCAACTAAGCGTTTAAGTCAGTTTCACGGTATCCCAATTCTTTTAAAAGATAATTTAGATGTAAAAGGCTATGTCACCAAAGCGGGTACTGTTTATTTAGATCAGATTGCGCCAGAAAGTTGTGCTTTAGTCAGACAACTTGAAAGTTTAGGCTTTGTAATTTTAGGCAAAGTCAAAATGACGGAGTTAGCTTTTGGGCTCTCTGGACAAAATCCAATGCAAGGCACGCCATATAATCCATGGTCTAAACAGCAATTAGCTCCGGGTGGCTCTTCATCTGGTGCGAGTGTTGCTGTGGCTGCTGGTTTGTCCCCTTTGTCCATCGGGGGCGATACAGGTGGATCCATTCGTACGCCTGTGGCATTAAATGGCATCTTTGGATTTAAACCATCGAGTAATAAGATCGTTGCTTCTGGTGCAGTCGCACTGTCTAAAACTTTAGATACTTTAGGACCGATTGCTTTAAGAAGTGAAGACATTTTCGAACTATATGCACTTCTTAGCAATACTCAGATCCCTCAACTTCGATCCGATCTTAATGAGTTGTGTTATTTGGCGGAAGAAGATTTTCCATATCCATTAGATGATGAAATATTAAATTTATGGAATGCGCTGTTAATTCAATTAACAGCGCATGGCTTTGTACTTAAAAAATGGCAGCCACCGACTGAATTCAACTTTGAGGCGCTATCTGACCGCACATCGATGATTATTGCATATGAAAGTTATTTATATCACGGCAAGGACGCAGAAAATGTGCACACCAAGATGTGGCAAGTAGTACGAGAGCGAGTTTTACGGGGCAAAGATATTTCATCAGAAGATTATCAACAAGTAATTACACAGCGAAGCTCGTTTGAACAGTCGTTTGAACAGTCATTGGTTGAAAATAATTGCTTATTGTTACCGGTTAGTCCAATTTTTGCCGTTGAGTTAGATGCACAAGATAAGAGTTTTGCTCATGTTGGGAATTATACACGACCTTTTAATTATCTTGACTCGCCATGCTTTTCTTTTCCAATCGGTAGCAGTTCGACAAACTTACCGATGGGAGTGCAATTAGTCTCTTATCGTGGCAATGATCATTTATTGTTGGAACAAGTTCAGAATATTATTTCTAGCCTTAATATCAAGCCTAAAGTTGCTGACATTTAATCCAGTAATACTATAGAGAATATTTTAATTCAAAAAACTAAATATTAAATTTATTTACGTAAGTGTATTTATATTAATATTTAATCTAAAAATGCGCTATACCCTAAATTATGTTGGTTACTTTTTATTGTAATTAATTAATTAATTTATGTGGCTTTCTATTACATGAGCTTCAGGTATATTATTGACTTAAACAAAGGTCATTTTAATAAAGAATTACTAATTTAATATTTTATTTAATAGTTAATAATAAAAAATATTATTATATTTTTTATATACTTGACAAGTGATTAATTAAATCCTATATTAATAAGACTAATTCAAAGAAATGAAGTTTTATTTTATTTCCATTATTGTTTTAGTCTTATATTTCAATAACAGGGAAAGGTAAATAATATGAGTATATCTCTAAAGGAAACACTGAACGCTAAAGGGATACACCCTAGCGATGAGCATTTAACTAAACTTGAAAAAAATGGAATGAGTACGAACAACTTAAGGGTGAAGAGACCTTTTTTATTTATAGATGATTATTAAAACAAATAATATAGGAAAATAATCATGTTAGGTTTAACACTACTTTATGTTGGCGCTGTCTTATTTATTAACGGACTCTGGCTACTAGGTAAAATTGAAGATAAAGAAGTTGCAGTAATAAACTTACTAGTAGGATTTCTAAGTTTTTTAATCGCGATATATTTAGTATTCAACAAATCTCAAGATTTGAATCTAATAAGTGCAGGTGCTTTTACCTTTCTTTTTGCTTTTACATACATATGGGTTGGCGCAAATCAATTTTTAAAGTCAAATTCAAAGGGTTTAGGTTGGTTTTGCTTTTTTGTAAGCCTTACAGCTCTAACTATAGCATTAAATTCGACGTTCAAAATAAGTATGGACATCAGTATTTGGAGCATCTTTAACTGGTATGCTTGGTCAGTTCTTTGGTTTTTATTCTTTGTTATGCTCAGCTTATCAAAGAATATTCAGAGACAAGTTGGTCTATTTACGATTTTTTGCGCAGTTACGACTGGATGGATACCAGGACTACTAATCCTGCAAAATATATATGAGATATATTAAGGAACGTTAGTCAAATATAGTCGATTCACTTTAGAATAAATACAGTGCTACTAGGATAAACTTTTCGAAGCCTCTGGAGTGGCGCAGCCACCCAGCAAGCGAGTAAAATTTGTACCAGTAGAACGTTATCATGCTTTGAACTTGATGCACTAATTATTATGTATAGGAGGTTTTTATGTCTTAGTTATATTAAAGAGTTTCTGCGAGATAAGGATATCAAACCATAGAGCAAATATTAAAAAAAAGGAATAAAAAATGACTAATGTAAATGCAAAGACCATCGACCTCACTGAACTGACTGTCGAGCAAGTACAGGCGGGTTTCGCAAGTGGCGCGTTCACCTCAGAAAAGCTGACTGAGGCTTACTTAGAGCGCATCGCGGAATTCAACCCTTCCTACAATGCAATCGTCTTTTTCAACGAGAAGGCAGTTGAAGAAGCGCGCGCGATTGACAAGCGTCGCGCCGCTGGGGAAACACTGGGACCCCTGGCGGGTGTCCCCGTCGTCGTCAAAGAGGCCATGGATATGAAGGGCTTTCCGACCACCGGTGGCTGGTCGCTTCTCTACAGCAAGACCGGCGGCGTCGACCTGCTGCCTGAGACCGATTCTCCTGTGGTGGCACGCATGCGCAAAGCCGACACGGTGATCCTAGGCAAGACTAACATTCCGGTGCTCAGCCATACCGGTTCGCATTCCAATGGTTCGTGGGCTGGCTCTACTTACAATTCAGTTGACCGAGAGTTCCTACCCGGTGGCAGCAGCAGCGGGACCGCAACTGCCGTCGGCGGTAATTTCTGCGTGCTCGGACTGGCGGAAGAAACCGCCGGCTCGATTCAAAACCCTGCCGCGGCGCAAGGCCTTGTGGGCATAAAGCCGACTCACGGACTCGTTCCTAATACGGGCGTTTTGCCGCTCTCCAGCTTGCGCGACGTCGTCGGCCCCATCGCACGGTGTGTACGCGATGCGGCACTGACGCTGGACGCGCTTGCAGGGTTCTCGATGGAGGATCCCAAGACGCTAGCATGCGTGGGTAAGATTCCGAAAGGCGGCTATATCTCGAAGTTGGACAAAAATGCGCTGAAGGGCAAGCGCATTGGTCTCTACGGGCCGGGCTGGCGCGCTTCGACGTTTTCCGAGGAGACGACAGGCCTTTATGAGCGCGCCCAAGAAGAATTGAAGAAACTCGGAGCAGAACTCGTAGACGACCCTTTTGCCAATTCTGGATTTATGGAACTTCGCAAGGCGGTCTTGCCTGGAGCCGAGTTCGACGCGCGCGGAATGGAATCAATTGCCTATGACATTCAAAAATATCTCGAGCGCATGGGTTCAAGTGTCGCTCTGAAGACATTCGCGGAATTTGCCGAAGCGACGCAGAAAGAAGATGCGTTTGGGCCGGACGGAACGTTGAACTATATGAGTCATGTGCCCGCATTCGTAGAATCAGCGAAGTCACCATCTACACCCACAGATATGACGTCGTTCATCGATCTGAGGGAAACCTATCTCGATATATTCAACACAGTTTTCAACAAGCATGGGCTTGATGCGGTCATTTACCCGCAAATGCAGGGTCCTTTAGGTCCGCTGCACGGAGACGAAACCATCGATGGAATGGTAGTCAGCGAGGTGAATATCGCCGGCCTGCCGGCGGTGACGATACCAGCTGGCTTTTACGCCTCCGGTGCCCCATTCAATCTCGTTATTGTTGCGCGGCAGTGGACCGAAGCCGAGATGCTTGCCATCGCGTACGCCTACGAACAGGGAACAAGGCACCGCAAGGCGCCGGAACTTAAAAAGGCCTAGGGAAACTCTGATTAATACCAGGTAAACCGCCGTCTCCGGCGGTGCGATTCAAAAGGGCTCTGCCAATATGAACTGCCCCCATAAGTTGGATACAACTTATGGGGTTATTTTATGCGTTACGATCTAGACTTTAAGATCAAAGTCATAGCATACTATAAGCAACCGCCGTGGAGCGCCGAGGTATCACTACAGAGAAGGGTGACATCAATCGTGAAATCATTGCGCGTAATCAGGCAGTTACACAGAATATGGGATGGTCTCAAACGTAGAGGCTTACCACCCATAGCTAACTAATTTCAGATACATACCACTTACCTGAACATACGATCATTTGCGTCAAGCAAGCGGTCTATCAATCTAATCTTCCCTCTCTAAGGTCTGCTTAATCGCAGGCCTTTTTTATGCGCTCTATTGTTAGGAGTCTATATGGCATTTTATTGTGTAGCACTGGTAGTCCGTACTTCATCATTGGCTGAGTTTGCTATCAGCTGTCGCCCTCAACCCTGTGTTAAAACCCTCACATTTAATCAACTAATGCTCTAAATCAATCAATAAAAGGAATACTCTCATGGCACATTTAATCGAATCAATGGCCTACGTCGGCGAAACCCCATGGCATGGCTTGGGTAATGAGTTATCCCCTAAGCAGCCTATCGAGGTCTGGGCTAAGCAAGCGGGGCTTGATTGGCGTATCGAATCGTCAGACGTCAGCTATATGGCAAGCAATGAAAAGGGGCATAACCTGATCTTACCCTTTGCTGAGCAGAAGGTTTTATACCGTAGCGATAACTTTGAGCCGTTATCGGTTGTCAGTCAACGCTATCAAGAAGTACAACCTCGTGAGATTCTAGAGTTCTATCGTGATCTTACTGAACAGTCGGATTTTGAATTGGAGACTGCTGGAGTCTTAAAGGGTGGCCGCAAGCTATGGGCATTGGCCCGTACAGGTCAGTCAGCAATGCTTAAGGGAAAGGATGTGAGTGATGGCTACTTACTGCTTGCAACGGCTTGTGACGGCACTTTGGCGACCACAGCACAGTTCACATCGATCCGTGTGGTGTGTAATAACACCTTAGCGATTAGCTTAGCGGACGGTTCAGGAGATGTGGTGAAAGTTCCGCACTCTACCTCCTTTGATGCGGACAAGGTCAAGCAGCAACTGGGCGTGTCGGTGAAGCAGTGGGAGCAGCACTCTTATGAGATGAAGCAGCTGTCTGAACGCCGTGTCACTCAAGCGGAAGCTGCCAATTATTTAAGCCGGGTGTTCAACGATCAGGACAATGACATCATTCTTTTCAACCAAGCGAAAAAGCAAAAGGATGCGGTTCCTAATGCTAAGGCTATGAATCAAGTGATGACCATGTTCAATGGTCAAGGTCGCGGAGCGGGTCTTGATGCCGCTCGTGATACGGCTTATGGCTTGCTGTGTAGCATCACGGAATATGTGGATCATGAAAGACGTGCCATGAATACAGACAACCGTCTTAACTCAGCATGGTTCGGTGCAGGCGCTAAACTAAAACAGAAAGGCTTAGAGGACGCACTAACCTTGATTGCGTAGTAACTTGAGTCTACCGTTAACTCAGTCGTCTTATTACACCACCAATCACCACGTCTTAGGGCGTGGTTTTTTTATGCCTATGATTTAACCAACTCTCTCAATCAACGATTCATTTATCTAAGGAATTTATTATGAACACCATCGCTTTAAATAACAGTACTACTCAGCAGAGCGCAAGCCGGAATCTAAGCGTTAAGGTTAAGCCACCAGCCACTACGGGTCGCCCATCTCCTGTAAATCAATCAACCACTGCCAAACGCCTGGTTAATACCAAAGCGCTTAGCCATGAGGACTGGCTAAAAGTTCGTAAGCAAGGTATTGGCAGCTCTGACGCCGCCGCCTGTGGTATTCACCCCTTTTTGTCTATGCTGGAACTATGGATGATTAAGACCGGTCGTCTGCACTCACACTTAAATGATGATATTGATGGCTACTCTCCCTTGTACTGGGGCAATACGTTAGAGCCCATGGTGGCGAAATACTATCAAGAGCACACAGGCAATAAAGTGCGCCGAGTCAATGCGATCTTGCAGCATCCTGATCCTGACAATTACTTTATGCTGGCTAATTTAGACTACGCCATCACTGGCAGCGATGAAGTGCAGATATTAGAGTGTAAAACAACAGGGGAGCACGGGGCTAAGCTTTGGAAGAAGGGGGTGCCTTTGTATGTGACGTGCCAAGTACAGCATCAATTGGCGGTCACTGGTAAACAAGCGGCGCATATCTGCGTGTTGATTTGTGGACACGAGGCTAAGATATTTAAGGTTGAGCGCGATGAGCAGCTGATTAATAGCATTCTGTGGCATGAACGTCTGTTCTGGCAGTATGTGGAAACCGACACCCCGCCAACCCCGGACCATTCTGAATCCGCAGCCCGTGCGTTAAAGCAGCTTTATCCAACCCCTAAGCCGTCGAGTAAGATTGATCTTAGCGCCGATGACGGGGCTAACAAACTGTTTACTAAGCTACTTGCTCAGCGCGCGTCTATCGATGAGCTGCAACAGCAGCACGATCAGATTAAGCACCAGCTGCAAACACTCATCAAAGACCACGAGGTCGCCGTATTTGACCAGGGTGCGATCTCGTGGAAGCGCTCTAAAGACAGCACTACTCTTGATAGCAAGGCTTTGCTCAAAGCAAAGCCTGAATTGCTCACGCAGTTCAGTAAAACACGCCCGGGCAGCCGTCGCTTTGTCATTCTAAGCGACAGCTAAGCCAATACTCAACTTTCCAACAATTACCCTTCAATAAATTAACCCACTAAATAAACCAAGCGCATAACGAGCCCACCCGTCATAGGTGGGCTTTTTTATGGCTTCAATACATCACATAAGGAATATCACCATGATTAAGGGCCTCACTATCACCCCACCAGTTCTCGGTCGTATCAGCATCGGCAAAGTCGTTCACAAAGATGGCAAGCGTCTACCTGCTAAAGACGATCAATTTACCATCACCAGCCAAGTTCAAAATAAAGACGGTTGGGTCAATCATCCACTTGATGAAAAATTGCGCGCAAACAGTAACGGTAAGCTTAGACAAATACCGGTACGACTGCTGTTCAATGATCCAGAACTCAATCTGCGAGCAGAGTACACGCTATTTGATCGGCAAACAGGCAGACCCGTTTGCGTGGGCGACGGTGAGAGCTGTCAGCGTCGCACTAACAAAGGCGTTGAGAGTCACCCATGCCCATCGCCTGATCGCTGTCCACTGGCACAAGGCGGCGCTTGTAAGCCCTATGGTCGTCTGTACGTTAATCTAAGTGAAGACGATGAGCTAGGAACCTTTATCTTTCGCACCACAGGCTTTAACAGCATTCGAACGCTGGCAGCACGCCTCAGTTACTTTGCTGCGGTATCGGGCAATAAGCTGTCATGCTTACCACTACAACTCACTCTAAGAGGTAAGAGCACCACGCAAAGCTATCGGACACCGATCTACTTTGTGGATTTAACCTTACGTGACGGTATCCATCTAAAAGAAGCCGTTCAAGGTGCGCAGGCTATTGATGCGGAGCTCAGTCAACACGGCTTTGATCAGGCGGCGTTAGAAGAAGCTGCCAAACAGGGTTATGTGAACTCCTGCTTTGAGGCCGATACTGACGAGGCGTTTGAGGTCGTCGAAGAGTTTTATCCGGTTGAGGCAAGCGATGCTAGTAACAGCAAGCAGGGGCATGCGCAGAATGGCACAGCCACTCATAACGTGACCAGCATTGAACAAGGCTTACGGCAAAGCGTGACCGCTGTGAGTTAATAAATTTATTTAAGTAATGAAGGAGAAGAGCTGACGGGATCCGCTCTTTTTTTTGTTTAAATTCAATATCTCTCGTATTTACGTGACAACCATCTGACTCTCCCAACATATCGGAATATGTTAAAAATTACAGTCGTCACAGATGTTATGTTCAGGATGGATGAATGAATAAAGAAGCGGAGTTTATATAAGAGCGGTAGCGATTGTATAAACGACAACCTAATCCTGTAGTTAATACAAATGTAGACAGTCGATATTGATTGTCCTAATGACAATCAACATAATCTATTAAACATTATCTATCAATAACAAACAAACTCTAATCCAAATGAATCTAATGATATATACCAAAATATCATCATCAGTGTTGTCAATTGAGTATTGGAGATATACCGGGTAACTCTCGATTGGAATCACTCAGTAGCCAGCCACATCAAATGCTCGCACATGACCATGAAGCATAAGCGCCCTCTAAGGAGGGCGCTTATGCTAATCGTATGGAAAAAATGAGAAGCTGCAACATGGTTTACTTATTGAGTAGCGAAGTAGCTCATTCTCTTACTTTTTTATTTAAGATCATCAATGTTAACGCTGATGTCTCATAACGTATTTCGAGCATTAATGATGCTGATCGCTTCTGGTATGTGTAACGCTCGGTCAGTACGTAGACCAATAACTACGTACAACCAATAAGACTGCTTTGTACCAGTTTTAGGTACATGCCTTGAAACCTATTCAGTGGTCTGTATCTAGAAAAGCTTGAGAGAAAGCGTGAAAGTGTGAAAGCGGGGAAATGATAGATAGATAACAAGATAGCTGACTGAATCAGCTGTCTTTTTTTATGGCTTGAAGAAAGCTGATCTTAATCTGATAGGGCAGCCTGGGATGAGGTAAGAAATTATAGGACTCGTTATGAGTATGAGGGGAATGCTCTCAATCACTCATTAAGGAGCTAAATCATGGAAAACCTAAACGTAACACAGTCTGTAATCAATCAATGCACTCACATTCCTCAGCTATTGAGTATCAAGGACGTGGGTGGCTACACTGGTCTTAGTCGTTCTACAATATACGAGCTTATCAATGAAGAGTCTGATCGTTATGACCCAACATTTCCAAAAAAAGTACAGCTCACGAAAGTAAGGGTAGTATGGGTAGCGAGTGAGATTGCAGAATGGATTAATGCTAAGATTGAAGCAAGGTAAGCTTAGTCAGTAGATCAATCGTTTCACTAAAATGTGAGACGGTCATTCTTATGATAGATTTAGCTATTCTGTAGGTCGGATTGGCTCATATTCAATCAGACATGTGTATATGATATATTTGAGGTTGTGAAATAGGCTCTGACAAATATAATTGTCTCAACTTCATTTACGCAGCATTCTTTTTAATACACCACCGTGCTGTACTTATTCAATGAAACCAAGACCGGAGCAAGAGGAAGCAATGACAGAGATTAATGGAAAGCGGTTATGCTATCTTTATGAGGCTGTAACTATGGGTACGATCCGGGCTGCAGCAGATAAGCTCAATATTGCTCCCTCGGCCATCAGCCGGCAAATATCTCTGTTAGAAGAAGAATTAGCATGCATTCTTATTGAACGGCATCGCAAAGGAGTAACGCCGACAGAAGCTGGTATTATTCTCTTACATTTTTATCGGGAATCACTCTCCGCTGAAGAGACTTGTATTTCCAAATTACAGGCGTTGTTGGGATTACAGCGGGGTCATATAAAGCTAGCAGTGGGTGATGGTTTTGTTGGGGATTTGATGTTGGGCCCATTATCTGAGTTTGCCCGCTTATATCCGGCGCTGACACTTTCAATCAGTATTGGTGGATCAAACGAAGTGATTCGTCAGGTTGAAGAAGATGAAGCGCATATCGGACTAGTGTTCCATACCAGCAGTCATCCGCGCATTCGCTCACAGGTTGTCAGTCGTCAGCCAATGTATATTATTATTTCGCCCGATCACCCGTTAGCTGATCGAAAAAAACCAGTGCAGTTGAAGGAGCTTTTAGAATACCCAGTAGGGCTGGCTGAAAGTCGTTTTGGCGTACGTCAGTTACTGGCGATGGCCGAATTTCAACAAAAGATTCGCTTTAACCCTATTCTAACTACTGACTCATTCTCTGTACTAAAGAATTTTGCCCGCTCAAATATGGGATTTACTTTTCTACCGTATTTTGTAGTGTCCAAAGAAGTGAAAGAAGGACATTTGATAGCAATCCCTATAGACAATACGCTACTGTCAAGCGGTGAAGCTCATATCGTAACTCGGTTGGGTCGTCATCTATCCCAAGGCCCGCATGAATTACTACAGCATCTGAAGTCATGGATGAAAGATTTGTAAGCGGCCAGCGCCCAGCAACATCGAGTTGCTGGACGCTGTTTTGAATCACCGATGAGCACTTTATGAGCGTAAATATTTTTCATACGCAGCTACGCTCATTTTTTATATTAAACGACAGTTATTAAATTTGATTTATCAAAGCTGACTTATTATATATAGCTTCGTATCACAACTTCTTAAAGTAGCCATTGTGCAATGATAGCTGATCCCAAGAAAGTGCCAGTAAAGGTGAGCAAGGCAACCACTGCAATTTTGAATCCGGATTTTTTAAACAGATTCACCTCCATTTGCGAGATTGCAAAGCCTGCATAGGCAAGCACAGGGGTAATGAGTTGTAATACGCCCAACTTGTCTGTTTCTACTAAGACATATTCACTCATTGGAAACTGTGGCAAAGATATCAAAATAGCTACAATCGATATCCAAGCAATAGCAGGGACATTGACAGGAATAACTTCCTTTAATAAGACGCCAACGATACAACAAGCGAACAGAATTAACATGGCAGGTA
Source organism: Psychrobacter sp. PL19 (assembly GCF_017875835.1). NCBI lineage: Bacteria > Pseudomonadati > Pseudomonadota > Gammaproteobacteria > Moraxellales > Moraxellaceae > Psychrobacter > Psychrobacter sp. PL19. Next base: position 1,772,335 of record NZ_JAGING010000001.1, read on the forward strand.
GAGCAGAAATCGGATTGACGCCTTGTCCTACCCAATTACTTAGTAATAGGACGATACAGATCACTGCTAACAGAGATAAAGACTGCTTTACTGATAAAATAGACTGCTCTGGTATCTTTAAACCAAAACCTGTTTTTGTAGCGGTGGTAGTGTCATTATTCTTCTTAAACTTACTAGTAACTTTATATAAAAATTCTGTAACTGGTAGGGCAACAAATAAACTGACGAATAGCCCTGTGGCGTAAGTTAGTAGGTTAGAGGTCGCTGCAAACGCAGTAATAGTTTCCGCTTGAGCAGGTACCGTTTCTGCGAGCGCTGCCGAACAAGCACCCATCATACTACCACTACCAATACCACAAGCCATTGCCAGCGCACGAATATCCATGATATCCATAGAGGCAATAATACCCGCCATTAATGAGAAGTAAATCGCGCCAAACAAAGTACCCATTACATAGACACCCATTACACCGATACCTTCGGCGCTCTGAAGTCCATACTTATCAGCAATTAGCGCAATATTAGGTTCACGAGCAATTGAGTGAGTAGCACCAATAGCCTCTCTCCCCATTCCAAACACTAATACCGCAATGGGTAATGCTATGAAGGCAGTAGCTACATTGCCTAATTCTTGTAGTAAAAGGGCGGGACCTGCGGCTATTATTTCTTCAACTTTAGGACCGACACCAACACCAAATTTTGCAATAAACGGCATGATACTTAAGAGGACAGCGTAGCTTGCAAATTTTGCTCGATCCTTAGAAATGACAGCTTTCATTGAAGGTATAACGTTGGGGTTTAACAATATTGTAAATATAAATGCATATAGTAAAGGCAGTAAGACTAGTGTACCGATACCAATTGGAATCTTAATGATCCCTATCCATTCTGCAAGTAGCGATGCAATAATCACTAGTAAATGTAGCTTCCAATCAAATAAGTGCTTAGTCATTGTACTCGATAGCACAGTGGTATTATTCATAGCAATTCCCTTTGCATTTTATGATTTATACGTTTTTACATTATTTGGTTTATGCAGAAATTTTTGGTAGTTGAGACTCAACTAAAGAAACCCATACTTTTATACCTGTCTCAATAGCATCATCATTAAAATCATAAGAAGCATTGTGTAATGGCTTGGAAGGACTGCTACCATCAACACCTAACCAAAAATAAGCGCCTTTAACGACTTGATTCATAAATGAGAAATCTTCAGAAGCCATTGATGGCTCTACATTAGTCTTTACCTTATCAGCCCCCAGTACTTTAGTAGCAGCTTCTTTGATTTCAAGATAGGCTCGACTGTCATTAGTAGTTACTGGATAGCGAATATGGTAATCCATCTCGCCTGTGACACCGTATAAAGGCGGTAAAGTTGTGACCATTTCTGTGAGCATGTCCTGCATGGACTGGCGTACGTCCATATCAAAGCTACGAACGGTTCCTTTTAAGATGGCGTAATCAGGAATAACATTAGTAGTATCCCCACTATTCATCTGCGTTACGCTAATGACACCTGATTTTAGTGGAGATATTCGACGAGAGATAATAGATTGAATATTAGTGATTAATGCTGCTCCTGCCGCTATAGGATCAGCCCCTAAATGTGGCATGGCTGCATGAGTACCTTTACCAGTCAAAGTAATCTCAAAAGTATCAAAAGACGCCATCATAGGTCCATTATTGACCGCAATCTCTCCCACAGGTAGGCCTGGCCAGTTGTGTAACCCGTAGACGGCGTCCATAGGAAACTTATCAAACAACCCGTCATCAATCATTGCTTTTGCACCGCCTAAAACCTCTTCGGCAGGTTGAAATATAAAATGAATCGTTCCGCTAAAATTTTTGTGTTGGCTTAGATGCTTTGCCGTACCAAGCAGAACTGAAGTATGACCATCATGACCACAGGCATGCATACAATTTTCATGAGTGGACTTATAATCAATATCGTTTTGCTCTTTTATTGGTAGAGCATCAATATCAGCTCGTATGCCAATAGTGGGGCCTGAACCGTTCTTTAGAGTACCGACAACCCCAGTACCGCCCAGTCCTTGATGCACCTCAATCCCAAAGGACTGTAACTTGTCGACAATAAATGCTACGGTCTTGAACTCTTTAAAGCCAAGCTCTGGTTGACTATGAATCTGCTTACGCCACTGCTTTACTTCACCTAGTAGGGTTTCGTTAATTAACATCTGTTTTCTCCTTTGATATAGATAGGTAACACGGTGATATATCGATCGAATCCTTGTTATCTTCCCAAACAAGAACCAACAAAGCCACAGTTTGAAAAAATTAAATTACTCACCCTGAAATTAATTGCCTAGATAGAACATAGAAACACAGGAAAGGATATCGTGAGTAATATATTTAAGAAAGCTTAATGCCCGACCTAAAAATGCCATTAACCAAACCTACTATTGGATTGAATAACCAAATTGAATAGCAGAATCTTTTGCTGTTTCGACCCATACACTTTTAGTCTGTGTATATTCGAGTAAGCCTTGGTAGCCACTAGATCGGCCATAGCCGCTCTCACCAAAGCCACCAAACGGCGACATGACATTGATTGCCTTATAGCTATTTATCCAGAATGTTCCCGCATTTACTTGAGCGGCCATTCGATGAGCACGGCCTACATCAGCAGTCCAAACGGCACCCGCTAAACCAAAGCGACTGTCGTTCGCTAACGCTACAGCTTCTTCTTCATCATTGAATAAAATGACAGAAACAACAGGTCCAAAAATTTCTTCCTGTGCTACTCGCATATCATTTTTTACATTGGCCAAAACGGTTGGCTGATAAAAATAACCATTTTCACCGCCACGAATTTCACCTGACTTTCCGCCTGCGGCAACAACAGCACCTTCAGCAATGCCGTCAGAAACTAACGAGTGCACATGATTAAACTGTTTCTGGTTATTAATTGGCCCCACCATCGTGCCTTCATCCCATGGCAAACCCACAGGCAACTTACTGGCTGCCGAGGCAACACGTTCCACTACTTCTTGATACACATCGCGATGAACCAGTAACCGAGAACCCGATACACAGCTCTGTCCAGCAGCAGAAAATACCGCAGCTTGCGCGCCCACTACCGCACGATCAAGGTCAGCATCTGGAAAAATTATATTGGCTGACTTTCCACCCAGCTCCAACACGCAAGGGATTACACGTTGCGCAGATGCCGAAGCAATGAGAGCACCGGTCTGTGGTGAACCGACAAAAACCACTTTTTTAGTTGCAGGATTAGCAATTGCGGCAGTGCCTGTCGTGTGCCCCAGTCCATTAATTACATTCACCAAACCACGCGGGATACCTGCTTGCTCAAGAATTTTAGCGAGTACTGTTGAACTTAATGGGGTTAATTCAGATGGCTTCAGTAAGACGGCATTTCCTGCGCAGATGGCAGGAGCGATCTGCCAGCCTCCTGTAAATACAGGTGCGTTCCAGGGTGTGATTTGAGTCACCACACCATAAGGCTCATGACGAGTGTAGTTCAAGTGACTTGTTGGTACGGGAATAACTTGTCCCATAATTTTGTCACACCAACCCGCATAGTATTCAAACATATCTGCGACTTTTGCCACTTCAACCCGGCAATCACGAATAGGCTTACCTGCAGAGATACATTCTAGGCGTGCCAGAGACTCTGCGGCTTCGCGTATTTTCATACCGCACTTCCACATTAACTGACCTCTTGCACTGGCAGTCATTGACCACCATACTTTTTGAGCTTTTATAGCAGCATCTGCTGCTGTTGCAACAATACATTTCCCCGCATCACAATAGGTTAAAAAGACCTGACCGGTTGCTGGGTTAATCAGATCGATATTATCTCCATTACCTGCAACCAACTCTCCATCAATAAAGCTGCCAAACTCTGAAGTACCCAGCAGTTCATTAAGCAATATTTCAACTTCCTGCTCACCATTTCCTTCTACTACAAAACTCATAATCTATTCTCCCAAGCCGGCATTTTTAATGATGCAGTTAAAATCATCCTGATCAGGTATGTTTTCTTCGCTCTGCGACCAAATTTCGGCTACCTGTTTAGCCAAAGGTAACTCTAATCCCATCTCACCAATCATATTTTTTGCCAGACGAACGTCTTTACGCATCAGCTGCATAGTGAAACCGGAATCAAAACCTTTATTGAGAATCCAGCGAGGGAAATTAACTTCACTGATTGCACTACGACCTGAACCGGCGTTCAAACCGGCAATAAGGTCTGCAGGATCGAGTCCTGCCTTGGTGCCCAAAGCTACTGCTTCGGCAGTGGTCACTAAATGTGCGGCACATAGTAGATTATTAATCAGTTTAGCCGCATGCCCATTGCCAGACTTTCCCATGTAGACCACTTTTGAGCTCAAAGCGTCCAGATATAGCTGCGCACGTTCAAGGGAACTACTTTCACCTCCAACAACCATCACCATAGTACCGGCTTCAGCACCCGCCGGACCGCCACTGACAGGGCAATCTAATAACTGATGGCCTAACTGATCCAGCTCTATTGAGAGTGCGCGCGTCACATCTGGTTCTGAGGTAGAAGTATCAATAATCAGGGTTTTAGGCTGAGCACAGTCAATAATGCCACCTTTGCCTTTAACAACTGCTTGTACATGCTTTGCCATTGGTAAAGATAGAATGATGACGCTAGATTCAGCACACAGAGCTTTAATATCTGCAACAACATTTACACCGATTTCCCTGGCAGCTTGGCGTTGCGCTTCCCCTATGTCCGTGCCAAACACTTTAAAACCATTGCGAAGCAAAGACTGAGCCATACCGTTACCCATACGGCCTAGCCCGACGATACCTATAGTTTTTGTAGTCATGCCTACCTCCTTGTTTTGGTACTTTCTATTACTTTTATTATGGCTAATAAGCCATTAAGAAGAACCATAGCAAACAAAATTTTGTGTTCTAAAAAAAGCAACACCAACGTAAGCAATGAGATGAATTTCTCCTCATCCCATCCTGTTATTCATGGAAATTGGTAAACAGTAGTACATCCACGTCAAAAATTCACGACAGCCGTCGTCGTTTTAGTCACTTTTGCCCTTGAATTTTCTTTCAGCCTATCTCTACAATCAAAGTCATCTCATCCCATTGCTTAAATATAAGTGCTTGGGTCTAATGCTTTTTTTTATGCCGACAACATACCGAGACCGCCATGTATGCGCTTGTTGATTGTAGTAGCACGTTCCAGTGAAGCTAGGCTACTTGGTATTAAGATGGGCGTGCCCTACTTTCAGGTCAAAGACTTCTGCATGAAACACAACGTCACTGTATTCAGCTCAAACTACACCCTTTATGCTGATATCTCACAGCGCGTCATGACAACGTTAGAGACACTGTGTCCCACTGTTGAAGTCTACTCAATCGATGAGGCCTTTTTATATCTAGCTGACTATCCTGTCGCCATGCAAGACCTAAACGCTTACGGCACTAAGCTTAAAATGCTCGTAGAGATGCACACAGGTATTGCAGTCGGGGTTGGTATGGGTAACACTAAGACTATGGCTAAGCTTGCCAATCACGCTGCTAAGAAGCACCCAGCTACTAAAGGCGTTTGTGTCCTACAAGATCTTAGATGGATACGTCGCATCATGCAAATCACGGATGTGGGTGAGGTATGGGGTGTGGGTCGTCGATACAAGGTTAGACTCAATGAGATGGGCATTCATACCGTTTATCAGTTGGCCGTATGCGCACCTGCCAAGATAAGACAGCACTTTGGTGTTGTACTAGAGCGCACTTGCCTAGAGCTGAATGGTCAGTGCTGTATCGGTATCGAAACCGTAGAGCCTAAAAAGCAGATTGTCTCTTCACGTTCATTCTCTACCCGCATTACTTGCCCTGATGAGCTAAGCGAGTCTGTTTGTAGTCATGTGTCAAAAGCGGCTAGCAAACTACGCAAGCAAGGGAGCGTCTGTAGTTACCTTAGCGTCTTCGCTAAGAGTAGCTCGTTCAGTACCACAGAGAGCTATGCTTCAATCTCCGGTCAATCTCAGTTTGTAACACCTACAGCTGATACTAGAGTGATGATCGCTGCAGCTCAGCAAATACTGACTCAGATATTTCAAAAAGACATACGCTACGCTAAAGCAGGTGTCATGCTCTTTGATATCTGCCAGCACCATGAGGTGCAGCCTGACTTATTTGCAGAGGATAGTAGTGAGGATGCAGGTAAAAGCAGTAGTCACTGTACCAATAGAAGCGCAGAAGTAATCGCTATCATGGATAAGCTTAATAAGAAGTACGGCCAAAACAGCAATCAACAAGCAGCGGTGTTTATTGCCAGCGAAGGCATCAAGGACAAGCAGAAATGGCATATGAACCGCAATATGCTATCACAATGCTATACCACTAATATCAAACAACTCCCTAAGGTGGACTAAATGAGCGTTAAGATAATAGGCAGGCTTACCGATGAAGGTGAGACGATATTACTATCCCTTTATAGTGATAAAGTTAGAGCAGGCTTCCCAAGTCCAGCAACCGACTATGTGCAAAACCGTATCGATCTAAATACCTTGCTCATTCATAGCCCGACGACGACTTACTTAGTGGAAGTTGAAGGGGACAGCATGATCGATATTGGCATTTACCCTAATGATATTTTAATTGTGGATCGATCGATAAGTGCTAGGAACAAAGATATCGTCATTGCGCTGGTTGATGATGGCTTTACGGCAAAGCAGCTGATACTAGGGGAGCACATTATCTTGCGTGCTCACAACATCAACTATTCTGAATCAACTATTCTGATATTATCGTTAAAGGTTCGCTTGAGCTGTTTGGTGTGGTGGGCAGTAGTATTAGGCGGTTTAAGCGTTAAGAGTAAGCTATCAATGACTGATATTTTTAAGGCACAAAGGTATGAATAAACGAGTTTTATTGAGTCTCTTATTAAGCATACCTATATTCGCTACGGCTTCAGACTATCAAATAACTAAACAGTTAGCTGATAAAGGTGTATAGTCAATTTCCTTTAAAAATGTTATAAACTAAACCAACTAACCTATTACTATTATAAATACTCATGACTTATTCACTAGATTTTCGCAAACAAGTCCTTAAAAGCTTGGACGGGGGTATGACCTTTGCTCAAGCGGTTGATTTCTATGATCTTAGTCCAACCACCATACAAAACTGGAAGCGGCGTGTCCACAGCAAAACAACAAGGCAAACTAAACCTCATAAGATAAGCGATGACGTTCTGCTCAATGATGTTAAAGAGCATCCTGACGATTACCAGTATGAGCGAGCTCGTCGATTAAACTGTAGCCCATCAGGCATTTATCACGCCTTAAAGCGCTTAGGTATTAGCAAAAAAAAAGACCTTAGAGCATCCAAAAGCTTGCCCCCTAAAGAGAGCTAAGTATCTAAGCAAACTCAACGACTATATCACTCAAGGCTTTGCTATTGTATACATGGATGAAAGCGGCTTTGAGTCTGAAACCCTGCGTCCCTTTGGCTATGCACCCATTGGAACCCCATGCATTGATAGCTATAACTGGCAAAGTAAAAAAAGAACCAACGTTATTGGTGCTTTATATGAAAAGATACTGTTTGCGCTTGATTACTTTAATAAGAATATCAATGGCGACATATTCTACAACTGGTGCAAATATACCTTAATTCCAAGCCTTAAACGTAAGTGCGTGATTGTGATGGATAACGCAAGCTTTCATAAACGTGTGAAAAGACTGCTTAACAGGCATGGTCACAGGCTTCTATTCTTACCCCCTTATAGCCCTGACTTAAACCCTATTGAGAAAAAATGGGCACAAGCAAAGTTTCTACGCCAAGGATGGATGGAAAACGACTTATCTAAATTGTTTTATGATATTAATCCTTGTCATAACACTTTTATTTTGAATTGACTATAGCGAAAGCTCAGTTTAATCTCGGCGCGAAATACAGCATCGGCGAAGAAGTTGCCAAAGACTATAGTAAAGCTTTTGAATAGTATCTAAAAGCCGCAAATCAGGGTATAGCTGAAGCGCAAAACAGTCTTGGTTTGATGTACTTTGAGGGCAGAGGATTGGAGTAAGACAACGTTAAGTCGCAAGAGTGGTATAGCAAATCTTGTGACAATGAATATCAGCCTAGTTGTGATGAGTTGTAGAATGTTGAATCATTAAGGGTAGCAAGTGAAATCGCATAATCGATTAATATTGTGCTTAATGAGCATTTATAATAATTTCTTCAAACTGCCTTAACTCTGATGAGTAAGGCAGTTTATTTTTTGTTCTTAGTGAAATTGTTGTAAGCTGTTCGATGCCGAAAGAGGGCGTTCAAAAGCCATGTAAAATAAAGGTTTTAAACCAATTATTTATAGCTAGTATTAAGTCTTTATATCTGAGTATAATCATCCTATTTGTAACATACAAAAGTTAGTATTATTCAATTGTATTCTTGAGAAACTATAATTCTATTTTGAGAAATTGGAGTAACGCCATGTTCCGTAATCCTACTAACAAAAACTATCTTGAAGCACAAACGCTGATCGGATTGGATTATCTTAACGGCAATGGTATTGCTCAAGACTACGCCAAAGCGCTTGAATGGTTTGAAAAAGCAGCTAGTGAAGATTATCCTACTGCTCAAAATATGCTTGGAGCCATGTTTAAAAACGGCCATGGTGTTCAGCAGGATTATGAGCAGGCTTTTGAGTGGTTCGAAAAAGCTGCTACTCAAGATTATGATGAAGGACAAACTAATCTTGCACTTGCGTATGCTGGTGGTGTTAGTAATCTAGAAAATTACGCTAAGGCTTTTGAATGGATGCAGAAAGCAGCTAAACAAGGTCATGCCATTGCTCAGTATTTTATGGGAGAAATGTTTAGAGATAAAGACTTTGTAGATCAACCGAATAGTATAGAAGCATTTGAGTGGTATCAAAGAGCAGCGAATCAAGGATTACCGGATGCTCAAGCCTGTATCGCGGAAATGTATAAGCAAGGTGAAGGTGTCGGCCAAGACGATAAAAAAGCATTTGAGTGGTATCAAAAAGCTGCTGATCAAGGCCACGTTGAGACACCAGAGTGGTTTCAAGAGTTACTTGATGAAAAAGACAAGGCTACCTCAAATAGGACAGAACAAATTGAAAACCACATTGGACATCCAAACAGTAGCAATGAATTAATTATTCCGTTACGCGAATTTTTTGATAGCTATTTTCGTGATGAATCTAAAAGAGTTCCTCAAAGCCCAGGTGGCGGTGTTTTATTTTTCGAAAGTATGAGTTCCGATGAGATATCTAAATTTGGTGACAAAGCTTATGACATTAGACAAAAAACCAATTATGAAGCAGATATTTTAAATGCAGACCTTATGATTGATACCTCTCTTGTAGTTAAAAATTATGGTACAGGTTTATTTTTACACCTATATGAGCATAGCTACAGGCTACATTTAAAAAATTATGCAGAAGACTGGAAGATAGTCGATGATATTAAATCTACCTACTATGATAAAGCCAATAAAGTTTTAATTATAAACGGCTATAAGGTAAGTCTAATAAGTAAAAGTTCTTGTCTCTATGGTGAGAGACTAGCAGACTGTATAAATGCATACATGGAGCAAAATAGTGAGCAGAAGATCAATCAGGAAATTGTCTCTAATTCAAAGCTAGTAACAGACGCGCTAGACAACATTGATAATAGGCTAGCAGAGATTGAAGAAAAGCTTGCTTTATTACAATATGATGCTGCAGCATAAAGTGAATTTATAATGAGCTTTCCTTGTAATCAGTGCGGCTGGTGCTGTCAAAACCTCGATAAAAATAAGTTATATTCAACATTGGATAGGGGTGACGGCGTATGCAAATGGTTTGATACAAAGAACAAGAATTGCACTATATATAATACAAGACCCGAAATTTGTAATATTGAAAAGATGTATCATTCTACTTTTTCTGCTATAGATTACGATGAGTATATCCGTTTAAATATTCAAGTATGTCAGTCAGTACAGCAAGAAAATAAATTACCAATTATACAAATATAACTGAGAAAGGATTCTATTATGCCTATCCCCTTTATTATAGGCGCAGGCGCACTGGCGGCCTCAGGTTTTGGATTGACAAAAGGCGCTAAAGGCGTATCAGACCTGTCTAATGCTAGCGGAATTATTGAAAGATCCCAAAGAGCATTGGACTTAAAACGTAAGGAATTAGTCAGCCTTAATATCGATGCTAACGATGAGCTTAGAAATTTAGGTCAGTTAAAAGTCGATATTTTCAACAACCAAATTAAGCATGTCATTGATACGATAAAAAAAGTGAAAAACGCTGGCGCAAATATTAAAAACTTTGATGAAACAATAACTGCTGAAGAAGTTAGAGAGATACAAAAGAAAGTAACGGCATCACTTAATCTTGAAAGTGGTCTTTTAAGCGGTGCGGCGGCTGGAGCACTTACAGGAGTAGGAGCATACGGATCAGTCGGCTTATTAGCTTCAGCATCAACAGGCACAGCAATCTCAACCTTATCAGGTGCAGCTGCCAAAAGTGCTACCTTAGCATGGCTTGGTGGTGGTTCTCTTGCTTCAGGAGGATTTGGGATGGCTGGGGGAACTATGGTGTTAGGTGGCATAGTCACCGGTCCTGCGTTGGCAATTACTGGATTGCATTTAGCTGGTAAAGGAGAAAAGGCCTTAACCCAAGCAAGAGAATGTGAGGCTAGAAGCGCAGTAAATATTTCTGCGATTGAGGTAATGGAGATAGAAGTAAAATCTATTATTACCAATGCATTAGAAGTCCAAATGGCGTTACTTAGGGGTGTACAAAGATTTGAAAAAATAAAAGTATATGATGACTCAGACTCACAAGCGTTCAAAACTATGCTTGTTATGGGTAAAGGGCTCAAGAATATATTGGATCAACCTATTTTAGACCCTAATAAACAACCGATAAAAAATATTCGTTATAAATGTGAAGGCTACCTCGAAATCTAACTAGGAAGATTGACAATATGAAAGATGTTATTGTAGCGAACTCTAAAAAAGCGATAAAAACAGTTTCCTCTAAAAACCCTGTGTCTAGCGCAGCTCAGGGCTTTGAGATGTTAGTTAATGCTTACGCAGATTATAAAACCATTTGTCAGACTGAACATACTAAGCGTGAAGCAATTGCTGCTTGGAAAGAAGTACAACTGACTAAAACCAACAATCAGAGAGAGTTCTTAGAGTCATATTTAAAAGAGCGCTTTGCAGAGCGCAGACACGTTATTGATGAAATGTTCGTTCGACTTGATCAAGGTATTGAAAGTAACAATTCTGAATTAATAGCTATGGCGATGAGTACTATTGAAAATACGGTCAAGTCTTCACCTCTCCAAGAAGCGGCTCAAGTACTTATGGCTATGAATGATCCAACAGTTGATAGGATTGAGTTTTAATTGTCGTAGTTGATTTAAACACTACTTCGACAGTATTAACACATATAGAATTCAAACTCTGTCATAAAAAAATAAATATACTAAAATTTAGCGGTCAGTTTAAATAATTTGGAGTAGCTAACCTGTTTATGGTTTATATGAGAAATGACTATTTTCTGCTGTTTTTAACCAAGCATAAAAAAGTTAGCGATCACTCCATTTTTCAAGGATAAAAAAATATGAGTAAGGGACGGAAGCACGACTGGTGTGATATACGTGATTTAGCCAGTAATAACGGTTTGACCTTGCGTCATGTTGATAAGAAAGGTCCGAAACCACATAAGTTTGAGTTGGTAATAGCGCGAACACCTGTGGGCACTGACTATATGATCGGTGGTATGAGTGTGGAAGACATTGAGAATGATCTGCCTCTGAGTAACGGCAAAACTATTACTCAGAACATCATAGCTAATGCTGTTCGTTCTAAAAAATAAGTATGATGGATATATTAGTTCAACTATAGAGATTCATATCTCTGTAGTTCAGTCGTTAAAAGATAGTCTATGAAAGTGTAGTGTAGCAATAAACTTACAATAATTACGGCACTCAAAACTTAAAGAAATTGTAATAATCTAGCACAAAATCTTTAAAATAACGTTTCTAAACTATAGTTTAACTTTTAATAAACCAGAGTGGAATCAAGGAATAAAAAACTTACTAATTTGTTTATCGTTATTCGCATTTTTAAATAGCTCCTATGCAGAAGAAAACATCATTATAAGGAATGATGATAAATGTCGATCAGTGGCAGTCTTAGCTGAAGGTATAATGAGTGTTAGACAATCAGGTTATAGCATGGTCACTGCAATGAAAGAAGCTGATGAAAGTGATGATTGTAATAGAGAGTTTTATAAAGCAATAATCGTGACTGCTTATTCAGAGCCTAGTTATGCATTAGAAGAAGACCAAAATAACGCGATCATTGAATTTGGTGCCAAATACTATCTAAGTTGTTTAAGTGCTCTGAGTTAAATGAAAATTATTACAAAATGTCTAAGGTAGAAAGTAGTGATGAATTGGGACGAATGGATAGCGGCAAATCGCAAGCAGATTGAACATATTGCAGGTTACGAAGAAAACTTTGTCAGAACCATTTTAGCTAAAATACCTGAGATAAGACCGGAAGACGTAACCGCTCAATTTCATTTTAACGACTCAAACGGCGGCAATAGATACATTGACTTTATGATTTCAAATAAGTCAAAAGGCTATCAATTGCCTATTGAGTTAGACGGTTACTGGAAGGTAAATAACTATCGTGACTTTAACGACATGTTAGAAAGACAGAACGACTTAATGGCTATCTATGGTGTACTGCTTAGGTACACTAATAATAAAATGAATCACGAGCCAGACAAGGTCGTCATCGAGATTCGAAAAACCCTAGAGCTACAAAGTAAGAATCAGCTCAGTCAGAAAATGTTGCAAACACAAAGTCAGCAACGAGTTGATCAATACCAACAAGAGCTCAATCAGTTAAAGAATGAGCTTACTCAGCAGAAAGCCACCCATAACCAATCCTCTTCTACGATTACTGGTAGCGAAATTGCTAGCATCCAAGCAGCAATTGTAGAGCTACAAGCCAACATTAATCAAAATAACTCCGCTAAAGTACAAAACATTCCAAGTGAACCAATTATCGTAAGTAAACCTAAAGAGCCAGCTAAAACAAACATCACAGGCCATCAGATGCTCATAGCGGGTTCTGTTGGGTTAATAATTGTGGCGTTAGGTGCCAATGCGTTCTTTAGTAAAAGCAATGATAATGTGCCAATAGCTTTAGTCGATGAGCCGTCGTCTTTAGTTTATGAGGCAGAAAATGAGCAAGGTAATAGCGATACTAGTTATTCAATCAATGATGATGCGCAAGCATCAACAAATTATGATGACGTTAATACAAGTGCGGCAGTCGTCGCGGCTCAGAGCAACGTTAATACACCGACGTTTGAAGACACTCCTGTTGAACCTGTACTCCAAAATATTCCGTCGCCCCCTGTTGCTGTAATTAAAAGAGAAGCTGAGAAAGTTGATGTCTATCAACCCCCTTCTAATCAGGCGCAGAATAATCAAAGCTACGAAGCAGCGGTCTCTAACACAGTACCCGCTGCACAAGCCTATAAGCATATTGGTGATTACCGTGTCGTATGTGGTTACGTTGCTCAGGTAACGGGTTTTAGCAAAGGCAAGTATCTAAATCTTGGTACATCATACCCCAATCAAGATGCCACCATAGTGGTATGGAATTCTGATATGAGTAACTTTGATAATGTAGATAAATATGAAGGTAGGGAGATATGCGTCCAGGGTACTGTCAGCTCTTATAAAGGCACACCGCAGATTAAGCTGTCTTCCATGAATCAGTTGCAGTAGAGGTATGTGGAACTTTTTGATAGGTATACTCATTTTCTTTTTTTTGCTGATACTGCCCGCTTTGTCTTCAATGTATGATCAAGAATACAGTGAACAAGGAAAGAGGCAGAAAGAGCGAGAGAGAGAAAATGATAAAGCTGATGCTGCGTTAGCTGCCAAAAATTTACTGAATGAAGCAGAAGAGCGGAGACTTGTAACTGAGAGAGTGAGGCTTGCTGACGAGGCGAGAAAAATTGAAGCAAGAGAAAAAGCAAGCCAAAATCACATGACAGTGAGCCAGCTTGTTATCGGATTTTCTATATTCATAGCTATTGCTATAGCCATTATCCTATTTTTTAAAAGTATCAGTTCCAGCTAATTATTATTGAGGTCATTATGTTTAAAAAACTTACCGTCGTTATAAGTGCTGTGCTGTTTAGTGCTACATTGTCACATGCCGCTGAGCCCAAGATCGAAGCTTTCAAGGCTCCGTTTAATGTTGGGAAAACAGTCATGGCGTGTGGCACCTTAGCTGAGACTAAGCATTTCTCTAACAGGCATTACCTCAACTTAGATAAGAAATATCCTAACCAATCGCTAACAGTGCTCGTGTGGAATAAGGATTATCGCTGGTTTGAAGAGCGTTTTGGTAAGATAGATGGGTATGTCGGTAGACGTTTTTGTGCCAGAGGTAAGATTGAGGAATATAAAAATAACATGCAGATGCAGGTAACTAACCCACAGTTTTTGAGATTAATGGATAAGTAGGATATTCGATCAAAATCAGTCAGTGCCTACTTCTCTCTAGTCGCTACTTCAGAAGCAGATAGGCAAATGTCGAATGATAAATGATGATTGGTTTAATCGGTTAGGATGACACATAATGCAAATTCATATTACTAGATGGTTAATTGGCTTAGTAGCTATAGCATTAGTTGCATGCACGCCAGCGGCACAAGATGATGATTTGTATGGCTCAGGTTTTGTTGAAGTAAACGAAACAACATGGTTAGAAAAACAGACCAAACCCTACCCATTTACCGTGCCAAGTGGTGAGATCTCATGTGGCTCTCATCCAAGCTTTGGTCGTGAAGTCTATTTTGAACCAGAAGGCTTTACCGATGAGTCTTACATTGGCACGCCACTCAATAAAGCAGCTGCCGAATCCCTTGAGCAAGCAGATATGATCCCAAACGTGCCTTACAGTATCAAGCGAGGTGCTGATCTAAGTGAGGCTAGAGAGATTGGTCTGAGGGTGTGTGGTGAGCAGCAGGATATGCTGAAGTCTAATAGTTAGTTTGAACGATTGAGAGTAGTGAGCCTGGCGATCGTTAATGTATTGTTTCTCACAGGAAAAAATCAATTATATGAGTATTAAAGATGTTTAGTAGCTACACTACTCTTAGTCGTTCTATCATCTATAAAACGGTCTAAATAAGCTCTTATCGCTAAGAACTAACGTTTCCCAAAAAGGTACAATTAACACAGGTTAGGGTAGTGTGGGTAGCGAGTGAGATTGCTGAGCGTTCAATATAACGTATTAAAAAACCTTTTAATTCAATTAAAAGGTTTTTTTAGAAATGTTTCTATATATGCATTTCTAATTATAAGTATACCTAAGTCTTAAAAATATAAGGCTTAAGGTATTTTAATTATTAGGACGGTCTTTTGGAGATGTAGGCCGTGGTACTTGTTCCATAAATTTTTTGGCAATATCATCTCTATGCATAAAAACGACACCCTCTTTAGACTGTGCGTATCGAATAAACTCTGCTAGCCCATGTGCACGTGCTGGGTTCCCAGTAATACGCGGATGTATACCAATAGACATCATACGACCACAATCGTCACCATCTTCTAATAATTGATCCAACATACGTGATGCTGTTTCAACAAAATCTGAGGGTGCTCCAAAGCCTGTACCTATGATATATCGACAGTCGTTACTGACTAACGAATAAGGTATTACCAAATGTGACTTTCCATCCACAAAAGTCCAAAATGGTAGATCATCACCATAGTAATCTGAATCATAAACAAAGCGTCCATCCTCAACGAGAAGTTCGCGCGTGTTTACTGACATTTCACGGCAATACCATCCTATTGGCTGTCGACCAAGCGTCTCTTGAAAAGAGTCCATAGCTAAATTTATAAGATCCTTTTCTTCTTCACGTGAATATTCATAATGATCAATCCAGCGATAACCATGACCAACGATCTCATCTCCACGGTCATTCATTTTTTTAGCAACATCAGGATTACGCTCTAGTGCTACAGCGGCTGCGAAAAAGGTTGCTGGAATTTTATAACGATCAAATATCCTAAATAAGCGCCAAACACCTGCACGAGAGCCATACTCATACATAGACTCCTTGGCAAGATCACGCTGATCATCGACATCAAATGGCAACTCATGCATACCATCATTCATACCATCGCCCATAGCAAAGGTTTTCTCTGACCCTTCTTCGTAGTTGACGACAATGTTGATGGCGACTTTAGCATCATTATTCCATCGTATTTTTGGAGGATGTTCTCCGTATCCTTCTATCTCACGATCAGGACCACTTATATTTGGTAAGTCGTTATTACGATACCAATGATTTTTTGTAATCTGTTCTTTTTCAGACATATTAACTCCGTTTAATAAACTCGATAAAAAAACCTATATGTCCCATTCTACATACCCTGTCTTAAAGAAACAAATGAATAAATCCTTACCTTTACCTTTCTATCTTGTAAAGGTATATTAATTATGTGTTTAATATTTAAAAAGTTCAACGGAGGAACTACGTATGTCTGATCACCTACATATAGCTCAGACGGATGAGCAAGACGATCATGAAGAATATATGCTTACACCTGTGCCAGCCAGTCAAAGGCGTTCATGGTGGGCAATGTTTGCGATTTGGGTAGGTTTTGGTTATGTACCCACTGGACTTATTATTGGAGGATTATTAGCGGGTCAAGACGGTAATCCCGGAATGTCTTTCACTGATGCTCTGATCGCTATATCAGTTGGAGAAGGTGTCCTACTAGTACTTACATTTTTGCTTGGTTTTGCGGCTATGAAGACGGGACTTAATCTTTCCCTCATATCTCGTATTTCTTATGGTAAAAAAGGTATGATCCTGCCCATGCTGATCATGGCTTTTTTAACTTTAGGTTGGTTTGCTTCAATTGTAGGTATGGTAGGTGATATCTTTAACGTAGCACTAGGAGACGTGACAGGAATAACTGTTATCAATGGCCTTAGTCTAGAATATATTCTAATTTGTTTAATATGGGGAGCTATTTTTACATATTCTGCATGGAAAGGTATTGCTGCAATTGAAAAAATTTCAACTTACGCGGCACCATTTGTTTTGATTATTGCTGTAGTCGCTTCGTATATAATGGTCAAACAGTTTGGTGGGTTCGATAAAGTTATGGTTGAGGCGTCAACTCGAGAAGGGTTATCACGAGGTACTGCAATTACTGTAATGATTGGCGCTTGGATTGCTGGCGTTATTATGGGTGTTGATATCTTTCGTTATGCTAAACGCACATCACATGTCTTAATTGGTGCAATGGCCTGCTTTATATTAACCAATCCTCTTCTGAATGTTGTCGGTTATTTAGGCGCTATAACAACTGGAGATGCGAACTTCATAACGTGGATGGTTCAGAATGGGCTCATCTTAACGGTAATGGGTGTTTCATTATGGGTTGTAGCTCTTTGGACGACTAATATGTCTGAGCTTTACTGTAATGCTTTATATATAGGCCCTTCAGCTGAGTCCATGGGCATTAGGTTACCACGTGGTAAAATCGTTATTACAATGGGAGTTATTGGTAGCATATTAGGGGCATTAGGTTTTTATAGTTATTTTTTCAGTGACTTTATTACAATTTTAGGGGCGGCATTTGTTCCTTTGGCAGGACCAATTCTAGCAGATTTCTATATCATTCGACGTTCTGAGTATGCGACGGCAAATCCAAATGACATGCCGCCAGTTAGATGGCCTGCCATAATTTCATTCATAGTTGGAGCGATTATGGGAGTTTTATTTCAATATAAAATATCTATACCACTTGATTTCCCAGCAGGATTAGCCGCATTAATAATTACCTTTGTTTTACATATTGTTTTGTCAATGCTCATGTCTTCTCGTGCTGAACAAAAGCAAGTTATAAGTCCTGGTTTTTCATCTCCTATTTCAAGTTAATTTAGCGAATGAAAAGTATTAAATAAGGTTTTTGAAATATTTTACATGAATGTTAAAGTTAGCAAAATTAAATATAATGTTTCTTTTATTTTAAAGAACACTCTGCTATTAGCTAGAGGGTTCTTGTCTTACTGTGAAGTATCTAAGGTTTTGTTGACTGACCTAGTAGGTTTACGCTTTGCCATAATCTAGCTCCTTATAGATTTGGTATCGCGTCAAACGCGCCAGCCATGTATTTTGCATAAAGGTTATCGTCATTACGAATCCCTTCCATCTCATCAAGCCGCCAAGATTCTGAAGCCTGCTCGTATTTTTCGACCAAATAAATTTGATGCTTGTTTAATAAGTTAAACACTTCAGGGGTATGGCAACTAAAAATAAGCTGAGCATTATGAGGGTTGTGATGTGACGAGCGAAACAAATCAAAAATGGCAGGTAACAGTAGGGGGTGTAAGTCATTATCAAGCTCATCAATAATAGCGACACCACCATTCTTAAGCACTGGCAGTATGAGCCCAAGCAAGCTATAGGCTGATTGTGTACCATTAGACTCTTCATAAATCATAAGCTCAAATGATTCATCACCCACTTTATGAACACCAAAAGGTAGCAGTACTTCTTGCTGTTTACCCTCGTTTACCATCATCACGCTTTTTATATTAATCTCATCTATGCCCGTATCAAACTGACAAAGTAGCCTTTCAGCGGTTTGTTTTAAACCATCATCCTTTGCAAACAATTCTGTCATTTCAGGTATAGATTGGCTAAGGCTGCCAAGCCTACCCATTGAGACCACATTAGTTTTATAGTGATCGAACATGCCTGTAATAGATTCTGCCAAGGGTTCATCTAGCAAATTAGCATAACTGATAAGCGAGGCATTTTTTTTCACATCATCTGCTAAAGAGGGAATTACAAAGTTACGATGCTTATAGCTAAGCTCGTCACCGTCATGATGGCGTATAAATATATAGCTAAATTGGCTACTGGTCTTTTTGTATAACGCCTCTTTAACCACGCTATGCTGTGTCAAAGTTAACTCATAGCGATATTCATCATAAATGCCATCAGCATTTTTAAGTAAAAAGCCAAATTCAAATTCGGATATCTCATTGTTACTTAACGCAAACTGGCTAAAAGAAATAGGTTGCTCTGAGTCAAGGCTGCTAGTAGATTCACACATAAACCAACGTAAAAAGGCAATGGCCTTTAATAGCTGTGTTTTACCGGAGCCATTCGCGCCAAGCACAGCGGTGACTTTATTTAATCGATACTGGCCTTGCGTGGTATCAACATAAAAATCATAGTCAGTCTTAGTAGGTTGTTTACCCAGAGTGAATGACACCTCAGTAGACTCTGAGTAAGAATAAAAATTATTAAAGCGAATATAAGTAATCATATTAAGTCACTTTTAACAAAATATTGTGGTTTCTTTGATAATATAGCATATTTATCTTTATGATGTATCATCAGGTACTTGTTTGCACACGCATATCTTCCGTATCCTCATAGTGGTGAGTGTCATAGTTTTATTCTCCGTATTATTAAGTTGAGTCATATTTAAGCAGTAGGTGTCATATCCATTTCTTGCAGTCGTTGAAAGACAGTGTCTGAAAACGGCTTAAAGTAATTCCATGATTTATATTTTTGATTGTACTGACCACCGCCTTCGTTACGCCATTGTTTTAGTATTTCAATAACATCATGGTTATAGGTCACACACTTAATGGACACCATGCCTGAATTAAAGACTCTGACATCTACCCAAGCATGCTTAATGGTAAAGCGATAGATCGTATAGCCTTTATCAAAGCTTCCGTTGCTATTCTCATCAGTGCTGCTCTGGCAATTATAGAGAGGCTCAGGTAATGGTGTAGGGGCTACTGGTATTGTGAGCGACTTCGGTACTGGAAATATCCACTGCTTATTACTGACACAGTCTAAAATATGATCCTTTGCTTCCTCACTTGGCAACTCAATACCTTGTGTGATGATTCCTCTCAAATCGATCTCAACGGTCTTAATACCCAACTGCTTAATAAAATCTGCTTTATCAGTATTGATGAAAGAAGTCACAGCAACCTCAATGAACATCATTTCTCCGTCAACCGTTGCGACTATATCAGGTCGAATACAGCCAACAGCTTGTTCCTCAATCAGCTGATCAAACTCCCAAGTTTTATCCTCACTATTTTCGTCATCAGGTAGTGATGGCAGTGTTAGATACCTCTCTTGCATAATGACTTGTTTAGCAAACTTGTGTAGGATACTTTCAGGGTGAATAGTGCAGCTTTCTTTATTGTTGAGATGCGCAAAATGATGCTCATTCTTTTCACCTTTACGAGCCACTACAGGCTCACCACATTCAAAACAAAAACACATACAAGCCAGCCCTCGATCCACTTGCTTAACATTGACGATTTGCTTTTGCTCATTAACAGCGATTGACATTGACATAGTTACGATCCTCTTGTTAGTTGGTTAGGAGTGAGGTAACTATGAGGAGAATCCTGCCTCTAAAACAGCTGGCTATTAGGGTTCTAACAGGGGTTTAACCGGTACAATAATATGAAAAACAAGCACTTAATAGTACTTAATGAGCTGAAGGATCAGCTGTTAAATTACCCTCGTGATACCCTTTGGGATAAGTATCTACAGATTATCGTCAATGAGCAGCTGAGAAAAATTGAATATTCAGATGAGGGGTTTGAGCCTGAGAAACTTTCAAGGCAACAGATATATGCCAAAGCGAAAAATATTGATGAAAAAAGCGTAGACAGTCAAACTGCTAAAAATGCGGTTAAGACGTCGAAGCTTGAACTAACTTTGGCAGCATTTATTGAGGACCAACCGGATTGTAAAAGAGCATTTATAGACCTAGGATATAAGCCGATCATTGTCACTTCAGCATCAGGGGGTGGGTCAAAGAATAAAACATTCATATGGATGGATATTGAGGTTATCGAAAATGAGGGTGTAGCGCAGGAACAGATAGATGAATCTGCTGCTGTAGAGTCTGATGAGGAGCTCGAGGATACTGAGGATGTAAGTAGTGTCACTTACGAGCGTAAAGCCACTTCTGATATTAAGCTCTCTTTACTTGTTAGGCTTTTCTTCAAAAAAGGTGAGCTCAAGATGCTGAGTGTGAGCGGAATCTCACTTATGTTGTTGCTAATGCTAAGTGCTCTGCTGGATATTTTTATCGTCATATGCTCAATACTAGTCCTTTTGTTATTGAATGACTTACCAGGCTTTAAACTTTGGCAAATTATGGTTTTTGTACTATTTATTCCTGTGGCTTATCTTAACTGGCGATATTTTCTTATGCCGTTACAGTCGATACCTCAACATCGCGTGATTAAAGCACCTATGTTCTTTACTAATATTAACGCTGATAACATGGATATTGAAATGTATCGTAATAAAGACAAGTTGAATATAGCGAGAATCACGGAGTTCACTGCAATTTGTCCTATTTGCTCTGGAGTAATCGAGCTTGCTAATGGTAAGCCCGATCAAAAGTCACCGCTAGTAGGGCGCTGTAAGGAAGCGCCTTATGCTCATGTGTACAGCTTTGATCGAATGACTATGAAAGGCTACTTTTTAGGTGTGCCAAATTATTTAGCAGATATAAAGTATGAGAACTAAGAAGTAAGGGCGATACATTGGTGAAAAACTAAGAGGCTGTTAATATGGATAGAATTTTGATTAAGATAAAAGGGTAACTAATTGGTATGCTAATAGATAACGTAGTAGAAAAAGTATCTGATACTCTTATTAGTTCGATTCAAGATAATGACAAGCTTGCAGTAATGACAGGCCTCTTCTCTATATACGCATACGAACATTTGAAAGAATCACTTAATAAGGTTGATTCAGCCAGACTGCTCTTCTCTCAAGCTAAAGGATTTGATTATTTAAGCTCATCAGATAATGAGTCTCCATTTGGTGCGTTAAATGGTACTGCGTTAGAAAACAAGTTTCGTAATCAGCTAAAGCAAAAGGCGATAGCTCAAGATTTTGCACATTGGCTAAAAGAAAAATCATCAATTCGACTGGTACAACAGATTGGTGCAGTTCATCAACATGTCATACATGTTGATTCAATGTCTGAATCGGTTGCTATCAACGGGGCTCAATTTAACGGCCAAGGTCTGGGTCTAACTGAATCTAAGGGTTTTGATATGATAACCCTTGCCAATGCTGATCAAGCCAAAGAGTTGCTTGCTTTTTTTAATCGAGTTTGGGGTAGCAAGGCGCAAGTCAAAGAAGCTAAAGAGCTTTATCAGGCAGAATTAGCAAAGCTAACCTCGGATCAAACACCGCAATTTATCTATTTCATTACTTTATATAGCATCTTTAAAGGTTTTATTGGTGAGCTGCAAGAAGATAAAATTTTGAAAGTAAAAACAGGTTTTAAAGATACTATCGTCTGGAATAAGCTCTATAAATTTCAAAAGGATGGCGTGTTAGGTGCAATCAATAAGCTGGAACACTTCAACGGATGTATTATTGCTGATAGTGTAGGCTTAGGTAAAACATTCGAGGCGCTTGCTGTAATTAAGTATTATGAGCTTCGTAATGATAAGGTCTTAGTTCTCTGTCCAAAAAAGTTGCGTGATAACTGGCTAATCTATACACAGAACGATAAGCGTAACTTACTTGCAAGTGACCGTTTCAATTATGATGTGCTAAACCATACGGACATGAGTCGTACCACTGGGTTCTCAGGTGATATAAATCTTGAAACTATTAATTGGGGTAACTATGACCTCGTTGTAATCGATGAGTCGCACAATTTTAGGAATAATAATCCTAAAAAAGATGGGCGTAATCGCTATCAAAGATTACTTGAAGATATTATTCAAGCTGGCGTAAAAACGAAAGTACTGATGCTTTCTGCTACACCAGTAAATAACCGCTTAAACGATATAAAAAACCAAGTTGCCTTTATTACTGAAGCAAATGATCTAGCTTTGCTAGATCATGGCATTAGCAGTATTGAAGGAACACTAAGACAAGCTCAAACAAGGTTTTCAAAATGGGCAGAGCAAGACCCTGATGAGCGTACCTCAAAAGATTTGCTTGACTCCATGAACTTTGATTATTTTAAGTTGCTTGATATTTATACTATTGCTCGTTCTCGCAAACATATTGAAAAGTATTATGGTACATCAGACATGGGTAAATTCCCTACACGTCTGCTACCAATCAATCTTAAGGCTTCAATAGACATAAAGGATCAGTTTCCACCTTTAGAAGAAGTAAATAAAAATATTCGTAGACTATCTTTAGCGTTCTACTCACCAATAAAGTACGTCAGAGTAGATAAAAAAGCTGAATACGCCAGAAGGTATGACCAAGAAGTTAAAGGTGGGAAAAGCGTATTTAAGCAGATTGATCGTGAAGAAAGCTTAATTCATCTCATCCGCATTAACTTATTAAAGCGTATGGAGAGCTCAATTCATTCGTTCACACTAACATTAGGGAAATTACTAACTCAAGTGAACGTGCTGCTAGAAAAAATAGAGCATTTTGACTCCAACCTGATGAATGAGCAGACAGAAGAGTTTGTGGCTCCATCAATTGAAGAAATTGACGACCTCGAATTCGAATCTCCAGAGTTAGCGCCATACCTAATAGGTAATAAAACAAAAGTTCGTATCCAAGATATGGATTTAATAAGGTTCACTCAAGATTTAGAGGCAGATAGTGTTTTTCTTCAAGAAATCTTACGTGTATCTAAAAGTATAGATGCAGCACGGGATGCGAAGCTAGCAATACTAAAAAGTAATTATTATGGTAAATGTAAAGACCCGATAAACGGAAGTAATAAAAAAGTAATTATTTTTACAGCATTCGCTGATACAGCGGAATACCTGTATAAAAATATTTCTCCATGGGCCAAGCAAGAGCTAGGTCTCCATTCAGCTATTATTACAGGGCAACGTACAGAAACGACTTTACGTGGAACTGATGGTAAGAAGTTCAAAACAGACTTGAACAGTCTTCTTACTCACTTCTCACCTAAATCGAAAGAACGTGACAAAGTATTCCCTGAGTTTAAAGAAGAGATTGATATTTTAATTGCTACTGATTGTATTTCAGAAGGTCAGAACCTTCAGGACTGTGATTATCTCATTAACTATGATATCCATTGGAATCCAGTTCGTATCATTCAGCGCTTTGGACGTATTGATCGTTTGGGTTCAACCAATGATGTCATTCAGCTTGTTAACTTTTGGCCAAACATGGAATTAGATGAGTATATTAATCTTGAAGCTAGAGTTAGTGGTCGAATGGTCTTACTTGATATTTCAGCAACAGGTGAAGAAAATATAATTGAGCAAGACCCAAAAATAAACAAAGGGATGAATGACCTTGAGTATCGCAGAAAGCAGCTTGAACAGCTTCAAAATGCCGTCGTGGACCTTGAGGAAATATCTGGTGGTGTATCAATCACAGATCTCACTCTCAATGACTTTAGAATGGATTTAACAGGCTTTATTAGTAACAATGAGCAAGATAATACTAGCTTGCTAGAGCAAACTCCAATTGGTTTGTTCGCTCCTGTGATTATATCTAAAGAAGCATTTGAATTAGAATCAAGCCAGTTTGCAGGATTACAGGATGAGGTTGAACCAGGTGTTATTTTCTGTCTAAAAGATATCAAGGGTAAAGTGCAAGTTGAAGACAGCTATTCTCTCGCACCTTACTATCTTGTTTATGTCTCTGATGAAGAAGAGGTCTTACTTTCCTTTACCCAGTCCAAGAATATTCTTGATCTATGTAAAAAGCTAGGGTCGGAGCTAACGGAGATTAGCCAGTCCAGTAAAGCTTATCAAGAGTTTGCTAGACGAACTAAAAATGGTAAGCAGATGAAACATTATCAAAATCTTTTAGCTAAAGCGGTGGAAAACATTGCTGGTAAAAGTGAAGAGATTGGTACTATGAGCCTGTTTAATAGAGGCGGTACTGTCTTATCAGCATCAAGTACTCAAAACGTAAATGACTTTGAAGTGATCAGTTATATGGTTATCTTATGATGGAATATATAGATTTTCGAGCTATTTCTGAAGAAAAAGATCATTCTCAAGTTCGTGGTGATTTAATAGACAAGGTATGTGACCACTTAAAGCTTCCTGAGTCTACATTTCTCGGTACTCGAGTCACTAAAAAAATGCTCATAGATAGCAATGAGCTTAGTAGTCATGATAAAAAATTAGTCACGGACGTTATTCAATCTATAGAATGGCGCAATACACTGAAGCCAGACACAGTTAATATTTCTATGTATGTGACTGATACAGTTGAATACCTAGAAGTAGCGGTAATCCGTGTTGTGCTAAAAGCTGGTAAGAAGCACAAAGACAGACTCACAAATATAACCAAGCTAATGCATACCTTAATTCCTTATCCCGTAGTTCTGTTAGTTGAGCTACAGAATGAATTAGCAATTAGTTTGGCTGATAAGCGCATTAACCAAGCTGATAAAACTAGGCTGGTCATTGAGCATATTTATAACAGCGATTGGTTGCATCCAGAAAAACTAAGTAACAATGAAAATGATTTTCTCAATGACTTCTCTTTGGTGAACGCCTCAAGTCTTAATTACTTTGAGCTCTATCATGATTTTATCTCAATGCTTATTGGATTAAAAGCTAGTAAAGTTTCTGGAATCTACAATTTCAAAAGCTCTTCAATATCTCAGAATACTTATAAGCCTGAAGCTGGTGGTGAGAAAAGTGACACATCATCTAGCTTGGGTTTTTCTGAGAAGAGTAACGAAGATAAAACAGCATTGCTTCGAAAGTTAGAAGGGTTAGAAGCAGAACTGAGTAGCATCAGGAACAAGATTAAAAAAGAAACACAGATGAACGTCAAAATGCGTCTCAACATTGAAGCTAAGAACGTTAAAAACTCAATCAGTAAATTGAAACGTTCTCTGTAAATACTAAGGTAGTTAGGCTCTATGGCTATTCTAATTAATGTAGTAAGAATTTCTGGGTTTAGAGGGATCTCAAACTTAGAGATAACTTTACCCAAAGTTGCAGTTCTTATAGGTCAGAACAATGCAGGTAAAACTTCTATTATAAAAGCGTTGCAGGTTGCTCTTGGTGATTATGGAAGACACTTAACAGATGAAGATTTTTACATTAATAGTAATGACAGTGTATGCTCAGAAATTATTGTGGACATCTCTATTGTCCCTGTAGATGAGAATAGTCAAAGAACAAATATGTTCTCTGATGAATGGATTGAGGTTTTTGGTGACTGGGTTCAAGCTGATATTGAAGAAAATGACTTCGTAGCAATAAGAACGATTTGTGAAAAAGACAGTATTAAAGGCGGCTTTAAAGTTAGTCGCTATCCGTTATCTCGATGGCCTAGATTTGAAAATTGGACAGATGAATCAGCTAAGATAAATAATAAAATTTCAAAGCTTATCGATGCTATACCATTTGTTGCTATAGATGCTCAGAGAGATATTTGTCAGGATTTACGTGAGAAAAATTCTTATATGGGTAAGGTTTTATCTGACATAAGTTTTGAAAGTGATGATAAAGAAGCTCTTGAAGACCTGATAGCAGAACTCAATGAACGTGCGGTAGAGAAAAGTACAGTCTTAAGTGAGTTGAGAAAACATCTTGATTTACTAAATCAATCATTTGAAGGTCAAGGTCAAACCGATATAACACCATTTCCTAAAAAAATAAGAGATTTGTCAAAGCAATTTTCAATTCATTTTGGTGAAGATGAAGCGAACTCATTTTCTATGGAATATCATGGAATGGGAACGAGAAGTTGGGCTTCTATGCTCACAGTCAAGGCATTTATAGACATTTTGGAGAAAAAGCATGTAGAGGAGGAAGAGTGCTTTTTCCCTATCATTGCAGCAGAAGAACCTGAAGCACACTTACACCCAAATGCTCAACGAACACTTTATAAGCAATTGACTGACATTAAGGGGCAAACGATCATAAGCTCTCATTCTCCTTACTTGGCTGCATTGGCAAATCAACAAGACTTGAGGGTAATAGCTAAAAGTAATGGTCAAGGTATTCGTGTTTTTTCTCTAAATGAAGCTTTACAACCAGAAGAGCTAAGAAAAATTCATCGTGAGGTTATTCACTCTAAAGGTGAATTGCTGTTCTCTACTGCAATAGTCTTATCAGAAGGAGAGACTGAAGCTCAGGCTCTTCCCTTATTGTTCGAAAGATATTTTTCTAAAGCTCCTTTCAACTTAGGAATAAATTTCATCGGAGTTGGTGGGTCAGGTTCAAAATACAAGCCATATTTAACATTTGCCAGAGATTTCAATATACCTGTTTTTATCTTTTCAGATGGGGAAGAAAAACCAATAAAAGACTTACAAAAAGTATTTGATTCCTTGTTTGGTGGGATAGATATAACGACTGCCACAAACGTGACAATACTGGAAGATACTGATTTTGAAGGATATTTGCTAAACAGTGGTTTCCAAGGAGAGATCGAGACCGCCATAAAAGCACATGATGGTGATGACAGAATTACCAAGTATATTTCAAACAAACAAGGCAACCAGACTAAAGCTGTAATCTCAGATAAACCACGATGTGAGACTTGCAATCAGCCAATTTATGAATGTGGTATATACGATTATTCTGATGATGATGGTTATAAAAAGGCAATTTTGGAAATTTTAGATTCTGACAAAACTAAATACGCCAAAGTTGTTGCTGATCACTTAAGCGCTCTAGAGCCTGAAGCTTTGCCACCTAAAATTATTGCATTGTTTGAGCAAATTAAAGCAGGAGCAGAACTATGATTTCTTTATCCTCCTCACAGCAAGAGATTGTAGAATTTGACATTAAATCAGCGATTCAAATCCTTGCTTCTGCTGGTTCGGGTAAAACGAGAGTCTTGACTGAAAGAATTAGATATATTCTTAATAATACTAAGAAAGATAAGGTATTAGCTCTTGCTTTTACGAACAAGGCAGCTCAAGAAATGCAAGAGCGTTTGGCTGATTTTGTTGGAGTAGAAGAGCGTACTTGGGTATCTACAATTCATTCAGTTTCTCAAAGTATTATAGAAAGTTATGGACATACTATTGGTTTGTCCAACGACTTGCATATCTATGAGCGAGATCAAGACCGAATGGAGCTGTTTTTACAGTCATTGAGAGACAGCAATATTGATGTAGATGAGTATTTAAACATAAATGACCCTGCTGAAAAGCGTAAGCGAAATCAGGTCATGCAAGGTTATATGGATGCTTTTGCTGAAATTAAGAGAGAGTTACTAACTGAGCGTGATGAAATTGAAACTCGATTTCCAAATGAGCCACGGTTTTATGATATCTACCAAGATTATCAAGAAGCATTATTAAACAGTGGTGGTATAGATTTTAATGATATTTTGTTCTTAGCTTATAGAATCTTAAATGAACATTCTAACATCGCCAGAACATATCAGATTATGTATAAACATGTGTGTGTTGATGAAGCTCAAGACTTAAATAAAGCTCAATATGAACTGATAAAGGTTTTTTGTGGGGAGCGGATTAAAAGTATCTTGATGGTAGGAGATCCTAATCAAATGATTTATGGGTTCAATGGATCAAAAGATTACTTTGAAAAAGATTTCTTAAGTGATTTTGAGCCTAAAACATTCACTTTGAGAGAAAATTATCGAAGTAGCAAAGAAGTGATTAAGTTGGCGAATGTGATTAAGCCTAACTCTCAGATTAACCATAAAGCGGCATTCAATGGATGTGCAAAAATACAACCCTGTTTAAATGAAGAGGTTGAGGCGAACTGGTTGATTAGAGGTATTAAAGGTCTTTTAGAAGCAAAAGAGCATAATGAGATTGAGGGTGAAATTTCTCTAGAAAAGATGGTTGTTATTGGACGAAATAAATTTGTTTTTAACAAATTAAAAGAAAAGCTTGATGAAAATAATATTACTTATCACCTCAATAAGGGTGAAAGACAAGCTGAACCTGATTCTTTGTTCGGCAGAGTTTTAGATTACGCAATTCGTTTGAAGTTAAATCCTAAAGATTGGATCGATGGAAAGAAGCTGTGCTCTTTATTGAAAGTTCAACAGCCTGACCAGTGGAACGACAATAACCTTCTACTTGCTTGGTCGCAGTTAATTGAGTCATCAGATCTACCGTTAGTACACGCTCAAGCTTTTCTCTTACAAGAGATTCACAAAATAGATGCTGAACAACCAAATATCCGTAAATTTTGTACGGCTCTTAAGGATAAGCTGGATGAATATAATTCAGTAAAACTTACTGAGAAAGAACATGTTGAATTGGTCATTAGTATTCAAGAACTTGATGAGTTCCAAAAAAGATGGACTACTTTTAGACGTAGAAGTTTAGGTGTAAGTCTTAAATCATTTATAAATGCAATGACATTAGGGAAACTCGACTCCGCAACACAAGGTAAAGGTTTAACACTAAGTACAGTCCATACAATGAAAGGTTTAGAAAAAGATATCGTCTTTCTAATTGGTATGTGTGATGGAGTTTTCCCAGACTACCGAGCAACCAGCCAAAAAGATTTAAATGAAGAAAAAAACAATGCTTTTGTTGCAGTAACACGAGCAAAAAGATGGTTATACATTAGTTACCCACAATACCGAATGATGCCTTGGGGTAAAGCTAAGTTTCATCAAGCTTCTAGATTCATCAACACCTTGTCAGCTAACCCAATAATTAATGAATAAAAGCGAAAAGTTATGAAAAATCAAGTTATAGACAAAATTACTAGCGATAGCCCAGAAGCGAAAAGCTTAGACATTACACAGCAAAACATTGAACAGCTTAAGCAGCTTTTCCCTGATGTTTTTTCTGAAAATAAAATTGATTTTGAGGCTCTTAAAGCAGTTTTAGGAGAAGAAATTGATGATTCAGAAGAGCGCTATAACTTTACTTGGAATGGCAAGACCAAAGCGCGTCAAATCGCTCAAATGCCTTCAACAGGCACACTATAGTCAATTCAAAATAAAAGTGTTATGACAAGGATTAATATCATAAAACAATTTAGATAAGTCGTTTTCCATCCATCCTTGGCGTAGAAACTTTGCTTGTGCCCATTTTTTCTCAATAGGGTTTAAGTCAGGGCTATAAGGGGGTAAGAATAGAAGCCTGTGACCATGCCTGTTAAGCAGTCTTTTCACACGTTTATGAAAGCTTGCGTTATCCATCACAATCACGCACTTACGTTTAAGGCTTGGAATTAAGGTATATTTGCACCAGTTGTAGAATATGTCGCCATTGATATTCTTATTAAAGTAATCAAGCGCAAACAGTATCTTTTCATATAAAGCACCAATAACGTTGGTTCTTTTTTTACTTTGCCAGTTATAGCTATCAATGCATGGGGTTCCAATGGGTGCATAGCCAAAGGGACGCAGGGTTTCAGACTCAAAGCCGCTTTCATCCATGTATACAATAGCAAAGCCTTGAGTGATATAGTCGTTGAGTTTGCTTAGATACTTAGCTCTCTTTAGGGGGCAAGCTTTTGGATGCTCTAAGGTCTTTTTTTTTGCTAATACCTAAGCGCTTTAAGGCGTGATAAATGCCTGATGGGCTACAGTTTAATCGACGAGCTCGCTCATACTGGTAATCGTCAGGATGCTCTTTAACATCATTGAGCAGAACGTCATCGCTTATCTTATGAGGTTTAGTTTGCCTTGTTGTTTTGCTGTGGACACGCCGCTTCCAGTTTTGTATGGTGGTTGGACTAAGATCATAGAAATCAACCGCTTGAGCAAAGGTCATACCCCCGTCCAAGCTTTTAAGGACTTGTTTGCGAAAATCTAGTGAATAAGTCATGAGTATTTATAATAGTAATAGGTTAGTTGGTTTAGTTTATAACATTTTTAAAGGAAATTGACTATACGCCCTAGCAAGGGAGAAAGCGTAAACTGGGACATGACAGAAAATTTGTTTATTGAAGGCGATAATCTTGAGGTACTAAAGCTGTTGCAAAAGTCTTACCATAAAAAAGTAAAGATGATTTATATCGATCCTCCTTATAATACTGGAAGAGATTTTATATATAAGGATAACTTTCAAGATAATATTAAAAATTATTTAGAGATATCAGGTCAAGTTGACCTTAGTGGCAATAGGTTAAGTACAAATTATGACACTTCAGGGCGTTATCATTCAAATTGGCTATCTATGATGTACCCCCGGTTAAAGCTTGCGAGAAACTTATTGAAAGATGATGGAGTGATATTTATATCCATTGATGATAGTGAGTACTCTAATGTAAAGTCTATTTGTGACGAAATATTTGGTGAAGAGAACTTCATCGAACCTTTTGTGTGGATTAAAAAAACTGCTCCAAACAATGTAGTTATTGGAGGTGTGCATGAATATATTTTAGTTTATGCAAAAAACCAAAGCGAGGTTAATCTGAACTTACTACCTCGGGATACTGAAAAAGACAAGAAGTATAAAAATCCTGATAATGACCCTCGAGGTCGATGGGCTCCAGACAATTTAACCGCAGCTGCTAAAGGTGGTAGAGCCACTCCCAGCTTGATCTATGAAATTGTTAATCCTATAACAGGGCAGAAGCATATGCCACCTGAAGGTAGAATGTGGATTGTACCGGAAGATCAAATGTTAGATAAAATAAAAGACGGTTCTATATATTGGGGAAAGAAGGGCGACGGTCGTCCAATGGATAAGAAATTTTTAAAAGATATACGAAATGGGGTTTCCGCCTCAACATTGCTTAATGATGTTGGGAGTAACAGTACTGCTTCTAAAGATTTAGCTAATTTATTTGATGGGAATGTATTTTTTGAAACCCCAAAACCTGTAAAGATGTTACAGAGGTTTGTTCAGCTTGGATTAAACGATGGCGACTTAGCTTTAGATTTTTTTGCAGGGTCAGCAACTTTAGCAGAAGCTATATATAGACAAAATCTAGAGGATAATAAAGCGCGAAAATACATTCTTTGCCAGTTGCCAGAGGAGTATCCTACTGACTCTAAAGCATTTAAATCCGGATTCAAAAAAATATCAACATTCGCCATCGAACGTATTAAAAGGGCTGAAGCAAAACTTGATATGAAAGAAGGTTATGGTTTCAAGGTATTTCAGCTCGATGAGACAAATATCCGTCCTTGGGATGCTGACTTTGACAACCTAGAGCAAGTGCTTCAACAAGCAACTGAATCCATCAAAGCGGGTCGCTCAAACGAAGATGTACTTTATGAGATTTTACTTAAATACGGTATTGCACTCACAGTTCCAGTAGAGACTGAAATTATAAATGGTAAAGAGGTCTTTGTTGTTGGTGCTGGCGCATTGATTGTTTGCTTAGACGATGGAATTACAAGTGAATTGGTTGAAGGTATTGCTAAGCTTAAAGATAAGCTGGATCCAGAAACAACTCAAGTTGTATTTAAAGATGCAGGTTTTGCTGATAGCAACGTAAAAACAAATGCTATCCAGATATTAAAACAGGCTGGCGTTGACGATGTTAAAAGCATCTAAAGGATAAGTAATGTCTGAAATGAAAATAAAATTTGATCCTGACCTATCTCACCAAAAAGATGCGGTTAGCGCTGTTGTAGGTGTGTTTGAGGGCCAAGAAACCTTTCAATCCAATTTCTCTGTTTCTAGTAGCGCTCTCAGTAATGAGCAGTTAGGTCTATTTGCCAAGAATAATGACATTGGTGTCGCTAATGCACTTAGTCTGCTACCAGAAGAGCTGTATGAAAATACTCGCAATGTTCAGCTGTTGAATGGGTTAGAGCAAACAGAAACAACCAAACAAGCGCTTCCTAGCCTCGATTTTACTATTGATATGGAAACAGGCACAGGTAAGACTTACGTTTACCTACGTAGCGTATTTGAGCTATACGAGCGTTATGGTTTGAGTAAGTTTATTATTGTTGTTCCTTCAGTGGCCATTAGGGAAGGTGTTTATAAGTCTCTACAAATTACAGAAGAGCATTTCAGGAAAGAATATAAAAATATCCAGTATGATTATTTTATTTATGATTCATCAGATCGAAATCAAGTAAGAAATTTCGCTACTAATGACTATATTCAGATTATGGTAATCAATATTGATGCTTTCAGTAAGTCATTTACTGACCCTGAAAAAGAGACTAAGGCCAACCTCATTCATCGTACTGATGATCGACTTAACGGTATGAAGCCCATTGAATTTATTCAAGCGACAAACCCAATAGTAATCATTGATGAACCTCAGTCAGTAGCTTCTACAGACAACCGTAAGAAAGCAATTGCTAGCTTAAATCCATTATGTACATTTCGCTATTCAGCTACCTTAAATGAGGATTTTAATAAACTCTATAAGCTGGATTCGAGAGATGCTTTCGAGCGTAAATTAGTAAAACAAATTGAAGTTGCTTCATTAGAAATTAAAGATAATCATAACCAAGCCTATATTAAGCTTGTTAGTGTTGATAACAAGAAGTCACCAAGCACTGCAAAAATTGAAATCGATGCTCAGACCAAAACAGGTAAGTTGCAGCCTCGTAAATCTATCACAGTAAAAGCAGGTACTGACTTATTCGAAGCCTCTGGTGGAAGGGATCTTTATGAAGGTTATGTGATCAACGATATTTATTGCGAGGAAGGCAGCGAGTATATTGATTTTACTAGTCGTGATGACATCATAGAGCTCAATCAGGCTATTGGTGAAGTTGATCAAGACACCTACAAACGATTGCAAGTATCAAAAACAGTAGAAGAGCATCTAGAAAAAGAACTGAAGTTTTATCGAAAAATTACCACTGGAGTTGATCCAATGGATCACTCTAAAGTTCTTAGCCAAAAAGGAATTAAAGTTCTTAGTTTATTCTTTATTGATAAAGTAGCCAATTACCGTGGGTACACTAAAGATGGTGTGCCTGTACAAGGTAAGTTTGCCAGTTGGTTTGAAGAAGAGTTTATAAAACAGCTTAAAAAACCAAAGTATCGTGTTTTATACCCTTCAGTATGGGATAAGGATGATGCTGGAAAGCCAATTATCAATGAACAAGCTCTCAAGGAGTTGGCAAGCTCTGTTCATGATGGTTACTTTGCGCAAGATAGAAAGAAAGACGCGCTAGGAAATCCGTTGTTTGCAGAATCTAAGCTTTCAGCAAAAGGTGAAGGTGGTAAAACTATTGCTGATGAGTCAGCTTATAACCTCATTATGAAAGATAAAGAAAAATTACTCTCAATGGATGAGAAACTACGCTTTATCTTTAGTCACTCTGCTCTAAAAGAGGGGTGGGATAATCCAAACGTATTCCAAATATGTACTTTAAATGAGACAAAATCGGAAACGAAAAAGCGCCAAGAAGTTGGTCGTGGTTTGCGTCTAGCTGTAGATCAGTCGGGTGAGCGAGTACCTTACGGTTTTGAAGTAAACATACTAACAGTTATGGTAAACGAATCTTATGATCAGTTTGTAGCTAAGTTCCAGAAAGAAATTGAAGAAGAAGAAGGTATTAAGTTTGGTGTGGTAGAAAAACATCAGTTTGCCAATATCGTAATATCCGATGAGCATAATGATAAAGAATTTCTTGGAGCAAAAAAATCAGAAGAAATTTATCAGCATCTTGAAAATCAGGGTTATATAAATAATAAAGGCAAAATTCAAGATTCTCTAAAAATCGATTTAGCTGATAATACGGTCGTTCTACCAGAAAGTGCAAAAGAGCATACTGAAGCTATTCTTGCTACCTTAACTAAAGTTGCAAGAGGTTTAAGTATCAAGAAACACGAGGAAAAGAAGACTGCTAAACTGAAGGAGAAAGAGGGTAAGCAAGTCGTATTAGGTGATGATTTTAAAGCCCTTTGGGATCGTATCAAGTATAAAACTACCTATAGAGTGAATTTTAGCGTTAGTGAGCTTGTAGAAGCGTGTATCAAAGAGATTAGAGCATCTGTTGTCGTTTCTAGTGTTAAGTATGAGTCGAAAAAACGAAGAGTTGAAATTGCTGAATCCGGACTTCTCGTCTCTGATTTAGATTTAGAGGGTAATAAAGTTCAAGACAAACAAGGTGTGCTAGAGGTAAGCTTTAAGCTCCCCGATATTGTAACCTACTTAGAGTCTCAAACGAATCTAACACGCTCAACGATAATTCATATACTGCTTGGTTTGGGTGATAAGCTCGAAGCCTTTAAGAAAAACCCGCAATTATTCATTCAGCAGTGTGCGGAAGTCATTCGTAAACAAATGCGTTTAGCGATTGTTGATGGTATTTCGTACCAGCGCATTGGTGATGACAATTATTATGCTCAAGAACTGTTTCAAGAAGAAGAGTTAACAGGTTATCTAAAAAATATGGTTGAAGCACACAAGTCAGTTTATGATTACATCGTTTGTGATTCTAATACTGAGTTTGAGTTTGCTGAGAAGCTTGAGCAATCAGCAGAAGTTAAGCTTTATACTAAACTACCTGCTTGGTTCAAAATAGATACGCCATTAGGTAGTTATAACCCTGATTGGGCTGTACTGATTGATAAGGATGATGAGATGGGTGAGCAGCTATACTTTGTGGTTGAAACTAAATCAAGCATTTTTTCTGATGATTTGAGAGCAGCTGAAAAGGCCAAGATTGATTGTGGTATTGAGCACTTCAAGGCTTTGAGCAAAGATAGCAATGGCGTAGATTTAGAAAACCCAGCTAAATTCGTGAAAGCTGATAACTATAATACTTTCTCCACACACTTTAGCTAATTGAATGACAATCGAAGATCATGATTAACATGGTCTTCGATTTTTATATGCTCAAATATTTATATTGTAATTCGGACAATTAAACTTACAATAATTTATTCGAAGTGTTTTCTGTGTTGAATAATTCTCTATAAGATGGATATATTCTAAAGAATTCAGAAAAAGATAGTTTTTAGTTGATAGTATATCGCTCAATTAATTTAAGAATAAAGGTCTATCCCTTATTTCTCAATAGCTCTAGTACCTTGTCCTCTCCCAGCTGAGCGATCAATGCTTGCAGCTGGGTAGTAGGATCAACTTGTGTTTGAGCATCTACTCTAAACTCTGCCGTATCTTTACCCTCACGCAGCGCATCTAAATAGTTAGCCCACTTTTGCATCATCTCCGCACGATCATCAACGTAATCAAATCGCCCGTAAGCCGCTCCATTAGGATCTTTAGTAGTGTGACCTAAGGCCATCTCTACAAGCACTAGAGAGTACTTTAACTGCTCTTGCAGGATAGTCTTCGCAGTTGCTCTAAAACCATGGGCGCAATGTATGTTCTGGTAGCCTAGATCTTTTAAGCGGTTGTTAGCAGTAACGTCTGAGATGATGTGATATTTCTTAGCCGTCTGACTATAGAAAACATACTCGGTATGCCCATTAATTTTTTGCTGTTCAAGTAGAATAGCAACTGCTTGATGTGGTAGGGGAACGACCATCTCTTTAACCATGTTCAACTTGCCTTGCCCCTTTAATGGCTTTAACTGCCACCTACTAGCCTTTAGGTCTAGATCAGCCCACCTCATACGTCTCAAGTCTCCATTACGTATAAAGAGCATAGCTAATAGCCTAAGGGAATTAATCGTATTAAGATCACCTTGTGTAGTCTCTATAGCACGTAGTAGTTTAGCTAAGTCTTCTGGCTTGGTAACTGCTGGACGATGACCGTAACTAGACTTAGCTAATTGGCTTTTAATAAGCGAAGCAGGATTACTGCTACAAAACCCGCGAGCACCGGCGTAAACAAATACATCACTGGCGATACCTGCACAGCGTTCCGCTTTGTCAGTGGGCTTACCGTCTTTATTCAAAGAATTGGCTTGAATGTCTAAAAGCACTTCAAGCATTCTAGGTGAGTCAATCTCACTAATAGGCTCATTACCAATGTAAGAGCAGATAAGCTCCAAGCGACCTTTCTTACGAATGAGCGTATTACCTTTTTGACTCTGTTCAAGAGTATCGAAGTATTCCCAAGCAAAGTGATTAAAAGAGTTTTTAGTTTTACTAATAAGACTTTTCTTTATATCTTCACGGTGGATTTTAGGATCAATACCTTTGCTTAACAAGTCTTCATACTCACGCCAAACTTCACAGGCACGAGCATACGAGATACTTGGGTATGTACCGATGGAGATAATGCTTTGCTTAGGATTAGAAGGCGGGTAATAACGATACATCCATGACTTTGTCTCAGTAGGACGCACCATTAAGAAAAGTTTGGGATGGTTTTTGATAGGAACGAAGTATTTCCTATCTTCAGGCTTGTGACTGCTGATACTACGGTCAGAACTGATCGCTTTTCTATCCATGAGCCTAGATCTCC
This sequence comes from Psychrobacter sp. PL19, assembly GCF_017875835.1. Classification (NCBI taxonomy): domain Bacteria; kingdom Pseudomonadati; phylum Pseudomonadota; class Gammaproteobacteria; order Moraxellales; family Moraxellaceae; genus Psychrobacter; species Psychrobacter sp. PL19. Next base: position 1,809,649 of record NZ_JAGING010000001.1, read on the forward strand.
GTGAGTGCACTCAAAGTTCGGTATACTTGACAGTATACTCAGAATGCATGGATTAGGATAGATAGAGCTGGACAGTATAAGACGTCAGATACAACAAAGCCCCTAGTATCAGGGGCTTTGGATGCTCTATAAGATAGTATAGGACTAGGTATTGGTACCGGTGGTCGGACTTGAACCGACACGCTTTTAAAGGCAACGGATTTTGAATCCGTCATGTCTACCAATTCCATCACACCGGCGTGTTAGGTGATAATGTATTTGCTGCTAAACATTATCGAATTGGGCTACAGGGTTAGCTGTATAGGCTGCATATTATAACAGCCTAATTTTGAGGGTCAAGAATTATTTATCATAATCGTACTATTTTTGCGGTGACCGCTTAATAAACAGGTGTTCAGCTTAACCAACGAAGGCACGCTCAATAGTATAGTCTGCTTGTACGCCCATACGTGGCGAGACTGTCAGGCCAAAGCCATCTAAAATTTCTGATACTTCAGCATTAAAGGGCATGCTACCGCATATCAGAACGCGATCATCTTCTTTATTCATAGGAGGTAGACCGATATCATCGAAGAATTTACCCGACTTCATCAAGTCGGTAATACGACCGGTATTTCTAAAGTCTTCGCGGGTAACGGTAGGATAGTAGATGAACTTTTCGCGAAAGTCTTCGCCAAATATTTCATCATTCGGTAGCTCATTTTCGAACATATTACGATAAGCCAGATCATCAACGTGGCGGACACCGTGTACCAAAATAATTTTTTCAAAACGCTCATACACTTCTGGGTCACGTGCTAGCGCCAAAAACGGTGCCAGTCCGGTGCCGGTTGACAGCATATATAGGTTCTTACCTGGTAATAAATCATCTAATACTAAAGTGCCCGTTGGTTTTTTACTGACTAATAACTCGTCACCAACTTTGATATGTTGTAGACGAGAGGTCAAAGGGCCATCAGGAACCTTGATAGAAAAGAACTCTAAATGTTCCTCATAGTTAGGACTGGCAATCGAGTAAGCGCGTAATAGAGGTTTGCCATCAATAACCATACCAATCATCGCAAACTCGCCGTTGCGAAAGCGTAAGCCATCGTCACGTGTGGTTTTGATGCTAAATAGAGCGTCGTTCCAGTGTTGAACCTCTGTGACCGTTTCGGTGCGAAGTTTTGACATAAAGTCCTCGTTGATTAGTCGCTATCTGCGGCAATAAATTGGGGTTAATATTAAATTGAGCATCTGTATTGAGTTAAAGATATTAAATTAAATAGACTAAGTTAAAGGCCTATCATGCTAGGTCTAAGACTTTGAGCAAGGTTATAAGGCGATATTTAAATTTTACAAGGTGCTAACAACAGTAATAGTGCATTGAGCTAAGTCAGTATTTTATAAGTGATTATTTTAATCCAGCTATTTTAACATGACTACGGGGCTTTATAAGGTCGCAATGATGTCTGTAAAGTCAAAGTACCGTTCTAATCATTATGACTCTAATTACAATCATGCTGCTAACTACATGTTGCTAACTAAAAGTATGGATGCAAGCTATTCTCAATAAACATCTTCGTTCATAATAACAAACTTTAAAATAAAAATCCGCCAAGCAAGGCTCTCGTAGCATGATAATATGGAATATCGTTAGCGGATAATTGTGTATGGTTTGATTGGCCTGTCTCTTATAGACAGTTTACGGTTCTAGGAGTTGGTTTATGTCTTGTCATGTTGCACCGATCATTGGCTATCATCGTGCGCCACTATCACAGAAATTTGGTGCACCAAGGCAACCGAATCTAGTAGCCCTGAATAGTGTGATTGAAATGATTGCGCCTTATGATATGCCAGTGGCATTTGTAGGATTAGAAGCCTTTAGCCATATTTGGATCAGCTGGCAATTTCATCAAAACCATATGACCAAACAAACAACCAAACATATAAATAAACCAAGCGATTTAGATAAAGCAAGCCCCATAGCTGAAGTAAGCACACCAAGCGAGACTAACTTTCGCCCACAAGTGAGACCGCCGAGGTTGGGTGGTAATCAAAAGATAGGGGTGTTTGCCAGTCGCAGTATGTATCGCCCATCCGCTTTAGGATTGTCGGTAGTCAAGTTGGAACGTATTGAGGTAGTAGAAAGGCGAGTGCTATTAATGATTAGTGGCGCTGACATGATTGATGGCACCCCGATTATTGATATCAAGCCTTATGTCGCCTACAGCGATGCTCATATTGCTGCAGACAGTGGCTTTGCAGCGCTAGCACCAGCGCCATTAACCGTGACAATGACTGAGCTGGCCCAACAGCAGTGTAGACAACTAATCAACACAGGGCAGGCTAATGACAGTAGTAATGATAAACGCACGACTGTGGCTGCCGTTATAAATCAAATACAACAGCAGCTGATAGACTCTGATCTTGAACACATTAAAGCGTTAATCGCGCAAGACCCACGTCCCGCTTATCGTCGCAATGAGCCAAACAGTCTGTTTGTCATGCGCTATAAATCTATTGATGTGAGTTTTCAACAGATAGCAGAAGGACAGCTACAGATAATAGCGGTTAAAGAGTTGGATTGAATCGTACTTATTTCATATTAATGACTATTGATCCTAAATGGACGCAGTAGAAACGTGGTCTAAAAACCTTGCTTGCGCCTTCATTGCCATAATGGTCTTGAAAAACCTTACGACTAAGGCAATAACTATTAACTAAGAATATTTTTTATTAATATATTTTCTATTGAAGAGATCATTTATGTTTACTGATAGCCATTGCCATCTTAACCGTTTAGATTTGACTCGTCACGATGGTGATTTAGCTGGGGCAATTGCCGCCATGAAAGACGCTAATGTCACACGTGCGATGGCGATTATGTGTGATTTTGCTGAATATGATGAGATTGCTACTATTGTCAGCACTTATGGTGATGAAACTTTAAATTTGGGTATGAGTGTTGGCATTCATCCGTGCGAAGATATCGCGGTATTGCAATCAGCGACTGTAGAGCGTTTGGTGGCGACCGCCAATGCCGATCACGTATGGGCAATAGGGGAAACAGGGTTGGATTATTATTGGTCGACTGACAATAAGAACGAGCAACAGGCCAGTCTTGCACGTCATATTCATGCCAGCCAACAGCTAAAGAAGCCAATTATCGTCCATACTCGTGAGGCCAAACATGACACCATCGATATCCTAAAAGCGGAAGGCGCTGAGCATGGCATCATTCACTGCTTTACCGAGGACTGGGAGACCGCTAAAAAAGCACTTGATTTGGGGTTTTATATTTCATTCTCAGGGATTGTCAGCTTTAAAAGCGCGCAAACCATACGCGACGCGGCGCAAAAAGTCCCTAGAGATAGACTGCTGATTGAAACAGACAGCCCTTATTTAGCACCCGTTCCCAAACGCGGTAGATCTAATGAGCCTGCTTATGTGCCGTACGTCGCAAGTTGTCTAGCAGATTTGTACGGCTATAATGTAGAAGAAGTTGCGGCATTGACTGCAAAAAACTTCGAGAATTTACTAGCACAGTACCACTAAAATCGTTATGCTATGACCAATCAGTCATTTATTTAAATTACTCATTAAGCTGTTAAGTATCCATAAGATACAAGCGAGTGCAGTAACTTGTTATAGTTATTTTATGATTGCTTCATAGTCATCGCCAGAACGCTATTTATTGTACTGTCTATCGTACTATGGCCATACGCTTAATTTTGTCAGATTCTAGGAGAAAGCATGAGTCGTCAACACCAGTTCAAAGCACGAGAAGAGAATATCTTAGCGATGGCTGAGCAACTATTACTTGAATCGGGCGATGGTGATATCACTTTGGACAGTCTAGCAGACCAGCTTGATTTGGCCAAAGGGACATTATATAAGCATTTCTCCAGCAAAGATGAGTTATATCTGCGTATTATTCTTCGTTACGAAGAGCAACTGTTTGAGATCAATCGTATTGATGACAGTCCATCGGCAGGAATCGTAAGGGTGATTTTTCAGCAGCTATTGAATCCGCAAAAAGCCATGCTCCTGAATCAAATCGAAGAGCGCCTCGCGGCATCGGTAACTGGTCTTAATCGCTTGTTCGGCGAGCTGTATGATATTCGTCGCCATCGCATGAAGCGCCTGATTGAAATCATTAGCGTTTATTTAAAAGATGAGCGCAGTAGTCTGAGTACCCGAGATTATTTATCTTCTATTTGGGCTATGGGTCAGGGCGGTGCAGGTCTATTGAACTCTAGCTTTTATCAGCGTTATTTAGGTCGCCGTGACACCCTGCGTTACGCTTTTGTCCAACAGATGCTAGCGTTGCCTAGCCATTATCCTGCTGCTGATGAAGAAGTCATGGATGAAGACATGCAAGAGTTGGTAGAGCAGATTGAAACGGAGTCAGAAGAACATCGTAACGCTAACTATTAGCAGCGTTCATTAGAGTATTCTATACCTGTTGCAAAACGGCAGTGTTTAAGCACCCAAAATGTTTAAAGGCTGACCGTATCTACTCATCGCTCTACATACTACGATATAATAATAGGGGGAGCATGCCAGTCACTGCCAAGACTCAGTCCAGCTCAGTGGCTGCTTGCCCTTCGTGTCTAGTGAGCAGCGAGGTGTCTCACCTCAATAAGAATAAGCCTATAAGTCTTAGCTTATCTCAGTTTCGTTTTTATTTTCCCCATAACTCTCCAGTAAATCATTATTACGTACTACCTCCTCAAATACTGTTTTTTCAGCGACCGCCTTCTCGAATACTACCTTCTCCAACATTACCCTCTCCAACATCATCTTCTCAAAAATTATCTTCTCAGACATCATCTTTAAGGCTAATACGATCAACAGTCAGCCATTCGCAGGCTGGTTTCACACTGGTTGAAATTGTGGTGGTAGTGGTTATTATATCTATATTCGCGGGTATGATTAGCTTATCAGTCGGTAGTAGCGAGTCCCGTAAAAATCGCGCGTTTTATGAACACCTCACTGACTCGCTCAGCTATGTCCGGCTATTATCTGCTGAACGTATGCAGCCGATGGGACTCAGTTTGCAGGTAGATAAGCAAGGTCAAGTGACCCCCGTCATTGTCACCTTATCAAACCCTTATATTGCTTACCAAACGACTGGTAATCCCAATAACGCTGACAATACGCCCAAAAATGCGATGGAGCTATCGGCAGATATGTCTGGTGCCAATGAAAGGCAATCACCAACCCCCAGCTGGGATCTTGAGCCTGCAGTCACTTTACCAGAAATGCCTGCTGGCGTTAGCCTGAGCATTCAAAGCTTAGAAGCGGTTAATAACAGCAGTAATATGAATAGTACAAATGGCGCAGTAGAGACTAGAGCATTGCAGCCTTGGTTTACCGCTCAAACAGTACCACAAGTATTATGGTTCGGTACGGGACAAGCCGCGCCAGTGACTATAGAGGTACGGCATCAGTCGCGCTTAGTTGGTGAGGTGATTACTATCATGCCTGACGGCAGTACTGTGATAGGGCAAGGGTTATGACGTTACTATTTAAATATAAAATTAAACGTGAAACTAAACTCGAATCTGAGTGTGATATTAAGCTCGAAACTAACTTTAAAACTAGGCCGAAAGCTAATCTAATCACTCAGCCAACAAGCAATCATTTGGCAGCCCCTTCTTTATTAGCACCAAAGCGCGAGAGCGGGTTTACTCTGATTGAGGTAATGGTAGCGCTGGCTATCTTAGCCGTGGTCGCAGTCGCTGCTAGCCGTGCTAGTAGTGCTTACTTAAATTCAGTTGATGTATTAAGAACGCGAACGCTGGCGCACTTTGTAGCGCAAAATGCTGCGGCTGATTTACGCATTCAAGAAACCTGGCTCACTGCTGACAGCACACAGACCGTCAATGCTCAAGGTCGTGACTGGCAGGTGGCCATGACCGTTGTGGATACTCAGACGTCGGCGTTAAAAAAGGTAAACATTAGGGTCGCCCCTGTGATGGACGGTCAGACGCGCACGACTGTTACTGATCTTGATGTGATGCTCAGTAACGCTGAACAAGATGTGGGTAGTTTGGATCTGGGTCGCTCAAATGCAAATGGCGGCAAGCCGTGAGATTACAGCGTGGTTTTACTCTACTTGAATTAATGGTAGCAATGTCGATATTTGCGATGCTGGCAGTCGCTGGTTGGCAGGTATTTGACAGCGTTAATCGGGCCCGTGAGCGCGCACAATATCATGCTGACAATTTGGCAGTATTGCAATACGCCTATCTACAGCTACAGCAAGATATGGGACAGATTGTTGCCTATCAAGCACCTGATGCTCAAAACGCGAGTAATAACACTATTAATAATAGTGGTAATAACAGCGGTAATAACAGTGGTAATAACAGTTCTAATAATGCTAATAGCAATAACGCTAGCAGTAATCAAAGTTCGGCCATCGCGGCTAAGCCACTTATGACTCTTGATGGCGAGCACGTTAGTTTTGTAAGATTTGCTGATCCTGATCCGCGGTATCAAAGTAGCATCAGTGTTCAGCGTGTTGAATATATCTTTGCTGATCAGCGTTTAATTCGCCGGCAATACACTAGTATTCAAGGTGGTCGTGATGGTGTCAGCCTCGACAGCGTATTGCTTGACGGAGTAACTGCAGGGCGCTGGCAAGCCTACTTACCAGAAATAAGTAGCGAATTTCCTAGCACAGACAGCGGTAATAATAATAATTTTAGTATAGCACTAGGACAAATAGCCAATGATAAACCTGAGACCATCCTTTTACCTAAAGGTATTGCGCTCAATTTTACCTATCAGGATATGCCTATAACGTGGCGATGGGCACTTGCTCCGCAATCGTTACCGTAGAATAATATTATGAGCAACAACACCAAAAGTAGCGTTTAAAATGCGCCAACCCATTAATAAAAAGAGCCGCTTATGCCCATGACACCGAACTCTCAACGCGGTGTGGCGCTATTGACTATTTTATTATTGGTCGTCAGTATTACAGTGGTCGCAGGGGCGATGCTGGCCAGTCAACAGATTGCTATTCGTCGTAGTGGCTTATTATTTAACCAAGACCAACTGCTACAAGACATTAATGCAGGACAGCAGCTGGCGGTAACGGTGATTCGTGCTGATAATAAACTCAATGATACTGATAGCGCTCAAGATATTTGGGCGCAGCCGCTACCGCCTTACACTTTAGGTAACCATACTATTGCTACTGAACTGCGTGATGAAGCCAGCCGTTTTAATATCAATAATTTATATCATGATGGGGCAGTGGATATTGCGGCTCTAGCCGTATTTCAGCGCTTATTAACCCAGTTAAACCTCGAAGCTGATATTGCGATTGCTGTGCTTGATTGGCAAGACGCGGATAGCGAGATCTATAAAGATGGTGGGGATGAGAGTGTGGTTTATGCTCAGCAGACAAGTAGTGTTGCAAATGAAACGCTACCTAACCAACCCTTAGTCAGTGTAGAGCAGCTACAAGAGATTCGCGGGGTCAGCGCTGAGGGGTTAGCAACCTTGCGCCCTTATATTACCGCTGTGCCCTATTATTTACCTATTAATGTCAATACTGCAAGTCCTACGCTACTGGCAGCATTAATGGATGGCACTACTGCGAATCAGATGCAAGCGCTTACTGATTTGCGCGTTAAGCAGGCCATAGGGTCTATTGATGATTTATGGCAACTGGCACCCTTGAGCGGTTTGGAGGATGAGCAGCGTCAAGCGCTTAAGCCGCTACTAGCCGTTGATAGCCAAGCGTTCATGGCGCTCATTACCGCTACAGATGACTCAAATATTGACGAGGCGAGGCAGCGCTTTGCAACTGTATTGATTAGCAAGATCAGTGCAGACAACAACATAAATAACGTTGGTAATGGTGCTATCAACAGTAATAACGATATTAACAACAGTAGCAATAACGATAATAGTAATGCAAATAGCGGCGCTAACGATAGCAGTCAGCAAAGTGACAGTCCTAAGGTTGTTAAAGTGGTCGCACAGCGCTTATGGGCATTCCGACCTAGCTTCTGAATGACCTACCCAGTGATTATCTTGAGTGGTACTGGCTTGAGTGGTACTGGCTTGAGTGGTACTGGCTTGAGTGGTACTGGCTTAATTTTTTAGGCTACAGCTGTTAGAAACCCCTTTTCAATGTACCAACTGCATACGCCAACAAGACTAAAAATAAATGCTATTCATCAGTCAGTAGGGTTTCTTCGCTCGATTTCCAGTTATAAGCACCATAAAATAGCATTTGCGCTTGGCGAGTACAGTTGTGTAGCATCACATGTTTTTTGTCTTCAATTTCTGCCAAGTCGATTTCGTCATCATGATCCTCAGAATAAGTCAGCTCCAACCAATCAATAATCCAAGAAAAGAACATATTTACCCCAGCCTCAGAGAGTAGGCGACGGTCGTAGGTATTGATGTGAGCAAAGGCTGGCTGTAGTGCTAGGTCTTCCCCCAAAATCTGACCATGCATCTTTACCAGATCGTTAATAGCTTTGCGCACTGCTTCTGAACCACCAAAACGTTCGCTGACCAAAAATTGCCAATAGTATGGCTGTTCGCTAACTGTGTACAAAAATAGCTGAATGCTCTTAGCAATTTGCCGATCAAAGCTACGTTTGCGGCCAATTTGTAGGCTATCACGTAATATAGCTAGGGTATTGCCCAATTCTTCAACCACTAATGCCTTGCCAAGCGACTCCATATCATCAAAATGACGATAAAACGCGGTCGGCACAACGCCAACCTCGCGCGTTACTTGTCGAAGACTAATAGAGCTAAAAGACTGGCCTGTCATACATAAATCGAGCACCGCATTGAAAAATGCATGCCGAGTTTGAAGTTTTTTTTGTTCGCGACTGCTCATAATAGTTCAACATTACCCGGTAGATGTTTATCATACTCATTTCGCTGCCAAAATACGAATGAAATACGTAGCTGTAGCAAGTAGAGTGGTTTTTATAACTGACTTAAGCCTTGCTTCGCCCATCATCTAAACCATTGTACCCCAATGGCCTTGCAACTCTTGCGCCAATCTATAAGCCTCGTGGTCGTTCATACTTGTAATAAAATCTAGAATATTTAAAATATTATGATAAATATTGTCTGATAGCACACGCTGGTGTTCGTCAAGATGTGGCTGTAGCAAGATTAGCAGACGTTGTTGCTCAAACGATTTTGGCGTAGTAGCAAGGGCGGTCCATGCCAGTGGCATAAAGGCGTCGAGCAGCCGATGCAAGCATTGATTGGCCATCAGCTCCACCCGTACTTTACTTGGATGATTGAAAATTTTCTCACGTGCCAGTTGCTTGGCCTGGCTGATACCGCGTCGCACGGTAGGCTCACAATGCGTAAATAAGCTACCGGCGAGTGTCCCTGCCAGCATGGCATCTGCATTAGCAACAAAAGCATCGGTGACAGTATTGACTAGGCGCATCATTGCCCGCGCCCGTAGCGATGCCAAACTTTGTCTAATAGACATCTGTGGCGACAGAGTGATAGTAGCAGGGCGTTCACCAATCAGCTCATAAAGGATACTGGCCACATCCGTATAACTGAGCATATTGAGGTGAATACCATCTTCTAAATCTATTAGTGCATAGCAAATATCGTCTGCTGCCTCTAATAAATAAGCCAGCGGATGACGCGCGAAACCATCATGCTGCTCTGAACGAGGTAAGTGTAAACAAGCGGCTAACTTTTCTAACTGCACCGCTTCACTATAAAAACAGCCGAATTTTTGTAGGTTTTTTTGTACGTTAGGCGCTGGTTGTTGGTGATTACTATTACCATTGGACGTATCAATAGGGTCTTTAATATTAGTATCAACAGCAAGCTCATTACTATGAATGGCCAGCCACGGGTACTTCATAAATGCGCCCAAGGTCGCACAGGTTAGGCGCATACCACCTACGTCGGGATGATGCTCATTGCGTACTAACAATCTAAACCCTTGAGCATTGCCTTCATACGCCAAGAGATCCAGCTGCTCATTGGTACTAAGGTGCCGTAATACCGATTTGCGCTCGGGGTGCATAAACCAGTCGCGAATCGCATATTCTCCAGCATGGCCAAAAGGAGGATTGCCGATATCATGCGCCAAGCAAGCCGCTTGCACGATCACGCCAACATCAGCGGGTGTGACGCCCGCCGGCAAGCCATTGGGTAATTTGTCATGCAGCTTTTCTGCTGCCATCATCCCTAATGAGCGCCCAATACAGGATACTTCTAGTGAATGAGTCAAGCGCGTATGAATGCCCAATTGATTGGTCAGGGGATGCACTTGGGTTTTTTGATTGAGCTGGCGAAATGAGTGTGAAAATACCAAGCGGTCATAGTCTTTATGAAAAGCGCTCCGAGCAGTGTCTTGTGCGGGCATTTTTTTATTACTACCCAAGCGCTGGGCGTTAAATAATCGCGCCCAATGGTCACTAGTGTTATGCGGCTTATCAAAATGAGCGCCCATAATTCATATTCCATTATTGTGGTTTTGTTAAAGTGCTACGCTGGTTTTGACTCTTTCTTCTGAGTTTTTTATACAGCTGTCATACCTACTATAGGCGGTTTACTTTAAAATGGATACCGTGTGGCCAGAAGCGATTTTTATCTAGCCTTAACGCTATACTAAAATCAGGCGCACAAAAAAGCCAGCAACGAGGCTGGCTGGTTAGTAATTAGATTTTAAGGCCATTTAAATAAAAAGACTGTCAATAAAAGTACTGTCAATAAAAGCAATAATAAACGCGTCGTCAAATCAGCAGGGAGCTTAGACGTTAAAGCGGAAATGCATCACATCGCCATCTTGTACGATATAAGTCTTGCCTTCTAGACGTGACTTACCGGCAGTAGCTGCGCCTTTTTCACCGTTATGTTCAATAAAGTCGTCATAGGCGATAACGTCGGCACGAATAAAACCGCGCTCAAAGTCAGTATGAATCACGCCAGCCGCTTGCGGAGCAGTCGCGCCAATAGCAACGGTCCAAGCACGTACTTCTTTAACCCCAGCGGTAAAGTAAGTCTGCATATCGAGTAAGTCATAACCACCACGAATGACTTGATCAAGACCCGCTTCTTCCATATCCATAGCTTCTAAGAAGTCTTGCTTATCGGCTTCATCAAGCAGGGAAATCTCAGATTCGATTTGATTGCATAGCGCAATGACAATAGATTCGTCGCCAGTCGCATAGTTACGTACCGCGTCAAGATACGGGTTATTCTCAAAACCATCTTCACTAACGTTGGCAATATACATAGTTGGTTTTAGGGTAATCAAACCATAGCTTCTTATGAGCTTTTTCTCATCGGCATCAAGGTTTGCGGCGCGCGCTGGCTGACCTTCAGCAAGTAATGGTTCGATTTTTTTGAATACATCAAGCATTGCTGCCGCGTCTTTATCGCCGCCTTTGGCTTTTTTAGTTAAGTTAAAAACAGCACGCTCAACGGCGTCTAAATCAGCCAGGGCTAATTCAGTATTGATAGTTTCGATATCATCAATCGGGCTGATGCGGCCATCGACGTGTACGACATTATCATCATCAAAGCAGCGTACGACATGCGCAATAGCATCAGTTTCACGGATATTGGCTAGAAACTGGTTGCCCATGCCTTCACCTTTTGAGGCACCGGCGACTAGGCCTGCAATATCAACGAACTCCATGGTGGTCGGCAATACGCGCTCAGGCTTGACGATATCCGCCAGCTTTTTTAGGCGTAGATCGGGTACTGGCACGATACCGGTATTGGGATCTTTGGTACAAAACGGAAAGTTTTCAGCGGCGATTCCCGCTTTGGTCAAGGCATTAAATAAGGTGGATTTACCCACATTTGGTAGGCCGACGATACCGCAGTTAAAACCCATAACAGTCTCTCAATCAATTAGTATAGTGTGAAATAAATTAATATAATAGGGAATAAAAATTGGCGCTATTGTAGCAAACTTTACTCTAATATGGGGAAGGTTGTTATAGATTGCTACAATAGCCTGCTAACAATAAAATCAGCATGGTATTAACCATCAACCTTGTTAATCGTCCTGATGTCGTGCTTGTGCTTAGTTTTTTTATAACGCTGCGGTTTAACAGTAATGTTGTTTAACAGTCCTATTTTGAACTTACTAACACCAACAATTAATAGTTTTTGTGTGATTAAGTTCTTGTACATTTTAGTAGTCAAGCTAGGTGTTTACATTATTGTGGTAAGCTATCTATAGGTCATTATCGAGCGTGCTTGCGGATGGTAGCTACATTAAAGTCAGCATTATCCAAAATCATGACGAACCGCCGGTTACTCTTTTAAATTAGTTACTTTTTTAAACCAGTGATAATAATAAGTCGCGCTAAAAATAATATGAAAGGCAATATTTAACAATGAATACCACAATTTTTGATACTCGCGATTATAGCTATCCACAAAACTTCGTTGATATGAAACCCAAGCTTGAGCGCTTATCGCAGGCGATTAAAAAGTTAGAAGCAAACTTGATTGATGCTGATTCTGAGTTATTGAGTCAAAGGCTCAGTGCTGATCTAGGCTTGACAGTAGATTATGCCCGCGAGCTAAATCCCAATCAGCTATTAGCTGCTACCACGATTGCTAGCAAGGTACTGGTTATAGCGGGAGCGGGGTCAGGGAAGACTAAAACTTTAACCTACCGCACCAGTTATTTGGTAGAAAATGGTGTGCCGCCCAGTCAAATCTTACTATTAACCTTCACCCGAAAGGCAGCCAATGAGATTAAAAGTCGTGCCAAAACCTTGCTGGCAGGCAGCCTCCCTAATGACAATCGACCGGATGACAGTTCAAACAATAGCAAAGCGCTAAATGATATTGCTAGTGGTACTTTTCATTCGTTCTGTAACATGCTGCTGCGCCAATATTCAGGCCTACTCGGTATTAATCCACGGTTTACTATCTTAGATACCGCGGATGCAGAAGACGCCATCGATCTTATTAATAAAGAAAAGAAGTATCCCACTCAAACCAATAAGCAGGCTTTTCCGCGTAAAAAAACCTTACAAAATATTATCTCAACTTCCAGAAACAGACGTGTCCCTATTCGTGATCTAATTGAAAGCAACTATCCTGATATCGCGATTCATATTCCGATCATTGAGCAATTGGCAATCGACTTTCATGACTATAAGCGTGCCAATCATCTGTATGATTTTGACGATATTATCAGCCAGGTAGTGCGTCACCTAAAGACCAACGACAAATTTCGCCAGCTGCTACAAAAGACCTATCGCTACATCATGGTCGATGAGTATCAGGATACCAACATTCCACAAAAGCAGCTGATTGATCTGATCTGCGCGCCTGCAACGGTATCGCTAATGGTGGTCGGTGATGACAATCAAAGTATCTATGCTTTTCGCGGGGCCAATTATGAGAATATTTTATTGTTTGGCGAAACCTATCCAGAAGCCAAGCTGATTAAGTTGGAGCAAAACTACCGCAGCACCCCAGCAGTCTTAGACTATATCAATGCTTTGTCAGAACAAATTACTTTGGGGTATCAAAAGCAGCTCTATTCTGAAGCGGCTACTAAAGGAGGGTTTGAAGGACAAAAACCTACCTTTTGCCGTCTAAGTGACGAGAGTAAAGAGGCTAAGTATATTGCTGATAACATTATCAAACTCAAATCAGAGTACGATTATGACGATTTTGCCGTACTGTGCCGTACCTCGTTTCAGTCCAACTATGTACAGCTAGAATTTATGGAACGTAATATTCCTTTTATCGTGGTTGGCGGTATTAGATTTATTGAAAGACGGCATATCAAGGATGTCTTGGCATTTGTCAAAGTGCTGTATAACCCTAATGATACTATTTCGTGGCATCGTATTCTAACCTTGTTTAAAGGGGTGGGGGCGGTAACTGCGACCAGACTTACCCAAGCTATCAATGCGGATAATAATTCGTTTGAGCCGCTACTTATCCCGTCATTTACCAAAAAAAGTCCGCAACTTGAGCCGTTATATACCCTGCTCAGTAAAGCTGATCAAGTAGAATCTGTTGAAGAAATTATCGAGTTGATTCTTGAGTTTTATATTCCCATTTTGAAGTTTATTGAAGACAATTGGCGTGAGCGCACAGAAGACTTTCGGGTACTTAAAAATCTAGCACAAGAACATAACAGTCTGGATAAATTTTTAGAGAATCTGGCACTTGATCCGCCTAATGACTCGGTCAGTGCCATGGGTCAGCCTGATGATGGCAGTAGTGAAGATAGGGACAAAGTAACCATCTCGACCATTCATAGTGCCAAAGGACTGGAGTGGCCGATAGTATTTGTAAACTCGTTAGTGGATGGCATGACGCCGCACTACCGATCTTTAGCTAATTTTGAAGAGTTAGAAGAGGAGCGTAAGTTGTTTTACGTCGCTTGCAGCCGCGCTAAGACTAGATTATATTTGACCGCGCCTGATTACTTTTCTAGCTACTCAGGTTACTTTGATAAGGTATCTAGATTTATCGCTGAGTTGCCTGCTGATAAAGTGATGGTCGAAAAAGCAAAAAACTCCATGGAAGAAAGTGATGATCCAGTGTGGTGGTGAGTAACTAGTCTGTGCGTGATCGCTAGTAAGTGTACATTACGCTCGATATAGAAAGATATAAAATTGAGGAAGCGTAGGCGTGTAAGGTGGAATGTGATTTATTGCAGGCAATATAGAACCATCCTTTAAAATAAATCAGCAACTTAAAGCAAAACCAGATCATTGTTAAGCGGTTTGGTCTTGCGTTACGGTATGGCTATCAAATGTAATTTTCTACACTATTCCTTCTAATTTCCTTTCATGAATTTATCATAAATAAAAGTAATGGATAACAAAAAAATCTGTTAGATAGTAGTTTAATATTTGTCATAATGGCGTTACTATGGCCTTAATATTCAAGGTTCTATATCCATATCAAAAAAGGTTATGCTATGCGCTACGAAGCTATTGTTATTGGTGCGGGTATGGTCGGTACATCGACTGCTTGGCATCTACAAAAAAACAACTCCAAAGTTCTACTGCTAGACAGAAAGCTACCGGGACTCGAGACCTCATACGGTAATGCGGGATTGATCCAGCGCGAAGCCATTCATACCCATCCTTTTCCTCGACAGCTAACAGAATTGGTTAGAGTCATGCCCAATCGTGGTACTGATATTCGTTATCGAATACCAGCTATTCTACGTTATCATCAAGCGCTACTACAGTATTGGAAGTATTCTACGCCAGCCTCGGTCAAAAAAATAGAAGCAGAGTGGCAGACCCTGATTGCGCATTGTACTAGCGAGCATCAGACTATGATTACCGCTTCAAACGCCGATGAGCTGATTAGACGTGATGGCTGGCTGCAACTACATCGTTCTGAAGAAACTCTGAAAACGGCTGCCGCTGCCGCTATTAGTGATCGCGAGCAAGGGGTCGAACATAAAGTATTGACCATTGCTGAATTAAAAGTGATTGAGCCTAATGCTAATTTTGATGGTTTTGTTGGCGCAATTCACTGGCTAAACTCATGGCAAGTATCCAACCCAAGTGCCTTGGTCAAAGCGTATGCTAAGAGCTTTCAAGAGATGGGCGGTGAGATAAAAGAAAGCAATGTGAAAGCGATTACTCCTGATGGAGATGGTTGGAAAGTAATCACCGATAGTGACACTTACTATAGCGATGATTTGGTTATAGCTGCTGGACCTTGGTCTAACGAGTTAATCAAACCGTTAGGATATGACCTGCCACTATTTCCAATGCGCGGTTATCATCAGCACTTTAAAATTACCGGCAAAAACACTATCAATCACAGTATGTTTGACATGGATAAAGGCTTTGTCATGGGGCCAATGCAGCAAGGTATCCGCATTACTACCGGTGCTGAGATGACTACCATGGATGCGCCAAAGAATTTCGGACAGCTAAAAACTGTACTGAAGCTCGCCAAAAAAATATTACCATTAGAGGAAGCAGTAGAATCTGAAGCATGGGCAGGATCACGTCCATGTATGCCAGATATGAAGCCGGTCATTGGCCCAGCTGGCAAGCATGACAAATTATGGTTTGCCTTTGGTCACAGCCATCAAGGCTTTACCTTAGGGCCGATTACTGGGCGTCTGGTTGAAGAGCTGATTCATAATAAGCCATCAACGGTCGATGTTGCACCATTTAACGCCCAGCGTTTTTCTAAATAAGCGGTTACTTATTTAAACTTTTAATACC
The DNA here is from genome assembly GCF_017875835.1 of Psychrobacter sp. PL19. Lineage (NCBI taxonomy): Bacteria > Pseudomonadati > Pseudomonadota > Gammaproteobacteria > Moraxellales > Moraxellaceae > Psychrobacter > Psychrobacter sp. PL19. The sequence continues at coordinate 1,825,845 of NZ_JAGING010000001.1, forward strand.
TAAACGTTAATACAGTAACGCCAAAATAATAAGGACAAACCGTAATGCAAAAGCTGCACAGCAGTCAACGTATGAGCAAAATTGTCATTCATAACCAGACCATTTATTTATCAGGTCAAGTAGGCAATGCTGAAGACGATATCAAAGCGCAAACGTTAACTTGCCTAGAGAAAGTTCAAAGTTTGCTTGAAGAAGTCGGTAGTGATAAATCAAAAATGCTATCAGCTACGGTCTGGGTAAAAAGCATGTCAGATTTTGCCGCGATGAATGAAGTATGGGATAAGTGGTTTGAAGGCATTCAGCCGCCCGCTCGTGCTTGTGGCGAGTCCGCTCTAGCACGTCCTGAGCTGTTAGTAGAAGTGACGGTCATTGCAGCTGAATAACCCGTTAGCCTTATATTTTGTCGTAAAAAAAAGGACCTGATAGCTATTATCAGGTCCTTTTATTATTGGTAGGTGTTATCTTATGAATAGTGGCAGACCATATCTATTAAAACAAATGAAACTTTGTAGACATCTTTTAGCAAATAACATATTGTACTTTGGTATAGTGTACTGGTTCTGAAGTATTATATTTAGCTTTTTAAGGTATCTGAATAGATATCTTTAACCATTTGGGCATGAAGCTGCCACCTAGCTGGTTATTACCTGCCTGCTATATTTTAAGGTATTACTATGAAAACTCCACATGACTTAGTAGCTGCTGCAAAAGCACAAATTAAAGAAGTATCAGTGACGCAGGCAGAAGCTACTTGCCACAAAGTCGACGTTATTATCGATGTACGAGAGCCTGCTGAATATGCTGCAGGTCATATTGAAGGGGCGGTATTGGTGCCTCGTGGTATGCTGGAATTTGTAGTGTCTGATCTGCCGGCTGTTAATGGTACTGATACTTCAATCTTATTATATTGCAAATCCAGTGGACGAGGGGCATTGGCTGCTCAGTCTTTAGAAGCGCTTGGCTATAAAAATGTGGTCTCTGTTACTGGTGGTTATGATGCTTGGGTTGAAGCGGGTAAGCCAACAGTGATGCCAAATGATAACGTTGATTTTGGTTAATAACGCATGTTAACAGTCAAAGTACGCTCTTATTTTAAAGCAAGATTAGTCTTTGTGACGTACTAACACTCTTTATGACGATAATCACATTATGACGATAATCACATCGGCTGACTTTATTACGACGATAAGACGGCGGTAAAATATTATGAGCTGCCCTTAACCATTTTACCTATCTAAAACAGCCTTATTGTTAGGTCATAGATCAGTTGTTAAATGATAGTGTGATAATTATAAACTTAGTAAGTGATTAGCGAACAACGCATAAATAAAAAAGCCCCGCTACTTATCCAGTAGCGGGGCTTTTTTATTGACTGGCTTTATCTCGGAATATTTAAACTATATCGAAATACCATACCTATTCATTACAGAGTTTTTTGACTAAAGTACCAATCGGTATACTCATAGCCTTCGTCAGCACGGCTTTCCGCTTCTTTAGCAGTGCGTGGTGGCGGTACAATGACTGGTTCGCCTACTTTCCAGTTCTCTGGAGTAGCAACTTTGTTGGCATCGCTGGTTTGTAAGGCATCAAGTAAGCGTAAGAATTCATCTACAGATCGACCATTGCTCATTGGATAATAGACCATCGCCCGCAACACACCTTCTGGATCAATAATAAAGGTGGCTCGCACTGCCGAAGTATCACTCGCGCCCGGCTGAATCATGCCATAAGCCTTAGCAACCTGCATGGATAGATCAGCAATAATAGGGAAGGTGATTTCTACACCAAAGTTTTCTTTGATATTACGCATCCAAGCAATATGAGAGTGCACGCTATCAATAGATAATCCCAATAACTCACAGTTCTTAGCACGGAAATCTACCGCTTTATTAGCGAATGCGATAAATTCAGTAGTACATACTGGGGTAAAGTCTGCAGGATGAGAAAATAGTACCAACCATTGACCTTTATAATCGTCCAATGACTTCTTACCGTCAGTAGTAAGCGCATTAAAATCCGGTGCAGGTTGATTAAGCTGCGGAAACTGAATGGCGTTGGTTGGTGCCACGTCGTCTTGGCATGAACAGTTTTCGCGTGCGTGTTGACGGTTTCTCATTGGCTAATCCTTAGTAGGTAATTGAATATAGTAGCTAGTTAAATAATTACAACAGAATCACTATAACATGTTATTATTATAATAAATATTATATGATTAATGATTTTATTGAGTTTTTCTAAACATATTTTGTAAATTACCATTTTTTTATGTACAAATATACCTTTAGTCCTACATTTCAAAATAGGGCAATCAAAATAACCCTGTAGCGGCTGTTCGCCAAGTAGGCTAACTTGAGAGCCGATAACCTTGCAACAAACGGAGAGAAATTATGAAACGAATTCTTATTACTGCACTTACTGCGGCGGTTACTTTCTTAGCAATTGGTTCTGCTTCTGCCGAAGAAACGCGTCATATTAAAGTATCAACACCGCCTTTATTAGTGATTGTCACCTCGGACGACGCTCAAGTGCAGCTGATGTCGATGGTGCTTACTATGCAGTCAGCTCAGCAAGGTGCGGCAACCCATGTATTGCTCTGTGGTGCAGCTGGCGATATGGCCCTACGTGATGCGCCAAAAAGTGTGACTGCTGGTCAACCGCCTATGAATATGAGCGCTCAAGGCCTGATGAAGACGGTTATGGAAAAGACAAAAACTAAAGTTGAAGTCTGTGCCATTTATTTGCCTGGCAAAGGTCTTGATCAATCTGCGCTAATTGATGGTGTGACCGCAGCAGACCCAGCAGCCATCGCTAAACTAATGGTTGACCGAGAAACTAAGATAGCCAGTTTTTAATCAAATTTCTAGCCTTGACAGTAGAGAAACGCTGTTTAGGAATCAATAGCGCAAAGTCTTAACCTGTACTCATCGTCTCCAAAAAAGGCTTTCGTTCTAAAGAAAGCAGTCGTATAACAGGGTATGCACGAAGAAATAAATTTTCATCATACTGCTTGACGGTAATCATCAAACTATATCTGTGTTGGCGCTTTACAGCCTAGGCATCTTCGAACATTCGTACCTTCGTTTGAATGCACCTGGTTTAGACCAACAGGTTTCCAGAAGTTTTGGATAACTGTAAATCATAAAAACCCCCATAAGTTGTGTCCAACTTATGGGGGTCAGTTCATACAAGGAGTTTTTATACTTTATTTTTAGAACGCACTAGGGCAAGATTTTTATTTCAATAACAGTCGTTAATAACAGATTTTAAATTCCTACTCTGATAGATTGAAATATAGAACACCCTCTTTATTTATCTGAACTGTCGCGTCTCTGCACCCCATGCAAAAACCAGTGCATAGAGAACGTGGCCAACCAGCGCGACCCAAGTGGCTCCTGTGAAACCGATAAACGGCGGCAGTCCGATAATCAGATGAGCGACGACGTAGAGCGCGAATACCCATAGCACGATTCCGTAGGCCAAAGCAGTGATTGTCCAGTGAAGCGACGGCATGATTGCCTTCCACATCGGTCGTACGACGATCAGCCAACCCAAGGGATAAAGTATCAAGCCGGTGAGGTAGTGCACCAGTTCAGGGACACCTGTTGGTGCTGCACCGAATACGACCTCGATCATAGTCGTGGGGAGTTTAATGGTTGAGAGCTCGGTAAAACCGAGGATGGGAGACAGCGATGGACCCCAGAAATCAAAGATAACCGTGGCGAGTGCGCCTGCGAACAGTACCGTCAGAATAAACGAAACTTTATTTTCCGAAAATCGTCCAATTGGAGCGTTGTTATTGGTCATAGTGCTTTTCCTTCCTGAGAGCAACTTAATAATGGGATAAATAGCTGGTCTCAGTCAGCGTTCAAAAGGCTTAAAAGCCCTGCGCCACATAACACTGGCTGAGGGCTGGAGTGGACTCTAGTACTCGATCTCGAAGATTGAGACGAGCGACATGAAGGCGTTTGTCACCATGCTGGATAATATACTCCTATTTATAATTTGTAAACACCTTTTCCCTTATTTATCAAGGATTTCAGCTGTTTTATAATATAGCTTGAATACATAAAATATTAGTTAAACTTAATAATTTCAGCTGCTTGTCTATTTATTTGAGAGCTGTATAGTGCGGTCATAAGAGCATAGATTTTATGATCGTAAACTTTGCTGCGTCGTTTAGAATGCGTACTAACGAAATAGGTTTGCCAAAAAAAAGCATGATGAGGCTGCTATATATTAATATTTAAGCCAATCTACTGGTAATTTGTAATAAAATTGGGCAATATGCTGCAACGAAATCGTGTTAGTGGATTCGTTTCAACTTTTCCTCATAATAATGAGGATTGATTTTAATATGGAAGTTACTAGGAAAAACTGTATGAGTTCAATTAACCATGAAGGGCGCGTGCTTCACGAAGGCTTGAGTAAAAAAATAATGTCTGCTGATGAAGCGGCTGCATTTATTAAAAATGATATGAACGTCGGTATGAGTGGCTTCACCGGTGCAGGCTACCCTAAAGCCATACCAGCGGCGCTTGCCAAACATATGGAAGCGGCCCACGCGCGCGGTGAAGATTTTCAAATTGGTCTGTTGACCGGAGCGTCTACTGCTACCGAGTGTGATGGCGTATTGGCTGAAGCCAAAGGCATCAAATGGCGTACCCCTTATCAATCAGAGCCGGCGCTTCGTAAACAAGTCAATGCCGGTGAAGCATATTATTTTGATATGCATTTATCGCATGTGGCGCAACAAAGTACGATTGGCTTCTATGGCGACATGCATATGGCTGTGGTTGAAGTGTCTGGTATTTTGCCAGATGGTCGCCTCATTCCTTCTACTTCCATTGGTACTAGTAATGCATGGTTGGAAAATGCCGATAAAATCATTTTAGAAGTTAACGCCCAGCAAAGCCTAATGCTTGAGGGTATGCATGACGTTTATAATGATATTGGTATGCCGCCGAATCGCAAACCAATTCCACTAGTCACTCCAGGTGGGCGTATTGGCGTTCCGTACTTACATTGTGACCTAGATAAAGTGGTGGCTATTGTCTTAACCGACTCGCCAGATCGCAATAGCAAGTTTGCAGATCCAGATGAAAAATCCAATAAAATAGCCAGCCATATCATTGACTTTTTTCATAATGAAGTCGAAAAAGGCCGTCTGCCAGAAAATTTATTGCCGATACAGTCTGGGGTGGGCAACGTGGCCAACGCAGTATTGGCAGGCTTGCAGAATAGCCCGTTTGAGAATTTGACTGGCTATACTGAAGTGTTACAAGATGGTATGTTGGATCTGATCATGTCTGGTAAAATGACTATGGCGTCTGCTACTGCGCTGTCATTAAGCCCAGATGCGCTTGAAACTTTCAATGCCAATATTGAAGAGCTGCGTGCTCGCATTGTTTTACGTCCACAAGAAATCACCAATCACCCTGAAGTGGCACGTCGCTTAGGTGTTTTGGCGATCAATGCGATGATCGAGTGTGACCTTTATGGTAACGTCAACTCGACTCACGTCATGGGCACTAGCATGATGAATGGCCTTGGCGGTTCAGGTGATTTTGCGCGCAACGCTTACACCTCATTCTTTGTGTCGCCATCAGTGGCCAAAGATGGTGCTATCTCTTGCATCACGCCGATGGTATCGCACCATGACCACACTGAACATGATGTGATGGTAATTGTCACTGAGCAAGGTTTGGCTGATTTGCGTGGCCTCGCACCGCGTCAACGTGCTCAAGCGATTATCGATAATTGCGCGCATCCAGACTATCGTCCGATGTTGCAAGATTACTTTGATCGTGCCTCTACAACGGCTGGCATGCAAACGCCGCACATGCTCAACGAATCGTTATCATGGCATCAACGTTACGTCGAAACGGGCGATATGCGCATTAAGTAAGTGCATATAGCTACTCTGTTGTTAAAAGTAAAGTAAGCAAAGCCAGTAAAATAAAGTGTCCCTTATCTGTATTCAGGTAAGGGACTTTTTTGTGGGTGACAGAAATGGCCAGACTAGAAATAATTTTAGACTTCAAAGATACTAGAGACAGGTATAGTTAAAATACCTTAAAAACGCTATGGTACTGCTGGTATAAGCTTCTTGCAGCCTCTGTCTGCGTAGGCACAGCAAGCAAGAGAAACTTATGCCAGCAATATGTTATGTATCTATATTACTTTTCATTGACTATATGTCTCTTTACTCAACCTTGAGTATTTTAAAACTTTATAAAAATTATAGATAATATTAAGAATTATGAAGAGGGCACTGAATATTCGAGCCCATCCCGAATTCTGTGAAACTGCTTTTAATCAAAGCAGCTATTTCATATTTTGCCCCAACCGAATAGCAGCGGCGATATTTACCGCTGTGGTTTCGATATTATCATAGGCATATTTTAAAACCTTATCGATAGAATCTACTTTTTGAATACTGGGCATCACCACATCGAATTGAGTAGTCTGGGCCGGTTTAAGCCCATCGACACTGCCACAAATAGCAATAACCGGTGTGTGACTGAGCTTAGCAAGTTGACTGATACCACCAGCCACTTTGCCCATTGAGGTTTGCGCGTCGAGTTTGCCTTCCCCAGTTATCACAAGGTCAGCACCAGCAATATGCTGCGATAGATCAACAGCATCAGCCACGGTATCAAAGCCTGACTGTAACTGTGCGCCGCAAAAAGTCATCAATGCAAACCCAAGACCACCGGCTGCGCCTGCACCTGCAATATTTTGATAGTTCTCACTATTGGGATAGCTGCCGTGCTGATGGCAAACGGTCGCAAAGTGACTTAAAGACTGGTCTAAACGCGCAACTTGTTCAGGATTGGCCCCCTTTTGTGGGCCAAAAATAGCACTGGCGCCTAACGGGCCACATAACGGATTGGTCACATCACAGGCCACTTCAAAGGCAGTATTTAAAATATTCGGATTGAACGCTGAGCTGTCTATCCGTTGCAAGCGGGCAAGTTGATCACCACCTGGTACTAAAGGCTGGCCTTGCTGGTCATAAAAAACCATGCCTAATGCAGTCAACATGCCAACCCCAGCATCATTGGTGGCACTACCGCCAAGACCGATGATAATGCGTTTTGCCCCTTCACTTAAAGCATCTTTGATGAGTTCACCAACCCCGTAGCTACTAGCAATACTAGGGTTTCGCTCTGCTACGGTCAATAAATGCAGGCCACATGCTGCCGCGACTTCAATCACTGCAGTAGCATCGGGCAATAGCAAGTATTTTGCGCTAATAAGCCTCATGAGTGGGTCGTGCACGATCACGGCTTTCCATCGTCCGCCGAGTACATAAGACAAAACAGCGGACGTGCCTTCACCGCCATCGGCCATCGGTATCAAGGTATAACTTGCATCTGGAAATACCTGACTAAATCCGGACTTGATAGCCTGGCAAACTTCTAAGGCTTCTAAGCTTTCTTTAAACGAGTCTGGGGCAATTAAAATCTTCATTACACTCTCTTAAAATGTCTATTATCTATTTGCTATTAACTTACTTATCAACGAATTTTTTAACAAGTGCTTAAAAAGTAGCTATTGGTCATGGCTAAATTAAATAAATACTAATGTTAATAGCCAGATAAAGATGATGCTGGTGACACCTTGAATACCGGTGGCCACTGAATGGGCTTTATAAGCCTGCGCCACACTCATGCGACTAAATTGGCTGACGATCCAGAAGAAGCTGTCATTGGCATGCGAGATAGTCATGGCGCCGGCACCGATTGCCATCACACAAAAAACTCGACCCAGATCGCTATCAAGCCCGATCTGTCCTAATAATGGCGCAACCATTGCTGAGGTAGTTACTAATGCTACCGTGGTAGAGCCTTGTGCTGTTTTGAGAGCGGCTGAAACGATAAATGGCATAAATATGCCCAAACCTAATGCTGATAAGGTAGTGCCTAAATAGTCGCCGATCGGGGTGACTTTTAGCATGGCACCAAATGCGCCGCCAGCACCAGTGATTAATAATATCGGTGCGGCTACCACCAAGCCTTGGGCCACGCTGTCGCTAATCTGCTGAGTTTTATCGCTACCACTTATCAATAAAAATGCTAGAAATAAACCGATTAGTAGGGCAGTGAGTGGATTACCAATGAATACCAAGATATCAATAAGGAAACTAGTGCCTAGTGGGGCAGTAGGGAAGTTGGCCACAGAGGATAGGCAAATCAAAACGATAGGCACAATAATAGGCAAAAAAGCCATCGTTGTTGATGGCATTTTATTATAATCTTCACGAGCTTTCATATTTGCAGGGACAGCAGCTGCTGGCACATTGTCAGCATCTATATTATCTGGTTCGACATCTAGGAAACGGTTTGACCATAACCAGCCTGCCAATACCGCCACGCTGGTCACTACAATACCAACCATGATCACCAAACCTAGGTTTGACTCAAGCCCCAAATTACCTGCTGCAGCAATAGGCCCAGGCGTAGGCGGCACAAAAGTATGGGTCGCATATAAGCCGGTCGCCAAAGCAATACTCATCGCCACACTGGATACTTGCAAGCGCTCAGCCAAAGACTCTTTTAAAGAGTTTAAGATGATAAAACCTGAGTCACAAAACACAGGAATTGAGACTACTGCCCCAACGATAGACATGGTCAAGGTTGGAAAGCGTGGCCCTAGAAAGTTAATGACCGCTTCTGCCATAACAATAGCAGCGCCCGTCTTTTCCAGGATCAGCCCAATGATGGTACCGAACACGATTACTAGACCAATATAACCTAAGATACCACCGAAACCGTCGGAGATAGTTTTTGCGACCGTATCAAGAGGCACTTGATAAAATAACGCCACTAAAAAGGCTGATAGTATTAAGACTAAAAAAGGATGCCACTTTAACTTTGCGGTGGCAAAAATAATAAAAAGAATGGTCAGTAAAAGCCAAAATACTATCATCATGATCCCTATGAGGTTGAGTTCTGCTTATATCTTGAGTGAATGTCAATGCAGCTGACTATCGGTTATTTACCAACAGCAAGACGATTTTTTGAGGTGCATATCTTATCGTAAATACAACTTGCTAGGGAGTCGTATTTGTTTCACAGCTGTATATTTTATAGCGACTTCACCATACCACTTTTTAGCAATGATTAGACATTTGTATGTTCACGTGCTGCTGCTGGCTCTCGCTTATGAGTGCATTTACTATGGCTATAAAAGTAGAAACCATTACTCGATAAAGCAACGGCTATATACTTTGACATTATGTATAGTCAATGAAAAGTAATATCGATACATAACCTACTGCTGGCATAAGTTTTTCTTGCTTGCTATGCCTACGCAGACAGAGGCTAAAAAAAGCTTATACCAGCAGTACCCTAGCGTTTTTAAGGTATTTTAACTATATGTACTCGTGTCGTTGAGCAAGATAATTTGTTTATAAATACGCCAATATTAGCAGTGGGTCATGCCGGTTGGATTAACGCTGCTAAGATGATTGATGCTAGGCAAGAAGTATCGCAAGTGGCTGCCGAATGGCCACGCTCAGTCGCTTATGGTGAACTTAGTACGCCGGCGTTATCGGCACTCCAAGCCAACCAATAGTTGTGTTACCTGCTCTAAATCGACAGTCGGGAAAACTTGTTCTGATATTCCTTGGGTGTGAGCTCTGTGGCGCGTTTGAATAAGCGTGTAAATGAAGACAGATCACTATAGCCGACCTGGTCAGCGAGAGATTTTATAGTCACATCCCCTGATTCTAATAAGCGTTTGGCCTGCTCGATTCTTATCGCTTGAATATACTCAATAGGGCGCATAGCCACGCAGGTTTGAAAGCGTCTATTTAAAGTCCGTGGGGTGATGTTTACCATGGTTGCTAAGTCACTAACTTGTATGGGCTGATCAAAGTTGTCCTCGATGAATTCTTGCACGCGCTGTACCAGTTGGTCGGAGTGTGATCGGTATAATTTAACATTGGTATAACTGTTCTGATTGCCTCTTTTACTATCAACGATTTGGGTTTTCGCCACTTGGGTGGAAATTTCTCGTCCACAATAACGCTCGATTAATAGTAAAGCCAGGTCATAAAAGGCACTACCGCCTGCCGCGCAAAATATATTACCTGACTGCGTGACAAACTGATTTTCCTGTAAGTCGACTAATGGAAAGTCTGCTTTAAACTTACTCGCATAGCCCCAATGAGTGGTTGCTATTAAGCCATCAAGTAATCCCGCTTTTGCCAGAAAAAAGGCGCCGCTACAATTACTAGCAATGTCTGCTTGGGTATCAGCCAAGCGTTTTAAATGTGGCAACAAACTTAGGTTCTGCGCCAAAACCTTGTCAACTGAATCACCAATGGTTGGAATTAACAACAAGTCACAATGAGCCACATCCCCGATATCGCAATGGGCTTGCATAACCAAGCGATTGCTACACCTAATATCTAAGCCATCGACACTGGCAATTTGTACGCTAAATCTGGGTTCTACTCTTAGCCCCAAAAATCGTTGCCAACTGACGCCAGCAAATGAAAATAAGTCTAATGCGCCCGTTAATGCGCTACCCAGAACCCCATCAAATCCGAGAATTATGACCTTAAAAGGCTGTGCGTTAGTCATTAGTTTTGAGATTCCTTAGTAATTTTATGATGGATCGCTGTTATTTACAAAGATGCTCTGGTGAAAGTTAGAATGATAAGGTGTGTCATTGTTCATAATTATGTGGCGGATACTGAATAAGACAAAAATAATTAACAAACCTTCAAGTCGAGTTGATAAGGGTAATATTTCCTCAATCGCTTTGCCACTAAGCTGTTTTTCGATGCTTTAAGCCTCTATAACTGACAGGCACTATCTGTTTTAAACCAGTCTAACCGTAGACCGTCACGGCTATCGTTAAAGTGATAGCTTAACGAATTAAATGTCTCATTTCACCATTATTATGTCATAAATGACAATGGGGTAAAGGTACAAAGTAGACTAATATTAATCGGCGAGCTATTTATTGTTTTGCTTGGTTTACGTTTTTTCTAACACCCAAAGCGACACAATCAATAATTCATGATCACTTGAGCTTCCCAGTATTATTTATCAGCCCTATTTTTTAGCCTTACTAAAGAGACCCTATTATGGCAGCCGATACTTTGATCCACGACTTTGAACTCCCTTTCCAATTATATGACGTATTGAACACCGAAGCGCTTTGCAACAGCACTAAGTTTGAAGAACACAATCGTGCCACCTTCGACGCTGTATTAGACACAGCAAAAAAAATGGCGACCAATTTGTTTTTGCCACACAACCATATCGCGGATCAGAACGAACCGCAGTTTGATGGTAAAAAGGTCAGCATGATAGACGATGTCAAAGTTGCTTTTGATGCCTTCAGAGAATCAGGTTTTATCGCTGGTCGTTATTCGTTTGAAGATGGTGGCATGCAATTACCTGAAACTGTCATGACAGCGGTGGCAGGCTATTTTATGGCGGCCAATCCTTCAACCACAGCCTATCCATTTTTGACCACAGCAGCGATTAATGTCATTTCGCACTTTGCCAGTGACGATATTAAACAGGCCTTTATGCCGCGCATGTTGACTGGAGAGTTTACCGGAACGATGGCATTAACTGAACCGCATGCCGGCTCGTCACTCGCTGATATTAGAACCACCGCTGTTCAGCAAGACGATGGTTCTTACCGGGTAAAAGGCAGCAAAATATATATTTCAGGTGGCGACCATGAATTATCTGACAACATTATCCATCTAGTACTGGCCAAAGTTCCGGGTGGCCCTGGCGGCGTCAAAGGCATCTCCTTGTTGGCAGTACCAAAGTATCGATTGAATGATGACTCGTCGATAGGCGCGCGTAATGATGTTCATTTGACTGGATTATTGCATAAGCTCGGTTATAGAGGCACGACCTCAACCTCATTAAGCTTTGGTGATGAAGGCGAATGTTATGGCTATTTAATCGGTGAAGAGCACTTCGGTTTACGCTATATGTTTAAGATGATGAACGAGGCGCGGATAGCCGTTGGTTTTGGCGCGGCAATGATCGGTTATCGCGGTTACCAATACTCTTTGGCTTATGCTAAAGACCGGACTCAAGGTAGAATTGCACCCAATAACAAGCCCGAACATGATGCCACCGCTATCATCAATCATGGTGATGTTAAGCGTATGCTACTTGCGCAAAAAGCCTATACCGAAGGCGGCATATCGTTATGTTTGTATGGCTCAAACCTAATTGACCGGATCAACACTTGTGACGACGTAACTCTAAAAGCTGAGCTATCTGAGCTACTAGATTTACTGACTCCAGTCTTAAAAGCCTGGCCCTCTGAATATGGGCCCAAAGCCAACGACTTAGGTATTCAGGTATTAGGAGGCGCAGGTTATACACGTGAATATCATGCGGAGCAATTTTGGCGTGACAACCGACTGAATCCGATTCATGAAGGCACGAACGGCGTGCAAGCCTTAGATTTGTCTTTTCGTAAATTATGGCAAAACCAGAGCCTTGGGATTCAAATCCTGAAACGTGAAGTCACTCATGATTTACAAAATATTAGCACGCCAGAAGCTGCACAACTGGCTGCTAAGCTAACCCCTTATATGGGCCAACTGCATGACGTATTGGTACATTTAGGTGGCGTATTAGCGACTGACAAGGCGATTACCCTCACAGGTAATGCTCAAGCATTCATGAATATTTTCGCCACCATTGTGGTGAGTTGGATTTGGATTCGTCAAGCCAGCAAAGCGGAGCAATTATTAAGCGCGAGCCCAGACCTTGAAAAACAGAGTTTTTACAACGGTAAAATCCAAGCTGCGAAATACTTTATTGATTGGGAACTACCGACCATCAAGCGTGATATAAAATTATTAATGAACACCAATGAAGTTTGCACGGATATGCAAGCTGACTGGTTCTAAGGAGAGAACAGAATGACAGCAATAAATAAACAATGGCGGCTCAAAGCAAGGCCCATTGGCGAACCTAGCGCCGATACTTGGGATTATACCGAGTCAGAACTACCGGTCGTTACTGATGGTCAACTACTGATAAAAATTGAGTATATTTCTTTAGATCCAGCCATGCGTGGTTGGTTAAACGATGCAAAGTCTTATATAGAACCGGTACAAATCGGTGAGGTTATGCGTGCGGGCACCGTAGGACAGGTAGTGGAGAGTAAACTTGCAGGTTTTGTGGCAGGCGACTATGTTTGTGGCCACAATGGTGTACAGTCATATGCGTTCAGTGACGGTACTGACTTGTATAAAGTTGATCCCAATCTAGCGCCATTACCTTATTACTTAGGCGTTTTAGGTATGCCTGGCATGACCGGCTATTTTGGCTTATTAAAAACGGGACAGCCAAAAGCTGGAGAGACTGTCGTAGTATCTGGTGCTGCGGGCGCGGTTGGTGGGCTAGTCGGACAAATTGCTAAGATTAAAGGCTGCCGAGTGGTGGGTATCGCTGGTGGCGCTGAGAAATGTCAGTTCTTAGTGGATGAGTTGGGTTTTGATGCCGCCATAGACTACAAAAATGAAAATGTAAAAAAAGCGCTAAGAAAGACTTGTCCAAAAGGGGTCGATGTGTTTTTTGACAACGTTGGCGGTGAGATTTTAGATGATGTTCTCACCCATATTAATCGCCATGCACGCATTGTCATTTGTGGCGCTATCAGTCAATACAACAATACGGTACCGGTTAAAGGGCCTTCAAATTATTTATCGTTATTGGTCAATCGCGCCCGCATGGAAGGCATTGTGGTGTTTGATAACATCAAAGAATATCCTATTGCTACGCAGGATATTGCCGGCTGGATACAGTCGGGTGAGCTGACCGTCAAAGACCACATTGTTGAAGGTATTGCAACCTTCCCCGATACGTTAATGATGCTCTTTAAAGGTGAGAATTTTGGTAAATTGGTACTTAAGGTAGGGGAATAAGTTATGACACTGACCACAAATGAACTGGCATCAGCGGTTGCTAGTAATGTAGCCGGTAAACGGATTTTAATCACCGGCGGTGCTTCAGGAATTGGTGCGGCAAGTGCACTTTTACTAGCGAGTCGTGGTGCTAAGCTAGTGATTGGCGATTTGGCTGAAGAGTCTGGTAGGGCTGTCGCACAACAAGCGCAGGATGCTGGCCATACAGTCGTGTTTAAAAAGGTGGATGTAACCAGCGCTGATGAAGTACGCGCTCTGTTTGCCTTTGCTATACAAGAGCTGGGTGGCCTTGATGTGGTGGTGAACAATGCCGGTATCGATCACAAGCCTGCACCCATGCATGAACTCAGCGACGATGACTTTGACCGTAATATCGCTGTTAATTTAAAAGGCGTCTGGCATTGTATGCGAGCAGCCATTACTTGTATGGCACCTAATGGTGGCGGGCATGTGATCAATGTTGCTTCTATCGCAGGCTTGCGTTCAGCACCCTTGCTTTCCGCTTATAGCGCTGCTAAGCACGGGGTCATGGGACTTACCAAATCTGCCGCTCATGAATATGCCCGGGTTAATATTCGCTTTAATGCGGTATGTCCAAGCTTTATTGATACGCCGATGGTACGTAACACCATGGCTAATATGGATGAGCGCGCCCAGCAATCGCTAATAAAAGCCAGTCCGCTACGCCGTTTAGGGACTGTGGATGAGGTTTCAGGTGCCATTGCATGGCTGGCCAGTGACGAGAGCAGCTTTATGAATGGTCAGGCCTTTACTCTTGATGGTGGTATGTTGGCTTGATAGTCAAATAACGGCTAAATCATTAGGGTGTAAGCCTTGCTCGATGTACCTGCTGGCATAGAGCTACTGTCTACGCTTGGCTGCCTAGTAATCAACAGCCTCTTAATCCATTGGCAGATTTTTGACCGTCACTTATTATGTATCGATTTTATGTATTGATGATAGAAAGTGAGTCATTAACTTTAACAGTAAAGAATTAGCGCTCAAAAATATAAGGAATAACGATGACAGATTTATTTGATTTAACAGGTAAAATTGCTTTAGTCACTGGCGCCAGTCGCGGTATTGGGGAATCTATTGCACGCTTGCTGGCCTCAAGAGGCGCTCATGTTATTGTCTCTAGCCGTAAAATTGATGCTTGCCAAGCGGTTGCTGACAGCATCGTAGCTGACGGAGACAAAGCCAGTGCATTCCCTTGTCATGTGGGAGAAATGGAGCAAATAACAGCTATTTTCGAGCACATCAAAAATGAATTTGGTCAAATTGATATTTTGGTGAACAACGCAGCGGCCAATCCTTACTTTGGTCATATATTAGATACGGACTTAGCCGCTTTCCAAAAGACAGTAGATGTCAATATACGCGGTTATTTCTTTATGTCGACTGCTGCTGGCAAGATGATGCGCGAGCAGGGCGGTGGGGTCATCTTAAATACCGCATCGGTTAATGGCGTGGTCGCTGGCAATATGCAAGGTATCTACTCAATCACCAAAGCTGCGGTTATTAGTATGACTAAGTCGTTTGCCAAGGAATGTGGCCCCTTAAATATTCGGGTCAATGCCTTGCTGCCAGGACTAACGGACACTAAGTTTGCCTCTACGCTAACTAAAAATGACCAAATACTCAATATTGCGCTTAAATCAATTCCGTTAGGGCGTGTTGCACAACCTGATGAAATGGCAGGTACGGTCTTGTACTTGGTATCTGATGCGTCAAGTTATACCACTGGTGCCTGTGTGATTGTTGATGGTGGTATGCTGGCCTAGCTAATTAGCTTAGATTAGACAAAGTGAACCAACTACGAATCTATTACGGCGTTAGAATGGCTTAATATACGATAAGTGCCGTTGACACTAGTCTTCTTGGTAGACGCTTTATAGTTGTTTGACCATATCTAAAAAATAGAGTTATCTTAAAAAAGCCGCATAGTCTATTAAAACTATGCGGCTTTTTTGATGACTGATACTGCATCAAACAGACGTGGTAAATGGATCCAAAGGGCTGGCTAGACCTCTCATTTGCTATATGTCGTTAAAATACCTTAAAAACGTGACGGTACTGCTGGTATGAGCTTTTTGCAGCCTCTGTCTGCGTAGGCGCAGCAAACAAGAAAAACTTATGCCAGCAGTAGGTTATGTATCGATATTACGTTTCATTGACTATGAATTATCAAGCTAATCATCCAAACTAATCATCCAAACTAATCATCCAAACTAATTGTAATGGATGTTACTACAATGGTTGTTAAGATGTAATTGATAGATAAGGGTCATTCAGGCATTATTATCAAGGCGTGTCATTAAAATATCTATTTTGCTAGATGACGCTGTTAGTTTAAAACCAGACCACAATAAACGAACCCTATCAACCGAGGAGTTATCATGAGCCCTTTGATCATCCCGAGCCATTGGAAAATAAAACGTTCGACTCACTTTTTTACCAAAGATAAAGTTCCCAAAGCCTTACTCACCCATCACAACACTGCCGAAGGCGTATTCGGTCAAATTTGCGTCATGCAAGGTACTGTTACCTTCTATGGATTCGCTAATGAGGCCGCCACTGATCCTGAGAAAACCATAGTCATTCAAGCAGGACAGTTTGCCGTCAGCCCGCCTGAATATTGGCATCGTGTCGAATTAAGTGACGATGCTCAATTTAACATTAACTTCTGGACTGAAGGTGATACTGGCAATAAATCGATGTTCAATAGCTCTAGTATTCATACTAAACCGATTGAAACATTATTCGATAAACCAAATGAGTAATAATCAATCACTACGAGCCTGTGTTCTGAACGCTTAGCGTAATGCAGGAAAGCGTTGGATCATAAATATTATAAGTAGCAGTGCCATACTAGCGACAGCAGCACCGATGAACCCTACGCTCGACAGCGAGATATGAGTGACAGCATAGCCTCCAAGCAGGGCACCGGTGCCAATACCTAAGTTAATAACGCCAGAGAACATCGACATCACCACGTCTTGAGCCTTATCATCGATCATAATGACTTTAGCTTGGGTGCAGATTACCAGCAGCATGAGCGCAGTGCCCCAGAGTAAGGTAATCACACTCAGCGACCATATTGATTTGACCGCTAACAATAGGGTGACCATAGACAGCAACATTAGTATCGTGGATACCAGCATCAACTTGGTATTGGATTTATCACCCCAACGGCTGAATATCACACTGCCAATCAGTCCAGCACCGCCGAATAGCAGTAATATAAAAGTGGTCAAGTTTTCACTGATTGAGCCGACCTGACGCATATATGGTTCGATATAAGAGTAAGCAGCGTAGTGGGCAGTAAAGACCACAAAGCAGAACAAATACAGACAGACCAACAATGGGTTTTTGAGTAGTTCTGGCACTTTTCTGGCAGATCCTTCAAACATACTGGGTAAGGTTGGCAACAGCTTGGCTTGTAGAACAAACACCACAAAGGCAATCACCCCAATACCACCAAACGTGGTTCGCCAGCCAAACCATTGACCAACCAATCGGCCTATAGGAACCCCCAGCACCATCGCCAATGAGGTACCCGTAGCTAGGACACTAAGTGCTAGCGCCTTTTTACCTTCGGGGGCCACCCGCAATATTATCGCCGCCGTAATTGACCAAAATATTGCATGTGATAAAGCAATACCAACTCGGCTGATCAATAATACCTGAAAACTCCAGGCAAAAACTGACAGTACATGGCTGGCAATAAATACCACGAAAACTGCCAGTAGCAGCCGCTTGCGCTCTAATTTACCGGTCAGCAGCATCAGCGGTAATGACATGGCAGCGACGATCCAAGCGTAAAGCGTCAGCATCCAACCAGTCTCTGCCGTGGTAATAGAAAAATCTTGAGCAATATCACTTAACAACGCCACAGGGACAAATTCTGTCGTATTCACCACGAACGCACTGATACCCATTAAGATTACTCTAAAATACTGAGTCCGCAGAGAGTCTGTGCCTGCCTCGAGGTTGTGTTTCATAAAATTCAACAAAAAAAGGTGCTGATACCGCACGGTTGGCCCAAAATGGGGATGAAGATTTAGGGTTATGACGACTGAGTCGTACAACAATAGGGATAATATGAGGATGGCGTGGCCAAATACCAAGCCAATAGCTGCCGTTAAACAGGTTTACTAGGGGTTTTTATAGCAGGTGTGATACTAATAATAAATCATTCTCGTATGACATAACTCTCATTTCACATAAAACGGGGCTAATATTACCAGAACTCTTGGTAGTAGCTCGATAACATTAACCCAGTGTTTGTTCACTATGTTTACTCAATAAACACGTCGCTTTAGCCATTAACCCGTATTGCGCAGACCTGCTGCCAAGGCATTGATACTACGGATTAATGGATCTTCAACGTCAAGATCACCATGCTTATCATCGCCTGTCATGTCTTGTTGTCTGGCACGTTTTAATAGCTCGATTTGTATATAGTTAATCGGGTCTAAATAAGCATCTCGCCATTGTAGGGAAGCAGCAAGATTTTGCTGGCTAGACAATAAAGACTGCTGATCAAGCAAAGAGTTTAAGCCTGAATAAGTCAGTTGGTGCTCATCGGTTACCGCTGTCATAATCTGGTCACGTAATGTGTCGTCGTCACACAATTGGCTATAGGCATGAGCAATACTCATCTCAGATTTGGTAAAGGCCATTTCGATATTGCTAATAAACACACTGAAAAACGGCCAGCAGTCATTCATTTCCTTCATCAATTCTTCGTCTTCTTTAACGCTGTGTAACGCACTGCCGACACCATACCAAGCAGGCAGGGTAAAGCGGGCTAACGACCAGCCAAATACCCAAGGAATCGCCCGTAAGGTAGATTTGCTTGGTAAGCCTTTTTTACGATGCGCTGGGCGTGAACCAATATTTAATAAGGAAATTTCTGCCACTGGGGTCGCTTGTGAATAGAACTTATAAAACCCTTCAGTGTGGTCAGTAAGTTCGCGATAGCGATGCTCACCGGCATCAGCTAAACGAGCAAACAGCGCTTCATAACTTGGCAGCTCAGGCGGTTGTATCACAAATCTTGAGGAGCAGGCTTTAAGGGTGCCGGTGATGCCCATAGTGAGCTCAAACACAGCGGTATCAGTATTGGCATATTTGGCATAAAGCACTTCGCCTTGTTCGGTCACTTTAATCTGTCCGTGCAAGGTACCCGCTGGTTGCGCGGCAATCGCCTTATGGGTTGACCCGCCACCCCGACTCACTGATCCACCACGGCCATGAAACAATCGGGTTTTGATGCCATATTCTTCAGCGATATGATTGATGGTCTGCTGTGCACTATAAAGCTGCCATGCAGAGGTAATAATACCGCCATCTTTGGATGAATCTGAATAACCCAGCATGATTTCTTGCGTATTATCCGAGTGTTGTAGCAGGCCGCGATAAAGTGGGTTGTCCAAAACGGCAGGTAAGATCTTGTCGATATTTTTAAGGTCTTCAATGGTTTCAAACAAGGGTGCTACTGGCAAGTCAGCAGACAATTGACCTTGATCATTAATTTTACATAAACCTGCAAAGCGCATTAATAGCAATACTTCTAATATTTGACTGGCGTTATTGGTCATCGAAATAACATAACTACCAAAAGTATCTTGCCCAACCAGTTTACGCAAGGTCGCTACCGAGTTCATCAAGGCCAATTGTTCACGGGTTTTATCGGTTAAGTTGTCGGTATAAATGAGTGGTGTACCGGGCTTTTCAAGCAAGCGCGTGAGCCATTCTCGGCGCTCTATTTCATTAAGCGTTTGATAATCTGGTAAATTAGAAGCGCTGGCAAAAATATCGGCAATGACGTCACTATGATAAGACGACTCTTGGCGAATATCGAGCGCGGCCAAATGGAAACCACAGGTTTTTACCAGACGAATCGTATCCAGCAATAAGCCTTCTGCATGTGCCGTGTCATGAGTATTCACACTTTGACGGATAATGCGTAAGTCTGCTAATAACGCTTGTGGGTTGGGATAAGCATCTGTTTTAGCCTCGCTATCATTACCCTTGCTCTGAATAAAATTATTAGTAGCTTTGACTTTATTTAGGATTAAAGAAAGTAACCTACGATAAGGCTCATTGCCATAGTCATTGAGATTATAATTAAACACCCGCTGATCGAGCTCACCATAACTCCTAATTTTTGCATATACTTCGGGTGCGACATCAACCGTCGTATCGCTATGAATAAGCTGGCGACGCAACTTTTTGAGCAGTACTTGATAATGACGTAGCACAGTATCAGCATGCATTAATACGGCAAGTTCTGTGGTCTCAAAAGTCACAAATGGATTGCCATCTCTATCGCCACCTATCCAAGAGCCAAAACTCATAAATGCCGGTAAGGGATAATCTATTA
Organism: Psychrobacter sp. PL19; assembly: GCF_017875835.1. NCBI lineage: Bacteria > Pseudomonadati > Pseudomonadota > Gammaproteobacteria > Moraxellales > Moraxellaceae > Psychrobacter > Psychrobacter sp. PL19. The sequence continues at coordinate 1,846,163 of NZ_JAGING010000001.1, forward strand.
ACTCGGGGTAAATCTCGACAATAGCATCTTTAATATTACGATAGACCTTCGGAATGGCATCAAATAAACTGGCGTTAAAATAGTGCAGACCATTATTTATCTCATCATAGACTAGAGGTTTACGGGTCCGTACTTCATCAGAGGACCATAATAAATCAATCGTTTGCGCGGTTTGTTCTTTGGCTTGCTCATAAGAGAAACTGTTTTCTGAAAGGTTATTTAAGGCATCATTATGAATAAATAGACTCTGTAAGATATTCATGGTCGTACGGCGGCGCGCTTCAGTGGGATGTGCGGTAAATACCGGCGTAAATTTTAACTGATCAATAAGCTCTTGCATTTGAACCGGCTCAATTTTACGTTCACGACACTCAAGTAGCGTACGACGAAACGATCCCTCCCAACTCTGTTCTGTTTGCATACTTAGGACACGGCGCTGATCACGTAAGTAATTTTCTTCACTTAAATTTGCGAGGAAAAAATAAATAGAAAAGCTGCGTATAACATTCTTTAATGCTTGATTGTCTAAAGAGGCTATGAAGTCGATGAGTTGCTGCTTATGGGCTTCATTAGGCTCACGGCGTTGTTGAATAAAACCTTTGCGCAGTTTTTCAATCGTATGTACCGTTTGTTCACCAGACTGGCGAGAAATCGCTTCGCCTAGGAATGACCCTAATAAGCTGATGCGTTCACGTAATACGTCGTTATCTATAGCCATCCTTGAGCTCCTGATTAACTTAACTGAAAAATAGTCGTGCCAATTTAGAATAGTATATCTACAATTATTTGCAACAAAATTTTGGCGGTCTCTTAGATTAACACATGAAGTACAATCTCAAAGAGTAGGTAAAAAAAAGGCCTAGGTGCACTAGCATCAAACCTATAGTAAAAGAAACCACAATCCGCTACAGTGAATAATATGGCCCATTAAAAAGATTACCGACAAATGATACTCAGCAAACTTGAAGGAGGTGATAGCGTTCGGCAACTTGCAGAAGAGCATCAAATCAGCACCAACATTATTCAGCGTTGGAAAACATATCCTGAGCGTAAGAAACGCAAATCTATTCCTACTGAAATCAATGACGACAAGCTTAGAGCGGACGTAGAGGCTTATCCTGATGACTATCAGTATGAACGAGCTCGTTGTTTTAACGGCATTCAAAGAGGCATTGGCATCGCCTTGAAATGAATCGGTATTACTCAAAAAAAAGAGCTTAACTCACCCAAAGGCGGATGAAGAGAAACGTTTACTCTTTGCTGAGCAATTAAAACAATTTGAGCGTGACGATAGACTCATCATTTATCTTGACGAAAGTAGCTTTAAGTCTCATGGCTGTATGGTGATTTATAACTGCTTTCACTATAGAGACTCATGTGGTTAAGTCTACTATGAACACCCGCCATTTGTTCCGGACGCCACTGTAACTTGAGCTCAGCAACTATCCAGTCCAAGACGTTTGAGATAATAGTGAAGGCGTTGTTTGCATGCCTCGTTTTGGCCTTATCGTCTGTACGCTTTGCTTGGTAGTCACGCAGGCTTATATTATGCCTGGTCTCTTTTGATATGATGCTAGGACTTTGATTTAATTCGTCTACTATAAATCTAATGCTGTGCTTTGCCTTTTTAAGAGCATAGATCTGATATCGTCCCCCTAGGCTTATATGTATATAGTTCATGAGTGCAATCGCACTTTGGCGGTGAAATTGCACTTCATACGTTAATTTAAGGATTGAAAATATAAAATTTAGTATTCAACTACATATTTACTTAAAATGCGCCGCTAAGTCCGACAAACACACTGGTTGAGTCGTCATCATCACCTTGCGAATGGGTGATACCTGCATTGGCATTAAGTAGACCAAAGTTACGAGACAAGCCAAGGGTCATCGCAAAATTATCATCGTCAGTTTCGATAGTAGGAGTGTCAAAGCTAATGTTTTGCACGGTGTTTAAACGCGCTGAAACCGCATCACAATCATCACTTAAGCGCTTTTGATAGTGTACATCGCCAAAAATATTGAGGTTGTCAGCTAAGGTATGCTGTGCTTTTACGCCAAACTTACCATAAGTAGTGGTATATTTTTGTTCATCGAACTGCATGGCGATACCGGACATCTCTTGTTCTTCTAAGGCATCTATTTTGACGCGGTTTACCGTAGCGCCAAGATAAGGCGTGATGTTGATACTGCTTATTTGCATCGGATAGCCCGCTTGCAAGCTGGCATAGTAGCGCTTGCCATCAGCATCTGAGTCAAAGTTCTGTCTATTACCACCAAGGTTAACCGTACGAGTTACATCAACATCCATAGAGCCAAAGCCGATAGCACCGTTAAGCTGTACACCGCCGAATTGTTCGAGAGTATTAGTATGATAAATCCCAAAACCAATCTCATCAATGCCGATATCGCTAAGACCTGAAGAGACGTTTGAATTGTCAAAATCCTTGCGAGTAATATTGCCGTAGAGACCAGTGACCGCATTTGCTAAGTTGGCATGCGCAAAGTCTACCCCTACCAATAGTTGTGCATTGCCGTCACTCTCAAAACCTGCAATATCTTGGTTTTCAACTTCGCCTGTGGCCCATACTGTACGCGCCGCTCTTTGCTCGCTGCTTTGCAATTGATTGACGTGTGATTGCAAACGCTCATTGGTCGCCAGGCCTACTTTGGTGGCGATATGTGGCAACACGCCAATTTGACTTGGCGCAGTCACGACCGCATTGGCATAGTCAGCAATCAGTTGATGTGTACGACCTGTAGGATGGATACCATCGGCAAAAACATACGTTTCATTAGCATCTGAGATATCACTATCACCTGAGTCAACAAGGTCATCGCGCCCACAAGTCAATGAGCTATCCGTTTCGCAAGCTCTATCGGTAACATTGGTAAAGCCAAAAGCTGAAGGGTTGGCAACGATTTGTTGTAATAAGCTAAAGGTATCTAGCGGTATGATATTAGCGCCAGTAGATGCCACGCTGCTAAGCATTGCTTGGTTATATTGATTAGTAATAAAAGTCAGATCCTGTTGAGCAGCAGATCCAGCAGCAATAGCATCTGGAGTTAAACCAAAATCTGGAATATTAGGCACTAAGATATAGTTTGCGCCATTATTTTTGAGCGCTTGAACCGTCTCAACTTGACTAGCTACTGCTGCATCTCTAGCCTCAGATCCTTCCCTTATGTCGTTTGCACCTGCCCATACTACATATAGTCCATTAGGGTCTACGCGATTGTTAGCCAAGTAACCATTAACTCGACTGTTTGCAGAAAGAATAGTACTACTGACATCTACGCCAGCTCTTGCACCGCCAATAGCATAGTTATTGCCGGTTTCAGCACCACCGAGAGTATTGGCAACAGAAGTAGTACCGAGTTGCTCAGCAAATGACGTCGCCCATGTATTGTCAGGGTTAGTAGTGAATTGAGCGCCACCTGGAATAATTGGACTAAAATAGCCACCATCGGTCAGGCTATCACCAAAGAATGTGACACTGCTATACTCGCTAGCATGAGCAACACCAGCGATAGATAGGCTGATGGCAAGCATGCTTTTGGTTAGGGTTTTGAGAGTGGTATGGCTAGTGATAGATCGAGCGATATTACGATGCATAGCGACTTCCTTGTCGTGAATGTAGCAGGTTTATTAAGGAATTGTAACTGCTTTTAAAAAAACTGGCAATCTATTTAACTGCCAAGCCGAATATAAGTTGGATGAGAGTTGAGCTGGGTTAATACATAATATATCTCGTCCATAAGTCGTCGCTAACCCTCGAAACTCCGTTAGTGGAGGCCAACGGAATAGCACTTTTTTAAGAGGTTTAATAAAAATTGCTATGCAGTTATATTTGAGTTGGTAAGAGTGATATATGCTGAAGAAACGTTAGAAATAAATCTGGTAAGCTAAGCGCTATCAATAGTAATCCAAATCCGGATGCTCACCCAGCTACCCAGGAAAAATATCTTCCCGTACTATAAAAACTGACTGCATAAGTATATTTACACCGACTCTAATACTTGCTGGCAAGCTTGAGCTAAATAAGGATCAACATTATCCTGTTTGAGCAACCATTTAAGATAGCCTGCACCATCAGCATTAGTCGCTAGATCTGCAATAGCGACACCCTTATGTTTACCAAAACTCAAATGTGTAGGTATGCGTGCCATTTGGCTAAATTCATATAAGCTATCTACATCAGTTATGGCATGACCTTGACTATTAGCCAAGTCAATCAGACTACCAAGCACCAGCTGAGTGAAGTAAATATCAGCGATAGCTGTATGCGCATTCCTTGCTTGATTATGCGCGACATCTCGGTGGAAGTAATAGAGTAGAGCGACTAACTTATGGCTATCAAGTGTCGGCAGAAGATGGGCAGCCATTGCAAAAGTGCATATCAACTTAGGTGTGTGAGTCACGCCAGCATTTTTTAGGACCTGCACATCAAAATCAATGTTGTGGCCAACTAAATACTCAACACTACTGGGTAATTTAAAATCTGTATGAGGGGGCGCATCCGCAATATTCTCATCACATATATGCGATGTTGCCATAGACCCTAAAGTAATTTCTTTAAGCGGATTAAAACGCTTAGCTCTCGGATCCTGCAAGACAGCTACCTTGCCACCGTTTATCGCAACAATAGAGTAGGCCGCTTCCGTCATGTGCGGTTCAATTAGTCCTGTCGTTTCTGTGTCCAGTATATAAGTACTCATAATTAGCCTTGGTCGCTTTGACTTGTTATAGGTTTTGGTTTGTTATAGGTTTAATGGTTTATTAAGTAAGTCGTCAAAATTGCCGCTATCCAATCTGCTTTCACACCATAAAATTATTAACATGAATTTTATTCATCTTTAATTTAAGTTAAGTCGTTTTTATTCATGTATTGGTTCAGGTATGATTTATCACATACAGAAATTTGGTTTTATCTCGGATAATTAGGGTAGCAGATCACCATGAGTAAAGAATTCACCTGTTCAATTAAGCGCATTCGTTTTGATGAAAACTATCATCCTGCAGACAGCACACGTCTTACGACTAACTTTGCAAATTTGGCTCGTGGCGAGCATCGTCAAGAAAACTTACGCAAAACCTTAAGAATGATAAACAATCGTTTTAACGCGTTGGCGCATTGGGACAACCCGACAGCAGACCGTTATTCTGTCGAAGTGGACATCATTTCTGCAGGTATGGACATTGAAGGCAATGGTAATACGTTCCCGGTAATTGAGACGTTGAAAACAACGATTGTTGACCATAAATATAATACCCGTATTGACGGTATGATTGGCAACAGTTTCTCGTCTTATGTGCGCGATTATGACTTTAGCATATTACTATCAGAACATAGCAATAAAAACTTAGCATCACCAACGCCAGAGCATTTTGGTGATTTACATGGTAAATTGTTTCAATACTTATTGAACTCAGACGCATACAAAGCCAACTTTAATAAAAAACCAGTGATTTGTATCAGTGTTTCAACCAGTAAAACCTATCATCGTACCACCAATCAACATCCTATCTTAGGGGTTGAATACAAACAAGATGACTATTCATTAACCGATGACTATTTTCACAAAATGGGCTTAACCGTTCGTTACTTCATGGCCGCAAATAGTGCTGCGCCCTTAGCGTTTTATTTTGCGGGCGATTTGCTGAGTGATTATACTGATCTTGAGCTGATCAGTGCTATTAGTACTATGGAAACTTTCCAAAAAATCTACCGGCCTGAAATTTACAATGCCAATTCTACAGCAGGTCAAGTGTATCAACCCAGCTTGAAGTACCAAGATTATTCACTGACTCAAATTGTGTATGATCGTGCCGAGCGCGGTCAGATGGCGGTGACTCAAGGTAAATTTACTGAAGAACAGTTTATCAAGCCCTACCAAGCCATTCTTGAGGAATGGGCTGCAAACTACACTGTCAAAAAACACGCCGCCTAACTGTCCTCAATATAAAAATAAAACATAAAACCAAAATATAAAAGATGAATCAACATGACAACATTATTACCGACACCATTACTGAAACCAACATTATTACCGACATCAACTGCTGGCAGCTTACCGAAACCTTCTTGGCTGGCAGAGCCGGAGACCATTTGGTCACCTTGGAGATTAGAAGGCGAGCAATTGATTGAAGGCAAACAAGATGCTCTACGTTTGTCATTGCAGGAACAAGTGCATGCAGGTCTCGATATTGTCAGTGATGGCGAGCAGACCCGTCAGCATTTTGTGACCACCTTCATTGAGCATCTTGATGGCGTAGATTTTGAGAAACGCAAGACCGTAAAAATTCGTGATCGCTATGATGCCAGTGTGCCGTCAGTGGTTGGTGCGGTGAGCCGTCAAAAGCCTGTGTTTGTTGAAGAGGCTACCTTTTTACGTCAGCAAACCAAACAGCCTATCAAATGGGCACTACCAGGCCCGATGACGATGATTGATACGCTATATGATGGTCATTATAAAAGCCGTGAAAAATTGGCTTGGGAATTTGCTATCATACTCAATCAAGAAGCGAGAGAACTAGAAGCGGCTGGTGTTGATATTATCCAATTCGATGAACCGGCTTTTAATGTGTTCTTTGATGACGTGAACGACTGGGGTATTGCCACTTTAGAGCGTGCCATCGAAGGTTTAAAATGTGAAACGGCGGTCCATATTTGCTACGGCTATGGCATCAAGGCCAACACCGATTGGAAAAAGTCACTGGGTTCAGAGTGGCGCCAATATGAAAAAGCGTTTCCTAAACTGCAACAATCTAAGATTGATATTATCTCACTTGAATGTCAAAACTCACATGTGCCCATGGATTTGCTTGAATTGATTCGCGGTAAAAAAGTAATGGTCGGTGCCATTGATGTGGCAAACAATGATATCGAGACCCCTGAAGAAGTGGCAAATACACTACGCAAAGCACTGCAATTTGTTGATGCTGACAAGCTCTATCCTTCGACCAACTGTGGCATGGCACCTTTGTCTCGCCAAGTTGCACGAGGCAAGTTGAGTGCTTTAAGTGCAGGCGCCCAAATCGTTCGTAAAGAATTGACTGCCTAGCACTTATCAATGCACTTACCGATCTCAAGAGATGTGACCGGTTACTGCGTTCGGTTTGATTGAACACATTTGATTAGACCATCAAGTCGCCCTAGCTTCATCTAGAAACAAACGATAATCAAATTTAGGATTGCAGCAATGATTAAAGATATGATTGAAGCAACTGACTTTAGAAATGCAATGTCTTTGTTAACGACCGCAGTCAATGTGGTCACCACACAAGGCACCTCTGGTGCTCATGGGTTTACGGCATCTGCGGTCTGCAGCGTCACAGATACACCGCCAACCTTGCTGGTCTGTATGAATCATACAGCTCGATCACATGCCCACTTTATTGACAATAAAATTTTAAGTGTCAATGTGCTAGGCGCACAGCATGAACCCATATCCAATGCATTTGCATCGAAATTAGATTCAGAAGAGCGTTTTAAACACGGCTCTTGGACTGAATTAGCAACAGGTGCTCCTGTTTTAGAAGATGCGTTGGTGAGTTTTGATTGTGAGATTGAGCACGTTCAGGAAGTTGGCACGCATAGTATCTTTATGTGTCGTGTTGTCGCCATCAAGCATTCTGAACAACAGGGCGGACAAGAGGACAGTCTGGTTTATTTTAATCGTGCTTATCATCAAGTGGGTCAAGGGCAATTTGCTTAAGTTATGAGAAGCGTTAAAAAATTGCACTGCTAGAAAATTATAAATTTTCTCTTGCACTAGGATAAAGGTCTCCCAGACCTTTACTTTTTCCCAGCTCATAACTTTGCAAGGGAAATTCTTTAAATAGAATTTCCGTATACCATGGCACTTATCAAATTCTAACGTTTAACTAAAAACTAGGCTAAAAAACCAGCCTACGCCAATAAAATTAAACCAAATTATGTAGTAAGTATCCCTTGACCATATCCCCGAACAACTAGATTGTATTATCCATGATTATAAAAATGCTGAAGACCTTGCTGAAGACATTGCTGAAGGCATTAATGATAACCAAGACCTTCAAAATTCTGTAAGGTTTCATAATAGACCGAATACAGAGAAGAAAAGCTAGACGCATACGATCATTTGATAAAGACTTAAAAAGCCAGACAATAGAAATATTATCTGGCTTTAGCTGATGAGACATTTTCTTTTATACTTGTATACTCAGTAGTTCAGCTAGATGTTGATCCAATTCATTAAGGTAGCTTTGATCAAAGCCAAATAAGCCTAAATGTCCAGTGACAGTATGCAACTCTCTTAATTCACTATTTGGAGTCAATGCTTGCTCAGCTGCACAATCCGCTGTTGGGAAAAACATATCATGGTCTATCGGCATTACGAAGGTTTTTGCGGTAATACGACCCAGTGCTGCTTTAAGATCACCATCAGTATTCCGAGCAACATCACCATGTTGCCACTTCCAAGCCATTATCAAAAGAGCATTGGGATCCATCATTCGAAATATAGTACGCAAAAACCCTTCTTGAAATTCTTCAAAAGAATTATAACCTTGTCCCTCAATTAGAGGTTGAATGCTACGCCAATATTCTGTTTTCCAGAAGTCAGTCGAAAGACCCATCACTGCCCAAAGGTCAGCGTGACGCTCTAGCCCATCCGATACTTCAGTATGTGAGCTATACTCACCATCAGCAAAACCAGGGTCGCTAGTAATAGCATCCATCAATGTCTGCGCAAAAATGAAGTCGTGTGGCGTATTTTGAGCAGTACCAGCAATAGGGGCTGCCCTTAGTACCCGCTCAGGGAATCGAACAGCCCATTCCCAAGTTTGCTGTGCCCCCATTGAACCACCAACAACTAACGCTAGCTTATCAATATCAAAAACTTCTCGTAGTAGTTTTTCCTGCGCACGAACATCGTCACTGATACGCACTTTTGGAAAGCGAGACATGGCAATAAGCTTATCTTGAGTGTTGTGAGGCGACGTTGAAAGACCGTTACCGATTTGGTTGACCACGATAATAAAGTACTTTTCTGGATCCAAAGCACGGCCATGACCAATATAAGACTGCTCCCAAACACTGTGCGTCCCAGCGAACCAGGTTGGAATGAGAATAGCATTGCTTTTATCTGCGTTCAAAGATCCGTAAGTTGCGACTGCAAGCTCTAGATCGGGAATAACAGTTCCTTCCTCAAGCTCGAATGGTCCTATCGAGTATAAGTCATACCTTCCTTGTACTTCCTGCGTATAAAACGGATTGTCTAATAGCATTATGTCCCTCTCCTTTTTTGATCGATTTCCCTATCATTTTTCAGACTTTTACAGCCTGACTGGACTACTAATACTATCATTAAGAATTAGAACCACCTAATCTGGTACTCTAGGTTTTGTTTAACTTTATCAAAGTTGAGTCTACGTTTTGCTCAGCACGGCTCAAAGGTTGGTAGTGCTGAGCCGCTAAAAAAAGTAAATTTGTTTGATGCTATGATATACATGAATAGCATGAACGATATTTGAAAAATATATCGCCAGTAAAACTACCGTTTCTTAGGTTTCGTGAACTAGGCTTTAACGGTAGTAATCATTTCTAGTCATAATAGATATTATGGTTAGCGCCTTGTTAAAGGCTTCGTGAGTAATCAAGATACCTCTGAACGAGTAAGTCAGTGGGCATATCAGATGGCCATTGAAAATAACGATCTTGTCTGGACGCCGCCCAAACAACTAGAAGTAATCAGTAAGCTAACAACCCCCAAAATATTGATTTTATAACGGTCATTAATAACAGGCTTAATTATTATCAAATCAATGCCAATGAATATGCTGAGGCTACTTCTTTTTGATAGGATTCAAGTCAGGACTGTAAGGTAGTGAGCTTTGATAAATACTCTTGAAGATGGTCTATTTCATTATATCTATCATAGCTACGAACTCTCAAAACTGTCTATTATTTCCTAGGTATTAGCTGTCAATCATTTGTTTATGTTACTATTCTCTCTTTGTAAGTTACAGATTGTAATTATGGATATGGACTGCTGTCATAGATATTTTTCGATGTAAATATTTACCATGGGATTGAGCTAACTCTAATCTGGATATAACAGGTCGAATAGTAAAACTTTCAATCTTTTCTTTGATGCATATAGGTGGTATTGATGGATTTGTTAGGTTTAGCGCAACTTTCGCAAAAGTTCTTTGTTTTGCCATTATCAATGCTTATTTTTGTTTTGGTTATCGGTATTATATTTTGGTGGTTTTATACAAGACCAGCTAAATCACTGAGTAATAAGCTGTCACAATTAGTTAATGATATCGACAAGCTTAATGAAGGATCTAATGTTGATAAAGACTCGTTGGACGCCAATTTTGTAGATAACCCTTCTTTAGAGCAAGCTTGGAAAAACTATAAAAAGACCTTTCATGATATTTATGAAACGGAAGATGGTGAAGCTAATATAGTTCATTCTCGGGCAACGGTACCAAGTGATGTATTTTTCACGGAATCCATCATTGTGGATATTCCATTAAAAGTAGATTTTTATAAGCATTTGCCAGGTCTAATTACTGGTATTGGTATTATTGCGACTTTCGCAGGTCTATTGATGGGATTATGGGCGTTTGACCCTGCGGGTGACCCTGATAAGGTTCAAGACAGTCTGGCTTTGTTACTAACAGGGGTTGCAGAAGCCTTTATGGCATCTGCGTTGGCTATCACCACCGCAATGCTGATTACTTGGCGTGAAAAGTCATGGCTTAGACAGTGTTATGCGCAATTACAACGTTTAAATACCGCCATTGATAATGCCTTTACTGCCGATGACAGTGGTGAGGAATACTTAGCCAAATTACTCAAATCCTCTCAAGCCAATGAGGTGAATGCTCGACAGCTTAAAGATAGCTTGGTTAATGACTTAAAAGCCATGATGACTAATTTGGTCGAAGAGAATAAAAGAAATCAAGCTGCCCTTGCGAATCAGTTAAGTGACTCTTATGCTCAAACAAGTCAATCGATGGCAACCCAAATTGGTGAATCCATTACAGATAATTTGCAAGGTCCTTTAGATAAGATTGCCTCAAGCGTGCAGCAGGTCAGCGGTGATCAAGGTTCGGCTGTGCAAGAGCTTATGACTGATGTGCTAACTGCATTCATGAGTAAGCTGGAAACGACGTTTGGCGGTCAAATGACAGGTATGAGTGAGATGATGACTCAGTCTGTCACTGCAATGCGTGAGATGCAGTCAGGTTTCTCCCAATTAATTACTGATATGCAAACCAACAGTGAAGTCTCAACTAAAACGTTAGAGACCCAAATGGCGGCAATGATGGAGGACATTCATCAAAAGCAAAATGAGATGTCTACCCAAATGAACGAAATGGTAGAGAATCTATCTGCGGGTTCGGCTAAAATTGGTGATCAAGGGTTATATGCTGTTGAGCAGTTAAACAGTAAGGTTTCAGAGCTTGTATCAGGTTTAGGTACTTCAATGTCAGACCTGCTATCAAATGTCGCAGAGCAACGTATCGAGCAGGATCGCCAAATATCAGATAATCAACAAAAATTGCATGAGCAGTCCTCTGTATTGATTGATAACTTAGGCAGTGAAATTAAAGAGTTGATTGTTCATAGTCAAAATGCGGTTCAGAGTCATAAAGAAAATATCCAAAAACTATCTCAAGTGACTACTGATAGCATCACTGGTATGAATAGTGGTGCGGAAAAAATGCGTGTAGCTTCTGAACAGTTTACGACGGCTGGCAGCTCACTAATCACAGTGACTGGTAAAACCTCAGAGCTTATTGCACAGGTTAATACGACGTCAACCAATATGACCAGTGCCAGCAGTAACCTTATTGAGTTAATAAGAGATTATAAGAACTCTCAAAACAGCGTTAATCTTGCAATTGAAACACTAGAAAGTCTCATTCAGCAGTCAAAGTCTGAAGCTAGCATGAGTAGTCAAATGCTTAATGATATGAAGAATATGACGACAGCTCTAAACCAAGTCAAGATGGAAATGCAAGAATATTTAGCAGAAGTTAGTGATGTTCTAGTGAAGAGTTTTGATAGCTTTGGTACTTCCGTTGAAAGTAGTCTAAATCATTCGTTAGTGTCTTTTGATAACACACTTGATCAAGCCGTTAAACGCCTTGCAACAGGTGTTGAGGGTCTAGGAAATGTGGTTGAAGACCTTGAAGACCTTACGCAAAAAACCAGACGCTAATTCGGGAGTGTATCGATAATGATTGGTAATAGGTACGCTAAGAAGCCTCGTTCAAAGGATGAGGGTGAAAAGCCTTTCTGGATCTCATTTGCTGACTTAATGACAGCTCTCATGACACTGTTTTTAGTCGTGATGGCAGTATCATTAATGGTAGTTACTAAGAAAATTAACGAAGCAACACAAGCGGAGAAAGAGCGGAGTTCAGAGGTCTTAGATATTTGTACTAGTATTAAAGACGACCCTACTTTAAAGAATCAGCTCATCACCGTAGACTGTAAAGAGAACCGTATAAATTTTGGTGAAGCAGGCCGTTTTGGGTACAATGATTACCGCTTAAATTCAGAGGGTATAAAGGCTTTAAGTGCTTTGGTCCCTGTTGTCTTGGAAGCTGCCAATAGTGAAAACGGCAAAAAATGGTTTAAACAGATTGTGATTGAGGGCTTTACAGATACCGATGGATCATACTTATATAACTTGAATTTGAGTCTACGCCGTTCGGAGTGGGTGATGTGTAGCTTATTGGATCCTACATTCAATCAAGAAATTACCTTAACTGACGCGCAAAAAAATCAAATCAAACAGCTATTTTTGGCTGGTGGCGTCTCATTCAATGCGGCAAAAGACAGTAAAGAAGCTTCACGTCGTGTAGAACTAAGAATGCAGTTTTATGGCTTAAAAGAAAAAGAAAGTGCTGAGGCGCAGCCGATTTTCGTCTCTGCCCCTATTGAAACCTGTCAGCTGGCAAGGTGAATGTGATGAGTATCGCTATTTTAAAGCAAAGGTTAAATCAGAGTGTCGATAATTTCTCTGAGCCTGCCCAAATACATAATAAATTTGTCAAACCGAACAAGTTAATTAAGACATTAGAGCTCATTGAACGTAAGTTTGATGATATGGAGAGTATTCAGCCTATCGAAGAAAAAATTGTTAACTCAATTTTAAAATTAGAAAAGCAGGGTAAAGACTATCTCACAAAACGCGATTGGAAGAATCTAGCTTGGTCACTCAGTAAGAAGTTGCTAAGTTATGAGGACAAAATACTTTTCACTTTCAAAGGTAGCGAGCTCATTGAACAATTTAATAAAATTGATCCTGAGCTGCTAAAGGTTGTTTATTTCCCTCTGCTTTATAGTTATTTTGCGGTAGAACAAGATGAGATAAATAAACGGCCCAATAACTGGATTCAGCTCAGGAATATCTTAAATACCAATCGCTCTACGTTGTTTCGAGCCACTCTTAGGCCTAAAAAATGGCTTACCACGTTAACTGATCATCCTGAAGTGCTCTCGCTAGATCCTTCCAAAAGATTTATTCGTGACTTTTTACACAATAGCGATGACAGCAGAGTGAGTAGTCAGTTAGAAAGCTTAAGCATTGCTCCTAATAGCTGGTTTTGGGATAGCTTGGTAAGCTCATCTATCAAGTCAGTCAAGACAATGAAGGAAGATGACTACTTTAAGGTGATACCGCGTTTCTTACTTCTCCTCGAAAAGAATCCAATTTATACTACAGCTATTTTAACGGCTTTACTTGAACGTTATGCTTCTACTTCAAAACGCACACTTGTGCACGAAGCTTTAAAGAGTGTTTGTTTGACGCAATGGGGTAACCCGCAATACGACTCATCAGCAGGTTGGCGAAATGTACACCCAGATACTAGAAAAATGGTTGTTCAGTGGTTTGTAAGAGCAGATTTAGAGGCTTTCTTTAAATTATTCAGCCATACAGCTGATGTCGATCGTTTTAATTATTGGATAAAGTTTATCGACAAAATCTCTTTTTCTCAGATATTTCTAGGTTCAGCCGCCGTACAATCTAGACATGCTGAACATAGAAAGTTTATAGAGCTCAACCGTGGTAGGCTGAAAAATCTTGTAGGATCTACTGCTAGTAATAATGCCTTTCTACTTAAAATCGATAACATCCATATTGTTGATTTTTCAGATACAGGAAATGCTTGTTATGGATATAGTAATTTACCCTTTAATATTGATAAGAAAAACATAACTGTTTTTGAATTAAAGAACAAACCGCATTCAGTCTTTAAAAGTGATTCTGGTCGAGGAATGAGTTTAAGTCATTCAGGAAACTGGGAAGCTAGATTTGATGAAAAACTTGCTGAGTTGGGAGTCTTTTCTAATCAATCTAATAGTCCAAAATACAAAAGACGTTATTAGAGAGTAGTTATGAAGTTAGCATTCTGGAAAAGAAATAAAGCTGTTGACGATACTAATAGAGAAGAGTTGGTAGAAAAAATCGTGTCTTTACCGCTACAATATGATGACATGGGTTTAAAGCACTGCTATACAGCTGTGGCTAAAACTGATGCGGATTTCTACTGGGAGAGTTTAGCCGATGAAGAGGTTGCTTATCAGCTAGATGATAGCTATATATTGCCATGGGAAGAGTTGTTTCAGATTAAACAAGACCCTGATCATAGCGATGTCATTAATTTGCTCAACTTGCCACTATCAAATGATTTATACCCGATAATTCGTAGTGAAAATGGGCTAAGTGATTCTAATTTTCAAATCATTCTGGATGGTTGGTGTGATAAAAATAAGGTTAAGTTTAAAGGCTCAATCAAACGAACAGGCGCAATTATTAGTCTTACTGGTAAAGAATATTTATTGAATGAAAGCGCTTGGAAGTTATTAGAGAAAATTAAAGAGTTCTCTCGTATTACGGATAAAGATAAATCAACAAATCAAAAATATTGGGCGCAAATACGTGGTTTAGCAAATAAAAGTGAAGCGAACTTAGATGAGTTCCTACGTAAAACAATCGTACTGGCCCCAGATGAGCTCCAACTTAACCTTCGTAAAAACTTAGTTAGTTCAGAGTCAGTGGTAGAGGTGCAGCCTGATTTTAAAGACTCGCCCTCAAATTGGCTACAAACTTTTGATAAGTATAATGAAGTGCAAGATGAATATACAATCAGCTTACCAGAAGGTGGTTTGGCACACGTTATCATCGAGCCGCAAGTTAAAAGTGTACTAAATGAAATTAAGAAGATGCCAAATCGTCGGATAACTGGTGAGCGTGCACAGACTTTTTTACATAATCCTTTTGCTCAGTTAGGGGAGGATGCGATAGAGGTTATATCTCCAGAGGGCTTCGAGCAATCAAAAGAAGAGGCAGAAATCTATAGCTACCGTTTGCTAGTAGATAAAGCCTATGATGAAGCATCGCATTTTAGTTCCGCTCAGTTAACGTTGCATGAAAACTCAAGTAGAGCACAAGACCCTGTTCTTTTAGAGCTTTCAAATCTAGCGCAAGCCCAACACTTTATTGCTACTTATGAGCGATCATCACCTGTGTTCCTATGGGCAGGTTACAGTATAGATAGAACCAACTACTTAGAAAATCAAGTAGAAGAGCTGAAAAGTGATCTAGAAAAAATTCAACAGTATGATGATGAGTTGCAAGCTAAAACAGTGCTAGATTTAAGCAACTACAGCGATAGAGTGATAGGGATTGGTGAAGCTGAAAAACTGAGCTCTGAAGCAATTCAAAAAGATAGTGGTGAATCCGAATGGTTACCACAGAATCTTATAGATGAGTCAGCCGACTTATCTCAATTTACTTCTGATAATAATGATGCCACTACTGAACTACTTGAGCAACGTATCCAGCATGCAGAGGCAGAAGGGGAGAGCTTTGTTCTACATCCGGACAGCAACGCCTCTATTCCATTAGATGATGCAAAAAAATTACTTGATGAACTGCGTGATTCAAAGAGTGGAGACTCAGCTGAAAACGACGTAGAGCAAGAGCAGCCAGAAGCTGATGAAACAAAGAAAAAATCTACCTTATTGATTGCTAATAATATCGATGAGGCAGACTTTACTAAAAAGCGATCTGAGACTCTGACTTTCGATGAAAGTAATCGCCCTCAGGCCAGGTTGCCATCAAGTTTTAGAAGCCAAGAATTTAGTCTAAAAAAGCATCAAGAGTACGGTATCGCTTGGCTACAAAACCTATATCAGTATGCGCCAATTCAGATAAGCGGCTGCTTGTTAGCGGATGATATGGGATTAGGGAAAACTTTGCAGTTACTTTGTTTTATTGGTGAATACTTAGAAACTACAGAAGATAAAAAGCCTGCATTAGTCGTAGCGCCAGTTTCTTTATTGGAGAACTGGGAGGCTGAAATCAATAGGTTTTTTAGCGCAAAATTTGGCAAGGTTCTAAGCTTGTATGGAGATAACTTAAAACAGCGAAAAATACCGAAGCACTTAATATCTTCTCAATTAAGAAATGATTATGGAATAACGAATCTACTTGAAGAAAATTGGTTAGGTGGTGCAGATATCGTATTGACTACTTATGAAACAATGCGAGACCTTGAGTTTTCTTTAGGAAGGGTAGATTGGAGTGTGATGATATGCGATGAAGCACAAAAAATAAAGGTGCCCACTGCAATGGTTACTAAAGCTGCTAAAGCTCAAAAAGCAGACTTTAAAATCGCTTGTACAGGCACGCCTGTAGAAAACTCACTTGTTGATCTATGGTGCTTATTTGATTTCATTCAAGAAAATCTAATGGGTTCGCTTAGTGAATTTAATAAAGAGTATCGACGTCCTATTGAAAAGAAAGACGATGAAGACAATGCGATAATAGATTACCTTCGTCAATTGATTGAGCCACAAGTATTAAGACGTATGAAGCATGATGTCGCTGAGTTGCCAGCAAAACACGAAATTAATGATTGTAAAAATATTAAAATATCAACGTTGCAACGCACACTATATAAACAAGTATCAAATGATTATAGAAGTTTATCTGAGCAAGGCCACAAAGGCGTTATGTTAAAAGCACTACATGATATGCGAATGATTTGTGCTCATCCCCTGAATTTGCAAGAACAAGCGACTATTAAAGATTCACCTAAAGCCGAATGGTTAATAAAGACTTTAGAGAGTATAAAACAAAAAGATGAGAAGGTTATCATTTTTACTGAGTTCAGGGCTATTCAAGTGTTCTTAAAACGCCTTCTCCTTGAGCGATTTGGATTAAACGTTACTACAGTAAACGGGGATTCCAACACTAACAGTAGAGTAGGCTTAACTCGACAAGGTATTATTGATAAGTTCCAAGAAATGGATGGTTTCAACGTGATTATATTATCTACGGTGGCAGTGGGCTTTGGGGTGAATATCCAAAAAGCGAATCATGTGATTCATTATACACGTAGTTGGAACCCAGCTAAGGAAGACCAAGCAACTGATAGAGCCTATCGAATTGGGCAAGATAAAGAGGTTTTTGTTTATTACCCATCTATTGCAGCAGATGATTTTGATACTTTTGAGATTAAATTGGACAAGCTATTATCAAGCAAACGTAGTTTAGCTGATGATATGTTAAAACCAGAAGTGGATCTTAAACAAGAGTTGATTCAGTCGATTTATTAAGTAGGTTTTTCAAAAATAAAGCCTCTAAAATCTGTGTATCGATATGTTTATAAGTCAACAGCTCCGCATTGGAAAGACCAAGGTTTAGAAAAAATCGTTCTGTGCTGCATCCAATGTTTATTTCTCTCTTTTAGAGTAGTTTATAACAGAACTATTAGAGCTACGTTAGAGGCTCAGTATTAACTACATAGTTAGGTTTATACTGTTGTGGCATCATTAAATTGGACTGTGTTTAAGAGAAGATATTTGATAAATAGAAAAGCCAGACAACTTAAGCTATCTGACTTTTTTGACGGTTAATACTAATTTGTTTTCTTTATCTGTCCGTCACAAAGTGTACTCACATATTGCGCATAACCAACCATCTTTTGCGCACATATAAGAGATAGCTGCCAATACTTTAAGCGGATAAGCATAACCGCAGTATTCACATACAGCATTATCTAAGTCGCCTTACCACCAACACTATCCAAAAATTGATTGACAGTTTCTGATGCACCCGATGGAAGATTCTCATTAACATCGAGTTGTTCCAATGCTTTCAGGTTGGTAATGTTATTGGGCAAACTTTGCAGACCATTTTGATAGAGTACAAGGCTTTTTAATCTATTTAGATTGCCTATAGAACGTGGCAGGGTTTCGAGGTGAGAAGCACGTACTTCTAATTTTGTAAGGTTTGTTAAATTTCCGATACTATCAGGCAAAGCCTTCAAATCTTCATTAGCATACAGCTCAATGCTTCTGAGCTTGCTTAGACTACCAATAGAGTATGGTAAGTGTTGAACCTGCGTTCCCCTCATATCAAAACTGGTAAGAGATGATAGATTGCCGAGCTCATTAGGAAACCTCTCTAAGCTTTTTGAAAAGATACTTAGGGATTTAAGGTTTTTTAGTTTACAGAGTACCTTTGGGAATTCAATGAAAGAGCACTTCATATATACTAGCGTCTCTAAGTTATCTAATTGAGCAATTTCTTCCGGTAGCTCTTCAAAACCGATCAGTCTAAGGTATTTCAGGTTCTTTAAATTGCCGATAGCGCCTGGCAATGGCTTAGTGGACTCACTTTCGCTTTGTAATACTGATTTATTATCAATATAGCTATAACTCGTCAATTTTCCATATCCTAAATCAAGCCTTTCTAACTGACGTAATGCTTCAGGATCACGAGGAACAATGCTGTCAAGGCTACCATGCATATTATGGTTATCCATCCAGTCCCATATTTCCATCATCCAGTCTTCAACGTGTGTATCTTGATTACGAGTAGTGTTGTCATCTTGGTTGGTTTTATCGCTATATGCTGTCATAAGGTTACCTTTTAATAATCGTTAAATGAGGTGAATACATTCAAATTCTTAGCTGGTGTTATTGCTATACGTCAAACTTAAGAGTCGTTGGGCACAGTAATAAAACCAAGGTAAGCCATATTCTTAGTGTAGCTTGGACTATCAGTGACTGAGACTGATAAAGATTTATTAAGCTTACTGGAGGAGTTTTTGAAAGAGGGCTTATTGAAAAAAGCGGAATAACGAAAAAGTCTCATAAGACTTAGTAGCCGAGTATGAGTAGAATAATTGAGAAGTATAAAGTTTGGAATCAATCGACTAGAAGTAGTCATAAAGAAATCTCCTATTGCTCTGTCTGTGCCAAATTGAAACGACACAGTCACCTTACAGAGCGAAAAGGAGTTGTGCGTTTTACCAGTCTTTGTTTTTCATCGCGCTGGAAGTAGCCTTAAACCCACGATGTTTTTTTATCATAACAAGCTGTTTATCATTTGTCAAAGAAGGTTGTCGTACTCTCTTAGGATGTTAAGTTTCCGACAATACCGAGGCGGCTCTCTGTGAAGTAATGAATTACTTCAGCCTTATTAAGCCTATTATGTAGGGGCAGCGACCCTCGACAGGTGCCAATCCTCATCCAAAGAATATCGCCTGTGTAGATAATGACTTTTGATGAAGTAGAGCATACAAATTAGGTTAGCAGCAAAAGTAAGTAGTGATATAATGCCGCGATAATCGATATTTTATGAAGGGTTTACATTATGGCTCGTACAGCTAGCGCATTACACATTTTAGTAAAACACAAAGAAGTGGCTGAGGACATTATTGCCAAGCTTAAAAAAGGTGCCCAGTTTGATGTGTTGGCTAAGAAACACTCAACCTGCCCATCAGGTAAAAAAGGCGGCAATTTAGGTGAGTTTAAACAAGGCCAAATGGTACCAGCATTTGATAAAGTCTGCTTCAGCGGCGAACTCTTCACCCCGCATTTAGTGAAAACCAAATTTGGCTGGCATGTGGTTAAAGTGCTTTATAGGACGTAAGAGTTAGAGTCGAAGCTTTTATTTTCTTTATATATCCGCCACAAAGCATTTTCACATACTGCACAAAACTAACTGTGTTTTGAACTTATATAAGAAATATCTGCAGGTAACTCAATCGGACCAATATAGACGCAGCACTTACATAGTAAATCGTTCAAGTAGGCATAACACTGAGGGCTCGTTTTAATTAGTAATTGAGCATTAATCTCATACTGTTTGCAAAGCGCCTGTACGTGTTTAATAAAGCTACCTTGACTATCGTATGCTCAGTAATCCTTACATATTCTTATACCGCGCGCGTTATGCGTCATATTGAGTTGCAGCTTTACACACACAACATGCTTCCGTTAATAGTAACAACCAGGTTGCGGTAATCGTTTATGAAGCTCACTTTGGAGCTTGTTGCTCGTATCTTTCACAAGTTAGCGGTTTTGAGTATTCAGTTGCTTTTGTATGCATACCTGCAGTGTCATATAATTATAAAAGCAAGTCTTAATGCCTAAAAAGCGTGCTAGATCTGAGCCAGGCTGAATGTAGAGCTTACAAATTAGCGTATTGGCAATAGCACTAGCATCTCTACTAATAGTGCTATTAGGCTTAAATTCAGCAAATAGTCTTTTATAATTATAATTAGTGATCTTCACAACGGTATTCCTTATCTATTCGTTTATGCTTGATAAGTTCGTCGCGTTTTGATCACGCTATGAATAATTTCAAAAGTGTTAAATGAGAAGAAAAAGTAGCGAGAATGGAATTTTTTTGCATCACTATTCTTAATAGGTGAAATTTTAGATTGGGTTCGTTTGTATAAAACCGCTATAACCCCCAAAATTAAGACAAAAAAAAGCCTCACTTCTTATAGTAAGAAGTGAGGCTTTTTGCTCTTAACGAGCCATATTTGGAGCGGGAAAAGAGATTCGAACTCTCGACCCCAACCTTGGCAAGGTTATGCTCTACCACTGAGCTATTCCCGCTGAATTATCAAATAGTTATAATTAGCAAGTAACTATCGTCTAGATGATGATGGCGTATTATACGCAGTTTTTATGACCTGTCAACAGCCACTATGCAAAAAACTAAAATTTAGCAAAATAGGCATGTCATCCTGCTATGAATGTATGATATAACAGATTGTTATAATAGGTATTCCAAAAGCTTTGAATCTAATAAGTAAGCTGAAATACTCTTTTATAATGATTCCCCATCACAGTTATAACGATGACTATTTATAACAATAAGCCTTAAGGATAAGCAATATGAGCCAAGAATACACTATCGCTGATTATTTATTTGAGCGTATCGCTGAGGCGGGCGCGACTGAAGTATTTGGTGTGCCTGGTGATTTTAACTTAACATTTTTAGATAACATCATTGCTTCTGATAAGCTACGCTGGGTAGGCAATACCAACGAGCTGAACGCAGGCTACGCTGCAGACGGTTATGCGCGTGAGCGCGGTTTTGCTGCGATGGTGACGACTTTTGGCGTAGGGGAGCTGTCTGCAATTAACGCTACTGCTGGCTCTTATGCTGAATATGCCCCGGTATTGCATGTGGTTGGGGCACCTGCTATGGCGCAACAGGCGAGCAAGCGCCGGATCCATCACTCGCTTGGTGATGGCGTGTTCAATCACTTTATCAAGATGGTAGAGCCAGTGACTGTGGCGCGTGCGCAAATCACTTCTGAAAATGCGGCCTCTGAGATAGATCGAGTGATTCGTATGGTGCTTAAAAAACACCGTCCAGGCTATCTGATGCTATCACCCGATGTAGCGCGTCTGCCCATTTATCCGCCGACAACTAAGCTCATTGATAGTACAGAAGATATTACCAGTCAAGCGGCCTTAGTCGACTTTAAGCAAGCACTGATAGAGTTTTTACCGAATAAGACCACGACCTTGATGGCCGATTTAATGGTGCATCGTCTGGGACTACAAAACCAGCTTAAGGCTTTAATAGCCGACACTGAGATCCCCTATACGACGTTATCGTGGGGCAAGACCTTGCTGGATGAACACAGTGAACGTTGGGCAGGTACTTATGCTGGCGTGGCGTCACGTCCAGTGGTCAAAGATGCGGTTGAGAACTGTGAATGTTTGATTAAGATTGGGGTACAATATACCGATACCACTACTGCTGGCTTTAGCCAAGACATTAATGAAGAGGTCGTGGTTGATTTGCATTACGAGCGCGCGACTATCAGTGGTCGGAACTTTGCGCCAATCGCGCTGAAAGATGCTTTGCAAGCGCTGCATGAAGTAATGACTTCTGGGATTAATATCGTGCCAAAGCCGTTATGTAAAAAGATAGAGCCGCATCAGCAAAAGGGTAAGGATGACGAGCCTATCCGTCAAGATGACTTATGGCATATCATTGCTGATCGCTTAGACCATAATAATCTGGTATTTGCGGAACAAGGCACCGCTTATTTCGGTATTAGCGATGTCCGTTTACCAGAAGGCGTGACTTGCTACGGACAACCCATGTGGGGCTCAATCGGTTATACCTTGCCTGCGAGTCTAGGCGGCGCTATTGCCTCTCCGGATAAGCGTAGTGTGCTACTGATTGGCGACGGTTCAGCCTTACTGACTATTCAAGAGATAGCCGTCATGATCCAAGAACGTATTAATCCAGTTATTGTGCTGATTAACAATGATGGCTATACCGTCGAGCGCGCCATTCATGGTGAAAACCAACGTTATAACGACATTCCTAAGTGTAATTGGCAACTGATGCCGCAAGCATTTGGTGGTAATGAGGACAATACTCTACTGCTTAAGGTTGAAACAGCGGGCGAGTTAAAAGCCGCTCTGCTAAAGGCAGCAGCCACTACAGATAAAATGGTCATGCTAGAGGTGATCACGGACAAACACGATATTCCGCCTTTATTGGCTGATATCAGCGCTGCCTTGAAGCCCTCCAAGGCCTAAAAGTTCTCGCATATTCTTACTGATAGGATTGTAAGCTTCGTATAAAATGTTAGATAGCAAAAAGCCCCGCTCAAACATCAAAGTTAGAGCGGGGCTTTTTATGTAAAAATAACTAAGCGCTGCAGACGGTTGGGATTTTACTTAAAAGTGGAATTTAACCAAGGCACTAGGCGCACTTTGTGTCTCGTCAGAACCGAATTTGTTTTTCCAGTAACTGTATTCCATGCCCACTTCTAAGCGATTGTCGATACCCAATACTTTTTGTAGGTTATATTTTATTTGTGGATTGATATGAATGTTGTCTTTAATTTCATCGTTTTCACTGTTAAAAGAGTAATCAATATAACCGTCGATGACAAAGTTATTCTTCTCCCAACCATAGGTTAAGGTGATTTGTTGGTCATCTGAATTATTTTGGCTGTTAAATGCCTGGTATATAGAGGCAGACGCGTATTTCATATTCGGAATCGGTAAGTTCAGATCTGCACCGACGCCCACTAAATAGTTGTCTTGACTAAAGCCTTTGCCGTTTGAGCCAAACTCATACTGACCTGCCAAGTTAACTTGTTTGATAAGGCCAGTATCAAAGGTTGCAAGCTTAAGCTTAGGGGCAAGCTCACCATACGTTTCTTTAAACTCTTTAGTACCAATAACGTCCCCGTCCTTATTTTTCAAGTCGTAATCATCACCTTGGATACGATCAACGAAGAAGAATACGCCGCCCCAAGTATGAGTGGAAGCATGCTCTAGGGTCATGACCTTAAGAGTATTATCATCTAGATTAGGGGTTAATTTAAAGTTATCACCATATAGTCCAGTGATGCTGGTACCACCAAACAGCATTTTAGCGTGAGCACCAGTAGTCATGGTGCCTAAAGCAATGATAGCAACGGCGGCAGTGGTTAATGGCTTCATATAAGCCAGCTTAGCTTTAAATGATTTGGTAGAAGGTGGCAGGCTAGTAAGTAGATTTAAATGCACAGTAAAACTCCCTTTTGTACAGTCATTATATTCCCTAAAGTCGTAGCTATAGTGTCAGGTAAAAACTGGTTTTAACATCCTGTAAAAACGCGTCAGTACCATTAGGGAAAAACAGGTTTGGTTAAAAATAGGCGCTGCTGAAAGATAGTAGCTATCGTCTGCTAGAGGAGACAGTCACTTAAAGTGGTGACGTGCTCCCACGACGATAACGTCAGTCGAACTGATAATTACACTAGTAACAAGATATTTATTAACGATTTGAAACAGTTAATCATAATTTAATGGGTCTAACAACTGTAATTTTTTCATAAATAAAGCCACAATATGTAGCGTTATCTTGCTAGTGTCATCTAAGATTATGATTTTATTCAGATAACTGACCATTTAGTCAGGTTTATTTATTTTGTACAGAAGGTGAAATAAAATTAAAATATATTAGGGTCTGTTGAACATTGGGGATAAAATGATGGCAAAAAAATAGCAAACAAGTAATCTTTAAGTTTTTACACAAAAAATATTTTGTTTGTTACGCCTCGCACAATGCTCAAAAATGAATGGTAATCATTCCAGTTATCAGCAAATCCTATTCAAAGAATTTACTCCTGCGCACCTAAAATTGACATGAAACTTCTTAACGCTGCTCATAAGTCACCTGAGCGGTGATGAAGAGCAACAACAACATCGGTGTTCGGGCGGACTCTTTCTAAGTCACCTGAGCGGTGATATGCTTCTATCCAAATTTATATCAATATTCCAGCTACTAGCAAATCTTATTCAAAAGATTTACTCTTGCGCATCTAAAATTGACATGCAATTTTTTAACGCTGCTCATAAGTCACCTGAGCGGTGATGAAGGAAGTAAAGTGCCACCTACGATGACGGTAGATTTTCTAAGTCACCTGAGCGGTGATGAAGTTGCAGCAGTTGGCGATGTATTGATAATCAATTTTCTAAGTCACCTGAGCGGTGATATGCTTCTATCCAAATTTATGTCAATATTCCAGCTATTAGCAAATCTTATTCAAAAGATTTACTCTTGCGCATCTAAAATTGACATGCAATTTTTTAACGCTGCTCATAAGTCACCTGAGCGGTGATGAAGTTTCTACATCCGACCCCGACGTCGACTCAAGCTTTCTAAGTCACCTGAGCGGTGATGAAGGATCAGAAGTATCAGGAGGATTAGAAGTATCATTTCTAAGTCACCTGAGCGGTGATGAAGCTTCTGAGTCTGACATAACCTTAGATGCCGACTTTCTAAGTCACCTGAGCGGTGATGAAGCATCCCAATTTTCATAACTTGCTGTTTTTAGCTTTCTAAGTCACCTGAGCGGTGATGAAGTATAATCTAGTGATAACTATTGTGTATCCTAGTTTCTAAGTCACCTGAGCGGTGATGAAGCATGAGCCAATGAATTTCGGTCAAACGATGATTTTCTAAGTCACCTGAGCGGTGATATGCTTCTATCCAAATTTATATCAATATTCCAGCTACTAGCAAATCTTATTCAAAAGATTTACTCTTGCGCATCTAAAATTGACATGCAATTTTTTAACGCTGCTCATAAGTCACCTGAGCGGTGATGAAGAATGGGTATTGTCACTGAGGCACAGATTGCAATTTCTAAGTCACCTGAGCGGTGATGAAGCAGGGCGGAGCGTATGCGGACTATGAGCAATGTTTCTAAGTCACCTGAGCGGTGATGAAGCCACCGTTAAGTGGGTATAGTTATTTGTTTTTTTTCTAAGTCACCTGAGCGGTGATGAAGATTGACCACTGCAAGCCGTTTATATTAGTTGATTTCTAAGTCACCTGAGCGGTGATGAAGTCATGGGTAACACGCGAGGCACACAGCCTTACTTTCTAAGTCACCTGAGCGGTGATGAAGGGACGGCTCATCATCTACGCTGATTTCAAAAATTTCTAAGTCACCTGAGCGGTGATGAAGACTTTCCTAGTTCAGCACGCCCCACCCATCTTTTTCTAAGTCACCTGAGCGGTGATGAAGAAAATCATTTAAGGGCAAACGTCAACTCTCATTTTCTAAGTCACCTGAGCGGTGATGAAGATTAACCCTAATTGCGTGGCCTGCGGCGGTGAATTTCTAAGTCACCTGAGCGGTGATGAAGACAAAGCGAGTGACTACATAGCGGCGGCTGAGTTTCTAAGTCACCTGAGCGGTGATGAAGCTATCCGGCCCTGCTCTTCTCAGTGCTTTTTGTTTCTAAGTCACCTGAGCGGTGATGAAGATGACGCAACAGGGGTTAATAATTTCCCGAAATTTCTAAGTCACCTGAGCGGTGATGAAGCATTGATTGTACATAACTCCGTTGATTCCTCTTTTCTAAGTCACCTGAGCGGTGATGAAGTGCCTGCAATCGCCTTGTCGCTGATAGTGAGCTTTCTAAGTCACCTGAGCGGTGATGAAGAGATGCCTACTGACGAACGTGTGTTCTTACTATTTCTAAGTCACCTGAGCGGTGATGAAGGCAGCAGTCACTAGGCATTGACAGTTACGAGTTTTCTAAGTCACCTGAGCGGTGATGAAGTTGTGATAAAAGACGTAAGGCTGAATTAATTATTTCTAAGTCACCTGAGCGGTGATGAAGATGCAGACTTTATACACTAAAGTTATGACTATTTTCTAAGTCACCTGAGCGGTGATGAAGTGCGTCATACCGATACACATCTCTCCGTCTTTTTTCTAAGTCACCTGAGCGGTGATGAAGAGTAATAGACCGCGACCCTGCTTTAAACAGTTTTTCTAAGTCACCTGAGCGGTGATGAAGACCACGGTGTTTATTGCGTTGAGTATCACAATTTTCTAAGTCACCTGAGCGGTGATGAAGCAGCAGTCGCAAGCCAGGACAAGGTTGTATTATTTCTAAGTCACCTGAGCGGTGATGAAGAGCATGGCACACGCTCAAGCCGCAACTAGCGCTTTCTAAGTCACCTGAGCGGTGATGAAGACTGGATAGCTTGACCAGGGTGTCCATCACTTTTTCTAAGTCACCTGAGCGGTGATGAAGTTGAGTTGGGTGAACCTTACCGCTAGAGTTATTTTCTAAGTCACCTGAGCGGTGATGAAGACTCAAGGCCGTGTTTGGGTTAAACCTAATGATTTCTAAGTCACCTGAGCGGTGATGAAGATGTTAAGACGCAAGGTGAGCAGATACTAGCGTTTCTAAGTCACCTGAGCGGTGATGAAGGTCCCAGTCAGCAGTAGCAGTAACCACTTCTGTTTCTAAGTCACCTGAGCGGTGATGAAGTTGATTAAAATTTGTTGTTGCTACCGCAGGTGTTTCTAAGTCACCTGAGCGGTGATGAAGCTGTCGCTATTCGTCCTGCCATTATCGCAATGTTTCTAAGTCACCTGAGCGGTGATGAAGAAGGAAAAATGATCTTTATTATTTACGAGTAATTTCTAAGTCACCTGAGCGGTGATGAAGCAGACTTGTCAGGGGCAGCAGACTGGTCAATATTTCTAAGTCACCTGAGCGGTGATGAAGCCATGTCTTACGCTGCGTCTCCTGCGGGTTGGTTTCTAAGTCACCTGAGCGGTGATGAAGAATAATATCAGGCTCATTAGAGCATCTAAATTTTTCTAAGTCACCTGAGCGGTGATGAAGGTGCGTGCGGGCGAACTACGTTATGCGCTATGTTTCTAAGTCACCTGAGCGGTGATGAAGTTATAAGCGCTGAGGCTGACGACTATAAATCATTTCTAAGTCACCTGAGCGGTGATGAAGCCGTCCGGCTGTTCTTTTAACTTAAAACCGTTTTTCTAAGTCACCTGAGCGGTGATGAAGAAAGGAAATAAGGAACTAAAAAGTATTAGTGATTTCTAAGTCACCTGAGCGGTGATGAAGTTAAAGGCACAAGAACAATGAAGTGGCGGGATTTTCTAAGTCACCTGAGCGGTGATGAAGGGGCCGTAACAGCTCTAACAGTACGGTTTAATTTTCTAAGTCACCTGAGCGGTGATGAAGAATAGATTATTTATAGTAGAGCTGCTAACATATTTCTAAGTCACCTGAGCGGTGATGAAGTAACGTTATGAGTGCGCTGTTACTTTCAGGTATTTCTAAGTCACCTGAGCGGTGATGAAGGTAAAGCTAGTTTAAACTGTCTACGAGTGAGTTTTCTAAGTCACCTGAGCGGTGATGAAGGCGCTTTGTTCTTTGAGTCCACTCTATCTAATTTTCTAAGTCACCTGAGCGGTGATGAAGGTAGTCAAATTCTGACTGCTCTATAACTGTTATTTCTAAGTCACCTGAGCGGTGATGAAGAGTGTTAGCACACTGTGCAGGTGTATCCCTATTTTCTAAGTCACCTGAGCGGTGATGAAGTGACTAACAACACACCCCGTAATTTAACATATTTTCTAAGTCACCTGAGCGGTGATGAAGTAATTATTAAACTATGGCGCGAAGTTGGAATATTTCTAAGTCACCTGAGCGGTGATGAAGGATAATATAAAAATCAGCCTTCATCGGGTCGTTTTCTAAGTCACCTGAGCGGTGATGAAGGTGTTAAGCTCTGGCAATGACTCTATGGTAACTTTCTAAGTCACCTGAGCGGTGATGAAGACTGGATAGCTTGACCAGGGTGTCCATCACTTTTTCTAAGTCACCTGAGCGGTGATGAAGGCTATTACTATTTTTCCGTGTTGTTCCCTACTTTTCTAAGTCACCTGAGCGGTGATGAAGTGGCGCTACCGCCCTGGCCGTGGACCTCGATATTTCTAAGTCACCTGAGCGGTGATGAAGGAGTCATCAGGCTACAGCAATGCCGGTAAGACTTTCTAAGTCACCTGAGCGGTGATGAAGGCGCGTTATACATACCATTGACGATAGCTGGTTTTCTAAGTCACCTGAGCGGTGATGAAGAGGCGCTAAGCACTACGCTAAGCACTGTTCATTTTCTAAGTCACCTGAGCGGTGATGAAGCTAAAATTAATGACTGGTCTATCAAAGGCGATTTTCTAAGTCACCTGAGCGGTGATGAAGGTGTTGGCATAAGCTGACTTCCTGTTCAGCATTTTCTAAGTCACCTGAGCGGTGATGAAGGTAGAGATTGCGCCCTGCTGCTATGCCTAAACTTTCTAAGTCACCTGAGCGGTGATGAAGAGCAAGTATGCTCGTAAGAATCTTATTAGCATTTTCTAAGTCACCTGAGCGGTGATGAAGGCTGACATATCAGTAAAAATGCCATTGATGATTTTCTAAGTCACCTGAGCGGTGATGAAGGATGACTTGGGTGTTCCTGAAGATGACCGTATTTTCTAAGTCACCTGAGCGGTGATGAAGACTTCAAACGCGAGTACTTCATTAAACTATAATTTCTAAGTCACCTGAGCGGTGATGAAGGCTTACGGTAGTTTCAGCCGTTATGGATGGGTTTTCTAAGTCACCTGAGCGGTGATGAAGGATTGAAGGTAGTGATATCGCTATCGTTCAGTTTTCTAAGTCACCTGAGCGGTGATGAAGTTTGGAAACTAATATATCAGCCATTCCGTCAATTTCTAAGTCACCTGAGCGGTGATGAAGCACCGCTTAAACTGCCAACACGCAGGGCATTATTTCTAAGTCACCTGAGCGGTGATGAAGGCTCAATCAAAACGATTGATGACATTTCTTCATTTCTAAGTCACCTGAGCGGTGATATGCTTCTATCCAAATTTATGTCAATATTCCAGCTACTAGCAAATCTTATTCAAAAGATTTACTCTTGCGCATCTAAAATTGACATGCAATTTTTTAACGCTGCTCATAAGTCACCTGAGCGGTGATGAAGGCTTATTACCAAGCGATTAAAGATGCGGAGGTTTTCTAAGTCACCTGAGCGGTGATGAAGTACAACCCGTTATTTTAGGCGAACCCGTAACATTTCTAAGTCACCTGAGCGGTGATGAAGTCTGACAATCAAATTGATACACCCCAGATTAATTTCTAAGTCACCTGAGCGGTGATGAAGGGTTTTGTTACTGATGCGATCCGTATATTCGCTTTCTAAGTCACCTGAGCGGTGATGAAGGATGGAAATCTATGGCATACAGGTACGATGTTTTTCTAAGTCACCTGAGCGGTGATGAAGCATTAACGTCCATATTGTCAGTGATTAGGTTATTTCTAAGTCACCTGAGCGGTGATGAAGCATGAGTTCGGACACATTGCAGCAGCAGATAGTTTCTAAGTCACCTGAGCGGTGATGAAGTGAAGTTAACGAGCATAGCGATTATAAAAACGTTTCTAAGTCACCTGAGCGGTGATGAAGCTGTATTGGTCGATTCAGTGTTAGTTATAGATTTTTCTAAGTCACCTGAGCGGTGATGAAGGATGATAAACAATCTATTTCGAATAGTAGTGATTTCTAAGTCACCTGAGCGGTGATGAAGAGATAAAAGCAAGCCCCGCAAAATTGTTGCAATTTCTAAGTCACCTGAGCGGTGATGAAGTATATTATTATTGATGAAGTAGGCGGTGAGCATTTCTAAGTCACCTGAGCGGTGATGAAGAATTACAGGGCGGTAGTCCTGCTCAGCAGCAATTTCTAAGTCACCTGAGCGGTGATGAAGTGTAATATGTTGTCATAATGTTGATTCCTATTTTTCTAAGTCACCTGAGCGGTGATGAAGGATACAAACGCTGTGATTTGCATTAGACCGATTTTCTAAGTCACCTGAGCGGTGATGAAGCGAAAGTCCTATTATAGCTCCAAAATATAGCATTTCTAAGTCACCTGAGCGGTGATGAAGTAAGCGCATTGTGTTGCCTAGGTACGCATATATTTCTAAGTCACCTGAGCGGTGATGAAGTATTACGTACACCTGCTAGCTTGTCCTCATGTTTTCTAAGTCACCTGAGCGGTGATGAAGACCACTTCATAACACTATTAACTTTTTTCGGTTTTCTAAGTCACCTGAGCGGTGATGAAGTTGGCTGTCGCAATCCAAATCAACATCGGTAATTTCTAAGTCACCTGAGCGGTGATGAAGACAAGGCTTTAATATCGGTAATAACTGTTTTCTTTCTAAGTCACCTGAGCGGTGATGAAGGCTCTGGGAATAGTTTTTTAATGGTTTGTAGTTTTCTAAGTCACCTGAGCGGTGATGAAGGATAATTACGTAATGCTAATTGTTGAAGTGATTTTCTAAGTCACCTGAGCGGTGATGAAGTTTGTAGACCAATTTGAAAAATACAATAGAATTTTCTAAGTCACCTGAGCGGTGATGAAGTCATGTTGTAAGCCTTTTATATAGTGTTTATTTTTCTAAGTCACCTGAGCGGTGATGAAGCTTTAGCAAATAACCATTTCACAAGCTATAGCTTTCTAAGTCACCTGAGCGGTGATGAAGATATTGTGATGATGATAGCGTTATCATGGGTTTTTCTAAGTCACCTGAGCGGTGATGAAGCGCAACATAATGCTATAACGTCCAATGCTATCTTTCTAAGTCACCTGAGCGGTGATGAAGATATATTAAACACTCAATAAAACACACTTAAATTTCTAAGTCACCTGAGCGGTGATGAAGATTTGTATGATTTAAAACCAAACAAGCATGGTTTTCTAAGTCACCTGAGCGGTGATGAAGACTCTTATAGTCTTATAGCGTTCTTATACATATTTCTAAGTCACCTGAGCGGTGATGAAGAAGTAAAGTTTATTTATAACCATTTTCTATGTTTTCTAAGTCACCTGAGCGGTGATGAAGGGCATGGTTACAGCTCAGATAGTTTTTTCAGCTTTCTAAGTCACCTGAGCGGTGATGAAGTGTAATATGTTGTCATAATGTTGATTCCTATTTTTCTAAGTCACCTGAGCGGTGATGAAGGATACAAACGCTGTGATTTGCATTAGACCGATTTTCTAAGTCACCTGAGCGGTGATGAAGCGAAAGTCCTATTATAGCTCCAAAATATAGCATTTCTAAGTCACCTGAGCGGTGATGAAGTAAAAAACCTTTAAACCATCCACGTTGGCTTATTTCTAAGTCACCTGAGCGGTGATGAAGTTTCCTTTTGGCAATAAAAAGCCACCAATTAATTTCTAAGTCACCTGAGCGGTGATGAAGATGGTACGGGTTTAAAAACTTACCATCTCTTATTTCTAAGTCACCTGAGCGGTGATGAAGTTACAGCAAAAAGACTAGTGCTAGCTCGATGCCTTTCTAAGTCACCTGAGCGGTGATGAAGACCTCAGCGTTTTGCATGTTCTGAGGCGCTACATTTCTAAGTCACCTGAGCGGTGATGAAGCACCTACCTAACATTCCTTGCCATGCTCTATATTTCTAAGTCACCTGAGCGGTGATGAAGCTGACAACACAGGCAAAACCGCATCTTTTAACTTTCTAAGTCACCTGAGCGGTGATGAAGAGAGGTTATATGTGGCTCTACGGCAAAGATAATTTCTAAGTCACCTGAGCGGTGATGAAGTATCGTCATCTATCGCACCGCCACCATTTGTATTTCTAAGTCACCTGAGCGGTGATGAAGTTTGAGTAGTTATATCTTTAGTAGTGGGTTTATTTCTAAGTCACCTGAGCGGTGATGAAGGTGAATGAAGCTGAGATAGATGCTTACTACCATTTCTAAGTCACCTGAGCGGTGATGAAGGATTATTTATTAATTCCGGTATTTCAGAAAATTTTCTAAGTCACCTGAGCGGTGATGAAGCGGTCTAACAGCAACAACAACGTTGGCTGCCGTTTCTAAGTCACCTGAGCGGTGATGAAGGCTTAACAGGCTCACCAGGCAATAACTATGCATTTCTAAGTCACCTGAGCGGTGATGAAGTCAATCATAGCACAGGCATATCATGCGCTGGATTTCTAAGTCACCTGAGCGGTGATGAAGAGCTTAGGTGTTAGCAATGCAGAAGATAGCCATTTCTAAGTCACCTGAGCGGTGATGAAGGCAAGGCGGCTGTAACTAAAGGCTCGTTTGCATTTCTAAGTCACCTGAGCGGTGATGAAGTATTGAGAAGATGCTAACAGCTTACGGTCAATTTTCTAAGTCACCTGAGCGGTGATGAAGAAATACCACAATCACCAATAGTCACAGCAGACTTTCTAAGTCACCTGAGCGGTGATGAAGTAAAGCATTATTCACAGCCCAACAACTTAGAATTTCTAAGTCACCTGAGCGGTGATGAAGGATAATATAAAAATCAGCCTTCATCGGGTCGTTTTCTAAGTCACCTGAGCGGTGATGAAGGTGTTAAGCTCTGGCAATGACTCTATGGTAACTTTCTAAGTCACCTGAGCGGTGATGAAGGTGCGTGGAACGTATCACAGATTAACGAAATGTTTCTAAGTCACCTGAGCGGTGATGAAGTTTCACGCTCTACGATATAAGAGCCTTCTATTTTTCTAAGTCACCTGAGCGGTGATGAAGAAGACAAGGAAAGCGCCCTAGCATATACAAACTTTCTAAGTCACCTGAGCGGTGATGAAGGTTTAGGCGTTACCAATGCGCTAGATAGTTATTTTCTAAGTCACCTGAGCGGTGATGAAGGCTTAGCTTTGGCGACTTCCGTGTTCGTTAATTTTCTAAGTCACCTGAGCGGTGATGAAGAGCACTCAACCATAAAGTCGGTGGCCGTGGTTTTTCTAAGTCACCTGAGCGGTGATGAAGTAAAAAAGCCCTGACGATCCGGACAGATAGCATTTCTAAGTCACCTGAGCGGTGATGAAGTTATGAGGGTTGATACAATAGAACACTTTCAATTTCTAAGTCACCTGAGCGGTGATGAAGCAGGAAAGGCAACTATCTCTAGTTGGGTTAGTTTTCTAAGTCACCTGAGCGGTGATGAAGCAATTGCTAACGCAGCGATTTGACATGATGCATTTCTAAGTCACCTGAGCGGTGATGAAGGCTCTATTAAGTAGCGGCTTTACATGGTAATTTTTCTAAGTCACCTGAGCGGTGATGAAGACTGAGACGATTAACGAGATTATGAACTACATTTTCTAAGTCACCTGAGCGGTGATGAAGTTGACTTCTTAAACGCCTCATCTTCTGTTGACTTTCTAAGTCACCTGAGCGGTGATGAAGATCAGCCGCCTCACTATGACCGCCCGTCTTATTTTCTAAGTCACCTGAGCGGTGATGAAGAACAAATGGTGCGCTAAAGAAAATGGCGACATTTTCTAAGTCACCTGAGCGGTGATGAAGTAATATAAACAT
Source organism: Psychrobacter sp. PL19 (assembly GCF_017875835.1). Taxonomy (NCBI): domain Bacteria; kingdom Pseudomonadati; phylum Pseudomonadota; class Gammaproteobacteria; order Moraxellales; family Moraxellaceae; genus Psychrobacter; species Psychrobacter sp. PL19. The sequence continues at coordinate 1,880,222 of NZ_JAGING010000001.1, forward strand.
GAGCGACTTGGGAGCTGACTTTTCTAAGTCACCTGAGCGGTGATGAAGTCGACCCCTCCCTGTTCGCCAATATCGTTAAATTTCTAAGTCACCTGAGCGGTGATGAAGGCTATTAGCCAGCCGATAGGCCCCGTTAACAATTTCTAAGTCACCTGAGCGGTGATGAAGCACGTTTGACAGTATGGTGGAGTCCGTAACCTTTTCTAAGTCACCTGAGCGGTGATGAAGGTCCTGGGCGTCCTGGCGCTTATCGCTGTTGTTTTCTAAGTCACCTGAGCGGTGATGAAGGTGTATGTGGTCTCCTCTATCATTTCGCGTAATTTCTAAGTCACCTGAGCGGTGATGAAGTTTAAGGCGGTGGCGGACGCCGCCATAGGAATTTTCTAAGTCACCTGAGCGGTGATGAAGCCTACCACTTGCCAGCGCTGTACTCCCCTATTTTTCTAAGTCACCTGAGCGGTGATGAAGAGGAATTATACCTCTAAAAAACCAGTTATGACAAGGCTTGGAGGACAAAATACCCTATTTTACCCTCTGTTTTTTGCCTTATCATAACTGTATGATAAATAAGCGAATTTTTAAATAATCTAAAAAAAGGGTTTTTACTCCTAGTTTTTGGGTAATTCGTCATTACCATGAAAGCAAGTTACCAATGCGGCACGGTAACCTGACCTATTTTATTATTCATACCATAAACATTGAACGTGCCTTTACAAGCGCTGGCAGTTACTTCTTGAAAAATTGCCAGTTTATAAGGTTGTTGATTGGTCTCACTTTTTAAGTTGATATGAGGATAGGGCTTATTATCCTGTTTATGCGCAGCACAGTGTACAAGCGCATTTTCAAGGCTGATGTCTTTGTGTTTAGCAAATTCTTCAGCTTGCTTGAGCGGATTTTTTGGACGATAACGGCTGACCACCAGATGACTTTTTGCTTTATCACCGACCTCACTAATACTTTTAATATGCACATAATCAGTTAGTCTTGATAGCCAACTGTTGAGACTTAATGTTTCTAAATCCTTTTGGCTGAGTGCAAATACTCGTAGCTTAAGCCCAAGCTTGGATGATTTACCCTTGTCATCATAATGATAGTCAGGAAAGCTGACACCGATTGACTCGATGCCATGCTTGTTTTTGACCTCAGCTAAGCTGATATGCAACTGCGTAAACAGCTTACTCCAGATAAAGTAGGGTGCAATATCAGGATCGGGAATAATGGTGATTTCTTGGTAATGCGTCAATTGACTCATGAATTACTCCTTACCGCTGGCACCGAACACACCGCCACGAATAAGCACGCCCATCACATAGTGTTGCTGGCTGGCGTCTGGGGCTTCACCTTTGAGTACCCAGTTATCAAATAGGCTATAAAAGTCCATTTTGTCTTTAGGCTGGCGGAATGCTGTACCCATAGTCGTCACTGCGCCATACGGTTCGATGGCAATAGGGAACTCGGCATTAGGATACCAATCATCAATAGTGCGAATGGCGTTGCTGACTTTTTGCGAGTGCATGCCAGCCTTACCGTTGACTTCATACAGAATTTTACTTTTGGTCTTACCAGTATCGAGCACCAGCTCTTGTGAAGGATAGACTTCTTGACCGTAGCCCATAATGGCAAAGGATTTTACGTATAAAATAACAAAAGCGTTACCTGTCAGTCCACGTTCAATGATGCTGGCAAGTTTATTAACATCATTGCTTGGTTCATTAAAGTTATGCAATGAGATCGATTTAGCGTCAAAGCTCAACTGCTGTTGCTTACCATCGGTATCGCAGCTGACCTCAACTTTAATGCTTTGAGCGCCGACGCGATTGCGCCATAACCAACGCGCATTAGCAATGTTAGTTGCATAACGACGCGCTAATTCGCTAACACCTTCGCCATCAAGATAACTTTTCACTGTTGCTACCAATGCTTGCTGATAATCTTGGTCATTACAGACATTAGGCTTACCGGTAAATGGCAATACCTTACCGCTCCACGTCACGACCAATGTATCATTACTCTCGTCTAACGAAGCTGAATCCACGGTTTGTAGATTGGCCTTTTGAATTTCAGCGTCAAGCTTTGTAGGGTCGTTGGCGATAGCATTTTTTTGACGGTTGCTAATCGTACCGCGCACAGACTTTTCTTTGATGATAACAGGCGTTACTTTTGTATTGACATCTTGGCTGTTCGTTTGTGCAAAAAAGCCATCTGAAATATCAAGATTACGCTCAAAAGCGAGGACGGATGCGGTTTTTAGGGCTAATTTTGACATGTGATTCTCCGTGATTATTAAAATAGTTGTAAAAATGCTTTACTGTGCTTCATAATAAATGAAATTAAAAATCTTGGTTCTGAGTAACCAAATACAATGATTGTTCAGCGTCGTAGTGATAGCGCCAAAATGCATTAGCAATATCATTATCACCACCGACACTATTCAAGCGCTGTGGATAGACCCATTTGCCAAGGGTATAGACTGCCTCGACATATTGACTGGGATATTCAGGATTGCGCACGTTTTGCATTACGCCAGCGTCATAACATTCTGAGATACCTTGATAACCGACTGGCATGGGGACCAGCCAACCGTGACCTGTTTTACGTGACATAGTCAGCCATTTGCTATCGCCGTTTTTTTGCGTCTCAGGAATATGATGCAAGGCACAGACATCGATAAGCGCGTCTAATGGCGTGGCATCAGGATTGTCCTGTTGTACCTTACCGATAATTTCGTCAAAGTCATCTTGCGCGTCCATCAAGATAAAGGCGGGTAGTAACTGCGGTATCACATCGCCAATATCATTTTTACCAAAAAATTGTACTGGCTCAAACCGCGCCATACTTTGCACGCTACCGCCTGCCATACGCTGCTGCTGTAGCCATTGTTTGGTTTTTTGCATAGCGTGCGCTTGCTGCTTATTAGTTAATGATTCTTCGCTTAATACCTCAACAATAAAGGTCATGACCAATCGGCATTTGCCTTCTTCAATGATAGAAGCAGTTTTGCCATCTTTTTTAATAGGGTTACGCGTTTGGTTAAACGTATAATTATTATAAGTATTGGCGCGATACATTTGTGGTTGGCAGTCGTGGCAAGCAAGTAACACGCCGCCTAATGACACCCCTGACAATTGCTCATCGTCCGCCATCTTACGTGACATTGCATGAAAACTGCCCAAAAACCCAGTAATAGCAGGGAAGCCATAAGTTAAAGGGCTGGAGATGGTATTTGCGCCCTCAATCACGACTTTTTTAAACATTAAATAGCCAACTACTCCAATGGCTACGTCATCATCAATGCGGCTCATAAAAATACCCCTTTGCCTGCGCGCTCGTAACGTTTTTTCATATCCTCAATCTCACGCTCCCATTCAAGGTGCTCTGCGTCACCAAAGTCGCGTGCTAGCGCTTTGAATTCAGCTTGCAGAAGTGTGTTTAACCAGCGAGCAAAACGGTGCATGATTTGACCATGCCATGAATCATTGCTTTCACGTTCGGCTTTGAAGTCTTCTTCGCCTGTCATATCAGCACGTTTTGGATCCAACCAAAGCTTTTCACAACGGTCAAGGTCATAGTCTTTTGACCAACCAGCGGGCAATGTGGTGCGGATGTTTTCTGCGTTGGCAAATACTTGGTATAGCACCTCATCAATGGCACGTTTGCGTGCATCTCTGATATCAACGATGTTGCGGCTGTTTTTAACGGATTTAAAGATACTGTCCAGTGCCTCACGCACGTTATATTCCATACCTGTGCTAAAAATGCTGGTGGCGAATTTTGACAAGTGGTAAGCATAATCACGTTTGATGATGGGTGGCATTGAGGGGAGAAGGTAGTTGCGTCCGCCTTGCTTACTCATCAGTAAGCTGACGTTTTGCGGTTTAGTGCCGCCAAGCTGAATAGTTGCTAATTGATTTAGACTCACATAAGGGCGCTGTTCTGCAGTCTTTTTAAAGCGATTGTCGCGCGCCGCTTTATTTTCATCAGAAAATTTAAGATGATTGATTCGCTGATAAACCTCATGAGTGAGAACAGAAGGGTAGAGTGGAATGACATTAATATAATCAAGTTGTTCTCTATCTACGCCTTGATAAGCATTAGTTACCCATAATGTTTGTTTATTACGTTCATGAGTGACAGGCTCAGTAATGATATTCTGTAAGGCCGTTTTAAATGTTTGATGATAAGTATCTGACGTTTCTTTATGACTGGTTAATGAGGCAATAAAGTCGGCATTGTCAGTCAGAATAAGGTCACGAATTTTGATGGTCTCGTTCACTTCGAAATCAAAAAAAGCAGCAAGAGGTAGGGCAGCAGCATTACCGTTAGCATCAATATATCTGCTAACTATGGAGTGAGTACCAACAAGGGTATTTGGCAAATAATTTTCAGCATCAAAACTAACGTTATCGCCTTTAGCATCAGGATGTATGCCTTTTGAGATATGTGTCCCAAAATTCAATTGTTTTGCCATACGTGTGGCAGCATCAGGGATAAAGCTTGTGATGCTGTATTTTTCTTGAGCAACGGCCAGTTTTTCATTTAAGCTATCAATCAATACTGAATCATTACTCTCTATCGCTTTGACCAGCTGCTTTTGCTCAGTTTCTGTTTTTTTATCATATTGGCTGGCAAGAAATGCTTTAATTGCACCGCTTGCTAACTCTGGGGGTATATCCATCACGACTTACTCCTTTTTTAGAACGCACAAAAGTAAATAACTAGAAGCATTAAAACACGAAATTATAAATAAGTAAACCATGATATAATCATTACTAAAAATATTAACTATTGATGAAAAATTTGTTATAATCCATTTAATCATCGCAAAGGTGACTTAGAAAATGATTTAATCGTTATTAAATTTCTCCACCGCACAGGTGGTTTGGCTACAATAAAAAGACACGGTTCACACCGTGCTTTTTTATGCCTGCTATTTACTGAGGGATTACTCACGTACAAAGCCAAAAAACTCATTGAACTTCCAGCCCCTACTGTTATTAGTTTTAATGCTATCAAGGGACACTGACGAATAAGTGATAGCAAGCGAGCGTAAGCTTTTATCAGGCTCTGCGACTTCTAATTTATTTAATTCAGCGTTTAGCGAGGTGCTAAGCCAAGGCTTTATTCGCGCGCTAGTGAACTCAAAAACCAACGGTTGAAGAACCTTGTTCTGCGCGCTTGATTTGGCGAGTCCTTTTTCGAATATATCTTCAGCATAATAAGCGTCAAAGCCTTGGGTAGGTATATCCATATCTTCATCATCGCTGACTATGCGGGGAATGATTAGCCAGTCATCTTGTGGTATGCCTGCACGGAATGGGCTGATTTGCTGTAGATGGGTATGGGTGCGGTTGGCAGTGGCTTTACTATCCCAATAAGCATTGACGTAGTTGAGCTTAGGATTGTTTAATAAATGCCGCATTACTTGGTGCTCAAGATCGCTGAGAGTATTAATTTTTTTGCTAGGTGTCTTCTTAGACGCTTTGTTAAATGGGTCACTATGAGAAGTAACTATGCGCGGTCTAGCGTCCACATTTGCCAATTGTTCTGTCGTCATCAACTCATTCAAATCGTAACTAGCTGGCTTAAACAAAGTGGTCTCAAACCCAGGGTGAGTAAAGACAGGTTGACTGCCATTGTTTTTAAAATAGCGAATATTATGTTGTAGCAGTAGCATATTGGGCGTGGTTGCAACTTTGTCCGGACGATGCCGCCAAATACGTCCAGCCAGCTGAATGATTGAGCGCATAGAGGATGGTTCAACGATTGCCCAATCGTAATCATGGTCGCGTCCAACTTCAGCAACTGGAGTAGCCAGCACCATAAAAATATGATTTTTAGCAGGATTGTTTGCTAGCGCTTGCTTTATTTCAGGATGATCAAAAATAGCCACTTTACTGTCACTACGGTCTAAAATCCGATCAAGTTTGTTTTCTAACGCATTTCGCAGTAACAAAAGCTGCTTGGCGTGATAACAGACCACATGCAATATCGTGTCGTTAGGTACAGTGATGTTGTCGGCTTTGAATAATTGCATAGCGATGGCGTTGATATTATTGATATTGGCAACCCGAATCAGTCCAATGCTGATTTTTATTGTTTTATAACCTTTCGTTTTGTCAACTGCTGCTGTATCAGTCTTTGGCTGAACGTTATGACTGTTATAATGGTCACTATGCAAGCGTAGAGCACCATCAACCAAGGTTTGCGCCAATGGTTTGTAAAAATCTGCTTCTTTGTCTTTGCTATAATGGGTCGAGAATGGCAATATTTCTGCTTTTCGTCTAACGGGCTGTTTTGATAAATAGCTGGCGCGTTTCTCACAAAAGTGTTGATGGGTTTTAGTAAAATTAGCAATAGTGCTGCACTGCTCAGACATGATGGCTTTTGGTTGCTCATCGAACCAAGCACAGACGACGTTAGGCGTAGACTTGTTTTGACTGTGATTAAACAGTTTGCGCCCCTCCATATATGCCTCAAACAATCCTGTTACTAAGTCAGGCGTCAAGGTCGCAGACGAGAGCAGCACGCGCGTACCAAACAGTCCGGCAAGGTGCATCAGACGGGTGAGGGCAGGCAAGTCCGCTTGGTCAAAGTCATCTGGTTCATCGAGTATTAAGTCACTACTAAGTAGCCGTAGCATCGGCGCAATATATTTACCCCCGCGTTTGCATTCGCTTGCTTGAATAATATGATCAACAGTACAAGTCACAATCGGTGCAAATACTAAATCGCGAGCTTTGGGACTAGCAATGACCGTGCCTAGATTTAAATCATCATAGTCCTGATAATCGATATCACTATCAATCATCTCGTCTAGTAATTCCTCGCTGGACTCACTGCCAAAGGTATCATTATCGTTTTCCGGTTCATCATCTTTCCTGTATTCACTGAGAATGTCAGCACTTTCTTGATTGTCATTAGTAGCCATTTCGAACAGCTTTCTATTGGCAGTACCCCCGACTAATATCGCTAATTGATCGCCTTCCAGCTTCAAATTCTTACGAAAGCTCAGTCCTGTTTGCAAGGTTAAGATACGCAAGCCTAAGGCAATGGTGAAGCGTGCGCCTTTTTTGGGATCAGCTAGAGCATACATAATCCGCGCATTGCCAATAGTCTTACCTGCGCCCGTCGATGCCATATTGACACCAAAGAAACCATGCTCACGCGTTGTTTCTTGCAAACCATAGGTCATTTTAAAGGCCGTATTTTGCCACTTAAAACGTTCAATACCAGTAGGCTTGACGAGTGGATCATGATTGCGCAGTGCAGGCATCTCGCTAGCTATAATAGGCAGTGCACGGCAGAACTGGGCAGTGAATGCACCAACTCCTAATAAATGCTCCTCTAATGATTGTTTGACTGTCGGTTTGCTCGCTGTTCTATCGGTATTTGCAGCTAACTTTTTAAACTGACTATTCACCTTGATACAACGTGAGTCTTCTTCTTTAAGACTAGAGTAATTATGGTCACCAACCATCAAGCAAAGCCGTGATAAATGCAGTAAAAAAGGGTCGCTTATGGCATGATTGGTCGCCACAGCATTCTGGCTTAGCTCCATCAATGCCGGATCATTCAATACCTTTGTAGCCCAGCGCTTAATATTTTTCTGCCAAATAGAACTATTAATCACTAATTCGTCAAATTGCCAAAAGTCTTTTAATTGAGATTTGGTCATTTCATCTATTGATTTAGGATTTCTCACCCAATAATCAATCGGCGTAAGTTCTGAGTAAAATTGATTCAAGTCTTTTTTTATATCTGCTGTGTTATTAGGTAGTTGTGAGCGCTGAATGGTTTTAGATGGATAAAAAACTTTGTTAACAGGTGGTAGGCGATGATGAGTGACAATCAGCCAAGCAACCCATTGGGCAAGGGGCGGCATCTTATGCAGATGAATTGCATCGAGTTTAGAGGTGGATAATAACTTTTCTATATCATTATTTTTTAGCCAGGTGTCAATCGTTATAAAACGCTCTAGAAACTCATCATCCTTGGTGCAGTCTGTAATGATGAGTTCAAATAATTTAAGTGATATCCATTCATGACGATAGGGATCGCCAAGTTTACTACCTACAAGGAGTTTTTTCTGAAAGCCAATGCTGGATTTACCAATGTCATGAAGTAGGGCGGCGATAGTAGCGATAATTTGAATACTACTGGCGTAACTCCATTCATTCTCCCATTCACTATGCAAAATATTTCTTTTCGTACGGTTCACCGGCACCACACCGATCTCATTAAATTTACGCTTATTGCCCACTATCCATACCAACTCAGTCAATTGGCGTGACTTATTGCGATGACAGCTAACGGCAGTAGATTTGGTCGCCGACTTTCGTAGTAGTTGCTTTACAGTCTTTAGACCTTCCTCAGTGATGGCCGTTTGCCAGACATTATTGCCAATACGATTGGCAAAGCTGTCTAAAATACGACGTGTGCGATTGATCGACTTTTTTTCGCATTGCGAGACCAAGGTGACAATCATTTATACCTCCCAATCTTTGATCATAGCAAGTGTTTTTATCACTTCAAACTGATAGTCTAATGCCTTGTGTTTAGTGAACATATTCAGGCACTCTTGCCGGAACTGTTGCTCACTGACATTTTCAGCCGCGCAAATAAAGGCTAGTGGTAGTACTAGTGCATCCTTGATGATATCAGCAATATCGAATACCAAAGCGCCGCGACGGGTCTTACCATGCATCACCGCAAAACCATGCGGAATACCCAATGTCCAAGCTGTCGTTGCGCCAAGTCCATAAGCCAGGTAGTTGCCATGATTGAGGAAGCCATTGGCCTTATCAATGCCCTCATGCTCGCGGGTAAAGCCATCGTAGCCGGTATTCTTTGCAGCCAGTTTATACAGCTGTTTAGTTAACCGCGCCTCCAACTGCATTAGATGCATGACTTCTTGCTGCTGATTGATCTGACGAATATTATCAGTCAGCAGCGCTTGTACTGTGTCTATACTGCTATCAAAGCCCCAGCGTTTTAGATCACTGTCTTTACCCCAAACTGTTTGTAGATAGGCTAGGCGAGCGTGTTGTAAGTGTTTAGCCGCTGTTAAGCGTTTGTCATCATCCCACCACCAGCTCATCCAGCCTTGAATATATTCAGTGGGGCGATACTCGCTTTGTGGGGTCATCCATTCAATAAAGATCTCACGCTCCGCACCCATAAATAGTGGTGTGCCACCACCACCGCAAAATCCGACCAATACTCCCGCTTGTGATAATAGCCGCATCGCTGCTTGGGTAATGGAAGTACCTGTACCCAACAATATCGATGTGGTATTGGCGATAGGAATGTTATAGAACAGATTGGCTTTGTCGTCTTCGGTAAGATATAACACGCGACCGTCTTTTTGCATGACGCGACAATGGGAAAGATAGTAGATGTTGGCACGTTTAGAATGCAGGATTGTTTTAAGGTCTGTGCTGTCGAATGCATTCGTAGTGTAAGGGTTAGTCGATTTAGCCATGATTAATCCTTAAGACAAACTACAAAGTATGCACTTAATAACTTACTACAAGGGGTTTAATTTATATTATTTTTATTCAATCATGATTTATTCAAAATAGAGTAAATGATTGTTTGTAGAATAGGGCCTGTTGAACATACATAATCTCAGCCAGATATAAGCGCCAGCTAGCGCCACCGTATTCTCATAACTTTGTTTAAGTTTATCGTATCTGGTGGCCACTGCTCTGAACCATTTTAAGTGTGCAAACGCATTTTCAACTAAATGGCGTATCTTATACAAGTCCCAGTCCATATGATGGTTATCAGATTTTGTATTCTTCTTTCTAGGAATATTATCGAAGCTCCCTGCTTGTTTAATGTGCTCTCTTAGCGTGTCAGAGTCGTAGCCTTTATCGGCACATAAAATATCGGTATTGCTTAAATCTATCTTATCAACTAAATCTGGCGCGACTTTAACATCGTGAGTGGTGCCATCTGATAATATAAAGCTGATCGGGTTACCATGAGCATCGACTGCTAAGTGAATCTTGGAAGCACGACCTGCCACACTTTTACTGATGGCTTGATCCGCTTCATTAACGCCACTGAGGTGCAAAAGTCTGTGGTTTCCGTGAGAATCAGAAAATAGCAGCCAGCCTTGCATAAAGTCGGGAGAACGCTGGCAGATATAGAAACGTACTCCATAAATCACTTCACCAAATCTCAGCAGCTAGGAGAAATAGAAAAGTATTTAGACCCTGTACGCCTCGGTCGACGGTTGCAATTCGAGGGTTGCAATTTTGTGTGCCTTTACACAAAGTGATGTCGACCGCCCTGCTGTACATAATGTTGCCTAGGATATGGCATTATTTTTAGAAGCGCTTTACATAGGCGGCGTAGATAGTGTTAGTATAAGGAAAACGGATTAGTATACTGCCCGTTTTTTTTAGTTTTTGATGCTTAAACAACTGAACGATAAGCTAAGTGACAATAACTTAAGTCACTGAGTTATTATCTAGCAGTAGGGCTAACTAGCCTAGTGTCGCGAGCTGTCGCTCAAAGTAGTTCACAGCAGTGAGCACCGAGCTGCTTAAAGAACAATGACGGCTTAGTTTGAGCATTCACTCAAGTTTAGATATCATTTTAAGCTGATATAAAACATACTACTATTCTAACTTTACTATTATAAGGTTGTTAAATTATGACTAAATCATTCCAAGCCGAACCATTTGCCTTGAGCTTTGATCCAGAAACTACCGCGCTTGTCGTCATTGATATGCAGCGAGATTTTGTTGAGCCAGGTGGCTTTGGCGAAGCGTTAGGTAACGATGTATCACTAGTACGCACTGCTATTGAACCTTGTGCCAAACTATTAAAAACCGCACGTGATATCGGGCTTATGGTTATCCATACTCGTGAAGGTCATCGTCCTGATCTAAGCGATTGCCCACCTGCCAAGCTTAATCGTGGCGGCAAAGCTTTTATTGGTGAAACAGGTCCAAAAGGCCGCATTCTTATTCGTGGTGAAGCTGGCCACGATACCATTCCAGAATTGTACCCTGTTGCTGGCGAGCCTGTTATCGACAAACCAGGTAAAGGTGCTTTTTATCAAACAGATTTGGAATTGATTCTACAAAATCGTAATATCAAGACCTTAATTGTTTGCGGTGTGACGACTGAAGTTTGCGTTAACACGACCGTTCGTGAAGCTAACGACCGTGGTTACGAGTGTATTATTCCTGAAGATTGCGTGGCTTCTTATTTCCCAGAGTTTCAAAAATCTACGCTTGAGATGATTAAAGCTCAAGGCGGTATTTTTGGTTGGGTATCTGATTCTGACAAGATTCTAGCAGCGCTTAAATAAACTATCAAAATCATGCTGGCACTGACTAAGGGATACCTTTGCCCAACGATGTCGTTTAATGGCAAAGTACACAGCGTTTTTCGGCGTTCGATGAACGTCACAACAGATCTTGTTGAAACGCCTTGGGTATCCCTTCTCGATAGCACATTACCAGCGACACCTACGGCTTATCAGTGCTATTTTGAGTCGCTAGGAGATTTGATAACTAGAGTTAAGGTGGGTGATGAGGTCTTTATGCGTGGTGGTATTATCCGTATAAAGTCCTCTATCATGCTAGCCGTTAACACCCTTACTGCGAGAGAATGGCAACAAGCGCCACCAGTGTCAGTACTTGATTGGGAAAAAGTTAAAAACAACCTTATTATCACTGAAAAAATATTAAGTGAACATCTATCAAAAAAAGAGCAGGTAGAGATAAGCTCTGTTGATAACTACATAGCCTATTTAGGTCTAACACTACCGAATTGTATTGAGCATTCCTCAAAAGAATTAGTTAAAAACATAGGTTTTGGTAAAGGACTCACTCCATCAGGGGATGATTTTTTAATCGGAGCTATGGCTGTATTATCAAGCTTAATGGGCATCAACCCAAAAGCTAAAATCATTTATCAGAATATGCAATCAGCAATACGGTTAAATATGGATAAGACTAATGACATTAGTGCTCATTATCTAGGCTTAGCATTATCTCGCCATTTTTCTTACCCCGTGCAATGGCTGGTATATTATTTATTGACCCAAGAAGAAGTCTCAGTTATCAACACAGCCGTTGTGACCAACCTTAGTATTGGTGCCAGTTCTGGCGCTGATACCATTGCTGGGATGCTGTATTTCCTAAATGAGCTGTATGGCCTAAATTAGAAATATTACATTGAAGAATATTGAATTAAAAATTCCTAAATCAATAACTACTGAATTAAAAACATATATTAACAGGTACTTTCATGATCATTAAATATAAAAAATTTGAAAATCTATATCAAGATTCTGTATCCCTAATGCAAGTCTCAGCACGCCTTAACAAAATCGATGGCGTCGATGAAGCTTCTGTTGCGATGGGTACTGAAGCTAATATTGCGCGTATGACTGACGCCGGTTTTGGCACCGATATCGTCGCCAAGCCTAATGATCTCGTGGTTGCTGTCAGAGGCGAAGAAGCGGCATGTAACGAAGCCATTGACGTTGCTTACGAGGCATTAACTGCAAAACCAGATGCGGGTGATGACGGTCAACAATTCTCACAACCCTTGACTAGCTTTGCCCTTGGGGTGGATCAACATCCTGACGCCAACTTAGCGCTAATATCTGTGCCGGGAGAATATGCAACGGCAGAAGCTATGAAAGCGTTGAATCTTGGGTTAAATGTGATGATGTTCAGCGACAATGTATCCGTTGCAGATGAACGTGCAATCAAAGATTTGGCGCAACAAAAAGAGCTTATGGTAATGGGTCCTGATTGTGGTACTGCTATTATCAATGGTATTCCTTTAGGGTTTGCTAACGTCGTTCGTCGCGGTGCAATCGGGGTGGTAGCGGCATCAGGCACTGGACTACAAGAAGCCACTTGCCGTGTTCATCAATTAGGTGAGGGTATATCACAAGCCTTAGGCACAGGTGGTCATGATCTGCATCAAGACGTTGGCGGCATCTCTATGCTGCAGGGTCTACGCGCGCTTGCTGATGATGCAGAGACGAAAGTCATTGTACTAATCTCAAAGCCACCAGCCAAAGCTATTGCAGAGCGAATTTTAGAAGCCGCTTCAAAGGTAAGCAAACCAGTTGTGGTGCATTTCCTTGGCGCTACAGACAGTAATACAGCACTCAATAATATACAGTTTGCTCATTCATTGGCTCATTCGGCCGAAGTGGCTGTTGCTGTGTTAAATGACCAAGCAATTCCTGCTGTGCAAACTGAACCAAAAGATAATTCTGTATTAGCGGGACTGGCCACTTCTTTAGCGCCAACTCAGCGCTATATTCGAGGCGTATTTGCTGGCGGAACTTTTTGTTTTGAAGCGCAAATTATTGCCGACCAATATGGCTTAAAAGCTTACTCCAACACACCCATTGCAGGCAATAGCCTACTTGATGATGTGTGGAGCAGCCAGCAGCATACTATCGTAGATTTAGGCGATGACGATTTTACCCAAGGTAAACCGCATCCAATGATTGACCCCACTTTGCGTAACGAAAGAATTTTACAAGATGCTCAAGATCCTGATACCGCCGTTATTTTATTTGATGTGGTCTTAGGTTATGGTGCATCAGAGACGCCAGTAGCTGATCTGCTTGATATTATTGCGCAAGTTCGCCGTGATTCTGCAACTCAACCGGTATTTATCGCTCATGTATGTGGTACAGATTTAGACCCACAATCGTGCGACTTGATTCGTGCCTCGTTGACGACAGCAGAGGTGTTAATTGCCGATAGCAATGCCGATGCTGCACACCTTGCTGCTCAATTTGTTTCTCAACTTAGCTAAATTAGGACATTCCAATGAAAGAGCTCTTTAATCAGAAATTAATCGTCCTCAACGCAGGCCTAGCAAGTTTTGCGTCTAATATTGAACGTGCCGGCGGTGAAGCTATCGCTATGAATTGGCAACCACCAGCAGGCGGGGATCGCACAGGCGGCCTTGCCCTAGCTGGATTACTCAATCAAGCAGATATTGAATTGGCAAACCAAACTGCCATGGAGCGCTACTTAACAGCACAGCCAATGTTAGTAGACGTCATGCTCGCAGGCGAAGCAATTCCTACCCTTGCTACCAAAAAACTAATCCTACATGCAGGTCCTCCTATTGCCTGGGAAGATATGTGTGGTCCGGTTCAAGGCGCTATCTTAGGTGCTATTTTATTTGAAAAATGGGCTGAAGATATTGAGCAAGCTGAAGCACTCGTACACACCGGCGACGTTTTATTCGAGCCTTGCCATCATTATGATGCTGTAGGCCCAATGGCCGGTATTATCAGTCGCTCAATGCCATTATGGGTCATCGAAAACCCTAACAGTGATAATGAGCGAGTTTACAGTAACTTCAATGAAGGGCTGGGTAAAGTATTGCGCTTTGGTGCCAATAACCCAGTGGTCATTGAACGTTTAGAGTGGATGGGCACTGAGCTTGCAGAAGCGATGAAAGCCATGCTAGTACAATCAGGTCCGATAGAATTAAAGCCTATTATGGCTCAAGCTTTGCACATGGGCGATGAGGTACATAATCGTAACGCCGCTGCAACGGGTCTATTATTGAAGCAGCTTTTGCCAGCTTTACTTAAGACTTCATTGCCAAAAGAGCAAGTACAAAGAGTCCTGGAATTTATTACCGCTAATGATCATTTCTTCCTAAACTTATCAATGGCGGCATGTAAAAGCATGCTCAAAGCGGCCGAAAACATCACCAATAGTACAATGGTGACCGTCATGGCTCGTAATGGCGTCAATTTCGGTATTCGTCTCTCAGGTACTGGTGACACTTGGTTTGAAGCGCCAGCCAATCCAGTTGATGGTCTGTTCTTCCCAGGTTATGGCATTGAAGATGCCGCAGCCGATTTGGGTGACAGCGCTATCACTGAAACTGCTGGCGTGGGCGGCTTTGCTATGGCCTCGTCACCAGCAATTGTAAAATTCGTTGGTGGAACGCCAATTGATGCCACCAATAATAGCCGCTCCATGCAGGCCATCACTTTAGGTGGCAATCCAGCCTTTACTTTACCTGCGCTTAATTTTGCACCAACAGCCGCTGGTATTGACGCACGCAAGGTTGTCGATCACTCAGTGCTACCGATTATCAACACAGGTATCGCTCATAAACAAGCGGGTGTGGGCCAAATCGGAGCTGGTATCACAACGGCACCCATGCAATGCTTTGTTGATGCTTTAGAAGCCTTTGCCACTCAACGCAATCACTAAAAAATACAGTTACTAAAAAATACAGCTACTAAAAAATACAGTTACTAAAAAATATAATCAATAGGAATCAATATGACTAAAAAACCTTTAGCGGTTGTCGCTTTTGGCGGCAATGCACTGATTGAAAATGACGACCACAACTCAATCAATGATCAGTATAAAACAGTCACTAATAACGTCAGTTACCTAATCGATCTAATTGAACGCGGTTTTGACTTGGTCTTGACTCATGGAAACGGCCCACAAGTTGGTTTTATCTTGTACCGCTCAGAGCTGGCCGCTTATAAAGTCAATCCCGTCCCGATTGATTACGCCGTTGGTGATACCCAAGGTGCGATCGGCTATATGTTTCAAAAGGCCTTAAATAATGAGATGCGCCGCCGCGGTATGACCCGTCCAGTGGTGACCTTAGTGACACAAACCCTAGTTGATATCAACGATCCTGCCTTTGAAAATCCAAGTAAGCCTATTGGATCTTTTATGGATAAAGAGACGGCGGAAAAATGTGCCAGCGAGCTTGGCTGGCACATTATGGAGGACTCAGGTCGCGGCTGGCGTCGTTGCATAGCCAGTCCAAGTCCAAAAGAGATTATTGAATCTGGCAGCATTAAAACCTTACTTGATAGTGGCACGCTAGTGATTGCAGCTGGTGGTGGTGGTATTCCAGTTGAGCGCAATGCTAGCGGTGACTTGGTAGGGGTTGAAGCGGTCATCGATAAAGATGTGGCCACAGCCATGCTAGCAAAAGAATTACAAGCTGACTTGTTGATCATTCCGACTGGTGTTGAAAAGGTCGCTATTAACTTTGGTACCGCAGAGCAGGAGTGGTTAGACGAGCTCAGCCCAGCCAAGGCCAAAAAATTAAGCGAAGAAGGTCAATTCGGTGAAGGTTCAATGAAACCTAAAGTCGATGCTTTGTTGATGTTCTTAGAAGGCAATCCTAAAGGGGCAGGCCTGATCACCAAACCTGGCACTGTTATCAAGGCTATTGATGGTGAAACCGGTACTTGGATCCGCAATAACTAATTATTTAAGTTCAGTATTTATTTAAATCCGGTATGACCGGAGCAACGTTTATTTATGGAGTAAATTTTATGTCCAACACAGCCCTTTTAGCAGTAAACGGCACCTTGATGCGCGATCTTGAGCTCAACCCAAATTTATTGAATGTGGGTGCCACATTCATTCGCGAAGACAAAACAGATAAGCATTATCGTCTATGGACCATCAATGATGCTCATCCTGCTATGATTCGCACACTTGAAGAGAACAACAGTGTTGATCTTGAAATATGGGAATTACCAATGGCAGCCTTTGCCTCAGTATTGAGCAATGAGCCTGCAGGGCTTACTATTGGTAAAGTTAAACTGGCCGATGGCACAGAATTGCTTGGTGTCTTAGGTGAGTCATGGCTCGTTGAAGGGCAACGTGAAATCACTGAAACTGGCGGCTGGCGCAACTATACCAAGTTATAAATCATTAACGCATAAATCGAGATGTAAAAGAATGTCCGTATAAAATTTTTTATACGGACATTCTTGGAAACTCTTTAACCGCATTCAGTTTCGAATTTAAGGCGTGATAATATGAGTAGCAGAAACAATACGGAACAATCTGATACCGCCTCCGGTGTTCAAATAGCAATAATCCTTTTGGGTATTTTGGTTACCCCACTTTTGCTAGCATCATCGAACCTTGGTAGCCAGCTGACATTAGGGTCAGCAGCGCTGGTCATTGCTGTCGGTAGTTTAATTCTAACCGTTCTTGCTGTAATCAACATTATTATTGGTGAAAAAGCGCGCTTACCTACTTATGGTATTGTAAAATACTCATTCGGTAGTAAAGGAGCTAATGCCATCAATGTCATTATGGCCATTAGTCTATTTGGTTGGATAGCTGTGACCGCCAATATGTTTGGCAATAGTCTACAAAATCTTTTAATAACTCAGTTCCAGCTTGATTTGCCTTTTCCACTCATCGTAGCCTTCGGCTGTGTTATTTTTGTGGCCTCTACTGCTTTTGGTTTTGAAGCTTTGGGCAAGGTGTCGAAATTTGCAGTGCCCATTATCGTGCTACTGATGCTAGTGATTTTATATATGTCACTAACATCTTCTGTGGCTGTGGTAGAAAAGGTCAGTACTTTAAGCTTTGGTGCCGCGGTCTCTTCAGTGGTAGGTACTATCATAGTATTGGTTGCCACCTCTCCTGACTTTGGTAGCTTCGTGCGTAACCGTAAACATGCCATAATGGCTGCCGTTTTGACTTTTGGTGTGGCTTATCCTGTGCTATTTTTAATAGGGGCAATACCGGGTTCAATTACTTCTGAGGACTCGTTATTATCAGCCATGGCGATTATCGGCACGACGTTACCGGCTGCTATTTTGCTAGTATTTGCTTGTATTACCGGCAATGCGGGTAATATGTTCCAAGGTACATTAGTGCTATCAACCTTATTCACTAAGTTTCCCAAATGGCAAATTACCGTTACTCTAGGTATCTTAGCAGTCATAGTGGGTAGTATGGATATCTTGACGTGGTTCATCCCGTTCTTACTATTTCTTGGGATTGCAACGCCGCCCATAGCCGGTATTTACATTGCTGACTTCTTTATCAACCGCCAAGATGGTTATGATGAGGCGAGCCTGGAAAAAGATCCTGCAATCAAACCGTTAACTTTCGTGGCTTGGGTTGTGGGCTCATTTATTGGCTTTTGTACTGTAAATGGCTGGTTTACTTTATCTGGTATCCCATCACTAGATTCTCTTCTGATTGCCTCTATAGGCTATTTTATCTTCACTAAGATGGGTAGTAAAACTTCTCAGAAGACAAATAGTAATGCCTAAGTTTTCAAGTTCGATCTTACAAGTTCATTTGTAATTAAGTCTAAACTTATTAAAAGTTAAAAAAATGCCCCATCTTATTAGATGGGGCATTTTTTTAACACCTCGGCGCAGAATTCCCCTACTTCTAAAGTAGTGGGATGAATGCGTATTTTTGGGTTACTATTTGGTGTGTTTGTTATAATAATTAATAATTATACCGCCAATGACAAACAACTTCTATATGAGCAAACAAATCCTTAAAGCCCATAAAATCAGACTGTACCCGACAGAGGATCAACAAATATTCTTTGCTAAGTCATTCGGCTGCGCTCGTTTTATATGGAATAGAATGCTTGCTGATAAAATAAAACATTATGACTGTCATAAAGAAAGCTTAAAAAACACACCCGCTCAGTATAAAAAAGAGTTTGAATGGTTGAAAGAAGTGGATAGCTTGGCATTGGCCAATGTGCAAATCAACCTACAAAGAGCCTTCCAAAGCTTCTTCAAATCACCTACTTTCGGCTTCCCAAACTTCAAACACAAAGGTAAAAAAGACAGTTATACCACCAACAATCAAAAAGGCACGATTGCGGTTGGCTTGAACCGTATTAAGTTGCCAAAAATCGGTCATATCAAAGCGACCATTGAGAGAAAAATTACAGGGCTGGTTAAAAGTGCCACCATTACCAAGACCGCGACTGGTAAATACTTTGTCAGTATTTTGGTTGAAACGGTAGCCGTCGATCTACCTAAAACCCAGTCAAACACCGGTATTGATTTAGGATTAATAGACTTCATCGTCCTATCAGACGGGTCAAAAGTTGCTAATCCTAAATTTCTATCAAAATTGCAAAATAAACTGGCGCGAGAACAAAAAATATTGGCCAAACGCAGATTGGTTGCTAAAACTCAGCAGCGCAAGCTGTCTGAGAGCAGCAACTATCAAAAGCAGAAAACAAAAGTCGCTAAAGTTTATGAAAAAATAACCAATACACGCAAAGACTTCCTACACAAACTCTCGTTCAATCTCATTAAAAACCACGATGTTATTGCAATTGAGGATTTAAACGTCAAGGGCATGGTTAAAAACCACAAACTTGCCAAAGCCATATTGGACAGCTCATGGTCTACTTTTACCACCATGCTTGCGTATAAAGCAGACTGGTATGGCAAAGAGCTTGTCAAAATAGATAGGTGGTATCCGTCCTCTAAAACCTGCTCAGGGTGCGGTCACTTACTGACTAAAGCTGAGCTGCCACTATCGGTAAGATCATGGGATTGTCCGAGCTGCTTGCAAAAAAATAATCGAGATATCAATGCCAGCCTTAATATCTTAAACGAGGGATTAAGACTGGTAACACTCAAAACTGTCGGTGCGACAGGGTTAGCTTAGTGAATTTGCCTAACCTCTGATACAGAATATCGTATCAAGTATGGGTATTACCTAAGAAACCGCCACCTCTATAGGTGGTCGGTAGTTCATGTTAGTTGTTTGTTTCCATACGCTTAAACTGCCAAATATCAATGAGGTTGTTACCACTATAGTCAATGAAAAGTAATATCGATGCAGCACAGATCATCCTATACTCATCACAAAAAAACAGCCAAATAAATGAGTTATTTGGCTGTTTTAAAATAAAATGATTGGTCTAATAATTATAACGAGATTTGCTGGGCTTTACCTTTTTCTAGAGCGAGCTTGGCAGCAACGGAGGCAATCGCTAGATCTTGTAAGCCAACACCTGTACCATCAAAAAGTGTAATCTCATCAGCCGATGTACGGCCTGCATGCTTACCATTGATCACATCACCAATCGTTATAATCGCATCTTCTTTGATGGTGCCAGCAGCAATTGCGTGCTGTGTTTCACCCAGACTAATCGATTGTGCGACTTCGTCAGTGAATACAGTGGCAACTGCCATTAGATCAGCATCAACTTCTTGCTTACCTTTAGTATCTGTGCCCATACAGGCAATATGCGTACCGGGTTTGATCCACTCTTTCATAAGCAGCGGCTCAAACGCCGAAGTAATGGTAATGATCACATCAGCTTCTGCACATAATTGTTCACGTTCAACGGCCTCAAACGGTACGCCTAATTCTTCAGCAACTGCTTGTAGGTTTTTGAGACGATCTTTATTCTTATTCCAAGCGACTACTTTTTTAAAGTCGCGTTGCTCAAGAGCGGCGCGTAGCTGAAAAGTAGACTGATGACCGGCGCCGATCATACCCAGTACTTTGCTGTCTTTGCGGGCTAGATGGGCAATTGATACCGCAGATGCTGCTGCAGTACGTACGGCCGTTAAGTAATTGCCACCCACTAATGCACGCAATTTACCGTTATCGGGATCAAACAAAAAGATCGTTGATTGATGGTTGGTCAAGCCTTTAGCCGCATTGCCCGGCCAATAACCTCCTGATTTAAGACCCAGTGCTTTACCCGCACGGTCAAAGCCAGATTTAAAGCCATATAGTGCATCAGCATAGCCAATGGCTTCGCGGATAACCGGAAAGTTATAAGCATCACCTTGCGACATCGCCGCAAAAACATCTTCAACTGCGCTAAACGCAGAAGCACGATCAATCACTGACTTACAAGCGTCTTCTGATACGATTAGTAGACCGCCTTCATTATTAATATTGTTTTCCTCACTCATTGTAAATTCCTTTTTAGTGCGCAACTTTCAATACAATATGGGCTGGCTTCTTTAGCATATAGACTGGCAATCTTAGCCCAGCCAATCGTAATAATTCACGAAAGATGCTAGGGCTATATTTATAGCCCTGGCCACAACCCATTGCAAAAATTATAATATCGAGTGTAGAGTTTTTTAGTACATTTTACCACGTGCAGATACTGGCCATACGGTTTCGACTTTACCGTTACGTACGCCCACATACCAATCGTGAACATTACAGGTTGGGTCACAGTGACCAGGTACCAGCTTGAGCTTTTCATTTACTTTAAGCACGCCATGAGGATCGCTTACCACACCATGTTCGTCCGAGCATTTAACATATTCAACATCGTCGCGGCCATAGATAAATGGCAGACCACTATCGACTGATTGAGCTTTTAGACCGGCATCGACAATGGCTTTATCTGTTTTGGCATGGCTCATCACAGACGTTAGAAGAAATAACGCGTTTTCCCACTCATTTTTATCAATACGGTTGCCGTCTTCATCTAAAATACGGCCATAATCCGCATCCATAAACGCGTAAGAACCACATTGTAATTCATTATAAACGCCCGAATTACTTTCGAAATAGTAACTGCCGGTACCGCCACCTGAGACAAACTCTGGCTTTAAACCGATTTCTGTCAGCGCATCAACGGCATCTTTGACTTGAGCAACTGAAATTTTGGTCTTGGCTTGACGGTCACTATAGCTGTCCATATGCTGCATTGCGCCTTGATAGGCTTGGATACCCTTGAAATGGATATTGTCCGCAGCATCGATGGCTTTGGCGATATCGACCACAGCTTGGGTAGTAGTAACGCCACAACGTCCAGCGCCACAATCGATTTCGATAAAGCAATTAAGTTCAGTGCCGTTTCTAGTCGCCGCTTCTGATAACTCAGCAACGTTGTCTAGGTCATCGACACAGACCGTGATGGTTGAGCCCATCTTAGGCAGTTTTGCTAGGCGATCAAGTTTGGCAGGCTCGCGCACTTGGTTTGATATCAATACGTCCTTGATACCACCGCGCACAAATACTTCGGCTTCAGATACTTTCTGACAGCAAACACCGGCAGCGCCGCCAAGTCTTTCTTGCAGTTTTTGTACATCAACCGATTTGTGCATTTTACCGTGACTGCGGTGACGCATATTATGCGCTTTAGCATAATCACCCATTTTTTTGATATTGCGCTCAAGGGCGTCTAAATCCAATATCAAGCAAGGGGTTTGAATGTCGGCTTCATCCATACCAACAGATGCGGGTACGTTATAACCTACTTCTAATTCAGCAGCAATTGTCATTTTAAGTCTTCCATGTTGTTAGTTAGTTTTATTTCATTAATGGTATAAAAGCAGTTTAAATTTGCGCATAACGTGCGCTTAATTAACGCCTGATTTTCGTATGGTTGATATTTAGTTTCTGATGTTTAATGACTGATATTTAGTTCCATGGCAGTTTGTCAAGATCGACGTTACCACCAGTGATAATGACGCCAACCGTTTTTCCTGCAAATAGGTCTTTGTTCTTTAAAATAACGGCAAGTGGCACAGCACAGCTTGGCTCAATGACGATTTTCATATGTCGCCATGTTAATTTCATGGCTTCAATAATTTCTTCTTCGGTCGCGGTCAAAATATCAGTTACGTAGTTGCTGACAAAGTGCCAGGTCAAATCTTTAAGCGGTACTTTTAAGCCATCAGCGATGGTGTCGGGGGCGTCATCAGCGATGATATGACCAGCTTTTAGTGAGCGTGCAGCATCGTCAGCGTTTACGGGCTCTGCTGCATATATTTTAACGTCAGGGGCTAGGTTTGATAAGGTCAAGCATGTCCCTGATATCATGCCACCACCGCCGATTGGAGCAACAACCATATCGGGGTTTTTATCGAGCTCTTGCATTTGCTCTAAAAACTCACGTGAACAGGTGGCCTGTCCTGCGATTACTCTTGGGTCATTATATGGATGGACAAAGTCGCCACCAGTTTCTGCTTGAACCTTAGCAAACACTTCTTCGCGTGAGGTAGTTGATGGCTCACATTCGGTAATAATACCGCCATAACCACGTACCGCCGCTTTTTTAGCTTCTGGCGCGTTATGTGGCATCACTACATGACAGGGCACGCCGCGTCGGCCAGCGGCATAAGATAAAGACAATGCATGGTTGCCTGAACTGTGCGTACATACACCGTTTTTTGCCGCTTCTTCAGAGAGACCAAACACCGCATTTGAGGCACCGCGCACTTTAAAGGCACCGGCTTTTTGGAAGTTCTCACATTTAAAAAACATCTCACAGCCCGCCATCTCGTTTAAAAACTGCGAGGTCAAAACAGGGGTGCGATGAATGTATGGCTTGATGCGCTCATGAGCTTCTAGCATATCGTCAAGGGTTGGGATCGTTAATCCATCGTTATTTGTTATCATAAAAAATACCCCTTAATTTTTATTGTTGAGTTGCTTATTTATCTGCTTGTTTATCTATTTGGTTACTTATATCAGTTACTTTTAGTTGTTTTTTACTTAATGATTGCGGTAATACTCTTGCGCCGCAGCGACACCTTGACCCAGTTTGATAGGATAGTCCAAATCAACCATCGCCATCTCAATGGCTGCCAGCCCTGATAACATGATTACCTCAGTGAGTGAGCCTAGATGTCCAATTCTAAACGCTCTGCCATTCATCTCACCCAAGCCGACCCCAAAAGATACACCATATTTATTAAAGGCATGATCGGTTAGCGCGTTACTATCAAATCCTTCAGGGACATAGATAGCGCTTACTGTATTAGAGTAAAGATCGGGTGATGCTGCACATAATGTAAGCCCCCATGCGCTAACGGCTTGGCGTACGCCTTCTGCTATGCGGTGATGGCGCGCATAAACATTTTCGAGCCCTTCTTCAAACAACATATCGAGACTGGCTCTTAGACCATGAATCAGCTGAGACGGTGGCGTATAAGGAAAGCCACCATTAGCATTCGCTTTTAGCATGTCGCGAAAGTCAAAATAGGTACGGGGTAATCTGGCCTGATCCATCATGCTCAGTGCTTTTTGGCTAACCCCTAATATGGCCATACCCGTTGCGAGCATAAAACCCTTTTGCGAGCCCGCTACCGCCACATCAACACCCCAGGCATCCATCTCAAAAGGAACACAAGCAATTGAGCTCACCCCATCAACGAATAAAAGTGCAGGATGATCAGCACTGTCCATAGCGTTACGAGCAGCGCCAATGTCACTTAATACCCCAGTCGCCGTTTCATTATGTGTCACCAGCAGTGCTTTTATCTCATGCTCGGTGTCTGCACTTAAAATGGCCTGAAATTGATCAGCAGGCGCACCAGTGCCCCAAGGACATTCAATGACTTGCACATCGAGTCCATGACGCTGACACATATCAATCCAGCGATGAGAAAACATACCGTAGCGTGCAACTAGAACTTTATCACCAGGGGATAGGGTATTAGTGATAGCTGCTTCCCAGCCTGCTGTTCCGCTAGCGGTGAACATAATGATTTCACCGTCTTGCGTTTTAAATACTTTTTTAGCATCAGCCAGTACGGGTAACAAAGTATTTGAGAAACTAGGGGAACGGTGATCTTGAGTGGGCACGTTCATCGCGTGGCGTAGTCTGTCTGGTATATTGGTAGGACCAGGAATGAAAACTGGGTTTTGTAGCGACATGAGTTACATCCTTGTAAGTGTGCATAAAGGTGGCACAAAGAATTATATATGTAGTTTGTCAGGCAGATTTAGTGCAAGAGTCTTCCTGACTCATACAGTTGTATTTTTTGTGTTTTGTAGTTTTTAAACATTAACCATGTCAAGAGAAAGGGGTTGCAGGTGATTTATCACTCTACTGCTTACGGCTTTCTTTTTATGGCATTTCTTGCGGTAACTATTTTACGAAGGATAGATCAAGAGGTTTTGGTTGAAAAGTGTAGATACTCACCAACTGATTAAAATATAGCATTAACCGCAAGTTGTAACAAGTTATTTTTTAATATGTCAGTAAACTTGCTCTAGGGCGTGTCCTCAATTCAGTTGACAATGAATAAATATACAAGTGATATATAGCATAGACTTAAAATTATGAGCTAGCTTTTCATAATGTGTTGCTATACCTCTAAAATGCTTTAATCTTGCGAAAGTGTTCTCAACTAAATGAAGCAACTGATATAAGTAACTATAGTCATTTCACAATAAAAGAGGGTCGTGTGTAGCTATGTGCCACTGGTATAAATTTTTCTTACGTGCTGTTCACAGGCGTGTCTCGAGCCTGCAAAAAATTCATTCCAGTAGTACTGTATTTTTTAAACTGAATCGACTATAAGTAATTATCAAAGCTTGTATTTGCTGGTTTGGTATTTTTTATTTTTGGAATGACCGGATTGATACTCTCTTGTTTAAGCCTGTCTCTAATATGATTAGTATCATAGGTTTTATCAGCAACAAAATGCTCAGCACCATGTGGTATATCTATTAATTCGTTTGCAACTTGGCTGTCGTGGACTTGACCCCAGCGACTTCAAAACTAATCGGGTTTCCATACGAATTGACAGCGAAATATCTCGTCATAGTACACTTGTGCGTAGCCTTCAAAGTATGGCTTCCATGACTTATCTATCATTTTTCCATGAATGAGAACCGTAGGATTTTATGGTGGTTTTTAGTCGTTCTCAGATATGATCTGTCAGTACCGTTCTTGCCACTTTTCGTATAATATAAAAGTTAATAGAATAATCTATTATGACCTTATATTTAATGACTCTCTAGATTAGGGACACGCCCTAGTATGATTTTTATATTAGGGCGTGTTGAATATTCACAAATAAGCACTGCAAATAGCTGCTAGTTAATCAGAGCTGTATTTCAGACAAGAAAGACGTCAATCGACGATAATGCAAATGCTTGAGCTAGATTTGCTACATAGTATGGGGCAGTTTTAGCATCAGCTCTGAGGACGGAGTAAGCAAAGCACTACTTCGCCCGCCCGCAAGACAAGCGCTATGCTCGCAGTTGGACAGGTCTCTTTTTTGCCGCTACTTTGTCAAAACTATCCGCTTAGAATGACTAAACTGGATATCTTTGACCTTGAATCGACTAAAAAATAGTCACTGCCAGTGCTATGATTGAATATTCAACAGATCCTAAGGTGTTTTATTATAAAAAATAACCATATACTATTTTTTATTATAAAATATAAAAGGAAATAAGAACGATGCTAGATTTAGCCACTATGAGTCCAAAAGAAGTCAGAGAGTTAATTAGAGAAGGTAAGGTTGATAAGCCTACTTCTGGTATGTGTAAAGGTCATATACAGGCAAATTTAGTAATAGTGCCTAAGGATTTAGCTTACGACTTCTTATTGTTTGCGCAAAGGAATCCCAAGCCCTGTCCTATTTTGGATGTAACCGATGTAGGTAGCGCAGAGCCCAAGTTAATGGCCAAAGGTGCAGATTTAAGGTTTGATATACCGAAATATAGAATATATAAATTCGGCGAATTGGTAGATGAAGTATCAGATATAGAAGGTTACTGGAGAGATGATCTGGTAGGCTTTCTATTAGGATGTAGCTTTTCTTTTGAAACTGCCATGTTAAATGCATCTATTCCCATAAGACATATTGAAGACAACCATAACGTACCTATGTATATCACAAATATAGAAACGGAACCTGCTGGAGGTTTTTATGGAAAAATGGTAGTGAGTATGAGGCCAATACCGTATCAGCTAATAACAAGGGCCGTACAAGCAACATCTAGGTTTCCTCAAGTGCATGGTGCACCTATCCACATAGGAGACCCGGGTCTAATCGGTATAAAAGATATAAATTCACCTGACTTTGGTGACTCTTCCCTAATAAAAGAAGACGAAGTTCCTGTTTTTTGGGCTTGTGGAGTAACGCCTCAAAGCATAGCAATGACCAGTAAACCAGAACTCATGATCACTCATTCACCAGGATATATGTTTATCTGCGATCCTAGAGATGAAGACTTGGCAGTACTATAACTTTAATTAAAATCCTAAGAAATATCTGAGTTACGATTGTACGTAGTGAGAC
Organism: Psychrobacter sp. PL19; assembly: GCF_017875835.1. NCBI lineage: Bacteria > Pseudomonadati > Pseudomonadota > Gammaproteobacteria > Moraxellales > Moraxellaceae > Psychrobacter > Psychrobacter sp. PL19. The sequence continues at coordinate 1,907,031 of NZ_JAGING010000001.1, forward strand.
TTCTTAGTATATTCACATAAAATAATTATTCACTTCTTACTCTAATGGAATAGCTAATAATATGGATATTAACTTTACGGATCTAGAAAAGCTGATAAAGCTAGCGGAACGCTCCGATATAAATTCTTTAGAAGTGACCGATGGCGATACGCGTATTTCTATAGTCTGTCAGCCTAATAGCAATGAAAATAGCAGTGATAGCATCAATAATCATAGCAAAAGAAATTCTGCTGCCAGCGCTTTTAGCTCAGAACAACGAACATCAGTAAACGCTGATGGTAATAAAGTTCATACCAATAATAGTAACTTCAGTAATAATAGTGCTAATACTAGCAATGACAGTAGTAAGACTATTGATGAAAAAACATCTGCTAAAGACTCAGAAAACCAAGTAGTAGCGCCTATGATATCGGCACCCATGTTAGGTAGCTTCTTTCGACGCTCAGAGCCTACAGCGGATGCATTTGTTGAAGTTGGCGAACAGGTAGAGGAGGGGCAGACGCTATGTATTATTGAGGCGATGAAGATGATGCACGAGGTCAAAGCAGAGGCTGCCTGCACTATCAAAGAGGTATTAGTCGATGAAGGCGATATTGTAGAGTATGGACAGATCTTATTTATCATAGAGCCAAATAGTTAAGACTAACCAACATTGCAAAGTATTGCACAGTTGCTGTATTTGATATTGTATTTCTTAGGAAAACTGACATGTTCTCAAAAATATTAATTGCTAATCGTGGTGAGATTGCCTTACGTATTATCCGAGCCTGTAAACAGTTAGGCATTCAAACTGTAATCGCTCATTCAGAAGCGGATAAAGACTCGCTACCGGTACGCTTAGCTGATGAAAAGATATGTATCGGTCCTGCTAACGCGACACACAGCTACCTCAATCAAAGAGCGATTGTCTCCGCCGCAAAAATCACCAATGCCCAAGCCATTCACCCAGGCTACGGATTCTTATCCGAAAATGCAGACTTTGCTGCCCTAATTGAACAGTCTGGTCTTGTATTTATTGGGCCAACGGCAGACAATATCAGCAAGATGGGAGACAAGGTCGCTGCCAAAAAACAAATGACTGCCGCTGGCGTGCCTTGTGTTCCTGGTTCTGAAGGTGCTTTGCCTGCTGATAAAGACATGGTAATTAGCATTGCAAAAAAGGTTGGCTATCCGGTTATTATTAAAGCCGCGAGCGGCGGCGGTGGTCGCGGTATGCGAGTGGTCGAAAAAGAGGCTGATCTATTATCCGCTATTTCTATGACCCAAACGGAAGCCCAAGCCAATTTTGGTAGCGCTGTCGTTTATCTGGAAAAATATCTCCAAACGCCCCGGCATATTGAAGTACAAGTACTATCCGACACTCATGGTAATGCTATCTACTTAGGTGAGCGCGATTGCTCTATGCAGCGTCGCCATCAAAAAGTAATTGAGGAAGCGCCAGCTCCCGGTATTACCGATGAGCAGCGGCAGCAGATAGGTCAAGCTTGTGTCAACGCCTGCCAGAAAATGCAGTATCGAGGTGCTGGCACGTTTGAGTTTTTATTTGAGAATGGCGAGTTCTTTTTTATCGAGATGAACACTCGAGTCCAGGTTGAGCACACTATTACCGAGATGGTCACTGGGGTTGATATCGTTCAAGAACAAATACGAGTGGCCGCAGGGTTAGCGCTCGCGCACAAACAAAGCGATATCTCTATCACTGGACATGCTTTTGAGTGCCGTATTAATGCTGAAAGCCCTGATACCTTTTTGCCCAACGCTGGGCGTATAGACTACTGTCATATGCCAGCGGGGTTTGGTATTCGAGTGGACAGTCATATCGAATCAAACTATACCGTACCACCCTCTTATGACAGTTTAATCGCTAAAATATGCGTGCATGACCAGTCAAGAGACCAGGCTATAAAAAAGATGCAAGCGGCATTATCAGAAGCGCAAATTACAGGAATTGATACCAATATTAGCCTCCATCAACGACTGTTTAAAGATACTGGGTTTTGTCAGGGACAAATGAGTATTCATTATCTATCCGAATGGATAAAAGAAAATATACAAATTGAGAGTTAGTATAGTTAATCCAATTTAGAAACGGCACAATGCTAATGGGCTACTGGGATGAATTTTTTGCAGCCTCTGTCACGTGTGCGAACAGCAAGCAAAAAAAATTTATACCAGTAGCACGTTGCTACAAGAGTATTCCTTTTATTTTGAATCGACTATAGCAAAAAACAAAGCTGAAGCCGAAATGAAAACAAAGATAGTGGAGCGTGCGCTTATGGAACTACAATGGCAAATATGCAGTGAGACCAATCTGGCTTTGTTTTTTCCTAAACCTATGACTTTAGACAAACAGCAAAAATGCTGGGCTTTGGCCGATAGTATCCAACAGCTGCCAGAAGTCATAGAAGTGGTCATTGGTATGAATACGTTAAGTGTATTCACAATATCGTTACCATGGAGCGAGCTTAAAGACTTTAAAGATAGGCTATCCACTCTGCTTGATAATATTCCTTCAAAAACAATAGACGGTAAGCACGTTGAAATTCCTGTGCATTATGGTGGCCAATATGGTCCTGATCTAAAAGCTATGGCGAGTGAATTAGGTCTCTCTGTTGCAGCGGTTGTCGATTTACATACCGAGGCTACTTATACGGTTTATTTTATTGGTTTTCAGCCTGGCTTTCCTTATCTTGGCGGCTTATCTGAATCCTTGTATTTTTCAAGACATGCGATACCAAGAACTCAAGTGCCTGCAGGCTCAGTCGGTATTGGCGGTGAACAAACAGGTATTTATCCCTTTGAATCTCCAGGGGGTTGGCAGCTATTAGGCAAAACCGACACTTCTTTATTTGATTTGAATAAATCATCTCCTACTTTGCTTAACGCAGGCGATACCTTGAAGTTTACCGCTATTGATATTTATGAATAAGATATCCGCACATAAGGATCATAACAATGAGAAGTGCCAATAAAAAATACGAATAAATAGAAACATAAATAAATAGAAATATAAACAGGTGACATCAATGAAAGTTTTAAGCGCTAATGCCCTTGCTAGCATCCAAGACTCAGGACGATTTGGCTACCGAAGCATGGGCGTGGGTAAAAATGGGGCGATGGATAGCTGGGCTCTACAAGCAGGTAATGCATTGATAAAAAATGATCTCAACGAGCCTGCTATTGAAATTGCTTTAGGTGATTTGACCATACAGTTCGAGGAAGACGTCAGTTTTTGCTTAACAGGTGCGCTATACGAGGCGTATTTAGACGATAAGCGCATTCCCTGCTATTGGCGTATCAATGCGCAAGCGGGGCAAACTCTGAAACTTTTACGTCCACTACAAGGCATGTATAGCTATTTATGTGTGCATGGCGGCTTCAATATTGAACCTGTATTGCAATCGGCTAGCACCAATCTAAAAGCTGGTTTTGGTGGCTTTGAGGGTAGATATCTTAAAGTAGATGACCTCTTAAAAGTGAGAATCGCTGCAAGCTTACCCGTTATTGGAGTGGCTCGCCTTGCGCCAACCAATACCATTAGAGTGATAAAAAGTAGCGAGTATGAGCGCTTTACACCTTCCTCTAAGGACGCTTTTGAATCACAGCAGTGGAAGCTACAAAGTAGTAGCAACCGTATGGGCTATCGCTTAGCAGGCACATCGCCACTCGAGTTGATTGAGCCTACGCAGATGAGCTCGCACGGTGTCGATATTGGCATGATTCAAGTGCCGCCGCAAGGGCAGCCTATTGTGCTGATGGCTGACGCGCAAACGACAGGTGGCTATCCTAAAATCGCGACGGTGATTAACGCAGATATAGGATTGATGGCCCAAATCAGGTTTGGTAAAACCTGTCAATTTGTCGTCGTAGACTTAGAGCAGGCATTGTATGAGCAACAAAAAAGACAACATTATATCGATCAAATCAAGGAGTACGCCCATGAAAATTGATTTAAATGCCGATGTCGCTGAAGGCTGTGGCCAAGATGAGAGCCTATTATCCATAGTCAGCTCCGCTAACGTTTGCTGCGGCCTGCATGCCGGCTCTTATCAAGAAATGCTAACCACATTACAATTAGCAAAAACAAACAACGTTAGGGTAGGCGCCCATCCCGGTCTAGACGATAGAGAGAACTTTGGTCGTACCAATCAAACCTTAGATGAAGCCGCTTACCAGGCCTTATTGGCTTATCAATTGGGCGCGACTAGAGCGCTCTGTGACTTAGTTGGTGTGCCTTTAGAGTATGTTAAACCGCATGGTGCTTTGTATAATCAAGCGGCCGTTGATGAAGCCTTGTCAGATATTTTAGTTAGCGAAATCAAGCGTTTTGATCCAAATTTAAAAGTGATGGGTTTATCAGGTGGTTATCTAATTAAGTCAGCAAAAAACCATGGTTTAGTGACTATCTCTGAAGTATTCGCTGATAGAAATTATGAGAAAGATGGCTCATTGGTATCTCGTAGCAAGGATAATGCCCTAATAACCGATACTGATGAAGCGATTAATCATGTATTACAGATGATTACTGAAGGCACTGTCACTAGCATATGCGGTGCAAAGGTGCCAGTAGATGCTCAAAGTATCTGCTTACATGGCGACGGTGAACATGCCATTTTATTTGCTAAAGAAATAAAAAAACAACTAGAGCTTAAAGGTATTAAGGTATCTGCCCAATAACAGTTTGAGCGACCTATTCCGTATAAAACAAGGATGTTTATGAGTACCTTAAAAAAACACAATACCGCTATTTTGGGCGCGGCTTTTTTGATGGCAACCTCAGCAGTAGGGCCAGGGTTTTTGACCCAAACCGCTACCTTTACCGAAAGCCTAATGGCAAGCTTTGGTTTTGTTATTTTAATATCGATTATTATGGACATTGGGGTGCAGCTTAACGTTTGGCGAATAGTCGCTGTATCCAAAATGCGTGCGCAGGAGATTGCTAACTTAGTATTTCCTGGGGTTGGCTACTTACTAGCTTTCTTAATTATCGCAGGGGGTCTCGCTTTTAATATTGGTAATATTGGTGGCGCTGGTCTTGGTATGCAGTCAATGTTTAATATCTCACCTATTACTGGTGCATTGATCAGTGGTGTTATTGCTGTAGCGATATTCTTAGGCCGAGAAACTGGGCCTATTATGGATAAATTTGCTCAGCTAATGGGCTTCATCCTACTTGTATTGATCATTTACGTGGTATTTAAATCTGATCCACCACTAGCAGAAGCCGTTACTAAAACCATTATGCCTGATAAGATTGATGCCGTTGCTATTGTCACGCTAGTGGGTGGTACGGTTGGTGGTTATATCACCTTCTCCGGTGCGCATCGCTTGCTAGAAGCTGGCGTGAGTGGGGAAGAAAATATAGACGCTGTTACTAGAAGTTCAGTAACTGGTATTTTAGTTGCCTCTGTTATTCGTGTATTTTTATTCCTTGCTGTTTTAGGTGTGGTGTCTCAAGGTGTTTCATTAGATCCAGCAAATCCAGCAATGTCACCTTTTGAATATATCTTAGGGAACGCTGGTAAAGTTGTTTTTGGTATCGTAATTTGGGCTGCCTCTGTGACTTCTGTCATTGGCGCGGCTTATACTTCTGTTTCTTTTATGACTAATTTCCATCCTTTCATTGAAAAATATAAGCGCTATTTTATTATTGGCTTCATCGTTATTTCAACCCTCGTATTTTCCACTATTGGTAAGCCCGCCCAAGTGCTAGTGTTGGTTGGTACACTAAATGGTTTAGTCTTACCTATCGCTATGATAATTATACTTATTGCCGCTTATAGAAAAAATATCGTTGGTAATTATCAGCATCCTATTTGGATAGCTGTATTTGGTTGGTTAATTGCTATTGCTATGAGCATCTTAAGTGTGATGACTATTATGCAATATCTTGGAATCAGTTGAGAACCAAGTTAAGAGATAAACTAAGGAGTCCATTATGGATATAGAGCAAGTGGTACGTGTGGTCGAACTCGTTGAGGGCAGTCAGTTGCATGAAGTAACAATTGCACATAGCGGTCAGTCTATTACGGTAGTCAACAACCTAAATAAACAGGGTACTAGCTCTGTAGAGACAGCGCCTGCTTACAAGCCTAAAAATAATGAGCATTCGCATTTATGTGCTACTCATGTTGGACAAGTCTACTTAAGTGAAGACGACACAACTGATAACCTAGTTAATAAGGGTGATCATATTAAAAAAGGTCAAACAGTTTGTTTTATTGACGAGCTGACCCGATTGCTGCCCGTCATCAGTGAGAAAGAAGGTATCGTCAGCGCTGTTTTAGTTAAAAATGGGCAGAATATCGAATACGGTCAGCCTATTTTTAATCTGGAAGCATAAAGAACGTTTACTCTCTAACTGAGTACCAATCATTTATTCAATAAAACAAACACAATAAAACAAATATTTCATCATTAATACTGAGGGCTTATGAAAGACATTTAATTTCTTATAGGTATCAACCCTTAAGTGTGCTAGTTTGAATAATTTTAAGAAAGTTAGACAAAGACATAAATTTTCATGATTTCTGTCATTTAATGAATGATTAAAAATATTTAAACCATTAACTTTGTACCACCATACGCCTTTAATAAGAAGATTTTATCATGCCAAACCAACGTCCGTTATATATCCCCTTTGCAGGTCCTGCACTATTAGAAACCTCTTTGTTAAATAAGGGTAGCGCTTTTTCATCAGAAGAACGTGACAGCTTTAATTTAACAGGTTTGTTACCTCACAATATTGAGACGATTGAAGAGCAATCATTACGCGCTTATCACCAACTTTGCTCATTTACTAGTGATATGGACAAGCATATTTACTTGCGCAATATACAAGATACCAATGAGACGTTATTTCATCATTTGATTGATCAGCATATCGAGGAAGTTATGCCGTTGATATATACACCAACGGTTGGCCAGGCTTGTGAAAAATTCTCTAAAATTTATCGCCGTAAACGCGGTTTATTCATCTCTTATCCTGAGCGCCATAAAATTGATGATATGCTGCAAAATGCAACCAAACAAAAAGTAAAAGTGATTGTGGTCACTGACGGTGAACGTATATTGGGCTTAGGAGACCAAGGCATTGGAGGAATGGGAATCCCAATTGGTAAATTAGCGCTATACACGGCTTGTGGTGGTATCAGCCCTGCTTATTGTCTACCAATCTTATTAGATGTAGGCACTAACAATCAACAGTTAATCGACGACCCCATGTACATGGGCTGGAGAAATCCACGAATTTCTGGTGATGAATATAATGAATTTGTAGACTTATTTATTCAAGCGGTTAAACGGCGTTGGCCAGAGGTATTATTACAATTTGAAGATTTTGCACAAACGAACGCCACACCATTATTGAATAAATATCGCGATCAGCTGTGTTGCTTTAATGATGATATTCAAGGGACCGCGGCTGTTTCAGTCGGTACATTGATTGCCGCTTGTTTAAATAAAGGTCAAAAACTCAGTCAACAAAAAATAGCATTTCTAGGTGCAGGCTCAGCTGGTTGTGGTATCGCAGAGCATATTGTTCGCCAAATGCAGCGTGAAGGCCTAACAGAAGAGCAGGCGCGTAAACAAGTCTTTATGGTCGACCGTTATGGTTTGCTAACGGATAGCATGACAGAGCTACAAAAATTCCAAGTACCGTTAGTACAAAAAGAATCCGCTATTGAAAGTTGGGATAAGAGTCAGAAACTCGGTTTAGCACAAGTGGTTAAACAAGCAAAAATAACGGTATTGTTTGGTGTAAGCGGGCAAAAAGGTCTATTTACACAGGAGGTGATCGAAGCTTTATGTGTTAATACGGAAAATCCAATTGTATTACCGCTGTCAAACCCAACGTCTCGTGTTGAAGCAACACCGCAAGAAGTGACTAACTGGAGCAAAGGCAAGGCCATTATTGCAACGGGTAGTCCTTTTCCTAATACAACTTTTGAAGGTCAGTCTTTTGAGGTTTCCCAGTGTAATAACAGTTATATATTTCCAGGTATTGGCCTAGGTGTTTTAGCATCACGTGCGACGGGGATCAGCGATAATATGTTAATGGCCGCGAGCCAAGCACTTGCAGACATATCAATGGAATATAAAAAAGAACCAGGTGCATTATTGCCTCCAATAAGAGTCATCAGAGAGATCAGTGAAAAAATTGCCTGTGCAGTTGCACTACAAGCGATTGAAGATAGATTGGCATTACCTGTCACGGTAGAAAATTTAGAACGTCGATTAAAAGCTAATTTTTGGTTACCTAAATACCGCAACTATCGTCGTACTTCCTTCTAGCGGTTAGAAAGTGCATATAAAAAAGCCGAATGCTATTGTTACAAGTAGCATTCGGCTTTGTTTATTTTGCTTTTTATTTAACTGAACCGCCCCGATTACATCGGAGATTATCTATTTAAGTTAGGCCAACAGAGGCTTTAACAGATGAATAACATCTTTGGGTTTGCCTCTATCCGATAGGGCCTGCTCCAAAGCATCCAGTACTCATGTGGTGTTCATACGATTAGACACCTTCCAGCCGACGATAATACCAGCAAACACATCAATGATGAAAGCTCTATAGAGCCAGCCACTACCTGTCTTGATATCAGTAAAGTCAGCGACCGTGAGAAGCACCGCTTCGCAAGGTTAGGATAACCAGCTGTAAAGTTATGCGTCATTAAGTCATCCGCCCGCAGCTGATCGTCATCGTATTCTCTTAGAATGTTGAGTCTCCGACAATACCAGGGTGGTTCAGTTGCTAAGTAAAAATACTACTGAGCAACTTCTGTCATCTCATTTAAGATGAACGATTCGAGCGTGCCATCTGTTGCGGCTACGAAGTCTTTTAAGTGTTGGTTTTCTTTATGTGTCAGCCACAGCTCACGCGATGCCCAACTTTCATGAAACATGAAGTGAGCAGGGTTTTCGTTATCTTGGTATAGATTGTATTGGAGACAGCCTTCCTCTACACGCGTAACTGGTAGGAGCTTTTCAAGTTCAGTCTTCACTAAGGCGATGTGGTCATCTTTTGCAGTGATATTGGCAATAACGGTTAATATAGTCATTTTTAGTCCTTTTTTAGTCCTTTTTTAGTGGGATTGTATTAAAAATATTTTAGTACAATTTTAATAATTTTTAAATCGTCCTGTCTTAAAATAAGTCGATACATTTTTATTTAGCATTGGTGTTTATCGGTTACGGCCCATCGTATATTTCCTTTACTGCCTTATCAAAATAATATTCAGTATTCTGGAGGTGATACTTGCCTCTCTAGCGGCGCTTACTCTCATCAACCATTGAATCTAAATTATTTGGTATAGGCGCAACATTAACGTCTTTAAATATCGCACAAGTAAAACACTTGTTGTGCCTAATCTTGATAATTAAATGAGTGGTTATCTAAAACTTGTACTTGAACGACCGTTCAATTATAGTTATAGTAACTGTAACAGCAAGTAATAAAAAAATGGTTCAACTCACAATTCAGATTCTTGATTATTTCTATAGTTGCCAAACTAATATTTTTATATAATAGGATAGCGTTATGCTCAAGTTTTATTTTCACCAAACCCCAAACCCAATGAAAGTGGCTCTTTACCTTGAAGAGACCGGCTTGCCGTATGAATTGGTTGCTGTAGATACTTTAAAAGGCGAGCAACACACACCTGAATACCGCGCTATTAACCCGAATGGTAAAACACCGGCAATTGAAGACGATGGCACACGCGTGTTTGATTCGACTGCTATCTTAATGTACCTTTCTGAGAAAACGGGAAAATTAGCAGGACAGCCAGAAGATCGCGGTGAGATGCTGTCGTGGTTGCTGTTTGTAGCGACAGGCCTAGGGCCTTTTTCTGGTCAATCCGTTCATTTTAGACACAAAGCACCAGAAAAAATACCTTATGCTATCAATCGCTATCTTCGTGAAGCTGAAAGTCATTATGAAGTGCTCGATACCCACATGGAAGGCCGCGAGTATATCGTTGGCGACGAGTATTCAATTGCCGATATTTCAGCATGGGGCTGGATTGATAAAGCTGCTGTCGTATTAGACGAAGAAGAATTAGAGAGCTATCCCAACCTAAAACGTTGGTTTGCAAATGTAAATGCACGTCCTGCGGTAGAAAAAGCCCGAACTCTTGCTAAAAATATCGAGTTTAAGACTGAGTTTGATGATGTTGCCGCACGGGCGCTATATCCACAAAACTTTGATAAAAAAGCCTAATCGAGACAAACAGAACTAATATTTTTCACCAACATAGAAGTGATAAAAATGGAAAATCAATACACACCACCAAAAATATGGACTCATGACGCAGAAAGTGGCGGTAAATGGGCAAGTATCAATCGTCCGGTTTCGGGGGCAACCCATGAAAAAGAGTTACCTATCGGCAAGCATGCTTTGCAACTGTACTCAATGGGCACGCCTAATGGCCAAAAAATTACCATCATGTTAGAGGAGTTATTAGCATTAGGTAAGGATGCGGAATATGATGCCCACATGATTAAAATTGGCGAAGGCGATCAATTCACATCGGGGTTTGTAGATATTAACCCAAACTCTAAGATTCCAGCACTAGTTGATCACTCTAGTGACGATGCTGAGCCTATCTTTGAGTCGGCTTCGATTTTACTGTATCTTGCTGAAAAATTTGAAGCATTGCTGCCTACAGAAGGCAATAAGCGTACAAAGGTCTTTAACTGGCTATTCTGGTTACATGGCTCCGCGCCATACTTGGGTGGTGGGTTCGGTCATTTTTATGCTTATGCCCCCGAAAAATTTGAATACCCTATCAATCGTTTTACGATGGAAATCAAGCGCCAACTGGATGTATTAGACAAGCAATTAGCGACGAACGAATTTATTGCCGGTGATGATTATAGTATTGCGGACATTGCCATTTGGCCTTGGTATGGCAATTTAGTTTTGGGGAATTTATACGACGCACAAGAATTTCTTCAGGTTGAAGAATACACCCATATCCAGCGTTGGGCGACAGCCATGTTAACGCGACCAGCAGTACAACGTGGCTGCATCATCAACCGCAATTGGGGTGAAGAGTGGGAGCAGCTTGAAAACCGTCATAATGCTGATGACATTGATAAAGTCTTAGCATTAAAGCCAAAGTAGTTTATCTCGAATAAAGCCAAGCGATAAGGTAAGAGACCAAGTAATACTATTATTACTTGGTTTCTGTTTTTTAAGACAAGCTTTTAAGACAAAATTTCTAAGGTAAAAACTATGAGTGCCCCAGTAAAATTTAATCGCGATGATGTGGTTGAAAAAGCAAAAAATCTCTATTGGCAAAAGGGCTACCACGCAACGTCAATGAGAAACCTACAAGACGTGGTGAATATGCATCCCGGTAGTATTTACGCCGCTTTTGGCAGCAAAGACCAGTTGTTTGCAGAAGCACTAAATCGTTATGCTAAAGATGGTGCTCAGAGGCTTGCTGACTGTATGGCAGAAGATAACACCGTGCTGGGTGGTTTGAAGCGATTCATTCATAGCGTGACTGTATATAATACAGCCACTGCGCCAAGTGGTATGTGCATGATTGTCAAAACGGTCTCTGAACTCACCCAGAACGATAGCCCAGATTTATTGGCTCATGCAACGGGTATTTTAGAGAATATAGAAGCATCTTTTTCTGCTATTTTTAGGCAAGCCATCGACGATGGTGAAATCAGCGTTAAGAAAAATCCGGTTGAGCTGGCGCGTTATTTCCAAATTCAAATAATAGGTTTGAGGACGTATGCTAAAGTCACCAATGATAGTGATGCCGTAGAAAAATATATTGATGATATCTTTGAAAATATGGTGTAGAAGGGTATTTTTCTCTAGCGTGTCATAAAGCAATCATATATTCACCAGCGACACGTGGAGTGACCTATGCTGTCAAATCCGTAGACATTAACTTGGGAGGTTTTAATTATGCAGCCTGACGGTAAAAGTCAAGCCACATTCGTCTTGGCGTTTTATAGCCCAAGCCCTTTTGAATCCTAGTCTGGTTGTACTCAAGCTCAATATATTTAATGATGTCATTGATGGCTTCGAATCTCGTTTTATAATCTTGGTGATACACCAGCTCGTTCTTCCTTGCGGAGCAGTGCTCCTCACCTGAGAAGCTCTCTATTGGTGCATTGTCGAAGCAATTACCTTTGCCGCTCATTGAGCCCTTAAACTTATGCTGTTTGATGATCTTGTGATAATCATGACTACATACTGACTGCCTCTGTCAGAGTGGACGGTCAAGTTCCTACTTGGTCCTTTGTTCTTAATAGCCATGTTCAATGCACGGCAAACTAAATCTGCTGTCATGCGCTTATTAATGGCATAGCCGACAAGCTTTTTAGTATATAGGTCTTTAACGCCCGCCAAGTACAACCAGCCCTCGCGCGTCCAGATATAGGTGACATCGCTGACCCTGAGAAGCACTGCTTCGCAAGGTTAGAGCGACTGGCATCAAATTTCTGATCAAGCAAATTCGGATAGACAAGCTTATTGTGATTTGAGTTGGTGGTGATTTTAAAGCGCTTGTGGCGACGACAAGCAATGCCGTGTTCTTCTTTAAGGCTTCTGACCATATATTTGATGATGGCATACCCTTGCTCTGTAAGATGAGCATGCAGACGCTCATAGCCAAAGCGCTGCTTGATCACATCATGAGCCACTCTGACCAGTAATTCACTGTGATTGCGATGTATTTGCTGCTCACTGATGTCACGGTTTACCCAGCCATAGTAGCTTGATGGCTTAACGTCCAATACACAACACATACGAGTAATGCTAAATATTTGCTGGTTGGCTTCAATAAAGGCGTACTTCACTAACTGTTTTTCGCGAAATACGCCGTCGCCTTTTTTAATATCTCTCGTTCCTCTTCAGCTATTTTTAATTGCCGTTTGAGTTGCTTGATTTCTACAAGAGCTGCCATAAGCTCAGGATCATATTGTTCTGTGCCGACAAGCTTGCCTTGATTGGTTTTGTTCTGCCAATTGGATAAGGTTTGCATCGCTATTCCTAATTACCGAGCAGTTACACCAAGATTGCCGTTATTATCAGCTATTTTTTTGACGGTTTCTGCTTTGAATTCTGTACTGTAGCTCTGTATTTTTTTGGTCATGGTAAACTCCCTATCGAGTCGTTAGTTTACCAAGTTTATCTCTACGGTTTCTTCAGCATAGCCCAAAGATGGCTAACGCAATGGCACTAGCAAAGCCACCGAGGTAATTTACTTTGCCCGTACTAAAACTAAATGAGTTTTTTTTAGTATTTTTTTAGCGTATGAATAAGCAAATATAGCAATAAGGCTGAATGCGTGCTCATATGCCACTCATCAGCCAGTAACGCGATAGAGTCAGACCATGTACCCGCAGCGATCTCCAAAACCATGATTATCGTCGTTAACCAGAATACAATCTTAACCTTAGATTTATTTTGGGCGTTATCGACACCGAAATCATGAGAGTGCTCCCACTGAATAGTTGATAACTTTTTAGAACACCACCAAACAGATTAACAGTATCGATACTGTGAGTACGCTTACTATCACTTGAGCGTTATTTTTGATTATTAGATAATCTCACTATCAAACATAACGAGCGTTGGAAGCCTGACAACTGTTGAGATTAATCGGCAAGCCGGCGAAGACCTTAAGTTTATTCAGTTGTATCACTTGAAGCTCACCATTATCATATTTTAGATAGTCAGTAACGCAAAGCTTATGAATAATTCGCGATAGGGTTTCAGGAGTAATATTCAACTATTTGGCTAGATATTTTTAGGTAAAAATCCAAAGTATTTTTTATAGAAAAATCATTTTTGGGGGTTGATGCATTAAGAAGTTTTGATGGGAGATATTCCAAGCGTAAGCACCCGCTAAAGTGAAAACAAGGCAGTCTCCAATACGCAGTTCTTCAATCCATTGATTTTGTGCCAGCACGTCTTTAGGTGTGCACAGCTGGCCGACAATGGTCGCATTAGTATTAGTGATGGCAGCTTTATTTGTCAGGCTTTCTTGATGTTCGGTTTCTATTGTTTTTATAGTGCTGCGAGGTACAATGAAGAAGGGATGGTTGTGTTGTTGCGCGGCGGGTGTTCTAAAATGGTGTGTACCGCCATGGCCAATCACGAATGTCTCACCAAGATTTTGTTTGATGTCTAACACCTCCATTACATAATAACCACAGGGCGCTGTGATAAAACGTCCAATCTCAAACCTCAAATTAAATTCAGGATTAGCCTTTAAAATAATTGAAAGCTGTTGGCAAAATTTTTGCCAATCAAAATGTTGAGGATTATGATCATAGTGAATACCTATACCACCACCGACATTGATGGTCAGTGACGAAGGCAGTGATGAGTAGTCATGCTGCCACTTCTTGACCATGTCAATATATCGCTGTATTAAAAGCAGATGGCGTTCTACAGATAGTTGGTGAGACATTAAATGAAAATGAAACCCACATAGTTGAATAAGTGGGCTTGAGTCAATAATGTCTAGCGCTTGTTTAAGGCTGGTTTCATCCAATCCGAACGGTGTAGGTTTGCCGCCCATGACCAGTTTACTGCTACCTATATCACCGATATGGATGTTCATCCTCAAAAATATACGTACGGGAAGCTGTAATGATTGACTGAGGGTTTGAATTCTAGACAGCTCTACCAGACTTTCTACATGAATCGTATCGATTTGTTGGTGAATGGCTTGATGAAGGTCTTCTATAAGCTTTCCTGGTCCACCAAAAATAATAGGGTTGTTAGGTTGATGGGTTTGTAACCAATTGAGCTCGCCACCAGAAGCAGCTTCAAAGCCATCTACATGGTCTGCTAACGTTGATAATATCTCAGGCTCAGCGTTGGCCTTGATGGCATAAAATAAATGTGTGCGATCTGGTAAACAACGCGTTATAGTCTTTATTCGTTCTTCTAGAGCTTTCAAGTCATAAATATAAGCACAAATTGGTGACTGTTGAGCACCAAATTCATGAATGCAATCAATGATTTTTGTATGAAGGTTATTATTATTTGATGCTTTATTTCGCACTTTATTTGAGGGTTTTGTCGACGCGTCTGTTATCATTTTAGGCATTCCTTTGAGTCTGATTCAGATGAGTTGTTAAGTTATGATTACTGCCTTTATTAGGGTTGAGCGTAGAGGGTTGCCATGGGCACGGAATCATGATGTAGGCGGAATATTTATCAGCAAGCTTTAGTAATCGGGTTTTATAATTGGTTTTACTGGGCATACTGCCACCCTCTATTAGCGCTTGAATCTCAGGCTGAGCGCCATATGTCAGCTGCCAGTTAATCAATATATTTTTGACAGTCTGCCAGAGTAAAATCTCTAAAGCCTCCGCTGAGCTTGCGCCTCGACATAAATAAAAGATAGCTTCACTTAGATTATTAACGAAAACGCAATAGGCAATGCGTGACCATCCCTCTTCTTTGGAGTAGAGGATCGACTGTTTGCTACGTGCAGATAAGCCAGTAACGTTGTCAAGTGACCACAGGGTATCAACAAGTTTAGTCCCTTCAAGATCTCGAACCCAAACACACGAAGGCAGTCCCTGATTGAAACCAATAACTGTGTTTTGTAAATGCGGTTCGAACACAATGCCGTGATTAAAAAAATAATCAAAGGTACCGTCAATTAAAATGTTGGCATAACGATCTAACCATAAACAGGCTAAGGTATCGTAATGTGGTATTTGACCGGTGTGGGAGCGACGCTGCTGCTGTAATTGCCGCTCAATCACACTGTCTCCAAACCTGTCCTCAGTAAACAAGGCTGCAGCAACTTGGGGCGCAAGATACTTGATTTCATCAGCAGTAAAAGATTCTCGAAACAAAATTCCAAATGCTTCTGTAATAAATTGAGTGGATTCAGCATCTTCATCGGGGAACTTGGACGCCATATCAACAGTAGCGGCAGCTGGTTCTAACATCAGTTTAAAAGTGGGGTCAGTCAGGCGTGTGCTGTGATAAATTTTTGCTAAAATACCGTTTAGATAAACGGCGCTGTGTAGCTCATACCACGCATTTTTGCGAATGCAGTTGGTCAAACGAACGTGGATAGAGCATTTAATAAAATGTGACAGCTGGTCATGATATAAAGTACGTACCGATGATGTTGGGGAGACGGTCTTGCCAGCAATACCAAGTGGCACAACATAGCCTGATGCTATCGCTCGCTTGATGGTTAGGTTCGCCAAGATGCCTTCTGCTTCCCATGGATGACACGGATAGTAAACCCAATCGTCTTGACTTATAGGGTCTAACGAGTCAGCAGACTCACTTAGTAAAATATGAGCAATATCGCTAAGCACTGTTTTGGCGTGTTCGCCAATATACGTGACTAGAGAGGGATCAATTTTAAACCAAAATAAGGAAAATTGACTTTGGGTTTCGGGGGAGTGAGCCAATAAAGAGGTCGTATTGACACCTTGTCGGCTCTTAGGAGAAGGGTGGTAAGCATGGCCCCAAAGTAATGCTTGCTCGCTGTAGATATAATCATTAGGGATATGGCTGTGGCTAGATTTGTCACTCTGAATACTGTGACAGTTGTGAGTAGAAGATTGTAGAAAGGCGGTTGTCATGCTAATGCTATTGACAATCTGATCTTTTAGCTCTTGATTGATACTCAATTGATAACGAGTCGCAATATAGTCATGGATATAATCGATTAATTGACGAATGTTTAGGCACATCCAAGGTTGATTGTTTGCTTTTAACCAAGGAGACCCACTCAGTTGACACTTCCCTAAGCGACTAAAGTAAGCCACTGGCAATACGATTCTGGTAGAGTGAGAGGGGTCGTTAGCCACAGGAAATCTAATAGTCAGTAGCCGTTCACTAGGGCAGGCTCGGTCATAAAGTAAACAAAACGGCAAGTCGTCATGAGCCTCATCGATACTCATGTCTTGATTGGGGATTGCAAATTCACGAAGATAGCAATTGATGATGTTCATGATAGCGTGTTGCTCAGATTTGTACTGGTGGTACTGTGACAGCAGATTTGGTAGATTATCATCTGGCATGTGGTTATTTGGTATATAGCTATTTGGGATAGTCTCAGCGTTACAATCTTGATTAATGTCATGGACATTATTATCGAGGCCAGTCAAGTCATACAGGCGAGTAGAGTTATTCGGTTTCATAATAGCTGTCTTTTTTAGGTTGATTATGGTTTTCAAGGTTTGTTAGATAATGCTGATGCATCCTTATGGTAATCATAGCGATAACCGCCATCAAAGCTGAAATGACAAAAGGAAATAGCAGGCCAAACATTGGGACAAATAAAGTGACAGACAAACCTGCTAACACGCCGCCCCATTTCGATAGCGCATCGTATCGAGAGAATATTTTTCCGCTATGCTTAGATTGGTTGGTGCTGGCCATTTGAGTATGAAGACTGCGGTAACACATAAACATACCCACACCGAATAGCATTCTAGCCAACCAAATCAAGGCCAGATAATCACTTAAATGCAACAAAGCGGCGACGGCTAGTACCGCAAAACCAAGTGTGAGCGATGATGTTGGAATGCGAATGCTTAAGCGTCCACATAACAGCTGGCAGATAAGATAAATGACATGTGGCATGGCATATAATTGACCTATTTGAGAGATGCTAAGACCGAAAGTTTTTGCAAAGGGCAGAAAGTAAGGGAAAGTTGCCACCATACAAAATGCTAAGAAAAACTGTAGTAACGATAGAAATAGATAAGGATTAGAGTAAAGGGCAGCACCCTTTATCTGTGAGTGATACAAATTTTTCTGACGATTTTTAGATAACGCAGCTTTGTTATTTGTACTGCTATAAGAATGAGTTGTTAAAGATGTTTTAGACAACTCAACAGCATTTACATCTGAGAGTGCTACCACTGAAACGACGTCTTTTTTTAGCCAACAGCTTAATAGGAATGCCAATAAAGGCAGTATGGCCAAAACGCGATATAAACTAAGAACCTCGTAATGGTATACCAAAAATCCTAGCCCAATAGGGGCCGTAATTAAGGCAAGCCGTGCTGAAAATTGAGTGAAGTTTAAGACTTGCTTTAAGGCGTTCTTATCAGTAATGCTAGTTGCCAAATAAGCGTTTGAGGCAGCCATAGTTCCGCCAAATAGCCCCTGAATACTCAGCCCTATAATGAGCTGCCATAAAGACTGAGAAAATCCGCATATCAAGAATCCAACAGCTAGTCCTAGCTCCGCACGCAAAAGCGACGTCTTTCGACCGTAGGTATCGGCGAAATGGCCCCAGAATCTAGCAGCGATAGCGGTCATCAGGGTTGGTAGTATAAACAGCAAACCAACCCAGCTCGATTGCAGTGGTGCATCCAACTCTTGGAGCATGATAGGTAAAAACAAAGGCATGCCTAAAGCAGAAAAAGCTGACATGTAGTGACAACATAGGACGATAGCCACCATAATCCGATAGCTCATTAGGAATCCTGATTATGTAGCTGCATGATTTTTAAGGTGTTGGGGGCTGATTTGCCATAGAATTTATTAATATCTGTGGCACCAGATTGTTCCTTTGATAATAGGCTGCCGGCACACAATAGGTATTTGATATACCAGTTCTTGTTTTCTAGCAAGACTTGTTTGGCAAGGTGGGTATCATAACCTTGCACTGATAGGCTTTGTAATGTCGCATTAATGCACGCTGTTAGGGTTTGATACGACTCATTACGATTAATAATGTCATGTTTGCTCATCATCTCGATAATGGCAACGATGTCTAGCTGTATGGTAATCGTCAAAAACATCTGAGCCAAAGCCAACTCATCATCGACTAATATGCGTTGGTCTTTGATATCCCCAATATCTATGAGGCTGGCTAAACCAGATTGCAGCATGGCGCCATTAAATCGTGGTGGATAAATTCGAGCGGCATCATTATCTTTCATTAGTAAGGTCATGTTGCGGTCATTGTGGTCAAATAAAATAACTGCATTTTGCTGATTAGACTCCAGTGCGACGCCATATCTAATCCATAAATTCAAATGGACATGGCATAACAATTGAATATAATCCCTCAGCCAAACCTGACTGTCTCCTTCATAAAACTGTTCAATTAAATGACTAATGAAAGGGCGACCATCAGGCATGACGCTACCCAACGCCGCCACTGGTACAGGTGTTTTATTAGCTAACTTAGTATCATCATAGCGTCTGACGATAAAGGCTATGGTTCTATCGTCGCCCATATGTCCCCCTATTGCTTCATCGCAATGAGAATAATACCCTCGAAGCGCGTTGTCATTTTTCTCAATCGCCTCTAATGTTTGTTGAAACCAATAACCATCATAAATGGTTGAGGGTTTAATCAAGCGAACGTTTTTATTACCTAATGTTCGGACTATTAGCGGTACTTTAATATGAATATTTGGTGCATCACAGCAGGCCACTGTACGAACAGATAATGTCGGTTGCACTCTCACAGCAGGCTTGGGTGCAAATATAATTTGAGGGGCGTCGTTCTTGAGTGCATTTTGTTGGAGCAAGGGGAGGGTTAAAGGATGAACGGGAAACAGTTGGTGAGTCTGTTGCAGATTGCTATCGAGACCCACATCTGTAAAGCTTGGCCAAATACTAGGCAGCTCAGCGCATACGGTAGCTAGCTCTTTAGAGACAGCGACCCAATATAGGTTAAAGGTTGGCGCAAACTCTGGACTATAAGATGTGATATCAGCCTCATCAAGACCGAGCTTGGCACGGGCAGTGGGGTAATAAGGATGGTCTAAATACGAGGCGACTTGATCGGCGTACAGCAAACGCTCAGACCAACTTGGGTATTCACTAATATTGGTAGCAAGATAGCGCCGTTGACATTTAAAACCTTGGCGGGCTAAAGCTTGGTGCTCCGTGGCACAATCAAGTTCGAGTAGATAACTATTAAGCGCCGCATCAGAGGCACTTGGAGACTGTTTGAGGACTGCTATAAAATCATCATAGTCACTCTTGATGGCGTAACCATCCAACGTTTTTTTAATCCAAATTGGGGTTACAAGTTGCCAATATTGCATATAATCACTAGGTACAATAGGCAACCAATCCGTTTGTTCAGGAGAGGTTATTTTAAGCCAGAATTTTTGAGCTTTAAGATCCTTTGGCAAATCAGGAATATCAAATTCTGCTTCGATAATCGAATTATTTGATAGCAGTCCATAGACATCTTCCCGGATACAAGTGTTGATAAAGCGCTTAGTAATATATTGTTTATCCATCATAAACTCTCAAAATATAAATTATTCGAATGTGTGACTAGGGGGTGTTTATAGCCGATTCAATTTAAAATCGATCCAGTGCTGCTGGGATAAATTTTTTGTAGCCTCTGTCTGCGTAGGCACAGCAAGCAAGAAAAATTTATACCAGTAGCACGTAATTGCAGCTTCTATAATTCAAACTGCCACTGTAAATCTTTTATGGCATCTCTTAGCATGTCATCCACTGTGTTAGCGCAGTCTGAATAAGCAAGCAGTCGGCTCAAATAGTCTTTATTAGAGTGAGTAAGTTGGATGGTTTGATGCTGTTTTTTTAGGGGTTGATGGATGACGACACTTTGTTGGGTTTGTTTTTTAAATGAGGCAGGAGCAGAGCGAATCGTACCCGATTGAGGGGCAGTAATGTAATGAATTCGTGCATGAGTATTAATGGCAAGCTGACCGAACTCCGCCTCTAACTCAGCAATTTTCACACCTTTGTGTAATCTAACAAGGGTGTCAAACCAAGGGTATTGAGACATATCATTCAATAAAAACTCTCTACCATCACCGATGCTGCGATAATTGATTTCAACTAAGTGCACCTCACCTTTGGGAGTGATAATAAATTCACTGTGACAGACACCCAGCCCAACGCCAATGGTGCGAAGAATCGACAAACAAGTATCATGGTATCGCAAACATAACAGCGTATTCCAAACGGCGTCTAGCTCTACGAAATGCGGTGGCTCAGTCAACGTTACCTCAAAGCCGCCCACGGCCACCAATGTCTCGCCATCGCCAAGTGTCTCTAAAGTAATCAAAGTTCCGGGAACGTAGGACTCAACCAGAATAGGTATTGTTGTGGATTTCCAAAAGTTTTGGCAATAAGTGACAAGTTCATTTTTGTCCATACAGAGTTGAACATGCATACTGGCGACGCCCTGCTTAGGCTTGGCGACCACAGGAAAACCAATCGTGAGATTATCAAGATTTAAATTTTTAGCGCTCAGTAATTGATATTTAGGTTTGTACAAATTAGCAGAATTTAGCTGTTTTCTAGTTAAGTGTTTGTCTTTGAATACAATGCATTGACGCCAGTCTTTACTGGGCAGATTAAAGAAACCAGCGACAACAGCCGTTGAGGCTTGTAAATGATCACTATTGCTAAACACCAAATTAGGAGAGACGTGATAGTTATTCAAGGTATCAATGATAGCTAAAGGGTTAAACACGTCGCATTCAAGGATAATAATGTCTGCGCCCAAGGACGTGTCTATTAAAGCGTCCATATGGGCATCTTTATGGTCAGTAATGATAATAAGTTTGGTGCGTTGCTCTGTCATCTGTCTCAATAAAGCGGGGATGAAGCCCTCAATGACTGCATCGTTGACGACATGAGAGATTAGAACCGTAGAATCATACATAGGAATTTTTCTCTTATACTTGAATATAAATAGTAGTAGGGTTTTTAATATTTACCTGATTGTAATGATAATGAGAATCATTACAAGTATATAATTAAGATGTTGGCTCTCTAGTTACTAAAAAATAACAAAAGTTTGTCATAGAGTGTTTTGAGTTAGGTGCTAAGCCATTTTCTATATCTAACATAGCGGCTATAGTCGATACTAAATAAAGTAGATACGTTGTGTTTTGACGCGCGACTGGTATAAATTTTTCTTGCTTGCTGTGCCTACGCAGACAAAGGCTACAAAACCTATATTTTAAAAGCAAACATCCCAGCCTCGCTGTATCTTTTTTACATCGGAATGGCTATAGCTAATATTTTTAAGACATAAAACTTGATTAGAGAAAAGTAGATCTATTTCAGATTTACTTTTCTCGTTGTGATTTGCTGAGGATCTCAGTATTTAAATTTTGTTAATATTTAAAATTGATAGTTAAGTCCTAGTTTGTACGAGCGCCCTGGTGCTGGATAGCGTCCGATAGGACTGGTATCGATACCTCGGAAATAGTACTGTTCATTAAATAAGTTATTAATACCGAACTGAACAGAGAGCTTCTCGTTCTTAGTGTCTTGTAACGTTTTTTGTAGACTTAAGTTCCAAACCTGATAGGCAGGCGTTTCTCCAATGCCGCCGTCTACGCTTTCTTGAGTGGTATTGGCATTGTCGGCATAGGCTTTGGCATAGTAAACACCGGATAAAGTGGCGCTATATTCTTGGTAGTTGTAGCCGGCATGCCAGCCCAACTGATGCGGAGAGCTATATGGCAATTGATTGCCTTCATCTTCTCCTTCTTGCAGCGTGGCGTCTAGATAGTTGTAGCTCAGTCCAAAATCTAGGTTGTCATATTTTTTAGGGGTATAAGTAATAGAAGTTTCTACTCCTTGATGCAGGGTACGCCCCACATTATCGAAGCTTTGTTCGGCACTATTCCATTGCAATTGATCTTTAAAATCTATTCGATACAGTCCCAAGTTAGCTTGCAGGTTATCAGTGGTGTAGCGTGTTCCCATTTCATAGTTCCATGCAAGCTCGCTGCTTTCCTCACCTTTACCTCGAATATAAGCAATTTGTGGTGTTCTAAGAGACTTCTGTGCGTTGGCATAAATGATCCATAGAGTGTCATCAGATTCATTTAATGCGTAGGACGTTGTCAGCCCAGGTAGCCATTCAGTAATGGTATTGTCTGTTTGAGTATTATTACCCGCATCATTAAAAGTCATTTTTGCATTTTCATAACGGATACCGGGCGTAACTTTGAGCTTATCATCCATAAGACTCATCTCGTCGCTAAGGTAAGCTGCCCATGCATCCGTTCGTAGATTCCAATCACGAGGTGTGATGGTAGTACCGTCAGCAAGCTTGGTTTGGGTCAGTTTATAATCGATATCTTCATTGACGTAGCGCACGCCACTGATTAGGTGGTGTTTGATATTTTTGGTATCACCAAGCTTAATAGAAAACTTCGGCTCCACGCCATAAACATTGAACTCACGAGGAGAGGTACGCAAGCTATCCGCTGCAATAGCAGGGTCTGCCCAGTGCACTCCTTGACTGTTAGCTTGTGAATTAAACCCCCATTCAAAGTTGCGAGTGGCGTGATGTCCAAAAGTCGTGAGGTCTAAAACCGCTTGCTCACCGATATCTAAATAGTTTTTGTACTTAGCATGCCAGCGCGTTGATTTGCCTTGATACGCTTCAAATGGGCGCTGGCTCTGTTCTAGATCTTGTTCATAGGCAGATGGCGAAAGCGCACCAGGCATTTCTGTATCGGCATCATAGTATTGCAAAAACCCTTCTAATTCCTGATTGTCATCAATATACCAAAGAGCTTTGGCTTGCAGGTTAGTGACTTCAGTGTCTGAGTGATCTCTAAAGCTGTCGCCCTTGATACCGTTAGCTTCCACTTGCACACCCAAATTATCATTCAGCCAGCGACTGTGACGGGCGTATAAACTGGTTAATGGCTTACCGTTTTGCTCAAATATCGTTGAACTGGTTCCAATCTCAGTTTGAGTCTCATTAGCAATAGGTTTGGTGACAAGGTTGATAACACCCCCGACATTATTGGGACCATATTGGGTCGCAGCCCCACCTCGCACGACATCTATCCGCTCAATGTTATCGAGAGTAGCCGGAAATATAGATTGGCCAGTATGACCGTAAGGCGCTAATGTTAGAGGAATGCCATCCATCAAAAACTGCGCCTGTCCACTGCGGCTGGCATGCAAGCCACGGATGGAAATATTGGGTAATACCCCAGTCCCCGTTTCATCTTCAATTTTGACACCTGGGACAAACTGTAGCGCACCATCAATTGAGTTACTAACCGTCTTTTTAATCAAGTCATTATCAATAACCGTACGATTACCTGCAAATGCTTTTACCTCATTACTACTAGAGTCACCTAACGTTTCAGCGGTAACGACAATCGGCGCCGCGGTAAAAGAGGGAATCTGTTCAGTTGTATAGTGGTTATTAATGGAACTGTCTGAGCGCTCCTCAAAGCTAGAATCCCTGCTCATCTGCGTAACTTCAGCACTACTTTGTTGATAAATACAAAGTAAGGCGAGACAAAGAGCAGAACGTTTAAAAAAAATAATCATAACAATTCCAATTATTTAGTGTGTATTTATGTCAGTTAAAGATTAATGATGTTACTCAAACGTTGCAATTATAAACACTAATGGTTATCATTTGCAAAGTGTTTATCATTTATAAAATAAATAATCTAAGCTGTCCGCTCCCTTTTTTAACAGGCTATAAGAAAATTATTACCTTAAATATTGATAATCACAAAATGGCATCCTTGTTAATTTCTCAAAAATTCTATGGACCTAAATATGCATAACAATCAACCCAAGCTTCTAGTAACTGCGATTCGTTCTCAACTGTTTGTGACAGTGATGACAGCTGGTCTGACGATGACAGTGAGCCATCAGGCTGCCGCTCAAAACACGCTTGCAGAACCACCAATATTGAGTGGCCAAAATAGTGCACAGAACCTATCCACACCATCAACAACGCTTACGCCAATTGTTGTCACCGCTAAAACCTACGAAGGTTATGCCGCTTATACACCAACATCAGGTACCAAAACGGATACAGAATGGCTAGATGTGCCGCAGTCGGTATCGGTGGTCACCAAAACGGAGCTAGAAGATAGAGGTGCTGTGCGATTGTTGGACGCTGTAAAAGGGGTTGCAGGCTTGAATAACACGCTTGGCGAAGGTAGCCGAGACGAGTTTGTGTTACGAGGGTTCAATGGGTTGAACGATGTTTATAGCGATGGTATGCGTGATGATGGCAAATTGCAGTCCTATCGCAGTTTGGCCAATGTAGAGCGAATAGAAGTGGTAAAAGGACCGGCAGGCGCTTTGTATGGACGCGGTAGTGCTGGCGGCATTATTAACTTAGTCAGTAAAAAAGCAGAAGGTGATGACTTTGATAAGGTACAAGCTCAAGTTGGCAGCGATGGCTTAGTAGTGACTCGAATAGATAGCTCGCATAAAGTATCTGATACTGTCAATGCTCGCATAAATGCTGAATATCGTCGTAGTGATTCCTATGTTGATCATGTCGATTCAAATGATGTTTTCATTGCACCAACGGTTCGCTGGCAGCCGAATGACCAGCAAACTCTCGATGTATCCATCGACTTTATGCGTCAGCATCTCGTCCCTTATCGCGGTGTCCCGTCCAAAAATGGTAAGCCTGTTGATGTGCCAGTGAATACTTTTTATGGCGGCACCAATGATTACCAAGATTCAGACACGTGGAATGCCAAGGTCAATCATGAGTTTGACATTAATGACAACATGACATGGACCAACCGGGCTTCATACAGCCATATCAGTTTAGAACAAAAAGGCACCCGTCAATCATCTGCTGATATTATCAACGATAAAGTTGAACAAACAGTCAATAATTTTGGCTACGACCCGCGTACTAGCAAGACGTTACAATCTGAGTTGGCTTGGAATCTTGGTAATCATGAGCTGCTATTTGGCGCCGATTACAATGATATTGATATTGATTTGACCCTTGCTACTGATAAAAACATACCGTCTAAATCAGTATCAAATCCAGCGCAAGGGCCGACTGCTGATCCAGGGTTCCCCGCATTTCGTAAAAATAGCACCCAAAGCACCGGTATCTTTGCTCAAGATGTTTACCATATTGGCGACTGGTCACTAGTAGGGAATGTCCGCTATGACAATATGCGTTTGAATCAAAGCTTTAAAGGTAAGGACATTGAGCTTAATGAAGACAAATTCAGCTACCGAACAGGCGTCGTCTATAATTTTAACGACGCCACCTCCGCTTATGCAACAATGGCGCGATCATGGCAGCTGCCTTACTCCGGCATTTTTATCAATCCAAAACTGGCTGCCCTTTATCAGACTGACCTAAAAGAGATTGGGGTTAAGACTTACTTAAATGATGACAGTATTATGCTCAATGCAGCACTATATCGAATCGATAAAGAAGACCCAAAAACCAATAAGAATCGAGAAGTAACTGATAAAGATGAGTTCCGTCATCAAGGGATAGAGTTAGAAGCGCGAGGGAAGCTTCGTGACAATTGGGATGTGTCTGCAGGCTATAGCTATTTAGATGCAGAAGATAAAAAAACAGGGCTGACGCCAAATGATGTACCAGAGCAAACCTTTTCCTTATGGACAGCCTATCAACCAAGTGAACAGTGGCGCGTTGGGGGCGGGGTCAATTATGTCAGTGATCGCTACGCCGGAGACGCAGAAGCAGTCGAACTGGATGGCTATACTACGATAGATTTGATGACCGCTTATAGCATGGGCAAACATAACCTGCAGTTGAATCTAAATAACGCCCTAGATAAAGAGTATGCATTAGGGGCTACCAATGGCACATCGGGTAAGAATCAAATTGGTCTTGGCGCGCCTAGAACGTGGCTCTTAACGTACAACTATGAGTTTTAGTATATTTGATAATAATTATCTTATATCGTTAACTGACATCCTAATCGTGCACATTCAATTGTAACTAAGAAAAGCTATTTATGAATCAACGTCCAAGGCTAAGCATTATTTTACCTTTATTTGTTATTGCATTAATTATTATTGGCGGTGGTATTTTTATTGTCAATCAGAAGAATAAAGCCGCTGCATCGCCGTTATCTAATAGTGCTGGTAATGACACGTCGCAAACAGCTATAACTAAGCCGAGCGTAAATAATGGGGTTCGTCTGCTGACTGACCAGCAAATCAAAGAGCGCTTGCCCAACCTTGAAAAGTATTCCAATAATCCAAAGCGAATCGTGGTTATGGAAAACTCATTTCTAGGGGATGTTTTAGCGCTAGGTCTCAAGCCTGTTGGTATTGCAGATGATGATAAGCCTGACAGTATTATTACCGAATTTACCCAACAGATTTCAGACTACACCTCCATTGGCTCACGGTATCAGCCTAGCCTTGAGGCAATCGCTGATTTAAAACCAGATTTGATAATAGCGGACGAAGAGCGCCATACCGTCATCGCTGAGGAGCTTAGTCGAATCGCACCGTCGGTGGTGCTAAAAAGCCGCGGCGAGAGCTATGTAGAGAACATACAGACGGCTCAATTGGTCGGTCATATCGTACATCAAGATCAAAAAATGTCTCAAGTTATTAACGTTCATCTACAGACTATGCGCGGCTTAAGGTCACAATTGGCTAAAACAAGACTTGCCAGTCAAAACGTTCAGTTTGCTATTGTTAGCGATAAAGGTATGTGGCTGCATGGGCCAAGCTCTTATGCGGGTAGCTTGCTCAGTTATCTTAATATACAAAGCCCCATCCCTAAGCAGATGGATGTCGCGTATATTGCCACTAGCCTTGAGCAACTGTTGGCAGCGGATCCCGATTGGCTATTGATCGGTCGCTATAATGACCACACCCTTTATGATGAGTGGAAGTCCTCCCCACTATTTAATCAGCTGACTGCGGTCAAAAAAAATCAAGTCATCGAAGTAGATCCAACTTACTGGGCGCTAAATCGTAGTATGCAGTCTGCTGAGCATATGGCTACCGAGCTGCTACAGATAGCCAAGCGAAAAGGTGGAGAAAGTGCAAGCATGTCTTCAGAATTGTCGAATTAATGCGTTGTAGCACTAGCGTCCTTTTGAATGGAGCAGGGCTTCATGATTGAATTCCGAATGAATCGTTTGTCTCCTTTATCGCCTAAATATCAAACTATAAAGCGCCATGTACTGCGTGCGCTATTGTGGTGTGGGCTATTAGTAGTTTTATTTATTGGCTGCTGGCAAGGGTTAACGGCCTATTCAAAATTTTCATTGTCGTTGGCTGATCTGATTCCATTATTGACTCAACATAATGGCAGTTATCCAGCGTCGATAAATACGCAATTATTGATAGAAATCCGCATGCCGCGCGTGCTTGTGGCGATATTAGTGGGTGCCAATCTTGCGGTAGCTGGATTGCTTATGCAAGTGATTACTCGAAATTCGCTGGCGTCTCCTGCGGTCTTGGGCATTAATTCAGGGGCGGCTTGTGTGGTTGCATTGTCATCTATTGGTTTAGGCGTTGCCTTTTTAACATCTACCTTCTTGCAAGCTATGGTTGGCGCCGTCCTGTCTTGTGCCCTTGTTGCTGGATTGGCCGGCTATTTTTCTGGTCGCTCGGTTCATCCCGTTCGTCTTATTTTGTCGGGTGTCGCTATCAATGCCCTACTTATTGGTATTACGCGAGCGGCGCTTATTACTACAGATGAGCAAGCTTATGGCGTGTTGTATTGGCTGGCAGGCTCTATTGCAAATAGCCGCTGGGAGTCGATTCCAGTGCTAGCAATTACATCGATACTGGCATTGGGGTATGGTTGGTGGCTATCACCAAAACTAAATGTATTGGTATTGGGTGATGATGTGGCGAGCAGCCTTGGGGTAAACCTTCGAGCACTACAGTGGTCGTGTGGGGCATTGATTACTATACTGACTGCCGTAAGTGTCGCCGTGGCAGGCCCTATTGCGTTTGTTGGCTTAATCATTCCCCATGTTGCCAAGCGTCTTTTGAAGCAGGTATCTAATATGGCTTATGAGCAACTATTACCATTATCGGTGTTGCTAGGAAGTATATTGATGGTTTGGGCAGATGTCTTATCACGGGCAGTCGCTTATCCAGCGGAGACCCCAGTTGGCTTATTAACCGCATTGATTGGTACGCCCGTATTTATTGCGCTTGCGTGTAGACGACGACTAGATGGCTGATAGAGTGCTTAAGTTTTCGATCGTTTTAAACGTTAAACTTAAATAACCCTTATGCCATTTATAGGTTAATTCCAAAAATTTCAATTAGATGGTGTTCTACTTCTAATTATTACAGCTACGGTTAAATATTAACCAGATGCTACTCGAAACCATATCAAGCAACCTTACTAAGCAATCATATTAAGCAACGAATGATAACAAAAACTACTTCATCTTCGTCTCGTTCAAACTCGCTATCTGGTCGTAAGCCTGCACGTAGAGTGTTGGGGCTCATTATTGTGATGCTACTATTCCTTAGTGTCAGTAGTATATTTTTGGGTGCCAGTGAATTAACCATGGGACAAATCTGGCAAAATTTATATCAAGGCTTTAGCGGTGAGAAGGATTTTATTGTCTGGCAACACCGGTTACCCAGAACTATCTTAGCAATTTTAGTGGGTGCCAGCCTCGGTCTATCAGGGTCATTAGTGCAAGGGGTCATTCGTAATCCTCTCGCGTCACCGGATTTAATGGGAATCAGCGCGGGCGCAGGGTTCTGTGCGACCTTGTTGCTGGTTATGATTCCTACAGCACCGACTTGGTGGCTATCTGTCGCGGCCTCACTTGGTGGATTATTGGCATTTTGTATTATTATGCTATTAGCACAGGTGTCACAGCCCACGCCGGCACGATTAGCGCTTATTGGAGTCGCTATTAGTGCTTTTTTAGCCAGTGGGATTAATTTTTTGCTAGTGATTTATCCGGTTGAAATTAATACCGCGATGATTTGGTTAACGGGTAGTTTATGGGGTCGCAGCTGGCAACATATCCCAATGCTAACCGTAATATTTACCGTACTGATGGCAGTTAGTATGTATTTGGCTTGGCGATTGGATGTGTTAGGACTTGGAGAGCAGACGGCATATCATCTTGGGGTATCCGTAAAACCATTAGAATTTACCACGTTGTTAACGGCAGTAGTCATTGCTAGTTTGGCCGTATCCGTTGCAGGGACGGTCAGTTTTATTGGTCTATTGGCTCCGCATATTGCTCGGATACTCTTCGGGCATCAGCATCGCATCTTATTGCCTGCTTCAGCGCTGATAGGTGCCATTATTTTGGTGACTGCAGATTTATTGGCTCGCAGTTTATTTGCACCTATTGAGCTGCCGGCTGGGGTCTTGACCTCAGTGATTGGCGCCCCTTATTTTATCTTTTTACTTTCTCGCTATCGGGGGTGGTAATGCTATCGGTTAATAAACTACAGCTTGGCTATCACGGTGGTCAGACCGTTATTAAAAACTTGTCACTTGAGCTGCCAGAAAATAAAGTAGTGGGTCTTATTGGCCCTAACGGTTGTGGAAAATCTACGCTACTAAAAGGGTTGTGTCGTCTTATCCAACCTCAGTCTGGTAAAATCCTATTACGAAAACAAGATATGGTTCACTTGTCTGGTCGGCAGATTGCTCGCCAGATATCGGTATTGCCACAAGCTCAAACCAATCCTGAAGGGTTAACGGTCAGACAGTTAGTTGAGTATGGGAGGACACCGTACGTTTCGCATTGGGGTAAATTAAGCGCTGTAGATCAGCAGATAGTGGATAGAGTAATGAATGAGATGTCTATTCAATCTCTGGCCGAGACGTCACTTGAAGCTTTATCTGGAGGGCAACAGCAGCGTGCGTGGCTCGCTATGGTTTTAGCACAGGATACCGATATTATCATGCTAGATGAGCCAACCACTTATTTAGATATCTCCTACCAAATAGAGCTCATGAAGCTTATTCGGGGGTTAAAAGAACAGGGTAAAAGCCTGATTGTTGTGCTTCATGACCTCAACCAAGCAGCTAGATATTGTGATCTACTTGTTGTCCTGAAATCTGGTGAATTAAAAGCTATGGGAACACCTGAGGAGATAATGACAGAAGCGATGCTGGCTGAAATATTTGAGGTGCAAGCCAAAGTCATTACCGATCCTATCGCTGGTTCACCGATGTGTATATATTTATAGAAACCCCTATATCCTAAATGGCGCGTCGCTATTCATGGGCAGCGTAGGTAGTGACGAAAGTAAGATTCGTCGATCTTATAGCTAAATCTATTCAGATTAAAGAGGTAATGTAGAAAGCAAGAATCAATAATAGAAATATAATGATTAAATTTATTGATAATAGTTATCGTTTACATTATCATTAAGAAACTTTGGTTTCAGACAATTATTAGGGTGTTATGGGTTCAACGAATTTTAACGTGCCACCGCTTAAATTAACATTAACGGTTATGGGTTCTGTTGTCGTATTACATTTGCTGACGGCGATGACATTGGTGATGGTAAAAGCCCCTATAACTATTATTGAGCCGCTTAAAATAACCCCACCTATAGAAATACAATTGATGTCAGCGCCTGTTCCATTTGAAGAGCCGACAGTAGAAATAGCAGAATTGGAGTCCCTAAAACCATCTAAAACGCAATCTGACGTAAAACCTAAGCCTACGGTAAAGCCTAAAAAAACAATACAACCCGTTGCGAAAAAAGAAACGCTGAAGCCTAAAATCGATATTCAGCCTACTACCACAACGAAAGTCGTAAAAAGTAAGCCTGTAATCAAACAACAGACAAAATCACAAGAAGCAGATGCTTCAGCTCAAGCAAATGCTTTAGCAGCCGATAACGAACGTAAAATGTTGGCAGTACAAACCGAAAAGGCCACCCAACAGGCCCATGCTGAAGCCTTACGAGAAGCTAAGACAGCTCAAGACACTGCACGTGCAAAAGCAGAAGCCGCCAATGATAGAACTGCTGAAAAAGCCGCTGCCATAGCAAGCAATACACCGGTGAATTTTAATGCTAGTAATGCCAATTGGGCGTCCTCACCTAACTTTAATTTTCCTGCTCGTGCCAAACGTGGTACCAAGTCAGGTGATGTTTTTAAAGTGGTCTTAGTATTACAAGTTAATAAGCAAGGTGGTATTGATAGCGTGGGCCTAGCACAATCTTCTGGTAATGCCATACTCGATAGAGAGGCTCAGCAGCAAGTACGTTCTGGCAAATTCAGACCTTTTATGAAAAATGGCATACCAGTCGTAGGCAATGTGACTTTACCTATCAAATATGCAGTACCCTAAAAATTAGTTATTTATAAAGCTCATTATTTCTAAAGAACAGCTATTTATAATTTTTTCGAAATAAGCCTAAATGCGGTAGTCGCAGCGGGCTTATATGATTGCATAAAATACTAAGGAGTCTGGCATGGACTTTACAAGCTACTGGCAATATAGCGACATGGTGACTAAAAGCCTATTCTTCGTGTTGCTGGCCTTATCCGTCATCTCTTGGATGACTGGTATTATTCGCGTACTGCAGAGTCGCAAATTAGCAGCCTGTGTTGCTGATGATTTGAGTCAGCAGATTCAGATTAAGCGTCCTGCGCTTATTGATTTTGATATGGCTACTCATCGCTTAATCATAGAACAGACATTATTAAAGCATATCGGTCGTTACCGCTTTGCTAGTGAGCGCGGACTGCCTATTCTAGGTACGACTGCTGCTATTGCGCCATTTATTGGCCTATTTGGGACAGTGTGGGGGATTTTTCATGCGCTACATAATATCGGTACTAGCGGTCAAGCAGGGCTTGGACAAGTGGCAGGACCCGTTGGTGAGGCGCTCATTATGACGGGCTTAGGGATCGCAGTTGCCATCCCAGCTGTGGTGTTTTATAACCTTGCGGTGCGTATCAATCGCTGCGTTATGTACCATGCCAATGATAAAGCTCATGATTTATTGGCACTGTCTGTTGAATTAACAGAGATACATACATCAAGTAAGCCACAAACGCTAGTTAAAAAGACTTTTACTACTCTTAGCAATCCTGATAGCAAAAGCGCTAATAGTGATAGCAGTGTCCCTTCTGATGAAAAAAATACTTATCCTCATAGTGCATCTACCTCTCGCTTATAAAGATGTTATAAAGTAGATATAAAAGAGCTATAAAAAGGGTTGTATTGGATAGTTTGTTCTAGGATCGAGCGAACATTTAGTTAGAATACTTATACCCTTATAAATGTATTACCACACTATTAAAAGTATATTGAGGACATTATGGCATTTCAATTAGGTGATGATGACGTTCAAAGTATGAATGAGATGAACCTTATTCCACTTATTGATGTCATGTTGGTATTGATGATTATCTTTTTATTGACGGCGACTGTTTTGAATCCAACAGTACCTTTAAATTTGCCTAAAACCAGTGCAGTAGTTAGTGAGCAGCCGCCAGAAGTCATTCAAATCAGTATTGATAAAGATGCAGGCATATTTTGGGACAGTGACCCTATTAGTATGAATGAGTTGGAAGCGCGTCTGCAACAACAGAGCGCTACTGGTAAGGATCCTTCTGTACAATTGCGTGCGGATAAAGAGGGTAAATACGATACGGTCGCGCAAGTATTGGCTGCTGCTAGCCAAGCAGGACTGAGTAAGATTGCTTTCGTGAACGAATAGCAATTAATAATAGGAGTTATCTACAACAGTAGGCTACTTATATAAACCAGCTCTACTACCAGCAAAAAAACTCAGATAATAAGAAAAATAAATAAAATAATAGGCTTTATCTTCCTCCTTGCTTGGGCAACCTAGCGAGGCTTTTTTATGCTGCTACTAAATGCTTTGTGATTAGGTTGTAGGGTAACTAATACCATTCCAAAAATTGGAGCAGCAAAGAAAACGAGTGTAGGCACTACGTTTTGTAGGTTAAACAAGTTTGACACATCTAATCGTATTTTTTGAGTTTGGTATAATTTTGGATACTCTCGATTAAGAGATATATGTTTCCAGTATCTTTATATACTTCAATAACCTTATTGCGCATAATTAATATTACTACTGATCTTTAAACCAAATACCCTAATTTTTTATCTCGGGACATTCTAGATTTCTTTGTCGAGCTGAACGCGTCGCTGACTTGTATAGTTTATTAAACAGTTATTGAGTTAAATTAAGTAAGCACTGACATCCTTAAAGTTTCAGGAAGAAAACCTATAGGCTTTACCTCTAAAATCAATCCATGATAGTTGTACCGTTTTTAATTGTTTCTTCTCACGTGCAAGCACTTTTATCCACACAAATTACAAATGCGCTCAACTCTAGTCATACTCAGTTCAACATAGATATCGCATCAGCACTTGCACGCTGTCGTTCTTCCTCGTTTAATTCTATCAGTTTACCTTCTTTCATCAGTAGCAATCGGTCAGCATGCTCAAAATAGCCGTCGTCATGGCTGATAATAAATAGGGTTTTACCCATCGATTTTAATTCAGGGATTAATGTTTGATAGAACACTCGGCGAAAAGCAGGGTCTTGGTCAGCCGCCCATTCATCAAGTAGTAGAATGTCTTTTTGTTCGGCCACTGAGGTTAACATCGCCAACCGTTTACGCTGTCCCTGTGATAGTTTGTCTGTTGATAATCGGTCATCGGTAACACTGACTTTATCTTGCAAGTTTAATTTATGCAGCCAAGCCGTCACTAAACTCATATCGGGATCATTGCCTTGACTGCCTACCAGTTGCTTAAAAAGATGCTGGTCGCTAAAAATGGCAGAAAAAAGCTGTCTATAATCAACATTATTGGCTTCTGAAAATGGTTTGTTGGTCAACTTTTACAGAACCCGTGGTAGGAGTGAAAATCCCTGTGATTATCTTTGCTAAAGTAGACTTGCCGCTACCATTAGCCCCTATCAAAAAGACCACCTCGCCACGATTGAGAGTAAGATTGACTTCACTTAATATGTCACTAGCATGACTACGATTTTCGGAGCCATTATTTTTAACCGCTAAATCCTTTGCACTATTATTAATGCCTTCGTAACGATATCTAATATCTGTTAACGATATGGATTGCCAGTCTTTTATAGCGGCATCAGTAACGAATTTTGGTTTATAGTCAGTGAGCTCTAAAGAGTGGATTTTATCTAGGGCGACTTGAGCCGTTTGTAAGGTCGGATAAGCGCCTACAGCATGTAGTAGTGGGGACTGCATAAATAAAATTGTTAAAGAAAAAGTAGTCGCGACACCCATCGGTATCTCAAGCTGATTTGACACCGCAAATATTACGCCAATCGCCGCGAACATCATGATATTAGACCAATTCACTGCAGATAAATGAAACGTATCAGACTTAATAACACGCTCTTTATAGGACTTAGCATGACTTAAAAAGTCATTTTTGTATAATTTTTCGGCTCGGTGAAGGTTTAACGCCAGCTCTTTACGTCCCTCTATTATCGATTGATAATCTTGATATAAATCGTCGTTAATTTCTCTTAATTCTGTCAAATGATGATAAACATGCTTGACCAAAATGGTGCTTATCCAAATCGTCATTAGAATCCAAAACATGACGATAAATAGTAATGGCAATGATAGCCAGCCCAGATAAAGTGAAACCCCAATAGATAAAATAACCCCTTGAACCAGTTCCGGCATTCTTACAAAGGCGACTGTAATCGATTGAATGTCTGATGACAGACTGGCTAATAACCGCGCGCTACCCAAATGGTCTATCTGAGGTACTTTGGTGTCGATAATTTGTTTAACGAGTTTGGTTCTGAGTTCATAAACAAATTTATGTCCCAAGCGGGTCAAGGTATATTGTGATAAAAAAGTAGTGATTAACAGCAGCAGTACTAAGGCTGAAAAGTAGCCCAAGCTTACCCATGATAAGGTATTGAAAACGGGCTGGCTGATAAAGGTGTGATTAATATAAGCGATGATGCCAACACTGACCGCCGCATTGACTAAGTTAAGCAGAATGACTTTGAGAAAGGGAAGGCGATATTGAACCCAAATTATATGATATAAAGAAGACGAGGCACGAGAAGACATAATGGCTCAATAATAGAATGAATTTTACGTATTTTTGAAGGCATAAAAGGGAGTAGGTAGGTCCTAATCCCTTTTATTAAAATGTCATAAATATGCTTTAACGAGTATGCTTTAAAAAATAGGGTTTAAAAGTCGAAAGTGGCGGACACTTTTAACGCAGTGGGTTCGCCAGCATTTAGATAACCATAGCCTGGCAGACCACCAACAGATTGCCAATAATCTTCACCCGTCACGTTTGTGACCACGCCTTTTAGCGTCACGTCCTGTCCCGCCAGCATAGTGCGATAGCGGGCACCAATATCTAACGTGGTATAACCGTCAACTTTTAAGGTATTTGCGGCATCTGCATAACGCGCGCCCGTGTGGATAATATCGCCAGTTAAGGTTAATCCTGAGAGTGCGGCGACATCATATTCGAGGTTGACGTTGCTTTGCAGTTTAGGGATACCGATGACTCTATTGCCATCTAACGCGACAGTGCCCGTGTCATTCTGCTTTGCACTTAAATAGCTCACGCCAGCGATGAGTCGCATATTTTCACTGGGACTACCAAATACAGATAATTCAGCCCCTTGATGGCGGTTCTCACCAGCAGCCACAAAGGTGAACCGCCATGAGATTGTCGGAGGCTCAACATTCTGAGAGAACACGACAATGAAAAGACAAAACTACACCCCTGAAATTAAAGAGCGCACCGTTCGCATGCTTATTGAAGCATCGGACGATTATCCCTCTACATGGTCAGCCATACAAGCGATTGCCCCTAAAATAGGCTGCACCCCTGAAACTCTACGAGCATGGCATAAAAAGCATATTGAGCAGAGTATTCCAGCAATCGTACAAGCACAAAACCAAGATCAACGTATCAAAGAGCTTGAGCGCGAGAATAAAGAACTGAAGCAAGCCAACGAGATTATACGTAAAGCAGCCGCTTTTTTCGCCCAGGCGGAGCTCGACCGCCCACCTCAGTGATGGTTCAGTTTATCGATGATAACAAGCATAAGTACGGGATCGAGCCAATCTGTAGAGTCCTACCGATTGTCCCATCTACCTATTATCGTGCCAAAGACTTAGCAGATAACCCCGAGAAGTACTCCAGGCGTCATCAGCATGATTATTACCTGATTGGTGAAATTGAGTGCATATGGGAAGACAGCAAATGCCGCTATGGTGCTCGTAAAGTTTGGCAGCAGATAAAAGCGGATGGCCTTCATGTGGCCAGATGTACGGTAGAGCGCTTAATGAAGCAGTATGGCCTGCAAGGCATCTGGCGTGGTAAAGGTAAGATAACCACCAACAGCCGTGACGACCAAAAGCGAGCTGATGATGTAGTCAATCGTAACTTTACCGCCCATCGTCCAAACCAGTTATGGGTTGCCGACTTCACTTACATTAAAACAATGAGTGGCTGGGTTTGCACCACTTTTATCATTGATGTTTTTGCACGCGCTATTGTAGGCTGGAAAGTATCTAACCGTATGAATACCGATATGGTGCTAGACGCTTTAAAACAAGCACTGTCTGATAGAAACAAGCCCAAAGATGTGATTCATCATAGTGATAGAGGGGTTCAATACTTATCCATTCGCTATACCGATAGGATGACTGAATCTGGCGTTATAGCCTCTGTTGGTACAACCGGTGATTCATATGGCAATGCATTAGCCGAAACGGTTAATGGGCTTTATAAATCCGAGGTGATTCATTATTTAAAAGAGCAATGGAGTGGTATGAACGATGTTGAGTTGGCGACCCTTGAGTGGGTAGATTGGTTCAATAAGACTCGTTTGCACAGTGCGATTGGTTATGTGTCACCTTTTGAGTTTGAAAAGCGGTATTATGATAATTTAACCCTGTCAGGCATTGCTGCCTGACTCAAGTAAATCAACCTCCGATATAGTCGGGGCGGTTCAGTACTAATATTAAAGAAATGTCAGATAGATTGAATGAGCTTCAGCAGAGTTTAATGGAGATAGATATTGAGCTTGAACTACAGATCAATGAGCACATGCTGCATGATAATGGATGGGTTTTTAAGATTGATAGAGGGTTAGACTTTTATCAAAAACCTGATAGCTTATTTGGTATCGGTAGTAATAATTTACTATTACGAAAATGTGTAGAGACTAGAGTAGATATATCTAAAAAATAAATTAAATGAAGAAAAATGTTAATAGAATCAGTAATACCAAGCTCTAGCTTCCAAATTAAATTTATAAAGTATATTCCGTGGTTGCTCGACTCAGGGTCGTATACTGAACCGCCCCGGGACGGAAAATTCTACTTTTGAGCACTATGGTTTCTAAGGGGGATCACCACCTCAGCACGCTCCTTTTCCTTATATACCTTTATGCTAAGCTAGACTCCTAATCGCTTGAAACAAGCATCTGCAGTCCGTACCTAACAAAGAGGAATCCTCACTATGTCTCATCAATGGCACGCCGACCCGCTCGTCTGGGGCCACGGCCCACGCCTGCTCGAGATCTTTCTGGAGCCGACCTGCCCGTTTTCGGTAAAAACCTTTAACAAGCTAAATGATT
Source organism: Psychrobacter sp. PL19 (assembly GCF_017875835.1). Lineage (NCBI taxonomy): Bacteria > Pseudomonadati > Pseudomonadota > Gammaproteobacteria > Moraxellales > Moraxellaceae > Psychrobacter > Psychrobacter sp. PL19. The sequence continues at coordinate 1,945,354 of NZ_JAGING010000001.1, forward strand.
TTTTCAGCCAGGCTGGCGAAGATCACGTCTGCGTGCAGATTTGGCTTCACTCCCAGCCCTGGCACCTGTTTTCCAGCATTATCATCCGCGCGATTATTGCCGCGTCAACGCTTGAGGGCGGTAAAGCCAACGCCTATCGGGTCATGGCCGCAGTGGGTGAGCACCGCGATGAATTCGTGTTTGAGAATCACTGTAGTGGCGCCAACCGCCGCACTACGCCAGATGAACTTATCCAGCGACTGGAAGACTACAGCGGCGTGGCACTCACCACAGCATTTGAAACCCCTGATCTTGAACGCGAGATCAAACGCCACGCCAAATATTCACGCCAGAACGGCATCCACGGCTCGCCCACTTTCATGGTCGATGGCCTGATCGATCCAGGGATTGGCAGCGGCGATGATGTAAGTGAATGGGTCAAGCGCTTTCGTTAACTCTCGCCACCGACCTTATATCCTTCGCCACAACAGCTGGTTCGCCATGATCTATATCGACAACGACTGAAGTAGACGAGTAGCCATGAGAGATCTCCTTGCGCTTTTGGAGCGTTACAGATTATCAGCCAAGCCTCTCGCGGCCTTGTGTACTCCCGAGAATGAGCCGTGGTTCAAAGACAAGTTCTGGCACCACGATGTCTTCGGGTGTTTTTACAAGTCGCTGTAGTACGTGGCCGATGGCCGCCGCACGCCTTTTTCATTGCGGCTTCGCCTTCATTACAAGGTCGCCGCTAAACTCAGCGTTATGGCTATACACACAGTTTTGTTTAAGATTTAATACTCAAAAACCAAAGGAGAAGTTGGCATGGAATGCCCTGATATCAGTAGGCTTAAGTTAGACCGAGCGGATGAAGATGCTCTGGATGAAATCAGAAGAGCTCAGCGAGCGGAAAATTTACTCGAAGTTGTAATGCTTTCAGGGGTATTGGCCACCATATTTATTGGTAATAATGTCGCAAAAGCCACCTATAGCCTTCACTCCATGGACTGGGTGCTTTTCGCGTAGGCCATGAGCGCTCTGCCTGATATGATTCGAGCGAGAATTAGCCAAGTTGCAAAACTCCGAATCCTCACTGGAAGTCTAAGTTACGAGTAACGACAGTTCTGGGATGCAGTAGACAAAGGCTGCGGAGGATATTGAGATGCTGAGAATTATATTCACTTTATTTTTTATGACAGTAACGCAATGGTCTACAGCTAAAACACCTGATAGCAACCATCACTACATCACGAGTAAAATTGCGATGTACACTCAAGCCTTTGAACGTTGTAAAAAAACCACAGAAAGTCGCTCCTTCCCCAACGATGCAATAATCGAGAAGTTGAAGGATCTTCCTCAACGTGATGTTGAGCGTTTCCTGATGTCAAAATCTATTCTTGTGCTTCATGAGTGTGAAAAGCCTGAAATTACAGAGTTGGCTTACGCAATTGTGATCATCTGATTGAGAGTGATACGTTCATTCTAAATCATGATGCTACTTTTGCAAGAGGTCTATTATACTTATCAGGGCGGCTAGGGGTGCATTTTTCACTTGGGGTTAGCTTGTTAATAATAGTATGAGTTAATGGCATGTTGGTATATCTCCGCGTTGGTATAATCTATCCCAACAAATATCCCAACTTTCTATGTGGCTCGCCACAATCCTATATATTCCAAAAATCCCATAAAAAAAGGCTTGTCGCATCGCTGCGAACAAGCCTGATTCAATATATGGTGGGCCCAGTTGGACTCGAACCAACGACCAAAGGATTATGAGTCCTCTGCTCTAACCAACTGAGCTATGGGCCCTAACGGTAGACGCACAATCATACCTGATTTTTTTAATTTTTCAAGTAAAAGATATTAAGTAGTCAACATATTGCTTAATTAGTAACATTTTCTCTAAAAACCACTACCAGCCAAGGTCAAACTGCGACCACCATCTACAGTAATAATCTCGCCAGTGACGTAACCAGCTTGTGCTAAATAGAGCACACTATGGGCAATATCATCAGGTATTCCTATCCGCTGCATAGGGATGGAGGCGATGATGTTTTGCTGCTGGCTTGCATCAAGTGCTTGATCACTATTTGATTCTGGTAATACATTAACCCCTGGAGCGACACCATTAACGCGCACATGAGGTGCCATATCTAGCGCCAAAGATTTGACCATCATTCGGTGTGCTGCTTTTGCCATATTGTACACGGCATAATTGCCAAACGGCTTATCATGAGCGTGAATGTCAAGTAAGCTGATAATGTTGCCGCCCTGGATCTTTAAATAGGGGTGTAATGCTTGGCTAAGGAATAAGGGTGCTTTAGCGTTAGTCAAAAGCAATTCATCCCATTGCTCATGCTCAATGCTACCAATAGGACTGGGGTAAAATCGCGACGCATTGTGTACCAGCACGTCCAACTGGCCAAAAGTAGCGATGATAGTTTGGGTGAACTGTTGTAAGGCAGCAGGGGTATTAACCACGTCTAAATCTGCAACTATCACCGAGGTACTATTGTTACGGGTGTTATTTAGCACTTCTGCTAATGTATCCGCCTCTCGTCGACTATGATGGCAATGAATAATGACTCGATAGCCTTGATGGTGAGCTGCACGAACAATAGCGGCGCCAATACGCTTAGCGCCACCAGTGACTAGCATGACTGGCGCCACAGGGTTTATGGTCTTGGCACGATTGGCTAACTGATTCATAGCGGTACTGTTTATTTATGAGTGGTTATTTATAGGTTATTTCTTAGGTTGTTTCTTAGATTATTTTTCGAGCGTACTCTGCGTTTGTAAGTGCTCAATCCGCGTTCGACGTAGCGCCTTTCCAATAGCAACACCTTTCAAATCTAGTGCGATGTCATCCATACTAATAGCATGGAAGCTATTAAGCGCTAGCATCATCTGACGCTGCTGTTGTGCCAATTGTAATACTTGGCTAGTAACCAGTAGTTGCGAGAGTTTATCGGGCTCTTTGTGTGCGCTACAGGCTTGGATAAGGTCGATTTTTTCTGCTGCCGTTAGCTGGTTTATGATGCTTAAATTTTTGGCTTGCTGAATGAATAAAGTGGCAAACTGAGTCTGTGCTTTGGGTACTTTAATCTGATTGCCTATTTTAGTGATATTTTTTGCTGCATCATGCATTTTATTACTAGTTTCATTCAAGGTTTTATCAATAGCAATATCCGAATTTGCAGTAGCAGACAGTTTTAAATCGTCTGATTTTGACTTAAATAACGATTGATTCAGACTGGCCATTAATAGCGACCAGCGCTGTGATAAATTCAATCGCATTTGACCGGCGAAGTACAGCGCCGTCTGTACCGTCTCTCGTACCTGAACAATATCCCAAGCATGATTTAGAGGGACAAAATAGACGTTCAATACACCGCTCTCATAGAGCTGCTGCCAATAGACATGAGGGGAGGTCTGCATCATTGCCCGGCTCGATTCTTGCCAAATACGTTCAGCACTCAAATGTGCCAGCTCACCCGAGCTTACCAATTCTCGCATCAAAGTGAGCGTCTCATCAGCGATGGTAAACCCTAAATCATAATAGCGACCATAAAAGCGGGCGGTTCTAAGGACCCTTAATGGATCCTCGCTAAAGGCACTTGATATATGGCGCAATGTTTTGCCATTAATATCTTTTAGTCCACTATAATAATCAATCACTTCACCGTCAACAGGACTGTCATCAATGAGGCTTACTACCTCAATAGCCATCGCATTGACGGTCAAATCACGACGTTGCAGATCCTGTTCCAAAGTGACGTCCGAGCTGGCATGAACACTGAAGCCTTGATAGCCATGGCCAAGCTTACGTTCAGTACGTGCGAGGGCATACTCTTCTCGAGTCGTGGGATGTAAAAACACCGGAAAGTCTGCACCTACTTGCTGAAAGCCAGCTGCCAGCATTTCGGCCACGGTGCTACCCACCACTACGAAGTCCTTATCTTTGATCGGACGTCCTAATAGCTGATCACGTACCGCACCACCAACCAGATAGACTTGCATTGCACCCTCTTGCGCTATTTTGTTATAGCTGCTTGGTTATAGTTATCTTGCTATCGCTATTTTGGCCAAAAAAAACCAGTCAGCGCCGTTATTGCAATGGCACTGACTGGTTTTAGTATAACAGACTGCTACCATCAATTAATAATAGTAGCAGAGTGGTATATATGCGTATCCATTTTATTTAGTGCTCATTATGCCTTAGCGGCGGCGGCCTCGCTTTCTAAATCTTGGGCTTCAGTGACCGCAAGGGCAGTCATGTTGACCACACGGCGCGCGGTCGCTGATGGTGTTAGGATATGTACTGGTTTATTGGAACCTAACAGAATAGGACCAATAGACGCGCTACCGGTTGCTGTTTTGAGCAGGTTAAAGGAGATATTCGCCGCATCTAGCGTCGGTAAGATCAGCAAGTTCGCTGCCCCTTTAAATTGACTTGATGGCAAGTCCTCTATGCGAATACGTTCGTCAAGAGCTGCATCGCCTTGCATTTCGCCGTCAAAATCAAAATCAACATTCATTTTTGTCAACAGTTCATATACCTTGCGCATTTTCACGGCGCTGGCGCGATCAGAAGTACCAAAGTTAGAGTGCGATACTAGTGCGACTCGTGGGGTAATACTAAAGCGGCGTAATTGATCCGCAGCCAATACTGTCATTTCAGCCAATTGCTCAGCAGTAGGATCTTCATGGATATAAGTATCGGCAATAAAGATATTACGATCTTGCATCAAGACCGCATTCATCGCATAAAAGTCGCTAACGCCTTGTTTTTTGCCAATGACGTTTTGAACGTATTTTAAATGCAGTTGATAGTGACCAAATGTACCGCAAATCATGCCATCCGCATCGCCGTTTTCGACTAGTAGCGCACCGATTAATGACGTTTTGCGTCGCACATCACGGCGTGCAAGCTCGATACTGACTCCGTTACGTTTGTTCTTGTCATAATAGCCCTGCCAATAGTCTTTATAGCGTGGATCATCATCAATGTTAACGATAGTGATGTTGACGCCATCTTTTAAACGTAGCGCTAGCTTGGCAATATTGTTTTCGATAACTGAAGGGCGACCGACTAAGATTGGTTGGGCGAGCTGTTCATCGACCACTACTTGTACGGCTAGTAATATATTACTGTCTTCACCTTCGCAGTAGACGATACGTTTTGGGTCTGATTTAGCGCGGGCAAAGATTGGTTTCATAACAAAGGCTGAGTTATAGACAAACTCAGACAGACGCTGACGATAGGCATCAAGATCTTCAATTGGTAAGGTAGCAACGCCTGAATCCATCGCGGCTTTAGCGACGGCAGGAGCGATTTCGATGATCAGGTTTGGCTCCAGTGGACCTGGGATCAAGTAGTCTCTACCAAAGCTTTGCATGCTCTCGATGTCTTTAACGTTGTTAGTTGGCGTTGACTCAACATGTGCCATAGCAGCAATTGCGCGCACGCAGGCAATTTTCATCTCTTCGTTAACAGTCGTTGCACCAACATCTAATGCGCCACGGAAGATATAAGGGAAACACAACGCGTTATTAACTTGGTTTGGATAGTCTGAGCGACCCGTTGCCATGATGATGTCTGAACGTACTGCATGTGCCTCTTCAGGCATAATTTCAGGCGTTGGGTTGGCAAGGGCAAAGATAACTGGATCTTTTGCCATACGGCGAACCATATCGGCGGTCAAGATCCCTGGCATAGATAGCCCTAGGAACATATCCACATCATCAATCAATTCGTCAATGGTAGTGGCTTCGGTGTCACGGGCATAAAGCTGTTTTGATTCATCTAGATTGTCACGGCTAGTAGTAATGATACCGCGTGAGTCAGAAACGTAGATATTATCTTTTTGCACACCAAGGGCGCAAATAAGATTCAAGCATGAAATTGCTGCTGCGCCTGCGCCTGAACAGATAATTTTGAGATCTTCAATTTTTTTGCCAGTGAGTAATAAACTGTTAAGCATGGCGGCCGCAACAATAATTGAGGTACCGTGCTGATCATCATGAAAAACTGGAATGTTCATACGTTTGCGCAATTCGCGCTCAATTTTGAAACATTCTGGGGCTTTGATATCTTCTAGGTTAATACCACCAAATGTGGGCTCAAGAGCAGCAACGGCTTCGATGAACTTGTCTGGATCATTCTGGGCAATTTCAATGTCAAAAACATCGATACCAGCGAATTTTTTGAATAAAACCCCTTTACCTTCCATCACCGGCTTTGAGGCCAATGGACCGATATTACCCAAACCTAATACCGCGGTACCGTTAGTGATAACACCTACTAGATTGCTACGTGCGGTATATTTGGCGGCTAGCGTTGGATCTCTTTGGATCTCAAGACAAGGTACTGCCACACCAGGTGAATAAGCCAAGGCCAGGTCACGTTGATTGGCCAACTGCTTGATAGGCGTGACCGAAATTTTACCCGGTCTTGGGTGTGAATGGTAATGTAAGGCAGCCTGTTCAAACTGCTCTCTTTCCGTATTAGGGTTATCCGTATTCAGGTTGGTATCGTCATTCATAGTAATTGCCATGGTTAGAAGAAATTGGAATAAAACAAACAGTGATAAAAAAACTAACGTTTAGCCCTCACAATCATTATTGCATGTGATGATTGGAGGGGGCCGTTAAATTGAGAGGGTAGCGCTTGGCGGTTGGAAATCAGCGTAAAAAACAGCAATCTTGTGAGACAGTTATTCTAGCATTATTAGCAATTCGCTGGCTAGCCAACCGAGATGAAACACGCAGATAATATAATAAATTGATATTGAACATTTAGCCAGTTGATAATACTAATTTTTTACCAAACTAGTAAACAAATATCAATCAATACTCATCATAAACCTTATGATGAGCAGCTGATCGGCAGTTGCGGTGCATGAGGAGCCGGCGGGCTACTATCACGTTCAGTGGCAATATCTTGTACGTGATAAGGACTGGCGAGCAACGTGTATAAACGTGCCACTTCTTCAAACTGTCCTTGTTCAGCAGCGTCAATAGCGTGTTGCGCCATGCTATTGCGCAAGACATAAACGGGATTGTTGTTCTGTAACCCTTTAATGACCTCGGAAGTTGACATATTAGCATTTGATATATTGGTACTTGATAGCTCGCTTTGTTGCTCAATCTGTGTCAGATAGCGCGTACGCCACTCTTGCCATACTTGTAGCGCCTCACCGTCAAGCTCAGAGACCATGGTTGCTAGTAGCTGTTGCTCATGGGGGTGGTCATCTGGCGCGACCAAACCCAGTAGCGCCCGAAAGCTGTTGGTGTAGTCGAGTAAGTTGTCTTCTAACAAGGTTAGCCACTCAAAGGCCAAGGTCAAACTGGCTGACTGGTGCGGTAATCCTAACTTACGGCACAGCCCTTGCTGATAGTGCTGCATAAAGGTGGGCTCATAAGGGGCCAGGCATTCAGCCAAACTATCACGAGTCACGCCCGCTTGGGTTAAGCGCATAAAGTGTGGTAGCCACACATTAAGGTTCCAATGGCCGATAGCCGGCTGGTTCTGATAAGCATAACGCCCACCATGGTCAGAATGGTTATTAATCCACGCCGGATCAAAGCGCTCCATAAAGCCAAACGGGCCAAAGTCTAACGTGCTGCCAGTGATAGACAGATTATCGGTATTCATTACCCCATGAGCAAAGCCAGTCAGTTGCCAGTCAGCAATCATTCGTGCTGTACGTTGGACTACCGCTTGTAAGAAAGCCAGTACTGGCGTCTCACTATCGCGGCACTCTGGATAATAAGTATCGATCATATAATCAGTGAACTCGCTGAGTAAGTCAGGAGCAAAGCTAGCAATCCATTCGATATGACCGAGACGAATATGGCTGTCAGCGACCCGCATCAATGCGGCACCGGCTTCCATACGCTCACGGCGGATAGGTGTATCAGATACCACAAAGCCGAGCGCATTAGAGGAGGGAACCCCAAGTTGAGTTAGGGCATGACCACCCAAATATTCCCTTATAGTACTGCGTAAGACCGCCCGTCCGTCACCCATGCGAGAGTAGGGTGTCAGACCGCAGCCTTTAAGATGCAAATCTTGTAAATTATCATTACTATCTAGTACTTGGGCCATTAATAAGCCGCGACCATCACCCAATGGCCCCGCCCATTGACCGAATTGATGACCGGCATAGGCCATCGCCAAAGGTTCAAATTCGGCAGGTAGGTAATGACCACCGATAATATCAACCCAGCGAGCCATTAAATCGCTGTTTTCTGCCCAGCCTAATTGCTCTGCAACTTGAGTATTAAAATGACCGACACGTGGGTTATCAAGTGGTGTTGGCGGTTGCTTATGATGAAGACGTGGATCTAATTTGGCGTAGGTGTTTTGATAGCGCATATCAGGTATTTCCATTAAAACATAAGGTAGATAAAACCACTATAACATAGGCTTAATACGGCATCGAGCTACACTGTCACGGTCTTGTAATCTATTTTTTGTTAGCCTATTTTATACTGTTCTTTAACTTTTTTACCAAGCTCTAAACAAAAAAACCCCCTTCATCCATAGTAGATGAGGGGGAAGGAGAAACGTTGTAATAAGTACACTAATCCGACTGAGAACAGTAACGCTTAACTAAACAGTGACGTCTAGGTTCAGTCAGCTTTAAGCGGCTTTACTGCTCTGGCCGATAGAGCGGAACGCTGTTTTCAAGTTGTCATTATGCTCATGAATCTTTTGCTCGATCTTGGCATATTCAAACTTGAGGTTGTCATCGACTTCATGCAAACGGTCAGCGAACTCAGTCTTTTTCATTTCGATAGCTTTGGCTTTCAGCGCTTGCCATTCTTCAACCGTTTGGGTGAAGGCATCGTATTCAAATTTAATACGATCTTGGAAGCTTTGCATGGCATGAGGAATATCAATGCCATCCGCATTTGCCGTATCGATGTGTTGATGCGCTTGTTTGAACTGCATTTGTACTTCAGCATGCTTGATAGTGGTGTCATCAATAGTACGTAACTCAGTCGTTAAGCCCACTTTTGACAAACCAGCGATTAACCATTTAGTTGGATCATACTGCCACCATTTCACACCATTACGATAGTCATACTGGAAGAAGTGATGATAGTTATGATAACCCTCACCCCAGGTAAAGATCGCTAATATAGAGTTATCACGGGCACTGTTGGTATCGGTATAAGGACGCGTTCCAAACATATGACACAATGAGTTAATGAAGAAAGTGAAGTGATGGGTCAGTACCAAACGTAGCAAACCGGCCAGTACTAAGGTACCCCAAACGTCACCAATCAACCAACCAATGGCGGCTACTAAGCCGACGTTAGCCGCTACCACCCACAGACCATAATACTTATGCTGAATTTGTAAGGTTCTATCCTTGGTCAAATCAGGGATGTTTTTATAATCAAACTTACCACTAGGATAGTTGCGTAGCATCCAACCCACGTGACTGAACCAAAAGCCGCGCCGTGCTGAGTACGGGTCATTTAACTTGTGATCAACATGACGGTGATGGCTACGGTGCCCAGAAACCCAGTCAAACGCAGAGCCCTGTACCGCTAGTGTAGAGCCCAGTAATAGGAAGTTTTTGACTATCGGATGCGCTTTATAAGAACGATGCGACAATAGACGGTGATAGCCTGCAGTAATACTCATACCTGTATAGACCATCAAGACGCCGAATACGCCCCAAACGGGTGCGCTGACTTGATGGGTCATTAGATACCAAGGAGTAATGACTGCAGCAGCAAGCGGCGTGGCTACCAAGATCGCTGCGGGTATCCAATTAATCGGTGCTTTTGTGAACTCAAGTTCACGCACGTCGATGGTCTCGCTCATAGAGACATCGCCGCTCTTGGTAGAGGCAGACGAATTATTGGTATAGTCACTAGTGGCTGCGCGCTGCTCATTGAGTGCGTTATTCGCCTTGTTATCGTCGAACCGCGTTTTAAAGCGCGTCGCTTGAATAGTGGCATTCTGCACTAGTGTGCTGCCAGATTTGATAGCGAAACGTAAGCCTTTAAGCGGTAAGCCAAGTGCTTTTTTTGCAATCATATAATATCCCTAACGGTATTAACTTCAATACCCTATATTACATCAAAAAGAGAAGAAAGTGAACACCTATGCACTATAAAAATATTGCTAGATAACAATAACTTGTATAGATATATACAAGTTATTGCTGTGAATATCGCGTCACCTACCAGGTATTGAGTAAAAGTGTAAGTAGCACCCAAGATATGTTAAATTTTTAACACCGTATCTAAGGTCTGTTGTAAGGTTTTAGAGCCGTAAATATCAATAGCTTTTATCGTAGTAAAACTAACGATTTATTCATAATAACTGAACAGTAATCAACGTCTTATTAACGCCAACGATTGATCATGATTTAAGTAATACAGACCAGTCATAAACATTAAATATTCATGGCAGCCCTCTATTAGTAAAAACGACTCATCTATAATAACTAGGTATTTATAATTATGACAATTGGATATTTATAATATGAATATTTGTTAGGTATTTATAATAGTTGAGTTGGGATATCGGTAATAATCACATCGACTTGCCATTTCACAAGTTGTTTAATACTGTCAATATCATTTACTGTCCAAGCGCTCACTGGTAAATTGTGACGGTGGCAATGTTGGATGACTGACTGAGTCAGTAGGGGATAATAGACCCCAAGTCGAGTGCAGCCCAGTTGCAATGCCTTATTGGGCGCAGTCGCCAATAATTCTGGTGTGTGTGCCAGTAAGCCTCTGGGCATATGGGTCAATAATTTATTGCGCTGCAGCTGAGCGAGTAGTTGTAGATCAAAGCTGGTGAGCACAATAGGTAGCCCAGCAAGTGGGGTATCTACCAAGTAGCGCGCTAACGCCCCAACTAATTTTGAATAATTAGTGCGGGGGTGCGTTTTAATTTCTAGTTCAATATGGGTAAATTGTGCGAGTTTATGCACGGCTGTTGTTAGGGAATCATCATTAGTATTGTCAGAAAACCTAGCCCCAGCAAACCTAGACCCATCAAATCTAGACCCACCAAATAAGTTATTTAGCGTGTGTTTCTGTGGCGTGGAGGAAGGCAGTGCTTGCACTGATAATGGCAGTGCTTGCGCCAGCATGTCTAGACTGATGATCTGATGTCCTGATTGCAGTTGACGCTGAATTTCAATCAGGCTCAATTGATCAATACGGGATTGCAAACCGCATAAGCGCTGTAGGGTTTCATCATGAAAGATCACTAAATGCTCGTCAGCTGTCAGCTGTACGTCAAACTCAATTCCTGCCAAGCCACGCGGCCTCAAGCGAGAAGCATGCTGAAATCCAGACAAGGTATTCTCTAGCACTTCGCCGCGAGCGCCACGATGACCAATCAGTTGCGTGTTTTCAAGGTTTATCATGATGATTAACCACTCCCTTTTTTTAAGTGAGTCCATACAAGTTAATAACTTGTAACGCCTAACAGGGTCTGCTGAACATTGGGGGTAAATTAATGGCGAAAAAATGTCCAACACGTCCTAACAGGATATAACAAGATCTGGCGAAAATCTAATGAGCTGTTAAACGAAAATATTGTTAGCTACTAAACATAGCGATCTTTTAAACCATGCTGCATGGATTTCAGATAAGCAAACAGTGGTTTATCTATCTATTGGTAATGGCTATGTTGCTCTTAATATTCAATGATTTGCCAAATCGGTAGTAGGGGTTAAGGATTAATATGAGGGTTTGTTATGTTTTTGCAACCAAAGGTAGGTTTTAAGGCCGTTGATGGATTTTATTTGCATATCAATGAGCTACACTGATGACCACCTTATTCAAACCTCGTATAATGGTTTGGTTTTTAAATCTATCGTAGCGGTTGTTGCGGTATAGATATCAAACACTGTCCATAGACAGTGGCACGTATCAGTAAATCGGGAGTAAATTAAGTATGAGCGCAGCGAGTAATAAATGGATCAAATGGCAGCAAGTCGCCGGTATCGGTATGATATGCGGATTGGCAGTTGCTGGGTGTAGCCGCTCAGATGAGGTTGAGGACAGTAAAGATACAGATGCTGCTATCGAGCAACCCGTCACTAATGATAGTGCGGTCGCTCCTGCTATTAATTGTGATGACCCGATGGTACAAGACCGTCTCAAAACTGCGCTAAAAATTACGCTCAATCAGCAGGCGCAAACGTTAGCCGCCAGTTATGCCAACAGTGCAGAAATTAGTTTAAGCGGTGCCACAGTTAATGGGAAAGTAAACGGTATTCTCATTGATGTGCAAAATGCGGCAATCCTGCAAGAAGCCAACGCCAATGGCATGACCACCTGTCAGGCTAGTGTCAGCATGACCTTGCCTAGTGAAGATCTGTATCAAGCCAGTCAAGTACAAGCGGCGAATAATCAGGCCAGCTTACAAACTCGTCTCGCTCAGGATAATATTCGTATCAATAACAATATGCTGGTTGATGATGCCTTTTCTTATGTCGTGAGCACTCAAGGTGGCCAAGTACGCACCCGTATTGCCGGACAGCCCGCACTGATTACAGTAGTGGCAGATGTCATGGCAAGTTCGGTTTTAAAGTCAGCTATGGACAGTCAGCGTACGCCGAGCCCTGCTCAAGAAGCGCCCCGTCGCCGCGACGCTACGCAAAATAATAATGCCAGTAGCAACCAAACTCAGACTACTCGTCAGCCTAAGCCGGTAACACCATCTACGCCTGCACAGCCTGCGACTCCGCCCACCATTAATCAAGACAGCACACCAGGCAGTACTTCAAATACCCCTCAAGAGGCTGTAACGCCGAGTACTGATGCTAAAGCGCCAGCCACACCTACTGCTCCAGCGTCGGTGCCAAAAGATGATAGTATTGATATGGTCATTATCGAAGATGATAGCGCCACCTATTAAAGGTTCACTTTGTGCTTAATTTAAGAATTTGTTATTGGTTTATAATTTGATATTGATGCAAAAATTGATGTAAAAAAATAGTGTAAAAATAGTATAAAAATAAAACGCCCGCAACTGACTAAAGTTGCGGGCGTTTTGGCAAAAAACATTTTCAGTTACAACCGTAAGGTTTTTAGCCAGTAACAATGCAGCTATTCATTACCCTCAAGTTTTTGTAAAACTTGGCTGTCCCATAAGACTTCAGAAACTTGCTCAGGGTCAGTGCAGAAGCGAGCAGCTACAAATAACCAATCAGACAGTCGATTGATTAAGCTTACTGCAGTGCTACGAATGGCTTGTGGGCGTTGTTGTTGTAGTATCACTGCTTGGCGTTCGGCACGGCGGCAGACACAACGTGCGACATGCAGTTGGCTGACCAATACCGAACCGGTCGGCAAAATAAAGTCTTTGAGCGGCGGTAAAGTGGTATTCATGGCATCAATCTGCTGCTCTAACCACTCGATATGGCTGGCGTACACCGCTTGATACTCTGGCATCGCCAGCTCACCACCAACATTGAATAATAGATGCTGGATAATAACCAAGGCCTGGGTAAAATCAGCGCCTGCTGGCTGCCCTTCCTGTTGTTGTAGACGGTCAGGTAACGGCTGCGTATTGGCATCCGCTGCGGCTACCGCTTGGGCAAAGTGTGCCCGTACTAGGCCAATATGCGAGTTAAGCTCGTCGACATCACCCATCACGCTGAATAAGTCATCGGCCTTGCTGACACGGCTACCATCGGCCATACCGGTGGTGCCATCATCTCCAGTACGAGTGTAAATTTTACTTAAGCGATTGCCCATTGTTTTTCCTTAGGTGTACTCATTTATCGTGCAGTTTATAGGGAGGGGTAAGTTTCTAACACTCAGTGTTTATAAGTGAACATCTGCCATAATCTAGCTCATTGTAGTATTTTACAAGCATTTTCGCTAAGATACATTTTGCTAAGACCCATTGTCGTTGAGATCGTTAGATTGGTTACATTATGCTGCGCTACGTTTAGACTTTAATATTAGACTGTCTGCATGCTATTTTTTGCATTATTGCCCGTTTTTTTATTTTTATTCCTGTTGTTAACACCTAATTTAATTTTTTACCTAAAGGCTATTTTATGACTACCACACCACTTGCCGATGCCATGTCGCAGTTGTCCATCTATGATTCGATGACTGGACGTAAGCAGACATTCACGCCGCTTAATGCTGGTCAAGTGGGTATGTATGTGTGTGGCATGACGGTCTATGATTATTGTCATATTGGTCATGCGCGAGTGCTAGTGGCTTTTGATTTGGCGGTACGCTGGCTCAAGCAGTTGGGTTATGAGGTCAATTATATCCGCAATATTACCGATATTGATGACAAGATTATTGCCCGTGCTGCAGAAAATAGCGAAGATATTGGCGTATTAACCCAGCGCTTTATCGCAGCGATGCACGAAGATGCCGTCGCGCTTGGTTGCTTAACGCCTAATGCGGAACCGCGCGCGACTGATCATATTGATGAGATGCAGCAGATGATTGAGACCCTAGTCACCGGCGATTACGCCTATCCTGCTGATAATGGTGATGTCTATTATGCCGTCGATAGCTTTGCTGACTATGGCAAATTGTCCAAGCGCAACTTAGATGAGATGCAAGCTGGATCACGGGTCGAGGTTGAAAACGTTAAGCGCAATCCATTTGACTTTGTGTTATGGAAAGCGGCTAAAGCAAATGAACCACAGTGGGCGTCACCTTGGGGCCAAGGTCGTCCGGGCTGGCACATTGAGTGCTCGGCGATGTCGACTAAATGCTTGGGTAATACTTTTGATATTCACGGTGGTGGCCACGATTTACAGTTTCCGCATCATGAAAATGAGATTGCGCAGTCTGAAGCGGCTACTGGTTGTGAGTACGCGCGTAATTGGATGCACGTGGGCTTTATTAACGTCGATGGCGAAAAGATGTCCAAGTCTTTGCATAACTTTTTTACCATTCGCGATGTGATGGCAAAATACCATCCTGAAACCGTGCGTTACTTTCTACTATCCAGCCATTATCGCAGCCAAGTCAATTTCTCAGATGTGGCCCTAGATGAAGCACATAATAGCCTAAGCAGACTATATCATGCGCTAAAGATCGCGGAGCGACAAAAAGGACAGGCATTAGAGGTTAACGAAACCTTGATAAATAATGCTTATGCCAGTACGGCAGGACAAGAGTTTATCGCTGGCATGAATGATGACTTTAACAGCTCTGCTGCTATCAGTATTTTATTTGGGCTGGCACGTGACATTAATAAGGCTATTAAAGCTGAAGACGTGGAAAGTGCATGGCAGTTGGCGCAGCGGTTAAAAGCTCTGGCACAGGTACTCAATATATTACAGCAGCCAGTGCAGCAGTTCTTACAAGCCGTTATCGGTGAAGAGAGCGATGATAGCTTTAGTGATTCTGATATTGATAATTTGATCATTGAACGCGCCGATGCCAAAACCAATAAAAACTTTGCTCGTGCCGACGAGATTCGGGTGCTGTTGAAAGAGGCCGGTATTGAGCTTGAAGACAGTCGCACTGGCACTACCTGGCGTCGCGCCTAAAGGTTGTTATCGTGATTGTAAAAGCTATTTTTCGCTATTTAATACGAATACTTCATATTAAATACGAACCCTAATAAATTAAGTCAGCTTACACTGGCTTTTTTTTACGGACTGTTTTAAATTGGATTAATATTTAGGTCAATAAATTCAATGCTATGAAAACCCACTGTAAGCTTATCAATACTAAAACTGGTCATCTCTGTACTCATCATGCTGAATTAAAAGCGGCGGATAACAACCTTTATGCTTGCTACATTAATAATTTTATTAATAAGGCTAATAGCAATAGTGTCAAATTATTGATTGGCTTTTTAGTCATGTTGCTTAGTTTGCTTTACATTCCTGCCCAGGCTGCTACCAATGATAATGAAGAGCGCAATCCGTCAGCACCAACCAAAAATGAGCCAGATAACTTGGCTGATTACGCCGCCCAGAAGATTGAAACTATCAAAAATAAAAATATTGATCTCTCTGAAATAGCTCGTGAAACGATTAACCCTACTGAACAAACGGCTGTGCAGCAAGCAGGGCATTTGCAAGGGGAGACGAGCCTAACAGGAGAGTACAATGAAAACTACTATCCGCTAGACGCTCTCAACAGTGGGTTACCGCCATTAGCAACGCCGCCTAATTTATCAACGCCACTGGCCACTTTGGAGTTTTTTCAGTCGGCTATTATGAAGCAACAGTTTGATTTGGCCGCTTATGCGCTAAATATGAATTTGATTGATAGCGATGTGCAGCTTAGTCGCTCACTTGAATTGTCCAAGCGTTTAGATTTTTTATTAACCAAAAAAAAACTATATGTCTTTGATAAGTTGCCCGATCGCCCTGATGGTCTGATTGAACCACCTCTTGGTAGTAATAACAGCGTGACAGGTATTCCCAGACGTTCTATTCAGCTCGGATACATGGAATACCGTGAGCGCCGTGTACCTATGTATTTACAACGTGTGCGAGTTGAGGATAATGCGCCGATTTGGGTGTTTTCTGAGCAAACGGTCGGTAATATCGACAGTCTTTATGATCAATATCAACCCACGCAGTTTGAGCGTTATTTACCTACTTGGATGGGGTTACGGTTTTTTAGTATTGCAGTATGGGAATTTTTAGCGCTCGTTTTATTTTTCTCATTTACTATGGGTGTGGGTTGGTTACTGAGCACAGGAACCGAAAAAATTATCAACCGGTTTGCAGCCGACAAAAGATACACTATCGATGTTGGCAGTAGTAATAGTGTGGCGGACTTGGTCAGTAAGTTGACCGTGCCGTTGACGTTTACCATCAGCTTTTCTTTAGTATTCACTCTAGTCTCCGGTGGCTTTCCTTATTTAGATGCCGTGGCGTCCTCCACCCGTCCGATTATTTGGCTTGGCCTGGTATTCAGCGCGCTGCGGCTCGGCATACGAGTCATCAACTTTTTTGCCAATCGCTACCAAGATTTACAAATTGAAAATTTAAGTGAAGAGAACTTCGATAAAGGACGCCGCCGCCGTACTTATGCATCAGTATTTCGGCGCATGTTTATCTTTGTGATGATCCTAGGCAGTATTTGGATTGGCCTTAGTGAATTTACCAATATTAATGGGCTTGGTAGGGCCTTATTGACCTCAGCAGGTATTGCTGGTGTGGTTATTGGTGTTGCCGCGCAGCCTAGCTTGGGCAATATTATTGCGGGTATACAGGTGGCAATCACTCAGCCAGTACGCATTGGCGATACAGTGATGATGGAAGGTCATTGGAGTACTATCGAAGATTTACGCTATACCTATGCGGTGCTAAAAACCTGGGATGAGCGGCGCTTAATTGTCCCGATGCGCTATCTTATTACTGAAATCATAGAAAACTGGTCGCATACCGAATCGCACCAAACTGGTGTGGTGTATTTACATCTTGATTATGGTGCTGATATCGACACTATACGCCAAAAATATATTGAAGTGGTCAAGGCGAATGAGTTATGGGATGGGAAGTCGGAGCCTGAGCTATTTGTAGTATCAGTCAGTGAAAATAGTATCAAAATAAGGGGCAGTCAGGCCGCAAATAGTCCTTACAATGCTTGGATATTAGCAAGCAGTGTGCGTGAGGAAATGCTCAGCTATATTAATCAGGAACAAAAAGAGTATCTACCAACAGAGCGTTTTACCTTTAAAGACAGCCATCAATAGACATGTTTTTGATGGTCATTACCCCAAAAGCTGCTTTAGTGGCATAAATTATAAACTTTACTTATTTGAGTGTCAGTTGAGTATATAATATTGGA
Organism: Psychrobacter sp. PL19; assembly: GCF_017875835.1. NCBI lineage: Bacteria > Pseudomonadati > Pseudomonadota > Gammaproteobacteria > Moraxellales > Moraxellaceae > Psychrobacter > Psychrobacter sp. PL19. Next base: position 1,963,114 of record NZ_JAGING010000001.1, read on the forward strand.
ATACAGATACGCCGCTGTAAAGTGAGATGACAAAACTATTATGCGAGAGGCGGGCTTATTTGTTATAATGTGGCGTTATTTTTAAGGGATAACTGAGTCATTAAGCAGCGGTCGATGCTACATTTGTATTACCGCATTATTGATCACTCATTGAAACAGCCTTTGACTCTAGTAAGCGCCTATATCTAGAATCTGTATTTAGCGTTTGCTGGCTGCCATACTGTTAATTGAGATCCTTAATACTGAGCTCCCACCCATCAAAATAACCACCGCTAGGGGTATGTATGTTACGTATTGTCCATGAAGCCTTCACCTTTGATGACGTTTTATTGTTACCAGCCTATTCTGAAGTCCTGCCAAAAACTGCCGATCTGTCTACTCGCCTGACCAAAAGTATTACCTTAAATTTACCGTTAATTTCTGCTGCTATGGATACGGTTACTGAGTCTGAAATGGCCATTACTATGGCACAGTTAGGTGGGTTAGGTATCTTGCATAAAAGTATGGATATTGATAAGCAGGCCACTCAAGTGCGCCGCGTCAAAAAATTCGAAGCGGGTACAGTAGTTGATCCTATTACTGTCCATCCAGAGATGACTATTGGTGAACTATTAAGATTGACCCAAGATAATAATATCTCAGGTGTGCCTGTAGTAGAGAAGGGTACTGATAAAGTTGTCGGTATCGTTACTCATCGTGACTGGCGTTTTGAAACCAATTTATCATTACCGGTCAGTCATATCATGACCCCAAAAGAACAGCTGGTCACCGTTCATGAAGGTGAAAGCAACGAGAATATTAAGAAACTACTGCATGAACACCGTATTGAAAAAGTCATTGTTATTGATGATGACTTTCGTCTGCGCGGTCTGATTACCGTTAATGACTTTGCTAAAGCTGAAAACAACCCAAATGCTTGTAAAGATGATCATGGTCGCTTGCGTGTTGGCGCGGCCGTCGGTACTGGCGCAGACACCCAAGCGCGCGTTGAAGCTTTAATCGCTGCTGACGTAGATGTTATTGTTGTTGATACAGCGCACGGACATTCAAAAGGCGTGATTGATAAAGTATCTTGGATCAAAAAGAACTTTCCACATGTTCAAGTTATCGGTGGCAATATCGCAACGGGTGATGCGGCAAAAGCCCTACGTGACGCTGGTGCTGATGCCGTTAAAGTGGGTATCGGTCCAGGATCTATTTGTACTACCCGTATTATCGCTGGTATTGGTGTGCCACAAATATCAGCTATCGATAGCGTAGCTAGTGCATTACAAGATAGCATTCCGCTGATTGCTGATGGCGGCATTCGCTATTCAGGAGATATGGCAAAAGCTATCGCTGCTGGCGCTTCGTGCATCATGGTCGGTTCACTAATGGCAGGTACAGAAGAAGCGCCAGGTGAAGTTGAGCTGTTCCAAGGCCGCTATTACAAAGCCTATCGCGGTATGGGTAGCCTAGGTGCCATGTCAGGTCAGAACGGTTCATCAGATCGCTACTTCCAAGATGCCAAAGATGGGGTCGAAAAACTGGTTCCAGAAGGCATTGAAGGTCGCGTTCCTTATAAAGGTCCAGTAGCGGGTATCGTTAACCAATTGGTTGGTGGCTTGCGCTCATCGATGGGCTATACTGGCTGTGCGACTATTGAAGAGATGCGTAGCAAACCCCAGTTTATCAAAGTCACATCTGCTGGTATGAAAGAGTCGCATGTTCATGATGTGCAGATTACCAAAGAAGCACCAAACTACCGAGTCGACTAAATGACAGCGGTAAAAGCGTGAATATTTATACGTCAGAGATTTTAAGATACAAACAGCCCACAATGCTCGTTCATTGTTGGCTGTTTTTTTTGTAAAATAAGACAGTAGTAGACACTCTAGCCTGCGAGCACGTTTGGCCTTTCACTTTTAACATAGGGATTATTAATAATGAGTTACTTCGGCACCGATGGTATTCGTGGCAAGTTTGGCAAAATGCCTATTACGCCTGATTTCATTTTAAAATTAGGCTATGCGACTGGACAGGTGCTAATAGCAAATAACGATAATCCTGAGCGTAAACCCAGTGTGGTCATCGGTAAAGATACTCGGCTTTCAGGCTACGTGATTGAAGGCGCGTTGCAAGCAGGCTTTAATGCGGCAGGGGTAGATGTCCATTTGTTAGGACCTTTGCCAACACCTGCCATTGCTCATTTAACTCGTAGCTTTCATGCAGATGCTGGCGTGGTAATCTCAGCGTCGCACAACCCCTATTATGATAATGGCATCAAATTCTTTGCAGCAGATGGTAAAAAGCTTACTGATGAGATGCAAAATGCAATTAACGATAAATTAAAAGTTGTCATGAGTGCAACTGACGGTGAAGGCAATCATTTATCGATGCCGATCCTCGATCCGGCAGAGTTGGGTAAAAATTATCGGATTGGCGATGCTAAAGGTCGCTATATTGAGTTCTGTAAAGGCAGTTTCCCTTATCAACATGATTTAAGCCAACTAAAAATAGTGGTAGATTGTGCTAATGGTGCCGGCTACAGTGTGGCACCTAGGGTAATGCGTGAACTTGGCGCTACCGTAATTGCTATTAATAATACGCCGGATGGTTTAAACATTAATGCTGATTGTGGCTCCACTCATCCTGAAGGGCTGCAACAGGCCGTTTTAGACCATGATGCTGATATTGGCATTGGTCTTGATGGTGATGGTGATCGCATCGTGCTAGTGGATGAAGCTGGTAAGCTAGTCGATGGTGACGGTATTTTATATGTGCTCGCCACGCAAGGTCAAACGCGAGTCGCTGGCGTGGCGGGTACGTTAATGAGCAACATGGGTCTAGAGCTGGCACTACAGGCAAAAGGCATTGGTTTCGTTCGTGCAAAAGTCGGTGATCGCTACGTGATGCAAGAGCTAGAAGCCAAGGGTTGGATACTAGGTGGTGAACCGTCCGGGCATATTCTGTGTTTAGACAAGAGCCGTACTGGGGACGCTATTATTGCAGGCCTACAAGTGCTGGCAATCATGCAAGAGCAAAATAAAGCGCTCAGCTACCTTACTGAAGGTTTTGACGTGTTGCCACAAAAATTGGTTAATATACGCTTATCTCAGATGCAGGATCCTTATGCGTATGAAGAGTTGATTGTCGCCTTTGAAAAAGCGAGTATCACCCTAGAAGGACGTGGCCGCTTGCTGATTCGACAGTCGGGTACCGAGCCCATGATTCGTGTTATGGTTGAGTCAGATGATGAGATAGAATGTGATATGATTGCCAATGGCTTGGCCAATCATATTAAAGCGGTATTGGGCTGATTGCCATCAAAATTAACCATAGCCACCAACAAAAGTATGAATAATAAGGAACAGTTATGAGCATGGATTTTACTGATCAGCGTCTATCTTATGATAAAGGCAGCCTTGATCAACAATTAGTACCCGCATCACCGTTTGAGCTATTGAAAGGCTGGATTGGGGAGGCGACTGAGCAGCAAGTACAAGAGCCCTATGCGATGAGTCTTGCCACTTGCGGCGCTGATAATAAACCCAGTGTGCGTATTGTACTGATGCGTGAAGTTACTGAAACTGGCGTGGTATTTTATACCAATTATGAAAGTGCTAAAGCGCAAGATATCGCTGAAAACCCCAATGCTGAAGTGTTGTTCTTTTGGCACGAGCTGGAGCGCCAAATTCGTATCAGTGGTAGCATTGCTAAAATAGATGCGGACAAATCATCCGCCTATTTCCAAAAACGTCCGCATGACAGCCAAGTCGGCGCGTGGGTCAGTCAACCACAAAGTGGCAAAGTTGCCAGTCGTGAGGCAATGGAGCAGACTTTCGACCAGCTGCAAGCTGATTACCCAGAAAATACTTCAGTGCCAACTCCAGAGTTTTGGGGCGGCTATGAGATTACGGTTAATGAAATTGAATTTTGGCAAGGTCGGGCCAATCGTATGCATGACCGTATCGTCTATAGCCGTGACGATAGTGGCAGTGATGACAGTAATGACAGTGCCGTAAGTTGGAACACCAAACGCCTACTGCCATAAATGATTACAGACACTGATGCTTGTTTAAGCACTAATATAAGTATGAGCATAAGCATAAAAATCTAGTTAGTGATTTGTACAAAAAAGCCACTTCAGAGGTCATATTTATAATGACGTCAAGAGTGGCTGTTTACGGGGTACGGGATGGTCGGGAGTGGCAGGTGGACCCAACATAAACGGCTGTTCATGGGGTTTAAATCGATATTCGGTAGTCATGAGCGAACGATAGTCTGTAGCAATGGAGAGGATAGGAACATATTACAGCTCCTGCACAAGCTGATTGCTGGCACACTCTAATATTATTAGCAGTATGATAAAACCAAAAAATAGCCCAAGACTCGCCTGGGCTATTTTGTCATAACTTTAGTTATCACTCGTTGCTAACAGCGTCTAAGTACGGTTAGTCTCATCATAATCAGCTTCAAGGCGCATCGCACGCTGATAGCTGTCAAGGCCGGCCAGCTTGTCTGCGTATTGTCTAATATGCGGATACGCCTCCAGTTTCTGACGTTGAGCAAGAATGATCAAGTCGAATGACAGCATAAAGTCAGCACCGCTAAGTTGATTGCCTACAATGAAAGACTTACCCTCGACCGCTGCATCCAAATACTTGAACAATCTGGTCTTTTCTTTATCGATATAACCATTCAAAAACTCATTATCATGAATGCCTGCTTTTTTGGTGAACAATTCAAGCATCAATGGCAACATTAGCGAGCTTTCAGCAAAGTCAATCCACTGTAGATAATGACCATATTCTGCACTATTAAGAGCAGGTCGCAAGCGATCTGGCGCAAAGCGTTCAATCAATAATTCAGTGATTGCACCCGATTCTGAGTATAACTGACCATCCATTTCGATGACCGGCGACTTGCCAAGAGGATGAACGGCTTTTAAGCTGGCTGGTGCCAGATAAGTGTTAGCATCTCGCTGATGACTAATAATTTCGTACGGCTCACCTAATTCTTCTAAGAGCCATAAAATGCGTAGCGAACGTGATTGATTAAGGTGGTGTAAGCGAATCATAGTAGTTAGCCTGTAGTATGGATCTCTAAGCTATTAGCCTTTGAGCTTAGTCAGTAAGCGTTTGGCCGCTTCTTCTGATGATGCTGGGTTTTGCCCTGTGATTAACAAGCCATCTTCTACCACAAACGATTCCCAATCAGCTGCTTTTTGGTAATTACCGCCATTGGCTTTAAGCGCATCTTCTACTAAGAAAGGCACCACATCTGTAAGGCCAACCGCCTCTTCTTCTGAGTTGGTAAAGCCAGTGACTTTTTTACCTTTTACCAGGTATTCGCCATCGATTTTAACGTTTTTAAGGGCTGCTGGAGAATGGCAAACGAAGGCTACAGGTTTGTCTTGTTTAACGAAAGTCTCGATCAGATTGATAGAGTCTTTATCCACTGCCAAATCCCATAATGGGCCGTGACCACCAGGATAAAACACTGAATCAAAGTCTTCAGCTTTCATATCAGCGAGTTTCTTAGTGTCGGCAAGATGCTTTTGCGCATCAGAGTCTTCTTTAAAACGTGTGGTATCTTTTGTTTGTGCATCTGGGGTGTCGCTACCAGGATCAAGTGGTGGTTGACCGCCAGCAGGAGAGGCAAGTGTAACATTTGCGCCAGCATCCAAAAACGCATAGTAAGGAGCGGCAAATTCTTCTAGCCAAAAACCAGTTTTTTTACCAGTATCACCTAAACGATCGTGTGATGTTAAAACCATTAAAATATTCATAATTATCCTTATTTATTTGAAAACAGTATCTATCAAGTGGTGCTTGTTAGAGTATCAGATAAAGTAGTTATCAGTACTTATTGCAGCCAGCCTTTATCAAGGCTATCTACTATTTAACATCAGCAACTTTTATGACGGTTTTGCCAAAATTGTTGCCTTCTAGCATATCAAAAAAGGCTTGTGGCGCTTGTGCCAACCCATCGATCTGATGTTCTTTAGTTTTGACTTCGCCAGATTCAACCCATTTGCTCATAGTTTTTAAGAATTCTGGGAAATGATCGCCATACTCTTCAAAGATGATAAAACCCTTGATGGTCAGACGTCGACTCAGAACATTGCCCATTAGGACACTCAAGCGGTCTTTACCGTCAGGTAGTTCAGTCGCGTTGTATTGGGATACTAAGCCACATACTGGGATGCGCGCGTGGGCATTTAATAGTGGCATTACCGCATCAAACACTTTACCACCGACGTTTTCATAATAGATATCGATGCCGTCAGGACAGGCGTCTTCAAGCTGCTGTGCAAAGTCGTCGGCTGTGTGATCAATACAAGTATCAAAACCTAATTCGTCGACCGCGTAGGCACATTTTTCAGCACCACCTGCCACCCCGACAGTATGCACCTCAAGACGCTTACCAACCTGTCCGACTGTCGCACCGACCGGGCCTGTTGCAGCGGCAACCACTAGGGTTTCGCCCTTTTTGGGTTTACCAATATCAGTCAAGCCCATATAACCGGTGAAGCCTGGCATACCAAGGACACCCAATCCATAAGACGGGTTCGCCATGTTCTTATCAAGCTTTAGTACGCCTTCACCATCACTGACACTATAATCCTGCCAGCCTGAATTGGAAACTACTAGGTCACCGATGGCAAATTTATCAAGATTGGATTCAACTACCTGAGCGACGGTACCGCCTAGCATCACATCGCCAACTTCTAAAGGGTCAGCGTAGCTTTTAGCATCGCTCATACGTCCGCGCATGTAGGGATCGAGTGATAGGTAAACGGTGCGTAGTAGCATTTCGTTGTTATTTGCAGTGGGTAGGTCACTGGAGGTCAGCTCAAAGTTATCGCTGGTTGGCGCGCCATGGGGGCGGCTGGCAAGTTTAATTTGGCGATTCTGTTGTTGGTTTTGTTGTTGATTGTCAAAGCTCATGTTAAAGCTCCTTATTTTAATTATATCGTTTTAATTATATCGTTGTAATTATATTGGTTTACTTATGTCGTTCTAATTATGCCATTTTACTTATGTTGTTCTACTTTACTTATGTCAGTCTAATGTTATCGTTTCACTTATTAACTTTAAAGATAACAGCCATTCATTAATGAACAGCTGCTATTTCTTGCTAGAAATTTTAGATGTTATTTATCACTACTATTAGTATTGAACACCGTTACGAGGCTTTGTTGCTTATTGCCCGGTGCAAGATACGGCGTGACACGTCTAGGTCATTCGTACCATACTCGCCTAATTTGACCATCTTGTGTGCTTCAAGCTGCTTAATGATGGGCTCAATGGCTGACTCATCTAAATCTGCATCTTCTAGACTGACCGGTAGGCCAAGCTCGCGGAAGAAGTTCTCAGTATTGTCAATTGCCATATCAATAATAGCGTCATCGCTCTGATCGGTATCAGTGATGTTCCAGACATTACGGGCATATTGAAGTAGCTTGTCTCTTTTGCTGTCTTTTAGCTCACGCATGACCGAAGGCAATAAGATAGTGAGCGTACGTGCATGGTCAATGCTATGCAATGACGTCAGCTCATGGCCGACCATATGAGTCGTCCAATCTTGTGGTACACCGCTACCAATCAGGCCATTAAGCGCCATGGTTGCTGTCCACATGAGGTTTTTACGAATGTCTAAATTTTCTGGCTCTTTTCTGACTACTGGGCCGTCTTCAATTAGAATTTTTAATAAATTCTCAGCGAAGCCGTCTTGAACCTTGGCATTGACTGGATAAGTCAGATACTGTTCCATCACATGGACGAAGGCATCAGCAACACCATTGGTCACTTGACGTTCTGGTAAGGTCAAAGTCTTAGTAGGATCTAGAATTGAAAATTTAGGATAAACCAGCGCACTACCAAAAGGTAGTTTTGCTTTACGTTCACTATGATTGATAACGCCGCCTGAGTTCATCTCAGAACCTGTCGCTGGAATAGTCAACACAGTACCGAAGTCGATAGCCGAGTCAATTTTTTTGCAACCGCTGGTTAGGGCATCCCATGCTTGTTCGCGTGATACCGTGGTGCCGTCTTCTTCGGTAAGTGAAGAGACCAATGCTACAAACTTACTGCCGTCAATCACTGAACCACCACCGACAGCTAATATGAAGTCGATATCATGTTCGTTGACCTTATCAGCGGCTTTTAGCAAGGTGGTGAATTCTGGATTGGCTTCAATACCACCAAACTCAAATACTTGACGGCTGCCATTGTCTGCTAATGCGGCTTTGACTTCGTCTAAAGTACCTGTGCGCTGAGCAGAGCCACCACCGTAGGTAATTAGTACGCGAGCCTCAGTAGGGACTAGGTTTGACAGTTGTTTGATTTGATCTTCACCAAAAACGATACGTACGGGGTTGTAATACTGGAAGTTTTTCATAGTGCTCCTGGGAGTCTAATGGGGGTTTAAAATTAAACAATATCAATTTTAAATCTTGAATATGAATTGCGCTTGTTCTTTGTATTTGTCAGCATTGTACATTAATTAGACCGGTCGTCTAGTAGTACTTACAAAATATTTATACAGTAGACAACAAGGTGTGATGTTAATAACATTGATACAAAGTGCGGTTTGGTTGAAGAAGTGCTGCTAAAAAAAGTGATGCAGGGTGAAAAATCAGACCTTATTATTAACTACTATTAGTTAGTGGCCCATTTAGCGGCCCATTTGTGTTGTAGTCATCTGCCAGACCTCTGCTAGCGGCGTATTGGTTTGACTGATTTTAGAGACTAAGCTGGCGCCAAGCCAGGCAAAATACCAACGTTTCGCCATGCTTTCTGCCGCTATATTATCGGGATGAGGGATTGAGTGATCTTTCCAGCCCGCTTTAATTTGCTCAGCGAGCCAAGTAATGGTTTGTTGGTAACCGGTATGAATTGCTTTACGCATGGGCTCTGACATGTCTGCGACTTCTGCACTCAATTTGACCACCAAGCATTTTTCATGACCACTGCCATTTTGCTGGGTGTCGTACCAGTTCTGAAAGTAGTTATAAAGTTTTTGCTGGGCAGTAACGTCTAGGGTATCAATAAGCGCCAGCCGCTGTTTATATTCGGTGAAGTAGTCATTAATAATGGCTTCGCCAAAGGCTTCTTTTGAGGCAAAGTAATGATAGAACGAGCCTTTAGGAACACCAGCTTGATCCAAGATTTGTTTGATACCGACCGCGGTAAAACCTTTTTTTGCAATCAAGCAATAACCGGTTGTCAATAGGTGGTTCTTAGTATTTGAAGGGGCTGTATCTAAAGACGTATTATCTAAAGGTGGCGTTTCTAAAGACAGCATATCTGATGAAATGGATGTGGTGGTAGCAGACATAAAGGTCATGTCCTCCTTAGCTTTTTATTAAATTAGGGTTGTTAATAGAGGGTTATCAGTCTTTTAAATGTTAGTCTTTAAGTATTTTTTAGAACGTCACTAATTCACGAGTGTTACGTTTTTTCAACAATATATAATGACAAAGTAATCTTATTCCTTATGCCACTATGGTAGCATTAGACCAGTCGTCTATCAAGTTACGTTTTTATATCTTCTTTTATTTCATCATCTTTAAGACGCTAATTGTTTAATAAATAGCGTCTCTAAAATATAACTTTAAATAGGGGTCTTTTGCTTCTCAGCGGAGCAGTAACAAAGTCACATTCTATAAGCAATAATATAATTGCTATAACCATAAATAAGGACAATCATGACTACTGATAATACTAACGCCAAAGCCAGCACCTCTGATGCCTACAGCGATTTTCACCTACAATATATTGCCGGCGAGTGGCAAAGCGGTAAAGATGATAGCATCAATACTAATACTAATCCCTATAATGGTGATCCCATAGTAGAGATCAAACAAGCCACTAAAGACCAGCTGGAGGAGGCTTATAAAGCAGCAGTAACGGCGCAGGCTGAATGGGCACAAAAAACCCCAGCAGAACGCGCCGGCCTTATGTATAAAGTGGTTGAGGTTTTAGATCAGCGTCAAGATGAGATTATCGATTGGCTAGTAAAAGAGTCGGGCAGTACCCGTATCAAAGCCATGGTAGAATTTAGTAGTGCACGAGCAATTACCCTTGAGTCAGCAGGCTTTCCAAACCGTGTACACGGCGAGATTCGTTCTTCCAAAATTCCAGGTAAAGAGAACTTTGTCTATCGGGAACCTATCGGTGTGATTGCCGTTATTAGCCCCTGGAACTTCCCTTTTCATTTAACTCAGCGCTCTATCGCTCCCGCCTTAGCACTCGGTAATGCGGTCGTGCTAAAACCTGCCAGTGACACACCGATTACTGGTGGTTTGCTACTGGCTAAAATATTTGAAGAAGCTGGTTTGCCAAAAGGCCTGCTAAATGTGGTGGTGGGCGCTGGTAGTGAGATAGGCGATGCCATGGTTACCCATGATGCACCAAGACTGGTGTCTTTCACCGGTTCAACCGCTGTTGGCAAACATATCGGCGAGCTTGCCAATAGCAGCGACTACATTAAAAAGCTGGCACTCGAATTGGGCGGTAACAATCCGTTCGTAGTACTAAAAGATGCCAATATCGAAAATGCAGTAAAAGCTGCCGCTTTTGGTAAATTCTTACATCAAGGGCAAATCTGCATTGCGATTAACCGTATTATTGTCGAAGATGAGATTTACGATGACTTTGTAGAGGGTTTCCTTGCCCACGTAAAAACTTTAAAAGTCGGCGACCCTAACCACCAAGACACAGCTATCGGTCCCATCATTAATGACAAGCAGCTTAAATCACTTAAAGACAAAATCGCTAAAGCCGAGGACGAAGGCGCAAAAATGATTTTAAGTGGTGAGATTAAAGGTCAAATGGTACCGCCGCATATTTTTATTGATGTCACCAGCGATATGGACTTAGCACGCAATGAAGTGTTCGGTCCTTTAATTGGTATTATCCGTGCTAAAGATGAAGATGAAGCCCTAACAATCGCCAATGATACTATGTATGGTCTCTCAAGCTCAGTATTCACGACAGATATGGCAAAAGGTTTGCGTTTTGCTCGCGGTATTAAAGCGGGCATGACTCATATTAATGACATTACCGTGAATGATGAAAGTAACGCCCCATTTGGTGGCGAGAAAAACTCAGGTATCGGCCGTTTCAATGGCGAATGGGTACTTGAAGAATTTACGACATTGCATTGGATTTCAGTACAGCATACCCCGCGTGACTATCCTTTTTAAGCGTATATTTCAGCTGTTCCGGTGGGCTCAACTCAAATGGGCTTAACTCAAACTTTTGACTCAAAAAAAAGACTGCCATAGGGCGGTCTTTTTTTATGGAAAAAGTACTTATATTTTGCTGTCTATCCAGAAGCTTGTTACTTAAGCTCGTCACTTAAGCTTGTTACTTAAGGTGAAAGCCTAACATACCCTGAATTTCCTCTATAGTCATGCGTCTGACTAGTGCCTGTTCTTCTACCGATAAGCGGTTAGTATGCTCTTTGATCATAGTATGAATACTGCGAGCGACTTCAGAGGTAGTAGCATAATACATTTGTGGCTGTTCTTTAGTGAGCTTTGTCAAAAATCTATTGACGATATCATATTTTTTATTTGGATCATTTTCTTCAGTCATAGTATTCTCCTAGGTTTAAACCATTTAACCAGTCAGCTTAACGAGAGTCAACATTCATGGCCACAATAAAAATGCTCATGACTATAATAACAACTATGACGAATACTGTGGTTGAATGTTTAACACCTGCTATACGGTATATGATATTTTAAAATACTATAGTTTGACCTTAAGTATTCATCGATTGCGTTTAATTATTTTGGAATTGCTCCTATGTCAAATCAGGCACTAGATAGTTCACAACCTAACCCAGTGGATACCGCGTTGGATAAAAAAGTCGTGTTGGTTTTATTTCACAACGATTTGCGGGTAGATGACAATGCCACTTTACTCAAATCGGCAGCACTAGCCAGTGATGATGGACGGTTGCTACTCGTCTATGCATCAACTTTCGCGGCCAGACTTGCTGACAAAAAGGGCAGTCAGGACAGTAAGTATTATGCTTTTGATGAAATGGGCGCTGCCCGTCAGCAGTTTTTATCTGAGAGCTTAGCTGATTTAGATGAATCATTACAGCGTCTTGGCAATAGATTGCTGTGCCTACCAAATTTAAAAGTAGCATCAGAAAGTCAGTCAGAAGAAGACTTACAAGCTGCAACTTTACCACCAAAATTTTTATCACAAGGACGTTCAGAATCAGCGTTAGAATTAGACGCCTTCGCGCAGCTATGCCAGCTGATCGAACAAGAGCACATCACTGATATTTGTGTCAGTCAAACGGCAGACTATAATCAAAACCAAGCTTATGATGCTTTACAAGCGACATACCCGTTTATAGACTGGCATAGTCAGTCGGTCAACACTTTATTTATTACTTTACCAACGCATGATTTGCCCAAAAGCTTTACTCAATTTCGCAAAAAAGTAGAAGCCAACCACGATTTACTAACTGCCGAAAACGACCTGTTTACTTGCCAAACGCCAAAAACGCTGCCACCTATGCCTGACAGCATGACAAATAGCACAGCGAATAATAGTAACTACTTTTTTACCCACCAAGATTTTAGTGAGCAAATACAGCCAGAGCCTAATTTTAAAGGCGGCGAAACAAACGCCATCAGTCATTTAAATGACTACTTCAATTCCGATGCTCCCAGCACTTACAAAACCACCCGTAATGCACTGGATAACTGGACGCATTCCACTAAATTCTCAGCTTGGTTGGCTAACGGCTCATTATCGGTTAAGGTGCTGCTGAATCGTTTACGGCATCATGAACGTGATGTTATCGCTAACGACTCAACTTATTGGATATGGTTTGAGCTGCTCTGGCGCGAGTATTTTTATTGGTACGCACTTGTCCATCAACAAAAGTTATTTTGGTTCGAAGGGATTGCCCAACATGCACCAACGACACGTTTGGATCAAACACGTCTACAGCAATGGCAAAACGGCACAACACTGTATCCTATCGTCAATGCCTGTATGCATCAGCTAACAAGTACTGGTTACATGTCGAATCGGGGTAGGCAAATAGTTGCCAGCTGTTTTATTCATGAGCTGGGTTTGGACTGGCGTTACGGTGCTAGCTATTTTGAGCAACACCTTATCGATTATGATGTTGGTAGTAATTGGGGTAACTGGCAGTACCTTGCGGGAGTGGGTGCAGATCCAAGAGGCTGTCGACAGTTTAATCTCAAAAAACAAACCCAGCAACATGATCCCAATGGTGATTTTATCAAGAAATGGCAGGGTCATAAAACGAGTTAATACGGCCAGTGAACCTTAAATCAAACTTATAAACACGAGATAAATGTGACGCTATGAAAAAGCCAAGCCCTTATTTAACCTTTGCGGGTGCTATTCCGTTCGTTATTTGCGCCATTTTTATCACTATAGGTGTTGAGGCCATACGAATTTTGGGGAGGACTGAGGGCGTTCTTTCCGTTTATGGCCTAGTAATAGCCTCATTTATGGCAGGCGCGCATTGGGGTAATCATCTTGGCTTGGCTGATGACAATAGCTGGGCGGTCAAATTGCCTATATTTAGTAATATTATTGCGCTTAGCTTATGGTTAGGGTTTTTGAGCTTATCAACCGTTAGTTTTATCTGGCTATTGGTCGCTGGTTTCATCGCTATGGTAGTGATTGACTATGGTCTTCATCAGGCACAAATTATTAGCTATGATTATTTTAAAGTCAGACAGTATGTCACTGTGATAGTGGTTGTATCATTGATTGTTGCAGCGGTTCAGTTATGATCGCTGCCTTTATGTTGATGGCAGAAAAATACAACTCTGTTATAAAAATTATTGTCGCTATGGCTGATATCAGATGTTGATGTGCCTGTCACAACAGACCTGAAAATTCTTTATAAAGCACTTGAAGTACATAATGAGATAGTTGAAGAATGTACGGTGTAGATAATATCAGAACTAAAAAATTCTGATCATTTCGATTGTTTATTTTAAATTAGTAACGTTTGCTGTATTTCCTATCCTATTATTTAGCAGCATTGTGTCCTTGTTAAATTGGATCGATTATAGAATATGTTCTAATATAAAATTGAATTCATAACGTCCATTGCATAACTTATAACATTCATTTAAAATGAATGTTTATGCGAGTATTTTTAAGATAAGTTTTACTAAATATACATTAAGAAGTCTACTATGCAATCGCTCTCTTTACCCAACCAGCCCCCAACCTCACCGCATCCTATTCTTAACCTCAGTTTTCGCATATTTTTTAGTGCAGGGGCACTATTCGCCATTATTATTATGGCGCTGTGGGCGTTGGTATTTACTGGTCATACTAATATTGATGCACAAACCTTAAATCCCTTGTATTGGCACGGCCATGAAATGGTGTATGGTTATGCAATGGCTGTGGTAGCGGGATTTTTACTAACCTCAGTGAAGACTTGGACTGGGGTAATGATGCCGCATGGTTATAAACTATTGGGTATTTTTGTTTGTTGGTTGCTGGCACGTCTAGGATGGTTAGCCTTTGGTTTAGGTGTTAGTTTAGGTTTTGGATTTGAGCAAGCCGCTTGGCTGTATATGGCGGCTATATTTGATATGTTATTTATAGGATCAATGGCGTTCTTTATTTTTCGAGCGGTGCTACAGGTTAAGCAGTATAAGCAAATGGGTATTTTAGCCAAGCTTGCGCTACTGACGGTCGGTAATGGGCTATGCTATTGGGGTATCATTAGCGCAAATATGAACCTGACTAAGATTGGCATGTATCTTGGCTTTTATTTAATTATTGGCTTGATCCTAACCATTGGTAGGCGAGTAGTGCCGTTTTTTATTGAGCGTGGTTTGAGCGTTGGTGGCGCAGAAAAAGTGACCTTACGCAATAATAAAGCGCAAGATATTGCCAGCTTACTGTTTTTCTTAGCCTTTTTTATCGTTGATTTGTTTTATCCTAACAAGTATCTGCTGACCATCACTGCGCTGGGAGTGGCGGCAGTTAATATCGTACGCTTAATAGGCTGGTACCATCATGGTATTTGGCAAAAGCCGCTACTATGGTCGCTGTATATTGCATTTTTGGGTATGTGTCTGAGCTTCTTATTGTACGCGTTACAACCGTGGTTGGGTTATAACCATAGTATTGCGGTACATGGGCTGTCGATTGCGGGTGTTGGGATGATGACCCTAGCGATGATGGCGCGGGTGTCGCTTGGCCATACCGGACGCAGTATTCACACGCCGCCTAAAACAGTGACTGTCATGTTTGGTTTGATGGTGCTAACCTTTATTAGCCGCGTGCTATTGCCCATAGTAGATATGGATAACTATCTACTATGGATAATGATTGCGCAAGGGGCGTGGATTGCGTGCTTTACGTTATTTTGCATCAGCTATTTACCCATGCTGGCGCGACCTAGACCTGATGGCTTGTTTGGTTAGCAGGTAATCCCCCTATATTCGCGGTACGGTGTTAATCGAGCTAGGAATACTAATGTATGTCCTGCGCTCGATTTCCTTGCACCACTTCTATATTGGAATGACCTTAAATCAAAATTTTTATTTTTAATATAATAGAGAAATAGGAGCGTTATAACATGCGTCTGACCAACTATAGTGATTATGCACTGCGCTCGTTGATTTATTTGGCGGTCAAGCCTGAGCGGGGAGTGCTTGCTAATATCAGCGACATTGCGCACAGCTACGATATCTCTAAAAGTCATTTAACCAAGATTATTCATCAGCTTGGACAGTTGGGTTATATTCATAGTGTGCGCGGTAAGAATGGCGGTATTCGGCTGGCACGTGATCCTAAAGATATTAATTTGGGCGTATTGATAAAGCAAATTGAGCCAGATTTTGACTTGGTAGAATGTTTTGCCACGACCTTACCCAACACTGATAATTCTATTAATGGCATCACTGGCAGCACTAATCATGATACGACTTATGATAATAGCTATGGTGAGGCTAATACTCCAGGATTGCCTCTGACGCTTATCGATGAAACAGCCGTAAAGGGGCAGAATGCCAAAGCGGGCTGCGCTATTAGTCCGGCCTGTCAGTTGAAAGGGGTGTTTTTTGAAGCGTTAACGGCTTTTATTACCGTGCTTGAAGGTTACACGCTGGCAGATATTATCAGTAACGAAGTTGAGCTTGCGAGTTTGTTATCGTGAAGGAGGGTATCGAGTAGGACTCTGTTTAAAGTTAAAAGGCAGGATTCTTCGAGATACTTCATTTATAAAACTAGTAAGAAAGGCTACCGTTTTGGTAGCCTTTCTTATGATTGCTCTAGCTAGCATGTATCATATATAGAGTTATGCCCTACGAGAAAAAATATCTCAAGCTATAGTCAAAATACCTTAAAAACACTAGGGTACTGCTGGTATCAGCTTTTTGCAGCCTCTGTCTGCGTAGGCACAGCAAGCAAGAAAAACTTATGCCAGCAGTATGTTATGTATCGATATTACTTTTCATTGACTGTATTAAGCTTTTTCAAGCTTAGGACGGGCTTTATCAATAGCAGTCAGTAACGCCTTTTCAAAGCCACCGACTTCAAATTTTACCAAACCTGAGTGCGCCGCACAGAAATTATGGGTATCACGCCATTGATGGGCGATTTTGGTTGCCCAGTCGCAATATTGCTCACCGGCATCTGACTCATTTTTGAGTGCTTGTTTGGTGGTTGGATGTAGCATTAATTCGGGTAGTATCGCTTTAAGTATTTTGGAAGGGGGGCTCATAAAAGTATCATCAATATGCACGCTTTGACTGGCAGGATGGCGCACCAATAGCGAGCCTGCATGAACTTTTTCATTCGGCGATATGTAGTAGATACCTTTAGGCAAAGAGAACTCAAGCTCAGGGTAAAGTTGAGCTACCGCGTCGCTTTCAACCAGTTCAGCGGCCCACTGCACTTCGGGTAACTGTTTAGAGTGGCGTTCACTGCCATAAAAGGTAGCCTGCGGAAAGTCTTTAGCCATCTGCGCACAGTGCATGGTATGAAAAGGATGCACGTTGAGTACGGCTTCTACGTCCTGGCCATTATTGGTCAATGCCATAACCTGTCCACGTACATCATCGGTTAGCGTGTAACTGTCCAAGAATATAAAGCGCCCTGACCTTAACTGTACCAAGGAGCATTGAGTACCGATATCGATGATGCCGCCCAAACGAAATGAGCCTTGTATGTTCCAAAAGCCTGCGCCTAAATTATAGATTTTATCTGTCATCTGCATTACTCCTTAATAATTTAATAAATAATGTATTGAATACTGCTGGGATTAAACTGCTTTAATGAAATAGGGGTTAAATGAAATAGGGGTTAAATGAAATAGTATCCGAAATGGTGTGCTAGTTAGATTAATGGCTACTTAAAATGAGCTGTATAACTACTATGTTGTTGTACTTATGGAACTATCGCTAGTAACTTTCACTCTCAGTTTATAGATAGTGGCCGGGTTTTAAAGGCTAAATATGTATTAATAAGTAGTAATGAGTATTAATAAGCCATCATTTAATCCTGATAATTTCTACATAACATACGATGAATAGCACTGGCAATTGCCGCATAATATAAGTAGGAGTTCAAGAGGCTGGCAACCTACCATCATGAGCTTGAGATACTAATAATGTCTGAGATACTTATTAGGGTGAGACATCCATTGGTCCAAAACTCAGACACCAATCAAAAATTGCTGCTATTAGTTGGTCACGTATGGCTATTATTCAATTTACTTTTTAAGGTTGCACTATGAAACTCGTCTATAAAATGAGCGCATCAGTTATCACGGCTGCGATGCTGCTAACCGGATGCTCAAGTCTTAATACTGATAGCAATATGAACAAGGATGATATTGTTCAAGCATCTCAAGTGGCCCCTATCGTGCAAACAGATTATCGCTTCAGCGCTGCGGAAAACTTCGATATCGCTAACAAAGACAAGCTTTCTTATCGTATGTTTTATAATGAGCCCAGCAAAGGTGCAGATGCTAAGTGGTTTGATGCGATAAAACACGGCGACCTAGCGACCGTTAAATATATGGCAAACAACGGCCAAGATTTGGAAGTTAAAGATACTGGCAATCTTAATCAGACCGCGCTAGGCTGGGCGGCATTTATCGGCTATGAAGATATCGTAGATTATTTAATTAACCAAGGCGCTAGCTTGCAAGCGACGGATAAAGGCGATGTCTATAATGTCCTAAAATCTTCTGCGCTGGGAAAAAACACTAATGTGGTCAAAAAAGTATACAACTTATTAAATGCTGAAAAGCCAGTAGATTTAAATGATCAGACCCTAGAAGGTGACGGCGAAACCCTGATTATGGTTGCCGCTAGTAATAATCGCTTAGAGACTGTGAAATACTTGCTATCGAAAGGGGCCAATCCAAATCTCGTTGCCACTACCAAAGATAAGAAGATGGGCTCGTATAACCAAGGTGCCTACTCATATGCTTGCACACGCGGTCACGTGAAGATGCAACAGCTGCTGTCAGAAAATGGGGCTATTAATCATCGCACTGGCAAGGCAAGCTGTGAATAAGTGCTTTGCTTGCGTTAATAACTGATGTAAAAGATAAGGCTGCTAATAATCAATAGCAGCCTTATCTTTTTAGGCTCTAAACGCTTATTTACGACACTTTGCTCTCTAAGCAAGTTTGGCAATGTGGTACCATAATGCGCTTACTGTTGTGATTATAAGCTTAGGCTGTCATAACCTCGCCTCTACACTCACGCTCAGATAAACGGCGTCCAACATAGTCAGTATTACCGTGAATGATCATTCCTTAAACAACGCTCAAACAGACAGCGCCACTCAAGTACCCAGTGCGTCTGCACCCTCATTTGCGCCAGATATGCCTGATTCTAATTCACCTTCGTGGGCCCTAAAGCTCACCATCAGTCTTATTGGAATGTTTGCCTTTTTGCAGGTATATTCTATCCAAGCAATACTACCGGTATTGATGGTGGATTTTGATGCTACTGAAGTGCAAGCGGGCATGATTGTCGGAGCGACAGTGATGGCCATTGCGATCATGTCGCCGTTTCTAGGTATGCTATCTGATGCGGTTGGGCGTAAGCCATTTATTGTGGGCGCGTTATTGTTTTTAGCGATACCCACTGCCTTAATTGCTCAGAGTCCCAGTATTGGTTGGCTGGGACTGTGGCGATTTATGCAGGGCCTATCAGTACCTGGTATTACGGTAGTGACCATTGCCTATATTGGGGAAGAGTTTAAAGGGCGAGCCGTCACAGAATTGATGTCATTTTATGTTTCAGGCTCAGTACTCGGCGGCTTTATGGGTCGTTTTTTGCTGGGGCATCTACATGAATTTATTGGCTGGCGCTATGGCTATTATGTGATGGCGGCAATGACCTTGATAGGTGCGCTATGGGTGAGTAAAATGCTGCCAGCGTCGCGCTGCTTTGAAGCCAATCCGAACTTTCGTTCAGCGACCCAAACGCTCGGCGAGCACCTAACCAACCGTTATGTGGTAACGGCCTGCTTGCTTGGCGCCTGTGTGTTGTTCTCCTTAGTAGGTTGCTTTACCTTTATCAATCTACACCTCGCCAAGACCCCTTATGAGCTGAGCACTGGACAGTTGGCTAATATATTTGCCGTGTATCTGATTGGGGTAGTCATCACCCCATTATCCACGAAATTGCTACGTCGCTTTGGGGCAGCGCGCACTGTTCGAGTAGCAGTAGTGGTATCAATGGTTGGTGTGTTATTGACACAAGTTACGCCACTGTGGGGCATTATTGTGGGACTTGCTATCATGTCATCAGGGGTGTTTATTACTCAAGCGGCGACCATCAGTTATATCGCGGTTAATGTTAACAAGGGCCGATCACTAGCCTCTGGTTTGTATTACATGGGCTATTATGCAGGCGGTACAATGGGCGCATGGCTGTGTGGATTAGCGTATGCGCGCGGAGAATGGAAGTTAACAGTGTGGCTATTGTTATTTGTACAAGTGTTGGCATTAGTCGTCGCCAGTTTTGGAATGGTTAAAACCAAAACCCGCGCCACTTCTACTTAATATAATAGTGAGTATAGGTTTTTTCTTACTATCGATAAGTACCTGATCAAAAATATTTGTCTGTACGACAATAATCCGTTAGTCTTGAAACCAATTACAATGACTCAAAAGTTACTTGTCTGTATTTTTATAACGTTACTCTGATAACATTCACAAGGAAGTCCAATCTATGTCAAACGCTTATCCCAGTGCACCATCCGCCTATGAGTTTCCACTACTCATCAAACAACTATTAAATCGTGCCAAAACGGTGTCACTAGATCAAGAAATCATTTATGCCGACAAAAAACGCTTAACGTACGCAGAGTTATTTACTCGTATCAATCGTTTGGCGAATGTCCTAGAAGACTTGAACCTTGACGCTGGCGATGTGGTTGCAGTCATGGATTGGGACAGTCATCGTTATTTAGAATCGTATTTTGCCGTGCCGATGTCGCAATATATTTTACAAACCGTTAATGTTCGCCTGTCACCAGAAAAAGTGCTTTACACCATCAATCATGCCAAGCCTAAAGTTCTAATGCTTAACTCTGAGTTTGCTGAGCTAGTGAAGAATTACCAGTTTGAAAACTCTAGTATTCAGCACATTATTTGGCTAGATGATAATGATATGAGCGTTGAAGGGGTGTTTGGTGACAATCAAGGCCGCGTAGTCGGTGAGTATGAAGCGTTATTAGACAGTGCTGACAGTGATTTTGACTTTCCTGATTTCGACGAAAATACGATTGCCACTACCTTTTATACCTCAGGTACCACCGGCGACCCTAAGGGTGTATTCTTTAGCCATCGTCAATTGGTATTGCACAGTTTGGCAGAAGCGGCGTCATTTGGTATGTTGCCGAACAAGCAGGGCGTTAGCTATGGCGATGTCTATATGCCCATGACGCCGATGTTTCATGTACACGCATGGGGCTTTCCTTTTACCGCAACCATGATTGGGCTAAAGCAAGTGTATCCGGGTCGCTACGCGCCAGACACCTTACTAGATCTAATCATCAATGAGAAGGTAAGTATTACTCACTGTGTACCGACAATTTTGCAGATGGTGCTCAAAGAAGCGCAAGACCGTGATACCAGCTTTAATGGGCTAAAAATGATTATTGGTGGCTCAAGATTAACTGAAGGTTTAGCGAAAGCGGCACTGGCGCAAGGTATCGAGGTTTACACGGGTTATGGTATGTCTGAGACCGCACCGTTGATCAGCTTAACGGATTTCAGTATTAATGAGCCTAAGATGAGCGAAGAAAAAGATATCGCTCGTCGCTGTATGACCGGTAAGCCAATATTGATGGTTGATGCCCAAGTTTGGGGTGAGAACAATCAGTCGGTTGCTACTGGTAAAGAGCATACCGGCGAGTTGGTGCTACGCGCGCCTTGGCTGACCCAAAGTTATCTCAAAAATGATGATGCGGGCGTTGAGCTGTGGCAACAGGGCTATATGCATACTCAAGATATTGCCTACATACGTCCTGATGGTTATATTAAGATTACTGATCGTCTCAAAGACGTGATTAAATCTGGTGGTGAATGGATTTCGTCTCTAGAAATTGAGACTATTCTGTCCTTGCATCCGTCAGTAGCTGACGTGTCAGTGATTGGTATTCGGGACCCACAATGGGGTGAGCGTCCGTTAGCATTAGTAGTGCTTAAGCCGGACTGCCAGGAGACCAGTAGTGACGATATTAAGGCTATTGCCGATCAGGCTGTTAGTAAGGGCATTATTCCTAAATATGGCGTACCTAGCGAGTTTAAGTTCGTTGATGAACTGCCCAAAACCTCTGTTGGCAAGCATGATAAAAAGTTGATGCGAGAGATGTATGGTAATCAAACGGGAGTGTAGTTAGTTTCCCACTAATAAAATGAACCAGTGTCAGCTGCGTTTATCGAGCTAGTTATGCCAGGTAAGAGAAGTCCACACTCGTATCGTTATTCGTACGACTGTAGATTGATTGTTATGAAGGCATTTAGCATTTTATAGGCTTAGCAGTTGACCTTTATTACTGGCTCTGCTACATTTTAAACCGATACATAACGTATCGGTTTTTTACTTTCGGCAAGGAAGACCAGAGTTTCATTATAATAATGCTACGCTGTCATTTAACAAGATTGCATTACACTATACTCATTATTTTATTTCGTTATATTTCGTTGTATTTCGTTTACGCTAAGGATAGCCATTATGAGCGAGCACGCCTCTAATAAAATCAGCAATCAAGTCTCTAATCAAAACTCTGAAAATCCAGTAACTACTGAGCAAGCACCTACCTTTTCTGAGTTATATCACTCCTCTATCAATGACCGTCAGCAGTTTTGGGCGGAACAAGCCAAGCGCATTTATTGGCACAAAGAGCCAGAGCAAATCCTTGATGACAGTAATTTGCCCTTTGCCAAGTGGTTCGTCGGCGGAGAGACCAACCTATGCTATAACTGCGTTGATCGCCATTTACCTGAGCGCGCTGAACAAGACGCTTTTATTTGGCTGTCCTCAGAAGTTAATCAAGAGTTGATAGAGACTTATCCAGCGATTGTTGATGCTTTTAGCGACTTAGGCAACAGCGTTGAGTTTTATACTGACTATACTAAGCGCCGTCTGACTTATAACGAGCTTTACAAAGAAGTCAATTATTTTGCAGATGTATTACAGCGTCATGGTATTGGTGAGGGTGATCGGGTCATCATCTATATGCCGATGATTTTAGAAGCCGCTTATGCCATGTTAGCTTGTGCGCGTATTGGCGCTATTCATTCGGTGGTATTTGGTGGTTTTGCTGCGCATAACTTGGCCATTCGTATGGACGATGCCGAGGCAAAAGTGGTCGTCACTGTTGATGCCGGCTTACGCGGTGGTAAGGTCATTAATTATAAAAGCCTGGTCAATCAAGGCGTCGAGCAAGCGACTATCAAGCCTGAACATGTGATAGTCGTTGATCGCGGTATTTTACCCTTTAAACCACAGGCGTTAGATATTGACTATGCAACTGAGCGCCGTGTCAGCTGCGAAGCCAATGCTGTTGTTGAGCCAGTCTGGTTAGAGTCTAATACGCCCTCATATTTGCTTTATACCTCTGGTACCACAGGTACGCCAAAAGGGGTGCAGCGTGACACCGGTGGTCATGCCGTGGCGCTAACTACCTCGATGGACTATATCTATGACGGTAAGGCTGGCGAGACCTTTTGGGCGATATCAGATATTGGCTGGGCAGTTGGTCATTCTTATACTATTTATGCGCCGTTACTTGCTGGCATGACCAGCGTCATGTATGAAGGGTTACCACATCGCCCAAATCCAGGTATCTGGTGGCGTATCGTGGAAGCCAATAAGGTGAACATTTTGTTTACTGCACCTACGGGTGTGCGGATGCTCAAAAAACAAGATGAAACTTGGATGACTCGCTATGATGTTTCTAGTCTCAAGTCGTTCTTCTTAGCGGGTGAGCCTCTTGATGAATCAACGGCCAATTGGCTTGCTAAGCATTTGGGCGTGCCAATTTTAGATCATTACTGGCAAACCGAGTCGGGCTGGCCCATTTTGAGTAACACCCCAAAATTTGATCATAAACCGCACAAGCAGGGATCGCCTGGTTATCCTATGTATGGCTATGACGCCCATGTTATTAATGAGGAAACCGGCGAACGTTGCGCTGCAGGTGAAAAAGGGTTACTGGCGATTAGTGCACCATTACCACCGGGCTGCTTGACGACTGTCTGGCGCAATGATGAGCGCTTTATTGATAGCTACTTTAGCTTGTTTGATGGCAATGAGTATTCTACCTCAGATTATGCAGTCACTGATGAGGACGGCTATTTCCATATTCTTGGTCGCACAGATGATGTCATCAATGTCGCTGGACACCGACTGGGCACCCAAGAAATCGAAGAGGCCATCAGTACTCATCCAGAAATGGCGGAATGTGCGGTAGTTGGCATTCATGATGAGTTAAAGGGCGAGTTACCTATCGCGTTTTGTGTGTTAAGAGATCACGAGCAAGTTGCAACCACTGAAAATCGCTTTCGTCTTGAGCAACAAATTATTGGTGCCGTTGTTAAGTCCCTTGGCGGTATTGCCCGTCCAGCGGCTGTGTATTTCCCGCAGGCGCTACCCAAGACCCGCTCGGGTAAAATATTACGCCGCGCTATTCGGGCCTTAGCAGAAGATAAACCAACCGGCGATATGTCAACCCTTGATAATCCAACCGCAATTGATGCGGTGAAGCAGGCTATGAAAGATTATTAACAGCGAATAGCTATTCTAATGGTCAATAACAAATATTTAAGCTCATGGATTTCTAACTCAGTATAGATAATCCATGAGCTTTTTTATTGGCTTACAATACTTTATCTCGCAAGCACTTCAATGAGTTCGTCTGACAGTTGAAAGGACGTTTATATCGTTCATATCTAGAGAAGGACCGACTGACCCAGCAAGAAAATAGACTTTCGGTAACTACTGTAATGACAACAAAACTTTTATTCGGGTAGGCAGTCTTTATCAAAACTTTAATAAAGCGCTTGACCCTAAAATTGTTTTATTGTTATAGTCAATAACGATACGTATTAAATCATTTTATATATAGTTGATAACAAGAAAATTAATTATCAATAAATGACGTTTTACTCACCCTTTAATGAATAAAGACGCTGCCCTATGAGTAAAGTAGCTTAGTAGTAGCGCAAACAAGATAAGGATATCTTATGCATCACGTCCAACAACTTATCAACGGCCAGTTTACCAAATCAGCTACTAGCGAGTGGCTTGATATCACTGATCCCGCAACTCAAGAAGTCATTGCCAAGGTTCCGCAAACCACAGATGACGAAATCAATCAAGCTGTTGCCGCCGCGAAGACCGCTTTTCAAACCTGGCGT
The DNA here is from genome assembly GCF_017875835.1 of Psychrobacter sp. PL19. Taxonomy (NCBI): domain Bacteria; kingdom Pseudomonadati; phylum Pseudomonadota; class Gammaproteobacteria; order Moraxellales; family Moraxellaceae; genus Psychrobacter; species Psychrobacter sp. PL19. The sequence continues at coordinate 1,988,032 of NZ_JAGING010000001.1, forward strand.
AAAACCCCCATTACCACTCGTGCCCGTATTTTTTTAAGATACCAAGCCCTAATCCGTGAGCATATGGAAGAACTGGCAGAAATCCTGACCGCTGAGCAAGGCAAAACAATCGCCGATGCCCGTGGTGATGTGTTTCGTGGCTTAGAAGTGGTTGAGCATGCGGCTGGCATCGCCAATTTACAAATTGGCGACTACGTCGAAAACGTCGCTTCTGGCGTTGATACCTATAGTGTTTGGCAGCCATTAGGCGTCTGTGCAGGTATCACTCCGTTCAACTTCCCAGCGATGATTCCGTTATGGATGTTCCCAATGGCTATTGCTACTGGCAACACCTTTATCCTCAAACCTTCTGAACAAGATCCAATGGTTACTATGCGCTTAGTAGAGCTAGCCATAGAAGCTGGCGTTCCTGAAGGCGTGTTAAACGTGGTTCATGGCGGCAAAGCAACGGTCGATGCTATCTGTGATCATCCGGATATCAAAGCGGTATCTTTTGTGGGTTCTACTGCAGTGGGCAAACATGTCTATGAGCGTGCCAGTCAATCAGGTAAGCGCGCGCAATGTATGATGGGCGCAAAAAACCACGCAGTTATCTTGCCGGATGCTAACAAAGAACAAACCATGAACCAATTGGCAGGTGCCGCCTTTGGGGCTGCTGGTCAGCGTTGTATGGCGTTATCAGTAGTGGTGTTGGTCGGCGCAGCAGGCGAATGGGTTGACGATATCAAAGCCAAAGCAGAAGGCTTAGTGCTCTCAGCGGGTAAACATGATAAAGACTTAGGCCCATTGATATCGCCTGCTGCCAAAGTGCGCGTAGAGCATCTGATTGCGACTGGTGTGGAGGAGGGCGCAAGCTTAGTGCTTGATGGTCGTGGTGTCACGGTTGAAGGTTATGAGAAGGGTAACTTCGTTGGGCCAACTATCTTTGATAATGTCACCAATGACATGCAAATTTATCAGCAAGAAATATTTGGCCCCGTACTATGCATCATGCGTGCTGATAGCCTAGATGAGGCGATAGAGCTGCTCAATGCCAATCCACATGGTAACGGTACTGCTATCTTTACCCAATCAGGGGCGGCGGCGCATAAATTCCAACAAGATATTGAAGTTGGACAAATCGGCATTAACTTACCAATTCCTGTGCCTCTACCGATGTTTTCTTTCTCAGGCTCACGTGCCAGTAAGCTTGGTGACCTCGGTCCTTATGGCAAGCAAGCGGTACAGTTTTATACCCAAACGAAGACCGTGACTGCACGTTGGTTTGATGATGAGGCCAGCCGTGGTAAAGTTAATACGACTATTTCGATGTAAGCGTTAGTTCATTACATTAACTAGCAGTCTTTAAATATGCCATTGAGTGCTATATATAAAGACTGCTACAGTCAATCCAATTTAAAAACGACACAGTGCTGCTGTTATGAATTTTTCGTAGCCTCTGTCACGCGTGCGAACAGCAAGCAAGAAGAATTTATACTAGTAGCACGCTGACACAAAAGTATCTGTTCTACTTTGAACTGGCTATAGCTGATTTTTAATAAATAGTAGTTGATTAATAGTGGCTGGGAAAATTTATGCTACTTCTGGAACATTCTACCGCAAGCAAATAATTCTTTACAAGTAACTCTTTATAAAGCAATAAAGTAATAAAGTATTCAACATAGCCCTATATTTATATACCGTGCTTATAGAAAAGGATAACCTCATGGATTTTTCATTAACCGACGATCAAGTTGCCTTTAGGCAGACCGCCAGACAGTTTGCACTCAAAGAGCTTAAGCCCCATGCTGCTGAGTGGGATCGTAATTCTCATTTTCCAGTCGATGTGATTAAAAAAACTGGGGATCTTGGTTTTTTAGGGCTTTATACCAATCCAGATTATGGTGGCTTAGGGTTACCGCGCTTAGATTCTGCTATTATTTTTGAAGAACTGGCATGGGGTGACACGTCGGTCGCGTCTTACATGAGTATCCATAATATGGTGGCATGGATGATCGGTGAGTATGGTAGTGCGGCGTTATGTGAGCAATATATTCCTAAGATGGTTAGCGGCGAGTGGCTAGGCAGCTATTGTCTAACCGAAGCTGGCGCCGGTTCTGATGCGGCGTCTTTGCGTACCAAAGCGGACAAGCAAGGCGACTATTATGTGCTAAATGGTGAAAAAGCCTTTATTTCAGGCGCAGGCGAGACCGATGTATTGGTAGTTATGGCACGCACCGGCGGTAGTGGACCAAAAGGGGTTTCAGCATTCGTGGTTGATGCCCATAGTGACGGTATTGAGTACGGCAAAAATGAGCAAAAAATGGGCTGGAAAGCACAGCCAACCCGTACTATTAGCTTTAAAGATGTCAAGGTACCAGCAGCGAACTTAATAGGCGAAGAAGGACAAGGCTTTCGTATTGCTATGAAAGGTCTCGATGGCGGACGTATTAATATTGGCATTTGTGCGGTAGGTACAGCGCAAGCAGCGCTTGAAACTGCGACCAACTATGTCAAAGAACGTAGCCAGTTTGGCAGCCCGATTGCCGAGCTACAGTCGGTACAGTTTAAGCTTGCCGATATGCTCACTCAAACGATTACCGCACGGCAAATGCTATATCTAGCGTCCAGCAAAGTTGATGAGAATGATCCGCAAGCCTCAGCTTATTGTGCTATGGCTAAGCGCTTATCAACCGATCTCAGCTTTGATGTGGCAAATGAAGCCTTACAACTGCACGGCGGTTATGGCTATCTGAATGAATACCCACTTGAACGTCATGTTCGTGATTTACGTGTCCATCAAATATTAGAAGGTACCAACGAAATCATGCGGGTGATTATCTCACGTCAGCTATTACAAGACGATGGCCTCAGCAATTTGCGCTAGTAACTGACGTAATGCATTTACGGCTAATACTATAAAACCAGTACTACTAAAACAGTATAGTTAAAACACCTTAAAAACGTGACGGTACTGCTGGTATACGCTTTTGCAGCCACTGTCTGCGTAGGCACAGCAAGCAAGAAAAACGTATGCCAGCAGTAGGTTATGTATCGATATTATTTTTCACGGACTATGCTAAAGAATAAAAAGGATTATTTATGACGGACTATACCAATCTTAACCTGTCGATTGATGGCCACGTTGCCACTTTAACATTGAATAATCCACCGGCTCATACCTGGACAATGGACAGTCTGCAGGCACTCAAGCAGTTGATGACTGACCTCAATGCCAATGATGAGGTGTATGCATTAATCATTCATGGTGATGGCGAAAAGTTCTTTTCAGCCGGTGCGGATCTCAATAATTTTTCTGATGGCGATAAAGGACGTGCAGTCAGTATGGCGATTGCTTTTGGTGAGGCCTTTGAGGCCTTGTCGGCTTATCGCGGGGTCAGCATTGCAGTCATTAACGGCTATGCAATGGGCGGCGGACTTGAATGTGCGCTAGCTTGTGATATCCGTATCGCTGAAGACCATGCACAGATGGCGTTACCAGAAACGGGCGTTGGCTTATTACCGTGCGCAGGTGGCACTCAAAACTTAGCGTGGTTGGTCGGTGAAGGTTGGGCCAAGCGCATGATCTTGTGCGGTGAGCGGGTGGATGCCGCAACCGCGCTACGTATTGGTCTAGTCGAAGAAGTGGTTGAAAAAGGTACAGGGCTACAAGCGGCACAAGCCTTAGCTTTAAAAGCTGCTAAGCAATCACCAGTTGCCGTCAGTCATTCTAAGACTCTGATTCAAGCCGCTCGTCACACGCCGCCTGCACAGAATCTAATCTGTGAGCGTGAAGCGTTTGTGAAGTTATTTGATACCATGGATCAACGTGAAGGGGTTCAGGCATTCTTAGAAAAACGCGCCCCCAATTGGCAAAATAAATAGCCTTTACTACAGTAGCTTTTTTACCTTTTTTATTATTTATAGGTCACCTTTATGACAGCAGCGGATAATACCAATCAGCCCACGCTAGAGCCAGCATTAGAAGCGCCTGTACTCTTTAAGACAGAAACAACGGATTGTGGTCATCTCATCGGAATCATGACCTTAAACACCCCCAAGTCTCTAAACGCGTTGAGTGTTGAGATGTGTCAGCTGTTATCACATCAGCTTGATCAGTGGCAAGACGATGAGCAAGTGGTAGCGATACTATTAAAAGGGGCAGGCGATAAGGCGTTTTGTGCTGGCGGTGACATCCGTAAGCTCTATGACAGCATGTCCGAAACCGCGCCATTACCGAACCCTTATGCGACTGAGTTCTTTAGTCATGAGTATCGTTTGTATCGTCAGATGCACTTCTACACCAAGCCATTAATATTATGGGGTGATGGCATTATTATGGGCGGCGGCATGGGCTTGATGGCGGGTTGTAGCCATCGTCTGGTGACTGAGCGCACGCGTTTTGCGATGCCTGAAGTGACTATTGGACTGTTTCCTGATGCCTCCGGCAGTTGGTTTTTACAACGTATGCCGGCCAAAATAGGTCTGTTTTTAGGACTGACTGGCGCCCAGTGTAATGGTAATGATGCGCTCCTGGCCAATCTCGCTGAATATGCGGTAGAAAGTAGCGACTACGACGCCATCATACAACGCCTAATCCGAAGCGATTGGCAGGCGGCTGTTGATGTCAATCAATCTGCCACTGCTCATAGCATTACCAACCACGCGCTGGCATCACAACCAAGAGCGGATCTTCCTGCTAGCAAGTTAGCACACCATTGGCAAGCCATTCAGAAGTTGATGACCAGTGGCGGTTTGGCAGATATTGATGCGCTCATGCGTGATGAAGCGGCACTTATGCAGCTTGATGCCAATTTTGCTCAAGACAGCTGGGCGCAGCGAGCAATGTCTACTTATCGTCATGGCTGTCCGGTAACTGTGGCATTAACTTATGCGCTATTTCATAAAGTGGCTGAGCTCTCAATAGAGCAGGTTCTATATTTAGAGACCAACGTTGCCGTACATTGCGCTGCGAACCCTGACTTTAAAGAAGGCGTTCGTGCCCTGCTGATTGATAAAGATAGAAATCCGCAGTGGTCGCGTTCATTAGCAGACTGTTTGAGCGTAGAGGGACGGGATTATATTGAGCAGCATTTTACTAACCCTTATGCGGAAGGAGAACACCCACTCTCGGACTGGCTAGGTGCTGAGTCACTCGCTGTCCAGTTCGTACTGTAAATATGAGTGTGTGGGTTAAATATCACTCATAGCGTTACCCGTTTAATCAAACTATACCTAATATCATTTGATGGTATTTAACAGTCTTTAATTTTTAGTACTTATCAATCGTACTGACCACATAATCATCAAGGAGTGATGAAATGAGCGCAACGGAAACCACAAAACAAAACCAAAATAACAATGCTCAAAATAACAAAGCCGCTAAGCCTAAGATTGCTTTTATTGGGCTAGGCAACATGGGGACACCGATGGCAGAGAACTTGCTAAAAGCAGGTTATTCGCTATGTGTCTATGATCTATCAGCACCAGCGATTGCACATTTACAGCAATCAGGAGCAACAGTCGCTGATAGTCCTAAGGCAGCAGCTGCTGATGCTCAAGTCGTCATCAGTATGCTGCCCGCTGGCGAGCATGTGCACTCCGTTTATCTGGGTGATAACGGTCTATTATCAGACTTGCCTAAAGGCACATTAGTTATTGATTGCAGCACCATTGCAGCTGCTGATGCTCGTGCTGTAGCGGATGCTGCAATTGAGTTAGGTATTGAGTTCTTAGATGCTCCAGTGTCAGGTGGCACAGGTGGCGCTATTGCTGGTAGTCTAACCTTTATCGTTGGTGGCAGTGCTGAGGCTTTTGCTAGAGCTGAACCAATACTAGCCACGATGGGCAAAAATATATTTCATGCAGGCGAGCATGGTGCCGGACAAGTGGCCAAGATCTGCAACAATATGCTGCTGGGAATTTTGATGGCAGGGACCGCAGAGGCGATCAATTTAGGAGTCAAAAACGGCCTAGATCCTAAAGTATTGTCAGACATTATGCTCCAAAGCTCGGGACGTAACTGGACTTTAGAGGTTTATAACCCTTATCCGCAAGTGATGAATAGTGTGCCTTCGAGCAATCGTTACCAAGGCGGCTTTATGACTAAATTGATGCGAAAAGATCTTAACCTGGCGATGCAAACCGCCGAAAAAACTAAAGTGGATACCCCAATGGGTGCCAAAGCGGCTGAGCTATACGAAGCGCACACTCTTGAGTATGGTGATAAAGATTTTTCTAGCATCATGGCATTTCACGACAGTTCAGTATTGTCTAAATGACAACGTAGATGGTAACGAGTTAAAGGGCAATTATGCTGTTTTTGATTGATCTAGGTTGCAATTGGTACCAGTTTCAATTTGCACTATAAGTAATAGAATTTATTCGATAATATACTTATAGTGATCTCAAACAGCCACGAACTTTAAGCATTCTATAGTCAATAAAAAGTAATGTCGATACAGTAACTTACTGCTGGCATACGTTTTTCTTGCTTGCTGTGCCTACGCAGACAGAGGCTACAAAAAGCTTATACCAGCAGTACCGTCGCGTTTTTAAGGTATTTTAACTACAACTTCAGCAGTTCTAGCGCTAAAACTTTAACGCTAGAATAAAGAGTACAAAAAAAGTCCCTCTACGCCATACCTTCATAAGGTCAATAGCGCAGGGGGACTTTTTTTTATTTTGTCGCCGTTATTTAATACGTTATTTATACGTGCTTTCATATCAGTCTTGCAACTCATAGATCAATGTTTGAATATCTTGCGCCGCTGTACGTAAGCGTGGCACATGAGTCAGTAGATCATCTAAAGACACCCGTATGGTCGGCGCATGCAAGTACAGCGAGGCTAGATAGCGTGATTTCTTATCTAGTATCGGTACTGCCACTGCTACCATTTCAGAGATAAACTCTTCATTATCGATACCGATGCCAGTCTTGGCAATATGATCAAGTTCGATATTTAAGGTATCAATATCGATAATCGTATTTTTAGTGAACTTACTTAGCGGTAAGCTTTGTAGTATCTTATTGCGGCTTGAGGTTGGGAGTTGGCTTAGATATAGCTTGCCCGTTGCGGTACACCACATCGGCGACTTTGCACCCACTGGTAGATAGATCTGTAAGGGTAAGGTGGTTTGTGCGCGGTTGGTATAGATCATATCCATATTATAAGGAATACCAATACCGCAAGTTTCTTCAATTTCATCTACCAACTTTTTCAAAATCATCTGTCGTTCATTAAAGAACTGACGCTGCTGCCAAAGCTCAACGCTCAGATTGCGCACCCGCTTGCCAGGTATTATACCGCCCCCTAGGTCAACCGCCACAAACCCTTCATCGACTAGGTTTTGAATCAATCGATGGATGGTTGGTTTTGGAATATCAAGCGTTTGCGACAGTTCAAGCGGTGAGATAGGTTTGGCCGCATAGGACACCGCTTCGATGATCTCTAATACACGGGTAATTGACGATACTTTAGGCATATACACAGCTCAATAATAATAAAAAAGGCAGCGGCAAACAGTGTCAAGTAACCAGTAATGAACCAATTACTATTAAGAGTGAGTGCTGGAAAATAATAAGTATTTGACAGTTATTATTGGAAACAAATTTTAATAATAAGTTTAGCATACTGCTTGCTGCAACAGCACGTTCAGGAGAGCCAACATCGATATATATTAGGGCTCTGTAGCAGTTCTACATTGGCCGAGTACAACAATAACGTCATTAGACTCAGCACAACTCACTCTTATGAGTAACTAAGGCTACATCAACTCACAAACTACAACAAACAGTAGTAATAAGTTATAGAAATCTCTACTGAATTACCTCAACAACTACGACATGATAGCCACATGATTTGCAGGGCTGTGATGTTGCTACTAATTTTGATCGCAGTAATCTATATTTAGTAGCGTACATATTATTTTTGTTACACATCATTTAGTTACTGTAAGAGTATCCTGTAACAAAAAGCTAGGTTTTCTAGGATTTAGAGGGTAATTATTACAATATCTATGCAATCTTTACATAATAGTATACAAAAAGTACATTTATAGTGGTTACTTATTGAGCCAAAATTGTTTTAATCAGCCCAACAAAATGAGCATCTAAAATAAAGGCTAGATGACCATTTTTACGGGCTAGTTATTTTATACTTTAGGAGAGTACGCATGAAACTTATCAAACTAACTGCATTATCTGCCGCTGTATTGGCATCAACTGCTGCTTTAGCTGCTGATCCTATCATTATTGTTGATAACAACAATAATGCAGTCGTTTATCAAGCTGAACCAGTCGCTTATACCACTGCTCCTGCTTATCAGTATAACAATGACGCGGGCGTCGTTCGTAATACAGCTAGCGCTGTTGTTGGTGGTACCAAGACTCTATTCAATACAGTAATCAATCCAGCATCTGTTAGTGCTGAAATCGGTACTCTAGGTTATGGTGCTAGCGTCGGTTATTCAATTAACGATAAAGTCGAACTACAAGCTGGTTGGACAGGTGGCGATGTTGCTGACCTATTCGGTGGTGATTTTGACGTCAACGACATAAACTACGACGTCGATACTGACTTCAGCAACCCGTACATGGGTGTTCAGTTACGTCCTGCAGGCAATTGGTTCACTATGGGTGCTGGTATCATTGTTCCTGACAACGATATCGACGTAGTTGCTAATGCTAATGGTGCTAACTATAGAATCAACGGTACTGATTATGATGAAGCTGACGTAGGTACTTTAGAAGGTAACATTGAGCATCGTAACAAGTTAGCCCCATACCTGACTGTCGGTTTCCGTCCTAACATTACCAATAACTTTGGTGTGTTCGGTGAAATCGGTGCGGCTTATATGGGCAAAACAGATGTTACAATAAATGCTAGCAACTCTAGCGATGAAGCTAAAAAAGCTGCTGATGCTGCTGAAAGAGAGCTAGAAGGTAAAGATTACCTTGAGTTTTTCCCAATTGTTAAATTAGGCGCAACTTACCGTTTCTAATTTACAGAAGTCATTAGATTCTGTAAATAGTTCAGTAAGCTAAAAAAAAACGGCCCTCGGGCCGTTTTTTTATGTTCAAAATAAAGTATTGGTTAACAATAAAAATACTAGGCAAATAAACGGCTTCTAAAAAATAACAACCGTTTGTTGATAAGGCAAAACCGCAATTTGGTAATTAGTTTTACTGTCGCTAATTATAACTGATGAACGTTCATCTTGAGCCATGATATTGCTTAGCGCAGGAATAAGAGCGGCGTAATCTATACCTAAGCCCTGTGCTAATTTATATTGATATATCTTAATAAAACTCTCTTTTAGTTGCCATAACAATCTACAAACGCGGTCTCGCTCACTACTCGCTAACTCAGCTAAAATAGCCAGCTCGTTGGCATGATAAAAACGCTGTGCAACGCGCCAAGCCACCTCCTGTACTTCGATATCGATACCCACTGCGCAGTGGGTACTGACAACGACCGCCACTTTATTTAAGTGCTTATCTCCTGAATGGCTAAAGCACACATAATACCTACTATTCATCAGCCGATACGGGAATTCGGATTGGTCTAAAGTATCGATAATGCCGATTTTGCTTAGTAGGTTTTGTAGCAGTAAGCGCACACCATTACGCTGTTGCTGCCGTGCGTTGTAGGCAATTTCGCGAGTGGATAGCGCGCTGTCTGGATGATAAACTTGCCAATATAAAGTATAGAAATCAAAAGTTCGCAAATTAAAAGTTCGCAAATCAGAAGCACGGGAATTAATACAAGGAATAGGGGTCTTAGACAATGCCAAATGATTGGCTGAGCTCGGCTTCAATAATAATGAGATTGATGGATTAATTTGCGCGGTTGCGCACCATGACTCGGGATCAAGTTGGGTATAGCAGTGGTGGCGTAGCGTTATAATTGGCATAAGGGATCAAAGTAGCGTTTGTAGTCAGGAGTATTGCCTACCCAATAGCAGTCTAAGGCGAGTGTTGAAGGGTGCAGTAAACTATAGAGCTTATGAACAGATTATAAAAAAGCCCAACAATATGGATATTGCTGGGCTTTTTTAATAAGCATAAACCGTTATAAAATAATTAGTAAGACAGTTCAGCGCGGCGATTTTGTGCATAGGCATCTTCACTGGTATCCGCAGCAGCAGGACGCTCTTCACCATAGCTAATCACCCGAATATTGCTAGTAGATACACCTTGAGCAGCAAGATAGTTACTAGCAGATTGTGCGCGGCGCTCGCCCAATGCCATATTATATTCACGGCTACCGCGTTCGTCAGTGTTACCGGCGATAAGGACGCTAGCATTTGGATTTGAGCTCAATAAACTGGCGTGCTGATTTAGAATGCCTGCTGATTGTGAGGTAATCTCGCTGCTATCAAAAGCGAAGTAAACCACCGCTTGTAGATTATCAGCGGCACCAATAATGGCGTTTGAGTTATCCACAACGACAGCGCCAGTATAACCCATTTGACCACCTGGGATACCAAGGGGGGCAACGACCACTTCAGAGGTCGCACGCTTAGTAGCACAACCTGTGGTTAGTGCTACAGCACTTGATAGCAGCGCAAGCGCAGCGATTTTAGCAAAACGATTTTGTGCTCCGGTGTTAGATAAAGTACAATCAACTGACATTATTAGCTCCTAAATTTTTAATTAAACTTGTTATTTTTAAATTGCTCATAATAAAATCTAGGCAATTGCTACTCATACTATAATCAATGTTACGTTATGTAAGTATCATTACTGTAAGTAATATCAGATCTTACTGATCCATGATCATATTTATTGGATCATTTGTATCGTTTTCAGGCAAACATACTAAAATTAAGTATTATGATCTCTAGCAATGTCGATAAATAGCTAATTAACTTATATAACTACTATGTACTACCAGCGACGTTTGTCCCAGTTTTCAGGGTTAGCCCAATAGTCGGCATTGAGCCAATTTGGCAGCTGTTTGTAATCATATAAGTTAAATTGCCAAAGTGTTGCTGATGGTGTTGTCTCTAATGATGTCAGAGGCTCAATAGTATCTAAAAGCGCCGTCTGCTCGCTCAAAATATCAAACGGAGTAAAACCATAAGCCCGTAAATCTATGGTACTGTCTAGTGCGACAAGTAGGTGCGTGGCATAGAGATCACGGTAACGCATGAGTAGTGGAATATACTGCTGTAGCAATTCTGCTGATAGCGTGGGTAGCCAAAAACAGGCCAGCTCATACCGTTCAAGTATGGGTTGCTGAACCAGTACTGACAGGGTCGATAAGTGTGAGTTGCTAGGCTGCCTATTATTGCCACCATTGCCATCATTGACCCCATTAACTTCAGCTAGCTTATGGTTCAGCTGTGGGTCCAGCACTAACATTGCAGTGTTATCCTGTGCCACCCATAACAGTTCCGTAGCTTGGTCATCAGCGTTATCATTTTTATTGCCATCAGTGACTGTTTGGGTTGCAGAGTTTGCCTGTAGCACGGGTAGCAGTGCTTCGATGTAAGCAATCAATAACGGTAGTGTGATATTTTGGCAGTGAGTATTGTGGTTCATCATAAGAACAAGCCATTCATTCAGGGTGGGTAACCAATAGCCCCATTAAATCATTTTAAGCGCTATAATCCAATTAATAACACGCTCTAATATTATTGTCATCGTTTATAGTTATTTTGTCCGTACTGTTTATCACTATATTGCCAAGACATATCGCTAAAACATAGCGCTAAAAATAGCTATCGTATTAATTGTAAACCAATCGTTTTATAGTGGCTGTAGCTGATAAATTAGATTTTGTTGCTGCGTGCTCTTGAAATTTAACCATTTACGGCAATGTAACTCTAATAATAACTATAGCAGCAATTATAATCACACTTATCAAGTACTGAGCCCAGTCCATATAATTTTAATACTGGATAATCGATCCAGACAGTCAGTCCAAATAGTTAACCCAAAATAATATCGATACCAGAAAACCGAGTAGATCCTAACTATTATTAGGGTTAGCAAGGTTGCTGCCGTAGCGATTTTATAATGGGCAAATTATAGTATTACCCTTTACTATTACCCAATAAAGTACACAATAATAGGAATAACCATGTCTATCGCTGAAAACGACGCCCAAATTATCAATCCTGAAATGCCTGATGTGCCATTACATGCGCCTAGTGACATTAACAACAAAATTAATCTACACGATTATAAGCAGCCAAGCTTTGATGTGGAGACAGTTGATTTGGATATTAGACTGTTCGATGATCATGCGCAGGTAGACAGTACACTAAAAATGGTACGGCAGACGGCAGGTGATTTGGTGCTGTATGGTGAAGATCTGGAGCTGCTGGCGATTATACTAGATGGAGCGACACTTGCCCCTGAGCGTTATAACCAAGCAGCAGGCAAGCTGATGATCACCGATGCTCCCGCTACTTTAACCTTGCAACTGCAAGTGCGGATTTGCCCACAAACCAATACTGCGCTTGAAGGGTTGTATATGGCAGGTAGTGGTAGCGACACCATGTTTGTCACTCAATGTGAGCCTGAAGGCTTTCGCAAAATCACCTTTTATCCAGACCGTCCTGATGTATTGGCGATATTTACCACCCGTCTTGAGGCAGATAAGCGCTATCCGACTCTACTAAGTAATGGTAACTTGGTTGAACAAGGTGAGGTGGCAAACGCACCAGACCGTCATTATGCGATTTGGCATGATCCCACGAATAAGCCCAGCTATTTGTTTGCGTGCGTGGTTGCCGACTTAGATGTACTCACTGATCACCACACCACCAGCGAAGGTCGTGAGGTAACTCTCGAGCTGTACGCTAAGTCGAGCGATATCGATAAGTGTCATGTTGGCATGCAAGCTCTCAAAGATTCAATGGTCTGGGACGAAGTCAACTATGGCCGCGCATATGATTTAGATCGCTATATGATTGTGGCAGTCAGTCAATTTAATATGGGGGCGATGGAAAATAAAGGGCTCAATATTTTTAACACCGCTTGTGTGTTATCAAGTCCTGAAACCACCACTGACGCGCGCAGCTTTAATGTCAAGGCGGTCATTGCTCATGAGTACTTCCATAACTGGACTGGTAACCGTATTACTTGCCGCGACTGGTTTCAACTGTGTTTAAAAGAAGGCTTTACCGTCTTTCGTGACCAGTCATTTTCAGCAGATCAGCAGTCCAGTGCCGTACAGCGCATCGATGATGTCGCGACCCTACGTGCGCATCAATTTGCAGAAGATGCAGGACCGCTAGCCCATCCAGTACGCCCCGAAAGCTTTGTGGAAATTAATAATTTTTATACCACCACCGTTTATGAAAAAGGCGCAGAAATCGTACGTATGCTGGCCAATACCTTAGGGCCAGAGAAGTTCCGTCAAGGTACAGACGAGTACTTCCGTCGTTATGATGGGCAAGCAGTAACGGTTGAGGACTTTTTATCAGCGCTGAGTGTCACTGATATCAAGGTTGAAAATTTCATCGACTGGTATCGTCAGCCAGGAACGCCAGTGCTGTCTGGTCACCAGCAGTATGATAGTGAGAGTCAGACGTTGACCATTAAGCTGAGTCAACAGACCCGCCACGTTGCAGGTTTTGATGCGCCAAAGCCGTTACCAATTCCAGTAGCAACGGCCTTATTTGATAAAGACACGGGCCAAATTATCACTGAGCGCTTGTTACTACTCGATCAAGCTGCGCAAACCTTTAGCTTTGACAACATTACTAGCGAGCCGATAGTCTCATTGCTACGTGATTTTAGTGCGCCAGTACAGCTCAATTATGACTATCAAGATGAAGATTTAGCCTTTTTATTGACTCATGAGACCAATGGTTTTAACCGCTGGCAAGTAACGCAAATGCTGGTCAACCGTATTCTGTTACAAGGCCATGGCTCTAAAAGCAGCCCTGAAGTCTATCTAAAAGCCTTGGCTGAGACTCTGCCAACCTTGGCGGTTGACGATGCCATGCTTGCTGCACGTTTGCTTGATATGCCATCGCCCCAAGAATTGGCATCGGCCATTCATAAGGATTATGATCCGGTAGCCATTAAGCAGCAGCGCCAAGATTTATATCAACAAGTTGCTGTTTCGCTGAAAGATCATTGGACTGGATTATACGAGCAGCTGCCGTTACAGTCTTATGAAGACAGCTCTGAGGCTCGTGGCAAGCGCGCACTGCGCAATGTAGTGTTGGATATGGCATTGACTGCAAAAGTCAGTGACGCTACTAAATGGGCGCAGCAGCAGTATGACGATGCCAGCTGTATGACTGAACGTTTTGGTGCCTTAAAATCAATGGTCAATCATCAAGTTGTTGGTGCTGATAGTTATTTAGCCGATTTTTATAACCGCTTTCAGGCAGATGATCTGGTTATCGATTTATGGTTCAGTGTGCAAGCCTCCGCAGACCAGGTCAGTACGGATACCATTGAAGCACTGCTCGCGCATGCTGATTTTGATTGGAATACGCCCAACCGCGTACGTTCAGTGATTAGTGCCTTTACCTCTCAGCCGACCGTACTCTGGACGCCAGAAGGTTTGGATATTTATACTAGCGTGATCAAAAAATTGGATGAAGAGAATCCAGTTGTGGCCTCGCGTTTATTACAAGTGCTGGCCCGCTGGTATACCTTGGTTGAGCCACGCCGCCAAATGGCGCATGATCATTTGATAGAACTACAGAAGCACGTCTCTTCTAAGAACGTACTGGAAAGTATGGACACAGTGCTAGGCGCAGCAGGCGTCTAGTCAGTTTCTTATAAAACTATCAACAGAAGTGGTCCAGTAAAGGTAAGCGCGTAACTCCGAGAGTTTGTGACTAATAGAGTTAAGCGCCCTTTATTAAGTCGTTATGAGATATATAGTTAATGAAAAGTAATATCGATACATAACCTACTGCTGGCATACGTTTTTCTTGCTCGCTGTGCCTACGCAGACAGAGGCTGCAAAAAGCTTATACCAGCAGTACCGTCGCGTTTTTAAGGTATTTTAACTATAGTAGCTCGCTTTATTTTTGTTGATATGATGTTAGTCATAAGCCACAAAAAAGCCCATCTATGAATCCATAGATGGGCTTTTTTTATAAAATATTTTTGATATAAAATGTTCTAGAATGCTAACACTAGCAATATTGCTAACAACCGTTAGCGACTAGGTAGCATATTTTTTACCATATCGCGTAAACTATGTAGCGCGGTCACTGTGCTATTCCGGTCTAGGCAATCATCAGTGATAGATATGTCGTATTCTAATGCCTTTAAATCAGCGGTCAGTTTTTGATTACCGTCTTTTAGATGGCTTTCTACCATCATGCCGATACGCTTTAATATCTGGTAAATACCGTTAACAGTATGACGAGCGTTATAGTGTTATTTGGCAATGTCGTTAGTGGCTTTGCCCATGCTTTATTGATATAGAATGAGTAAACATTGACGAGCTCTGGGATTGCTCTTGGTCTTCGAGAGTCTGCCAAAGCCATAACTTTTTAGGGTGTATATTTGTATAGTCATGTTTAAATTATACTATATATTTTAGGTTTGGCATTATTTTGAATCTCCTATACTATAAATGGTTCACAACAAATAAGAGTCGTATATAGCAAGGTGATATGGGTATAAGTTTTTCTGGCGTGCTGCGAGACAGAGGCTGCAAAAAATTCGTTCCAGCAACACTGTATCCTTTTCAAATTGAATCGACTATACGCGCTGTATAGTAGGTCACGTGACACGACCGCAGTGAATACAGTAGTGATATTTTTTAGTAGCGATATCTTTGAATGAATCATCCTAAATTGGGAATAGAGCGCATGAGAATAAAAAGTCAAGAAATTGACAGTTCAGCGGTTGTATTGCGGCTTTTGCTATTTTCAATTATTTGGTGGGTGCTCTCCGGCGGTGAGGCCGGTTCATGGGTGATTGGTGCGCCTGCAGTTGTCTGTGCAGTGGCGGTCAGCATTGCTTTGTCGCCACCAGTGAAGGTTGTGTGGTGGCGATTGGTAGCATTTATGCCTTTCTTTGTTTGGCAGTCGTTAAAAGGCGGTATAGAAGTTGCGCAACTGGCGTTTCAACCGAGCATGTCTTTAGCGCCGGAGCTTATTGAATATCCGTTGCGACTGTCCTCAGGTTTGGCGCAAGTGGCTATGATTAATGTAACAAGCTTGCTACCTGGCACGCTGAGCTCTGAGATCGAGGGAAATGTATTAAAAATACATATACTTGATAGTCAAAGCAATTATTTAGCCGAGTTGCAACGCTTGGAGCAACGTTTGGGGCAGATATTTCCAAGCCTGTCTGAGCAGACTGTACGGGAGGATTCTTGACTATACAGAACTTATACCTAGCACTAGCCTTGTTTTTACTGCTAAATTTGGGCGCTGGAATGTGGCGAGTGTTGCGCGGACCTACCGCCGCTGATCGCATGTTGGCAGCGCAACTATTCGGTACTACCGCTGTGGCCATTTTATTGTTACTTGCTGAGGCTTCAAGCAGCGCAGCACTGCGCGATGTGGCATTGGTATTTGCGCTGCTAGCGACGGTCACAGCGGTGGCTTTTGCACGCCGTGCTTGGGTGTTTTTGGAGAATGATAATGACAGTAAGTGACTATTTTTCTGCATTCATGCTGCTCATTGGCGGCGTGTTCTTTTTAGCGGGCACGCTAGGTCTATTGCGTTTCCCAGATGTTTTTACCCGGCTTCATGCCCTTACTAAGGCCGATAATTTAGGGTTGGGCTTTATAGTGATAGGGTTGGCAGTACAAGCAGAGTCTTGGCCTGTAGTGGCAAAATTAGTACTGATTTGGCTACTGGTGCTGCTTGCTGGCGCAAGCATATCTTATTTAGTGGCACACGGAGCGTTGCAACGGGGTATTCGACCATGGAGACGCTGATTGGTTCTACTATTGACATCGTGATTGGACTGATAGCGCTAGGCTTGGCTTGGGGGGCACTTAGCAGTGCCAAACTGTTCAAGGCTATTGTGTTGTTCATTGCCTTCGGACTGATGATGGCGTTAGCTTGGGTCCGCTTAAATGCGCCTGATGTGGCTTTGGCTGAAGCGGCTATTGGCGCTGGTTTAACCGGAGCATTATTACTAACGGCTTACAAAAATTTGCGTGCCAGCACATCAGTTACCAATGTAGAAAAACTAGAGCTTGGCAACCGTTTTAGCAGTGGCCTTACGGTTGCTAGCCTATTGATTGCGGTGCTTGTCGCGACAGGACTGGGATATGCTGTTTGGATGTTACCGCCGGAGGCTGCTGGACTCAGTATCAGGGTTGCTGCTGATTTAGGTAATAGTGGGGTCACTAATCCGGTGACAGCCGTACTACTAAATTTTCGTGGTTATGACACTTTACTGGAGTTATTTGTATTGTTGCTAGCGCTACTTGGCGTGTGGTCATTAGGTTTACCACTACCACAACAAGAAACCGCACCGGGATTGGTTCTGGATACGCTATCACGACTGCTAGTGCCCTTATTAATTATGGTCGCGGCATATTTACTGTGGGTGGGCGCTTATGGTCCTGGTGGTGCTTTTCAAGCCGGCGCTGTGCTGGCAGCTGCAGGGGTGCTGATGCTGTTGTCAGGCGCGCGGCTACCTAATGCATGGATCGGTTGGCCGCTACGTCTGATGCTGGTATTAGGACCGGCGACGTTTTTGCTACTGGGTATTATCACTGGGCTCCTAGAAGGTCGATTTTTACAGTTGCCAATCGAGTGGGCCGGAGTGCTTATATTAGTCATCGAAACGGCGGCTACACTCTCGATTGCAGCCGCGCTTATTGCATTGTTTATGGGCACGCGCCCGAGTAAGGAGAAATGGTGATGAGTGCGGCGTTAATATATGGGCTGGTAGGTGTGGGGCTTTTTGCAATTGGTTTACATGGATTATTACGCTATCGTCATCTGCTGCGTAAAATTCTAGCGCTGAACATAATGGGTAGTGGGGTGTTTTTGTTGCTAGCAGCATTAGCCACACGCACAGGCACTGCCATACCAGATCCGGTGCCCCATGCCATGATCATCACTGGTATTGTAGTGGCAGTTGCGGCCACCGCGATGGCGCTGGTACTTATGCTGAAACTGACAGCAATTACTGGTCAGCCAGTGCTACCAAACAAGGAAGTAAACTCAGAATGACCGATATTTTGTTGGGTATTCCATGGGCGATTATGCTAATCATTCTGCCGCTTATCACAGCGATGATGGTTTTTGTGTGGCCACGTACAGCGCAGACACTGGTATTAATCTATAGCTTAGTGATGGTAATCGCAGTGGCTGGTCTAGGCTTACAGATTTGGCAGCAGGGTGTGTTTCAGTATTCGCTGGGCGGCTGGGATGCGCCCCTAGGTATCGAGTTGTATGCTGATGGCTTAAGCCTAGTGATGCTGATGGCGACCGCTTTGGTTGGAGCCGGCTGTAGTATCTACGCTTCGGCGTATTTCAATGCCGAGCAAGCGCATCGGTTCTGGCCTATTTGGTTATTGTTGCTAGCGGCGTTGAATGCTTTATTTCTTTCGGCGGATTTATTCAATCTGTATGTCACGTTAGAATTAATGGGATTGGCAGCGGTGGCCTTAACAGCATTGTCTGGCAGCCGTAACGCCCTTGCTGGCGCCATGCGTTATCTGTTATCAACGCTGGCTGGGTCTATTGCCTATCTGTTGGGTGTTGTATTGCTGTATCAGACCTTTGGCAGCGTAGATATCTTTATTCTAGCAGAACGCATAACACCAGAGCCAGCAGCATGGGCTGCCTTGGTTCTGATGATAGTTGGCTTGGCACTAAAAACCGCGTTATTTCCGTTGCATTTTTGGTTGCCACCTGCTCACGCCAGTGCCCCATCCCCTGTAAGTGCGGTGCTCTCAGCGCTGGTGGTGAAGGCCTCATTCTACATTTTGATACGTTTATGGATATCGCTGTTCGGGCCTATCTCTGGCGACATCGTGGCAGTACTTCTTGGTATAATGGGTTCGGTGGCTATTTTATGGGGTTCTGTTCAGGCCTTGCGTCAGACTCGCTTAAAGCTGTTGGTAGCCTACTCCACGGTGGCACAGATAGGCTATTTATTCTTAGTGTTTCCGCTAGCAGCTGCAGCGGGCGCGTGGCATGCGGCTGCAATACTAGCACTTTCTCATGCTCTGGCCAAAGCGGCTATGTTTTTGGCAGCGGGTAACCTTTTGCACTTTGGCAGGCATGATCGCATCAAAGATCTTGATCGTGTGGTACAGCGCCTACCACTAAGCGCTTTTGCGTTCGCTTTAGCTGGGGTTAGTATTATGGGTTTGCCGCCCAGCGGCGGATTTATTGGTAAGTGGTTAATGCTAGAGGCTGCGTTGGTGCAGGGGCGTTGGGATTTGGTGGCAGTAATGCTCATTGGTGGGCTGCTTGCCGCACTTTATATATTCAAGGTATTAGGGCGCTGCTTTACTGAGGCTGAAGTGACCCACGAACCGTCAAGGGTACCTGCACGTATGGAGTGGGCCGCATTATTATTGGCGCTCGGTGCTATTACGCTGGGCTTTTTGGCAGTACCCTTTTTGTCACTATTGCAGATTGGCGCACCTTTTAGTGGGAGTGGGTCATGAACTTAAGCGCTCTTTTGCCATGTTTGGTAGTGTTGGGCTCACTGTTACCAGCAATTATTATTTTTAAGCTACCTGAAAAAAGCGTGCGTATTCGTACCGTGCTTAACTTGGCCGGTGCTATCTCAAAGCTGGTACTCGTCGGTTGGATGTTATGGGGGGTTACCCAAGGTTATAGTTATGAAGCGCGTTGGGTGCTACTACCAGGTATCGAGCTGGTGTTACGAGCTGATCCACTGGCATTGTTTTTTGTCACCTTATCTGCTTGCCTGTGGCTGCTTACGACAATTTACGCCATAGGCTATCTAGAAAATGAGCCTCATCGCAGTCGCTTCTTTGGCTTTTTCAGTCTATGCGTTACCGCCGCAATTGGCGTGGCCATGGCTGGTAATCTGTTAACATTTTTGATTTTCTATGAGCTACTGACCCTAACGACCTATCCATTGGTGGTACATCGCGGTACCGAGGCGGCGCGCAAAGCGGGGCAAACTTATCTGATCTATACCCTCGGCGGTGGTAGTTTGATGTTGCTGGGAACGGTATGGCTCTATACCCTGACCGGCAATTTAGAATTTACCGAAGGTGGTTTTTTGAGTGGCTTAGGCGCGGAGCATCATACCTCGCTGATTATTATTTTTATTCTACTAATGATTGGACTGGGCGTAAAAGCAGCCTTGGTGCCACTGCACGGCTGGCTACCAAAAGCCATGGTGGCCCCTGCACCCGTTAGTGCTTTGCTGCATGCCGTAGCAGTAGTAAAAGCCGGTGCCTTTGGTATCGTGCGCGTGGTCTATGAGGTATTCGGAATAGAATTCGCGCAGCAACTAAAGCTATTGCTGCCACTGGCTATCTGGGCCGCTGTAACCATTATATGGGGCAGTCTGCGAGCGCTGTTTCAAAGCGAGCTAAAAAAACGGCTGGCCTATTCTACTATCAGTCAGGTCTCCTACATCGCATTAGGTACTGCCTTGTTCGGTCCTGTTGGAACCATTGGTGGACTGGTGCATTTAGTACATCAAGGTGTTATGAAAATAACGCTATTTTTTAGTGCGGGTAATTACGCTGAAACGCTTGGTGTTTATAAAATTCGTGATATGAATGGAGCTGGCCGGCGCATGCCGCTCACGAGCATATCTTTTAGTATTGCCGCTTTGGGGATGATGGGTGCGCCCTTGACAGCAGGTGCTGTCACCAAATACTGGTTAAAAAACGGTGCTATAGCCGCGCAAATGGACTGGGTGGTTTGGGTACTATGGACTTCAACGGCGCTAAATGCCCTATACTTCCTACCTATCTTATGGCGCCTTTGGTTGCTACCAGCACCGGCTCAGTGGCCGAGCAAAGTTACCGCCAAGAATCCTTGGCCAGTAACGCCTTGGCAATTACTGCTACCACCAGCACTAACTGCCTTTGCAGTGGTCGCCTTTGGTATATTAGCAATGTACGACATTGGGCCAATTGTTTGGGCGCAGTTTATTACTGATCGTGAGTATTTCAACACTGAGCCGTGATGATTTTGACTTAAATCTCTGGGTATAAGTGCATTTAAAGCGCTTGGGGTTCTAATGATCGGTGTACCTATTGTTAGCATCATTTTTTGAACATAATTGTTTTATCACTAAAATGAATCCACTAAAATGAATCATTAATCACATGTATAGAAAAATAATAAAGTTGATATTTCAGCCTATGCGATGCTGACGCTGGTGTGCTATGCCATTATTTAGCGTGGCACTTGGTGTGTTAATCTAAGAAAGAAAAAATATCTAATGAACTTGCCTTAACTCATGCGCACAGAAAAAGCCCATCTATGCACAGATGGGCTTTGGGTTTTCATAAATCTTAAAATTAGCGCTGAGGCAAGACGTCTTTTACCATATCACGCAAATTATGTAGCGCGGTCACTGTGCTGTCCCAGTCTAAGCAACCATCAGTGATAGACACGCCATATTCTAGCGCACTTAAATCAGCAGTTAATTTTTGGTTCCCACCTTTTAGATGGCTTTCTATCATCATACCGATGATAGATTTATTACCATTTTGGATTTGCTCAGCGACGTTATTAATAACCATCGGCTGTAAGTAGGGGTCTTTTCCTGAGTTGGCATGGCTTGAGTCAATCATAATCTTGCTGCTAGTTTTGCCTGCAGCTAGAGCATTTTCAACTTCCTCAACGGCGGTTTCATCATAGTTGGGTTTGCCATTACCGCCACGCAATACGACGTGCGCATAAGGGTTGCCTTTAGACTTGATGATACATACTTTACCATCTGAAGATAGACCTAAAAAGCTATGACCGGCTTTGACCGCTTGCATGGCGTTGACCGCCACTGTCATGCCACCATCGGTACCATTTTTAAAACCAACTGGACATGACAGGCCTGAGCTCATCTCGCGATGGGTCTGGCTTTCAGTAGTACGGGCGCCAATGGCCGACCAGCTGATTAAGTCTTGCATGTACTGCGGAGTATTGGGGTCCAATGCTTCTGTTGCACAGGGCAGACCCTTTTCATTCAAGTCAATCAGCAGTTTACGGGCAGTGCGTAGACCTTTTTCGATATCAAAACTGTCATCCATATCAGGGTCATTGATCATGCCTTTCCAGCCAACTGTGGTACGCGGCTTTTCAAAATAAACGCGCATGACCACAAAGATGGTATCTTCAAGTTCTTTTGCGAGTATTGCTAAGCGGTCGGCGTATTCATGGGCTGCTTTAATATCATGAATAGAGCAAGGGCCAATCACCACAAACAAACGTTTGTCTTTACCATCTAAGATATCTTGGATAGTATGACGACCTTTTAAGACCGTTTTATAGGCTGGATCTGTTAGTGGTAGCTCAGTTTTTAGCTCAGCGGGAGTGATCAAAGGGATGAATTGTTCAATATTCACGTCATCAATATCTGCGTTATGAGTAGCTGGTGTAGTCATGATTATACATCGTCTAGCTAATTTATAGGAATATTCATTATGCGGTGAAAAGGGTCGGTTGACAAGGGTAGTCGGTCAGTTAATTAATTGATAATTGCAATGAGTAAATCAAATTTTCTTCACGTTTGCCTGTTATTTGAACATCAAGGAAGTTTTCTGACTGTTATTTTATACTTAAGCATTTGCCTACTAAGATACCTTTTAAGTAATAATTTAGTGGTTTTTGAGCCATGATTGGTCGTGCTATAACGCTGTAATTTGGCTATTTGCACCGCCGTCACGTATGATGGCCACATAAGGAGTACGACGTTAGCATAAAAGTAAGGCTTACGATTGTACTTATCCGCTCAGCGCTTAAAACTAGCTGCTTGTGCTCTATTTTACCCTGTCCATTATGCTTTGATATTATTGAGATCTTGTCATGACAAATTCTGCTATGTCTCACAAACCAACTGATCCGACTGACTCAACCGATGACTCTCATGACCTGCATCAGACAATGGTTGCGCCGTTAGTCATTGGTATCGTCGCAGGTGAGGTGTCAGGCGATAGTTTGGGTGCAGACTTTATGCAACAAATGAATAATCTGCGTGATGACATCGTTTGGGTGGGGGTGGGTGGCACAAAAATGCAAGCACAAGGCTTACAAAGCATTTTTCCCTTATCACGCTTAGCCGTAATGGGCTTAGTTGAGGTGTTATCACAACTGCCTGATCTGCTTAAAGCCCGCCGTGAATTATTAGCCGCCTTCAAGACTGCTCATATTGATTGGTTTGTCGGTATTGATGCGCCCGATTTTAATCTACGAGTCGCCAAAAAGCTTAAGCCCAAAGGCGTGTTCTGTGTGCAGTATGTCAGCCCCTCAATTTGGGCTTGGCGCGAGTCCCGTATCCATGGTATCAAGGCAGCGACTAACCTAGTGCTCTGCCTATTTCCATTTGAGCTAGCAGTATACGAGCGTTATGACCATCCCGCAATATGTGTCGGTCATTCGCTACTACGAACCATTAATCAAGCGTTAATAGACACCCCAACCAATCAGCTGCGTAGTGAGCTGGTCTGGCGCAATGACGGACTACAGCAGTTTTTTATCGAGCGCTTTGACGAGGTTAGCCAGCTCATTTGCGTGATGCCAGGATCACGGCGCGGCGAAATCATGGCCATCTTGCCCTTGATGCTTGATGGTATTCAAAAGTTGATATTACTTGACCCTAAGCTATGTTTTATCATTCCAACCGTGGATCAAAATCACCAATATATCGTACAAGATGTGATTGATAAGCGCTCAGAAAAACTGCGGGCTGCTATTGTCGTGGTCTATGATGACAGTCAGCCGGCCTTCAGCCAACAAGCGATGGCAGCCTCAGATATGGTTATGCTCGCATCAGGTACCGCCACGCTTGAGGCTATGCTGCTTGAGCGCCCAATGGTAGTGATTTATCAGTTAAATCAGCTGACCTATCAAATTGCTAAACGCTTGGTAAAAGTACCCTATGTGGCGTTACCCAATATCTTAGCGGGTAAGGCAATTGTCCCTGAATTGATCCAAGAGCAGGCGAATGGCGAGAATATTTGCCGGACGGTCATGCAACTATTGCAGCCGCGTGCTTACATGGCGCAATTAAAAACCCTCGCGAGCACCAAACAAACGCTACAACAGCAAAGCAATCATAACCCTGCTAACAGCGTGATTGAGCAATGGTTTATTCAGGATAGTCAGCCATCGTCATAGGTTAAGCACTATTAACTACAGGCTTATAAACACCTCTCATCGTTACTCCAATTAATAAAAAAGAAGCACTAGCGTTATGAGTATTGAGACCTCTTCACAAGATTATATTATCTACATTAACAGCAGTATTGAGCATATTGATAGTAAAGGGCAGTATATGAATTTAGCATCGCCTATTCATATAGCGGGACAGTTAAACCTCTCTAAACTGTTGTCTCAACACGAAATAAATACAAATAACAGCACAGATGAACACCCGCTACAGATCGGCGTTGATGAAGCAGGGCGTGGACCCTTGCTAGGTAGTGTCAACGTGGCTGCAGCAATATTACCAAGCGCATGGTCAGGATTGATTGAGGCCCAGCCACTAAAAAATACGCCGCTCGCTATTTTGACCGACTCTAAAAAGCTCAGTGAAAAAAAGCGCGATTTACTTTATCCGCTAGTGCAGTGGCACGCGATAGGATATGTGGTGGCTGACATTCCAGCGGCAGTGATTGATCAGGTCAATATTCTACAAGCGACTATGCTTGGTATGCGGATATGTACAGAAGCGCTATTAGAGTTATTAGCCAGTCAGTTGGCTCCCGTTATGGGAGATATAGGCGATATTAATGGAGCGGCAGCAAAGTCTACCTACTTACAAGCACAAGTGCTATACGATGGTAATCGCTGTCCGGAGCTAGATTATGCAAGGCTTGCGACATTGGGTATAGAAAAGTCCGCTATTGATTGCCAAGCTTGGGTAAAAGGGGATGCTCGCCATACCAGTATCGCCGCGGCCAGTATCTTAGCAAAAGTCAGCCGTGATCAAACCATGTATGAGCTTGACTCCCAATATCCACAATATGGTATTGCCAAGCATAAAGGTTACCCAACCCGCGCGCACATGCACGCTATCGAAGAACATGGGGTTCTGGCAGCACATCGACGCAGCTTTGCGCCAGTGAGGCGAGCACTAGAGAGTAAATAAGTCGTGTTGAACACCTAGTAGAAAATAAATTTAGTAGCACCTATAATAATCACTATAAATAGCCTAAGCATACTCTTGAATAGTAGGTTAAATGACTGATTCCATGCTTAGAGAATTATTCAGAATGAAGAGTTTGGCTGTTGCAAAAATGCGACTTCCTCGGCGGTCGAGGTACGACCAAGGGCCAAGTTACGATGGGGATAACGGCCAAATTGCTTGATGATAGCCTGATGGCCATATGCAAAATCCAGCGTAACTGGATCGTCTAACTGCTCAAATAGCGGTAAATAGCGTTTATGAATCACCGCTGATTCTGAATGCATAAATGGCATAATCATAAACTGGCGCCATTGCCACGGCAGATCATCAAAGCCAGACTGATGCACCGCTTCTTGTGCGAGAACTAATGCCATACCATCTTGGGTAAAGGCGGATGCTTGGCCACGACATAGATTGCGTGAAAACTGGTCTAAGACAATAATCTCGGCTAGACGTCCGGCTAAATCAGCGGTTAAATTATTAATACCAGGTTGCCCTTCAGTACGTCGCCAACACGAATATTCACCCTGTATTGCTGTCTGCCATACTTCACCAAACTGATCCGCAATTTGTTGATCAAAGCTATCATCTTCTAAAAACCAATAAGGCTCGTGGTTCTTATCGAACCAGAAGTTCAAGACTGCGTGAACATCAGCGTAAAGATGCGGTAGATCAAACGGGGTTAAATCAGGTCGATTTAGGGAAGTAGAATAATCGGTTGAGAGAGACATAAGCTATTCTAATTAGGTGAGGTTTGTACTACTATAGCGCAATTACCTAGAAGATTTACAACGCTGGCAGGCATTATTTACAATCTGTAAATTTTCACTTCTAGCTATCATCTTTGCTGTAACAGTTATCATTGTTATACCTTTTATTAGTATCAATATCAAAAGCCATTAGGTTGTCTATTATGAATGAGTTATCCGCTGTAAAACCAATTACTGTGCCAACCCCTTATTATTTGCTTGACGAAGCCGCAATCGTGGCCAATATGAAAATTATTGCCCGTTTATGTGAGCTATCCGGCGCAAAGGCGCTATTGGCATTAAAGTGCTTTGCCACCTGGGGGACGTTTGAAGTGATGCAACCTTATCTACATGGCACCACATCGTCGTCGCTCAATGAAGTACGCTTAGGTCGTGAGACTTTTGGCAATGCAGATGAAAAAGAAACGCATGCTTATAGTGTGGCTTATAGCGCCGATGAAATTCCTGAAGTACTAAGCTATGCTGACAAGATTATTTTTAACTCTATTTCGCAATTAAACGCTTTTAAAGATCAGGCCAATGGGCAAAACATTCCAGTCGGGTTACGCCTTAATCCCAAGACCAGTAATTCATCGTTTATCATTGCTGATCCTGCACGTCCGTTCAGTCGACTTGGCGAACATGACAAAGCCAGTATTAATACCATTCTAAAAGACATTAGCGGCGTCATGATTCATAACAATTGCGAGAACGAGAGCTTTGCAGCCTTTAGTGACAGCTTGGCGGATATCGAAGTTAAGTTTGGCGATATCTTACAGCAACTTGATTGGGTCAGTTTGGGCGGTGGTATTCATTTTATCGCCCCTGACTATCCGCTTGAGCAGCTTGCTGAACGTCTAAAAGACTTTAGTGAAAAGTATGGTGTGCAAGTTTATCTGGAGCCAGGCGAGGCTAGTATCCATAGCGCTGGCACCTTGGTGACCACTGTTTTAGATGTCCTGCACAATGAAAAAAATATTGCAGTAGTGGATTCTTCTATTGAAGCGCATATGCTTGACTTGCTAATTTATCAAGAGTCCGCGTCAATAGCGGCAGTTAATGGTCAGCCGATTGATATCGTGCCCATTAATATCGACCATAATAATGCACCAACAACTGAGCATACTGAATCAGCTGATAGTACAATTATTTGTGGTCGTTCTTGTTTGGCAGGTGATATCTTTGGTGAATATGCGCTACCGTCTACCTTAAAGATAGGAGATACTGTCACCTTTGGTAATGCAGCTGGCTATACCATGGTCAAGAAAAATTGGTTTAATGGGGTCAATATGCCAGCGATCGTGATTCGTCGCCTTGACGGTAGTATTAAAGTACAGCGGGAGTTTGATTATCAGGATTACAAAGCGAGCTTGTCATAAAGCTGTCTAACTCATAGGGAATTTAGAGAGTAATCGTGTTATTGATTGACTAATTATTGCCGAAAGAGCAGCAAAAATTGTTATAATCATCACGGACAAAAACAGCAGTCATTGTCCATCGGGTGCGTGGGTTTTCCTCGGTCTTCCTTTTTAATTCACGCATATCATTCACTCGTTTCTGTTTTGAATAGCCAATACCATGGCAGTGACAGGGGCACAAAGGAGGATTGTTGCATTGAAATCAACTCAACATACCAAGAATACCCATCAAGCTAAAAAAGACGTGCTGATCATCGGTGCTGGCGGTGTCGCACAAGTAGTCGCGCATAAATGTGCAATGCATAACGATGTGCTTGGCGTGATTCATATCGCCTCACGTACTAAAGATAAATGTGATGCGATCGCTCAAAGCGTACAGGAAAAGGCCAGTTTTAAGCAGCCAGCCACCTTGTATACGCACCAAATCGATGCCATGAATATCCCAGCGCTAATACAGCTCATTGGCGACACTGGTATTCAAATCGTTATTAATGTTGGCTCACCTTTTCTCAATATGAGCGTACTAGAAGCCTGTATCGAGACTGGCGTCGCCTATATTGATACCGCTATTCATGAAGATCCGCGCAAGATTTGTGAGACCCCGCCATGGTATGACAACTATGAATGGCAGCGTAAACAACGCTGTGCAGATAACAATATCACTGCCATTTTAGGGGCAGGTTTTGATCCCGGTATGGTTAATGCTTATGCTCGACTTGGCTACGACATGATGGATGCAGGCTCAGTCACAGATATCGACATCATTGATATTAATGCTGGCGACCATGGTAAGTACTTTGCGACTAACTTTGACCCTGAGATTAACTTTCGTGAATTCACCGGCACCGTTTACTCTTGGCAGAATAGTAAGTGGCAGTCCAATAAAATGTTTGAAGTTAAGCGTACGGATGATTTCCCCGTCGTTGGTGTACAAAATAGCTATCTAAGTGGCCATGACGAAATTCATTCATTATCTACTAACTTAGACGTACCAAATATTCGTTTTTGGATGGGCTTTGGTGAGCATTACATCAACGTCTTTACCGTGCTACAAAGCTTAGGTTTATTGTCTGAGCAGCCGGTAATGACTGCTGAAGGCCTTGAAGTTATCCCGCTAAAAGTGGTCAAAGCGGTACTACCAGACCCAAGTTCGCTAGCACCGAATTATACGGGCAAGACTTGTATTGGTGACAAAGTCAAAGGTAAAAAAGACGGCGTGGATACTGAGGTGTTTATCTATAATATCTCCGACCATAAAGACGCTTATGAAGCCATGGGTAGTCAAGGTATCTCGTATACCGCTGGCGTGCCACCGGTTGCCGCCGCCATGCTAGTCGCTACGGGCGAGTGGGATGCAGGAAAAATGGTCAACGTCGAAGAGCTTGATGCCAAGCCGTTTATTAATCTGCTCAATGGGATTGGTCTGCCAACTCGTATTCAAGATGCGGATGGCGATAGAGTTTTAGAGTTTGATATCTAAAGCCCTGTTAAAGCACTGAGCCATTTGTTTATTGCTCGTCAAATAAAAAAATCACCCTATTGAGCCTTTACTCGATAGGGTGCTTTTTTAATGACAGGTCTTAATTTCTAAAAACATTGTAAGGAAGAATAACTTCGTCTTTAGATAACGGTCTGTTCATAAGTAAATATATGGTCTACGGCAGCCCACTGCTCTTATGCTTCTCAAACACCAGTAGTAAGAATGTAGCTTTAGTACTATTTAGAGCATTTGAGGCAGGTAGTCTGCCATTTATGGGTACCTTTAATCAGTGCAATGTCCTATTTATGAGACGATTATTATACTTTCTGGTTTGCTTTTAAGTTTAAACTAATACTGTATGGAGATGCTTGAATGTAAGTAACCAGAGGGCTTAATAAAAAATTGTTTAGTATTGATTAATATACTATGTAATTAAAATATCTAGTTGAAAGATGACTAGGGTGTCTTCTAAATTAAGCGAATATAGTTGACTGTTTCTGCTATAGTTAATTGGTAAGTAAGTTGATTCACCTAAGCCAGGTATCACTATTGAGGATATTGGCTGCGTGTTATTGAACGGATACTATTCGCAAGCAAGGAGCTATTTATTTATGGAATTTGACTATATTATCGTTGGCGGTGGATCTGCAGGCTGTGTTTTGGCAGCGCGCTTGTCAGAAGACCCTGAAATCAAAGTTTGTTTATTAGAGTTTGGTGGCGACGGCAAAGATCTTGCGGTGCGAGTACCTGCTGGCCTCGTCTTGATGGTTCCAGGCAAACCACTGAAACTAAATAACTGGTGCTTCGATACCGTACCGCAAACCCATCTCAACAATCGCATTGGCTTCCAGCCCCGTGGACAATGTCTTGGCGGCTCATCCGCTATTAATGCGATGGTCTACACCCGTGGTAGTCCAAAAGACTATAACCGCTGGGCTGATCTAGGTTGTGAGGGCTGGGGATATGATCAGTTATTACCTTATTTTAAGAAATCAGAGAATAACAGCCGTGGCGGTGATGACCATCACGGTGACAGCGGACCTTTAAATGTCACCGAGCTGCTTAGCCCTCGTCCTATCTCCAATACCTTTATTGATGCGTGCGCTGCTAATGGTATAGACCGTAACAATGATTTTAATGCGACCAAGCAAGACGGCGCAGGTCTGTATCAAGTCACCCACTTTCATGGTGAAAAGAAGGGACAACGCTGTTCAGCCGCTGCCGCCTATGTACATCCTATTGAGGACGACCGCCCCAATCTTACGATTATCACCGGTGCAATGGCCTCACGTGTCTTGATAGAAGATCAGCGCGCAGTAGGCATGGTATACAATAAAAGTGGTGAAGAATATACCATTCAAGCACGTTCAGAAGTTATTTTGTGTTCAGGGACCTTTGGCTCACCTAAGATATTAATGTTGTCAGGTATTGGCCCTAAAGAGCAGTTGCAAGAACATGGTATTGAAGTGGTCTATGACTCACCAAATGTTGGTGAAAACCTACAAGACCATTTAGATGTTGTTTTTGATTATGAGGTGAATACCAAAGACGTGTTTGGGATTACTTTGGGTGCAGCTGGTAAAATAATCAAAGGCTTGAGTCGTTGGAAAAAAGATGGCACCGGCCTGTTGTCAACCAACTTTGCTGAAGCGGGTGCCTTTTTTAGTGCTAAAGAAAACGACCCAAAAGATTGGCCAGACATCCAGCTACACTTTTTGATTTCTCGAGTGGTAGAGCATGGTCGCAAAATTAAGTTGGGTCACGCCGTCTCCGTCCACACTTGTTACTTGCGTCCTGAAAGCCGCGGTACGGTTAAGTTGGCATCTAATGATCCAAGCGAAGCACCGCTAATTGATCCCAACTATTTGTCTCATCCAAAAGACGTCGAACATATGGTAGCAGGCGCAGAGCGTACGCGTGCCATTATGCAAGAAGAGGCCATGGCAAAGTTCATCACCAAGGACTACGCGGGCCCTGATATTGAAAAGGATGGTTTACTAGGCTATATACGAAACAAGGCGGATACGATTTATCATCCAGTAGGTACGTGTCGTATGGGTTCAGACAGTCTATCAGTCGTGGACGTAGATCTTAAAGTCAGAGGTGTCGATGGACTGCGTGTAGTCGATGCTTCGATTATGCCGACACTAATCAGTGCCAATACTAATGGTCCAACCATCGCTATTGCCGAAAAAATCGCTGATCAGATTAAGGCTGAACGTGCTGCCACTGCCGACCCTATGAAGGCTGAAAATATTAACCCGATCAAGGCTAAAGAGCCAGCTTATGCATAGTGTTGCATAGCACTATTCCATGAGAACGGCTTGATGGTTAAGGCCTAGATTTAGGAAAAGCTTTCCAGCATCTCTTTAGAGAACTGGAAGGCTTTTTTGTTTTAGATGCTCTATGGTTGTGGTTGATTTGAAGTTCAGAACTTGGTCCGATACTGCATATGTTAGGGACATATTAGGTAATATCTAATTCAGGACAATTTAGGCTAATTTGGATTTTTAGACTTCTCATCAAGAAACGTCTTTTGAATCTTGAAGTCATTTGCTAGAAGGTCTTTTTACTGGCTATTAAATATTATGGCGAGAATGGTATAAACTACTGGTAATGAATCTAAGATAACTGTATCGATGGCGAGCTTATTGCGCTGGGCTCTGCAAGATATTTTCTTAGTAATATTCGTACAGGCTTTGATGTTATGCAGCCGAAATGATTTATCAAGGTTACGGATTTTTGAATGCAAGGCTTATAATTTAACACCTCGGCGCAGAATTCCCCTACTTCTAAAGTAGTGGGATGAATGCGTATTTTTGGGTTACTATTTGGTGTATTTGTTATAATAATTAATAATTATACCGCCAATGACAAACAACTTCTATATGAGCAAACAAATCCTTAAAGCCCATAAAATCAGACTGTACCCGACAGAGGATCAACAAATATTCTTTGCTAAGTCGTTTGGTTGCACGCGCTTTATTTGGAACAAGATGCTTAGTGATAAGATTGAGCATTATAAAGAGAGTAAGACTGAGCTTAAAAATACCCCTGCTCAATATAAGACTGAGTTTGAGTGGCTAAAAGAGATTGATAGTTTGGCGCTGGCCAACGTCCAGCAGAACCTACGCAGTGCTTATAATAAATTCTTCAAACAAGGGTCAGGCTTCCCTAAGTTCAAGAAGAAAGGCATCAAAGACAGTTACACCACCAACAATCAAAAGGGTACGGTAGCGGTCACACAAAGCAGCGTTAAGTTGCCTAAAATCGGTCACATCAAGGCGAAGGTACACCGCTCTATCAATGGCTTAATTAAAAGCGCTACCATCAGTAAAAGCCCATCCGGTAACTACCATGTCAGCTTATTGGTTGAAACAGTGGTCGATGACCTGCCTAAAACCCAGTCAAACACCGGTATTGATTTAGGATTAATAGACTTCATCGTCCTATCAGACGGGTCAAAAGTTGCTAATCCTAAATTTCTATCAAAATTGCAAAATAAACTGGCGCGAGAACAAAAAATATTGGCCAAACGCAGATTGGTTGCTAAAACTCAGCAGCGCAAGCTGTCTGAGAGCAGCAACTATCAAAAGCAGAAAACAAAAGTCGCTAAAGTTTATGAAAAAATAACCAATGCACGCAAAGACTTCCTACACAAACTCTCGTTCAATCTCATTAAAAACCACGATGTTATTGCAATTGAGGATTTAAACGTCAAGGGCATGGTTAAAAACCACAAACTTGCCAAAGCCATATTGGACAGCTCATGGTCTACTTTTACCACCATGCTTGCGTATAAAGCAGACTGGTATGGCAAAGAGCTTGTCAAAATAGACAGGTGGTATCCGTCCTCTAAAACCTGCTCAGGGTGCGGTCACTTACTGACTAAAGCTGAGCTGCCACTATCGGTAAGATCATGGGATTGCCCGAGCTGCTTGCAAAAAAATAATCGAGATATCAATGCCAGCCTTAATATCTTAAACGAGGGATTAAGACTGGTAACACTCAAAACTGTCGGTGTGACAGGGTTAGCTTAGTGAATTTGCCTAACCTCTGATACAGAATATCATATTAAGTATGGGTATTATCTAAGAAACCGCCACCTCTATAGGTGGTCGGTAGTTCATAGTCGCTAATTCAAGGCTTCTAATTCAATCTTTTAACTGTCTAGAACAGTTAAGCTGCTCTAGGTTATATGCTGTTCTAGCAACCTATACTCTTCTAACCAATCTATATGGTTTTACCAATCAGAAATTCACTAATTTATAAGGAGTTTACATTGTCGAATGATTTAACGGCGATTACAGAGTACCTTCTTGAGCTTGATGCCTTAAAACTGGTTAACCGCCGCACCTATATCGATGGTGGCGCTCGTCTTGAAAACTCTGCTGAACATTCATGGCATTTGGCTATGGCTTGCTGGTCAATTTCAAGAAGTTTTAATCTTGACATATCTGAAGAAAAATTACTGAAGCTAGCGTTAATCCATGATTTAGGTGAAATAGACGCTGGCGATACCTTTCTTTATGCTAGCGACAGAAGTACCGCGCATACCGCTGAGCGAGAAGGTGTAAAGCGTTTAAAAACCTATCCAGGTAATGGGGTTGCTGAGCTTTCTGAACTGTGGGAAGAGCAAGAAACAGGCGATAGCTTAGAGACTAAATTACTAAAGGCAGTAGATAGAATGTTGCCTTTTTTACATAATATTTCTAGCGAAGGTAAAACCTGGCGAGAGCTTGGCATAAAGAAATCTCAAGTATTAGCAGCACATGCATTCATTGCCCATGATTTCCCTGAAATCCACTCATGGATGCTTGATAATATTCAGGTAGCAGTGCAAGAGGGTTGGCTACAAGACTCTTGATTATGATAATAATTGTATTACAGACTGTAAGCGTTGGCTTAAGTTTTTTTTGATAGTTGATTGGTTGTACATCAAATAGCGATAACAGAATAGCGTATAGTTTAAGGTTTACTATTGATACGTTTTTATACGGTGACATTATGATGTCTTTAGAGCTTAAAGTTCCACCGCCATTGCAAGCCTTAATTATAGGTGCTGTAATGTACGGGGTATCTAGAATGTTTCCCGCATTGCAGTTTTCACTGGTTGGGTCGGCTTGGCTGGGCGCTATTCTAACGATTATAGGGTTGGGTATTAGCATCATGGGGGTTACTGAATTTAAAAAAGCACAAACCACTATTAATCCGCATGTGCCGCACAATTCTACCAGTCTAGTAACCAATGGCATTTATCGATATACGCGCAATCCTATGTATCTAGGGTTGGTGCTTGTTTTATCAGGTTGGGGGCTATATTTGTCTAACTTATTAGCGTTTGCTCTCATTCCCATTTTTATCATTTATATAAGCCACTTTCAAATTCAACCAGAAGAAAGGATTATGGCGAAGAAGTTTGGCAATAAGTATCAAGTCTATCTAGCGAAAGTGCGCCGGTGGCTATAGTCGCTAATAAATACTTTATGTTAGATGATTGTGTTTAAAGGTTAAAAACGACAAGCTATCAAAGGTAGGAAAATAAAATGCGACTCGAAATCAACGTTATTGATGCCTTTACGGATACCCTGTTTAAAGGAAACTCAGCGGCAGTTATTATCACAGATAGCTGGTTAAGTGATGATTTGATGCAGTCTATTGCGATGGAAAATAATCTATCTGAGACTGCGTTTCTAGTGGTGGATGAGTCAGATACGCTAGATGATAAAGACCAGTCAGATACAGTCGTTACCTATCATATCCGCTGGTTTTCGCCACTGACTGAGATCGATTTTTGTGGTCATGCGACCTTAGCATCAGCTTTTGTCTTATTCAAAAAGAACCCTAGTCTAACCGTAATTAATTTTTTAGTGACTGCTGTTGGGACACTGTCAGTCGTACAAACAGACTCTGGCAAAATTCAAATGAATTTTCCTAATACTAAGCCTAACAAGGTCGATAGTATCCCAGAGAGTTTATTAGCGGGCTTATCTATTGCTCCTGTTGAGGTCTATTGTAATGGCCAGGCGTATTTTGTTATTTACCACTCTGAGTCTGACGTACTGTCGGTAGTTCGTGATAACGACACTTTGAAGCAGCTAAAGCCCTTAGATGTGGTGGTTACCTGCAAGACTGAGTCAGACCAATATAATAAATATAATTTTATCTCTAGGTATTTTTGGCCCGTAAATGGCGGTGACGAAGATCCAGTAACTGGATCAAGTCATACTGGATTGGCACCATTGTGGGCAGAGCGGCTGGGTAAAAATGAATTAATTGGTTATCAAGCGTCAAGTCGAGGCGGGGTGGTCGACTGTGTTGTTGCAGATGATAGAGTGTTTATTGCTGGCAATGCGGTGCACTATCTAACAGGATTTATTACTATTTAGCGTTATAAGTGCCCACTTGGTAATGTTTGGCGCTATGGTTTACTTAAGGAGTAGGTTGTTTTGTCTGAATTGAAGACCGTGGGTCTTTTTATGCTTACCGCGCTAGCGGAAATTGCTGGCTGCTACTTACCATACCTTTGGTTGCGAGAAGGTAAGTCGATTTGGCTTTTGATACCAGGGGCGTTGAGTTTGGTCGCTTTTGTATGGCTGTTGACCCTACATCCAACCGCTGCGGGCAGAGTCTATGCCGCTTATGGCGGTGTTTATATCTTTATGGCGATTATGTGGTTATGGACAGTCAATGGTATTCGGCCAACTATATGGGACATCGTAGGATCTGCGATAGCGCTGTTAGGCATGGCTATTATTATGTTTGCACCACGTAGCGCCTAAATTACTAACTACTAGCGGACGCTTGACAATTAAATCGTCGGATTTGAAAAGCGTGTTTGGACACTTGATGTTGTAGTAGAGGGCAAGGGCGAAAAGCCTGCTAGAAGACCAATGAAGGTGCGGTGAGATTTAACGTGATTAGATAGGCAATAGCTAGGCAGGCAATAGTTAGATAGTCAATGGCCACCCTAGACAACTGTAGTTAGTTGTCTGTGGATGGCCTGTCCTATTTAGTGCTTTCCGAGAATGCTGCCATCGTCTTTCTTCGATTGTTTAGCCGCTTTTTTCTCTTTTGCTGTTAAAAGCGGTTTCTTTTTTACGTTTTTTTTACTATCTTGACCTTTACTCATGATGCTCTCCTTTTGAGATGACCTTTTTGAAATAGCTTCTAATTTAGATAGCTTCTAAAATTTTGAACTAGGTTTTCAAACCCTTCAAGGTCAGCTTTAGCCAACCTAAAGGCTGTGTATTATAAGTGGTGTTTATTACTAGGCTGTCTGTTAACAGGCTACGCCGTCGCTGCCATTGTACTGCTTTATTAATACGTAGCAAAATCAGTATAGCCTTAAGACCGAGCAATAGCTAGCTGTTGCCAGCTAATAGCCCATCCAAAAAATAAAGATGACGTGGAAGGTAGATGCACGCACTACAACAAGTCGTTTCCGTCAGTCTAACAAGGTTAGCTTGGGCAATTCATTGTTTGAAATTGAGTTAAATAGACGACAGCGTTGATAAGCACTTACTTACGGATAGGATGGCGATTTGCTATAATAAGATATAAGCCGATTACTAGGTTCGGTAAATAATTATTCATGTCCATCGAGTACAATGATACTCACTGTTTTGGTTAATTTACTATTATGCGTATCCGTAAACTTTTTAAATTCGAAAATGCTCATATCGTTCGTAATTGTAGCTCTGAGCGCTGCAAGCATTCCATTCATGGTCATAGCTATCAGATTGAGTTGATTCTTGAGGCTCATAGCTTAGATCATGGACATATGGTTTATGACTTTGGGCTGTTGAAGTCCTCAATCAAGGACATTATTGATAGCTTTGATCACGCGATTTGTTTTTGGAATCAAGACGATCCTGAGTATATCGCTGCTTGCAAAAAGTTCAGTGCCCGCTGGATAAGTTTGCCAGTTTCTCCATCAGCTGAGCAGTTTTCACGGGTAATATTTTTTTGGGCGCAACAAGTATTACAGCAAACCCAGATGCAAAATGGTGAGGCTGATGTGAGTGTGTAT
The DNA here is from genome assembly GCF_017875835.1 of Psychrobacter sp. PL19. Lineage (NCBI taxonomy): Bacteria > Pseudomonadati > Pseudomonadota > Gammaproteobacteria > Moraxellales > Moraxellaceae > Psychrobacter > Psychrobacter sp. PL19. The sequence goes on from NZ_JAGING010000001.1 coordinate 2,024,943, forward strand.
TCAGTAATTGCTCACGAAACGGCAACCGGTTATGCACAATGCTTTGCTGATGATGTGGCCAATGATCAGATGGGTAAGCTTGAACTGGATAAGTTTGAATTTAGCGCGCAAGTTTGTGCTGAATGGCATGATCCAGAGCTATATGCCAAACTAATACGCGGTGAGCGTTTTATCAATCCATCGGTGACTATGCAGGTGCAGCCAGATGTCTAATGACGATGAGCGCTCCAAAAGTAATCAACAGTCGATAACGTTAGTGCTGACTTCTGAGGCAGATACCCAGCGCTTAGCCCAGCAGTTAGCCACTTTACCGTTATCAGGTAGCGTATGGCTGTCAGGTGATTTAGGCGTAGGTAAAACCACTTTAACTCGTTATTGGCTGCAGGCGTTAGGCCATATTGGAACGGTCAAAAGTCCAACCTATACCTTGGTCGAGCCTTATTATATTCAGCAGAATGATGGCATGAGTAAGCCGGTCTATCATGCGGACTTATACCGCCTACAAGATCCAGAAGAGCTGTCTTTCATTGGCTTTGATGAGTATCTTGATGAACCGGGTGCACTGATCATTATTGAATGGGCCAGTCGTGCTGACAGCTATCTACCACCGCCGACATTGTTTATTGATATGATTCAAGGTGATAGTGCTCAAGATGACAGTGCTCAAAGTGGCAATGCTCAAAGTGACGGCATTCAAAGTGGCGGCATTCAAAGTGGCGGCATTCAAATTGACAGTGCTCAAAGAAATAAGGAATTACGGAAAGTGGAGCTCAGACTGTCACGATTAGGGCAGGCGCAAGGGATTGATTTATCCGCACTGACTCTTTAAAGCCTCATCAATCGTGAACGCTTTAACTGTAATACTGATTTCGAGCATAGTCTTCTTGCCAAAATTTTCACCGTTAAGTTCTAAGCTTCAAAACTAAGCTTCAAAACTAAGTACCAAAATCCAGTGTCCTAACCTTCAATATGACCTTTATTATGCCAGATAATACTCATTCCGATACCCGTATCAAAAAGTTATCACCACTGCTAATCAATCAATTGGCAGCCGGTGAGGTAGTGACCCGCCCGTCGGCCGTGGTCAAAGAGCTGTTAGAAAATGCTATTGATGCTGGCGCTACTGATATAGAAATACGCATTACCCAAGGTGGCATGGGTATGATTGAAGTCGTGGATAATGGTGATGGTATTCATCCCGATGACATGGTGATGGCGATTACTCGTCATGCGACCAGCAAAGTCGCTGATATCGCTAATTTGCACGGTATTAGTACATTAGGCTTTCGCGGCGAGGCGCTCGCAGCCACAGCGGCTGTTTCTCGTCTAACATTGGCTAGCAGCCATAATGACAGTGGCATTGGCCGTCAGTTGCAAGTCGCTGGCGTGTTGGCAGATACACCCAAGCTAACGCCGGTCGTGCACAACCAAGGTACAACGATTACAGTAAAGGACCTATATTTTAACGTACCGGCGCGGCGCGGTAATCTTAAGTCTATTGGCACTGAGTTTGCTCATATTGAAATCGTTGTCCGTGAGGTAGCTTTAGCGCGTGCGGATGTGACCTTAAGCCTTTATCATGATCAAAAAAAACGTTTAACGTTATCGGCAACTTCAGTTGACAGCGCGGTTGGTAGTATAGCTGGTAGTAATGAGAATCATCTACCTTTGTCGCGTCTTGAGCAAGCATTAGGGCTCGCCTTAGTTGATAATGCGCTAGAAATAACAGTAGATCTATCGAGTCTTTTACACGAGTCAAATATTTCTTCTGACTATCCCAACAAGCGAGCAACTATCAGCGGTTGGTTATGGCCAGTTACTAATGAGCAGAGCAATCAAGCCACCTTTACCTCTCTGCCAAAGCTACTTTACGTGAATGGCCGCTTGGTTAAAGAAATCGCTATTAGCAACCAGCTACGTCAGCTTGCAACCAATGCTCAACTCGCTGGTATCGGCTACGCACTATATTTTGAATTACCCGGACATTGGCTTAATATTAATGTGCATCCCACTAAGCAGCGTATCAAAATCAGTCCTTTAAACAATGTTATGGCGCATTTAAGTCATGTCATCGCTCTTAAACTCAAAAAGATAAACACAAATACCTCGCAAGCGTCAATTCGTGCAGCACCTTTAGATAACCACTCACATGAAGCAGTTTCATTCAAAGATACTCCTTTGAAGGATGCGACTTCACACCAGCAAGTGCGAGCGCCTCAGTCTCAATATCAGCACTCAGATAAGCAACAGCTGTTAAACAAACCATTGCCAGAACCATCATATTTCGATATTAATAGTACTGATAATAGTAGCTTTGACAAAGAAAATAGCCTAAGTAGTAGTACCAATGACAGGCCATCTGCCTTTAGTAACTCACCTTTACCGCACTGCTTAAACGTGATTGATGATGTCTCTCAACGTTATCAAGCGACTTCGGCTGCTGCAATTGAAAGCGATGACCAGTCATCATTGCCGTGGTTATTGTTTTATAGTCAAGGACAATGTTTGCTCATCGATCAACAACGTTGGCAAGAAAATTGGCAGTCGGTATTTAAGGCTAAACTGGAGTCCCAGACGTTAGGTGAACAACAGTGCTTGGAGCAAGCGCTTGACAAGAAAAATACTGTGCCAGCTAGCGCTGCGATGATCAATCAGCAAATAAATAGCTGTGCCGAGCGCATGTCTACTCAGCAGTTAATAGCATTTAAAGAAACCATTGAACAAGCACTCAGTACTCATGCCCACTCTATGCTCAATACCGAGCAGCTACTCAAAGCCATGTTATCAAACGCGTCAACGTAAAAGGCCAGTATATGCGACTATTATCTGATAGCCCATCTCACACTCTGGCTGATAACAGTGTGGTGTGTTTGATGGCACCAACTGCTAGTGGTAAGACTGCGCTAGCTTATGAGCTGTATGACACAGGACGCTATGAGTTAATATCGGTAGACTCAGCGCTGATATATCGAGATATGAATATCGGCACCGCCAAGCCGACGAGTACTGAGCTACAAGGCTACCCGCATCACTTGGTAAATATTATTGATCCCATACAAAGTTATAGTGTGGCGGAGTTTGTCACGGACGTTGCGGGCCTTATTGATAGCTGTCACCAAAACGATAAAATACCCTTATTAATAGGGGGTACTATGATGTATTACATGGCGTTACTTGATGGGTTATCTCCTGTGCCAGACAGCAATGATAGTGTCCGTCAGCAAGTTGAGCAGTGGCGACAGGCTGAAGGTATCAGTACGCTGTACAGTTATCTTGGTAAGGTTGATCCTAGTAGCCATCAGCGCCTAAAGCCGGCAGATACCCAACGCATTACCCGTGCAGTTGAAGTATATCTACAAACGAATATCCCAATAAGCGACTGGCAGCGCAAACCTAAAAAAGCACTAGCGCATAATACTGCTCAGCAGTGGCATGCGTTAACAGTGATGCCCGATCGCGCATGGCTGCATACCCGTATTGAGCAGCGCCTTGATATCATGTGGCAAGAGGGATTGGTCGCCGAGGTTCTTGGTCTGCTTGAGCGTTATCCACTTACGCCAAACTTGCCCGCCATGCGTTGTGTTGGTTATCGCCAAGTATTAGAATATCTGGTACATGTTGACCATCCAGTATTTGCGCAGCCGCATCTAAATAAAGCCCTGTTTTATGACGCCTTTGAGCCGTTTGATGAAACGAATGCTAAGCAAGCTCAGCAAAATAACACGCGACAACAAACTAGGCATTCAATTGAGCCGAACAGTCCGCTTGAGGTACTCGCTTGTCAACAAATGCAAAATAAGGCATTATATGCTACAAGACAGTTAGCAAAACGTCAGTACACATGGCTACGCAAATTGACCCAATTGCCGAGTCTATCGTCAGGGATACCAAGTATATTTTCATCACCTAATACCATAAACAACCCTATGAATAGTGCTGTGGATAATCAAACAATCGTACAGCCATTCACGACGATGGCGCAGGCAAAGAACTATTTATTTTAGTAACGAACCGTTGTAACGACTGTTATATTGTTGATAGCTTGCTTGAGCAAAAGAATATTTGCGCTGAGTAAAGTAAAAATACACTAATTTCAGTGAAATAGGCTTTGAGTATGATAAAGGAGAAATGAATGACAATAAATCTCGAAGTACGAGACATATAACTGCTATAATTTAAAATCGCTAAAATGTTAATTATACTAATTAATTGTTTTTACTATTCGTTAGTATAAATTGATAGTTTTTTATAAAATATGTTATAGAAACAACTGGTTACTTAATTATTTACAATAATAATGTATTGAATATAGAGTAGAATTACTTAAGAAGACTTAGCATTTATTTAGATACGTTTTGTCAATAAAATTTATTATTGTATCTGCTTCTAACCCTTATAGTTAAACCAGCATTAAATTATAATTATACATACTATTTAGGAGAGATTTCATGTCAAAAGGACAAACCCTACAAGATCCGTTCTTGAACTCGCTGCGAAAAGATCGCATTCCTGTGTCTATTTTTTTAGTTAATGGTATTAAGTTACAAGGACAGATTGAGTCATTTGATCAATATGTGGTGCTGCTCAAAAATACAGTCAGTCAGATGGTATATAAACACGCTATTTCAACAGTTGTACCAGCGCGCAATCCCCGTGGTAGTAGCACAACAACGACAGCTGCTGGTAGTAGTACGCCCGCCCAAAGTACAGGTACAGCTGGCTATCAAGGTGGCAGCATGAGTGGTGGTTTTGAGCGCGAGAGCACTACTGGTACTAGCGCCGCTAGTGCGGGTGGTTTTGAAGAGCGCGGCTTTGCGTCTAATCGTAGCGGTTTTAATCGTGGTGGCTTTAGTCAGGGCCAAGATCGCGGCTTTGAACGTGGTAGCTTTGGTCAGAGTCCGGGTCAGAACCAAGATCGTGGCTTTGAGCGCGGCGGCTTTGGTCAAGACCGTGGGTTTGATGCGCCAACTGACAATCCTGACTCTGATGACAAACCAAAAGATGAGTCTAACGATGATTAGATAACAATAGATAAAAGTGCGGTTCAATAAGCGCTTCACTCAAGCGTACAGTATTAATGCATAACCTATTAAAGACAGACCTGCTATTATAGTTATAGTGGGTCTTTTTCGTATAAACAGCCCTATAATCTTCGACTGTAGCTACGTTGTTCTAGATTTTGCACTATATTATTAATATTGATTATAATATAGTAAAATATATCATTGATTCATTAAAAGTATTGAGCTATCCATGAGTAACCGTCCACATAATTTGACCCATGAACAATTTATTAGTACTGCTATCGACGCCATCAATACTGAAAAGGCAGCGTTGGCACTACTGACCGAACAAATAGATGATCGGTTTGCTCAGGCTTGCGATATCATTTTAGATTGTAAAGGGCGAGTGGTAGTGACTGGAATGGGGAAGTCTGGCCTGATTGGACGTAAGATAGCGGCGACTTTTGCTTCTACGGGTACGCCTGCTTTCTTTATGCATCCTGGTGAGGCAGGGCATGGCGATTTGGGCATGTTGGTACCAGGCGATGTGCTGCTGGCTATCTCCAATTCTGGTGAATCTAACGAAATCAAAATGCTGTTACCAGTGGTCAAGCGTTTAGGTATTCCTTTAATCAGTATTAGCCGAGATCAGCGCGGTATGCTACCGCGGGCAGCTGACATTGTGCTAACTCTGGGTAAATCGCAAGAAGCTTGTCCGCTGAATCTAGCGCCTACTTCAAGTACTACTGCCACCTTAGCGTTGGGAGACGCATTAGCAGTCGCCCTGGTACATGCACGCAACTTTACCTCAGAAGACTTTGCGTTGTCTCATCCTGCAGGCGCACTTGGGCGTCAGTTATTGACGCGGGTTGAGGACCTGATGCATACCACAACAGAGAATCTGCCAGTGGTTAACCAGCAATCGCCATTATGTAAAGCGCTATTTACTATGACTGACGGCCGCTTAGGGATGACGGTTGTGACCGATGACCAAGAAAAGGTGGTTGGGGTCTTTACTGATGGTGACCTGCGCCGAGGTTTAGAAAAAGGCATTGATCTTAATACCCCGATGCGTGAGCTAATGATTACTAATCCACGTCAAGTCAGTAAAACCATGCGCGCCTCAGATGCGCTAAGTGTCATGAACGAAAATTCTATCAGTCAATTATTGGTTATTGATGAGCAAGGCAGTTTGGAAGCCATTATTACCGTACATGATCTACTAAAAGCGGGCGTAAAATAAATAAGCTGCTCTATTATGAATTTAGTATCAAGCCTAATTATAAATACTCAGTACTTGATAATACCTATTAACCCATAAGCACTTATTAACTCATAAAAAATAACGCTCAAAAAATAGCCTTTAATAAGAGACGGATTATGCAAGACCTAATAAAAAAAGCTGGTCAAGTAAAGTTACTAGTAATGGATGTCGATGGTGTTTTATCCAATGGTCAGATTATTTATGACGCTAATGGGACTGAAACCAAAGCATTCTCAGTACAAGATGGTGTAGGGGTTAAGTCTTTAGCACGTTATGGTATTTTAACCGCCATCATTACTGGTCGCAGCAGTCCTATGGTCAATAAACGCGCCACTGAGATGGGGGTCGACTATGTGATACAAGGTCGTGATGATAAGCTGATCGCTTTAAACGAATTGCTTTCAACCCTTGATATTGATATTACTGATTGCGCCTACATGGGTGATGACTTGCCTGATATAAAAGCGATGCAAAGCGTTGGTTTCGCCGCTACTGTATCGAATGCGCATTCGGAGGTGATTAATCGCAGCGACATGGTTACTACTCGGGCAGGGGGTACTGGTGCGGTACGTGAAGTCTGTGATTTAATCTTAAAAGGTCACGGCCATTATCAAGACTTCATCGCGCACTATACTCTTGATAGCACGCAGACTCAGGCTAACATACAGGATAACTTGTCGTGAATACCCGCGTATTAATCGTTCTGGCTTTAATCATTGCCGGTATTGCTGGCTGGTTTTTTCAGCAACAAGGCGAGATAACACCGCCAGTGAATATAGAAGCAACCGATGTTGATTATGAAGCCACAGATATTAAGGCGGTACAGACTAATGAGCAAGGTGAAACTGAGTATGAACTCAATGCGGAATCATTAACTCATAACCCAGTAACCAATCAGGATGAAATGTCAGGTATCACCATGAACTGGGAGCCTTCAGCTGAGCAGCGCTACCAGATTGAGGCAGGCAGTGCCACCATTAATCAGCAAACGGGTGAGTTACGTCTAGCGGGTGGTTTTACTTTAGCCAGTGAAGACCAAGCAGGGGCGACGAATATTGAGCCTATTAAGGTGATTGGTCAAACGCTTAAAGGCAATACCAAATCACGGCAGGTTTATAGTGATGAACCGGTCAAAGTTGAACAAGGTATGAACCGTTTTGAGGCATCCAGTATGAAAGCCAATCTTGAAACCGGCGAATATGAATTTGGTCAGGTAGCGGTGAACTTTACCCCTGCTAAACGCCAAGATAAAGCGCTGTTTTAAGAATAAAAATCGCCTATAACCTATCTTAAGATGATTTATAATAAAGGATAAAAACCCTTAAAATACTATTTATGGCCACCATATCCTTAAAGCCATTATTTTTTAAAGCCACTATATATAGCCGCCATTGTTTACTAATTATCAAAAGAGTAATCGTTTATGAAATTTAACTTTTCGCCGGCTTTACGTTTGTTATCGACTTACTCTATTCAAGTACCGCATGGTGTACGTAGACTACCGATGGTAATGCTATTAGCGCTACCACTGTATAGCCACGCGTTGCCATCAGATGCCAACCAGTCTATTAAACTATTGGCAGACAAAGCTACTTATAGTGAAAGCACAGGGATTACCAGCTACTCTGGCAATGTTATTATCACCCAAGGCACGTTCAAGATGACTGCTGACAATATCACGGTAAATTTGTCGCAGCAGCGCAGCATTAATTCGGCAGTAGCGACTGGACGACCCGCGACTATGCAACAGGTTGTAACCCAAGAAAAAGGCTTAGCAAAAGGGCAAGCCAATAAAATTGACTACAATGCAGTGAACGGTATCGTCACCTTAACCGGTAATGCCAAGCTGGTACAAAATGGTGCGAGCTTTGCGGGTAATGTCATTCGCTATAGCCTAAAAGCGGGTGATGTGGAAGCGACTGCTGGCGGCAATCAGCGAGTAGAGCTGGTATTCCCACCCAATAATAACGCCAATCAGAGCAGCATACGTTAAGCCCTACACATAAAATCATGAGTACGCGTTAGCGCTTAAATTTTGCAATAGCATGAGTAAGTTATGAGTGATGATAAAAGTATTGACCCTTTAGTATCAACCAGTAATGCAGCACCTGTCGCACGTTTAACCATGCAAAATTTAGGTAAGCGCTATGGCAAACGTTGGGTAGTGAAGGATGTGTCGTTCTCTGTTGAGCAAGGCCAAGTTGTGGGCTTATTAGGCCCTAACGGCGCGGGCAAGACCACTAGTTTTTATATGGTAGTTGGCCTAGTCAACATGGACAAAGGCCGCGTCACACTAGGTAAAATGGACCTATCCAAATATGCCATGCATGAGCGTGCACGCGCGGGGATTGGCTATTTGCCACAAGAAGCCTCTGTTTTTCGCAAGTTATCTATCGAGGATAACATCTTGGCTATCTTGCAAACGCGTACAGAATTGAGTGCCGCCGAGCAGCGTCAAGAGCTTGAAAAGTTAATAGGCGAGTTCAATTTAGGCCACGTGCGTCAATCTTTAGGCATGAGTGTTTCAGGTGGTGAGCGTCGTCGTTGCGAAATTGCGCGCGCCTTGGCTGCTGACCCTAAGTTTATTTTGTTAGATGAGCCCTTTGCTGGGGTTGATCCTATCTCGGTTGGTGACATTAAAGAGGTAATCTTAACTCTAAAAAATCGTGGTATTGGGGTGTTAATCACTGATCATAATGTTCGTGATACATTAGCTATTTGCGAAAAGGCCTATATCGTTTCAGAAGGGGCTATTATTGCTGAGGGCACACCAGAAGACATTTTAGACAATGATTTAGTCAAATCTGTTTATTTAGGTAAAGACTTCCAAGTATAAAGCCGTCGGTCGCTATCAGTCTGATATGTGCTGGAATTAACTTTATGTATCGAAACGGACATTGCTCATCGCATCTTAATATTTATTATCATCTCTCTTAGCTATCACTATCGATCTTAAATATTGATAGCTGCCTCTGCTAGCAATCGCTAATATTCTATAAGCCAATGCTTTGTCATAAGCGACTACCGCTTACTCGTAACCTAAACAGTGACTTGAATAAGCGTAACGATATCCCATTATCCATCATTAATTGATACCCCGAATAAGGCTCATATACTATGTCAAAAAATAAAACTAGCTATGTTTGCCAGCATTGTGGTGCTCATTTTGGTAAGTGGGCGGGACAGTGTTCTGATTGTGGCGAATGGAACAGTTTAATTGAAGCGCCCAATGTCAGTATGCCGCACCATAATAAAACTACGGCTAAACCCGCTGTTCGCGCTGCTCCTCGTAGTACGGGCAACGGCAGCGTAGCACCTGCTGGGAACTATTCTGGCACACATAGTGCGGTCATGCCCCTTAATGCGGTGAGTGTGTCTTTAGATGCGCGTATGTCGACAGGGATTGGTGAGTTTGATCGCGTGCTGGGCGGTGGCCTGGTTGCCGGTTCAGTGGTGCTGATAGGTGGTGATCCAGGTATTGGTAAATCAACCATACTGCTCCAAACGGCTACTAATATGGCGCGTGCTGATTCATTGGCAGGTAGTGCGCTTTATGTCACTGGTGAAGAGTCACTCGCGCAAGTAGCGATGCGTGCTAGGCGGTTAGAGTTACCCGCAGATCGATTGCGGGTCTTGGCCGAAACCAATGTAGAAACCATTTGTGCGGCATTAACTCAAGAGCAGCCGGCCATTGCTATTATTGACTCCATTCAGACCATTTATACCGATGCGATTAATTCTGCGCCAGGCGGTGTCAGTCAAATTCGTGAGTCTGCCTCTATTCTGACCCGCTACGCTAAGCAAACTGGTACCTCACTGTTTCTGGTGGGTCATGTCACCAAAGAAGGCACGCTGGCAGGCCCACGGGTGCTCGAACATATGGTGGATACTGTATTATACTTTGAAGGGCAGTCTGACTCACGCTTTCGTATGATTCGCGCGGTCAAAAATCGCTTTGGTGCGGTTAATGAATTGGGTATTTTTGGTATGACTGATATGGGACTCAAGGAAGTGGCCAATCCATCTGCCATCTTTTTAAGTCGTTATGACAAGCCAGTCGCCGGTTCAGTAGTGATGGTCAGCCGCGAAGGTACACGCCCCTTGTTAGTCGAGGTACAGGCGCTAGTTGATGACTCACAAGGACAGCCAAGGCGTATGGCACTTGGGCTAGATTTTCAGCGTTTATCAATGCTGCTTGCGGTTATGCATCGGCATGGTGGTATCCATACTAGCGGACAAGACGTCTATGTCAACGTCGTTGGCGGGGTAAAGGTAATGGAAACTGGCTCTGATCTGGCTGTACTACTGGCTTGTGCCTCTAGTATTAAAGAAAAAGCACTACCGTCCTCATTAGCCGTCTTCGGCGAAGTGGGTTTATCCGGTGAAATTCGTCCTGTTCCCAACGGACAGGAGCGCTTAAAAGAAGCAATGAAGCATGGCTTTACCCATGCTATCGTTCCTAAGCCTAATGCACCTGCCGCTAATGCTGCTCAATTTAAGGGTATTACTGTAATAGCGGTAGAGCGGCTTGATGACGCTATTGAACGCGCATTTGAGCTATAGCGATAGTCTGCTTATTATACAGTCGATTCAATTTAAAAAAGACACAGTGCTATACACGACTCTCTTTTATTGTAAACTGACTATAAAGCGCTACTGTTTGTCATCGATAATCAAACCATCGATAATCCAGTGAACGACAATTAAATGATCTATACTTAAAAAATTTAAAATAAAATAGATAAAAAAAGCGCCTAACTTCTTACAAGTTAGACGCTTTTTTTATTGTTTAGATCTATATAGCTAAGGGGCTCTTTAAATCTACGGCCCTGAAACGCGTTCAATTGAGACGTTACCAACGCCTTTGGCAGTCATACCTAACTGCTTAGCAGCGCCATAAGACAGATCTAATACACGGTTACCTGAGAATGGGCCACGATCATTGACTTTTACCACCACACTTTTACCATTAGTCTTGTTAGTCACTTTGACATAGCAGTTCAAAGGTAGCGAACGATGAGCAGCGGTTAAACCATTCATATCGAAGATATCACCACTAGCTGTCTTGCGACCATGAAACTTACGACCATACCAAGAGGCTAGACCCGCTTGCTTAAATTTACTGACGGAGTTAGATGCTACCGCGGTTAGACGCTCTAATACGTCATCATCATTGGATAATTGGGTAGTATCTTTGGCCAGTAATGAACTGTTAATCGCCAATGATGCTGGCTGGCGGGCTGATTTAACTAAGCTTGATGCACCATCGTGCTGACGAGTAAGCTCACTTAGTACACGGTCGATATGAGAGGCGTTATCTTGAGACAAGGTCGCAAGAGTGTTTTTTGCTTCTACGGCATTGGCATTGGAGGCTATTGTAGAGCCAGCAAACAAAAACACTGACATTGTAAGTAGACCAGATAAACGCTTATTCATAAATACCTCTATAACATATACATTAGGAGCCAATCTAAAAATATTAGATGGCGCGTGGTAGCGTTAGACCAACCTAACACGACCGCATGCTCTAAAGCCTCTGAACCAATCTATAATAATTTATAACTATAATGGTTTATAAGAATTGGTACTGAATACTGGCTTTTATAGCTTCTAAAATATGGTAAGTTTTTCGTTTCATCATTATAGTCTTGCAGACGGTAACAAATATCTGCAGACACTTATGATAGGCTCGAGTGTGGGTTAGCAACATCAACAAAATACGTACTATCGGCACTAGAAGAGTTTGATAAGTTCAATGCTGATACTACGCTATATTTGTCTAGTATATGAGCTTTTTTATAACGCTAAATTAATAAAAGGTTTAAGAGGTTTTGCCTGTTGCTTTGTTGGTAAACCGTTAATTAAGTAGTGTATTTGAAAGCTCAGGTTTTATAATCTGCCAACTATACTGATAAGCTGCAACTCGAATATAATTAAATGCTAACTTTGTTAGTAGCTGTGTACAGATTATGTATCGAAGTACAGTGAAACGAGAGTAACGCAAATTTTTGTAAAAAACAAGTATTAAAACTCATAAGAATTCATTAACAATAGCTGTGCTATTAAGGAGACAAAGGTACAACTATTGTTTATATTAACCTAATAAAAACAATAGCTTGCAAGACCGATAACACGAAATAGAACATGGTTATCTAAAAGGATTATTCAGAGAAAAGTACAAATAAAAGATTATTATTTAATATTACATTGGCTTAAATAACTCTATTTACCACGTTATAATCAATACTTGTCCGTTTTCTATGTTTCCATCTTAAGGGTACTATTAGCTTAGTTTTATTTTTTCAAGGCTTTTATTTAGTGCTCTCAAACTGTTGTTTTAAGACCCCAAAATCCACCCTAAAGATGCCTTAAAGATATTCTAAAGCTATTTTAAGCCTTAAAATGACTGGCTGTTTTTCGTTATCACTCACTATTTATTATTCAATTTAGGCATTATTTGTTGATATGGAAGCAGCCAGTTAGCTCGATGTATGGGTGTTAATTGACATCAGTAATCCAAACCCGGCCATCAAAGTTACAATTGCGGTGCCCCCATAACTGATAAAGGGTAGAGGAACACCAACGACTGGCAAAATACCACCGACCATGCCAACATTAACAAACACGTAAACAAAAAATGACATGGCAATAGCGCCTGCTAACAATCGGCTATAAGTATCAGGGTGGGTAAAGGCAATATATAATGCGCGTGTCAGTAGACAAGCATAAATAAACATTAGCAGTATCACGCCTAATAGACCGAACTCTTCAGAGAAAGCGGCAATAATAAAGTCGGTATGGCCCTCTGGCAAAAAGTGTAGGTGCGACTGTGTGCCTTCTAAATAACCTTTTCCGGTAAGACCACCTGAACCGATCGCGGTTTTGGACTGAATAATATTCCAGCCAGCGCCTTGAACATCAGCTTCAGGATTGAACAAGGTTAATACCCGCGTGCGCTGGTAATCATGTAATAAAAAGTGCCAAACAAAGGTTACTAAGGGTACCGATAGCGCTAGCGCGCCTGAGATCATCCACCATGACAGCCCTGCCAAAAACAACACGAATAAACCACTGGCGGCTACTAACAGCGAGGTGCCAAGATCAGGCTCTCTAGCGATTAATAATACTGGAATGGCAATAAGGCCCAGCGTTATCGCAACACTAGATAACGACGGTGGCAGATCGCGCTTGGATAAAAACCAGGCACACATCATTGGCATACCAAGTTTCATAAATTCTGAGGGCTGCACACTGCCAAAACCTGGCAAATTAATCCAGCGTTGCGCACCCATCCGCACCTCGCCAATGATGTCAACCAGCACCAGCAGCACCAAGCCTAAGACATAAAATACAGGCGTAAAAGCGCGGTAAATACTGGGCGGCACTTGCGCCATGGCAAACATCACCCCAAACGCCACGCCATAACTAACAATCTGGCGGATGACCATGCTGTTGTCTTGGCTCGAGGCACTATACAAGATTGTTAAACCAATGCAGCAAACGGTTAGTAAAAGTAGGGTCAACCAGGGATCAACATGAATACGCTGCCATAGCGTTTGTTCATGACGTTGACCAAGGTGATGGCTTTGGCGCGAAAAGCGATACTGCGGGCTAGAAGACATAGGCAGAATAGGATTAAAAATTAGCGTTAGCAAAAGTTATATTAATTAAAAAATTAGCGATCAGCCAGTGGCTTTAAGGCGGTAATGCCAAGTCGTTGATTTCAATAAATGGTAATGAATAAAGTAACGTGATGGTAAGAAAGTAACGTAACTATAAAAATTATAAGGATAAGTGTTACTAATAAACGCGTTGTGGTTCATTAGAGTCAATAGTTTAGCCTGCTTGAGCAAAATTTGATAGTATCGATAAAATGTTTTTAGTAGTAGTTGCCCGCAATGACAAATATAAAAAATCATGCCCATAGCCATATCTATAATTCTGCTCACAACACTGCTAATAATCAGCTGACATCAGCATGGGTACCACCTTTAAAAACTTTTTTCTCTACTATTGCTAAGCCCGTGATTGCCTTGCTTGTCTGTACTGGCAGTATCAGCGTACAGGCGGCTATTATAAGTGATAATAGCGAGCGCCGCATTGAAGTACGCTATGGCAGTAATAGTAATAGCGGCAGCAGTAACGCTTATATCGCACCTGCTACTGGTGCAGTAAATGATAGCGCCAGCGGCGTTACTATTTTGAGTAGCAATAGGCTAAGCGGCGATAGCTTGCAAGGGCTTATCCAACAAAAACAGCGCGAGTTTGAGTATGATGCCAAGCTATCCATAGAAGAAAGCCAGCGCGTTAATATAAATAGGCGTACGTCGACTTACAACACTACCTATAGCACTAACAATAATAGCTATAATAACCCTGTTGCTGTGGATTTTAACAGTTGGCTCAATAGCGACCGTTACCGTGCCCAGCAAGTAAATAACTATCAAGGCTACCTCAGCTCACAAGTTGGCGCTCAAAACGTCCCACCACTCTCTCAGCTATTGACGACTGCCCGTAGCTGGGATAAATGCGGCTACGAGCCGTATCAGCTACCGCCGCAAGAGCTGTGGTCAAATATTGTACCTACGTTACGGCTGTATAGTGCGCTAAAAATCCAAGGAATTTTACCCGCAAGCAGTGAAATTCGTTCGGTATATCGTAGTCCGGGTCTCAATGGTTGTGCGGGTGGCGCTGATGGTAGTAAGCACATGACCGCAGGAGCGATAGATATTTGGGTGCCTGAATACGAGAATAATTTATGGCGACTCAATAATATGCAGGATAGTTTGTGTCAGTTCTGGCAGTATCAAGGCGAGTCTTATAACTTTGGGCTTGGACTCTATTCGACGGGTGCCATTCATCTAGATAGCCAAGGTTATCGTAAATGGGGTTTTAATCATGCCAGTAGCAGCTCTGCATGTCGCTATTAGACCGATAAATCTCAACTTGTAAAGACATATTGATAAAGACAAGCCCAGCTATCGAATAGAACTTACTCAAAAATAGATAACATACCGCTTACAAAGACTCAATTTTTGACATAAAGAGTCAATTTGAGACAAGAAAAGGTAAAATAAGGACTAATAAATTTACATGCTGCTAAAAGCAATAACATCCTAGGACGCTATATTTTATAATAATTGTTCTTAATAATTAATTCTATAAGCATTTTATTTTTTAACGCTGTGTTTTATAATAAAAATAAGATAAACAGGTTTGTCCTGAGTGATATTTATAAAAAATCTATGCTCGGCTATAGTAAGATTTCGTAAGTTAAACGTCATGGAACCAATTATTTTGCCATCAAACCCTTTGTACATAGCCCTGCTCAGCGCGGCTATTCTCACAGTTTTTCTTAGCAACGCCTGTAGTCCAGACACGTCTCCCGAAAAAAAAGCTGATATCAAAGCGGCGACTGCCCATAAGAGTCAACAAGGTATTGAAGACGGTATCAATAACTCTTATGCGCGTTTGGCATCCAAGCACGCTGATATCTGTCCCAAGTTACTACAAAAAGACGTGGACAATAATACTATCAAGCGCAGCGCTGAAGTCATGGTAGACAACTATTGTGATTACTTCTTATATCCGCAAACTGGACAACATATCGCAGTCGCTCTTGATAACCAACAAATCGAAGCCTTATTGATTGTGCCGACTTTGCATGACTTCGCCAATGGTGATTATCAGGTCGCCTCCTATGACAGACACGTCATTCGCTTGGCCTATAATGGCGTGACCTATAAACCGCAACGCTTAGTTTATGATGTGGCCGTAACCGTTACTGACTAAGCTACTATATCAACGAATAGCAGTATGTTCTTACAAGCTGTTATCTATACTACTCTTTTTATCATCAACGCTTTATAAGCCTATTTATCAGCGTTTTTCTGCCAAGGATCATCTTGCCCAACCGTCACAATCAAAAATTTATCTGGCTTAAGGGTATCGCGCATGGTCTGGTTAACCCCCGCTAACTGCACTCGATCAATACGGTTGACATAATCGGTCAAGTAACTGTCTGGCAGTTGATAAAAATTCATCATTCCGAGTAAGCTGTTTATCCCCGCATTACTGGCAAAACTCATCGGAAAGCTATTCTTTAGATTATCGGTAGTCAGACGCATCTCAGCGCTGGTGATACCCTGGTCTAAAGTGTCATTGATAACGTCTAGACTGGCGTCAATCGCTGCACGTGCCTTGTCATTGCGAGTAGCAAAGCCAATTTGATAGGGCCCACGCGCTAGCATTGGACTCATAGATCCTGAAATACCATAAGTATAACCAAGATTTTGGCGAATTTCGGTCATTAACCGCGCATTAAAATCGCCACCTGCCAATACGTCATTACCAATCGCAAAGTTAGTCTGTTGCTGCTGTGCTTTAGGGTCAGTGGCGCGTTTATCGCCCAATTGCCCCATCAATACTGTGGTCTGAGAGCTTGGGAAAGGGATATGGATACGCTGTGCTTTGTCGAGAGTTTTAGGTTCGGGCAAGACAGCGGCAGCCTTGCCGATAGGCAGGTTAGCAGTAACCTCTTCAGCAAGCGCTTTAGCTTGAACTAGTGTTAAATTACCAGTCATGGCAAGCGAGGCATTAGCTGCCACTAAATAGTTTTTTTGAAAGTCCGTTAAGTCCTTTCTTACAATACTTGGTACACTTTCGAGCGTACCGGAAGAGGGGTGCGCATAAGGGTGTTTACCATATAATGCTTGGCTAAAAGCAAGGCTGGCAAGGCTGCTGGGGTCCTGTTTTTGTTGCTGTAATCCAACCAATAAACGTGCTTTATTACGCGCGAGGATTTCTGGATCAAAGGTTGGTTTAGTCAGCATTTGAGTCATCAAGTCAACGGCCGGTAGTAGGTGCTTATCGTCAGATAGACTGCGCAGTGAGACGATAAACATATCTTTGTACGCACCACTACTTAGATTAATACCCAAGGTTTCAACCGCGCGGGTAAATTCGTTCTCGTCTAAGCTCTGGGTACCCTGAGTGAGCATAGTGGCGGTCATATTAGCAATACCAAAGCCCTCTGAACGTACATCACCATCACGGGCGCTACCAGCATTGAAGCGTAAATCTATATCGACAATAGGTAATGCTGCCGCGCGTACAAAAGACACTGGAACGCCCGCTGTGGTTTTAAAATGTTCAACATTCGGCACGGTCACTTGTAAAGGTTTGACGTTATCAAGGCTACTCAGTTTCGACAAGGCTGCAATGGGTGCATTGGCGTCGATTGCAGCTGATGAGGCGCGCGCGTCCGTTGCACCAGCAGAATCTGCATAAGCGGGCAGAGTCAACGTTACTAAGCCTATAGCTATACCCATACTCATATAGGACAGCTGCTTAGATTTAGAAACTGTTGACCGTGTTGAGTTTGGTATGTGGGCTAGAGCTGTTTTCTTTGTCGTGAATTTAGAAGTCTTATGAGTCATATCTTTCTTCTTAGTATAAGTGTTCTTAGAAAAGTGGCATAGCGCAAAAAGTATAGTTAGAGCTAGTTTTGGAATTTATTTCTAGTTATTATCTTCAGACTTGCTTGCTTCAACTTGAGCCTTTTCGTCTTTAGGCGGTATGATATGCATCACTGTCAAATTATCTTTTATCAGATACTTTTTACTAGCCGCTTGAATATCAGCAACTGTTATGCCGTCAAGTTTGGTAGGTAGAGTCGCCAGTAGGCGGTCATCAAGCCCGATAGATTGTAGAGAGCCAATCATGCGTGCTTGTCCTTCCATACTGTCTTGCGCATAAATTAGTCCGGTGACGGTATTGGTCTTCGCGCGACTAATCTCATCAGCTTGAATCGGGTCGGTGCCAAGCTTATCAATTTCAGTCATGATAGCCTGCTGCACCTGCTCCAAGCTCACGCCTTCACGCGGTGTCGCTTGAACCAAAAACAACCCATCACCACGATCTAGTAAGTTATAAGAGGTGCCAACCGTTGTCAACAGTCCTCGCTCACGTATCAATCTGCTCTCTAGGCGCGCTGATAGACCACCATCTAGGACATCTTGGGCAAGCGATAAGGCGTAGGCTTGTTTTTCACCCTCTGCGCCAGCGGTCAGTAAACTGGGTACGTTATACCCCATCAATAACACCGGTACCTGTACCGCTTGCTCGGAGTTCACTTGCTTATAACCACGAAACCCTGGTTGGCTCACTGCTGGCCGCTTAGGAAGCTTGCTGGTAGGTAGCTTGCCAAAATAACGTTTAACTTGCGCTAACACTTCTTGTGGCTCAACATCACCCACAATGACTAGGGTGGCGTTATTGGGCGCGTACCAGGTCTTATACCAGTCTTTCAACTCCGACAGTTCAATTGATTTAAGCTCTGCCATCGGTCCAATGACCGACTCACCTTTAGGGCTATCAGGTAGGGCTAGCAAGCGAAATGACTCATATGCTTTAGCAAGGGGATTGTCATCGGTACGTTGGCGGCGCTCTTCCATAACCACTTGATGCTCTTTTGCAAAGGCGGCCTCATCAAAGATCAAGTTGGTCATACGGTCCGCTTCTAGCTCTAGTGCTAATGGCAGGCGATTGGCCGGAAACAGCTCGTAATAGCCGGTATAGTCATAACTGGTAAAGGCATTATTGACCCCGCCAAACTTGGCAATCAAGCGTTCATAGTCATCGCTTGATACATTGCTTGTACCCTTAAACATCATATGCTCAAGTAAGTGGGAGATACCGCCTTTATCGAGAGGTTCATCTGTCGAGCCCACTCGATACCAGATTTGAGTCATCACTACCGGCGCGCGATGGTCTTCTTTAACAATAATTTTTAGGCCATTATCTAGCTGAAATTCATGACGCCCTGACATGTCTATCGCTAAGTCTGATTTATCACTCGAATTGGATATTTCTAACGCTGGCATGACAGCTGTCACATCAGATTGTGTTGTTTGCTTAAGGGTAGTGGTTTGACAAGCAGTCAGGGTAGCGACCGATGTTAAAGATAGCGCTAGGGTACAAGCAATGCGCAACGTTATAGATGGTGACATAGTATGTTCTACTTATAAAAATGACGATTGAATGTAGTGACTGTAAAATATAGTGACTTTGAAATATAGTGACTTTGAAACATAGTGACTTTAAAACATAGTATCTCTAAAAAACAGTATCTCTAAAAAACAGCAACTTTAAAAATAGCGATAAGCTGTATTATAAAGCATTCTTTATATCAGAAATTAAAATGGCTGTTGGTTCGAGCGCTTGCAGCGTGTTACAACCTACCGTCAAAAAAGATAAAACAGCGATAATGAGTGGCAAGGTTATTTTAGTAGCGTTCATGTTTTTGATATCTTTCGATTGATATTTGCATCCCAATAAATGTACGGGTTTTGATAAGTGTGACTGCATTGAAGACGACATGATAGGGTCTACTTATAAAAATGACGATTGAACATATTAGTGCTAAAACCTGCAATAACCAAAACCTGCAATCACTAAATTTTGTAATAAAAAGTGTTACAACGACTTATGGGCACCGACTAGGACAGTAGCGGTTGGCTTAAACTCGTGGGTAGTGCTACAACCGGTCGTTAAAAAGACTGATGCTACTATGGTAAACATTAAACTGGCCCGTATCCATTTTTTAGAGTTTACTGTGGAGGTCTGAGTTTTTGGCGTCTGACGGGGCAAATAAGACTGCATCATTGATGGCATAAAAGTTCCTAGTAAAAGACCGGCATAAAGACCGGCAGCTGGCTCACGACTCAATACCAAATAATAGCGTAATGAAGACTAGCAAACTGTAGCGAAGTTTAACCTAGCAAGGGTCATATTTTTGTGTCCAAACCTTAATACAAGCTTTCTGAGAGTATTTGTATCACTTAGCAATCCTCTATTATTGTGTTGAATGAGGGTAGTCTGAATTATGCTAAACTATGACAAAAATCATTTCTCATTTGGAATGCTACAAACAACGACTTTGCAATAAACAGCTTATTGAATAACAAACAGCTTATTGAATAACAAACAGCTTACTGACATTGATAACTTTTAGGGCCCGCTCATGAATAATGTAAATAATAGCAATCGCGTCGTCATCAATCTAGATGGTAACCTTGATGATCTAGATGATGATGATATCACTTTACCTAGTATGCCGACGCAATCTGTGCCCATTATTGATGAGCAAGACTCTCAGTCTGAAACTCAAATATCCGGTGACAATAGCGCCCAGGAAAAGCCACAAGAGGCTAAGACAGTAGACTCACAAGCACTAGGCACAGAACATCTGATCACAGAACCTTCAAGCACCGAATCTCTAAGCCCTGATGCGGCAGAAGATATCGCATTAGGCACACCGATCGTGTCACCAGAAGTCAAAAGTAAGATTGAAAGTACAGCGCCTAGTGACAGTCAGCTAAAGAACCAGCCAGACACAGACACTCCGCTAAAAGACGAAACCGCGCCAGCGGTCACACCGTTAATGCCTCTGCAAGAACAGTTAGGCGATAATGGCAGTGCTCAGTCTAAAAGTGGTGACGCTGAACTATCTAAAGTAGAGCCGTCTGAAGTAGAACTAGAAGATGAACCGCAAGGCCGTCAAAAAGGCAGCTGGTTTAACCGCATGAAGTCGGGACTGACCAAATCGCGTAAGAATTTAGCTGAAGGTATGGTTAATATTCTTATCGGTGGTAAAGAGATTGATGACGAGCTATTAGAAGAGGTCGAAGATCAGTTATTGGTTGCCGATATTGGGGTTAATGCGACCAATCGTATTATCAAAAGCTTGACTGAACAAACCACGCGTGGCGATTTGATTTACGCCCACTCTCTATATAAAGCATTACAAACTGAACTGGTCGACATCCTAACGCCAAAAGTGGCGCCGCTCATTATTGATAGCAGCAAAAAACCATTTGTTATCTTAGTGGTCGGTGTCAATGGTGTGGGCAAGACTACTACTATTGGTAAGCTGGCCAAGCGTTTGCAAGGTGAGGGTAAGTCAGTCATGCTGGCTGCTGGTGATACCTTCCGCGCCGCCGCTACTGAACAGCTACAAATTTGGGGCGAGCGTAATAATATTCCGGTGGTCGCGCAAGGTCACGGTTCCGACAGCGCTTCGGTAATCTTCGATGCGATGCAGTCTGCTAAAGCAAAAAATATTGACGTACTAATAGCAGATACTGCTGGGCGCCTACAAAATAAAACCCACCTGATGACGGAGCTTGAAAAAGTAGTGCGGGTCATGCGTAAATCTGATCCAACTGCACCGCATGAAGGTATGATTATTCTTGATGCCGGCACGGGACAAAATGCTATCAATCAAGTTGAACTGTTTAATAAAGTGGTGCCACTAACGGGTATCACGATCACTAAACTAGATGGTACGGCTAAAGGTGGCGTCGTGTTTAATATCGCGGAAACTACAGATGTTCCTATTCGCTATATTGGGGTGGGCGAGACGATTGATGATTTGCGTGCGTTTAGTCCGAAACAGTTTGTTGCCGCGTTATTTGAGACGGATGAGCAATAAACATCAGTTAGGCTTAGCATAGATAATATACTTATTAGTAGGGTGGATAATATGATTATAACGCACGTTACAGTGCCCGATATTGCTGCTTATCACCATGATAATGAGCAACTGTCTAAGGCGGCACTATTGCTGGGCAGTCATACTATCGACGGTACGGCAAAGTTAGTTTGGTGTAAATGGTTAGGAGCAGATGAGCATTGGCAAGATAAAATTAAGCTATCCTCTTTGGCGAAGCATTATAATTTTGACATTATGGATACTGAGTTTGTAGAGGCTGAGCAGCTTGTTTCTGGCTGCATCGAGCAGCAGCTACTATTAACCAGTATTGCCCAATTGCAGCAATACCTGCAAGGAACACGCCGTAGCTTTGACTTGCCGATTGATACCACCCTAGGTACTGAGTTTCAACAAAAGGTATGGAGAGCGCTACAAAAAATACCTTATGGTCAAACCATCAGTTACGCTAAATTAGCTGATAATATTGGCCAGCCCACGGCATTTCGAGCTGTCGCTAACGCTAATGGTAAAAACCCATTTAGCGTGACTATTCCTTGTCATCGGGTGATTGCCAGTGATGGTAAGCTCGGCGGTTATACAGGTGGGTTGGATAAAAAGGAATATCTGCTCGCGCTTGAAGGCATTACCTGTAAAGCATGAAGTTGTGGCAAAATATTTAATTTCATACGTAATTGAAAAAAGCCAAGCGTCATTAAACGTTTGGCTTTTTTGCGACTAACATGATTTTTAAGCTGATTTAGATTAATAGTGATCAGTGTTCTTCAAGCTCTGCCATGACTTCATCTGAGAAATTGACATTAGTATAGACCTCTTGCACATCATCGATGTCTTCTAACATATCAATCATTTTCATGACTTTTAGCGCGTCATCAATATTATCAATCTCAGCGCTAGTCGCTGGTGACATGGTTACTTCAGCGTTGTCAGAGAGGAGACCTGCGGCATTAAGAGCATCCTTAACACGTCCAAAGCTATCGACTTCAGTGATAACCACTAGGGTCTCACCATCATTTTCGATATCAAGCGCACCAGCATCTAAGGCAGCAAGCATAATCTCATCTTCTAAACCCAGGTCATTAAAGCTAATTTCACCACGTTTGTTAAATAAATACGCGACTGAGCCTGAAGTGCCAAGATTGCCTTCATGCTTGGTAAAGGCGTGACGCACTTCACTGACGGTCCGGTTGAGGTTATCAGTCATGGTTTCAACCAATACTGCTACGCCGCCGATACCATAGCCTTCGTAGTTAACTTCTTCCATATTATCATTGTCACCGCCACCAGCACCGCGAGCAACCGCACGATTGATGGTATCTCGAGTCATATTGACTGATAGCGCTTTTTCAATCACGGCTCGCAGGCGTGGATTTTTATCAGGGTCGGGGTCACCTTGCTTGGCAGCTGAGACAATCTCACGAATAATTTTAGTAAAGACTTTACCCTTTACCGCATCCTGACGGGCTTTACGGTGTTTGATATTTGCCCATTTTGAATGGCCTGCCATACGATATCCTTAATTTTTGCTTGTTATTTAGTATCTTGATCAAAGCGCTGCTGACAACAACGGCCTATAATTACCCACACAGTTTCTACTTTACGCTCAGCAAGTTTACGCTCATCAAGCTTGTTTGTAATAACAAGCTTACGTGTGAGTTGACAATTTGTATGTCGCTAATAATGGTTTTTTGCTACACTGTGACAAGTATTATAGGGCGGTGACCGCTATCAGTTGACACTAATATGCAGCTATTGTCATCATTTTAACTAATCCCACTCTTTCATTTCCGTTTAAACTATTCGGTTTTATAAAGCCCTTATTCTTATGACGCCATTGATCCTATGAAGCAATCAACCACTGAAGCCGTTATCCAGCTACGTAAGCGCATTCACATCGTTATTGAAGGCACAGACACTCGTTTGGGTAAGCTATTCGACATCATGTTATTGATTACGATTTTGGCCAGTGTGGCTGTAGTGATGCTCGATAGTGTGCTGTATATGCGCTTACAGTATGGCACGATATTTTTCTATACTGAATGGTTCTTTACTATTTTATTTACCATTGAGTATGTTTTAAGACTATTTTCAGCGCCCAATCGGTTCCGTTATGTCTTTAGTTTCTTTGGCGTAGTGGATCTATTGTCGGTGCTACCCAGTTATTTGAGCTTAATGTTCGTGGGTGTACAATATCTACTAGTAATACGTATCTTGCGTATTTTACGCATTTTCCGAGTGCTCAAGCTGAAAGCTTATATGCAGCAAGCAGGATTTTTAGCCTCTGCTCTAAAAACCAGCCAACAGAAAATCACCGTATTTTTCTTATCTTTAGTACTATTAGTAACGATTTTCGGATCGGTTATTTATGTGGTTGAAGGGCCAGAAAACGGCTTTACCAGTATTCCATTATCTATCTATTGGGCTATTGTCACCATGACCACGGTAGGCTACGGTGACATATCGCCAAAAACACCGCTAGGACAAGCCATTGCTTCTATGGTCATGATTACTGGTTATTCCATTATCGCGGTACCTACAGGGATTTTTACTGCTGAGCTGGCACGTAATCTGCGTCCACAGCTCAATCCAGTCACCTGCCCGAACTGCGGTAAATTTGGTCATGCAGTAGGAGCAGAGTTTTGTGATCGTTGTGGGCATGCGCTACATATATAACAAACAGCCATTCCATAACTTTGGGTATGTGTAGGGCGATGAGTGCTGTGATGTTTATAGGATGAGTGCTGTGGCGTTTATAGATAGTCAGCAACTAATGGTGACAAATCGATTTCGACTCCCAGGTTGACTAGGTTCCAATACTGACCGGATACCGTACGATCTAGCATCATAGTAGTAGCTGATGGTTGGAACTGACCGAAATACTTTAAAGATGTGCGCATTTGAGCTATGGCTTCGTGGTGCACCTGACTGCTAGTAAAATCAAAAGCGCCATCTTGATAAGGCTTGATAGACAAGGGTTTGAGTCCAATTTCTAGCCATTTTTGGTAAAATTCACCTGGAATATTTTTATCATCATCTCGGCGTACTTCAAGGGCTACTAAATCTTGTTCAAGCGCCGTTACATCGCCTTTTATGGCATGTTGAGCAAAGCGTCGAAACAACTGAACTTCACTATCGCTATAGCTGCGAACCCCGCCAAAATCATAAGCGACTACGCTACCATCAGCTCGAAAGGCAAAGTTACCTGGATGCGGGTCACAATGCATCCGGTATAGACCAAATAGCTGTCCGGCAGTAAAATGAAATAAGCGCTCTGCAATTTTTTGTTTGATAGTATTGTCCCAGCTTGCTGCTACCGTCAGCGTTTCGCCCATCTCTTCAGTCAAAGTCAATACCCGTTTAGAAGAGTGGCTACTGATAACCTTGGGAATAATAAGGCCTGTATCATCGGCATGGAAGGCGCCAAACACACGCAGATTATGAGCCTCTTTTATATAGTCTAGCTCGTCATGTAAGCTTTGGCGAATCTCGTCAAACAGCTGGTTCTGTAACTCACGGCTCATATTAAGAACGCCGGCTATCTTGAGCGCCATACGCACTTGTTTAAGGTCACTATCACAGTTTTCATCGACATCAGGATACTGTACTTTGACGACCACCCTTTGCCCAGAGGGTAGAGTCGCCTTATGGACTTGTCCAATAGACGCGGCGGCAAACGATGTTTCTTCGAATTCAGTAAACAGCTGGTCAATAGGCGCTTTTAGCTCACGCTCAACTTGCGCGAGTATCTGTGCGTAAGGCATTGGCGGTGCGTCTTTTTGCAGCTTTTCAAGGGCATTTGCCACTTCAGGTGGGAACACATCTTTATATTGTGAGGCAATCTGTCCCACTTTCATCACCGCACCCTTCATTTCTCCAAGGGTTTCAGCTATCTGGATACCCACGTCTTGCATCAACTCTGAGCGCGCTTGCAGGCGTTTTTCTTCGTCACTAGAGAGATGCTTCAATGAGTTTTTAGCCGCTTTCCCCGCAATACTTGCAGTCATGCCAGCGAGTTTCATAAAGCGTTTTCTGGACGATTTTGCCATTCATATCACCGTGTATTGGACTATTGATTGAGTCAAGTTTTTGATTGTAAGGTTTATTTTATTACAAAAGCTAGGCTATGGATGCTCTAGGTATTTTTACCCAAGCCTATTTTACTCAAGCTGTCACTATTTAACCAGTCTGCTTTAGTTACTATTATCAATGATGCACAATCAACGCTCTAAATTTACGGCGTAAGTGTTGATCAGCCAGTAATCCAATGCCATCTGATAGCCTAAATGCCCCAGACCACAGATAACCCCGACTGCCACATCACTTAAGTAAGAATGCTGCCGAAAAGATTCTCGCGTATGGACATTAGATAAATGCACTTCAATAAACGGTTTTTGAGTCGCTAATAAAGCATCACGTAGCGCGACCGAGGTATGAGTAAAAGCGGCAGGATTGATGATAATCGCGTCTACTTGCGCTGTGGCTTCTGCTAACAGGCCGTAATGCTGAATGTCATCAACGAGTTTTCCTTCATGATTTGATTGAATACAAGTCAGCTCAATACCATGCTGAGCGGCACGGTTGATTAAGTTCGTCTCAATATCGGCGAGGGTAGTATGACCATAAATATCAGGCTCACGCTTACCTAGCAGATTAAGATTTACCCCATTAACAAGTAACAGTCTACGGGTAAGTGGCATGGTTGCTCTCGAACTAGAGAGATTAGTTGGCATTACCGATTGAGAAGAATTACTCATAAGTTTCTCTATAAATATAAAAAAAGTATTGATACGACAAACGGCTAAGACGGTCAATCATCAATAAATATAAAATGGTCGTATAGTAGCGAATAAACCTAATAATTTTTGCTCTAGCCCTTTATCATAGCAGCTTGCCGGTTAGATTATAAAAAATTGTCTAAAAAACTGCGTTAGCCTTTAAAAATCATGTTAAAAGACTTTATGTTACTAAAAACCCGTGCTATGATATTTTTAAGTAATAAGTATTGTAAGTTTGTTACTTATTATGTTCTAAGGAGTGATTCCATCATGATGGTAGCACTAACCAATACGGATAAAATATAATCGTCTTGATTTAGAAAGTCTTTTGTTAAATGGTGCACACCAAATGATAAAAGTGGCTATGAATATAAACTTGAAATGTTTGAACAACAGTATTTAGAGCAGTACTCTTAGATTTTGATCTCATAATTTTAGACCCCGTTTATATGCAATGTTGCAAAGGAATTTGGGGCTAAATAAACTTTTTAGGAAGTAATATTATGTCAGCTCGTGAGGAAGGTATTGTAAAGTGGTTTAATGATTCAAAAGGCTTTGGTTTCATTCAACGTGATAGTGGAGAAGATATTTTCGTCCATTTCCGCGCGATTCAAGGTGATGGTTATCGTTCTCTAAAAGACGGCGAAAAAGTTGAATTCAGTGTGGTAGAAGGCGATAAAGGTCTTCAAGCTGAAGAGGTCAGAAAAGTAGAAGAGTGATCCGCATAGACATTAGGGTAGTTTAGCTATAATGTCTGTATAAACTACTGATATACTACTAAGTCAAGCCCGTCTGATCTTACCGATGTTGAGTTTATCGCAGCGTATTTGGTAAGAGACAGATGTCAGGCTTGGCTTTTTTATGTTTTTGGTTTACAGAAATATAGTCATTTGTATTTATATACTGGCTACCACAAGGCTTACCGTGAGCCCATCACTGGTTAATATACAAGCGGTCAATATAAAAGGATGATTTTTTGAGTAATTTTACGACATTTACTGATTTGCCACTTTCAGCGCCGACCCTACGCGCGGTAAGTGATTTAGGTTTCACCCAACTGACTCCTATTCAAGCCCAAATATTACCGCACACATTGGCACATCAAGATGCCATCGGCCAGGCGCAAACCGGCACTGGCAAGACGGCAACATTTTTGCTCACTATTATGGAAGCGCTACTTACTCGTCCCTTTACTCCTGATGAAGAGCGTTATTTAGGCGAGCCACGCGCGGTCGTTATGGCACCAACACGCGAGTTGGCTCAGCAAATATTTGATGATTGCATCATGCTGACCAAATATACCTCGTTACATAGTGTCTGTATCATGGGTGGCACCAATTATGAAACTCAGCAGCACGAGCTTGAGCGCCAATACGTCGATATTCTGATTGCCACACCTGGACGTCTGATTGATCTAATGAATAAAGGTATGGTTTATCTTGATCGGGTGGAAGTACTGGTATTAGATGAAGCAGATCGTATGTTGGATATGGGTTTTATCCCTGATATCAAGCGTTTAGTAGGACGGATGCCGCCCAACACTGATCGTCAAAGTTTATTGTTTTCAGCAACATTTAACCAAGATGTGATGAACTTGGCCTATCGTTGGTTACATGAGCCACAATTCGTTGAAATTGAGCCGGAGCATAAGACCAGTGAGCTGGTTGATCAGCATTTTTACTTACTCACAGAAGATCAGAAGCTAGAAGCTCTACAGCGCATTATTACCGACACAGCGGTGGAAAAAGTGATTGTATTTGCCAATCGTAAAGATCAAGTGAAGCGTCTCTATCATAAGCTACGTCAAGCACACAAAATTGTGATGCTATCAGGTGATGTCATTCAGCAAAAGCGTGAAAAATACTTACAACGCTTTAAAGATGGTCATGCCTCTATTTTGGTAGCGACTGATGTGGCGGGACGAGGCATTCATGTTGATGATATCAGTCATGTGGTCAATTATACTTTGCCCGATCAACCAGATGATTATGTGCATCGCATTGGTCGTACAGGCCGCGCCGGACAAACAGGAATCAGTATTAGCTTCGTCAGTGAGGACGATGCTTTTAATATACCGGCGTTAGAGAAGCATTTAGATACTAAGTTTACCCTTGAGCAGTGGCAACAATAGTTGTTATAGAGCAAACATCAACCTGTTGTAGCATCAGACTGGCTTAATGTACCGGCTTTAATAAACCAGCCACAACTCGAACTGGTTTTGCTTGTAGTCGATTGAGGTCTTGCTCATTGGCCATCGTGTTCAAAATAAAAAGCCCTTACCGTCATGATTGGCGTTAAGGGATTTTTATGGACATTAATAATGTGATGCTCTTAACTTGGTGTGGTGATGACTCACTAGCTTCTCATTAATCTTGATTCAAGGTAGTGGACTAATTAGTGTTCGTATCACGATCGCTTGGCATAGTACTTGGCATATTATTCGACGTAACATCTGGCATAGTGCTCATGTCTTGCATACTATGATCCATAGCATTATCGCTATCGGGCGTCATGTCGTGATTCATTTGACTCATATCGGCCGTGGTTGCTTCAGAACGTTCCGGATTAGACGTCGTCATAGCAGAGTGGCTGCCATGATCCATCTGTGCATCGCCACCGCCATGCCCACTGTGCATGTTAGCCATTACCATGGGTACAACAATAACTGCTAAGCCAGATAACACCATAATAGCGCCATTCAGCTGTCTTAAGCGAAAACGCCCAATCTTATCGCGTAACCAGCCAACGGTTTCGTGCGTGGCAACCAGCATTGGCACTGTACCTAAGCCAAAGACAAACATCAATGCTGCACCGCTCAACGGATTGTGGGCGACTATTGCGATAAGTAGGGCACCGTAGACCAAGCCACAAGGCAAGAAGCCCCAAAGTAGACCAGCAGTTAGTGCACGTGGGAAAGTGGTTAGTGGAAATACTTTTTGACGAAGTGGGCTAAGGTACTGCCAAAAGCGCATACCAAAACGCTCAAGCTTGGTCAAAAAGGGTGCGCCAAGCATGGTCACGCCAACAAAAACCAGTACCAATCCCAGTAAAATACGCGGCGTACTATTACCCTTCATTAATGGCTCTAACACAGTGGTACCAATAAGTCCTGCGACTAAGCCTAAGAATGCGTAACTGGTTAGACGTCCCAGATGATAGGTGGCGACCAGAGCACGGCGCTTAGCTGGACTGACATCTTTCATAGACAGCCCAAATGCCGTCACCAGACCGCCGCACATACCCAAACAATGCGGTGAACCAAAAAACCCCATCAATAATGCTGCGACCAATAAGGCGGTGGTCATAATGAGTATCTCCTACAATAAATATTGAAATGTAACTCTATTTTTTACCGACAGTCATTTACTAAGTATACTGGCCACCACCAGAAAACGCAGGCAAGTAATACCTATCAAGGCTTTATATTTTCGGGGTGTGATTCGTATCAGTAAGGCTAACTGCATCATCTACCTTGACGCTATCGACTGGTTGATGATCATTGGCATCGTTATTGATGTTGTTGTCGGTAAGTGAGGTGTCAGCACCATCAACAGTAGCCTCAGTTTGCTCATGAGCCTGAATGGTTTGTCTGCGCTCTTGGCGGTCATCTAAAATAATGCGTTGAGAGGCGTTATCTAGGTCTTCAAACTGGTTGGATTTTACCGCATAGCGTACTGCCCAAATAGCCACCACAAACAACATCAAGCTCAATGGAATTAATAAGAATATGCTGAGCATTATAGACCTCTTAGCTGACAGTTCACTATATTATACGCTGATTATTGGCATATCAAGTGACTGCTATCGGGGGAAAGAATGAGCAAGATTACATAGGATACAAACGTGTTTTAGACATAGATTCTAATTGAAAGTTTTTACCGCGCTACCTCTGGGCGTTAATAACTGTTGCGGTGTTATATCTTCGGCGCGGCGACAGTCTAATTGTGGGCGTAGCACATCACGTAGGTAAGCCGCAATTTCATAAACAGCGCGCCTTGAATGACTCAGGTTTTGTGCCGGTGCCATCCAATCGCGTCTGACGGGCAAGGGCGCATTAATTGGGGTGCTATTAATGCCGTTTAGAGCAAACTGTCGTCGTGCACGAGCCATATGGTAGCTATCGGTAATAAGATAGACATGATGTAGCGGAATACGTTTGGCGGTAAAGCGTGCATTTTCGCAGGTATTCATACTGGCATTTTCACTTATTAAGCCCTCAATACCATGTTCGATGAGCCACTGGCTAAGCCAAGGCGCTTCAGCCCCACTTAGTACAATGGGTAGTGGTAGATCGTGATAGGCGGTGGCTGCGGTACGAACGCGGTTGAGGCTATAGCGATTGAGAATAATCTGATTGTTATTATCATTAGTGAGACCACCACCAAGCACCACGTAAGCGGTCGGTGGTGCATTCATAATGGCGGCTGGCATATGGGGTAAAGGCAGATGATTCAGTATATAGACAACCGTTTGCGAAAATAGCGGCGTGAATAAACTAATAAGCACTAAGATGACGGACGTTGATCCGAGTATAAAGGTAATATTAATAATACGAAACAGTTTGGCCATCCGTTCAGCTGATCGCAGGTAATATCGTGATAGATTTTTAGACCACGACTTTTTAGA
The DNA here is from genome assembly GCF_017875835.1 of Psychrobacter sp. PL19. Taxonomy (NCBI): domain Bacteria; kingdom Pseudomonadati; phylum Pseudomonadota; class Gammaproteobacteria; order Moraxellales; family Moraxellaceae; genus Psychrobacter; species Psychrobacter sp. PL19. Next base: position 2,056,122 of record NZ_JAGING010000001.1, read on the forward strand.
CCACATGCGTGCCATGCCCAATTGAGCCATCAGCATTCACTAAAATAGGCTCACGAGATAAGGTAATCGCAAATTTATTGTAAACACAAGTCGAAATATACCGTTGGGCTTGAGCCACATCTTTTTGAGTGGCCTGATAAGGCCTGTGATTGGTAAGCACTAGTGCCTGTTGTTGATGCGTAAGAATGGGGGCAATACCGCCACCTTTTAAACCCGCTTGCTCAATCAGCCAGCCTGCGGCGACCTTAACCATGGACTCAGGCATGGAGTAGCCGACAATATCAGGGTAAGTGACTTGCAGTGCTGCAAATTGGGCATTACTAATAACAGGGTTTTGAAAGAAACTCCCACAATTAGGCAGATGCTTAGGGTCCGGCAGTTTTTGTGTGCGAATATCGATAATGGCTTGCATCACATCAGCAGGAGTGGGCTGTGTGCGTCGGTTTTGCGCAGCATAATTCTGCGCTACCGATTGCACATCGCCATAACTGGCTAAAACTTGTGTTGGATCTAGATGCAGACGAAAACCCACGCGACTGATCAGCCATGTATTTGGCGAGCGTTTAAAGACACTGTCCCGATAACCAAATTCGCAGTCAATGGCCGATAGGTGCCGCCAGGTCCCGGTGGGTAAATGATAGGCACGCACATACTGCAAACAGTCTTCTAACTGAACGCCATAAGCGCCAATATTCTGAATGGGGGCGGCACCGGTCAAACCTGGAATGAGGGCGAGATTTTCAAGTCCATACCAGCCTTGCTCGACTGTATAGATGACTAAATCATGCCAGTTTTCCCCGGCCATAACTTCGATATCGACATGGGTTTCTGTCTGAGCTTTGACGGTGATACCGCGCATTTGTGGTCGCAGTACAATTGCATTTAATTGTGCGGGTAACAACACATTGCTACCGCCGGACAGCACAAATAATGGTCGATTATGTTCAGCGGTTTTTTGATAACTTGCCATAAAGCTATCAAGCTGCGCCTCATCCGCTAACATCACTACGGAGTCGGCAACACATGCCAGCGCCATAGTATTGGCATGTGATAGGTCATATGGCTCATCACATAATCTTTCATATGCAAAGCCAGGGGATAAATCACACTGGACACTGAGATCAAGGCGCACATCTGAGGTCATAAGGTAGCCTGTTTAGCGAGTAAATAACAAGTCATGCGGTGCTTATTATAGAGGATACGCTGATCAAAAGGACGAGAAATCTAGCATCTTATTTCTATAGGGTCTTCCAACTCTCAATCCAAGCCTGTGCACTTGACTCAATACGTTTAATCACGTCTTCAAAAGCATCGCCGTCACCTTGATAGGGATCAGGAACATCATCACCGCCATAGGTCGGATCTTCTTCGCTAAATAAGGCCAGCTTGGCCAGTCTTTTCGATGGATCAGTAATGGCTGTTGCGTTGTCTGAATCGACAATGCTGTCTTTAAGTACTTGTAAGTCTGCCAAGTTTTGCGCGTCCATGGCCAAAATCAAATCAAAATTACGGAAATCGTCGGCACTCACCTGGCGGGCTACCAATTTACTGATGTTATAGCCATGAGTTTTAGCGTGGCGCTGTGCACGGGCATCTGGTGCGTGGCCGATATGCCAGTCCCCTGTACCTGCTGAGTCTACTTTCATCGCAAACCCTGCTATAGCCACTTGCTGACGAAAGATCTCTTCGGCAGTGGGTGACCTACAGATATTGCCCAAACAAACCAACAATACAGACGATGGGGTAGATGCTTTAACCTGCATAAGACAACCTTTTATGACAACAAAAAAAGCATGCCATAAGAAACCAGCACGGGTAATGCTGTTTATTAGCATGCAAATGAGTAAGAAAATCAACCCTCAGCGTAACGGTTAATGGCACGAATGGCAAGGGCAGAGGCTAAACAATAGGGTCATTCAATGGATGGATGCTGAATCTATAGCGTATATAATATTTAGACAGCTTTTAATAGTCCGTCAATTGTGCCTAGTCGTTAGTCCTGATTGTTTTTAAAGCGATGCAACTCACGGCGCTCTTTCTTATTGGGCTTGTTATCTGGTCGAGCAAGATTGGCCAATTTGCGCTGTTCGGCATAATAAGCGCGGCGCTCTTCACTGTCTTCAGTTTCTGAATATAAAACTTGTGCGGCGTCGGCGTTGCCACGTTGCGCCGTTAAGGCTTCAACGATAACCGTTTTTTCTGTCATTGCGGTTGCCGAGCCCTGGCGAATCGTTAACTCGTCTCCGATCGCAATCTCTTTACTGGTCTTTACACGGCTACCGCCATAATGGACACGTCCACTCTCAATAGCCTGCTTAGCAAGAGTGCGCGTCCGATAAAATCGTGCCGCCCATAGCCATTTATCGAGGCGAATTTTGAGTAAGGCTTGGTTGCTATTATCAAGATTATTTTTCATAGTGATTCCTTTGAATACAGATCGAACAAGATACTGCCAATCTGTGTAAAAAGTATAAGTATTAACGGGTTATCGAGATTTTATATTCAAGTCGCTTATAAGTAACTGATTTTATACTTAAATGACTGATACTAAAGTAACGTTATAACTAAGCGGTTTTAGAGTATTACTATAAAACTAACTTCGGCTATGGCGAGCTCGAACCTAATAATGGCTCTACGCCTGGCATCAATATAATCAGCTGGCGCGTCCGATAATGACTACAGAGTATCTGAGATACTTTCTTAATATGAGGGCATTTTTCCTAAAATCCACTTAAGCTTCCAAGCATCTTCAATGGATAATTGCATAGGTATACTTTAATCATTTTAAGTAGGCACTTTTTTATGAGTCTTTGCCTTGGTTGAATACTAATTAGGACTGATATAATGCCCTGAATCTTAAAATATATTTAACCAAGATGTGACTCTCAGCGCTTTTTGATAAATTAGAGTTTTACGAGTAAGGTAACCCGTTATAAAAACGATAGGTCACTCGGTATAAAGATCAAAATCGTTTTTAACTGGGTGTCACTACTAGTAACTATGCTGGTAGTAGCTATTCTTGGACCACCAGTAGCGGCTAGCCTATTTCAAAAATAGCTGATAGCCGATATTGTCATTAATAGCAGTACAGTCATAGCCGATATCGAGTAGCGCGTCTTGTAGTAAACGCGAATTGCTTTCAGAAGCTTGTAAGCCAACTAATACCCGACCCTCAGCAGCACCATGATTGCGATAATGGAACAGGGTAATATTAAAATCATCGCCCAACTTTTCTAAAAAAGTCAATAACGCGCCAGGACGTTCAGGGAAGGTGACTTTTAATAACTGTTCGTTTGCCACGTGAGCATGGCCACCAATTAGATGGCGAATATGCGATTTGGCAATATCATCATCAGTTAAGTCATGCGCCGCATAGCCGTCAGCTGCTAACTGATTACTGATTGTTTGCCGCTCTTTATCGCCTTCTTTTAACCCGATACCGACAAATATTGCTGCAGGGTCCATAGAGTCTGGAGACAGCTGGTTATCCGCACGGTAGTTAAACTCAGTAATATTACGACCATGTAAGCTGCGACAGAAGTTTAAAAATGCACCGGTTTGCTCAGGAATCGTCACTGCAAAAATAGCTTCTTTCTTCTCGCCAATTTCAGTACGTTCTGCGATATAACGCAAACGGTCAAAGTTCATGTTGGCACCACAGATGATACCCACACAGTTTTTGCCTTGCAAGTCATGTGCCTTGATATATTTTTTCATGCCAGCCACTGATAGTGCGCCAGCTGGCTCAACGATACTACGATTTTCTTCAAAAACGTCTTTAATAGCAGCACAGACTTCATCATTAGTACAGGTCACGACTTCAGGCTCAACAATCGGTCCTGAATTATCACTTTTTTGGGTACGGATAACGTCAAAAGGTAATTCACCAATTTGCGCCACTGCCACCCCATCGACGAATAAGCCAACTTGTTCAAGTTTCACGCGTGAGCCCGCTTCAAGTGCCGCCTTTAGACAAGCGGATTGATCGGCCTCTACGGCGATAACTTTGACGTGTGGCGCCACTTCGCCTAAGAATGCAGCAATACCTGAAATCAGACCGCCGCCGCCTACTGCCACGAAGACATAATCCATATTGCGCCATTGTTGGGTCAGTTCAAGACCAATGGTGCCTTGTCCAGCAATCACTAGCTCATCATCATAAGGTGGAATAAAGGTCAAGCCTTCACGCTGCGCAAGGTCGATTGCGTAGCGGTTGGCCTCGTCAAAGCTATCGCCATGCAAGTCAACGTTGCCACCTAACGCCTTGACCGCATCAACCTTAATATCAGGAGTAGTGGTTGGCATAACGATAATGTTCTTTAGTGACAACTTGCGGGCAGAATAAGCGACGCCTTGAGCATGGTTACCCGCTGAAGCACAAATAACGCCATGAGATTTTTGCTCGTCGCTCAGTTGACTAATACGGTTATAAGCACCGCGTAATTTAAACGAAAAAACTGGCTGCAAGTCTTCGCGCTTGAGGCGAATGTCATTAGCAAAACGCTGGGTTAGCTTGGGTGCAGGCTCAAGTGGGGTTTGAATGGCAACGTCATAGACGGTAGCTTGCAATATGGCTCGTACCCAGTGTGACAGCATAATGACTCCTAGTTTAGGTGATGAATAAATAGGTGATAGATGAAGATAAAAATGAAATAGCTCAGCCTATGCTGATTTTTAACATCTTGCAAGATGCAATTGCAATTTTTAATAACCTGGTCGCTGGATAATTTGGCTTATAGAGTGCCTACTAGCCTTTATTTTAGATAAATATAGTCTATAGGAGCAATGTGCGGCAACCAAACAGTGACTAAATTAAAATCAGCATCACCCTGACATCCGTCATAGCCATCAGTTATAATGGCCGCGCATTTTACCTGTTTTATAGTGATAAGTTTACCTTGCCAAGGATTTATGATGAGCGATCAGCACGCACAAAAGCAAGCCGCCGCTAAGGCTGCTCTACGTTATATCGAAGACGATATGATACTTGGTGTGGGGACAGGTAGTACCGTCAACTGTCTGATTGAGTTATTGCCCTCGCTGAAGCTTGCCGGTGCGGTTGCCAGCTCGCAGGTGACAGAAGATAGGCTCAAGGCTTTAGGGATAGAAATAGTTGATTTAAATTTTGCGGGTACGCTGGATGTCTATATTGATGGTGCTGATGAGGTGAATGAACATTTGCAATTGATTAAAGGTGGCGGTGGGGCATTGACCCGTGAAAAAATTGTCGCAGCCGCATCCAACAAGTTTATCTGTATGGTTGATGATAGCAAAATGGTTAAGTTTCTTGGGCGCGAGTTTCCAGTACCCATTGAAGTATTGCCACAAGCGCGCTCTTATGTCGCCCGCCAATTAGCACAAATGGGCGGTGAGCCCGTATATCGAGAGAACTTTGTCACTGATTATGGCAATGTTATTTTAGACACTTATGATTTGGATGTTAGTAATCCACTGGCACTTGAGCAACAGTTAAATAATATCGTAGGCGTAGTCTGCAATGGAGTTTTTGCAGCCAACCAAGCGGATGTTTTGTTAAAGGCGAGTAGTACTGGAGTAGATGTATTGATGCGTTCTTAATGGATTACCTATTGATAATAGTAAGAATGATATTGACTCTAAACGTATCTGCTTGCGAAAAATAACAACAATACTAGCCAGGCCATAAGCGCTATTGAAGGGGCATAATAAAGGCAGGTTACGTCGGTAACCTGCCTTCTTTATTGCCTATGATTTTTAGGTACGCTATTTCTCTACAAGATTACCTTTAGAACGCTTTGTTTCATTAATGTCTTTATTAAGCAGGCAGCTTAATTTTATCCTTTAATAAAAATTCCATTAATGCCTTCTGCGCATGTAGGCGGTTTTCTGCTTCATCCCACACTACTGAGCGTGGATCATCAAGCATATCATGCGAGATTTCTTCGCCGCGATGCGCAGGCAAGCAGTGCATGAAAACCACTTCCGGATCGGCTTTATCTAATAGTGATGGCGTCACTTGATAAGGGGCAAAGCGGCGCGCCCGGGTGCTTTGTTCAGACTCTTGCCCCATACTTGCCCACACGTCTGTGACAATCAAGTTTGAGTCTTTGGCCGCATCTTGGACATTTTCAACCAGGCTGACGCAGTGTGAAAAACGTTTCATAAGCTCAGGGTCAGGCTCAAAGCCATAGGGAGCCGCCACGCGCAGCTCAAAGCCGAATTGATTTGCGGCCTGCATGAATGAAGAGCACATATTATTGCCGTCACCCACCCAGGTCACGATTTTATTCTCGATACTACCGCGGTGCTCATGATAGGTCTGCATATCGGCAAGCAGCTGACAAGGATGGAACTCGTTGGTAAGTGCATTTATAATCGGCACACTGGAATATTCTGCAAAAGTTTCAACAATCTGATGCTCGAAGGTACGAATCATAACGATATCGACCATGCTCGATATCACACGTGCTGAGTCCTCTAATGGCTCACCACGACCGAGCTGAGTGTCTTTTGGCGATAAGAAAATAGCATTACCACCAAATTGGCCCATGCCAGTCTCAAAAGATATGCGCGTACGGGTTGATGACTTCTCAAAGATCATACCTAGCGTACGACCAACAAAGGGCTGATAAATCTCGCCAGCATGTTGCATTTTACGTAGTTCGCTTGCGCGTTTTATAAGGGCTTCTAGTTCTTGTTTGGTTAAATCAGATAAGGTCAAAAAATGGCGCAAACTCATAACAATCCTAGCAGTCAATCACAGTCAATGAAACGTTATCAGCCGTCAATAGCATCGCATTATTAGCTATACTATGGTGACAACAAACTTTTAGTATAGCGTAATTAATGCCAATGTAAACGCCCAATTTCGCCATAATAACTAAGCCTGTAAGAGGAGAGTTAAGCATATTAGCGTATTATACGGATTAATCTTGTATGCGTACTGGACGTGTACTAAGTCGGCACAGTAGCTCATAGCCAATAGTACCGGCATGAGTGGCCACTTCATCAACGTGAGGTGCACCGCCCCACAGCACTACCTCGCTATTTAAAGCAATATCTTTGGGTGCTGCGCTGATATCAATAACAATCATATCCATCGCGACCCGACCACGAACTGGGCATGAGTAGCTTTGGTTGCTGGTCTTATCAATGACACAAACATAAGCATCTTCATTGAGTACCCGTGGGTAACCGTCACCATAGCCTATGCTGACCAGCGCCGTTCTGGTATCTTGTAGCGCAGCCCAGCGACTACCGTAACCAACAGCATCACCAGCTTTGACGGTTTGGAAAGCCATAATTTGTGCACTAAAGACCATTACAGGCTGTAAACCTAAGTCAGCAGCAGATTTATCCGTAAGCGGTGAGCTACCATATAATATAATGCCTGGGCGCACCCAGTCATAATGGTTGTCAGGAAAATTCACTAATCCTGCTGAATTGCATAATGATCCTTTGATGTCTCGGTCAACACCCTCTCGTAGAACATTCAGCATGTCAGAAAAACGCTGTATTTGAATAGCATTCAATGGGTGGTTACAATCATCTGCATTAGCAAAATGAGTAGCAAGAATCAGTTGGTAGCCGGCATCATGCAGACGCTGCGCTGCTTGGACAATGGTTTGCTCATCAAAGCCTAGACGATTCATGCCGGTATTGTATTTGAGCCATACCTGCCGTGTTGGACTATTCGCAGGCGGTACATTTGCTAACGCCCAATCCAACTGCGGATCATGATGAATCACACAACTGAATGATTGCTCAATAGCCTGCTGCCACTCATCAGCACTGAACACCCCTTCGATTAAACCAATCGTTTTATCCCAGCCTAATTGCCGCGCTTCTACTGCTTCACTAAAAGTTGCCAGCCCAATACCATCTGCTTGCTGCAATGCTGGCAAGACCGCTTTAATACCATGACCGTAAGCATTGGCTTTTACCATGGCTAGGACTTTAGCGTGAGGAGCAAGTTTTTTTACTTGGTTGAGGTTATGAGTGAGGGCTTGCGATTTAATGGTAATAGTGCGCATGATCGGCTTCTTTGTTAGCAGGGTTTTCAAGCCACTGAGTAGTCAAAGCTATTGTTATGAATAGCGATTTACGATCAGTAGCGCCGTATTATTAAATGTGTTATCAACTGTATTATCAGTTGTGTTGCTAAAAGGTTTGTTTACTATTAATCACGACTGAGTGCTATTCATCATCAAAGGTAACGCCTTGATAATATTCAGGTGTGAGGTTGGTAAAACGGGTAAATTGTCCCTCAAAAGCTAAGCGTAAAGTACCAATGGGGCCGTTACGTTGTTTACCAATAATAATTTCAGCCACGCCCTTGTGGTCTGAGTTCTCATTATAGACCTCATCGCGATAGATAAACATAATCAAATCGGCATCCTGCTCAATAGCACCAGATTCACGCAAATCTGACATGATAGGGCGTTTATTTGGACGGTTTTCTAGACTACGGTTCAGCTGCGATAGTGCAATGACTGGACATTCAAGCTCACGGGCTAAAGCTTTAAGGCTACGAGAAATCTCAGAAATTTCTCCAACCCGGTTGGTATCAAGACCAGGAACTTTCATTAATTGTAGATAATCAACGATGATAGCGCCTAACTTTCCGTCATGGTTTTTGGCGATACGGCGACAGCGAGAACGCAGCTCGGAAGGAGGAAGTGCCGTACTGTCATCGATATATAGATGCTTTGATTGCAAATGCTGAATGGCATTCATCATCTTGGCCCATTCATCCTCGTTCATTTGTCCTGAGCGCAAATGGGTCTGATTAATCGCCCCCCATGAGGACAATAGGCGCATAACGATTGATTCCGCCGGCATTTCCATAGAAAATACCACTACTGGCAGATCTTCATTGAACAGAATGCCTTCTGCTAAGTTCATAGCAAAGGTGGTCTTACCCATAGACGGACGCGCGGCGACAATCACTAAATCACCGGCTTGTAGACCTTGCGTCTTATTGTTAAGCTCAGTAAATGGGGTTTGCAAACCAATCATGCCATCAGGGTTGGATTTGAGCTCTTGAATCTTGTCGATAACGTTGCTCAATACGGATGTAATGCCAACTGGCCCACGTTGTTCAGCGCGCTTGTTATGCTGCTCATTGATACTAAATATTTTGGCTTCAACATTGTCTAAAATATCACTGACGGTTTGATCTTTAGGATGATAGGCTAGAGTGAGCATCTCATTGCCTGTAGTGATTAACTGGCGTAAGGTGGACAGTTCGCGGACGCGCTGAGCATAAGCGGTTAGGTTAAACAGAGTCGCGGGGCTTTGGCTCAAAATATCCGCCAAATAACTGTCACCACCTGCGTTTTTGAGTAGTTTTTGAGATTCTAACCAGTCATGGACCATTACCGTGTCATAAGGCTCGTTTACTGCCGCCAAGTGAGCGATGGCATCAAAAATATATTGGTGTCGCCCCGCGTAGAAGTCGTCTTTAGTGACGATATCGGCAATCTTTTCATACGCCTCTTCAATACTCATTAAAGAAGCCAGCAAGGCTTTTTCAATATCAATATTGTGTGGCGGTTGCTGATTGAGCAAGTCGTCGGTCTTGTCGGTGTCTGCCATGGGTGCCTAATTATTAAAAGTCGGTATTCGGAAATCGGTATAAAAAATAACAGTCGGGTACCGTTAAAAAAGTGAGTCGTACTTCTATGATAGAAATACCAAAACGCATCTTCACCGCTTGTCAGTAAATGCTACAATCAAAGGCGAAAGTCTACCACATTATTCTCTTTCTTAGGTTTCTAATGGCTAATTTATCTGCATTCACCAGTCGCTTGACTTAACGACTGATCACTTAAATGACCCTGATACCAATAATAAAAAAATACAATAAAATCTTATACTTATAGAATCAACAAGGACACTGACACAATGCAAAAACTACCTCTACTAATTACTACTGGTGAGCCTGCGGGCATTGGCATGGACGTGGTGCTGCTATTAGCACAGCAAGGTAAACTACAGGATTTTGCGCGACCTATCTGGGTCACTGCTGAAGCTGAAGCCATGCAAGCGCGGGCCGATAAATTGGTCGCTGCCGGCGTATTAAAGACCTGTCCCTCTTGGCAAACGGTCACGGCACAAGCGGATGTCGATGACTTTATAACGCAGATTTCACAGCAGGCGGCTGTTGATAATGACGCTAATGACAGCAGGTTTACTTTACTTGATATGCCTTGTGGCGCGCCTGTAGTCGCCGGACACATTGAGATTAACAATGCGTTAATGGTGGCGCGGCAATTAGAAATCGCCCATCAGCTGGCGTCCGGCAACACGGTTGCGGCTATCGTCACTGGACCACTACAAAAATCGGCGCTGATTGATGCTGATATCAAGTTGCTAGATGGCACCATGTTTAGTGGTCATACAGAATTTTTTATGCAGCAAAGTGGCTGTGATAAAGTGGTGATGATGCTGGCCAATCCCACCATGAAAGTGGCCCTGGTAACCACTCATTTAGCGCTTAAAGATGTGCCCGCTGCTATCACTCAAGAGAATGTACGCCAGACCATACAAATTGTGCTCGATGATATGCAGTCAAAGTTTGGTCTCGCAAAACCACGAATTTTAGTTTGTGGTCTAAATCCGCATGCTGGCGAGGGTGGACACCTGGGTGTGGAAGAGAGTGAAATTATCAATCCCGTTTTGCAAGAGTTTATCGCTGCAGGGATAGATATTTCTGAGGCGATGCCAGCTGATACGCTATTTACGCCAAGACATTTGGAGCACTGTGATGTGGTCATTGCGATGTATCATGACCAAGGACTGCCGGTACTTAAGTCACATGGCTTTGGTGATACCGTCAATCTAACGTTAGGATTGCCTTATATTCGGACGTCTGTAGATCATGGTACTGCGCTTGATTTGGCGGGTCGCGGCGGTGCAAGTGCGACGAGCTTATACCAAGCGCTAGTGATGGCAAATGAAATGGCCGACAAGGCGCTGATTGCCAAAGGCTAATACTTAATTGAGCATTAGCTTTATTAACTTAATAAGACCAATCCCTAAGAATATACATTACTAAGAACATAAATTAATAGTAGGACGACAATGTAGCCTAATTATGAGCTGTGGTATAATTTAAAGTCAAAGCACTATCATTTGTTCTGCCATTATTAATGGCCTCTATCATTTCATTTTTATAAATTAAGAACTATTTATGTCTAAACCTTCGTTTGACGCCCAAACCTTATCTGCCAGTTTGCGTACTGCCAAACACCAGCCACGCAAACGCTTCGGTCAAAACTTCTTGCATGACGGTAGTGTGATTCGCCAGATTATCGATAGCATACGTTTGGATCGTGATGACAATCTAATAGAAATTGGTCCTGGTATGGGTGCGTTGACTGAGCCGTTACTGGCTGACGTTGATGCCATGACCGTTGTTGAGCTTGATCGCGACTTAGCAGACAGCTTACGGATTCGGATTGGTGCTAACAGCCATCCAAACTTTACGATTATCAAAGCCAATGCCATGCACGTTGATTATCGTGAGCTATACAGTCCTGAGCGCGGTAAGCTACGTGTGGTGGGCAATCTACCGTACAACATTTCCACCCCGATCCTGTTTCATTTGCTCAGCTACGCTGATGTCATTCAAGACATGCATTTTATGTTGCAAAAGGAAGTGGTCGAGCGTATTACCGCCGATGTTGGTAGCAAGACTTACGGACGTCTATCGGTGATCATGCAGTATCATTGCGATACTGATTATTTATTGACCGTCCCTAGAGGCGCTTTTAATCCGCCGCCCAAAGTAACCAGTGCTTTTTTTCGCCTGACTCCACATATCAACAAGCCAGTAGTAGCAGAAGATGAACAACATTTTGCCCTGGTCGTACGCGACACCTTTAATCATCGTCGCAAAACCCTACGTGCTATTTTTAAGAAATCCACTCTGTTACCCACCTTAAGCGAAGACGATTTTGCCGCTTGCGCTATAGACCCACAAGCGCGTCCAGAGACCTTAAGTGTTAGTGACTTTGTGAATTTAAGCAATCATGCGCGTCATTTACAAGTAGAGGTTTAGAAATAGAGAGCCAGAAATAGAAAGCTATAGTACCTTTGTCACCGATAAAGGTTATTTTGGTCTTTAGTATCAAGTATTAGCAATCGAGGTCCTATGAGTTTTCGCCACCAATATGTCATCGGTGACTTGCAAGGTTGCCATGGCGCGTATCGTCAGTTACTTAACACCTTAAATTTTGACTCGACTCAAGATAAGTTATGGTTTGCCGGTGATTTAGTGGCACGCGGCGAAGACTCACTAAATACCTTGCGCGATGTCAAGGCGTTATGTGAGCAAGGCGCTGCAGCAACTGTTTTGGGCAATCATGATTTGAACTTGCTCGCGGTATGGCGGGGGGCGACTAAGATTAAGAAAAAAGACAGGACGGCCCCAATTTTCGCTGCTGAAGATAGCGAAGAGTTATTACAGTGGTTACGTCACCAGCCGATATTGGCTTACCCCGATACCCATACGGTATTGGTGCATGCGGGTATTCCGCCGCATTGGAGCTTAGAGGATGCGGAAGGTTACGCTCAGCAGCTAGAAACACAGCTGCGAGGCAGTTTACATCATCTTGATCGTGTGCTGCCACATTTATATAGCAAAACGGCTGATAATTGGCACGCTGATATTAATGGCTTTACTAAGATAAGAGCGATTGCTAATTATTTTACTCGTATGCGGCTGTGTAAGCAGGACGGGTCGCTTGAGTTTAGTTTTACCTCAAGTCTGGACCAGCCGATGCCAGTTGATTTTTTACCATGGTTTGCATGGCAAGTACCACGTGCACGTAAGATATTATTTGGACATTGGGCCGCGCTTAAAGGTGAGGTCGATTTACCGCACGCCCGCGCACTTGATGGCGGCTGTGTGTGGGGTAATTACCTGCTGGCCTACCGATTAAGTGATGGTAAAGTGATCACTTCTAGCGCTGATTGCTCTGCGTCATAGTGATGATGAACCAAGGATAATTCTGCTAGAGAGTTAAATTGGCTTAATATTCTTCTTTAATTAAGCCAGTTACAGTTTCCACTCTACACTCAGAGATTAGTTTTACATTTGACTCACTTTAAATAATTTTATTGTACTCGTATTAAGGTTTCTTAAGTATATTCAAAGCACTGTCTTAACTTACAACCAAATTAATGGGGTAGGTTGGGCGGTTTTTTGGGTTTAGGAAGTGGCATCTTGGTATCTCCAGCAGCCTTGCCGTCGGAGCTTTCGTGATCACTATTTTGTCGGCCATCACTGATCGCACCAAGTGTCTTAGTCGTCTTATCATATTGTATATCATCGCTATAGGGGACACTGTTAAGCTCACTATCTATCAAGCCATCGTCGAGATCTATTACTTTTTTAGATAGGATCTGGGCTGTTGTAGTATGAGTGGCCCTTTCTTCATTGTTGTTCAAATTACTGCCAGTGTTATTACTTTTTGGCTGATTGTCATAATATATATCTGTCGTTGCTTGCTTACCCTGGGTATCGGCTTGCATAGATTTAGGGAATATCTTCACATCAGACAAACGTCTGACCACATAATTACTGGGCAGCGGCTTACCACTATTTTGTGCTGCGCTATCGTCAAAAATCATATGACCTTGGCTATCGATGCGCGCGTATTTCATAGGTTTATCGCGTGGCCAGAAAAAGTCTGTGGGATGCGTAATCATATGGCTAAAAATTTGTTTGGTTAAACGACTCCATTCAAAGAATTTGACTTCTTTAGAGCGCAAAGCAACAAATAGTGCCAGTGAGAAACTGACTATTAAATTGACCATACCGATCAGCGCGACCCCAAGGATAGACAGTAAAATCACTTCCCAATTCATCTGTGTGGCCGATAGGTTAAATAGACCATGTGCCAAGTTTGCGGAAGCAAAAGCAATATGTCGAATATCAATTGGCAAGCCAAATAAGAAGCCGATGGTGGCGGTACTGCCTAAAAATACCCCAAAGATAAAATTGCCCATAATAGCGCCGAGATTGGTTTCTATAAAACCACCCAAACGTTGAAGCCATGACTTAGGTAATAAGTACTGTAATAACCAATGCCGGCGAATTCGCGCACCAATATTGTTATAAACGGCCAAATTATCATAATAGCCGGCAATAAGCCCAGACAAAAACAAATAGACCCCAGCAATGGCGGCATGAGGTAGAGCCAATGAGCGAAAAGGATCTAGCTCATGCAACAGATGCCCTGCTTTATCCGCATTAATCATCGGTGTGCCCGTATAGTGCAGCCACGCAAACGAGATAATCAGCGCCACGGGTATCGCCATCATTATATTGCCCATAATAGCGATGAACTGAGTTCGCAAGATATCGACCACTAGCTCTGATAGTTTAGTCAGCTGATGTGATTTTTTTCCAGAGCTATCAGAGATGGTCGAAGCAATAGCGGCAGCGGTCATAGCGGGCTGTTTGGTTGCTACCGTACCATGAACAATATGAATGAAGACAAAGCCTAGACCATAAATCATGCTGTTTACAAAGGCACGAACCATGGGCGCAATCGCCAGCTGATAAGTCACTATTTTAATAGTAGCCATAAAGGCAATGATAAAGCCACCAATCGAGGCTTTTCTAAACATTTTTTGATAGCCTGACTTATCAGTACTAATGTAATGTTCACCGACCCGGCTGGCATTGTCAGTGACTTTACGTGATAACAGCTTGGTATTGTTATCGATTAGATAGCCGATGCTATAGCGTCGATTGGCAGTAATCACTAGTGTTTGAATCAGTTCAATAATTGCTCTATCACGCTTAAGCGCGTCAGCCGCCACCAATTCAGTCAAGACTCGCATGCGCTGTAAGCTTTGATCCAGTCGTAACATCATATTGGTCAGACGAATAGAGATACCGGTTTTATAAATACGCTTACGCACGGTGGCGACGATACCTTCACACTGCTCAAGCATGACCAATAGGGGAGCAGGGTTAACCGCTTGTTCAGGTGTAATGTCGGTCAAGCTATCTAGCTCATGCGCCTGCCGATATTGATTAACGAATAATACGGCTTCCTGATTTTGAGCAACAAAGGACGCTGAGTAGTTCAGTATTTGTGGATAAGCTTCCATCAAATCAGGATGCAGCCCAATACCACTAATACGATAGGACAGAATAACGATAGCGTTCAATATACTGTTCTTGGTGGTAGCGACCAAGTCTAAGTGCTCTTCTTTAACCTTAAATAACTCAACTAGGGTGTCCCATTTGTCTTTGTCAATATTGGCGAGCCACTGCTCATCTTGTTTTTTATTGAACAAATAACCAACCAACTCAACGACTGAATCATCTTGCGGTAATAACGGTAAAAAACGGTGGCCGACTAAGCGGCGTAGGCTACTGAAAAATCCTTCATCTGACATGATACCTGTATCGGTATACAGGGCAATTTGGCGGTACTCAATAATAAGCTTTAAGACAAAGCTTGCAAGCCCATCTCCATATTCTGGATGCTGACGCAAAATATCGATGAGGACCTGGATCTTCTCGTTGGCAAGCGCTGGTTCTTTTTCAGATACTCGCAATTCATCGATCAAGCGTTTGAGCACCGAAGGATCGGGCACTTCACTCAAGGCAGTAATCTGCTGTAAAATGTATTTTATTCCTGACACCTTGTACCCTTTGTTGTTATTTAAATAGTGATCAGCGGTATTTACAATTAAGTAACCTAATATTAAATATTCACAGCAGTAAGGTTATTTGCAGATAGAGTAACGGGTTAATAAGCGTTCAGTTTCTAAATTTTGTATAAGGAACAGACACTCTTTTCTGACTCATTTTAATCTGAAAGGGCTACAGATAGGCAATTTATTTTGTTAGTAATTAATTTCAGACAAATAAAGAAAACAGTAACGAAATAACGTTTTTTGATCAAATGTGATGGTGTCACTTAACTAGCTACTAAAACTTAAGTGATGAACCCCTAACGAAAGTAGACTTAATAACCGACACCCAAATTAAGTGAGTAATCAATGACGTTTTTCAGACTACTGTTTTGCGGATGGCTATAAAGGAAGGATAGAATTTTGAGAACTGTTATAAACCAGCAAACAGCAGATGATAGGAATTTTCAGTGTCCATAAAACTTATGCCTATAAAAAAGCATCATTTATGCCTCAGTACTGCACAAGGGGGGGGGTATAGAACAGTACGCGTACAGGCAAAATGAGTAGGCAGGTTATGCCAACAATAGGTTATACCAATGGCAGACAGCTTGGAGACAGACAGCTTGGAGACAGATGTTGCGAGGCAGTCATCAAATAATACGACCCATTCTCAAAAGTGTCACCACTATTATTAAGATTGAGCACATCGTCACCAAAGTCCATATGGTTTTAGCACGGTCACTAAACATTTTATTACTACTAAATATTCATTTATATGAATATACACTATAAGTGAGTCACTTTCCTATAAATTAATTCTATGAACCAAACAATCAATTGCACGGCTATAAAAAAAGGACAGTCATAAGACTGTCCTTTTTATTCAACCGCTTAATCAATCATTATGCATGATTAAGCTGAGGCATTAAAATAATCAAGATCAAAGTTCATCATTGGATCACTGCCAGACCTGACCATCTGAGCATGGGCATCAATACGTGGCAAGATGCGACCAACGAAGTAATCAGCGAGCTTGGCTTTATTGGTATAAAATTCACCTTCTTTACCGTCAGCAGCTTCTACCATCATGGCAAACATGTATGAGTAGCATAGATAGCCGAACGCATGCATGTAGTCAACTGCACAGCCATTTATTTCGCTCTTACGTGTGCTGATATTGGCAAGGACGGTATTGGTCAACTCTTCTATGGTATCAGCAGCCTCTAACGTTGCTTGCTTGACACCATGATCGGCTTGCATCGTATTCACAAAATCACGAACTTCAGCTAAGAAGTTGGTAACATATTTACCCTCGTTACGAGCGACTTTACGGCCAAGCAGATCAAGCGCTTGAATACCATTGGCCCCTTCGTAGATCTGAGCGATACGGGTATCACGAACGATTTGTTCCATGCCCCATTCGCGCACATAACCATGACCACCAAATACTTGTTGACAATCGATGGTAGCTTCTAGAGCTTTATCGGTTAAGAAGGCTTTAGCAATAGGTGTTAGTAACGCAACACGAGCAGAGGCAATTTGAGCTGCTTCAGGGTCGGTACTGAACTTTTCAGCATCAAGTTGTTTGGCGACGTACATGGCAAAACAGCGTGATGCTTCAGAATTGGCTTTAGCGTTCAACAGCATGCGGCGTACATCGGCATGATGAATGATGGCATCAGCTGGTTTTTCAGGGCTTTGAATTTGGGTGTCGCTACGACCTTGACCACGATCAAGCGCATAAAGTGCTGCATTTTGATAGGCAAGTTCAGAGCCACCAAGTCCTTGTAAGCCCATAGTAACGCGCTCATAGTTCATCATAATAAACATTGATGAAAGCCCCGTATTTTCAGGACCAACCAACCAACCTTTAGCATCATCAAAGTTCATCACACAAGTGGCTGAGGCTTTGATACCCATTTTGTGTTCAATAGAGCCTGCTGCCAGTGTATTGCGTTCGCCCAAGCTACCATCTTCATTAACTATGAATTTTGGTACCACAAATAATGAGATACCTTTAGAACCCGCTGGCGCGTCTGGCGTTTTTGCTAACACCAAATGAATAATATTTTCAGTTAAGTCATGCTCACCACCGGTAATAAAGATTTTGGTACCTGAAATGTTGAAGCTACCGTCGTCGTTGGGCACTGCTTTGGTTTTGATGATACCCAAGTCAGTACCAGCATGCGGCTCAGTTAAGCACATGGTACCTGACCATTCACCTGAGTACATTTTTTCTAAATACAGTTTTTTCTGCTCTTCTGAGGCCGCAGCATTCATACACAATGTCGCGCCAACAGTGAGGTTGGGATATAGCGCAAACGACTGGTTGGTGGTAAAGATCATTTCTTCAGTCAACATAGTGACCATTTTTGGGAAACCTTGGCCGCCGTACTCAGGGTTGCCACCCAGACCAACCCAACCTGAATCCGCATATTGCTTATAGGCCTCTTTAAAGCCTTCAGGAGTGGTAACGACACCGTCACCATGGAAGGTTGCGCCTTCTTCGTCACCACTACGATTAATAGGTAGTAGCACGTTTTTGGATAATTTTGCCATTTCTTCTAAAATCATATCGACAGTTTCCATGTCAACATGAGACAAATTATCATTATTTTGCCAAAACTCATGAGCTTTAAAAACGTCAGTTAAGATAAAACGCATGTCATTAAGAGGGGCATTATAGACAGACATAAATATTCCTTATTGTTCAATATGAATAGAAGTAAAGCAGTTTATTTATTGGTAGTTAGAATCAAAGGATATTGAGACGCTAACGAATAGGGGTATTAATAATATTGGTCATCTATTGATGACGAGTTATCCGTTAATAAGGTCACAGTAAATAGATGAAAAATATAAAATATGCGAGTTATGGCAATAAACTTATTGCTGTAAAACGATTAAGTGATTTATAAAGTTTAGCAAATTAAGGGCTTAAACTGTGTATATCTTCGTGAATTACGCGTGCACCGAAAGTCATTCTGTGCTCTTGTAGTATTTAAATATAACTTAAGTGACCCGCTGGAAAGGCAATCCTAGCTAATTAACCATGGTTAATCGAAGTCATATATAGTCAATGAAAAGTAATATCGATACATAACCTACTGCTGGCATACGTTTTTCTTGCTTGCTGTGCCTACGCAGACAGAGGCTGCAAAAATCTTATATCCGCAGTACCGTCGCGTTTTTAAGGTATTTTAACTATAAGTCAACTCACTTTAAAAGACCAATAGTTTTAGAGCTTAGAGCTCGCTACCAAAACAAAATAGGCAACACACCTTAGTATGTTGCCTATAGGAAGATATTGAATCATGACCATTATAATTAAAAGCAGTTTTTGACCACTTTATAGCTAAAATACACGCTAATAACAATGTACGCTTAATAACAATGTACGCTTAATAACAATGTACGCTAATAACTAAGGCCTCAGCTCAAATATGACGCTTAATTAAAATGCAAATTGGTCAGTGCTCATACTCATGTAGGGTTCGACACCAGTATCGATGCGCTTGACATAAGTACTAGTACGCGGTAGCAATTTTGCAAAGTAGAACTGCGCGGTTTTGATTTTGGCATCATAGAATGCCTGCTCGCCGGTACCGTCAGCAATAGCTGTTTGTGCCACTAATGCCATCCGTGCCCACAAGAAAGCCAAGGTCACATAACCGCTAAAGTACATGTAATCAACTGCAGCGCCACCTACTGCCTCAGGATTGTCGTTTGCTTGCATACCAATACGGGCAGTTAGATCGCCCCATTCTTTGATATGTCTCATAAGAGGACGAGTAAATTGGCCCATGTCGTCATTGTCTTTATTGTCTTCACAGAACTGCTGAATGACATTGGTAAAGTTAGTAAGCAGTTTGCCTTGTGACCCCAATACTTTACGTCCGATTAAGTCGAGCGATTGAATTTGAGTCGTCCCTTCATAGATACAAGCAATAGTGGTATCACGGACATTTTGCTCTAAGCCATACTCAGTACAAAACCCACTACCACCCAACGCTTGAACACCATGTCTGGCAGACTCAAGTCCCGTTTCGGTCAAGAAGGCCTTGCCAATAGGGGTAAGCAGTGACAGCATTTGATCCGCGTCTTTGCGAGCATCGCCTTCACCCTTGGCAACGGTATCAGCAAACTGAGACATATAACCAATCAATGCACGACCGCCTTCTGCGAATGCTTTAGTGGTCAACAGCATATCACGGACTGCAGGGTGTACGATGATCGGGTCAGCTGGCTTTTCAGGAAACTTAGCACCGTCTAGAGAACGAAATGCTAAGCGTTCTTTAGTAAAAGACAAGGCCCCTTGAAAAGCGTACTGAGATGCTGTGACCCCTTGAATAGCGGTACCGATTCGTGCCACATTCATAAAGGTGAACATGCAATTTAGACCACGGTTCTCTTCGCCGACTAAATAACCAGCTGACCCATCATAGTTGATGACGCAAGTGGCTGAGGCCTTGATGCCCATTTTGTGCTCAATAGAGCCGCAAGAGACAGCATTGTGTTCGGCTAAACTGCCGTCATCATTAACCCTGAACTTCGGCACAACAAATAAAGACAAGCCTCTAGTACCGGCTGGTGCATCTGGTAGGCGCGCCAGAACAATATGGATAATATTGTCAGACATATCGTGCTCGCCTGCAGAAATCCAGATTTTACCGCCTGTAATTTTGTAGCTACCGTCACCATTAGGTTCAGCTTTGGTACGTACCAAATTGAGATCAGAGCCGCACTGTGGCTCAGTCAAGCACATTACGCCTGTCCACTCACCTGAGACCAATTTAGGCAAATACTTTTGTTTTTGCTCGGCAGTACCATGATGCTCAATAGTAGAAACGCAGCCTTCTGAAAGCCCTGGATACATACCAAATGACCAGTTAGCGGTACCCACAAATTCAGAGATAGCTGAGTTCAAGGACATTGGCATGGCTTGGCCACCGAATTCTTCTTCGGCCGTCAAAGACGTGAATCCAAGCTCACAGTATTGCTTATAAGCTTCTTTAAAACCTTTAGGTGTGGTTACTTTACCATTATCAAAATGACAGCCTTCCGCATCCCCGCTCTGATTTAGTGGCGACAGCTCGTTTTCAGCGAAGTTGGCGGCAACCTCTAGATAGCTGTCTACAATGTCTGCTTCAATATGAGAAAAAGCATCAAGCGTTTGGTAATGTGCGGTACTGTTTAAAAGCTCATGCATGACAAATTTCATATCACGTAGGGGTGCTTTATACTGCATAATTTCCTATCCTTTTTTTGGAATATGACCAACAGCGGGTTAATGACTGCCACTATTATTTAGCGCTTGGTTCATGTTTGCTGATGTCTAACTTGTCTGAATTAATAGTTTTTAATTAACAATAGACAATGACGCAGACCATATAAAATGATGTTTAAAAGAGTTAAAAGAATGATGACGGCTAAAGTCTATTCAATATTCAGCATTTCTGATAATTTCACTGTAAAAGATAGGCGTTTGCAGGCGATTATACAAGTTTGCTGGTGAAACTGATAAGTCATGAACCTATCTTGCATCCTATACACAATCAACGTGGGAGACAAAGCGCTATGAGCACTAACTGGGTAAGAGATTTGTTCATATGTATTTTTATTCACTACAAATGACGACTATTAGCGATAGGATGAACAGTCAATACGCCTGAATAAAGTACAGTTTAATACCGTTTTATTTGGATGCATGCTGACGAGTCAACATTTCGGTGGCATCTTCTGCGTTAACGGGTCTACCAAACCAATAACCTTGACCGTATGCACAGCCCATTTGTAACAATAAGTCACGTTGCTGCTCAGTTTCGATACCTTCAGCAACAACTTCCATATCAAGTGCATCTGCCAAATCCAAAATAGCTTTTACAATCGCGTATTGGGTACGATCAGTGGCAATTTTGGAGATAAAACTTCTATCAATCTTAATAAAATCAAAGGGGTATTCTTGTAAGTAGCTGAGTGAGGCATAACCGGTACCAAAGTCATCAAGGGCTAGGCGGATGCCCATTTCTTTGAGCATGGTGAGTTGGTGTTTCACATTGGCATGGCGCCGCATCAATGACGATTCGGTCACCTCAACGTGTAACTGTTGCGGGCGGATATTATGTTCTTTAAACAAGTTACTGACCACATCAAAAAATTCAGGATAGTTAAATTCGGTTGCTTCAGCATTGATACAAATATGCTGAGTAAACCCCAATGCCTGCCAAATAGACAACTGTTGAGCAATTTTTACTACCATTTGATAAAACAATCTAAATGACAGTTTGTATTCAATGATCGCTTCAATAAAATCCATCGGCTTCAGTAGACCGCGAGTAGGGTGCTACCAGCGAACTAACGCCTCAAAACCAGTAATAGTGCCAGTATCTAAGGCAACTTTTGGCTGGTAATAGGGCACAAGCTGACAGTCATCCATAGCAGATCTGAGCTCAGCTTCTAATGGTAAGCTATCAGCAGTTGCTTTGTTGATAGCCTCGCTATACCAACAGACATCATCACCACCTTGTTGCTTGACACAAAGTCTGCGATAAGCGATATGACATTCAAGTATCTGCCCATAACGGGTAGCCAGCGAAAAATTATTTTCGTAAAAGCCGTCACTGTCTAAGCGATTAGAGATGTCTTTTAATATGGCCTGTTCTTCTTCTGATAAGGATTCAGCAGAATAGATACCAAGTGGTCGCCCAATCAAAAACTCTTAATTGTAACCAACCATAATTTCGTAGGTGGCATTGACTGATAAGTAGCGAAGGTTGGCATCTAATATGAATATGGAATCTTCCAGGCGTTCGCATAATTGAGTCAGTAGTTGCTGCTTAATTAAGGTTGAGATGGGTTCAAAATTATTCATAATACTGGCTCACAAAATATACTGGCGCATAAAAATAAACCTCACTGTTCGACATCAGTATACTTATATTGAACGGGGCTACTGATATTGAACAGGGCTACTATAAGTTATACAATAAATAGCTAACAAAAGTTTATCATTATTTTAAAATTTAATCATCAATAACTATCAAGACTTCTATCTTATTATCAACGACTCAGGGCGTGCAATGTTGCCAAGGCGACAATTGGAGCCGTCTCAGTACGCAGCACTCGTGCGCCAATTTGCCAAGGCGCAAAACCACTATGCTCAGCCTGATCGCACTCTTCATTACTGAGTCCACCTTCAGGACCAATTAACAGTTCGATATAAGGCAGCTTTTGAGTCAAGACGGTCAGTAACGCCTCTGGCCTCAAAGGCTGATCTGCTGCTGGCACGCTCATCATTACACGCAAATCTGTTCGAGTATTAAGGATCTGATAATAAGGATCCTGCCTAAGGGCTGCTACGATAGGACTTACAAAAATGTCACGACTAGCCTTGTTCGCTGAGCCACTCGTCTGTGAGTTATCGATATTTGAAAAATCATTATCTAAACTATCATTACTTAAACTATCACTATCTAAACCACCGTTACCTAAACTATCGTTATTTAAGCTCTGTAGCCACTGACGAATAGGCTGAGGCGCAAAAATAATTGGTGGACGGTTTAACCCACATTGTTCACAAGCAGCAATAGCAATTTGCTGCCAGTGAAGTAGCTTTTTGTCGACCTGTGCAGGTTTTAAAGAGACCTCACCATGATGGCTACTGAGCAACTGAATGGCAGTGACGCCAAGCTCAGTGGCTTTTTGGATAGCATAATCCATACGTTCACCACGACTCATGACTAAGCCTATTTTACTAATGATAGGCGCAGTACGGTCATCGCTTACGTGTGCGAGTAAGGTGGCGGTAGCATGCTTTTTACTGACGGTTTGTAACTGTACTTGATATTCACCACCAAAGCCGTCGAATAACAGGCCTTGATCACCGATATTCGCTCGTAGCACACGACACCAATGATGAACGATAGTGTCTGGTAAGTCGACCTCACTACCTAGGGCTAACGAGTCTAGTCGAGGGTGGTAAGAGGATTCAACGTTGCTTTTATTAAAAGCGTTACGATCACTATGTTCGTTATCATTACTACTGATGGCATAAAAAAAACGTCGCACGATATTTTATCCCTATGGTTTAATTAAGAACGTTTATTAGTAGCCTAATAGAATATCATTTGGCCAAACTAAAGGTGTTTTTAATCCTAAATTCGTATAAAAAAGTAAGTCGCTGATGTTGGTAAGCGCCTTATAAAAGGCGGTAACGGGTATTAAAGGGCATTGTATAGTTAAAATACCTTAAAAACGCTACGGTACTGCTGGTATAAGCTTTTTGCAGCCGCTAGTCGGCTAATAAAATCTTAGCAATAAAAAACTGGTGCTCCTAAGAGCACCAGTGGGTTGAACAATAATGATAAAAGAGGCGTAGCGCAATAAACGATTAACAGCTTTAACCTGCTAGCCCTAAAGCTTCAATTAGGCGTTTGTTGGGCTCAACCTTATTCATGCTATAAAAATGCATTGCGGGTACACCCTCAGCAATCAGGCGTTCGCATAGACGGTAGACCACCTCAAAACCAAACTCACGAATGGCTTTGCGATCATCGCCAAAGTCAGCAAGCTGTTTACGCACATAACGTGGAATATCAGCACCGCAGCTATCAGCAAAGCGTACCAAGTTACTAGAATTAGTAATCGGCATAATACCGGCCACTAATGGCTGTGCGTTGGTATCGATCCCACGGCCTTCTAACGCATCACGCAAATACAAATAGCTGTCAGCATTATAGAAGAATTGGGTAATCGCTGCATTCGCGCCCGCTTGGTATTTGTTCACCAAGTTATCAATATCGAATAAAAAGCTGCGTGCTTGGGGGTGCATCTCAGGGTAAGCCGCAACTTCGATATGGAAATGATCGCCTGAATGCTCACGGATAAATTTGACTAAATCCAGCGCAAATGGCAACTGACCCATACCAACTTGTCCTGACGGCAAGTCGCCACGCAGTGCCACTAAGCGATTGATGCCTAAACTCTTATATAGCGTCAACAGCTCAGAAATTTCGTCTTTATCGTCACCAATACAGGAGATATGCGGAGCGACTGGAGTGTCGCTACGCTCACATAAGGCGTTGACGATATCTAAAGTGCGGGTACGCGTTGAGCCGCCTGCACCATAAGTTACCGAAAAGTAAGTAGGCGACAGTTTGTTCAGCTCATCAAAAGTACTGAGCAGCTTCTCATGTCCCTGCTCAGACTTGGCAGGGAAAAACTCAAAAGAGAAAGCAGGCTTACTCACAGTCGCGCTCCTTATCTTTAATATAAGTACTAATATAAATACTCATATTAATATTTATAAGCATCAGGTTTGAACGGACCTTCGATAGGAACGCCTAAGTACTCTGCTTGTTTTGAGGTCAGCTTGGTTAACGTACCATTGAAACCCGCGACCATAGCGGCTGCGACTTCTTCGTCGAGCTTTTTCGGTAACACTCTGACGTACAAATTGTCAGTACGCTGATCAACGGGCAGTTCAGCAAACTTCTCTTCAAACAGATACATTTGCGCCAATACTTGGTTAGCAAATGAGCCGTCCATCACGCGTGATGGGTGACCAGTTGCATTACCTAGGTTCACCAAACGACCTTCAGCCAACAGAATCAGGTAATCGTTCACGTCGTCTGAGCGGAAGATTTGATGGACCTGTGGTTTAACTTCAGACCAGCGCCAGTTTTCACGCATAAATTGCGTATCGATTTCGGTATCAAAGTGACCGATGTTACAAACTACTGCACCAGGCTTTAACGCCGCTAGCATGTGTTTGTCACAAACGTGATAGTTACCAGTAGTGGTGACAATCATGTCCGTATCTTCTAGCAGGCGGGTGTTTATGTTTTCTGCGCCGCCAGTGTTGTCGCCGTCAATATACGGTGATAATACTTCATAACCGTCCATACAGGCCTGCATGGCACAGATAGGATCAACTTCTGAAATCCGAACAATCATACCTTCTTGACGTAAGCTTTGTGCTGAGCCCTTGCCCACATCACCATAACCGATAACCAAAGCGCGACGACCAGCAAGGAACATATCCGTACCGCGTTTAATCGCGTCATTTAAGCTATGACGGCAACCATACTTATTATCGTTTTTAGACTTAGTGACGGCATCATTGACGTTGATAGCAGGAATTTTTAGCGTGCCTTTATCCAACATTTCGAGTAAGCGATGTACACCAGTGGTCGTCTCTTCTGAGATACCATGCATGTTATCTAGAAGCTCAGCATAATCATCATGGATAAGTGCGGTCAAATCACCGCCATCATCTAGAATTAAGTTAGCATCCCAAAGTTGGCCTGTTTCTTCGCCACCAACGTGTACTTGCTGGCGTAAGCACCATTCGTACTCTGCGTCAGTTTCGCCTTTCCAAGCAAATACTGGAATACCGGCAGCAGCAATTGCAGCAGCAGCGTGGTCTTGGGTTGAGAAGATGTTACATGAGGTCCAGCGTACTTCAGCACCGAGTGCAATTAAGGTCTCGATAAGCACGGCAGTTTGGATGGTCATGTGGATACAGCCGACAATCTTCGCGCCTTTAAGCGGTTGATCCGCTTCGTAGCGACGACGCAAACCCATAAGGGCAGGCATTTCGGCTTCAGCAAGAGTAATTTCACGGCGGCCGTAATCAGCAAGGCTAATGTCAGCGACTTTATAGTCTGTGAAAGCGGGATTGATCGTATGGGCAGATGGGGAAGTAGACACTGCGTCCATAATATGCTCCTATCAGTGGTTAACGTATGATAAAAAGAATAAAAACGCAGGTGCCGTTGTTCACGCTATTTAATACTTAAACTTTTAGTATTAAACAGTTTACCGAGCCTAATATAACGTATAAATCAGTGTGGCTTAGGTTTAAAACTAAACACTAGTATTTATGGTTATGGCGCAACACCTCTCGGAGGTCATTATTGTAATTCATGGCGGTTAATTTGTCACCTATTGGCTGCAGGAAAATCTAGGCGTTGATGTTGCGCTTTCCTAACTTTTATACTTGACAGCCCATTTATAGTCACAAAAAATAGTGATAAAAAAGGCCACCGATTGATGGCCTTTAGTATTAGTAATATAACTTATAAGCGGTGTTGAATAAGGTTAGAACCAGTTATAGGTTAGAGAGGTGAAGTAGCTAGTACCCTCCGCAGCATATCTTGAACTAAAATTATTTGTGAGCGTATAGTTGTCTGCAAGCGTATATTCTTCGTTAGTGATATTGTCTACACGAAGGTTAGCACGAAGGTTAGGAGTAACATATATATTTGTACTTAAGTTGACTAGCGTATAGTCATCCAACTTAATTTTGTTAGCACCATCAGAGAATCTATCACTAGTGTGTTTTGTTTCAATGCGTACATCAAAAGTAGGTTGCTGATAGCCTATATAAATTAAGCCAGTGTTTTTGGGACGATAGACAAGATCATTGTTGTTGTTAGAGCCATTAGGTGTTTTGTCTTTTACATCTAAGTAATCGTAACCTAAGCCAAATAAGAATGAATTTAATTTCCAGTCAGAGGTTAAGCTTAGACCTTTAATTTTTGCCTCACCAATATTTGTACCACCTGTAATTAGATTTTCTGCATCGGTATGATAGCCAGTGAGTCGCGAAAGCTGATTACCATTAGCATATTCTACAAATACTTCGGTGTTTTTAGTAGTTTCAGGTTTCAAGCTTAAGTTCGCGTAACCAGGGAAATATAAATCATTAAAAGTTGGTACACGAAAGCCAGTGGCATAGTTCGCACCAATGCGCATACCAGCTAATGGGTGAAATGCTGCTCCTACGTTATAAGTACTCTTTTTGCCATATTGTGAATTGTCATCTACACGATAATTGGTTTGTACATCATAGTGTGTATCAGCTAGCTGATAGCCAATAAATGCACTTTTTACAGTGCGACTATCAACCTCATATTTAGTAGTTGAATCTATTTTCTGATCCAAATGTTCAATTCCTAAGATAGCTTGACCACCACCTGCTGTGATTTGACTTTCTAAACGGGCATGGTTTTGAGTGGTATCGAAAACTGTACTCTTCTTCGAGTCTTGAGCATTGTCATAAGTTCTGAGTTCATCGATGCTATGACCGTAGCTAAATTTTGTGATAGCAAGTTCGTTTGCGTGTTCAATAAAAGCAGTTGCTGAGCCGTTTTTTTGATCACTATAAGGGTTGGAGTTTACCGCACCAGTCCGGTCAGGAAAGGCATCAAATTCAGAGGTAGACTCATTGTAGAAAGCACTCAACCCTGCTTTTACACTTGGCGCAATTTTTTGTGTCATAGCAGCGCTTACTGATGTTATTTTAAAACCGTCATCGTCAGCATTAAAATTCTTACCAGTATTTACAGCATTGAAACCATCCGTATCGGTATGATTAACACCTAAGCTTAGGGTTGTATCTTGATATGTATATTGACCGTTAGCACCTACATTATAAAGGCTGTTAGAGCCGATTCCAGTAGTGACAGACAAACTACTTTTCTGTACGTTTGTGCCTTTTGTAAAGATTTGAATAACACCACCCATTGCATCAGCACCATAAAGACTTGCGCCTGATGCGCCATATAAAATTTCGATACGGTCAATTTGATCAGCAGATAACAAGTTTAATGCAGGTGTGCCTAGAGAAATCGAGCCATAGCGGACACCGTCAATAAGTATCAATACTTGCTTACTGTCAAAACCGCGCATATAAAAGTTACTTGTTGTTCCTAGGCCACCACTTTGAGTGACATTAATCCCTGTCTGACCTTTTAAAACATCAAGTACGGTTTGACCTTGAAAGCGTTGTAATTCTTCACTATCAACCACCCGAGTTTGAGCAATAGTATTACTAGTTTTAGTCGGTGTACGGGTAGCAGTCACGATAATTTTATCAAGTTCGACTTGAGGTAGCTCATCATCACTGGCAACATTCGAATCAGTGTTGGCAGGTGTCGCTGCCATAGCGCCATTAACGGCAAAAACACCAAGCGCGCTCAACATACAGTAGCGTAAATAGATAGATGAAGAAGAACGTGATAACAGCATAATTATTTCCAAAGTGACAAAAGCAAAAATTAAGAGGCTAAAATTACAAAAAACAATAAATAATTTACATGCGCTTATTATCTATAAAACTTACTCATTTATAAACACTTTTAACCTAATGTTTCTTCATTGTAAGCTGAGGGCCATTCATTATTACCTGTTATTTACTCGTTCTGCCGTGTTTTATTTGCTTTCTACGTTTTATCAATCGTTACGGTGTTCACTTTCGGTTATAACCCGCAAGTCGTGAGTAATATATAGAATGATCATCGTCTATAAAAACGCGCAATCAAAAGCACTAGTGTGATAAATAATTGCTATCATAGCGACACCGCCATAAGTATTTAAATTGCTCTACACATTAAGTTAAGAGGTTTGTTTTGTCTATTGAGCACTATTTAAGTCCTACTGCCATGCCGCCAGTAATAAAAGCGCCGCTATCAAAAACGCTGACAAGAGCGTTAGTAGTGATCATGCTACTGTTGGCATCACTATTTAGTCTAACGTTGCCAAATACTGCGTTCGCTGCTGTAGAAGGTGGTGTGTTGGGTATTGCTGGCGGCCAGGATAGTAGTGCGAGTGAACCTGTGCCGGACGCATTCGGGCGAGACACGCCGCGCCATACCGTACAAGGGTTTATTAGTGCTTTAAGCGAAAATGATAATCTACTGGCCAGCAATTACCTCAACTTATCAAAGTCTGATAACCCAGCTACCATCGTCCGTCAGTTCAAGCAAGCGCTTGATACAGGCGGGCGTTTTCAGCCTGATTTGCAACTCAACAATACGCTTGAGGGTAATTTAACCGATCAGCTACCGCCAAGCCAAGAAAATGTAGGCAAAATCAGCATCGATGATAAGAGTGTCCCGCTCATATTAGAACGAGTGGTTTCTAAAAAAGGACAACAGTATTGGCAGTTCTCTAGCGATACCCTCAGTTCTATCCCAGAAGTAATAGAAAATACGGAACCGACTTTAATAGCACGCTACACTTTTGAAGGGCTTGAGGATAAAAAGCTGTTTGGTTATCAGCTGGCCGATTTGGTCGCTGCGGTGGCAATCACTATTGGCAGTTTGTTGCTGACTTATGTGCTGGTGTGGTTGTGGTATCACCTTTTAAACATCGTCTATCCACGGTTACGTGGTGTGCCGCTACCGCTACCGGATAAGGTGATACTGCCGCTTGCCGTAGTTATTATGGCCCTAATTCTATCAGAAGTGATGGTCTACGCTGGCGTGTCAGTAACGCTGCGTGAGCCTGCTAATAGGTTCACCGAGATCGCTTCATGGTTAGCGTTGACCTGGCTGTTACTACGGGTAATAGATGCTATTTTTACCCGCGCTGTAAATATAAGTTATAAAAAGAATTACACAGAGCGAGTCTCTATCTTAGGACTATTACGCAAAGTCGTCAAAGCGTTGCTTTTGATATTTGCTATCATTGTCATCTTTGGTAATCTGGGTTTTGATTTAACCACTGGTATTGCAGCATTAGGGGTAGGTGGTTTAGCCTTAGCACTGGGTGCGCAAAAGACTATCGAGAATCTCGTGGGCAGTGTGGTAGTGGTGGCAGATTCGCCAGTCCGAATCGGCGACTATTGTAAATTTGGTACTTATGAAGGTACGGTGGTCGATATTGGTATTCGTTCATCGCGCGTGCGCACTTTAACACGCACTATTGTGACGGTTCCCAATGGGGACTTTTCATCTATGCAAATTGAGAACTTTACCTCCCGCGATATGTTTCAATTTTTCCATAAGTTATATATCAAGCGCACGGCTGACATTGAAGTTGTGTTCCAGATGGTAAAACATTTAGACGAATTTTTAAATGAACACTACTTGACCAACCAAGAATGGAACCAAGTTAATATCTTAGAGCTGCGTCAAGACTGCTACGTTGTCCAGCTACAAGCCTATATTAATTCTAATGATGTTATGGAATTCTACGACAAACAAAACGTGGTATTCGTTGATGTGTTATTGCAAGTTAGAAAGTATGACGTCGAGCATGCCTTGCCAACTCAGCAGCTAGTTGTTAAGCAAACAGAGCTTAAGCATGAGTTAGATGGGGAGATGGAGAATAAGGTGGTCGATAATACCGAAGACCCGTCACATGATGCTGATGACAAACACAGATCTATTGATTTAAATAAAGGTCCAGAACTGGACTTAAAAGATAGCGACAGTGATAATGACGGGCAAAAGAGGAAGCAAGAACAGGATCGACAAGACGTTGCTGAGAAAGATAGCGATAGTAATACTCATAGAAGTGCCGGCCATGCTTTAGTAAGACGAAAAATTAGGCAAATTAGAAACAGTTTTAGGTCACCTAAAGCAAAAAAACTTTAAGATATGTATCAGATTTTCAAAAATATGCGTTTTTAAAAACGGGACCTTCCTAAAAGCTGCTAATTAACAGAACATTCCAGATCTCATCATTAGCTTGTCAGATTGATCTGGTACAAGCGGTTGGTAGCAGACATGTAGTGGGGTAGCTTACTAGACCGGTACTGACTTTCTGTTGTGCATCCAACCGTAGTGCGCCCATAACAGTAAGCTGGCAGCACTGCGCTGCGGCGACCATTCTTGACTCGCGACCTTTAGTTGCTTTGGTGTGGGGCGCTCTGCCAAGTTTAATACATCCATCGCAGCGACTTTAATCGCTAAATCATCGACTGCGAGCACATCAGCTCGGCCCAAAGAGAATAATAAATACATCTCGGCAGTCCAGTGGCCGATGCCAATAACCGCCGTAAGTATCTCCATTACATCCTCGTCTGACATTTTTACTAGTATATCAAAGCTGATGTCGTGCTCAACTAATGAGCGGGTATAACGGATTTTTTGCCTAGATAAACCTTGTGCGCGTAAGGCATCATCCGTTGCCTGAATAATTGCTTGCGGTGAGGTTAAGCCTGCCTCAGCCAGTCGTTGCCAAATACTACTGGCCACAGCAACAGACAGCTGTTGTCCTACTATTGCTCTCATCAACTGCTCAAAACCACCTGCATTGCGCCGTAGACTGGGCACGCCCACTTGCTCGTAAATTGGCGCGAACCTTGGTTCAATAGCGATAAGTGCCGTAATGTGGTCCTTTAGTGCTTCTTGAGTATCAATCGTCTGTATGCTCATAAATGATTTATCCGCAGTAGCTGAATGTGAATATAGTCAATGAAAAGTAATATCGATACACAACATACTGCTGGCAAAAGTTTTTCTTGCTTGCTGTGCCTACGCAGATAGAGGCTGAAAAAACCAGTGTAAAAAACGATTACAAGCAACCGCACAAAGTTGCTTTGAATATTTTATTTAAGTCTAGCGATAAAAAAAGGACTGCGCCATTGCAGTCCTTTTTTTCAAAAAAAACCGTTTATAACTTATTCACCATCAGTTTTAGGCTTTTTTAGTAATACCAAAACCGCGCCATTACCGCCATCTTTTGGCGGTGCTGAACAAAAAGCCAATACCTCTGGTAATTGACGCAACCAACCATTGACGCAAGTTTTGAGAATAGCTTCGCTGCCTTTACCATGGATAATTTTTACCATGGTCTCATTGTTTTGTTTCGCTTGGCTCAGCAGTTGAGTCATGGCTACTCGGGCTTCTTCAATGGTGCAACCATGAATATCTACCGCGTCATACCAACGCAATTTGCCTTGTTTGAGCTGAGTAAACACTTTGGTCTGTAGGGTAGGTTGCTTATAAGATAAATAAGCCTCGCCAGCGACTGGATTAAGTAGTGCTTGCATATCCGACAAGCCGGCCCCTATGTCCGCCGCTTCTTTGCCTTGAGCGGCGGCACGTTTTGACAAGGTTGCTGCATCAGGCTTGCCGCCTTTTTTAGCATTGGCAGGCGAGCGGACGTTTTTATCATCGAGTTGATTGACGCCATGCATCGCTTGCATGAACAGTACTTTATCGTCATCGATATGTTCGCTGTCTAGCTGCTTCACTGTTTTTTTAACCTGCTTTTGCGTGAGTAAGGAAACAGGTTCAGTCGGCTTTTGATTCTCACCGTCAGGTGACGTGGTGCCGCGACTTTTGCTGAGTTGTCCTTTAAGCTCTTTGAGCTGGTCTTGCATGTCTTTTGAGAAGATAGAATTTGTCATAAAAGTTAACGTGTCTGTTTAATTAATGGGTTAATGGAAGCGTCGTTTAATCATCAAAGCTATCAATTATATAATCATAAGTATTTCTAATGATAAGTATTTTCAATGATAAGTACTATAGCCAGTAGCGTATTAGCGTTGTCTGTCATAC
The DNA here is from genome assembly GCF_017875835.1 of Psychrobacter sp. PL19. Lineage (NCBI taxonomy): Bacteria > Pseudomonadati > Pseudomonadota > Gammaproteobacteria > Moraxellales > Moraxellaceae > Psychrobacter > Psychrobacter sp. PL19. Next base: position 2,089,058 of record NZ_JAGING010000001.1, read on the forward strand.
CTTACGCGCTAGCTGGGATGCTCGCAAGCAAGGATTGTAACGCTTGCCCTGGGTGATCAGTCTTCATAAACTGCTCACCGATTAAGAAGTGCTGAATACCATGGCTCATCATCAATCGAATATCATCAGCGCTATGAATACCACTTTCGGTAACGATAAGTGCTTTATCTGGGTTGTTCGTATTGGCTTGGTCATCGGCTGCTAGGGCGGATAATAAAGTGCTCTTTAAATCAAGGGTGGTCTTTAAATCCACCTCAAAAGTATTCAAGTTACGATTATTAATGCCATAAATATTATGTGCTGAACGAGGCAGCTGCAAAGCGCGCTCTAGCTCATCAGCTGTATGTATTTCAATAAGTACATCCATGCCCAGTTCAATACTTAAGGTATGCATCTCTTTTGCCTGTAGGTCATCAAGACAGGCCATAATTAATAATATGCAGTCAGCACCCAGCAAGTAGGATTGATAAATTTGATAGCTATCAATCATAAAATCTTTGCGTAATAACGGCAGTTTGCAAGCTTGCTGCGCTTGGATGAGATAGCTGTCATCCCCTTGGAAATAATCACGATCGGTTAGTATCGACAAACAACTGGCACCGGCCTGCTCGTATTGCTGAGCAAAAGTGGCAGGCTCAAAGTTATGACTGATAATACCTTTTGATGGTGAGGCTTTTTTGATTTCAGCGATTACACCAATGTCAGCGGCACGTAAAGCATCGGCAAATCCACGACGTGGACGGTCATCGGCGCTAACTTGTAACTGTAAGTCTGCAAGCGGTAGCAAAGTACGGGCAGCGGCCACTTCATCGCGTTTGGTAGCGACGATACGCTGTAATACTGAGGGGATATCGGCATTTGATTTTTGGGTCGTGCTCGTCGTCATGGTTACATCCGGCTGTCGGTAGGTTGGATAAGGGAGCATGTTTAAATGGGTCATTATGACTATGGTGTTTTTTAACAACCGCATTAGTTACGCGTTAGCAATTAGTTTTTGTGTGTATTCGGCTAATGATTCAAGCTTGGTCAGTGCAGAACCATTCTGAATGACGGTTTGCGCTTGGCTAACACCATTCGGATAGTTGCTGGCAAGTCCGGCGGTATAAATGGCCGCACCCGCATTTAAGGCAATCATATCGCGCGCCTTAAGTACGGTACGGTCATTAGTCTTCGCACCTGATAAGGCCGCTCGAATCAGTTGGAGACTCTGCTCTGGTGAGTCCACCTCAAGCCCGATGAGGGTTTGCGATTCGATACCGGCGTCTTCTGGCATCAGCTCATATACCGTGATTTCACCGTCTTTAAGTTCAGCCACGGTGGTAGAGGTGGCAAGACTGATTTCATCCAAACCATCCTTGGCACCGACCACCATCACATGACGTGCGCCTAGATTTTTCATAACCTTGGCTATTGGCTCGCATAGGCGTGAAGTAAAGACGCCGATGACTAGGTTTGGGACACCAGCAGGATTGGTCAGTGGGCCTAAAATATTAAAAATGGTCCGTGCTTTGAGCTCGCGGCGTACCGGATTGGCATAACGCATGGCGCTGTGATGATTGGGGGCAAATAAAAAGCCAATACCCTGGTTTTCGATACAATCAAGCGCTTGTAGTGGTGTCAGAGCCAAACTGATACCTGCTTGCTCTAATAAGTCTGAGCTACCTGATTTAGTAGACACGCCGCGGTTGCCGTGTTTGGCCACTTGCGCGCCAGCAGCAGCTGCCACCAGAGCAGAAGCGGTGGACACGTTAAATAAGTTGGCATCGTCACCGCCGGTACCGACAATATCAACTAAATAATCACAAGCAGTGGGAGTGACGTTTTCAGCCAAAGCACGCATCGCACTGGCTGCGGCGGTAATCTCATCGATTGACTCACCCTTCATGCGCAAACCAGTCAAAATAGCACCCATCATCGCGTTACTACACTTGCCCTGCATAATGATTAACATCACTTGATGCATCTCATCAAAGGTCAAATCAATATGCTGGAATATTCTATCTAAAGCGCTAGTCAACCGTTTATGAATATGTTCATCAGAAAGCTTAGCGATATCTTCAGCTGTTTTTACGCTTTGCGCACCCTGTGTCTTAACAGTGGTCATTATGGTCTCGCTTATTATTATATTTTTAGTTCGAAATTATTGGTTTTAAATTCTCATACTGCATGCATCAGCCCACATTCATTAGATGGCTATCCTACTTGTGGCAAATTACCAGCGCCTAATACCGCCAAATTATGGGTCTGTAAGAAATTATTGAGCAACTGATAGCCCGCTTCACTTAAGATAGACTCTGGATGAAACTGCACGCCTTCAATGGCAAGACTTTTGTGACGTACACCCATGATTTCCTCAATACTACCATCAGCATTTTTTGTCCATGCGGTTACCTCTAAACACTCGGGTAAAGTCGCCTTATCAACCACTAGCGAATGATAGCGTGTGACTTGAGAGGGATTAGGTAAGTCGGTGAAGACCCCCTGCCCATTGTGATACACGGCAGATAAGCGTCCATGCATGACCTCGCCAGCTTTGACCACTTTTCCGCCAAATGCCTGTCCAATCGCCTGATGACCCAAGCAAATACCTAATATAGGTATTACGCCTTTAAAGGTTTCAATTACTGCCAAAGAAATACCAGCCCGATCAGGGTCACAAGGACCAGGGCCGATGACAATTACGTCAGGGGCCAGGGTTTTGATATCATCGATGCTGACCTGATCGTTACGCCAGACGGTGATGTCCTGCTGCAACTCACCGAAGTACTGTACAATATTGTACGTAAAGCTGTCGTAGTTATCGAGCATCAGAATCATTGTGTGATCACCTTATTCATGTGGTTTTACTTTAACTAAATTTACTTCAACTTTAGTATCTTACCATTATTTTGCTATCTATCAAGTGCAGAGGATAGGCTATCTAACGGTTAACAGCGAGTTTATTACTCAAAAGTATGGGCTTTGTGAGTATGACTTTAATGTAGTGGGAGCAATAAACACTTAAAACGCACCAAATTAGCTCTTTTACCTTGTAGAGATATTATTGACCGCACTAATTTAGTGCTTTTTTGTTTTATAGTTTGCTACTACTGTGCATGATTTATGATGATAGGCAGTAATATTCATCATTAATATTTATTATTAATATTTTATCAGTGCAATAGGAGGTATATAGGTATTATGGTTGCGTACCTTATTATGGTTTGCATTGTAGGTATCCTGACGAGTTGGCATAGCAGTTGCATCACCTTAATGGTAGCTATTTGTTTATAACACTTAATATGAATTCGTGTATTGATACCAGTGTCATCAAGCTGGCTTATATTAAGCGAACAAAACGCTTATAACAGTTCAGCATTGTTAATCAAATATTGTTAAGATATCGCTAGCGTTGACTGGGCTCATGAGAATCTGCAGTTAATGATAGGTGAATAAGTTGAAGAATGACGTCAGTCGCGTACTTTGCATTAATCAATAACTTTAAATGATGCTGATAATGACTACAATACTTGACGTGCTGCTCAAATACAGAAATTCAAATACAGCCATGAACCAATAACACTTAGATCACAATTAACTGATAACCACCAAGGAAATGATTCATGTCAAATAAATTACTAGACCTCATCAAATCATCCAATGCCAAATGGGTTGATTTTCGCTTTACTGATACCCGTGGTAAAGAGCATCACATGAGCTTTCCATCTCATACTGTTGACGAAGAATCAATAGAAGATGGCAAAATGTTTGATGGTTCCTCTATTGCTGGCTGGAAAGGCATCGAAGCGTCCGATATGATTTTGCGTCCTGATCCAGACACTGCATTTATCGACCCGTTTTTTGATGCCGTTACTGTGGTCGTGACTTGCGACATCATTGAGCCATCAACTCTACAGGGGTATGAGCGTGATCCACGCTCTATTGCTCGCCGCGCAGAAGAGTACTTAAAATCTACGGGTATCGGCGACACGGCCTATTTTGGTCCTGAGCCTGAGTTTTTTGTATTCGACGAAGTAAAATGGTCGATTAACATGTCAGGCATCAGCCATGAAATCGTCGCTGAAGAAGCGGCATGGTCGACTAACAAAGACTACGAATGGGGTAATATGGGGCATCGCCCACGGGTTAAAGGTGGTTATGTGCCAGTGCCACCAGTCGATAGCTCGCAAGATATGCGTACGGTAATGTGTGAGCGTATAGAGGATATGATCGGTGAAGGTTGCATCGAAGTCCATCACCATGAAGTTGCCCCTTGCCAGTTGGAAATTGGTGTTGCATTCAATACCCTAGTTCAAAAAGCGGATGAAGTGCAAAAACTAAAGTATGCCGTCCATAACGTCGCGCATCAGTTTGGCAAGACTGCGACCTTTATGCCAAAACCTATCGTTGGTGACAATGGCTCAGGTATGCATGTGCATATGTCTATCTCAAAAGACGGCCAGAATACTTTTTCTGGTGACGAATATGCCGGTATGTCTGAATCTGCACTATATTTCATCGGCGGTATTATCAAGCATGCACGCGCTCTAAACGCGATTACCAACCCTTCAACTAACAGCTATAAACGTTTGGTTCCACATTATGAAGCGCCTATTAAGCTAGCATATTCGGCTTCTAACCGCTCAGCATCTATTCGTATTCCACACGTTAGCAGCCCAAAAGCGGTTCGTGTCGAAGCAAGATTCCCTGATCCAGCGGCGAACCCATATTTAGCCTTTGCGGCACTGTTGATGGCTGGCCTTGACGGTATCCAAAATAAGATACACCCAGGCGATGCTGCTGACAAAAACTTGTATGACTTGCCACCTGAAGAAGAAGCACAAATCCCAACCGTTGCTGAAAATTTAGAAGTGGCGTTACAAGCATTAAGAGATGACCACGAGTTCTTGTTAAAAGGCGACGTGTTCACTAAAGACATGTTAGACGCGTACATCGTATTAAAAGAAGAGGAAGTACAGCGCCTCAATGTTACGGTACATCCGATTGAATTTGATATGTACTATAGCTGCTAATTTATAGTTAATGCACTCAATTATTTTGAGTAAAAAAACCAGCTAAGTAGATCTTGGCTGGTTTTTTAGTGTTTGAATGTTACAAAGCGATGCCAAAATAGTATTTGAAGGTGTTTACACACCAATCTAAAGTCTCTTATAGCAGTGATAGTCTGGCTGTAGGAGTAATAGTCTGGTTGTGGGAGTGATAGTCTGGTTGGTAATCTTCTTTTATCATCATATACTACTAATAAAATACAATTATCAAGTTGACTGATTATGACTTTATCCTCTAAACGTATGTCATCCAAAAGTAATACGGCCACCATATTACTAATAAGTTTGGTTGTTAGCGCCGCAAGTATTTATGCGCCTATGGCCAATGCTGCCCCTATTTATAAAGTTGTCGATGAAAAAACGGGGCAGGTGACCTTTACTGACCGACCGAAAAGCTACGAGCAACAAGCTGGTAAGCAGATTACTGAGACATATATCGATACGAATAACACCAGTAGTTTTGGCAATACATCGACAGCATCAAACCAAGGCAACAACATAGTGTCAGCACCGCTACAGTCAATGGCTGCTACTTCTAATGCTACCATTTCTAATACGGCTAAAAAGTCACAAGCCAATTATCAACTGATTATGACTGAACCAAGCGAAAAGCGCGCTTATCATCGTCCTGCCCAAAGTATCGTAGTAAACCTACAGCTAAGACCGGCGTTGCAAGTGGGTGATAGGGTGATTATTTATCTTGATGGCAAGGAAGTTGCTCAAGGGCTAAGTACCTCCATTGCAACAGTAGATATCCTGCCGGGTGCTCATACAGTAAAGGCGATAGTTGAGAATGAGGCCGGTCGAAGACTTAAACAGGTTGAGCGTACTATTTATGTGATTCAAAATACCGCAACTTTGCAGAACAATAAAAAAATTGGACAACAATTACTGGCTTATCAAAACCTACCATGGCATCAAAAAGTACTGTTAAAACTAGGTCAAGACGACACTAATAAACAGCAGTCTAGTAACCAGTAAGCATAAACAATCACTAAATATCCTTTAATAGCTTTTTATTTAAAAGATTTTTCAACTTAACATTTAGATAGTAATCACTAAAAAAATAGGGCCAATCGCTATATTAAGCGCTCAGCCCTATTGAATTGTTTATAGTAGATGAATAGTCAATCCCGCTGGCGCGGTACTTATTTAGTCAGTTCAATAGTACCGTTAGCAGTCACTGAAATTGTACTGTTACCAGACTCAAAATTCTGAGTTGGTACTGATTCAGCCGAATCTGCTCTCATATTCATCGCGCTATACATAGGGCGTGGATAGTTGCTGCCGGTATTTAGATTAACCGTAACCAAGCGATAGCCACGGGCATCCCATGCTCGAGTTAGGTTTTTGGCTTGCTGCTGAAAGGCGCGTGAAGCATCAGTCATCAGCTTTTGCTCCAAGGCGTCCTTTTTAGCATTCGAGACTCCAAAGTTCAAATTGTCCATGACTAAGGTTTCTTGCAAGTCTGCAATCAGCTGACTAGTCGCGGCAAAGTCGGTGCTCTTAATATCTATATTAGCCTGTCCCGTCCAGCCAATGATTTTGTCGTCTTTATCATAGCGTGGATAGGTACGCTGCTGTCCGGTGCTGACCGTCACGCTAGGGTAACGCTTGGCGATGGCCAAGGCTTTATTGACTGAAGTATTAAGATTGGTTGCTAGTGTTTTGGCATTAGAGGCTTGTAGTTTTTTATATAGACTGGCACGTACCTCATCATTTGCCACCTCTTCTTTTACTTCTGTCTGAAAGCTTAATTGATCGTAGCCTGTAGGTTCCGCATGCGCACTGCCCATCATCGCTGTGAATAGACATGCGGCGCTGGTAGCGACCGCTGCTTTATTAAGTAAAGTGCTCTTCATAATAATCTCCTGAGTAAAATGTGTGTTAATAATAGTGGTCTTATAGCCTTAATAATCAAAGGCGTGCTGTATGCTGATATAGTTAACCCAATTTAAAAACGATACAGTAGTACGCTGACATAAATGTACCTATTTTATTTTGAACTGGCTATAGTTATAAAGATTGAAAATACGCTCGTTAGATTTTTTTAGTTGGGCAACGGGTGATATATCAAACATATTGCTTTAAAATAGCAAAATATACCTGAGTTGCTGTGAGGATTTTGTCACTAGGTTACTGGATTCTATGTACTGTAAAAACAGCAGTTATGCAGTAGGGGTTGTAATAATGCAAAAACCTTGTATAATCTGCAACTGGTGGCTCCATTGGTAGCCTCGCAACATTGTTCTATGAACCCCGCCAGGACCGGAAGGTAGCAACGGTATTAGTTACAATGTGTGCCGAGGATGTGCTTTTGGAGTCGCTTTTTTTTGCCTGCAAATCGTTGATATCATAAACCCTTGATTAAAAAGGGCTTTTTTTTGCCAGTTTTTTGGATAAGCGCTGCCTCCTACCGATCTCTTACTGCCTACTGATCTTTTACTATTAGGTATTTACTATTAGGTATTTACTATGATTTTTGAACTGCCCTAATATAAGTTAAAATATAAGGTGTTAATAGCCAACAATAATAACAGCACCTTCCATAATAGTATCAGTCGATGATAATTGATATAAGACACAGCAGGATAGGGATCAAATAGCTTATAATACCTATCGGTCATGGTTAAGCACATTGCATACCGTGAGGTTACACGATACGATAGTCAGCTAAGATGAATACGACTTTTTAACAATATTAGCTGAACGCTGGCTTGGTGCTCGGCGACTCTTTGACTGATAGTATTGGCAGTTTTCGTCATTACCTAATCGTCATTACCTAAGTAGTGAGCTTGAGTTAGAGAGCTTGAGTGTCATCAATTAAAAATTTCAAGTATTTAACGCTTCTAATTTAACGTCTCCATAGATTACTGACCCTTTTGTAAATACGTAGGCCACCAAATAGGATAGTACCGACCCATGAGTGATACCCAAGACCAGCCGAGCTTATTGCAGCGCCGCAGGCAACAGCGTCAGATTTTGGCAATGATGGGGATTGAGCAGTGGGTACGGCCAGACTCGCTGACTATTAATATCGCACATATTCCATCGGCAACCGTAGATCAACCTGTATCTTTAGAGCGATCAGCATCGGAAGCTGTGCGACCAAGCTTCGACTCAGAGCAGCCTGTACCAGATACAGCGCCTATTGTTACTGATTATGATGGTACTGATTATGATGGTACTGATTATGCTACTGCCAATACTGTTAGTAATGATTTGCCTGATCTACAAAGTTTACCGATGCAAGACCCGGCGACACAAAGCCCAGCGACGGCTGAGCTTGAAAGTAATGCAATTAATCCTTCGATTGCTTCGCATACTCAGACTGCCGCAAAAATAGATGTGATGCAGCCAGATGTCACGCCAACAGTAGAACACTTGATTGCGCCGTTGGTAGAGTCATCGATAGAAAAAGTAACAGCACCTGTTGCCGAAATAGCATTTACTGCTCAACATAACACCGCTGATTATAGTCTCAAGAAAGTCGCACCGTTTGACTTGCAAGGTGGGCGCTATGGTAATTGGGTGTTGATAGTTGATATTCAGGCTTTGAACAATGACAGTCAAAAGCTATGGCAAAATATCACTCAAGCATTAACGCTATCGTGCGAGACGGCTTCTTTTCCGATTTGCGAGGGTATGGATACCGCTGAGCTGGCTAACGCCAGTCTTGCCGGATACCTCTTTAAGATTGGTAGAAGTGAAGAGGTGTTAGTTGCAGCATTGACTGACTTGCCTGATGGTTTGACTCATCCTAATCTAGCGCACGTACCGACACTTGATCAGATGCTAATAGATGCCAGTCTTAAACGTGATTTGTGGCAGCAATTATCCAGTTCTAACTAAGCGTAAAATGTAATAAAGAAAGCGGTCGTACCGTAAGACTGTACAGATACCCCTTAGAGACTATAATCGAAGCATAATATTGAGTGTCTTTGAGAAAAAATAAGATTCAACCTACTATCCCCTCATATCTAGGATTGCGACTATGAATACACAAGCGCCTGCAGAAACCCCTACAAAAAAGGCTCCCCACCGCGTACCGAATTTTTGTGCTGGCCCTGCTACCATGCCAACTGCTGTACTGGAACGCGCTCAAGAGGAGCTGCTTGATTGGCAAGGAAGCGGCATGTCGGTAATGGAGATTAGCCATCGTAGTAAAGATTATATAGCCGTCGCCCAAAAGGCTGAAACTAAGCTACGCTCGTTAATGGACATTCCGGATAATTATAAAGTGCTGTTCCTGCAAGGGGGCGCAAGCCTACAGTTTTCAGCCATCCCATTGAACCTATTAAATGGTGGTCGCGCCGACTATTTGACTACTGGTACTTGGTCGGTCAAAGCCATCAAAGAAGCTCAGCGTTATGAGAAGCTAGGTCTAGGCGATATTAATTTAGTTGCAACGGGTAAAGACAATAAATTTACGGACGTTCCTACACAAAGTGACTGGAATATCAGCGACGATGCTGCTTATTTTCATTACTGCGCCAATGAGACCATTCATGGCCTACAAATATTTGAGCCACCACAAGTTGATGCCACACTTATCGTTGATATGTCATCTTGTATTTTGTCGCAGCCGATTGACGTGTCTAAATTTGGGATGATTTATGCTGGCGCGCAAAAGAACATTGGCCCTGCTGGTTTGGTAATTATTATTATTCGCGAAGACTTGTTAGGGCAGGCAAGTGAGTGGTGTCCAATGCTGCTTAACTATGAGCACCAAGTGGAAAAAGAGTCTATGTCTAATACACCCGCCACGTACTCTTGGTATCTTGCTGGCTTGGTATTTGACTGGCTTGAGGAACAGGGTGGAGTAGCCGCTATTGGTAAAATCAACCAGCAAAAAGCAGCCTTGTTGTATCAGACCATTGATGACAGTAGTTTTTATAACAATCCAGTTGCCCTTAAACATCGCTCTATCATGAACGTCCCATTTACTTTAGCAGACAGTAACCTTGATAAAGTGTTTTTAGAACAGTCTGAAAAAGCTGGACTGTTCAATCTAAAAGGTCACCGCGATGTTGGTGGTATGCGTGCCAGTATTTACAACGCGGTCCCGCTAGAATGGGTACAGCTCTTAGTCAACTTTATGAAAGATTTTGAAAAGCAGTATGGCTAAGTCAAAGTCCAAACATGACATGAGTGTGATGCTAGTAATAAAAAAAGAGACGCCAAGCAATATGCTAGGCGTCTCTTTTTTTTATAAGCCATCAACATATGGTGTTCTATAGTCAATGAAAAGTAATATCGATATATAACCTACTGCTGGTATAAGTTTTTCTTGCTTGCTGTGCCTAAGCAGCCAGAGGCTGCAAAAAGCTTATACCAGCAGTACCGTCGCGTTTTTAAGGTATTTTAACTATAGTTGTTTTTGTTGTTGGCGCTTAATGGGTCACCACAACAGTTAACACTCAGTTAATGGTCTTTGTGACTATTGCTTTATAAGTCTTGGTGCAAAGAACTAGGTTAAAAAAGCGAAGTTTGCTATGATAAAAATTCGCTGCTTGGCAACATGGCTCATTTCATAGGGTTACTATAACGATAATTATGATAAAAAAGCTTTCATCTGATTGTTTAACTGCGTTATTGAGCTCACCTTTAGCAGAGGCTGGGTGCATTGTTGATGCTGCATATTCACACACTCGGACCAGATCACAGCCTCAATTTTGCTCTAGGTATTTTTTGAAAAAGACAACGCTTAAGAGTATTTTTCTAGGCATGGTCATCAGCTGGATGCCAGTGGCTATGGCTGCCCCAATTACCACCAAAGCGCTAGGACACAACAGCACCGCCGAGTACATCAACGCGCCATACATGCCTTATGCCAATCCCAATGCGCCAACGGGTGGTACGCTGTCATTTGACGCGCGTGGGACTTTTAATAGTGCCAATAAGTGGATGACCACTGGGGTGGCGATGATTGGCACTGATTATCTATATGACACACTAATGACTGGCTCATTGAACGAAGCCTTTACGATGTATCCGCAGCTGGCAAGTGAGGTCACTTATGATCCTGACGATAGCAGTTGGATTATTTATCATATTAATCCTGCCGCGCGCTTTTGGGATGGAACCCCGGTCACAAGCGCTGATGTTAAGGCGACTTATGACGCGTTATTAACTCAAGGTCCTATGTATATTCGTAGCTATCTGGGTGATATTAAAGAAATACAAATTATCGATAACCAGCAGGTGAAGTTTGTTTTTGCTTCCGATAATAATAAAGAAATTCTCTTAACGGTTGGTCAGTTTCCAGTCTTTGCTAAATCCTCCATTGATGCTAATTTTGATAAGATTAGCCTTAAACCACTTATGGGCAGTGGCCCTTACAAACTAGGGCGTGTCGAGGCGGGACGCTCGGTCAGTTATTTACGTGACCCTAATTATTGGGGACGAGATTTGATGGTCAATCGTGGCCGTTATAATTTTGATATGATTAAGTTTGTCTACTATCAAAGTGATGAGATTGCTTTTGAAGGTTTTAAATCAGGTCAATATCGCTTTCGCCCCGAAAATAAAGCCTCGAACTGGGCCACCGGTTACAATTTCCCGGCAGTAAAAGCGGGACTAATTAACAAAGAGGCCATAACCAGCCAAAATCCGGTACCGATGCAAGGGCTGGTTATGAACATGCGGCGACCAATATTTCAAGACATTCGCGTTCGCCAAGCGTTAACAGCTGCTTATGATTTTGAATGGATGAATAAAACCTTATTTCATAATCAATATGAGCGTCTGCAAAGCTTTTTCCATGGCTCAGAGCTGGCAGCAACCGGTATGCCATCAGTAGCTGAAATGGAAGTATTAACGCCATTATTATCTAAGCTTGAGCCGACGCAACGCCAAGTAGTATTGGCCGAATGGCAACTACCGACTAGTGATGGCGGTGGTTTCAATCGTCAAGGGCTATTAAAAGCGCGGCAACTGTTGCTAGATGCAGGTTTTTATTATGATGATATGAAGCTATATCAACCGGATGATAAGCTTGCTCAGATCGAAATCTTAATGACTGGCGATACTATGGGGCGTGTATTACTGCCTTATGTCCGTAATTTAACGCGCTTGGGGTTTGAAGCGAACTTACGGCAAGTTGATGGGCCACAATACTATGAGCGTATGCGCAGCTTTGATTATGATATGACGGTTGATGTATTTGCCCAGAGCTTATCTCCTGGCGCGGAGCAAGTAGCCTACTGGGGCAGTGTGGCTGCTGATGAAGTGGGCAACCGCAATACTGCGGGCATTAAAAATGCTGCTATCGACAATGTAGTAGAGGCGCTTGGCGATGCAAAAAGTCGTGACGACATTATTTTATATACTCAGGTTCTTGACCGTTTGTTACGAGCTGGTTATTACCTCGTACCTTTATATGGTAAGTCTGGGACCAATGTGGCCTACTGGAATCAGTACCGCCATGTCAAAGAATTACCAACCAATGCGGTTGGAATTGACTATTGGTGGGTGGATAAACAGGCAGAAGCGCGCGTTGACAAATATTTAGGTCGATAAATTTAGGTCGATGAGTTAGAGCAGGTGGCTAAGATTTTAAAGTTAACCATAACTTCTAACAAATAACGATGGTTTTTTAATACAGTTAAAATACCTTAAAAACGCTACGGTACTGCTGGTATAAGATTTTTGCAGCCTCTGTCTGCGCAGGCACAGCAAGCAAGAAAAACTTATACTAGTAGTACGTTATGTATCGATATTACTTTTCATTGACTACAGATATAGCCCTTGGTAAAAAGTGCCAATAAAGACAAACTCTAATAAGGATGCAACATGAGTATTAATATCCACCCCATTAAAGCCTTCAATGATAATTATATTTGGACTTTAATCAATGATAGCAATAAACAAGCTATCGTTATTGATCCTGGTCAATCTGCGCCAGTCATCGAATATTTGGAAGCACAAGAGCTAGATCTGATAGCGATTTGGACCACCCATCATCATTATGACCATACTGGCGGGGTCGCTGAGTTGCAAGAGCACTTCCCGATGACTCACTTGGTCGCACATAGTGAGCATGGAGTAGATGAAGATCAGACTATTAAGGACAGCAGCACAGTCAGTGCCTGGGGCTACTCCGCACAAGTTTGGGATGTCTCAGGGCATACTGCTAGTCATATGGCTTATATTCTAGACATTGATGGTCTCAAACATTGCTTTTGTGGTGATACCCTGTTTAGTGGTGGTTGTGGCCGAGTCTTTACCGGTACTATTGAGCAACTATACGCTAGCTTCAAGCGCTTAAATGGTTTGCCTACTGAGACCCTGTTGTATCCAGCACATGAATATACTGCAAGTAACATGCGTTTTGGTCTCTCTATCGAGCCTGACAATATGGCCATGCAGCAAGCATTAACACAGGCCGAAGAAAAGACCACGCAAGGTATCCCAACCTTGCCAGTAACTTTAGAGCATGAACGCGCAGTGAATGTGTTCTTACGTGCTGATGAGGTCAGTGTAATAGCAGGAGTGGAGACTAAAAAGAACCTTGAAGATGACAATCCGTTAACTATATTTACCGCTTTACGTGAGCTCAAAAACGACTTCTAAAAGCTATTTATAAAAAGTAGGGCTAGAGCGTTTATTTATAAGTGTCATTCTTTATCATTAATTATTGCTATTTACCCTCATCTAGGAAGTGGTCATTATGGGTCGTTATATCCTAAAAAGGTTGCTCTTGATATTGCCGACCCTGTTTTTGATATTACTGGCCAACTTCGTTATTGTACAAGCGGCTCCTGGTGGTCCGGTTGAACAGCAACTGGCATTAATTGAACAGGGTGCCAAAGACAACGCACTGAATGGCAATGTAGGCGCAGGTAGTGCGGGTGGTAATGACAGTACTTATCAAGGTACGCGTGGTTTGTCGGCGGAGATGGTTGCCGCAATTAATGTGCAATATGGCTTTGATAAATCGGCCCCTGAACGTTTTTGGCTGATGTTAAAAAATTATGCGCGCCTAGACTTTGGCGAGTCGTTTTTTAAAGGGCAGTCAGTGACGGAGCTCATTGTAGAAAAGCTGCCAGTCTCTATATCGCTTGGGCTATGGAGTACGCTACTGATTTATATGATAGCCATTCCACTGGGCGTCTATAAAGCCATGCATCATGGGTCAGCGATTGATAAAGCGACGGCTATGCTACTTGCGGTTGGGCACGCCATACCAGTGTTTGTATTTGCAGTAATATTATTGGTGTTCTTTGCAGGTGGCAGTTATTGGAACCTCTTTCCTTTGCAAGGACTAACCTCAGAGAATTTTGATCAATTATCAACACTTGGTAAGATTAAAGATTATTTTTGGCACTTGGCATTACCGCTGCTTGCCAGTACTGTTGGTGGTTTCGCAGGCTTGACTTATCTGACCAAGTTTAGCTTTTTAGAAGAATTAGGTAAGCAGTATGTGCTTACGGCGAGAGCCAAAGGGCTAGGTGAACGGCAGGTACTGTATGGCCATGTATTTCGTAATGCCATGCTGATTATTATCGCCGGAATTCCTGCTGCTATTGTCGGTATATTTTTTGCTGGTAATTTCTTAATCGAAATTATATTCAAGCTTGATGGGTTAGGGCTGTTAGGTTTCGAGGCCATTCAGCAACGCGATTATCCGGTGGTTTTTGGCACGTTATTTATTTTTACTTTGGTAGGGCTGCTATTACAGCTAATCAGTGATCTAAGCTATCACTTGATTGATCCCCGTATCGATTTTGAGGGTCGCTAATGTCAAATTCTCATATCTCCTCAAATAACGATGTGCTAAATTCTAACTCTGTAGGTTCTCCGTCGCCCACTTCTGCCAAAAATAAGACGCCTCCTAATGTACCTAAACCCAATTTATCCCAGCAAAAAAAACGCCGATTAAATCCAGTTTGGCAGGCACGGCTGGATCGTTTCCGAAGTAATCGTCTTGGGGTGATATCCCTAGTGGTCTTCACGGTAGTATTCGTGATTTGTATGGCAGTTAACGTGATTGCTAATGACAAACCATTATTGGTGCAGTATCAAGGTGATTACTATGTGCCGGTATTCAAGGCTTATCCTGAGACCACTTTTGGCGGTATATTTGAGACCGAAACCAATTATAAAGACCCGGTAGTACGTGAATTAATCAATGCGCAGGGTTATTATGTGATGCCGCTGATTCCATTTGCTGATCAAACACCTAACGTTGAGTTAGGTCTTCCTTATCCAGCCGCGCCCAATGCCCAAAACTGGTTGGGTACGGATGATATGGGGCGTGATGTGCTGGCACGGATACTCTACGGTATGCGAGTGTCATTACTGTTTGGCTTGGCGCTAACCCTAGCCGGAGCGATTATCGGAATTGTCGTTGGTGCTATTCAAGGCTATTATGGCGGCTGGGTTGATTTGGCAGGCCAGCGTTTTATGGAAGTTTGGGGCGGCATGCCGCAGCTGTTCATGATTATTATTTTGGTTAGCTTATTTAGTCCTAGTATCACGGTGCTATTTGCATTGATGCTGCTGTTTGGTTGGATGGGCTTGGTCGGCTTAGTGCGAGCAGAGTTTTTGCGTGCCCGTAACTTTGATTATGTCCGTGCGGCTCGCAACCTAGGGGTTTCAGACAGTCAAATTATGTACCGACATATTTTGCCCAATGCTTTGGCATCGAGCTTATCGCAACTGCCTTTTATTTTGACTGCCAATATTATTGCGCTAACCGCACTAGATTTCTTAGGATATGGACTGCCGCCAGGCTCACCATCGTTAGGTGAGCTGATGGTACAAGGGAAAAACAATCTTGATGCCCCGTGGCTGGCCTTGTCTGGATTCTTCAGCTTGACCTTTATTTTATCGCTACTTATCTTCATTGGCGAAGCGCTACGCGATGCGTTTGATCCGAGGCGCTCTTAATATGACTATAAAAACCACCACCAGAATTACTAGCACAAACGCCGCAATTGAGGGTCAACCTCAAAGTAGCGTTAACCAACGAAACCAGGTTAACCTGTCAAATGCAGCTATTTTAACCGTCGATAAGTTAAGCATTGTTACTCAATCAGGGCTAGCTCTGGTTGATAAGCTGTCCTATCAGCTTAAACAAGGTCAGACGCTAGCCATCGTTGGTGAATCTGGTTCCGGCAAGTCGATTGCTAGTTTGGCATTATTAGGCCTGTTACCGGAGAGTCTAACCGTTAGTGGAGAAGTGCAGCTGGCAGGTACAACAGGTCTGCCAAGTAGTAAGCTATTAATAGCGAATGATAATGTTAATAACAGCCATAGCGCCCGAAACAAGTCATTGAAAGCCATTCGTGGGCAGCGTATCGGCATGGTGTTTCAAGAACCAATGACCGCGCTCAATCCCCTACATACGGTTGCGAAACAAATTGCCGAATCTCTACGGTTAGGTGGCATAGCCAAAAAACAATGGCACGCGCAGAGTATCGCCTTGTTAAACGATGTCAATATCACCGATCCTGCTGATAAGCTAAGTCGCTATCCTCATGAACTGTCAGGCGGTCAGCGCCAACGGGTGATGATAGCTATGGCGTTAGCACAGCAGCCAGATATTTTAATTGCTGATGAGCCTACTACTGCGCTCGATGTGACTTTACAGCATGAGATTTTAGCATTGTTGGACAGTCTCAAGCGTGAGCATAATATGGCGATGATTTTAATCAGCCATGATCTGAATCTGGTGCGACGTTATAGCGATGATCTCATTGTTATGCGCCAAGGTCAGACCATCGAACAAGGCAATACCTCAGCGATTTTTAGTCAGCCTAAGGATGATTATACCGGCACCCTGATGCGGCAAGATTTTGGTACAGCGCTTGATTTAGTAGATACTAGGCTGCAAGACAACCAGACACTGGTGTTAGAAGTGAAAGACTTGAATGTACAGTTTTCGCTAGAAAAAAGCTTGTTTGGCGGTACTAAGCGTTGGTTCGATGCGGTAAAAGGCTTGAACATAACGTTGCAGACAGGACAGGCATTAGGCATCGTTGGCGAGTCTGGATCAGGTAAGACCACTATTGCACTGGCGTTAAGTCAGTTACTCAGTAATCAGGCGCGCGTGAATGGGCAGATAGTCGTTAATGGACAAGATATGACGTCATTGTCTAAAAATGAGCTGCGTAAGTTTCGCTCGCAGATACAGATGGTATTTCAAGACCCATTTGCCAGTATTAATCCGCGCATGACGGTATTACAAATTGTTGAAGAAGGGCTGCTGGTACAAGGGTTCGATAAGATCGCTCGCCAACAAGCGGTCATGGATAGTTTGGAGACCGTGCATTTACCTTTAGAGTTTGCCCACCGTTACCCACATGAGTTATCAGGTGGACAGCGTCAGCGAGTGGCGCTAGCGCGGGCATTGGTTATGCAACCGAGTTTATTGATTTTAGATGAACCGACTTCCGCCCTTGATAGTACTACTCAGGTGACAGTGGTTAATTTGTTGCGCGAAATTCAACAGAAATTGCAAATCAGCTACGTATTTATCAGCCACGATCTAAAAGTCGTACGCGCTCTGTGTCAGCATATTACGGTGTTAAAAGATGGCATGTGCATTGAGACTGGGCGTACTGAAGACATTTTCAGTAATCCGCAACATTCTTATGCTAAGCGCTTGTTACAAGCAGGTATAATAGCCTAAGTGAATAATGTGTAACTATATTTTCTTTCATTAGAGATCGTTCTACCTCTTGTGAGGAATAAGCGGACTGAACCAATATGAGTACAGTATAGATTTCGTTCACTGTAATACTTGCGCTTATCTTCTTCTACCCATACATCGCTATGTGCGGATATAAATATAAGTATCAAAACGGTTAACAATAGCCTGTACATTCACGTAGCAGACACTAGTCTCAGTATCAAGAAACAAGCAATAGTGCATTTTTATAATTCGTCTTGTCAGATAATTGTGCTCGTTATAGCAGACTTCTTGGACTGCATAGTAGAGCTTTAACAGGGCTAAGCCATTGCAGGCATTCACCTTGAAGGTATTATTAATTTATATTTTAATTTCCCTTGACAGATTGAAAAAACAATTTAACTCGTTGTAAAGGTACAACATGATAGGAACGTTTCGGTGATGCCAAAGGTTTACTATAATTACATAAGATTACTGTCAGGAGCTCTTTATGAAACTCAATTTACTTATGAATCGCAAATTACAAGCTACCGTTATAGCGGCGAGTAGTGTTTTTCTCGTAGGCTGTGCTGCCTCTACTACTGAAATCAATCCTACTGTGAAAGGCCCTACCGTTGACAACCCCTATGCGCCCACAGACCCGAATTTAGCCGTGGCTACAGTGGCTGGTGGTTGTTTTTGGTGTGTGGAAGCCGGTTATGAGAAAATTCCCGGCGTAGTAGAAGTAGTTTCTGGTTACGCTGGCGGCCAGACCGAAAATCCGACCTATAACTCGGTATCATCAGGTGGCACCGGCCATACTGAAGCGGCACAAGTGTATTATGATCCGCAGAAAATTACTTATAATGGCATAGTGCAAGCTCTGTGGCGAATTGCAGATCCTACCGATGACAAAGGTCAGTTTGTAGATCGTGGTACCCAGTATCGCCCGGCTATTTTTTATAATAATCAACAAGAAAAGCAGACCGCTGAAGCCGCCAAGCAATCCTTGCAAGAATCTGGGGTTTACGATAAGCCAGTGGTGATTGAGATTGTCCCTGCTAGCACTTTTTATCCGGCGGAAGAATATCATCAAGATTATTACAAAAAGAATCCGTTGCGCTATAAGTATTATACCTTTAACTCTGGTCGCTACCAGTTTATCGAAAGCGTGTATGGTAAAAACTATGAACTGGACTTCAGTCAGTTCAAACCTACCGCCAACGGCACAACGCAGGTGATCCCAAGTAAGGCTTTAAACGTCGAAGCAAGCGCAGGTTTTAATGCAGATACGTTTGTGAAGCCGGCGCAAGCTGAACTGAAAAAGTCGCTCAGTGACATTCAATATAAAGTCACTCAAGAAGACGGTACCGAGCGCGCTTTCAAAAATCCTTATTGGGATAATAAAGAGCCAGGTCTATATGTTGACGTGATATCGGGTGAGCCGCTTTACTCCTCACGTGATCAATTCAAGTCTGGAACCGGCTGGCCCAGCTTCATTCGTCCGTTGAGTGCTGACGTGGTCGTTGAAAAAGAAGACCGAGGTTTCTTTTCGACCCGTACTGAAATTCGTAGCCGCTACGCTGACTCGCACGTAGGTCACGTATTTGATGATGGCCCAGCACCCACAGGTAAGCGCTATTGCATGAACTCAGCAGCAATGCGCTTCATTCCGCTAGCGCAGATGGAAAAGGAAGGTTATGGCAACTGGATTGACGAAGTACAGTCAGCCAGTTAAGTTTTTTGCTCTACCAAAACTAAAGATCGCTCACCGGTGTCTCATCACCAACATGGTGAGCGATTTTTTTGGTCAGTGCTTTGTAGTCATGGTGTCAACTAGAGCACTGTACACTGATGAAACAACCTTTTTCTCTGAGTTATAAAAACAGTGAAGAGAGGTCTCTTTTACGTTTCTATTCTTTCAGTCCTTGGGACTCGATAATTTATCTAAATGACGATGTGTCTACCTTGTGATTATAGGTTTCTAATCGGATGGCTATAGTCAATGAAAAGTGGTATCGATACATAACCTACTGCTGGCATAAGTTTTTTTTGCTTGCTGTACCTACGCAGACAGAGGCGGCAAAAAGCTTATACTAGCAGTACCATAGCGTTTTTAAGGTGTTTTAATTTATGACCCACTGCAGGAAACGCTGTTTAAGACAATGACATGACGACTATTGTAGCCTTTGATTATTCTGATTTTATCCCGCAGTAGAGAGTTCAACAATCACTTGAAAGCAGCGCTCATTTTTGATGGAGATGCTGACTTTACCGTTATGAGCTTGCGTTATAGCTTGAGCGATAGATAGTCCTAAGCCTGATCCTGAGTGCATTTTAGTCGTTCTATGATCACGATAAAAGCGTTCAAATAACTTATCCGCCTCTATTTGAGTCCACGGCTCATCCAAGGTATTTGTGAGCACTATTTTTAAAAATGAGGACTGTAACGCGGAGGGCTTGCTCCCTTTTAGATCACGCGTAGCGTTATGAGTGGGCGTGGATGCCTTAATAAGGGAGGCTTCTATAGTAATAATACTATCGCTCACTGCATAATAAATGGCATTTGATATTAGGTTGGCAAACAGCCTTTGTAATAAACTGTCATCTCCTAGCACAGCTTGAAAGTTGCCTTTTTTCTCAAAAAATATACCCCGGTCTTCTGCTATCAGCTCATAGTAAGAAATGAGTTTAGTGATAAGAGTCTCGGTATCAACCCAACTGAGCTGTGAATTAGACAGCCCTTTTTGGGTTTTTGCTAGTAGTAGCATGTTATTGATCAGAACAGACAGCTGCTCAAGTGTGTCATGTTGATGATGTAGCTGCTCGATGTATTCATTGCTGTTTCTGGGCTTACTTAGCATTACTTGGGTCTGGGTACCAAGCGTCGCAAGTGGAGTACGGAGTTCATGAGCAATATTATCTGAGAAGCGTGATAACGATTCAAAGTTACTTTCTAGCTTCGCCATCATTAAGTTGTAAGATTCAGCCAGTGGTCGCAGCTCTCTAGGCATATTACTGATGACCACTCTTTCATCCAGCTGTTCAGGATTAATGCCCTTCATCTTCTGGACGATGGTAGCTAGGGGTGCAAATCCCCAGTAGACACTCAGTGCAGCGACTGATACCAGCAGTAGCGTGATCGCAATTAAAATCATACTCAGCTGACGATTAAATTGTAATAGATACTGATGGTGAACATCAATTGGTAGTGCGATAAGCGCTAACGTTTTATTGTTGCGGATAATAATGGCTCGGTAATTTCTATTGTTTATTTGAAACGTGAAATATTGCTCATGGTGGGCTTGCCATAACATTAATAAATTAAAGTCTACGGGGAGCTTGGCGGCAAAACGACTAGGCTCGCTTAATAGTATTTCTCCATTTTCATTAGATATGAGGGTTTTTAAATCGTAATCTAGCCATGAGGAATGTAAGTGATCTGTATCCTCCGGCACTGGTGAAGAGGGTAGATTTGATAAAGCAGTTTGCTCGTCAGCATCTGTTAGTCGTTTACGTAAATTAAAAGCGGCATGGGTAATGATTTCTGAGTCCATTTGCTCAAAGTGACTACTAACAGAACGCTGAACCCATACATAGATAATGATTTGAGAGATAATAACGAATATCGTCAACAAAAAAATAGTGCGCCATAATAGTGGCCAGCGCCGATTATTGAATTTATATTTCATTTTTTTTTGATTCATCTTTTTCAGTGCAGTTTCTATTAATATTGGTACCTAAAGCATCTAATCTATAACCCATCCCGCGCACCGTATGAATCAGTTTTGTAGCAAACCCATCATCAATTTTTAATCGCAAGCGCCTTATAGCCACATCAATGACGTTAGTGTCACTATCAAAGTTTATATCCCATACTTGAGAGGCGATGACGGAACGTGGCAGAACCTCACCTTGGCGTTCTAAGAAAAACTGTAATAGAGAGAACTCTTTTGCGGTCAGTTTAATAGCGGTGTCACCTCTATGGACGGAACGTTTAGTGATGTCCATTTTTAGGTCAGCTATCTGTATAACAGAGTTCTTATAATCAGATTGGTTGGCACGGCGCAGCAAGCTTTTTATTCTCACGATAAGTTCAGCAAAGGCAAAGGGCTTAGTCAGATAGTCATCACCACCGATTTCAATGCCTTTAACCCGATCGCTCAAATCATCTTTTGCCGTTAGGAATAACACTGGCGTATGCTTTCCAGCGGCTCGGTAGCTCTGTATCAGCTCAAAGCCATTGATATCAGGCAACATCACATCCATCAACACCACACTAAATTCTTCTGTCATTAATGCATGATAGCCATCTAGGCCTGTCATATGATGATCCACAATAAAGCCGGCCTCGGTTAAGCCTTTTTTTATATACTCTCCAAGTTTTAACTCATCCTCTACCAATAGTACCTTCATAGTCTCTCCACTTAACGCTGTTGTCGTTATTGGCCGCCTATCATTAGCTTATCATCAACAAAATCTATTAAAAACTGTTTGCTATAACGGGGCCCTCTGGCTAAAAGCATATGCTGATGTTTGATCTTAATGACAAGAAGATGACAAGATTGAGTTATTTATAACAAACATGTCATGTCTCGGTCATTCAGCTGTCAGTCTGCATTTGGTATTCTAAACCCACGATACATAGTCGCTTTGCTTTGATATGGATCGCTTCTATGTAGTGTTGCTGTCAGTAGTTGATAAGCATCTATAAATGGTTATTTCACTTGAACGTCCAATTATTTATCTTTTAAAGGGTCTTATATGAAAAGTTATAGTTCATTAAAAAATGTCGCGTTATTATCTTTTTTTGTGCTGATCGGCATCTCAGCTGCAAATGCTCATACTACAAACTTGGATGCCTCTGTCCTCAATAATTGTGATGCTGTCACTAGTTTTGCAAGAAATGTAGACCATAATGACGCACAAATCTCTGATAAACAGATGAAAAGCTATGTTGACGCCCGGGTAGCCTGTCAGGTTCAGCATCAAGATCAACATTTGCAGTCTGAAAAGTATTTTGTGAAAAAGTATGGTAGCGATCGTGATAGCAATGCTGAAGCTATATTAAATGAATACGTCGCGCATTAAAATCCAAAGATGTGAAGATGACAACATTGTCATCTTAGCGTCATCTGGCAGTCAGAATCAATAATGTATTATTAAATACCGGTCTAATAGTATTAAATCCAAACAAACTTGCGCCTTAATAGCTTTCAGCCCAATCACTTTCAACCCAATCAACAGGAATTAATTATGTGGTTATCTAAATCAATTGCAGCAATAGCTGTCGCATTAGTCTTCTCAACATCTGCTATGGCACATTCTCCAGAAATGCATGCACAGAAAGATCAGATGAACTGCGAAAAGATGGAAAAGCACATGGATATGATGGGAAAGATGGATCATAGCAAGATGGATATGAATGATCCTGCCATGAAAGCGATGATGGCTAATATGGGTAAAATGAAACAAATGCATCAAAAACATTGCGTTACCAGTGACAGTGCTTCCAAGTAATTCTAGGCGCGCTACGTAACGGGTGAGGTTCAACTATAATTTTTGTTCAACCTGACCTTACTAGATGATAGTCAGATTTTGATAGCAATAAATTTTAGGAAAGATATATGAGGTTTTTATTGGGTGTGCTCTTTACTGTGCTTGTGGCAATCGTTGGGGTCTTTGCGGTTGTTAGCAGTGGTCTGGTGAATGTAGGAGCAGACCAGGCGCACAACCCAATGATGTATAGCTTTTTAGAGACTGCGCGCAATCGTTCCATAGAAAATGCCAGTCAGGACATTATTGTTCCAGACTTAACCCGAGTAGATATGATCAGCTCTGGTGGCGCAGATTATCAAGACATGTGCGCAGGCTGTCATTTGTCTCCTGGAATAGAAAAAACGGATCTGAGTGAGTATCTATACCCAAAGCCACCTAATTTCACTAAGACCGAGGTCGTTGCTCGTTTTAGTACGGAAGCTGGGGCACAACAAAATTTCTGGGCGATTAAACACGGTATTATGGCATCAGGAATGCCTGCATGGGGCGCCACTCATGATGACGATAGAATGTGGGCAATGGTGGCCTTTATCAGATCGCTACCTGAATTAGATGAAAGCCAATATACGATGCTAACTACTAGGTTTGATAGCGATATTATGGACCTGTCAATGGGCAGTGGCAGTGGCAGTGGCATGGGCAGTGGCATGATGGATATGTCAGATGATGGCTCTGGAATGCAGCATTAAGTCGTCTAGGATTTAAAAAGTATTGTCATTGTTGCCACTATTAACCATGTAGTGCTGAACAGTGCTGTATTCAACGTTTACAGTTAAAGATATAAGATTTCAAATATAGAGCATAAATTTTTAGAATATTGGGTATAGCAATAAACGTTTAGGGGTGATTTTATGAGACGTTACACATATATGTTTTCTAATAAATATAACTGGTTATCAGGTCGTGTTCTTTTATTGGTGGCGACATCCTCATTATCGCTCACACTAGCAGCTTGTAGCCAATCTAATACCAGCACCTCTGATTCACAATCATTACAAGAAGAGCCTTCTACTACTATTCAGACTCTGCAGATACAAGACGGTAAACCCGCACCTGTAAATGTGCCTTTAATAAATCAATCAGCTTTACTCAAAAATGTCTCGGCAACTGTCTATAAAGATGCTAACTGTGGCTGCTGTAAAGAATGGGTGAGTCATGCAGAAGACAATGGTCTAAGTGCAACCACGCAGCATCCTGAAGATTTGTCTTTATTCAAAGAGCGTTATGGCGTACCAAATGAGATGCGCGCTTGTCATACCACAGTTACGACCGATGGTTATGTTTTTGAAGGTCATGTTCCCGCAAAACACATGGCACAGTTTCTAGCAAACCCACCCGTACAAGCCATTGGGCTTGCTGTCCCTGGTATGCCAGTTGGTAGTCCGGGTATGGAATATCAGGGCAAATTTATGCCTTATAAAGTAATGCAACTTAATAATGACGGCACTACAGAAGTGTATGCCGCTATTGAGTCTTCGCAACAGCAAATGTAAAAAATATAAGCTTAACCACTATCTTGTAAATTAAATTAGGTCATCATTATGAATAAACAGAACATACTGAACCGCCGACGTTTTTTAACCGGGTCCTCTTTGGTCCTTGGCGCCTCAATGCTACCTACAATTGCTAGTAGTGCAATAAGTATGGGTCAGAATAATGCTGTCGTTAACAGCGATAAAAATTCGGATGAAGTGTCGGTGTTGACTGGTAATGAGTTTGACTTATACGTCAGCAAACAGCCCGTCATTGTCAACGGTAAAAAAACTACAGGAACACTCATTAACGACTCATTGCCAGCGCCAACGCTGAAGATGCGTGAGGGCGATACAGTCGTGATACGTGTCCATAATCAGATGGATGAGTCAACTTCTATTCACTGGCATGGTTTGCTAGTACCCTTTGAGATGGACGGCGTACCTGGCATCAGCTTTGCTGGTATTCCTGCCAATAGCACCTTCACTTATCAATTTAAGTTATTACAGTCGGGTACTTACTGGTATCACTCGCATACTGGCTTTCAAGAACAAACGGGTATGCGTGGCGCCATCGTCGTGGAGCCTAAAGGACGAGAGCGCAATCCAATAGCAGAAGATCACGTTATCTTGCTTAGTGATTGGACAAATCGTGATCCACATAATTTACTAAAACTGCTCAAGCAAAGAGCAGACTTTGATAACTATCATCTGCCTGACTTCAAAAAGCTACTTTCAGATATTGCCAAAACAGATCTAGAGGCCGCGTTTGATAAGCGTAAAATGTGGAATCAGATGCGCATGATGCCCACTGATTTTACTGACTTATCGGGTGAAAATACTTTTACCTATCTTATGAATGGTAAAACTACAGCAGCCAATTGGGTACAGCTCGTAAAAGCTGGACAGCCGGTTAAGCTACGTTTTATTAATGGCTCAGCACAAACTATCTTTGATGTGCGTATACCGGGTCTCAAAATGACCGTGGTTTCAACGGATGGTAATGATGTCGAGCCAGTGGCTGTTGATGATTTTCGCATTGGCGTTGCCGAGACTTATGATGTCATCGTCACCCCAACTAAAGATGCACATACCATCTTCGCCCAGAATATAGACCGTTCAGGCTATGTTGCTGCAAAGCTTGCTACATCCAAGGATGCCCGTTCTCCAACGCCTGCCATGGACGAGATTGAATGGCTCACCATGGCCGATATGATGGGGGCCATGGGCGCAAATGGTTATGACGCCCGTCATGCTAAAACAGAATACGATTTCAAGAGTGATATGCGTGTGGATAGCCCGCGCATCAATATTGATGACCCGGGTATCAACCTGCGGAAGATTGATAGGAAAGTACTAACCTATAGTCAATTACGTTCTGTAGAAGAGCAAGTACTTGCTGAACAACTTAAACCTACTAGAGAGATTGAACTACATTTAACGGGAAATATGGAGCGTTATATCTGGGCGCTAGACGGAGTCATGTTTAAGGATGCCACTCCTGTTAATATCAAGCCAGGTGAGCGAGTGCGGATCACCTTAGTCAATGACACCATGATGAATCATCCGATGCATTTACATGGCATGTGGAGTGACCTGCGTACGCCATCAGGTGAGTTCCAAGTGAGAAAGCATACCATTGTAGTGCAACCGGCACAGAAAATTAGCTTTGATGTGACAGGAGAGGTTGGTCGATGGGCATGGCACTGTCATTTGCTGTATCACATGGAAGCCGGTATGTTTAGAGAAGTTGCCGTTGTTTAAGTCAGTCTTTGATAGGTGAGAAATAAGATGAAAATGCATAAAGTAGGTTTTAATATTACTGTGTTGCCAGTATCTATATTATCAGTATCTATGTGGCTAGCCATACCCTTGGCGAATGCAGCGGGCCCCTATGACTCTATGAATAAGACAAAAATGCCAGACAGTGATATGTCGGGCATGGATCACAGCAGTATGGATATGTCGGATATGGATCATAGCAGTATGGATATGTCAGAGATGGACATGTCGGGCATGGATCATAGCAGTATGGACATGCCAGATAGTGATATGTCAGGTATGGACATGTCGGGTATGGATCACAGCAGTATGGATATGTCGGGCATGGATCATAGCAGTATGGATATGTCAGAAATGGACATGTCGGGTATGGATCACAGTAGTATGGATATGTCTGGCGATATGGCGGGCATGGATCACAGTAAAATGAATATGTCAGAGATGGACATGTCAGGTATGCAAGGTGGCGAGGCGCCATCCAATGCCCGAAGTCCTGATTACTCAAATGGTGTTCCTTATGGGCGTCACGGTAAGCCTATGATGATGGGTAGCATGCCGTTATGGAGCGTTTCAGTAGATGATTTAGGTTATCAATTTGATGACGATCAGATTAATTATGAGGCTGAAGCTTGGTATGGTACAGATAGTAGTCGTCTCTTTTTACGTAGCGAAGGTAATATCCAAACTAAAGGTGATAAAGAAATTGACAGCTTAACATCACTGTCTTATTGGAAGCCACTGAGTATTTTTTGGAATGGTCAAGCTGGTGTCGCTTATGATACCGAAAACGATAAGCCAGCAATTATGGCTGGTATTGTAGGTACCATGCCTTACTTTATCGAAACGGATGCTAGAGCGTATCTATATACTGATGGCCAAGTCCGGCTTGATCTTGGCGCAGAATACGAGTGGCGTTTGAGTCAGCACTGGGTAGTAATACCAGAGGTAGGTCTGTCTGCCTTTAGTAAAGATGATGTTGACAATCATATTACTAAGGGCTTCAATGAACTAGAGACTGAGGTTAGACTCACTTACGAAACCCTAAACCGCCAACTGGCTCCTTATGTGGGCCTGAGTTATGAAACGGCTCTTGGAGGTGCTCGTAGCCAACGACGTCAAGCAAGTGAATCTGTTGACAACAGTAGTTTGACTACAGGTGTCAAATTCTGGTTTTAACATTAGTAAATTTACAGCAGTTACATTACGAATCAGGGGTTACATTACGAATACTTCTGATCAAAACAACATGAATCATCAAAGGTATATGCACCCTTATATGAAGTTCTCATTGATGATTCTGACGTCTACGATTTTAATGGTACGTCTAACCATATAAGTCTGTTTATTCAAAGCTGTTTTTCACCGCAGATTTAAAATCTCACTACTGAAAAAAGTAATAAAAAACTGAATAAGTATGGAGCAAAACAGGGATACTCGGTATCAAAAAGATAGCCTGACATTATTAGGGACGGTTATGCTAGGTACCGGTGTCATGATTGGCGCTGGTATTTTTGCGTTGACTGGGCAGATGGCTCAGATGACAGGCTCGCATTATTAGCATGTATCATGCAGTTTTACTCAATTAATTTACTTCGGTACTATCATGAAAAGTCCATATAATGTAACCATTTACATATACATTATATTATAAAATAATATGTAATAATAGATACAATGATAGACATGACGGATACCGTCAACCAAATTAGATAAGGAGTTACCATGATATTTCGACAATTATACGAACCTCTCTCGAGCACTTATACTTATTTGCTAGGGGACGAAGACACAGGTCAGGCTGTCCTCATTGATCCTGTCATCGCGACAATGGACCGCGACTTGGCCGAAGTGCATAAGTTAGGGTTGAATTTAGTTTATACCGTTGATACGCATATTCATGCGGATCATATTACTGCGGCGCTAGAGTTGAAGCGTGCCGTTGGCAGCAAGATCGCTGCGCCTGCCTACGACCGACTGCCATGTGCGGATGTCGGACTCGAAGAAGGCATACCTTTGAAGGTTGCTGGCATTACCTTACACCCGCTACATACGCCGGGGCATACCGCTGGGCACTTTGCCTATCTTTTTAACGAGCGCGTGTTCACTGGGGATGCTTTGCTCATCGACGGGTGCGGCCGTACGGACTTCCAGAACGGTGATGTCGATGCACTTTATAAATCTGTGCGGCACAAGTTGTTTTCTTTGCCAGACGACACGCTAGTCTTCCCCGCGCACGACTATCAGGGGCGCTTTGTGTCTTCAATCAATCAGGAAAAGAAGCGCAATCCACGGCTTGGTGGGGATATAACAATCGAAGAGTTCAAGGTCATCATGGATAACCTGAACTTGCCATATCCAAAATTTATCGACTACGCTGTTCCAGGCAATCAGCAATGTGGCGTTTGCCCAGATGACTTGCCAGACAACCTAGCCCATTATTGTCGGCAGATGACACAGAGTCCACAGGGCTAATATGACTGGTTTCAGGGAAATTGACGATGGCCAGTTCATCGGATCCCAACCGGGTCAGGAATAATGGAGTAGATTACATCAATATGATGGTCAATTTAATCAGGCAAAAGTCGATTATTTATAAGATTATCTTAGAGCGATGTCATTAACGGGCATTCAACATTCCCGTACTGAGCTCGCACACTACCATTAATACTACCATTAATACTAATACTAATACTAATACTATGAATTATGGAGAAATACTATTATGAACGGCATGATGAATGGAACAATGATGAACGGAACAATGATGCAAGGCATGGGCTGGGGAATGATGATTGTCTGCTTGTTGTTTGCACTACTATTTCTTGCCCTACTCGTACTGATAGTTAAGGCGCTTCTAAAATACCTACGTAAACCAGACTAAAGATCATAATAAATAACTGAATTTGGCAGTAGAGAAGCAGTGTTTGATTACTAATTGTGCAGAGTCTAAACCTCTACTCACCGTCCTCAAGGAGTGATTTTATGAAACAAGATATGCACAAAGAAAAAGACCATAATCACGCAAGCGGTAGCGGCACGGCTAATACAGAGGCAAAACCCATCAAAGGCGGCAAGTACGATAAGGTACCCGCTGGCTACAGCGGAACAATCTATATCTGCCCGATGCATCCAGAAGTGAGAGATGTTGAAGACAGTGGTTGTCCACTGTGTAAAATGTCTCTCAAACCTGAAGATACGGTTGCTGAGATGGCAGGCATAAAAGATGATCACGCAAGTTGTCACAGTCATAATGACAGCACTTCGAATACAGACGCAAAACCCATCAAAGGCGGCAAGTACGATAAGGTACCAGCTGACTACAGCGGAACCGTATATATTTGCCCGATGCATCCTGAAGTCAGAGATGTTGAAAATAGTGGCTGTCCAATATGCGGTATGGCGCTTGAATCAGAAACGGCTACTATTGGCGAGGAGGACACCTCAGAGCTTGATGACATGACTCGCCGTTTCTGGATCTGCACGGTGCTGACTATACCGCTATTTCTATATGCAATGAGCGACATGGTCGGTATAAATCTAGACAGCCTTATTCAGGGCGGTCAGGGCGATACCTCCGGTCAGATCGCTCAGTGGATTCAGCTGGCGCTTGCGACACCGGTGGTACTATGGGGCGCGGCGCCATTCTTCGTTCGTGGCTGGCAATCCGTGAAAAGTCGAAACCTGAACATGTTCACTCTTATTGCAGTGGGCGTAGGCGCAGCCTTTGGTTTTAGTCTGGTAGCCACCTTTGTTCCGGGTATTTTTCCAGACAGTTTCAGGGACGCCTCCGGTCGGGTCGGGGTGTACTATGAAGCAGCAGCGGTTATCACCACACTAGTACTATTGGGTCAGGTTCTAGAGCTCAAAGCTAGAAGTCAGACCTCAGGCGCGATTCGTGCTCTACTTGAGCTGGCACCACCAACCGCAAGACGTGTTGATGAGAACGATATCGAGACAGAAGTGTCACTTGACCAAGTGATCAGTGGCGACAGACTGCGAGTCAAGCCAGGAGAGAAGCTCCCTGTAGACGGTACTGTGCTAGATGGTAACAGCAACGTCGATGAGTCAATGGTAACGGGTGAACCACTACCTGTTGCAAAAACAGCAGGAGACACGGTTACCGGCGGTACGGTGAACGGTACTGGAACCTTATTAATTGAAGCAGTTGATGTCGGTGATGACACCGTATTATCCAAAATAGTCAAGATGGTTGCCGAAGCTCAGCGCAGCCGTGCGCCAATACAGAAACTGGTGGATAAGGTAGCGGGTTGGTTCGTGCCAGTTGTTCTTATCTGTTCTGTTATAACCTTTATTATTTGGGCAGTATTTGGACCTGCGCCTGCAATGGCTTTTGCATTGGTCAATGCTATCGCGGTATTAATTATAGCTTGTCCTTGTGCATTGGGACTTGCCACGCCAATGTCGATCATGGTTGGCACCGGCAAAGGTGCCCAGAATGGCGTGCTCATCAAGAACGCTGAAGCGTTAGAGAGCATGGAAAAAGTCGACACCATCGTTGTCGACAAAACCGGAACACTGACCGCAGGCAAACCAGAACTCACCGCTATCGAAGCGCTTGGCAACTTAAATGAGGATGAACTCCTTGTGTTAGTAGCCGCTGTTGAGAGCGCCAGCGAACATCCTCTAGCAGAAGCTATTGTCAATGCTGCGAAGGCAAAGTCTCTTGATACTGCTAAAGCCAGTGATTTTAGTTCGACCACCGGCGAAGGCGCGCAGGCGCTGGTTAATGGCAAGCAGGTCGCTGTCGGCAACTCAAAATTCATGGAGCGCCTTGATAGTTTTGACAGTGCGCTTTCAGAACGTGCCGACAAACGCCGGAAGGACGGTGAAACCGTAATGTTTGTATCAGTAGATGGACGAGCCGCTGGTTTGATTTCAGTCGCCGATCCGATTAAGCCTAGTACCAGTGAGGCGATATCACTGCTACACAAAGCTGGACTGCGAGTGGTCATGCTGACAGGTGACAATGAGATAACAGCTAGAGCAGTTGCTAGCAAACTTAATATTGATGAGGTGCATGCTGACGTCTCACCAGAAGATAAGAATCGCATTATCAAAGAGCTACAAAGTAGCGGTAAAATCATAGCTATGGCGGGTGATGGTATTAACGATGCTCCAGCCCTTGCGCAAGCGGATGTCGGTATTGCAATGGGTACTGGCACAGATGTGGCTATGGAGAGTGCAAGCATCACCCTAGTGAAAGGCGATCTAATGGGGATTGTCAGAGCACATAAACTGAGCCATTCTACGATGCGTAATATCAGACAGAATCTGTTTTTTGCATTCTTCTACAACGCGCTCGGCATACCGCTCGCTGCGGGAGTGCTGTACCCATTCTTTGGACTTTTACTTAGCCCAATGATAGCAGCCGCTGCCATGAGTCTTTCTTCAGTATCTGTTATTGGTAATGCGCTGCGATTGCGTCGCTTGAAGCTGTGATGTTAATGCTATAAAAATATAAGGATATCGTTATGGGTAGTTTTTCTATTACACATTGGCTGATTTTATTGGTGGTAGTGGTGGTCGTATTTGGCACCGCTAAACTTAAAAATGCTGGCAAAGATTTAGGCGGTGCAGTCAAAGGTTTTAAAGAAGCGGTCAAAGATGAAGAGACTGGGCGCGCTCGAAAGAATCGTTTACTTGACTATGAAAATAGTACTTCAGATAGCGATTCAAATATACAGTCTGGCACTCGGCCTGATAATATGGAAATCA
Organism: Psychrobacter sp. PL19; assembly: GCF_017875835.1. Taxonomy (NCBI): domain Bacteria; kingdom Pseudomonadati; phylum Pseudomonadota; class Gammaproteobacteria; order Moraxellales; family Moraxellaceae; genus Psychrobacter; species Psychrobacter sp. PL19. The sequence goes on from NZ_JAGING010000001.1 coordinate 2,121,271, forward strand.
ACCCTGCTACCACTGATGACAAGCACAAAGTATGAAGTGCGCCGCGTATAAATGGCGATACTCAATAGCCCATTAACATATGTGACTGTCACGTTTGATATCGGATTTTCCGAGTTACTCTTACTGGGCGTCCTAGCACTGATATTTTAACTTCAGGAAATAAAAAAGGTAACCAGTGCCATCTTAAGCGCACTCATTACCTCTTTTACTGATTACTCAAGTTTTGCTCAGTCCAACGATAATAGTAGTTGCTATAAGCTTTACATGTGATCGACTATTGATAGTGCGCTGAGACCACGCAACTTAAAGCATTGATATACTGCCCTTACTAAAGAGTTGTAAATTATTCAGGGTTGTCATTAATGAATTTAACTAAAAGTTCAGCCAGCTTCTCGCCTTGGTCTTCCTGAAGAAAATGTCCACCGTCGGCAATAGTTGTGTGGTCTTGGCCTTTGGTTCCGGGAATGAGTTTTTGCATTATCCGATCACCACCGGCAGTGATTGGGTCGGAATCGCTGAACAGCGTAATGAAAGGCTTGGTCCACTTGCTCAATTCAATCCAAGCAGCACGGTTATTGGCTGAAGCAGGGTCATCTGGCGTCGTGGGTACGAGCAGCGGGAACTGCCTGGCTCCTTCTTTATATGACTCATCAGGAAATGGCGCATCGTAAGCATCGATGACCGCCTGCGGCAGCTCCGTGGTAGTGCCGCTATTGATTGTTTTTCCGACATGAAATTGCGGTGTTTCTTGTGAAAATTGCTGCCATTTGCGAAAACCTTCTCCTGGATCGTGATCGCCGGTGGGCAGCATGGTATTGCCAGCTGCTACCCGAGAAAACAGCTCTGGATTAGCCGCTACTAAGCGCAGGCCGATCAGGCCACCCCAGTCTTGGCAGAAAAGAGTAATGTTCTTCAAGCCTAATTGGTCGAGTACCGATTGCATCCAGTCGACATGGCGCTGGTAGGTATAATCAGTACGGGATGTAGGTTTGTCTGACCGACCGAAACCCGGAAGGTCTGGAGCAATAACGCGATATCCTGCTGCAGTCAGTATGGGGATTATTTTACGATATAGATAACACCATGAAGGCTCCCCGTGCAGCAGTAACACTGAATCGGCATCTTTTGGGCCTTCATCGAGGTAATGCACCCGTAGTTCACCTCCTTCGCTATCGTCAACCATTAAATATTGCGGAGCAAAATCATAATCGGGAAGGTTCGTAAAACACGAGTCGGGAGTTCTAAGCGTTTTCATATATCGTCCTTGTATGAGGTAAATGACCGCGCATTATGACGTAGCTGCCGAAAATCTGGCCTATCACAGGCGGTCGAATCAGGTGGCCAAGGCAAACCAGTTTGCGCTTAAACCCATCAAATGCGGTTCAGGATCAGAGTTTTCGCGTACCAAACAATATTTTTATTTCAAGCCAGTTTTAGGCTGTGAAAGCAAAGGTATCTATCGTAACAGTAAGCCCACTCAATGCGTCTTCAAAAGTATACTGAATCAGGACTATACCGTACAAACAATTGTTCATGCAACAGGGCGATCACTAAAGATTGGTGGTAGTGTAACAATAGAGAAGGTAGACGTCTGTCTTTATAGCTATGACGGACAGTTTTTACTATGTAATATGCGTACTTATAAGAGATAGACCACTAAGCTTCCATGTCCAACTGGCTAGCCATCGTGGCTGATGACCCCAAAAGTCAGTTCATGTTTCTGGAGTACCAGTGAGTCTATCGGCCACCTCAACAGCGGTATTGATACTGCGATACTAAATTCTTTTGAATCCGAGTATGTCGATGGTGCGTTAACATGCCAAGGTCAGAAAATCTATTTAGTCTACAATCGGTTTATTAACTTCGTATTTGAGGACTCTTAATTGTTAGGACTCTTAATTTGTAGGACTCTGACCATGCGCTATAATTAAAATACCTTAAAAACGCTACGGTACTGCTGGTATAAGCTTTTTGCAGCCTCTGTCTGCGTAGGCACAGCAAGCAAGAAAAATTTATGCCAGCGGTATGTTATGTATCGATATTACTTTTTATTGACTATATTTAAAGGTTAGCCTCTAGATAATGCTTAAAATAGACCACAAAAAAGGACGCTTAGGCGTCCTTACTGATTGCTTTGTTTTGCTTATTTCAATATAGGTAAAATACCTTAAAAACGCTAGGGTACTGCTGGTATAAGCTTTTTTTAGCCTCTGTCTGCGTAGGCACAGCAAGCAAGAAAAACTTATGCCAGCAGTAGGTTATGTATTGATGTTACTTTTCATTGACTATACTTTAAAAAGCCGGCTGCCGTCTAGGTATTGCGCTCAAAAATTCCATACGTGCTTGGTTGTCATGGACAAATTCACCTAGCATAGCGGTTGTACGGGTAGTTGAGTGTTGCTTATTGACACCGCGCATCATCATACACATGTGGGATGCATCCATCACTACCGCCACGCCGCGACAGCCAGTCACATCCATAATAGTTTGTGCCACTTGTTCGCTCAAGTTCTCTTGAACTTGTAAACGACGAGCAAACATGTCTACGATACGAGCAAATTTTGATAAGCCTAGTACTTGCCCATTGGGTAAGTAACCAATATGCGCGATACCATGAAAAGGTAGCATATGGTGTTCACACAAGGAATAAAACTCAATGTTTTGTACCAATACTAACTCACGATTGGTCGATGGGAACAAGGCACTATTGACTACCTCATCTAGGTTTTGATGATAACCTCGAGTCAAATGAGCAAAGGCTTTTGCTGCGCGCATGGGCGTATCTCCAAGACCTGGACGTTCTAGGTCTTCGCCAGTTGAAGTAATCAGCTGACGATAGGACTCAATGCTTTCTTGATAGTTTGATGTTATTGTTGAGGTATTACTCATAAGTTTGGCAGCCATCCAAAATGTGGGTGTAGCTTAACGCTAAATCCTATTTTGTAAAGGATTTTTTAAAAATTGTGCAAGCTGGAAAGGACTGTGATTATACTTGAAGTCTGCTCAATTTCATACTGCTATGGACAATGCCCAGTGGTTTAATAAATGCAGGTTAAGACTAAGTGCCAATAGTTTACGACTGTTTACTTAATTTGATTCGTGTATAATGCAACATCTTCTCATATTCATTGGGCTGCAACTCAGTATTGGTTATCTACCATATCGAAATTAGCAGTCATTCGATCGGTCAACAAGGAATTATTATGCTACTTCAAGGACAACGCTTTGTCGTCACCGGCATCGCCAGCAAACTCTCTATCGCTTGGGCTATTGCTGAAGCATTGCATCGTGAGGGGGCATCTTTGATTTTGACCTATCCAAACGATAAAATAAAAAAACGGGTGGATATGGCAGCTGAAAAATTTGAGGCTGATTTAGTACTTGAGTGCGACGTGGCGTCTGATGACTCTATTGCTGCCTGTTTTGAGCAAGTCACGGCCCATTGGGGTGATGGTATTGATGGCGTGGTACATGCGATTGGTTTTGCACCAATGGATCAGCTCAATGGTGATTTTACCAGTGCCACTACTCGTGAAGGCAGCCAAATTGCTCATGATATCTCAAGTTATAGCTTTGTCGCTTTGGCCAAAGAAGCTCGCGAGCTACTAGCAATGCGTCACGGTTCTATGCTGACCTTAACTTATGAAGGTAGCATTTCTGTATTGCCAAATTACAACGTGATGGGTATGGCAAAAGCCAGTCTAGAAGCCAGTGTCCGTTACCTAGCAACCTCAATGGGCGGTGAAGGTATTCGTGTCAATGCTATTTCAGCCGGACCTATTCGTACTCTGGCAGCCAGTGGCATTAAGTCATTTCGAAAAATGCTCGATATTAGTGAAAAAATCGCACCCTTACAGCGTAATATCAGTCAGATGGAAGTGGGTAATGCGGCGCTATTCTTGCTATCACCATGGGCATCCGGTATAACGGGCGAGATTATGTTTGTTGATGCAGGCTTCAATACTGTGGCTATTAGTGAGCAATTAATGATGCTTGATGAGCCTCAAAAGTAATCGAAATTAGTAAGTCAGTCGGTTAGCAGCTGGTAATTCACCATTTAAAATTAACCGCTGGCTCTTGTGAATATAAGGAAGACAGCCAAAAGCTGTCTTTTTTAGTTATACTAAGCGTTTTTTCCGGTAATGAGCTTTTAGGCAAGGGCAATGATCACTAAACTACCGAAGTGGATACTGTGGGGCGGGGCGGTACTAGCGTTTAGTGCCGGCTGCGTCAGTACGGCAGCGTTGATGGGTTTTACCAGTCTATCGGTATCGCATGTCACGGGCAACGTTAGTCTGTTTTCAGCAGCCGTAGCGCATTTTGATGGTCCCAGTATTTTATATATTGGTGTCTTACTATTGGCATTTTTGGCCGGGGCTATATTAAGTGGTTTTGTGATTGGGCAAACCTCTCTAAAGCTTGGTACAACCTGCGCGAACGTCGTAATAGGCAGCGTAAAGGGGTCTCTGCGTATGAATCATTAACCAGGAAATGTGTTAATGATTGGCTGACACTTCTGGGCTTTCCTCCCTCAAAAACTGCTCACTAAAACACCCATTTTCACCTAGATTATCTTACCGGTTCCACACTTGTTGAACTGGCAATAGAGTATGGATTGTTACCCTAAATAATCCTGATTTGATCGGTCCCTTTATAAGCCTATTTTTTATTCTAACGTGGATAGATAAATCAGAAAACCATTTTATATCATGTTGTTATTGATTTTTGGTAATGGTAATGGTAATGGAAATGGGTTGTATTATATTTTAATCATTTGACATAAGGTTTAACTCGCCGCTAAAGCAAACGAGAATGCGCCCTGATAATGTTCAAGAATAAGTATTATTGCAAGATCATTTTATTAGCGATGGCAACAGCATCTTTGATTGTCCGCGAGAATTGAATTTCCCCCGGTTTATAGCGGACTCCAGCACGGCGTAATTTCACCACCATTCTTGGTTCTAAGTTATTAATAACTAATCCTATATGTTGTCTGGCAAGACTATCCTTAATCGATTCAATGGTGACAATTGCACTCATATCAAGCATATTAACCTCAGACATATCCAGTATAACAACGCGAAGATCCGGCGTAACAATGGAAATACTTTGCAGCGCTTTTTGCGCAGATCCGAAAAATAATGGTCCGTTAATATCATAGATGACAATATTGTCAGCGAGCTCACCGTGGAGTTCATGGTTTTTTTCCATTTCGGTTGTCTGGGTCAGCGTAATACTTCTGCGGATAAACAGCAGAGCAGATAACCCCATTCCCACTGCGACAGCAACCGTCATATCAAAGAGTACCGTTAGTGAAAAACATAAAATCAAGACAATAACATCATCCCTTGGCGCGACTTTAATAGTGTGAATAAAGTGTTTCGCTTCACTCATATTCCATGCTACTACCAATAATAAAGCCGCCATTGACGCCATCGGGATATAAGCGAGTAAAGGCGTAAGCGCCAGTATTGAACCAAGAATAAACAAACTGTGTACTACGGATGCGAGCGGAAAACTCCCCCCAGCTTTAATGTTAGCAGCGGTGCGGGCAATGGCTGCGGTTGCAGGTATGCCACCAAATAACGGGGCAATCATATTACCAATCCCTTGCCCGATAAGCTCATCATTGGGATTATGTTTTTTGCCTGACATACCATCAGCGACGACTGCACATAACAATGATTCAAGTGCGCCTAATATTGCAATGGTAATCGCGGCGGGTAATAGCATTTTGATAAGAGCAAAACTCAAGCCAATGGGATTACCGTTGGCGTCGGGTAAATTCCATGGCCACTCAAATGCCGGCAAAATTGCCGGGATGCCATCACCAATTAGACCATTGATTTCATAGTGAAATCGACTGGCAATGGTTGCAACAGAAAAATCTTGACTTAGCAGGCTAAATAACCATGCAGAGATGGAGCCCACAAGGAGTGCGATCAGATGTCCCGGTATTTTGGATCGCATGTAAGGCCAGAGTAACAATGTGATAATAGTCAGTGCGCCAATTAACAATTCTTGCCAGTTGATAGTGGGTAATGAAGACACTATCAATAAAAGCTTATCCAGATAGTCCCCATTTAGCGCTTCTATGTTGAGCCCTAGAAAATCTTTTATCTGCAACGTACCGATAACAACACCAATACCAGCTGTGAATCCGATAATGACCGGGTAGGGAACAATCTCAATAAGCTTGCCGAGCTTGCCAACCCCCATCAATATCATAATGATACCCGCCATAAAACCACTAACGAGCAGTCCCCCTATGCCAAACTGCTGAACAATTGGCAATAACACAACGACAAACGCCGCAGTGGGGCCTGATATATTCACTTTAGAACCGCCACTCAGGGCAATAACAATGCCGGCGACAATAGCCGTGTACAGTCCATGCTGAGGTGGGACACCACTTGCAATGGCTAACGCCATAGATAGCGGAAGCGCAATCACGCCGACAGCTAACCCTGACAGAATATTCTCTTGAATATCTGAAAGTGTTATTTTGCTTGCTAAGGATTTTCTTAATGCTGAAAACAATGTGTACTCGCTTATTGAGCGCTAACGCCCTAATCTGGGAAATCTAATCAATTTGGTGGGTTAAAATCAAGAATAAGTCTTTGTTGCCAACGTCAATAGTTAACAATAACTTAATCAAACGTTCTGCCATCACTGATTTTTTCTACACAATCTAGGAGCGCTTATTGACCTGGTTCGCTATGAGGCGGCATAGTTAATAATATGCAATCTTGGTATCATTAATAAAGCTGTCTATAATACTAATATTATAAACAATCAGTTAATCAGACTTGGGTAGTAAATCACTGATGCTATTTGTAGAGGTAGCATGTCAGCTTTGCTAAGAATCATTGAATTATTAAAACGATTTGTACACTTTATACGCCTTAGAAATTGATTTTGAAAGCTATATTAACGTTATAGCAAAAGAATTAATAAAGAAAACAAGGTTTAGGCAGGAAAAACGCGCACTAGCAAGGTCTTAGTTGCAGGTGATCGTTATTCTCTTTGCACAAAATCCTCTGCCACGATGTTGAACAGTCTTAGCGGGCCACGAAGTGGTAAAGAATACGACGTTTTGCATAAGACTCACCACGCAGGCAGGTTAATTTTAACCACTAAGACTGATCATCTTTTTAGTTTTTTTGGTATAGTTACCCGAGGGCGACATCCAAAGTCATCATGAGAGCAAAACCTACCATGACCCCGACGGTGGCAATATCTGAATGTTTTTCGGCCTGGGATTCCGGGATTAACTCCTCTGCCACAACATAGATCATCGCCCCTGCTGCAAAAGACAGAGCATAAGGCAATAGAGGCTGCATATAGACAACTGCCAAAGCGCCAACCACACCGGCAACAGGTTCGACCATGCCGGAAAACTGACCATACATAAAGCTCTTTTTCCTAGACATCCCTTCTCGCCGGAGAGGCACGGATACCGCAGCCCCCTCTGGAAAATTCTGAATACCAATACCGATAGCAAGCGCAATGGCCCCGCCGATTGAGGCTGCGGGATGTCCTACTGCAGCGGCACCAAAGGCAACACCCACCGCCAAACCTTCAGGAATATTATGGAGGGTAATCGCTAGCACCAAGAGCACAGAACGTTGCCAACTGGTTTTTATGCCTTCAGCTTCTTTTGTCGGAAAACCAGGGTGCAGGTGAGGCAGAATCTTATCGATCAACCAGAGAAAACCACCACCAGTGAGGAAACCTATGAGAGCAGGCACCCAAGGGGTCCCGCCTGTTTCTTCCACCATTTCAATGGCAGGGGCTAGCAGCGACCAGAAACTGGCTGCAATCATAACCCCTGACGCACTGCCGAGCATGCCATCCATCACCTTTCGGTTGATGGTTTTGAAAAAAAAGACCACACTTGCGCCAAGTGCTGTTACAAACCAAGTGAAACAAGTCGCGAGAAAAGCCTGCATCACGGGAGAAAGTTGCAAAAACCAATCGACCATTTTACCTGTTCCTTAAAATGTATTTAAACAGACTCAAAGACTCATTCGCGCGCTGTTGATGCCGCGTTTCCAAGTGTGCAACTTGCGCCTTGGTTACGATAACGCTTTGTCCGAGTCTGCCAGATGGACTTAACCCTCCTAACAGAAAAAGCGGGACAGCCAAACCTTTTAAGCACAATTATATGTTAATAAAACACGCAATTTATCTCCAAAATGGTCAAGAATTTGTGCGTTCAAGCGACAATCTCAGCTCGCTCATTCTGATGGAAACAATCGGGTCATATTAATACCAAATGAATTAAATTGATGATCAGATTAGGTGTTTTCTAAAAATAAGCAACTAACTGTATTAAAAAGTTAAAAGAAAAAATAAACCTGATCACTTAATAATTTCTTTGGAACCAATCAAACATGGGTAACTCCTTGACAAGGAGAGTCTGAGGGATCAAGCGACGTTATTTAAACCAATTGCTCTGCCAAAAGCAGTTTATATAACAGTAAAAAATATGCCGATACTTGACCGAACACAACTTGAACCCTCAGACAAATTGCATCTTCTCGCAAAAACACTCTTTTGCCAAGCTCATGGCAACATTACTTCTTTAGCCAATTATTTTTCTATCTCCAGAAAAGCAGTCTACGCAGCACGCGATGCTCTGCAGGTAGCATTGAATGCGTTAATTTCTGATAAGGAAAAATCAGACTGCATTATCAGTGTTGCTGTCGATAAATTTCAGTTACGTCGGGCTATCGTGGCTTTATCCATTACATCCGCCAACTCTATTCGCGCCATTCAAGATCAAATTCCCATTATCTACCCTGGCTGCTCCGTTAGTTTTGGTTATATTCAAGGGGTGATCATTGAAGCACAAAAAACGCGGCATTATTTAACAAAACCGTACCATTAGCCAATATTGAAAGTATTGCTATTGAACGGTATACTTTTGCAGGCCAAGCGGTTCAAAAAATTCGCCAGGCTTTTTGCTGTATTAATTTGCTGTATTAATTTTAGGAGCGGAGAGTTAATGACACCTGATGCCGCACAGCGATTGCTTACTCAAGCAATAACGCTCTTACGCAAAACCGAGCACAGAGATTGCAAATTTGTAGCACGCTACCTAGAGAATCGACTCATTGGCTTAACTTCTGCAACATCAGCATTATATCAACGTTTATCAGCGCTCCGATGCCAATACCCTGATGCGGTTATCTCACTGACCTGCCGTATAATTGAACGTAAAAGGAAACTAAAAAAAATGAATCTATGAAAGCGCCGTGATGTGACAATCAAAATAGCGGGCACGTATTATTTACTCGGCCGCGAACTCATTGATACAGAGGTTACTGAAATCATGCGTAAAATAGAGCAACTCCTCCACACTCGGCATATGGCATCAAGTGCCATTGAAGGATTTAATGTAACCTTGCGAAATTATCTTTATGCAAGGAAATGAGTTAATCAAGATTTCTTAGCATTATTTAAAGCTTGGTATGACCTGCGCGAACGTCGTAATGAGCAGCGTAAAGGGGTCTCTGCGTATGAATCATTAACCAGGAAATGTGTTAAGGATTGGCTGACACTTCTGGGCTTCCCGCCCTCAAAAACCGCTCACTAAAACACCCACTTTCACCTAGATTATCTTACCGGTTCCGTATTTGTTGAACTGGCGATAGAGTGTGGATTGTTACCCTAAATAATCCTGATTTGATCGGTCCCTATTTTTTATATCAGTAGCATGATTATTTAGGACAATTAGCGGCGGCAATGGCCTGCGGATTACAAAATGCTATGGTCGCTACGTATAGCAGCGAGGTCATACGTACGACCCATTTGACAGGTTTGACATCCGACATGGGCGCAGCGATTGGTAACTGGCTAACAGGTCGCCGCATCAGCAAATCTACATTAGGCTTTCAAGCTATTATTTGGTATTTTTTTGCGGGGAGGGGGCGGGGTAGTGGGTGCATTTTTATATGCCAGAGTGGGTTATGGCGCGTTATTTGTGCCCATTACGATTGTACTTGCGGTAGCATTTTTTTATAACCATGCATCTGAGCGGCTACCCGAAAAATGCCAACGTAGAAAAAAAGGCGCTCATCAGAGTAATAAGCGCTTTTCTTATAATTTATAGCTTAGTGTTATAGCCTTGTCACGCAGGTTAACTTAATTAGATAGACTACTCTTCGTCTTCTTTATGGTCTTCATGTTCATGGAGACCTTGCATCATATCGAGCGCCGAGTCATCGGTACGCTGTTGGTCTTCTTTAGCAAGGCTATCTTGATTGATATCTTTTGGTGCCATTTTGGTGGTTGAGTCAGGCTTATCACGATTGTCCATGAGGTACTCCCAATTTTTTTTATTAATTCTTCAATGATCTTACCATTAATTAAATTCTAAAAGTGTCAGTCAACTGACACTTTTAGATTAACCCATTGAGTATGTGATATTGGTCACTAGTTGTACAGGGATGATGTGCGATTATTTAGTGACGGTATGTAACGACATATCAACCTGATTTGACCGCCTAAGGTGAGTTATCACAGTCAGGGAATGATAAAGCCATATTGCTAATAAGGTTTTTTTAGAACACTATAAAAAGTATTCGGGTGGAGAATATTCCTGTTATGATGACAGCGTATTTTGGTAGGGCCGTTATAGAGCTATTGCTAATGGTTAAAATTTATCTTTACCTCCTATAATTTTTATCACTGTCTTTGGACACAATAAGGACATTTTATGTCAGAGCAGAAATTAGACAGCCATCTTCCTGATGATGGCAACGAATATTTATTTACTGATACTTTTCCAAAGGGCACTGGTAAAGGGCTGATAGTAGTAGTGATAGCTGCGATTGTCAGTATGATTATTTACAACGTCCTGCCGTACGATATCAGTGCCAATAAAGGTCTCACTTTACTGTTCTTTATTGGCGTGTTGTGGTTGACTGAAGCGGTGCATGTGACTATTACCGCGATATTGGTCGTCGTAATAGGCGCACTTATTGGCATACCAGACTTTGATGCCGAAATTGGCCTACAAAGTTTTGCCAACCCGATTATTTATTTGTTCTTTGGGGGTTTTGCATTAGCAGCGGCGCTACATGTGCAGAAATTGGATAGAAAAATTGCGCTTAAGATTCTGTCGATGGCCGGTGGCAATCTTAGAACTGCGGTATTTTTGATATTTGGAGTGACTGCATTTTTATCGATGTGGATATCGAATACAGCCACTGCGGCAATGATGTTGCCATTGGCGCTGGGTATTTTAACCCAGGTCGACCGTGAAAACGACCGCGGCACTTTCGTATTTGTGCTATTAGGTATTGCTTATTCTGCCAGCCTTGGGGGTTTGGGTACTATCGTGGGCTCACCGCCTAATGCCATCGCTGCCAAAGCGCTTGATATCGCTTTTGTTGATTGGATGAAGTTTGGTATTCCCATGATGTTGGTATTGTTGCCACTATTATTAGGGGCCATGTATCTTTTTCTTAAACCCAATCTTAATCGTCAGGTAGCACTCAACGAAGATGATCCTATTGCATGGAATAAACCCCGTGTACTGACAATTATTGTGTTTATCGCAACCGCATCGAGCTGGATACTCTCTAAAAAAATCGGTGCCGCGCTTAATATTGATGATGTGGATTCTATTGTCGCATTGTTAGCAGCATCAGCAGTGGTTAGCTTAGGTTTGGTGTCATGGAAACAAGTCTCTGACAACACCGACTGGGGCGTACTCATGTTGTTCGGTGGTGGTATCGCGCTATCAACGGTGCTAAAAGTCTCAGGGGCCTCTTTGATTCTTGGTCAAGCGGTCGCCAATGGGTTGTCATCTGCACCGCTTATCTTAGTGGTAATTTCAGTAGCAGCATTCATTATCTTCTTAACAGAGTTTGCCTCTAATACCGCTTCTGCTGCGCTTTTAGTACCCGTATTTGCGGCTATTGCCGAGCAAATGGGTCTGCCGCCTGCCGTATTGGTAATGATTATTGGTATTGGTGCCTCGTGTGCCTTTATGTTACCCGTTGCCACCCCACCAAATGCGATTGTCTTTGGTACTGGGCTTATTAAACAGTCAGAGATGGTACGTACTGGTGTGATACTTAATATCATTGCCACCTTTGTAGTCGGATTATGGGCGTATTTCTTCCTGCTCTAATTGCTAACTAATTGAGTATTGTAACAGCTAATTTTAGAACCTGATGTCTATGCAACAGCTAGACATCGGGTTTTTTTATGGCTTTTGATGGTGGTTGTCTCGAATAGTGATATATGGCTTATCACATTATCATAAAAGGACAAGTAATCTCATACCATGAAACGGATTCACTAAAAATGATGTCACGCCTAGTTAAATTTATTATATATACCAGTATCAGCGTTCTTGTCATATTAGTCGCCTTATTAGTGTTTTTTTGGGCACCTGATAAAAGCGTTGCTGAACTAGAACAGTGGCAGTTGCCAGATAGTGAGTTTGTGGAAGTCGAAGGTATGCAGGTACATGTAGTGCAGTCAAACCTATGTCAAGATCTGAATAGCAAAACGTTGTCAGAGCCTGTTGTTTTACTCCACGGCACGTCAGCAAGCTTACATACCTGGGAAGGTTGGGCGACAGCACTCAGTAATGAGTCCTGCGTCATTCGTATGGATCTACCAGGGTTTGGCTTGACTGGTCCCTATGTTAAGGAGTCAATAGATTATACTAGCGATAATTATGCGGCTTTTGTGACCCAGGTAATGGATCGCTTACAGGTAAGTCGAGCCACTTTAGTGGGCAATTCGTTAGGAGGTAAAATTGCTTGGCGTACTGCCGCCTTGTATCCTGAGTATGTGGAAAAATTAATATTGATCGATTCGGTCGGTTATCCAGCGACACCAAAACAGGTTCCTCTAGCCTTTACGCTAGCGAAGTACCCAGCTTTAGCCCCTATTTTGAATTATGTTCTGCCTCGAGACGTGGTCAGAAAAAGCCTGGTGAGTGTTTATGCAGATGATAGCAAGGTTAATGACGCCTTGATTGATCGTTACTATGATCTAGCGCTACGTCAGGGCAATCGCCAAGCACTGATAGATCGTCTGCAAGAATTTGATAGCACCGAAAATCAAGACCAAATTAAGGGTTTAACCCTGCCTACTTTAGTCTTATGGGGCGCACAGGATGACCTAATCCCAGTGGAGAATGCCACGCGTTTTCATCAAGACATCCGTAACAGCCAGCTTAAAGTATTCGATAATCTAGGGCATGTGCCGCATGAAGAAGACCCCGTCGCGACTGTTAGGGCAGCAAGACAGTTTTTGGTTGGTGAAAAACTAGATTAATCCTACACCATACTTTCTAAGAATTAATTTCTAAACAGTCACTATTACCTAAAGGGAGTCGTCAGTAAAGGCCACAGATCTCGCATCAATTGTATTTAACTGCTGGATAAAAACCATATCAGGCAGTTAAATGCTGTCTGTCATTTAACTGTATCTTGAATCATAGCCAAATTAGCCCCATAATCTAACCACTTATTAATAATAAATAGCCTAAGCAAATATGCCTAATACTCTAGAAGACCCTAAAGATTTAAGCGACGACGACATGAGCAGCGGAAAACAGGCTAATAGCCAAGCCGAGGACGAGAGAGTTTCTCGAGCTGAAGTACCAGCTATACTGCCAGTACTTGCTAAAGACGAATATTATTTAAGTAAGCTTGAGCGTGAGCTCACACGCGCCTCTACATCTAAAAACAAGCCTGATAACAATAACGAAAAAGCTGCTGAGGCAGTCGCTCAAAAACGTGCACAATTTGAAAAGCTAAAAACCCGCTCACAGCAGGCGGTACAAGCGCGCATGGACAGCATTCCAAATGAGTTAGCAGATAAATTAAATCTTGATCTGCCAGTGAGTCAACGGGCCGGAGACTTAATACAGGCAATTATTGATAATCAAGTGATTATTGTCGCTGGTGAAACCGGTTCGGGTAAGACCACTCAGCTGCCAAAATTAGCGATGCTGGCAGGTCGTGGAATACGTGGACAGATAGGACATACTCAGCCACGTAGACTGGCGGCGCGCAGTGTGGCCAACCGAATCGCCGAAGAGTTGGGTGAGCAGTTAGGTCATACCGTTAGTTTTAAGATTCGGTTTAATGAACAAGGTACCGCGCAGTCAGTGATTAAACTGATGACGGACGGTATCTTACTCGCTGAACTGGGTCATGACCGCTTTTTGAGCAAATACGATACGATTATTATCGATGAGGCCCATGAGCGCAGCTTGAATATTGACTTTATTATGGGTTACCTCAAGCAATTACTGCCCAAACGTCCTGATTTAAAAGTCATTATTACCTCAGCAACTTTAGATACCCGGCGCTTCAGTGATTACTTTAGCCGTTATGATGCCAAGTCAAAACGTCAGATACCGGCACCTATTTTTAATGTAGAAGGGCGTAATTTTCCAGTTGAAGTACGTTATCGTCCTTTAACAGACGAGCCAGTAACCAGTTCAGACGATGATAGCTACGATGATTTTGAAGAAAATTTGCCACGTGCAATGGTTGCGGCAGTAGAAGAATGCTTTAGCGACGCGGAAAGTAAAGGCCATCCAGATCAGGCTGATATCCTGATATTTGCCGCTACCGAAGCTGAAATTCGGGAGTTACAAGAAGTCATTGAGCGTCATGGGCCAAAACACACCGAAGTATTGCCACTATTTGCGCGGCAGACCTATGAAGAACAACAACGTATTTTTCAGCCGTCGGGTAGAGGGCGACGCATTGTTATCGCTACCAACGTTGCCGAGACTGCGTTGACTGTGCCGGGTATCCGTTATGTGATTGATTTAGGGTTCGCGCGGATTTCACGCTATTCGTATCGCTCACGTGTACAGCGCCTACCGATCGAAGCCATTGCTCAAGCGGCAGCCAATCAGCGTAAAGGTCGTTGTGGTCGTATTGCACCTGGCGTCTGTATCCGCCTATATAGTGAGGAGGACTTTAGTGGTCGTCCTGAATTCACTGAACCTGAGATTCTACGCACTAACTTAGCCTCAGTCATTTTACAGATGGCCAATCTGCGCTTAGGCAGTGTTGATGACTTTGAATTTATTGAACCTCCTGACAGTCGTTTAGTGATTGATGGGCATAAACTACTGGATGAATTGGGCGCGATTACCCATAAAGACGAGAAGGCCGCTAATCAGTTAAGCACTAAACCGAACAGTAATAGTTTGCCTAGCAAAAAATCTAAACGCCAAGGACTTGATCATTTACAGCTGACCCGCATTGGGCAACAGATGGCGCGAATGCCAATAGACCCAAGGCTGGCACGTATGCTGGTTGCAGGTAGCGACTTTGATTGTATTCGTGAAATGCTGATCGTGGTTGCCGCGCTTGCGGTGCAAGACCCGCGCGAACGCCCAGCCAATAAGCGCCAGCAAGCGGATCAAAAGCACGCCGAGTTTCGCCAAGATGATTCTGATTTTTTGTTTTACCTGAGCCTTTGGAAAGCGCTGTTTGAAAAAGATGAAAACGGCAATAAGCTGTCAGGCAATCAGCGTAAGCAGTTTACCAAAAAGAACTTTTTAAGCTTTCCACGAGTGCGCGAATGGCATCAAACCCATCGTCAACTGGTACAGATGGTCACCGAGCTTAAGCTTACCGATGTTAATAGTTCAAAAGACAATACCAAAGGTAATGATAAAAACAGTTCTAAAAACAACCTTGATGAATCTACTGACAGTGACCCAACTGGCGTTCACGACGAGGCGCTAAAAGCGGTTAAATATGCTAATTTGCATCGTGCCCTGTTAACGGGCTTGCTGTCTATTATTGCTCATAAAACTGAAAATCGTGGTGAGTACCTAGCGGCGCGCCAGCAAAAAGCTAAGATATTCCCGGCCAGTACGGTATTTAAGCAAATACCACCGTGGGTGATGGCTTTTGAAATGGTAGAAACCTCGCAAGTTTTTATGCGTACGGTTGCCAAAATTGAACCGGAATGGGTTATCTCAGCGGCTGGTAACTTATTAAAGTATCACTACTTTGAACCACACTGGTCGAAAAAGACCGGACGGGTAAAAGCCTACGCGCAGATCAGCTTGTTTGGCTTGATTATTATTGGTAAGCAGCTGACTAACTATGAACAAGTTAATCTAATTGAAGCACGCGAGATATTTATCCGTGATGGTCTAGTAACTGGTAACTTCGGCCGGCAAGCGCCATTTTTACAGCATAATATGGATAAAGTGGCTGATATTGAACGCATCGAAGACAAGCTGCGTCGCCGTGATTTACTGGTTGATGAAGAGACGCTCTATCAGTTTTATGATCAGAAGACACCTGAGCATATTGCCAGCCGTAAAGCCTTTGAAGATTGGCGTGCGGACATTGAAAAAACCGATAATAAATATCTATTCTTTACTGATGAAGATGTACTAAACAGCCAAGCGCCAACGACTGGCGACTTCCCAGAAGTATGGCAGTTGGGTGATTTAAAATTGCCGCTACGTTATATCTTTGATCCCTCCAGCGACGAAGATGGTGTAACTATCCGTGTGCCATTAGCAGCCTTGCCGCAGTTGGATGCTATTGAGCTGTTATGGGGCGTGCCTGGGTGGCGTTTTGAGCTGGTTTTACAGTTGCTTAAGTCACTACCGAAAGACATTCGCCGACAAATTGTACCGATTCCTGATATGGCTGATAGCTTATTTGATGAGCTGCAACCTGCGCAATCGCAGGGATTGCTCAAACAGCTGTGCCAAGCGCTCAATCGCCGCGGTATCATGTCGGTAAAGCCCGACAACTTTAACCCGTCTAGCATTGATCGTTATCTACAACCACAAATCTGTGTGGTCGATGACAAGAATCGCATTATTGAAAAGGGTCGAGATTTACAAACCTTGCAAATCCGACATGCCAGCGAGACTAGCCAAGCAGTCACTGAGCATCAAGGCGCACATACGAGCTTCCCTGAGCACTTTAATTTCAGTAAAAACCATCACAGTGCTGGGGTAGTTATGAAGCAGTTTGCCGCTTTGGTTACTGATGAGGCCGGCGAGGCAGTATCGATTCATCAGTATACCGACGTGACCGCTGCATTGCAGGCGCATAGAATCGGGGTGCTGACGTTAATGAAAGGTCAGCTGGGTGCCAAGAAAAAACAGCTGACCAGTCAAATTGATAAGATATTTAAACTGGCCTTTGCACCACTTGGCGATATGGAAAAACTAAAAACTATCGTCATTGATGCCGCGCTAGATGCGGCTCTTGAAGAGCACTATATCTTGTTTGACCATAGTGAGGACTTATCTGAGAGCGCGGGTGATATCGCCATTAGTCTAGCCGAAGAGTTGCCGTTTACGCAGGAAGAGTACAGCCAAACTTCTGAAGTGGTGGTTAGTAACTTTCTACTAACTGGACAGACGGTGATCAAGACCCTTAAAAATGTCTACACCCGCTGGCAACGTATTCGTCAGAGCTTATTGATGCTCGATCGTGAGGTATTTGGCGAGTCTATTGATGACATCGAAGACCAATTGGAAGACTTACATCTGTCTAATTTTGTTTACCGGATGGATTACAGTCAGTGGCAGCAGTACCCACGTTATTTGGAAGCAGTTGAGATTCGACTTGAGCGACTTGAGCACAATATCGAAGCCGATCTTGATGGGGTTTATGCATTAGATTTGCACATGGAACGACTATCTGGACGTGCCAATGCCGAATCTATCAGTGAGTATCGCTGGCTAGTGGAGGAATATCGTATTCAACTATTCGCTCAGCCAATGAAAACCCGCATGGCGGTATCACCGAAGCGTCTGAGTAAAATGTGGGATAAGATGAGTTAGGGTAGAGGTTGCTCTAGGTTTTGTAGGGTGGGTTAGCAAGTACGTAACCCACCTTACAGCTAACTGATATTATTTAAAATTAATTAATATATAATCTGCTTATTTTAAAATCATCAAAACAACCACAAGAACGCTACGTATTAACTACACACCAACCTCCACAACCCTTTTCTTAGTCAATATATAGTGCGCAATCATACCGATACATATACCCCAAAATACTGAACTTAGCCCCAAAAAATGCATGCCAGATGCGGTGGCTAAAAAGGTAATCAACGCTGATTCTCTTTGGCTCTCATCTTTCATGGCAACGGTAATATTGGCAGAGATGGCACCGATTAATGCGAGACCTGCTAGCGCTGCGATGAGCTCTTTGGGTAACAAGCTAAATACGGTGACGATGCTGCCCGCAAATAAGCCGCCTAATAAGTAAAAAATACCATTAGCCACGCCTGCGATATAGCGCTTTTCTTTAAGCTCATGTGCGTCTTTTCCCGTACATAATGCGGCGGTAATAGCCCCTAGTATAACCGTTATGCCACCAACACAAGCGACCGCCAACGAGGCAATACTGGAAACCGTAATAATAGGCTTAGCAGGAATGTCATAACCACTCAGTCTTAAAATAGCCATACCGGGTAACAGTTGTCCGGTTAAACTCACTAAGATCAGCGGAATGGCTAGGTTCAACGTTGAGTTCCATGACCATTCTGGCCAGATGAGTGTGGGTATGGTTATTGAAAAATTGATATCGACAGGATTCATCTTGCCGAATATCACACTCAAGATAACGCCGCACAGCAATACCCAAATCATGGTGTAGCGCGGCGACCAACGTTTGGCTAATAAATAACAAGCCAGCATACTGAATACGATAAACGGCATGGTGTCAGTAGCGATAAATAACTCTAGGCCAAATTGAAATAGAATACCGGCCATCATTCCAGCTGCAATGCCAGGAGGGATCAGCTTTAGGATTTTATCAAGGTAGCCTGTGGCACCAATGATAAATATAACTAAGGCTGAGATAATATAAGCAGCGACTGCTTCGTTGATACTCATCTGCGGAAATAGTGTGATTAACAGCGCCGTACCTGGGGCAGACCAGCCCATGACCACGGGAGTCTTATATTTGATAGATAGGTAAATACTAGGTATCGCTGCGCCGATAGAAATACCCCAAATCCAAGAGGCCATCATGGCATCTGACACTTGCGCAGCTTGCGCCGCTTGAAAGAAAATAATCAGCGGGCCAGAATAAGCGATCAGCACCGCTAAAAAACCGGCAATAGATGCTGAGAGTGACCAATCTTCTTTAAGCGTTTGGATCAAAGTTGCCATATTGTCTTCTTGCGAATCATCAATAATCAGTGGGTCAATAGCCAGTAAACCTAGCTTAGGTAGCGCAACACAAAAACCACGCTATATGTTTAAATAATATTTTAACGCTATCGGGCTAATTTGTTAACTGCCATCATTCAATCATTTGATTGTCGATCAGCTAATTTAATCAAGTCAGTCTAACTTGTGCTGAGCTTTTTTGTTCTTATACCCATCAACTTTTTAAAATATTCTACGACGAACCGTTAATTCTTTAGGCAAAAATAAGATAGGTTTTCTCAAGCTAGCTCCTTTCGGTGGGACTGGCTATCGGACTGAATTTTGTAGCCAGCAACCTAAAATATAAGCCTTGTTATCCTTACAGACAATACGATTGATTAGATAGTAGAATAGATATTTAACTTAAATACCTAATCTTGAATACCTGAACTTAAATACCTGAACTTAAGTACTATAGTTAAAATACCTTAAAAACGCGACGGTACTGCTGCTATAAGCTTTTTGCAGCCTCTGTCTGCGTAGGCACAGCAAGCAAGAAAAACGTATGCCAGCAGTAGGTTATGTATCGATATTACTTTTCGTTGACTATAAAAGGAAAATAGCATGTGGGACGAACGCTATCGTGAAGCAGGTTTTGCTTACGGCACAGAAGCCAATGACTTTCTAAAAGAGCAATTTCAGAAAATACCAGCAGGGGGACGTGTGTTATGTTTGGCTGAAGGTGAAGGAAGAAATGCGGTGTTCTTAGCCCAACAAGGCTATCAGGTAACTGGCATTGATCTCTCCGAAGTTGGTTTAAACAAAGCGCTGAAACTAGCCCGCGATAAAGGAGTGGAAATTTCTACTCAGGTTGCAGACCTGGCTGATTATGAATTAGGCGAACAGCAATGGGATGGCATTGTTTCTATTTGGGCGCATATGCCTGAAGCCATACAGCGCCGTGTTCATGCACAGGTTGCATCAGCGTTACAGCCAGGTGGGGTATTTATTCTTGAAGCTTATACGTATCAGCAAACGACCATGGAAGGGGTTGGTGGGCCATCTGCTGACCAAAAAGATAGATTTGTGTCATTAGAAGACTTACAGAGTGAGCTTACAGAACTAGAGGAGGTTATTGGGGTTGAAAAGCAACGTATTGTCTCAGAAGGAGATCGCCATCAAGGTCTCAGTGCAGTCGTGCAATTTATCGGTTATAAAAAGTAAGCGTGGCCTAGATAGAGATGCCGTTATCTTGCAACTATCTTAACGTTTAACACGCTGTCGCTAAGCAGGCTCTTATTAAATAAGTGCCCACATATTGCTCATTGCGCAAACCAATCGAAACGTTCAATTAGCTTGATACTGGTCACTATTTAAGATTAGTCCTTTAAGCTGGCTTGCAGACCTTGTGTGCTAAGTCAATAAAAGCTGCAGTAGCCGCGCTTTGATAAGCGCCTTTTCGTTGTAATAATACCGCAGTGCGCTTTAGTAAAGTTGGGGCTAATGCAATGGCGACCAGCTCATCACGATTACTCACAATGTTGGACGGTAATAAAGTGCTCAATTGGGTGTGGCGTACTATTTCAATAACGGCGCTTAATGAATTGGCCTCCATCAGTACCTGTGGCTGGATATCGTGTTGGCGACAATAACGCTCAATTTGCTCACGGGTCACAAATTCATGGCTCAATAGCACCAATGATTGCGCATTCAGGGTTGGCAAATCAATAGCTTGATGCTGTGCAAGGGGATGGTGGTTATTCACTACCAATGCCAGGGTTTCAACGAGTAAGGTTTGGGTTTCTATGTCGGCAGATTGCACCTCTGCAAAGGCAATACCCACATCAAAGGCATCATCAAGCAAGTGCTTTTCCATCTGCTCCTGCGACATCTCTTGTACGCTTAAGGTGACGTTAGGATAGCAAGCATGAAATTCTTTTATCAGTGGCCCGATCAGGTAAGTGGTAAACGTAGGAGTAATCGCGATTCGTAAAGCGCCGCGACTTAAGTTTTGTACATCGTGCAGTGCTCTTTGTCCTTCTTCTAAATCTTGTAAGGCTTTGCGCGCATAGCGGGCGTACACTTCACCGGCATCGGTTAGCTTAACGCGACGCCCCGAACGATCAAATAAGGTCGCCCCTAAGGTTTCTTCTAGTTGTTTGATTTGTTGCGACAAGGCGGGCTGCGAGACATACAGAGATGCTGCTGCCTGCGTGAAGCTGTGATGCTTGGCAACCGCGAGAAAGTACTTAATATGTCTAAGTATCATAATATACCTATAAGTATTTATTATCGATATCATAATATACCAGTATTTTACCTTATTACAATAACGGCGTATTATTCATTCTATCGAAACAACAGCGACAGCCGTTATGAAAGATATTATTGAAGGTTTTTTGAAGTTCCATAGCGATGCATTTCCTGAACGTGCTGATTTGTTCAAGAATTTAGCGACTAAACAGAACCCGCGTACGCTATTCATTTCTTGCTCAGACAGCCGCTTAGTGCCTGAGCTGGTAACCCAGCGCGAACCGGGCGGCCTATTTGTTATTAGGAATGCTGGCAACATTGTTCCCTCTTATGGACCTGAGCCCGGTGGGGTGTCAGCCTCAGTAGAGTACGCCGTAACCGCACTACAAGTTACGGATGTGGTCATCTGTGGGCATTCAGACTGTGGTGCCATGTCAGCCATTGCTAATTGCACCTGCATGGATCACATGCCAGCAGTTGGTAGCTGGTTGCGTTACGCTGACTCAGCACGGGTAGTTAATGAATCTATTACCCATTTAAGTGCTAGCGACCGTATTGAATCTATGGTGCGAGAAAATGTCATCGCTCAGATTGAAAATATTAAAACTCATCCCTCTGTTCGTCTGGCGCTAAGAGAAGGCCGTTTGGCACTGCATGGCTGGGTATACGATATCGAGACCGGTGGCATTGATGCCTTAGACGGCGCTACCAACGATTTTGTTTCCCTTGCAGAGCATACTGAAGTTCGCGCTTATCCTATACAGCCTATTCCTGTAGCGGTCTAAGCTTATTATTTAAGATCGTTATTCGAGCTTACTGTTTTAATTTTATGGTTTAAGCCAATAGGGTTTGAGCTTTATCAACGATAAGTAATATTGATTAGCATTATTTCAAACTCAATGATTTTCAACTTAGTAATTACTCAATTGTTTACTTAATAACTACTACCACTCACTAAAAAAGGTACTACCATGATTCAATCTCAAATTAGCAACACTGCCCGCCAAGCACTAACAGATACCATCATTGCCGCCAAAGCTGAGAAAAGTTTGTCGTTCGAACAAATAGCCGCTGGTACTGGTCTTAGCGACGTCTATGTAACTGCCGCTCTACTGGGTCAGCATCCTTTACCTACTGAGGCTGCGCAAAAAGTTGGCGAAACCTTAGGTCTTGATGATGATGCTATCGTTTTACTACAAGCTATTCCGTTACGCGGTAGCGTTGGCAGTGAAATGCCGACCGACCCTACTATCTACAGATTCTACGAGATGATGCAGGTGTACGGTACTACTCTCAAAGCTTTGGTTCATGAACAATTTGGTGACGGCATCATCAGCGCTATCAACTTTAAAATGGATATCAAAAAAGTTGCAGACCCAGAAGGTGGTGACCGCGCGGTTATTATCCTTGATGGTAAGTTCTTGCCTTTCAAACCTTTTTAACTGTGTCCCTAGACACTGGCCTCAAAAAGTCTTAAAAGCTTTTTAGAACGAGTACAGGGCTAAAATCATTACTAAAAATGCGACTAAAAAACTGTAATATGGCGAAAGTCGGCGCTCTGCGTCGGCTTTTTTCGGACATATTTAGTTATGTTTAACGACAGTCGCTATTGATTGAAACAGACACGCTATATAAACCCGCACAACTGCTCAAAAATTTCTCTAAGCCACGTGGTACTAATTTTAAAGTAGATTAAGTATACAAAGGAAGGCCTTTTATTAATGAGCACTGATCACATTTCTGCCACCGCACGCCAGTCATCATTGACCCTATTTTGGCCTATGATAGTGATTGCTGGATTGGCACTGACCCTACGCCCAACGATAACGTCTACCGGCCCTCTGCTAGAGGAAATTCGCTTGAGTACCGGTATAGGTTTGCAAGCGGCCTCATTACTAGTGGTGTTGCCCATGTTCTGTATGGGCGTGTTTCCTTTACTGTTACCATGGGTGGGCAAACGGCTGAGCGAAAGTGCTTGGATAACGGGTGGACTAATCGCTATAGCATTAGCAGGCTTGTGGCGTCTGGAATTAGGATCAGGTTGGACTCTGATTACTAGCGCGCTAATAGGCGGTACTGGTATCGCTATCGTACAGGCGATGGCGCCCGGCGTCGTAAAACGCTGGTATCCTAAGCGCGTACCGCTAGCGATGGGTATTTATTCAGCCTCACTAATGGCGGGTGGTGGAATTGCTGCTACGTTTAGCCCACTAGTGGCTGAGCATTATGGCAGCTGGCAAGCAGGCCTTGGTATATGGCTAATACTACCAGTCGTTGCCCTCTTGCTATGGTGGCTGAGACC
Source organism: Psychrobacter sp. PL19 (assembly GCF_017875835.1). Classification (NCBI taxonomy): domain Bacteria; kingdom Pseudomonadati; phylum Pseudomonadota; class Gammaproteobacteria; order Moraxellales; family Moraxellaceae; genus Psychrobacter; species Psychrobacter sp. PL19. The sequence continues at coordinate 2,144,967 of NZ_JAGING010000001.1, forward strand.
ATCGGAAGTGATGGAAACCAAGCATAACAGTGTACCGGTCAATTTTTTTAAAAATCGTCGTGCCTGGTTACTGGCCAGTTATTTTGGCTTGGCCAACGCCGGTTATGCTTGTATGATCGCTTTTTTGCCGACTTATGCTCGTGGTTTAGGTTGGAGCGCTCAGAGTAGCGGTGAGTTAATCGGTATCATGACTGTTTTTCAGGTGATCGGTGCGCTTGGTGCTCCTGCGCTCTCTTCTAGTCGCCTGGATCGACGCCCTTGGTTGTTTTTTGCAGTAGGTATTCAGATTATCGGCTTTGCAGGATTAATGCTAATGCCAGAGTCATTGCTGATTGTTTGGGCCGCCATGATAGGTTGTGGCCTGGGCGCTTGTTTTGCATTAACGCTGACCGTGGCGCTTGATCATTTATCACTCCCTAAATTAGCTGGTGCACTGACCGCTTTTGTACAAGGCGTTGGTTTTATAATCACTGCAATCGTCCCTTACTTAGCCGGAGTTTTACGTGAAGGGACTGGTGATTTTCAGGCCGTTTGGCTGATGCTTTTGATCACGCTAATAGGTATGCTTGTGGTCACCACCAGATTTAACCCCAGCAGCTATGCTAAAGCCATGAATATGACTGATATTTAATCAAGACTTGTTGATTACAGCTTATTAAAGAGTGTGTGTTGATTCAGGTTTATTGATTTATGTATGCTGAATAACGTATGAAAATTAAAGCAGTGTTAATTAGATTATACTGACTGAGACCTATTAAGTTAGGCAAAAAAAATAATATTAAGGGTTTAAAATGAAGAAATTACTTATATATGCGGCTCTTGCAACCTCTTTGTTATCGGTCACGGCTTGTGCCAGTACCTCACCAAACAATCAAATTATACCCAGTGCAACTAACTCTGGAGCTTATATGGCAACCATTCCTGTGTTAACGGGTGAGATGGCACAGAACATGATCAATGCCGCCGCCTTAGAAGCTAAAAAAGATCAACTAATGGTGTCCGTAACGGTGGTTGATCGCTCAGGACAGACGTTGGCCGTTTTGAGAGATCACCGAGCAGGCGTGCATACCATTCGTGCCAGTTATAAAAAAGCATATACCGCCAATTCACAAAAAAGAGAAACTGCGGACATTGCTAAGGGTATCAAAGACGGTAGTATTCCTGCTGACATTCGGTATTTAGATGAAAATATATTGATGTTAGATGGCGGCGTTCCCATTTATATCGATGGTGTTGTGGTTGGTGGCATCGGAGTAGGCGGTGCGCATGGTAGTGAAGATGTGCGGATTGCCAAAGCAGGCATAAAGGCTTTGGATTAAGTCTGTACTCACAAATCTGTATTTACACATCTGTATTTACAAAAAGATAGAGCCATTATCGGCTCTATTTTTTATGCTATGAATTAACATCACTTTATGAGGTTTCTAAATGCTACTTTTAAGGCAGTTCTTTTTAAGAGTTGCACTCTGCCATTAAGAAGGGCGCCGTTTGGCTTATTTCTGAACAAGCCACTTCTTCAGGTGCGCCTTGAGCAACAATAAGTCCGCCTTTATCGCCAGCACCTGGGCCGATATCGATAACCCAATCGCTATTACTGGCAACCTGCATATCGTGTTCGACCATAATGACGGTATTGCCAGCGTCAACCAACCCGTTCAATTGTGACATCAACATCGATACGTCTGCAGGATGTAAGCCGGTGGTCGGTTCATCAAGCACATAAAGAGTGTTGCCACGCTGGGTGCGTTGCAGTTCAGTGGCCAGTTTGATCCGCTGGGCTTCACCGCCAGATAGTTCAGTGGCTGGCTGGCCGAGTTTTAAGTAGCCCAGTCCGACTTGCAGCAAGGCATTTAGCGCGCGCAAAATGGCAGGCTCATCTGCAAAGAACTCATAGGCGGATTCAACCGTCAGAGCGAGCACTTCGGCAATATTTTTATCACGATAGGTGATTTCAAGGGTTTTGTCATTGTAGCGCTGTCCATGACAGACTTGGCATGGCGAATAAACGCTAGGAAGAAATAACAGCTCGACCATGACAAAGCCGAGGCCTTCGCAATTGGGGCAGCGCCCTTTTACCGTATTGAACGAAAAGCGACCCATATCGTAGCGACGTGCTTTTGCTTCTGGGGTCAACGCAAACAACTTACGGACATGATCGAACATGCCGGTATAGGTGGCCAGGTTTGAGCGAGGACTACGACCGATTGCTTTTTGATCAACGGTTACTAGTCGCTTTACGTGACTCATTCCAGCAACAATCTGCCCACCGGTTGGTGTTTCCAACTCTTGTTCGAGTAAATCAGCTTCGCCAGTTGGCGCTGCAATTATAGATTGTTGTCCTAGTGACTCATAAATGAGTTCGACCAGGGCTTGACTCACTAAACTTGATTTACCGGAACCGGATACCCCAGTAACGGTAGTCATCACGCCTAACGGAAACTCAATGTCTAAATTTTGTAGGTTGTTACGCTCAACTCCTGCTAGCTTGAGCCAAGCCATCGGCGCTCTTGGGGTGTGTTTAATTTTCGCATCGGTGGTAAAAAGATAGCGGCCAGTGTGTGACCTAGCCACTTCGCGTAAACCATCTATAGGCCCACTGTAAATAACCTCGCCGCCATGAGTACCAGCATCTGGTCCAACGTCTACTATCCAATCGGCGTGTCTGATAACGCTAACATCGTGCTCAACCACAAATACTGAGTTGCCAGCGACTATTAGTTCATCCAAGGCACTTAATAACGCTTGAGTATCTGCGGGGTGTAAACCTGCGGAGGGCTCATCAAGGACGTAAACTACTCCGAACAGTTGCGAGCGAATTTGGGTGGCAAGCCGTAAGCGTTGCAACTCACCTGGAGATAAAGTAGGGGTGGTGCGCTCAAGCGACAAGTAACCCAAGCCCAGCATCGTCAGGGCCTCAACTCGAGACAGAACATCGCGGGCGATGCGCTGAGCGACGATTGCTTTTTCTCGATCTTTCATGTTATCAGTAGGTTTGTTATTGGCAGCAGCCTGAAGCTTGAGAGCAACTTCGGTCAAGGTCAACTGCGACAACTCACCAATATCTAGTCCTGCAAATTTGACTGACAGCGATGCTTGCTTTAATTTTTTGCCGTGACATTCTGGACAGACAGATATCTGCATAAATTGGGACACACGTTTTTTAGTGCGAGGGCTTTGGGTGGTGGCAAAAGAGTGCAAAACAAAGTGTTTAGCACTTGCAAAGGTACCCATATAATTGGGCTCTTCTTCTTTTACAATTGCTTCGCGTACTTGTTCACCGCTATATTCTGGATAGACAGGTACTGTCGGGGTTTCGTCAGTAAACAAGATCCAATCGCGGGTTTTTTTCGGTAACGACCGCCACGGCGTATCGATGTCATAGCCAAGAGTCACCAATATACGGCTCAGGTTTTTACCTTGCCATGCAGGTGGCCAGGCTGCAATGGCCCGTTCTCGAATGGTTTTGGTATCATCGGGAACCAGCAGCTTTTCAGTTACCTCAAACACGCGACCGATACCAGAGCAGACAGGGCAGGCGCCGTCGGGGGTGTTAGGCGAAAACGCATCTGCATAGAGCATGTCCTGACCGGCAGGGTAGTCACCAGCCCGTGAATAAAGCATGCGCAACCCGTTAGAAATTGTGGTAATACTGCCAACCGATGAGCGCACAGAGGGTGTGCCACGCTGTTGTTGTAGTGCGACTGCTGGTGGCAGCCCCGTTATTGAATCAACATCGGGCTCGTCAACTTGGTCTATCAAGCGCCGCGCATAAGGCGATACGGTATCAAGGTAACGACGTTGTGACTCTGCAAACAAGGTACCAAAAGCCAGTGATGATTTTCCTGAGCCTGATATCCCAGTAAAAACCACCAGCGCATCACGAGGTAAATCGATATCAACATTCTTTAAGTTATGAACGCGGGCACCCCTTACTTGAATGCTATTATTAGTATCACGAAGATCGGTATCGCGGGGGCTAGTATTATGGAGCGTGTCTTTAGCTTGACTCTGATTCGCTATTGGATTGCTATTGTTTACTAGGTCGTTATTGGTGGTCGCCATAAAAAGGCTACTCCTATTGAATTATATTTTTTAATTTTCGCTGTGGTTGGGTTATGCCGGTCAAAGTGTTTAGCTGGTTGAATGCGCCCTTTAATAGGCCCCTTAAGGCAACTTTAGGGCATTTAGACTTGAGATTGAACTCAGTTTTTTTGAATAAGAATTACTGTACTATGAGTTCTGAATTGATGGCTGTCGGTACGTACTAACATTATCTTATTTTAATACCAGTAGCCTGCTTCGTTTAGCGTAGTTTAGTAAGCCTATTTTTATAGTTGTAACTATTGCAGCTAATGACTTTACTAAAGTTAGGAAATACAATATTTTCTTAACTTTCTCTGTGTGGTAGAATTAGCGGCATTAATACCAGCGACTATTGGTCAATCAGTCATATAAATTATCAATCATATGAGAGTTTTAATATAAAAATGAATATGCCAATCTAATTGTACCTCTGTCCGTAACTTATTGCTTATTATAGTAATACCCCTCTTCTAAAGCGTTTTGCGCCTTTTTCTGCGTGATCGCATTGCTTTATTATCTATCTTACTAATCGATTTATAAGTTAAGTTTCTAAAATCAGGGTATTCAAAATAGTATTTATAATTAAGACCTTTAAATAATATCTAGTATCTTCTCAGCATATTTAATAGGCTCAAGAGCGTAGCTGGAAGATTATAGAGGGCTAATACTGTATTTTTTTATCTTAAACTTATCGATTATTAAAATAATAAATCCGTAAATAAGACTGAGTTAAAAATGTTAAATGTTATTAAAGAGCATTGGCTATCAAATGTTAGAGGCGATATTTTAGCGGGTATGGTGGTCGCCTTAGCGCTTATTCCCGAAGCCATTGCCTTTTCAATTATTGCTGGTGTCGACCCACAGGTGGGTCTTTATGCCTCGTTTTGTATCGCAGTGGTTATCGCTTTCGTTGGCGGCCGGCCAGCGATGATTTCTGCCGCTACTGGTGCCATGGCTTTATTAATGGTCACGCTAGTCAAAGATCATGGTTTACAGTACTTGCTGGCAGCAACTGTGTTGACAGGGGTTTTACAGGTTATCTTTGGTTTCTTAAAACTGGGTAATCTGATGAAGTACGTTTCTCAGTCAGTTATTATTGGTTTTATTAATGCCTTAGCCATTTTAATTTTTATGTCGCAACTTCCTGAGTTAATGCCGCAAGCGGGCTCCAATTTATGGCATGTCTATGCTCTGGTTGCTTTAGGGTTAATCATAATATATGGTTATCCTCACATTCCAAAAATTGGCAAGATCATTCCTTCACCCTTGGTTTGCATCGTATTGGTGACTATATTGGCCATTGTATTTGGTGCAGAGGCACGAACTATCAGTGACATGGGCCAGTTGCCGGATACCCTGCCAATTTTCTTATTACCTGATATTCCTCTAAATATGGATACCTTGCGTATTATCTTGCCTTACTCTATTAGTTTGGCCATAGTCGGTTTGTTAGAATCTATGATGACCTTGAGTATTGTAGATGACCTAACGGACACCAAAGGCGATCGTAATAAAGAATGCAAAGGTCAGGGAATGGCAAATATGGTTAGTGGTTTCTTTGGTGGTATGGCAGGTTGTGCGATGATTGGTCAGTCTATAATCAACGTAAAATCAGGCGGCTTTACTCGTTTATCGACCTTAATTGCTGGGTTGTTTTTATTATTGATGGTGGTCTTTTTAAGCGACTGGTTGAAGATTATTCCAATGGCCGCGTTAGTGGCGGTTATGATTATGGTATCGGTTGGTACCTTTAACTGGGGCTCTTTTAAGGAGCTCAAGACCAAACCTCTACAGAGTAATTTAGTAATGATCACCACGGTTGCGGTGGTCGTAGCCACCCATAACTTAGCTTATGGGGTCTTAATTGGTGTTCTGTTATCGGCATTATTCTTTGCTAATAAGATTGAGCGTTATATGAGTGTCGATACGCAACTGGATGAATCAAAGCAAACACGTTACTATCGAGTGAATGGCCAAGTCTTTTTCTCATCTGCAGAGCGCTTAATAGAATCATTTGATATTAAGGAGGCGATCCCTAATGTGGTTATTAATGTCTCTGAGGCTCATTTTTGGGATGTGACAGCAGTCGCTGCTATTGACAAAGTTATTATTAAGTTTCGCCGAGAAGGCACCGAAGTTGAGCTGATAGGCCTTAATGAGGCCAGCCAAGCGATGGTAGAAAAGTTCGGTGTTCATGACAAATCAGACGCCGCTAATAACTTAAGTGCTCATTAAACGCTCGTTAAGGGCTTGTTGATAACTTTATTCACTCAAGAATTAAGGATAAATTATGACCACAGAACAGCATATTTTAGCTTGTATCGATGGATCGGCAGTCACTGAATCCGTTTGTAACTACGCTGCATGGTACGCCAGTCGCTTAGATTTACCGGTGGCACTATTACATGTTAGCGATATCCCTGCGTCGTCCAGGCGCGACTTGTCCGGTGCGATAGGGGTGAACAGTCGCCAGTTTTTATTAGAAGAATTAACCCAGCTCGATGAACAAAGAGCGAAGGTAGTGAACAGTTATAGTAATGCCTTAGTACAAGATGCAAAAAGTCATATCAACAGTGATTTTGATGTGGAAGTTAGCATTTATCAACGCCGCGGCAAGTTATTACCCGCTATTGAACACTTTGAAGCAAAAAATCGTGCCATTGTTATGGGGCGGCGCGGAGAAGATCATAAAAATGATCGAATCAATATTGGTAGCCAAATCGAAACGGTGGCACGCGCATCACACATACCTATCCTGATTTGTTCAGAGGAGTTTACCGCCCCTACCTCATACATGATCGCATTTGATGCCAGTGAAACGGCCATTAAAGCGATCCAAATGATTGCAAAGAGCCCACTGTTAAAAGGGTTGCAAGGTCATATTGTGATGATAGGCAATCATGATGACTATGCTAAAGAAAGCTTAGCAGCGGCATTTCAGCAATTAGATTCATCGGGCTTTACAGTAGAGGCTCATCACTTACCTGAGTCTGATGCTGTTGACACACTATTGGCATTTCAAGCAAACAATAATGTCGATATTATCGTGGTTGGGGCTTACAGTGGTTCCAAGTGGCGGCAATTGTTTCTGGGTAGTACAACGACACAAATTATTGCTAGCACACTGTCACCGGTTATTTTGGTGCATTAGGGCGCCTTAGGTTTTGATTGTTACTACTGATGATAATAATCTATCAACATCCTCATTATATATAGCCAGTTCAAAATAAAATAGGTGCATTTGTGTCAGCGTGCTACTGGTATAAATTTTTCTTGCTTGCTGTTCACAAGTGTGACGGAGGCTGCGAAAAATTCATAATAGTAGCACTGTATCTCTTTTAAATTGGATTTACCATATCTATCTCTTGCGCATTCGCTATTTTAAGTAGGCTCTCTAAGCGCTTTTTTGTTTAAAACAAACACCAGAACTGCCCCTAAAATGATCGTGCTTGCTATTATAAATCGCATGGTCAACTGCTCAGATAGAAAGAGCGCACCACCAATAGCCGCAAGCACGGGTACGCAAAACTGTACGACTGCCGCTTGGGTACTTTTTAACAGCGGCATAGCAGCATACCAAAGGATATAGCCCATACCTGAGGTAATCGCCCCTGAAGTACTCGCTAATAATATTCCTTCAATGCTGATGTCTTGTATGTGGCTTATACCGACTAACAACAATAGGGGAATGGCGACTAAGCTCCTTATAAAGTTAAAGCTTGTGGTTCTAAGCGGTGATACACACACTTGACCGCGTATACTGTATATACCCCATGCCATACCGCTAATGGCCATAATTGCTGCCCCAAACAGTGATGGTACCGCTGCTGAAGGCAGCATTAAGTAGACAAAACCTGCTATTGCGACCACAAAAGCTGCCCACTGCAATGCGCTTAATTGCTCTTTTTTATAGATACCCCAACCTATCATGGTCAGTTGTACGGCTGAAAATAAAATAAGTGCCCCCGTACCCGCATCCAGTTCTACATAGGCAATCGAAAAACACAGTGCGTAAAACAATAAGCTAATGCTACTTAGCCAGCTGCCTTTGTCCTTTAAAATAGCCGGGTTAAATGTGGCTTTACGTTTTAAATTATAAGTATAAATCACCATAATAATGCCTAAAGAGGCGGCACCACTGAGCAGACGAATAATAGTAAAGTTCCATGGATCGATATAACCCTCAACTAGGGCCATTCTACAAAAAATAGAGTTTGCGGCAAATGCAATTAAAGCAATAATTGTGTACAACGTGGCTTTCAAAAATAATCCTTAGCGTGCGTAGTGGGGGTATAGCGATAGCAAAAATTTGAGCTGGGAAAGAGTGAAGCACTGCGTTGCACTAAACACAAGGAAATTTTTTAAGTGAGTTTTTATAAAAGATTATAAGGTAAGGTAATAAGTGTGGTAAGTCAGTGATAGCCTTATGTGCGAGCTACTTTGATGTATTAAATAATAAGACTCAACTCTGTATTTTATTAAGCCAATCGACTACTTGCTGAACTCTTTCATTCCTATTCCCACCAATCTGGCGGAATATCTTATCATGGTGAACCAGCTCATCTGCAAAGCGAGCGCTTATTTCTTCGCGTTCATGTGGACTATCACGTAAGTCGTCAGCGACCCAGGGTATATCGGCTTTGGTCAATAAGATTAAGTCATAATTATGTGCCAATGCTGCCTGTGTGATGGCATCAGGGCAGTCGCCGTAATACCAGTTGGCGTAAACCATCAGCTCGAATAAACTGGTATCACAAAACAGGTAGCCCGTAGTTTGTTCAACCTGCTGAGCCAGCTCATTTTCTAAGTCTATTTGACCTTGAGCTATGGGCAATAAATCGTCCCAGGTACAGATTTTTTGCTCGCTATCCCATTTTGCCTGCAAGTAGGTGCGCATATATTCTGGTACCCATGGGCTGTTAAAATGTACGGCCAAATCACGACATAAGCTAGTCTTACCCGTGCTTTCTGCACCTAAGATGGCTATCTTGATGATCGATTTAGGCGTATGCTGCGTTAAATTGAATGCGGTAGCGTCGCTGCCATTCATAATAGGCCCAAATTGCAATGAAGGTGAACACCACGTATTGTAGTGCGGTAAAGGTGAGTCCTTTATAAAAGTATAGCGGTACTGAAATAGCATCGGCGACAATCCATAATAACCAGTGCTCAATCTTTCGACTGGCCATTAACCACATCGCCATTAAGAACAGCGCGGTGGTTAGCATATCGGTATAATCGACCCAAGTAAATAAGTGCACACCCAACACCACGCCATCGAAGCTAAAATTATTATTAATCACGGGTCGGAAATAATAAATTAGCGCAACGAATGCGACCGTCGCAGTTGCTAGTACAGCCATAATCGGTGCGTCACTTGACTGGATATGTTCAATTTGCACTTCAGCCTGAGATGATTCATTTAACTGCTGGTCAGACTGTTGGCTGCCGTGACTTACTTTGCTTTTTGACCAATTTATCCAACCGTATATACTCATGACCGTATAATAAGCATTAATAAACATATCACCAAATAACTGCCATTTCCATAGTAGATAAACAAAAATAGCGGTGCTGACCAGGCCAATTGGAAATACCAAAATATTAGTTTTTCGGGCAAGCAACACACTTGCCACACCGAATATAACGGCAATTAATTCTAAGCCGATGAAAAGGGTAGAGTAATCAGCATACTGCCCGAACAGCCAGTCAAAGAGTCCTGCCATTGAATCTTGTCTCCTAATTACTATTTCTAATGAATTTTAATAAAGTTTAACGATTTTGAGTGCTCCTGATTATATAGTAGGTGCGCGTCAATTAAGCCAACCTTTGCCAGTTATAGACTGGAAATTGATTATTTGTAACAAAGTATTAGAATAATAATAATATTCAGGCATAATAAAGGCATTGATTTTAAGTTTACAGTTATTCACCGAACCATTGTTCATTGAAAGTAGCCTGCGCTGTTTTCTCCACTTTTATGCTTATTAGTAAGCGACACCATAGTAGACAAGGAAGCTTATCATGACGACTTGTATCACCGGCACCGGCCTATACATACCCCCTTATAGCATCAGTAACGAAGAGCTGGTAGTGTCATTCAACCAGTATGTCGATAAATATAACGAACAGCATGCTGACGAGATAGCAAGCGATACCATACCAGCACTCCAGCACTCATCAGCTGAGTTCATTGAAAAAGTATCCGGTATTAAGTCGCGTTATGTAATGGAAAAAGACGGTATTTTAAACCCCGAAATTATGGCTCCAGTCATCGCTTACCGTAACTTAGGCGAAGAGCTGTCCATCATGGCAGAAATGGGGGCTGCGGCGCTTAAAGATGCGTTAGCAGATGCTGGATTAGAAGCCAATGATCTAGATGGTATTATTCTCGCCTGCTCGAATTTTCAGCGTACCTATCCAGCAGTGGCTATTGAAATTCAAAATGAAATTGGTATGGTTGGTGGCTTTGCTTACGATATGAACGTGGCCTGTAGTGCAGCAACCTTTGGTCTGTCACAAGCGCACGGCTCAATCGTATCTGGTTTGGCCAAACGAGTGGCTGTAGTCAACGTTGAGATTACTTCTGCGCACCTAAACTGGCGTAACCGTGACAGTCATTTCATCTTTGGTGATGTCGCAACCGCTTGTATCGTAGAAGATTTAGATACGCCTAAAGGTTATGAAATCTTAAATTGTAAATTATTTACTGAGTTTTCGACTAATATCAAAAACGAATATGGCTTTATGGATCGCTCAGAGTTTTTAGCGGCCGAAACTCAGATGTATCCTGATATTAAAGAACCAGTGACTGACAAGTTGTTCTTACAAAATGGCCGTAAAGTGTTCCGTGAAGTCTGCCCAAAAGTCTCACAAGTCATCACCGAGCACTTACAGGAAAATGATATACCAACTTCTGAGGTTAAGATGATGTGGCTACACCAGGCCAATGCTAATATGCTGGACTTAATTTTACGTACAGTCATTGGCAAAGATGCAGACAAAGCTATTGCCCCAAGCGTCATTGCCGAATTTGCTAATACCAGCTCATCTAGCCCAATGGTAGTCTTCCATCGTTATAAAGACTCGCTAACATCGGGCGATCTAGGTGTCATTTGCTCATTTGGTGCCGGTTACTCGATTGGGTCAGTATTAGTACGCAAAGCTTAAGAACAGTTATAATCAAATCAATGTAGATTGTTTGTGGGCACTAGAATCACATGTTGTGTCTGCTTATGTTAGTCAGTTGTTATTTACGTTTGGTTGCTTTGTATTATCATCACACGGTTTTGACTACAGTAAACTAAATATCTGATATGAATGACCTATTGTCCTGATAGAGAACAAAATAGCTAAGAGCAATCTTAGCTATTTTTTATTGTTCTGATTTTCGTTATTGCTGCTTATGAACAACATTTATGGAGCATATTTAGTGGCCGTCGCTAATATAAGCATTAAGATTGCGCAGTGGTTTTAATTTATCCGTAAAAATTTGCTATAATCGCGGTCTTATTTCCATCATTTAGATAAAAGTCCTGTTATGAAAGAATCCTTGCGCCTGCGTTTAGACCAGATGGTAGACCGTTACGAAGAGGTTACTGCCTTATTATCTGATCCTGATATCATCAGTGATAATAATAAATTCCGTGAACTGTCTGTTGAGCACAGCGATTTGATGGACATTACCACGTTATGGTTGAACTATAGGCACGCCGAAGTCGATCAAGCTGATGCCGAAGGGATGTTAGCGGAGTCTGTCGATCCTGAAATGAAAGAGATGATGCAGGATGAAATTGACAGCGCACGTGATACCATCGTAGAGATGGAAGAGGCGCTCAACGTCATGATGTTGCCTAAAGACCCGAACGATAAAGTTCCAGCATTTTTGGAGATTCGTGCGGGCACTGGTGGCGATGAAGCATCGATTTTCTCAGGTGATCTGTTTCGGATGTACCAAAAGTATGCACAGACTCAAGGGTGGACAATGGAAGTACTGTCAGCCAGTGAAGGTGAGCATGGCGGTTATAAAGAGATTATTACCCGTGTATCGGGTAACAGCGTCTATGGCCGCTTAAAGTTTGAATCCGGGGTACATCGTGTTCAGCGTGTGCCTGAGACTGAAAGCCAAGGCCGTGTGCATACGTCAGCCTGTACCGTTGCGGTAATGCCGGAAATTGAGATTGATGATACAGTCGATTTAAATCCAGCGGACATTCGTTTTGACACCTTTCGCTCAAGTGGCGCCGGTGGTCAGCATGTCAACACGACTAACTCAGCCGTACGCTTAACCCATATTCCAACGGGTACTGTGGCAGAGTGTCAGCAGGAGCGCAGCCAGCACAAAAACCGTGCTCAAGCAATGAAGATGCTGATTTCAAGAATACAACAAGTCAAAGTACAGGCTCAAGTTGATGCGGCAGACACCATACGTCGTGATCTGGTAGGTAGCGGCGACCGTAGTGAGCGTATTCGTACCTATAATTTTCCGCAAGGACGTATGACTGACCATCGTATCAACCTGACCTTATATAAGCTTGATGCTATCTTGGAAGGTGATATGGACGAGCTGCTTGATTCGCTGTTACGTGAGCACCAAGCAGACTTGATGGCCAGTATTGGTGGCGGTGATTAAAATAACCAATAGCGAGTAAAATAATGACCATTAAAATAATGGCCATTAAAATAACAAGTGTAGACACAGTGGCGAATTCATTTGCTCTGGAGTATCTGATCAAGTCGGGCAGTGCGCTAGTAACAGCGACCCTTTTGGTTGTCGTCAAGTTATTGAGCAGGGTGTGTCACAACCTGCGATTTGTATCGATTAATGCTGATTGATGGTTGTCGATTAAGAATAAAGTTCATTTTTTCAGCTGTTTTAGATTTATTATTTTAGTTTATTCCTTTAATTATCCAATAATTTTGAGAGTGTTATGTCAAAGAAAAATAACCAAGAACAAGTCGCCACCTTAGAAGACGCCAATGAGCTGATTGTTCAACTGCAAGCTAAGCTAGATGAAATAACGGCTTCTGGTAAACAGCCTTATCCAAATAAGTTTAAGCGTACAGATTACGCCCAAGACTTACAAGCCGCCTTTGAAGGTATATCCAAGCAAGAGATTGAAGACAACGCTGCTAAAGGCGAGAAAACACCGGTCAACGTGGCAGGTCGAGTGATGCTTAACCGTGGCTCATTTATCGTGATCCAAGATATGAGTGGTCGTGTCCAGTTGTACGTCGCACGCAAAGAGTTGGACCCCGAGGTCCTCGCTAGTATTAAGTCTATAGACTTGGGCGATATCGTTGGCGTGTCAGGCTATATCGGTCGTTCAGGAAAAGGCGATCTGTATGTGCACATCGAAGAGTTCCACCTACTTACTAAGTCATTGCGTCCAATGCCTAACAAGTTTCATGGCCTAGCGGATGTTGAAGCCCGTTATCGCAATCGTCATCTAGATTTGATGACTAACGAATCTACTCGCGATGCCTTTATCACTCGCAGCCAAGTGATTAGTGGTATTCGGCAATTTATGTTGAATGAGCGTTTTATGGAAGTTGAAACGCCAATGATGCATCCCATTCCAGGCGGCGCAGTAGCTCGTCCTTTTGAGACTCATCATAACGCTTTAGATATGCCGTTGTACTTGCGCATTGCACCTGAGTTGTACTTGAAGCGACTAGTGATTGGTGGCTTTGAAAAAGTATTTGAGATTAATCGCAGCTTCCGTAATGAGGGAGTTTCGACTCGCCATAACCCTGAATTCACTATGATTGAATTCTATCAAGCGTATGCGGATTATCACGATTTGATGGACTTGACCGAGCGTTTATTTAACCAGCTGGCGACCGACATTTTAGGCAGTACTGAGCTGACTTATCAAGAAGAAACTATTAGCTTACAAGCACCATTTGCCCGTATTTCAATGTCTGATGCTATTGCGCAATATGCTGAAGGTTTTGATATGGCGCGTATTGATGACCGCGAATATTTAGCAGATTATGTGTCTAATACACTTAAGCAGCAAGTGAAAGACGTCTTTGGGGCTGGTAAATTAAAAACCATCGTTTTTGAAGAAACGGCTGAACATCAATTACGTCAGCCAACATTCATTACTGAATACCCTGCTGAGACCTCACCGCTGGCACGCCGTAACGATGACAACCCTGACATTACTGATCGCTTTGAGTTATTCATTGGTGGTCGTGAACTGGCCAATGGCTTTAGTGAATTGAATGATCCGGCTGATCAAGCGGAGCGTTTCCGTGGTCAAGTGGCTGAAAAAGATGCTGGCGATGTTGAAGCCATGCATTTTGATGAAGACTATATCGAAGCCTTATCTTATGGCCTACCGCCAACCGCAGGGGAAGGTATCGGTATCGACCGTTTAGTAATGTTGTTTACCGATTCGGCCAGTATTCGCGATGTGATTTTATTCCCGCATATGCGCCCTAAGACTGATAAATAGATTAAAACCTGCCCATAATGAATGATTAGGTTATCAAGCGTCTTTGTTTGAAGTACTCGTTTTATTGAGTTGAACATAGTCTGTATATGGTTGTCATGTATGCGTATTATTGTGGATTGATCATAACGATTAGCAAAAATCGCTATTAACTCTATGTGAGTCACTGTTCAATAGCTAAGAAGCCAGACGAATGCGCTGGCTTTTTGCTATAATGAGCACTCTCAAATAGCACTCGTATTTACTTATAAGTATTCTAGTAATCTAAGCCACTTGGCAAAATGGATAGATATGACCCAGCAATATCAAGTCTTAGCCCGTAAATACCGACCCAAAAACTTCCATGAGTTAATAGGGCAGAGTCATGTGTCGCAAGCACTAATCAATGCTATTGATTATAATCGGCTGCATCATGCTTATTTATTTACTGGCACACGCGGTGTTGGTAAGACCACGATTGCGCGTATCTTAGCCAAATGTTTAAACTGTGATATGGGGGTGACCAGTACCCCATGTGGTGTGTGCGATAATTGTGTTTCGATTGATCAAGGGCGTTTTATTGATCTTATTGAGATTGATGCGGCCTCCCGTACTAAGGTTGAGGACACCCGAGAGTTACTTGATAATGTGCCTTATGCACCCAGCCAAGGGCGCTATAAGGTTTATCTAATCGATGAAGTGCATATGCTGTCGACCCACAGCTTTAATGCGTTACTCAAGACTTTAGAAGAGCCACCTGAGCATGTGAAGTTTTTGCTAGCCACCACTGATCCTCAGAAGCTACCAATTACCATTATCTCGCGCTGTTTACAGTTTGTGCTTCGGCCTTTACCGCAAACCTTGCTTAGTGAGCATCTGGCCAAGGTCTTAACCCAAGAGCAGGTTGCTTATACACAACCGTCGCTATGGCAGCTGGCAAGTGCCGCTAAAGGTTCGGTACGTGATGCTCTGTCACTAACCGATCAGGCGATTGCTTTTGGCCAAGGTGCGCTCGATGATGTGACCGTCAATGCGATGTTAGGCTTGATTGATGCGGCTGATTTGGTACGGTTAATTACTGATATCTATAATCATGATAAGTCTGCAGTTGCCGCGCATATTGAGCAGATGCGCGCACAAATGGTTGATGCCAGTAGCATGTTCGACGGCCTCGCTGAGCTGATGCATCAATTGGCATTAACCCAGCTGCTGCCTGAAGTGGCCCTTAACGTGAATGAAGCGCAAGCACAAACTATCAATGCTTTAGCGCAGCACATTAGTCCTGATGTCTTGCAGTTATATTATGAGATTATAATACAAGCACGCGAAGGTATTAAGCTTGCAAGCACCCCGATGCAAGCGCTGGAGATGTGTATTTTACGGCTATTGGCTTTTCGTCCATTACCAGTCGATGACATGTTGATATCAAATCCTAGTGATGTCTCAACTACTGCACTTGCTGCTGGGCATGTCGCAACCTCGGCGTCTGACTCACAAGCCTACGATGTTTCTTATGAGACTACTGAGCCAGAACCAATTGCAGAACCAATTGCAGAACCAATTGCAGAACCAATTGCAGAACCAATTGCAGAACCAATTGCAGAACCAATTGCAGAACCAATTGCAGAACCAATTGCAGAACCAATTGCAGAACCAATTGCAGAACCAATTGCAGAACCAATTGCAGAACCAATTGCAGAACCAATTGCAGAACCCGACCGAAATGATTCTCAATTAACAGCAGTATCTGACGACCCGCGTACCTTATTGCGTTGTTCGCCGCAAAAATTGACGGGTGAGTGGACGCCAGAAAAATGGGATTACTGGCTACAAACAGCGCGTGAAGGAGACCGTCTGGCGGAAGATGAGCGCGCGCTGGCTCGTCAAGGGTTGATGACTGGCACCTGCAATGGGCAAGCTACTTTTATTACGGGCGTTGATAGTAAACATCTGCAAGCAACTTTTCAGCAGCTCGCGGCTAAGTTGCAACAGCAGTTTATGCAGGCAGAGATTGTCTTGCAGATTGATAGTAGCGTTATGCAAGCCGATGACAAGACGCCCGAACGTCGTCAGAAGCAGCGACTAGTAAAAGCAACAGCGGTAGCAGAATCAAGATTAACGAATTCGCCAGTAATGCAATATCTGCTTGATCGCGGCGAAGGAAAAATGGGCAAAGTTCAGTTGTATTAAACAGTCAAAAAAAATTATTACCACAATATTATTAGAAATCAATTGTGAATAAACGTAAAGACTTATCATTACAACAGGTCTATATTATTCTATATCCTTGATATTGCTGACTTTATTAACTATGAATTCAAATACATCTGATAGAAAAGACGTGTTTTAAAACTTTAAAATTAATAAAAATCAGCTATAATGGTTAAGTTATATTAAAAACTGTAGGATAGCTTAGGTGAGAGTATGATAGATAATTTACGCGGTATGGCGGTGTTCGCCAGTGTGGTCGGACACGGTTCTTTTAGTGGCTCAGCGCGCGAGCTTGGCATCACAACCAGTGCCGTTAGTCAACAAATTCGAGCATTAGAAAATGAGCTAGGGGTGGTGTTGTTACATCGTTCAACTCGTAAGTTGAGCTTAACAGAAGCTGGTGCTAGCTTTTATGAAGCAGCAAAAGACGTTGTGAGTGCGGCTGAGCAAGGCAGAATTAAAGTTAACCAGCTGCGTGATGAGCTAGCTGGTAGCTTGCGTATTGCTACTACGCCTGAGCTAGGAGTTAACCATATTTTACCCGCCTTATCCACTTGGATGGCGGCTCATGATGACTTGAGTATTAATTATTTGGCAGACAATCATTATATTGATATGATTGATGAACGCATCGATATTGCGATTCGTATGAGCCCAAATATCAATGATTCGTCGTTAAGCAGTCATCCGCTGACCGATGTACGTCAAGTGCTCGTTGCCTCACCGCAATATTTACGTCACAGCGAAAAAATAGAAAGCCCGAAAGATTTAGTTGACCATCACCTGATTTGTATTGATATCATGAAAGATGCCAATCAGGTGGACATGACCCAGACAGAAACAGGCAAAAAAACACGGACAAAAATGACCTCACGTATTCATACCAATAATGTCTTTATGGCAACCACCCTGGCTAAAGAAGGTCATGGTTTGGTTAGAATGATGGAAATGGATGTCAAAAAAGAATTAGAAAGTGGTGAACTAGTTGAAGTGTTGACTGGCTTTCAGCTGCCTAGCTTTGTGTTATACGCGGTCACTTTGAACCGTGAGCAACAGCCAGCAAAAATTACTCGCTGCTTAGAAGTATTGAAAAAATATTTTCATGCTAGCTAATAATAGATACCGCTTAATTCAAGAGTTATATTAATAATTAATAGTAAAAAAAACAGCCAAAAAAAGCCCCTAGATAAATTTTATTTAGGGGCTTTTTTTGGACTAACTTTTAGTGACTACTAGCTTTGATGATTGCCGTATAGTCAATGAAAAATAATATCAATACATAATGTACTGTTGGCATAAGTGCTTCTTGCTTGCTGTGCCTACGCAGACAGAGGCTACAAAATGCTTATATCAGCAGTACTATAGCGTTTTTAAGGTATTTTAACTACAGCACTCATCACTTCAAAAACTTATTTAAAAGAGTGGCTTTAATAAATTTAGTAAACGCTCGACTACTTGCTCACTTTCATCACGATTCATGTTTAGTGGTGGTAGCAGACGAATGACATGACCACCAGTGATATTGATAATCAGCTTTTGCTCATCACGGGCATGATCAACCAGCTGGCTGCAGTCCATGGTTTCAGGTAGCACAATACCAATCATCATCCCAGCACCGCGAGTACTAACATCATGTTGCTCTAGTGCATCGGTCATACTATCACGGATAAACTGTCCTTCAGATACCGCATTATCCATAATAGTACTGTTTGTTAGTACGTCATAGACACTATGAATTACACGGCTTGCTAGCGGTGTACCACCATAGGTAGAACCATGGCTACCAGCGCCAAACAAGCCATTAGCCCGTCCTCGCACCATGCAGGCACCGACTGGGAAACCATTGCCAAGACCTTTTGCCGTGGTTAGTACATCAGGCCGAGCATTACTATGCTGATAAGCAAAATACTTGCCTGTCCGTCCATTACCGGTCTGCACCTCATCAAGCACAAATAACCAATTATGAGCATCACATTCAGCTTGTAACTGTTCAAGATAGGCAAAACCATTGGTAGCGGTATTGAGACCCCCTTCACCTTGAATGGGCTCTACAAATAATGCACAGATATCACTGTGGTCCCTAGCAGCTTGTTTGACCGCTTCGATATCACCAAAAGGTACACGAACAAAATCATCGTCTAAAGTGAAAAAGCCCTCACGTGCTTTGGGATTGGCAGTCGCTGATAATGATAATAGGGTACGACCATGGAAAGACTGCTCCATCACAAGTACTTTGGGACGTTTAAAACCTTGCTGATAGGCATATAGGCGTGCCATTTTCAAAGCCGCTTCATTGGCTTCAGCACCACTATTGGCGAAGAACACGCTGTCCATTTGCGCCGCGCTACACAAGGCTTTACCAGCGCGCTCTTGCCAGTCGATACCGAATAAATTACTGGTATGCACCAGAGTGGCCGCCTGTTGCTGAATAGCATCCGTAACTTCAGGATGGCAATGTCCCAACCCGCATACTGCAATACCCGTGAGTGCATCTAAATAGGGTGTTCCGTTCTGAGTATAAAGCCAACTGCCCGCACCACGGGTAAAGCCGATTGGCTGACGATTATAGGTAGGCATCAGATAGGTAGCTGACATAGTGACATCCTTTAAATAGTAAAATGAAGTAAGTCATACAATAATAACAATAGCAAACAGGGCTAAGCGCGCGGCTTTCGATGATGCTGTTTTAATAACCGTTATAGCTCGTCGGAAAAGGGGGTGGTATCAGCAGGTAGGGTATAATCTTCGTTTGCCCAGGCGCCTAAGTCAATAAGCTTACAGCGTTCAGTACAAAAAGGCTTAGATTTATTGTTTTGCCAGGCTGTTTTTGTACCGCAGCGTGGGCAAGGATAGGTTTTGGGTAGGGGATTGGGGGCTGGTTGCGTCATAATAGAAGGGAGAATATCCTCATAGTTCTTAAAAAAAGGGTTATTAGAGAAAGCGTTATCAGCGAATAAGAGCCTTTATAATAGCACGCAGTTATTAAAAGACAAATATGAGTAGAATATAAATATATGCTTGGGTGGCCACTTTAGAACGCTCATTTTCATCTTATGGCTGAGGCCATAACTGGCTAGCAACATCGAAATATGCCACGCCATAATTCTCTGCGCAGGATCATCCCAGTGGGCAACATTAGAATCTACAAATAGCCTAAGCAAAAATAAATGCGGAAGACATTAGCAGGTAGAGGGATAAAAATAATAACATAAAATAGCCTAAGTAAATAAAAATTATTAATTAGAAAACCGCCTCAAAAAGAGACGGTTCCGAATATCGGGGTATCTTTCATGCTATAAAAAAGGTTTTACTAGAGTATTAGAGTCAGTGTGAGCGTCAATTACTGTTAAAAAAGTGTAGGCGCCAATGAATTTGCGACTTATAAACATGAACTCTTTGGGAGGCAGGTTGAATTCAAACGATTGCATAGCGCGGGACGCAGTCGCTGAGAGCCGTGAATGTAGCTTGCTACCTGCCCAAATATAACGTTGTTGATCGTCTAGACAATTAATAGGAATAGCAGGGTTGGTCTCAGGGTTGCTAAAAGGTTCAGTGGCAAGTAGAAATAACGACGCCACATCATTACAGACCTTATCATTCATACTATCAAAGAAGTCATAACCGGTCATCGCTATCGTCATCGCTTTACGATCATGATAGTAGCCTGCTCGTAATAGACCATGCGCGATAGTCAGTAGGGTATTATCAAACTGACGAATAGCACCGAAATCTAATAATATCAACTTATCTATTTCGCCATTACTATAGTCATCGTCATCACTAATACGCACCAGATAATTACCGAAGTTTGGATCGGTTTGCATCTCGCCCCATACAAAAATTTCTTGCATCATAATTTCGATAGCAGCTTGACCAATAGCGTTACGGCGCTCATGAGGTAACGAACTTAGCGCTTCGGAAACCACGGAAACGCCTGGCTCATAAGACATACACAGCAGACGCTTACTCGAATAGGTACGATTAATTTTTGGTACAATATAGCGTGAGTCATCAAGTAGACGATCATAGAAGCGTTCTGTGGTCGCAGCTTCTACCTTATAATCGACCTCGTTATGGAGTAGGTCGCGTATTTCCTCAAACCAGGTATCAAGTGAACGAGTCTGCGGAACGATGTTACTTACTTTTAGTAAACGTTTAAACAATGCCAGATCTGAATCAATAGCATCTGCCACCCCTGGATACTGGACTTTCAAGACCACTTGCTCACCAGTTGCAATCACCGTTGCACGATGAACTTGTGCAAGGGAGGCGGTACCAATGGGAACAGGATCAATCTCTAGCTCATTTAGCTTATCACCTAAAATACGCTGTAAAGTCTGTTCTATCCTTGGCCATGTCAAAGTCGCAGTATCATTATTAAGGGTTTGCAACGCGCGAGTGATTTCGGGCGGCAATACGTGCTCGCCATATAGAGACAACATCTGGCCGATCTTGACTACTGAACCCTTGAGCTTACCAAGCTCTTCTGCTACATAATTTGCCTGCGCTTCCATAAACACTTGATTGCGCGCGGTGCGGGTTTTTTTGTCCAAAAACATGCCAGACACACTATTACCTGCCCAGCGACGTCCGATATTTAACGAAGTTTTGGCAATCGACAATCGACGTTCAAACCCTGATGTTTTTAGGTTGTCAATTGACTGTTTATTATTAGAAGGTTTAGACGATTCATTTGCCATAAATATAATCATTCATTGAGTTGTTATTGATTTGCGGGTTGCAGACCAGCAATACAAGCCAGCAATACAAAGAAGATGTGATGTTCGTGTAGGAAATTGTATCATACACAGTGATATTAATTGATTGGCCTTAGGCGGCTTATAATAGCTGCTTTGTAAGCTTAAATTTTACCATTCAGATTAGAGTAAATCATAACACAATTGATGAGATAGCAAAAAACTCGACTTAGTATAACACTAGGTCGAGTTCTACAATGTATAGTAATCTCACAATAAAGTAGCTACGGCGTCAATCATACCAATAGTATTTTAGCCGTGAACTCGGGACTAATTTTATAAATATTATTGTAGATGAACGGTTAATAATCAAAAACAGCTTAATGATTAAATACTCTCGCGGGTAATAGCATGATGACCAATGTCGCGACGATACTGTGCACCGTCAAAACTAATTGCTCCAGTTACGACTAATGCGGTTTGTAGCGCCTCTGATATGCTATCTGCCATCGCAGTGACACACAATACGCGGCCGCCATCAGTAACGATTTCTTTGTCATTACCTACCACCACATCGGCATCGACATTGTCTGACTGTTTGCCATGGGCAAAAGTAGTTCCTGCATGAAAAACCTTTACGGCTGCTAGGCTGTTATCGTCAGTGTCAGTGATATTGCTAGAACGACCATGATTGCTGTCTTTCGCATGAATTTCTGGTAATCCAGCAATAACGTCACCTTTAGAAGATGTTTCAGGATAGCCCTTCGATGCTATTACAATACCCAATGCAGGACGCGAGTCCCAATTGGCTTCACTAGGTAATTTGCCCGCTAATCCTTGAACAACCAAATCCACCATGGAAGATTGCAAACGCATTAGAATCGGCTGGGTTTCAGGGTCTCCAAAACGACAATTAAATTCAATTACCGATGGATTACCATTGTTATCAATCATCAATCCAGCATATAAAAATCCAGTATAGGGGTGACCTGCTGCTTTCATAGCATCGACGACCGGCTGAATGACTTGTGCCATCACCTTATCATGAACCGCTGTGGTAACCACTGGAGCAGGGGAGTATGCGCCCATGCCACCCGTATTTGGGCCAGTATCACCCTCAAAAGCCCGCTTATGATCTTGGCTGGTGGCCATTGGTAGTATATTCTCACCATCAACCATACAAATAAAGCTGGCTTCCTCACCACGCAAAAATTGCTCGATGACCACACGGCTACCGGCATCGCCAAATTTATTGTCAGCCAACATGTCATCAATGGCAGCATGTGCTTGTTCAATAGTTTCGGCAACGATAACGCCTTTACCCGCTGCAAGTCCGTCGGCTTTAATAACGATTGGTGCCCCTTGCTTATCAACATAAGCTTTGGCATTACTGACTTCAGTAAAACCCTGATAAGCAGCAGTAGGAATTTTATTTTGCGCCATAAATTCTTTGGCAAACGTTTTTGAACCTTCTAACTGCGCGCAATATGCCGTTGGTCCCCAAGCTTGAATACCAGCTTCGCGGCAAGCATCAATGATACCCGTAACCAGTGGCGCTTCAGGGCCAACAATGACTATATCGATAGCATTACTTTGGCAAAATTCTATGACTGCACTATGTTCGCTAGCACCAGATACATTGTCTAAAATGACGTTTTGGCACTTAGGCTCAAGGGCAGTGCCTGCATTGCCTGGAGCGACATAGATGTGTTGCACCTTGTCATCTTTTGCACATTGCCACGCTAATGCGTGTTCGCGACCACCTGAACCAATCACCAAAATATTCATCATACATCTTGCCCTTAGCATTAATCGTTAATAGCGAGTCAATAAAGTACTGTTACACATAATGCCGTATTCTAGCAAAAAAGTTGCACCGATTGCCATGAGTATCCACCTGCCAGCAATCAAAAGGCAACCATAACCATAACTCGAGAGGTTCAGTATCAAGTTAAACTACTTATTGTAGACAAGCTAAATAGCTAGTTGGTACCTAATCGATGGTAATTAGTTAGCTGTTAATGAAAATAGCTGTTCCATTAGTAAAGGTTATCGCTCTAATATTAATTCATAAAATGATTATGCTGTTGCTGGGCGAGCAGGTGCGTTACACTTTAGCAGACGAGAAGTATAACGACAGTCAATCGCTTGTCAGCACAAAAAAGATAAAACACAGAAGAATCCGTTATTAGGTGTATACAAACTCATTACTAATTAAAGTTAGTGATGAGTTTGTATCTATATGACTACTAATATAAAAATGACTGCTAATACAAAAAATGATAAATAACCGTAACTCTTAAACATATTCATAAGAATTAAACTTATAAAAAAGGACCACAAACGCCATGTCACACTCCCTAAGTATCACAGAAGAGCGCATTAGCCAAATCAGCGATATTGCCACCAGCTATGTACAAAAGGATAAATCGCTGCTTGATCATTTTATTCATAGCTACTATCAGCCTCTGCACCAAGGGACAGCAGATGCAGTTAGTGACGCGGATTTAGCAGGGATGGCGCTACATCACTTTACGCTACTAAGATCTTATGACGGCAGCAAACCGCAGGTGGCTATTCTAAATCCAGTCGCCGAGGAGCAGCATTTTCATAGCTCACATACGGTCATTCAAATGGTGGCGTATGATCGTCCTTTTCTAGTAGACACACTATTAATGACCCTTGAAACACAAGGTATTGATGTGCATCGTACTTATAACATCATCGTCAGCGTTCAGCGCGATGATGAAGATAACATCACTACTATCGAAAGCGCGCACGAGAGTGCCACCTCGCACTTGTCCTTGATTCAATGCGAAATCGCTTACCAAGATAATGATCAGTTGGCGGTACTACAGCAGTTGCTATTAGACAAGGTTGATACACTTGATACAGTGGTCGGTGATTGGGAACAGATGCAAGTACGCCTCACTGAAATAAAAGCTGAATTATTAGAAAAGCCACTACCCGAAGTTTTCTATTCACGGCAAGAGATTCAAGACTTTTTGGACTGGGTAACCGATGAAAACTTTATCTTTTTAGGGTATCGAGAATACCGTCTAGAGGATAATGGTATCGACAACGATGCAAATAAAAACACTGATTTAGACTTGTTTTCAATTGGTAATAGCGGGCTTGGCTTACTGCGAGGCGTTAACGAAGATACGCTTTCGAAGAGTTTTAACGAGTTACCTGGTAACCTTAAAAAGCTATTAACCGAACCACGCGTATTAATGCTGTCTAAATCAAGCCGGGTATCACCGGTTCATCGTCCGGTATATATGGATTTTTTGGGCATTCACAAATTTGATGATAATGGTAAGCTGGTCGGTGAATATCGTTTTATTGGATTATTCACGTCACAAGCTTATCAACTTAGCGTGCAACAAATCCCGCTATTGCGTGAAAAAGCCAATAAGATAATGATGATGGCAGATCTACCGCGCGATGGTTATGCCCACCATAAAATGATGCATGTGATTAATACTTTGCCGCGTGACGACTTATTTCAGGCCAGCGTCGAAGAGCTATATCCTATCGTCTCTGGTATTACTCAGTTACAAGACAAGAAGA
Organism: Psychrobacter sp. PL19; assembly: GCF_017875835.1. Classification (NCBI taxonomy): domain Bacteria; kingdom Pseudomonadati; phylum Pseudomonadota; class Gammaproteobacteria; order Moraxellales; family Moraxellaceae; genus Psychrobacter; species Psychrobacter sp. PL19. The sequence goes on from NZ_JAGING010000001.1 coordinate 2,169,970, forward strand.
GCTTGCGCCTATTTAGCCGCATTGATCACTATCATCGCTTTGTCTCCTGCTTGGTTTATATTCCGCGCGATAAGTTCAATACCGAGCTGCGTATTAAAGTACAAAACGTGCTAAAAGAGGCTTATGGCGGCATGTCATCTGGCTTTACTACCGAGTTCAATGAGTCCGATCACGCCCGCGTCCATGTGCACGTGCGGACAGAACCCGGTCATGTCAATGATGTCGATAACAATACTCTTGAGTCTGAGCTGTCAGCATTGATGCAGTCATGGGGGGACAACTATCAAAAAATGCTGTTGGACGATGTTGGCGAGCAGCAAGCCAATGCTCTAACGCGCAGATTCCTAAGTTATATTCCCGCCGCTTATCAAGAACGTTTTGATGCGCGAACAGCCGTTGAAGACACCAAGCGATTGGCGAATTTGACCGACGAGCAACCTATATTTTGGCACTTGTATCAATCTACAGGTGATGTCAGTAACCAGTTGCACCTCAAACTATACGGTCGCCAGCAGCCCGTTATATTATCTAAGGTGTTGCCAGTATTAGAAAACTTTGGCGTTTCAGTGGTTTCAGCGCAAACTTATGAGTTTGATTTGCCTGAACAGGCTATCTGGATGCAAGAATATGAGCTGACGTTAGAGCACGTAGATACGATCAACATGCAAGTGGTGCGCGGTCAATTTGAAGACAGTCTCAAGCAAATATGGGCAGGTAATATTGAAAGCGATACCTTTAACGAGCTGATATTAACCACCAAGCTTGATACTTATGAAGTGGTGGTACTACGTGCACTGTCACGCTATATGGGCCAAGCTCGTGCGCCATTCTCTAGCGTATATATTCAACAAACAGTGGTCAAAAATAGCGCCATCAGTATGCTACTAGCCGATTTATTCGATGCGCGTATGAATCCTAAACATAGCGCCCCTGATAGCCAGGAACGTTTAGAGAAAACGAATCAAGTTAGAGAACAAATTGCCAGCGCACTGGCAGGTGTTGATAGTTTGGATGAAGACCGTATCTTGCGTTGGTACCTGGACTTAATTAATGCGATGGTACGAACAAACTTTTATCAAACAGATAACAATGGTCAACGTAAAGATCGACTGTCATTTAAGTTTTTAGCCGAAGATATTCCTAATTTGCCAAAACCAAAGTTAATGTTTGAAATATTTGTTTATTCACCACGAGTTGAAGCTGTGCACATGCGCGGCGGTAAAGCAGCTCGTGGTGGCCTGCGCTGGTCAGACCGCATGGAAGATTTTCGTACTGAAGTACTCGGATTGGTCAAAGCACAGATGGTCAAAAACGCAGTGATCGTGCCCGTTGGTTCAAAAGGTGGTTTTATTGTTAAAACCAAGACCATGGCAGATGGCCGTGACGCCTTCCAAGCTGAAGGTATCGCTTGTTATCAAGCCTTCCTGCGCGGCATGCTAGACATCACTGACAATATCGTCGATGGTAATATTGTCCCGCCAGCCAATACCGTACGTCATGATGAAGACGACCCTTATTTAGTGGTTGCTGCAGATAAGGGTACAGCAAGCTTTTCTGATATTGCCAACGCCTTATCTGCTGAATATAATTTCTGGCTTGATGACGCCTTTGCCTCAGGGGGTTCAGTCGGTTATGACCATAAAGCTATGGGCATTACTGCGCGTGGTGGCTGGGAGTCGGTCAAACGCCACTTCCGCATGCGCGGCATGGACATCCAAGCACGTGATGATTTCACCGTCATTGGTATTGGTGATATGAGCGGTGACGTCTTCGGTAACGGTATGCTGCGCTCAACCCATACTAAACTGGTCGCGGCCTTTAACCACTTACATATATTCATCGACCCTAATCCTAATACTGCGGATTCTTATGCCGAGCGCGAGCGTTTATTTAATTTACCACGCTCAACGTGGGACGATTACGAAAAATCGCTTATTAGCCAAGGTGGCGGGGTATTTTCGCGGCAAGATAAAGCCATTGCTATCAGCCCTGAGATGAAAGAGATTTTTGCTATCAGCGAAGACAGCTTAGCGCCTAATGCCTTTATTAGCGCCTTGCTACGTGCACCCGTTGATCTACTCTGGAATGGTGGTATCGGTACTTATGTAAAAAGTGCTAACGAGACTCATGCTGATGTTGGTGATCGTGCCAACGATGCCGTGCGCGTTGATGGTAGTGAGTTACGTACGGCAGTAGTCGGTGAAGGCGGTAACTTAGGCCTTACCCAACAAGGGCGCATTGAATATGCACAAACGGGCGGGCGCATCTATACTGATGCTATCGATAACTCGGGCGGCGTCAACTGCTCAGATCATGAGGTCAATATCAAAATCTTACTTGGCAAAGTAGTTGAGCAGGGTGATATGACTTTAAAGCAGCGTAATGAGCTGTTAGAAAGTATGACTGACACCGTCGCTGAGCTGGTATTGCGCCAAAACTATCTGCAACCACAAGCCATTGAACTCAGTCATATTCGTGCTGCAGCAAACTTAAGTGATCATCAGCGCTTTATTCAAATGTTAGAGTCTGAGCAGCGCCTTGATCGCGCCATTGAGTATTTGCCATCAGATGAAGAGATTGCCAAACGTCAAAAAGCAGGAACTGGCTTGACCAATCCTGAGCTAGCAGTGGTCATGGCCTATGGCAAAATGTGGGTTTATGACAACTTGTTGTTATCTGACTTACCGGATGCCCCGTACTTTATCAACGAGCTGCGTAAATATTTCCCCAATGAGTTGGTTGAGCGTTTCTTTGATGAAATGACTGAGCATCGTTTGCACCGCGAAATCATCAGTACCTATCTAACCAATAGTGTGGTTAACCGCTTAGGTATCGAGGCACTGTTCCGTCTCTATGAAGAAACGGGTCAGACGCTAGCTATCATCATTCGTGCTTATGCCATTACCCGTGAGGTGTTTGAAGTCTCAGCGGTGTGGGAGTTGCTTGAGTCTCTTGATAACAAGGTCGATGCCACGCGCTTACTAGAGCTTGAAATACGCTTGCGGGATGCGCTTGAGCGTGGTGTGGTCTGGTTCATCAATGCCTTTGGCCAAGACTTACAAGTGAAAGATCTCATCGGTCGCTTTACAGACAGTGTTGAGCAGTTGACTAAAAATGGCGGATTTATTGAGCAGCAATTCGCACAATACCTACAAGATGATACCGCCAGCTTAATTCAAGACGGTTTATCAGAGAGCGAAGCCATATTGTTTGCCATGCTCCCTTATCATGTCGATGCGCTAGATGCAGCGCGACTTGCTGAGCAGTATGAGCGTCCTGTTGATGCCATTGCCGAATTATACTTTGAAGCCTATCAAATCTTGCAACTCGATTGGATGGTGGACAACATCGCCAACTTACCGCAGCAAGACTACTGGGATCGCCGCGCCCGCCATGCGCTGTTCAATGAGGTATCGCGTAGCTTGCGCTTATTGATGGATGGGGTACTATCACAAGAAAATACTAAGCAAGCATTTACTGAGTGGAAGTCGCGTCACAACAGTCAGATTGAGTCCGTCACTGCTGAAATGCAAAAGCTCGACAACAATGACGACAGCGTTATCAGCCTATCAACGTTGTCAGTACTGATGAGCGAGTTAAGTGGCTTAGTGACTAAATAATAGTCAGATAGACCGGTAACTTTCTATAAATAAAAACCACTCTTAAATCATTAAGAGTGGTTTTTTATGGCCTACTAAATTGTCTGCTAAATCGCAATAACTAGCAAACTGTGGCTTTAATGCTATCGTACCTTGACCATTAATAAAGCCGAACTTGCCAGCCTGCTGGTAGGCATAAGAATGATGATATAGCAGCTTTACAATAGGCGCCGTAGAGGACAAGCGCAGTTTGCCAGTAGTATCAATAACTTGGGCACTAACAGCGTCGTCTTTGATATCCTCAGTCATACAAGTCGCAGTAGTACTTAATAACTTGTAATTTTATAGCAGCCTTGACCAGTGATTTCACTAAAACCACCAGATATTTTTGTCACCTGAATTTGGGTCAAAATGCGCTCTTTTAGCGCTTGTACGTGAGAGATGATACCAATAAGTTTGCCTTCTTGTTGTAAGCTGGTGAGGGTATCGAGGGCAATATCCAGTGACTCTTCATCTAAAGTACCAAAACCTTCATCCAAAAATAGCGAATCGACACGAATATTTTGACTGGCCATTTGTGATAGCCCAAGTGCTAATGCAAGACTAATAATAAAACCTTCGCCACCGGAGAGGTTCTTGGTACTACGAACATCGCCACCTTGATAGTTGTCGATGACATTAAGCTCCAGCGGATTGTTGTCATCATGAATCAGTAAGTAGCGGTCGCTCATCTTTTGTAATTGGGTATTGGCATGACTGATCATGACTTGAAAAGTTAGGCCTTGTGCAAAAGTTCGATACTTTTTGCCGTCCGCAGAACCAATCAAATCGTATAGCTGTTGCCAAACTTGCATGTTTTCTTTTTGGGCATTGATAGCGATATGCTGCGATGCTTGCGCCCCTTTTTGCTGCTCATTGGCTCTTAGCTGTTGCTCAATAGCACCGGTCTCACCAAGGCGCGTCTCTATATCGGTTTGTAATTGCAGATGTTTGCTGGCAAGCGTTTCTCTCTGCTCGCTGGTTAGTGGATTGGCAAGCTGCTCGTTTAATGAGTGTTGAACACTGTTTAGCTGGGTCTTAGCTTGATTAAGTGCATAGTCAATGGCAGTTTGGCGTTGTTTTAAGCCATCGCGCGACTCTTTTGGTAGACGGGCGCTTTCAAAATCAGCTTCAGTGGTGAACTGTGATTGTGCCAATAGAGTTGTAAAAGTATTTTCCTGCGCCTCAAGCGTATCGCTAGTAGCATCAAGCTGATTGGCTAACTGTTGCACACGGTCTTGTCGTTGCTCAAGCGTTTGCTTGGCATTATCTTGCTGTCTTTGCATGGTTGCTCGTACAGTTTTTGTCTTATCAAGTAGCGCACGCAATCGGTTTTCTTCGTCATCTGAGTTTTTGTCAGCAAACTGTGCGATTCTGCTTTGCCGCAGTTGCTCAACCGCAGCCTTTTTATCTGTAACAACAGTAACGAGGTGTTGAAAATCAACTGCTATACCGTCTAACTGCGCTTGTTTGGTAGTAATTTGGGCACTTAAGCCGTTGAGGGTGGTTTGCAACGTTTGTTGATTGTCTTTTTGGGCAATAAAATTCTGCTTTAATTGCAGTAAGGCGCTACGCTGTTGCCGGAGTCCGTCTATATGATTATTACAATCGATTTCATTAAGCACAGCTTGATCATCGATGCTATGTACTAATAATTCTAACGACTGCTTGGTCGTACTGTCGGTGTGCGCAGTGTTTGAATCATCCTCATATTTACTGATTGGATATTTATGTACTACAGAGACCACTGCGGCGATCACTTCTGCTAGTTCAGAGAAATTAGCAGCCAACGTACTCTCTGTGCCTTCTACCTTTTGAGTATTCAGCTTTATATCAGTCGACAAGTTACTGATTTCGTCAGAAAGTGTCCGTTGCTGACGCTCATTAGCTTCAAGTGCTTTATTTATTTCAGTAATAGTCTGATTAAACGTGTCGTATTGAGTCAGCTTAACTTTACGAGTCGCTTTTTCTTGAGTGAGATTTTGCTTGCCAGCGCTTATTAAAGACAGAGCATTAGTAATGATTTCGATGTTTATAGTACCTTCGTTCAAATTAATCTGCTGATCGAGGGTATCTATAAAGGTATTGATATCGGCACTAATTTGTTTAAATGGCTTGATAATAGTACTGATTGAAGCGCAATAATAATTATTCGAATCCAATACTGTCTTCATGTGGGTTTGAATATCATGGCAAAGCGCTTTAGCTTGATTGGTCAAAGATGTGAGTTGCTGTTGCTCACGCTCAAGGTTATTTTGTTTGGTTGCCTGCTCGATACAATGTTGCGCTAGCGTTTTCTCCAATCCATCAATAAGTTCGTCCAGCTCAATAAGCTGTTGTTGAGTTTGCTTAGTGATAGAGTGCTCATCTTGAGCATCGCTATCCAATAATGGATGGTTACGAGCATAAGGGTGCTCTGTTGCACCGCACAATGGGCAAGGTTTATCCTCTTCTAACGCGGCAATATAGTCTTCAAGCTTAGCGACTTTTTGTAGTAGATTGAGATGCGCCTGTTTTTCTTCACGCTTGAGCTTTATGTCTTTAATTCTACCCTCATCATCACGAATGAAACCTTTGAGGCTAATCAGTGCTTGCTTGATAGTAGGCAGCGCTGAATTTATATTTTTAATTTGGGTCGCAAGCTCATTTAGTGATTGCAGCTTAAAACTGACCGAATCCAGCTGGCTAGTAACCGTATCTATTTGCTCTTGCTGGTCGCGCAGCTCATTCAGCGAGTTATCTTGTAGTAAGTCTGCTTGTTGCTGTTGCAAACCACTAAGTTGCCCACGCTTCTCTGTGGTATGTGATGTGTCCTTCGCTTGCTTATCATATAATTGTGTCAGTTCATCTTTTAGCTGGCGGGCAGTATTTTGGTCGATTAGCTTATCATCGCTTAGTTTAGTATTGTTTTGCAGCAAGATTTTTAATCGACTACAGCTACTATTAAAAGTGGCAATATCAGTATCAAGGTCAGTAAGCTCATGATGCGTGCTGAGATATTTTGCTATTGTCGTCAGTTGGCTTTTAGCTTGTTTTTCGTTTTCTTGATGACTGCTTATCTCTTGTTTTAATTGCTGGATGTTGGTCGATAATGACGTTTTACGCCGATCATCATCCGCTAAAGCATGCGCTTGCTGTTTTATATCTGCATCTAATTCACGTACCTTGGCAATAATAGGTAAAGAATCGTGTAGCTCATCTGCCGCTTGGGCCTCATACTTAATCGCAGCGTGTAGGTCTATTGTGGATTTATCAAGCGCTGCCTGCTGGGCAGGAATGTTATCTAGCAAGTCTTGATGTTCGCCATTCAAGCGTTTTGCTGTATTACGGCTGTAGACCAGCTGGCTAAATGGACTGTCAATCTCCAATGCCTTATTGGCTGCCTCCAAACGTGCTAACTCTGGGATAAATGATTGTGCATCTTGCGCCGCATTCGTCACCGTCGTTTGATAGTGCGCTGACTGTTGTGTTAAGTCTGCAACTTTATCCAACCATTGCAGTTGTTCGGTTACGGTCTTATAGTCTAGCCGCTGTACTGACTGCATATCTTGATGTGCTGTGAGATCTACTAGCAGCTGCGCCTCATTTTGGCTACTTAATAGCGGTAAACTGTCAACGCCAGCTTGCAGTTTAGCCAGCTCACCTTCCTCAAAACGTTTTTTTTCAAAGACATTTTTAGATATTTCAGCATAGATTGCCGTGCCAGTAATTTTTTCTAAAATGGCCGCTCTATCACCGGTATCTGACTTTAAAAAAGCAGCAAAACTGCCTTGTGCCAACATAATTGAGCGGGTGAATTGGCTAAAGTCCATGCCGATCAGTTCTTGGATAAAGGGCGTGGTCTTAGACTTGGCATCCTCTAAAACCACACCGGTTTTTGCATTACAGATCTCATGCTTTATACCAGATAGTTTACCTTTGGCTTTTTTATAGGCGCGGTGCTGATACCATGAGCAGCGATAATGCTGGTTACCAATTTCTATGACGACTTCTGCTGAACACTCACCCGTACCTTGGGTCATCATCTCGTTAGAAGAGCCCGTAATCTCTCCCAACCTTGGCGTTTGGCTGTACAGTGCCAAACAAATCGCATCCAATATCGTGGTCTTGCCAGCGCCCGTTTGCCCAGTAATCGCAAAAATGCCTTCATTGACAAAGGCGGGGTCAGTGAAGTCAATATGCCATTCACCCTTGAGAGAGTTTAAGTTCTTTAGTCGCAGTTCAGTCAGTCGCATTATTGGGTCTTATAGTTTTGGATTAATGTATTTTGAAGTTTTTAATTAAGCGAAGCGTTATGTTTTACTATTCTGCCCGACTGTCATCATGATGAATATTATAAAGTATCTGCTCATAAGCGTCGCGTAGGGTCAACTTTTGCGCGTCTGTCACCTCGTGAGTATTCAAACAACGCTCGAATACTTCTAGCTCATTTAAGTCTTGCAGGGTTTCTGAGGACTTCTCTTGGTTTAGTATTTTATTGTAGGTTCGAGTATTTTTTATTTTCAATATCTCACAAGGTAACTCTTCTACCATAGCATTAACCTGTTCACGCAAATCACTGATAATATCAGCACCGGTATAAACAACCTCTAACCATAAGGTTTCTGATAACGAAAGTGACTGCATAAGCGCTTGAATAGTGGTTGCTATAGTTTCTAAATCACCTGTAACTTGCGCTAATTTTTGGAAGCAAGGGATAGGGAGAGAAGAGACCTGCATATTGCGCAAGTTGTCATGATGCAATAGCTTAGAGGCGGGTAGGACAGTTGAATTTAAATCTTCATCAAGAAGCTTTGCTTGGTTATTGGGGTTAGTAAGATTTTGAGCAATTTCATTCTCAGTATTTTTATCGTCAGTATTGTTATTATTAGTATCGTCTACTGACTCATCAAAACCGAATAAGTCATCCATATACTTGGCTTTTATATCTGTATTTTTTAAGCGGTTATTTGCATATTCAGTTTCTGGCTTAGTAATTAAAGCGGTTACACCAACAGGTTGTGACGTCACTATATTGTTAGTCGCGTTTGATTGTAAGTTTTTATCTTCTAAAATTTCCTCATTAGAACTATTGGTCACTGCGCCAAACTGTATTAGTAGTACTTGCTTTTGTTGGCGCGCCTCGCCAAAGCCCATCGCAATAGGCGAGCCTGAATAGCGAATATGCTCGCGCCCGCCAACCTGCTGTGGTACATGCAAATGCCCAAGCGCGACATAATCAAAGCAGTCATCGAACATGTCAGCTGATATTTTACCTAAGTTACCGACATATAAGTCGCGTACACCGTCATCAGCAGTGGTGCTACCGCCAGCAGCAAACAGATGCCCTGTGGCAATAACAGGAATATAATGTTCGTGGGTCTCGGCAAGCGCTCGTTGATGCGCTTTAGCAAAGGTGGCAACCGCCTCATAATGCGCGTGTATGCCTGAGATAACGTTAGCGTCTTTACTGTCCATAGACTCGCCAGCCGCGCTATTACGCACATCACGGTCACGCAGATAAGGCACGGCAGCAATAATACAATGCGGAACGTGGTCTGCGTCATTTAAAACTAAGACTTCATCGCTTAGGTCATCACAAGCGGTTCCGATAACATGGACGTTTAAAAACTTCAGAACTTGACTGGGCGCATCTAAAAAAGAGGGTGAATCATGGTTACCGGCCACAATAACGGTATGCTGACAGCAGGTTTTTGATACCTTCCCCAAAAATTCATAATACAGTGCTTGGGCTTTATTACTTGGGGTCATGGTATCAAAAATATCGCCTGCGACGATCAACACATCAATCTGCTGTGCAATAATCGCATCATGCAGCCAGCTTAAGAAGGCCTCAAACTCGTCGTAACGCATGCGCCCATACAACCTACGGCCCAAATGCCAATCGGAAGTATGCAGGACATTCAAAGGCCTGACATTAGGGACGGAAGATAAGGGCATGGCAGCAGCAGATATAGACATAAGCAGGTTATGATTACGGTTAATAGAAGGCTTTTATTCTAGCAAGAATTGGCAGGGTTTGCTGTGTTGCAATGGTTTTTGACAATAATTATTAATAGTAAGTATTGATAATAATTTCGGCAGCAGGGCAAGACTTTATAGTAAGAATGTATTTTTATGACTTAATTTTTTAATAAAAAAACCACTCTAATAGATCTACTAAAGTGGTTTTTTATTGCTGTTTTTATAGTAAAGCTAACCAATCACTAGCTGCTCTAAACTATCACCTTTTTCTTGCTCAGCAAGATTGGCTACCATCGATAGCGCATGTGCTTGCTGGCGAGTGGATTGACTACTAGATATCATGTCATCTCTAGGCGTAGCAGCCGTACCTTCACGTAACCAGTTATCAGCCGTGTCGCTAACGTTCTGATTATGCTGCTGATTGTGTAAGTTGTACCAAGCCAAATCATGATGTAGCGCGACCACATCACCCATTATTAATAGCGCTGGCGTGGGCAGCTGGTGTTGTTCTTGTAATGCAACGATGCTGGCAAGCGTACCAGTCAATACTTGCTGATTGGGCATACTGGCATTGGAGATGATAGCGATAGGGGTATCAACACTGCGTCCTGCTGTAATCAAGCCTTCAGTCAAACGTGGCAGCGAATGTAGCCCCATATAGAAAACTACGGTTTCATCGGTATCAAGTAGATTTTTGAAATTATCGTTGGGCGCGCCAGCCTTTAAAAAACCAGTCACAAAACGTACTGACTGCGAATGATCTCGGTGGGTAAGGGGAATGCCAGCATAACTGGCAGCGGCATTAGCAGCAGTAATTCCTGGAACGACTTGGTAAGGGATGCTATGGGCACGTAAGCTCTCAATCTCTTCACCGCCACGGCCAAAGATAAACGGATCACCACCTTTAAGTCTTACCACGCGTCGACCTTGTTTGGCTTCATTGACCAATAGCTCATTGATACCCAGCTGCGCGACGGCATGGTTGCTGCGTTTCTTGCCAACAAATACTTTATCGGCATCACGGCGGCACAAATCTAGCACTTGCGGGGATACTAGCGCATCATAAAACACAATATCAGCTTGTTGCATGAGCCTTAACGCTTTAAAGGTTAATAATTCTGGATCACCTGGTCCTGCGCCTACGATATAAACTTCACCAACGGGTTGTACAGGTTTGGCCGTCATGTCATGGCTACTATTGTGATCATTAGACGTTGACTCATTCGCGATTACTGGCGCAGTCGCTGATATCGCTTGGGTCTCTAGCCCGTCCGCATGCTGGCTCGTAAGATTAGATGAGCTGGTTCGGACCGTATTGTCTTTAATAATTTGAGCTGCAGTGCTGTCTAAGTCTGCTTGTAACTGCGCCGATGCCTGGGTCTCATTCCCAGCAAACATCAATTCACTGACTTGACCTTCAAAGGCACGTTCCCAAAACTGTCGGCGTCCGGTCAAGGTTGGTATTTTAGTTTTAACTTCTGCGCGAAAGTCGCCAGCAAGTTTGGCTAGCTTGCCATAGCCTTGGGGTATTAAAGTCTCTAACCGCGCCCGTAATAGACGTGCCAGCACCGGCGCTTTACCATTTGAGGAAATGCCAATCACGATAGGATTGCGATCAACAATAGCGGGAAAAATAAAATCACATAAATGCGGGGTATCGACCACGTTGACTGGAATATTTAATTCGGTGGCATCGGCATGAACTTGCTGGTTGAGCGCTTCATCATCAGTTCCAGCAATGATAACGCGCGCACCCGTCATATAAGATTGATTATAATTTTCATAGACCAGATAATGTTTATTACCAGCTTTAGCATTCGTGAGCAGCGCCTGTAGTTCAGGGCAAATATCGGGTGCAAGAATAGTGATGCACGCGCCAGCCCGACTGAGCAAATCTGCTTTACGTAATGCCACATCGCCGCCGCCAACGATAAGCACTTTGCGGCCTTCTAATTTAAAAAATAGCGGAAAGGTGTTCATATCGTCACCATTAGTTGGTTGCAGTCAATTACAATTAATTTATGAAACTATTATGGGGCATTGCGTGCTTATGCTCACCTAGCGTATTGGCATTAGCATATTCGTTTTTGATATGATGATGGGAATTTTTGATGCGAAAAGGAATAGCAGTATAAAACAATGGAGGGTATAAAAAAATCCCGCTTAACCATCCTGTATTGAGTTGAGCAGGATATTGAGGTTAAGCAGGATTTTTTAGTATTAACTTTTTCAATGATCAGTTAACCATTCGCCTATTATAGCTGGGTATGTAAACCACATTCACGATTCTCTTCTACCTTAGTCGGATCAAAGTAATCGAGCTCGTTCGGTAGATTATTTTCAGCTAAATAGCTGTCTAAGTCAGCATCAGTTTTTTCAAATAACGGTGCTACTTTTAACACGCCATCTTTAGACAAACTTAGCACATCAAGACCTTGACGGAATTCAGTTTGGTCTTTACGAATGGCATTAAACCAGACATCAGGTTTTAACTCGTCAAGCGCACGGCGGAACGGCTCAAGTTTGACTTGGTCAGTGAATTCGTCATGTTGTGGATTATCAATGCCGGGAATACCATTCATGGTCGCGTCGCGATGAGCACTGGTTTGCTTTGGGATATAAGTAATGACGTTTAAATCTAGATCACTAATTAATTGGTTAGCAAACTGATAGGTGGCGTCAGTGTTATAGCCTGAATCTACCCATAGCACCGTAATATCTGGGCGTTGCTTGGCGACCAAATGTAAGATAGCAGATTCGTAAGGACGGAAGTTAGTAGTAATAATTGGGTTGCTCGCTTGACTCAGCGCCCAGGCAACGATGTCTTCTGGCGACTTACCTTGCAAGTCTTTATTGGCTTGATTAAGGTCTAGATTTGGGTGTAATTGACTCATATGGTGTCCTTGTTAAAGTTAAAGTTAAAGTTAAAGTTAAAGTTAAAGTTAAATTAAGAAAATATTAAATTAAGAAGCTGACAATAAGTGGAGATGAATGCTATCGCTTTTTAAGCCCCGCTAAACATGGGCAAGCTGGCGGCGCTACGTCCGGAATGAGCACTGGCAAGCGCGGTAAACGCTTGGCTTAAATCAAAATCAGTGCTAGATTTCATATCATGTTCGCTTAGCACAAAACTGTCCGCGCCGACCCGTAACAGATATGCAATTTGGTCGCGGCCAAATGCGCCTGCCATCCGAATCTCGCCCTTATAGCCTAATTGACGTAGCGTTTGCACAAAGCTAAAGTCGCGACCATCAGTAAAGGCGGGTACATGAACAACAATCAGTGCCTGTGCCAATAAAAACTCGCTCAAACCTGCCAGCGCATCGGCATCGGTGTCAGCCGTCATCCAAACGCCAAGCCGGCCTGTATGATGAATCAAGAGCTCATATACTTGTTGCAATAAACCACCCACTAACGTATTAGTAGCGCTCAATAAGTCAGCAAATGGTAGCAGTACATTGAGTTTTTCTTGTTTGTGTAGCAGTTCCAGTAGCGATATATGAGTCAGTGCAATACCATCAGGCAGCTCAGCGGTCGTGAGGGCATACCAGGTATCTTGACTACTGATATTAATGCCGCTGCTGTTGAGTACTTGGTGATTACCCATAGACCTTCTCCTTAAATGGCGCAATACCAACGCGGGTAATCACGTCGCCAAAGCCTTCAACATCATTGTCATTTTTAGCACGTATCTCAAGATAAAGGTCTAAAATTATCTGCAAGGTACTGGCGACATCAGCAGCAGGGACAGCTCTGCCCAATATTTTTCCAAGCTTGGCATCATCACTAGAGTTGCCACCAAGGCTGATTTGATACCAGTGTTCGCCCTTCTTATCGACCCCCAAAATACCAATATCCCCCACATGATGGTGGGCGCAAGCATTCATACAGCCCGACATGTTCAGGCGGATATCACCTAGATCATATAAGTAATCGAGGTCATCGAACTGCTTTTCGATTTGTTCGGCGATATTGTAGGTAGTCGCATTGGCAAGGGAGCAATGGTCCCAACCAGGGCAGACAATCATGTCGGTTAGGGTGTTGATATTGGCACGGGCTAAATTCAGCTTGGCCAATTGCTGCCATAGCTCATACAAATGACTAACTTGCACATCAGCGAACACTAGATTTTGCTCATAGGTACTACGCAGCTCACCAAAACTATAACGGTCAGACAAATCAGCTAGGGCATCCATTTGTACGTCATTCACGTCGCCTGAGGGCACATAAGTACCCTCAACCAAGCCTGCTTTTAAAGAAATGACTACCGCGCGATAACCAGCCACTTTATGTGCGACCGTATTTTGGGTATACCAGTTGGCAAAGTCTTGATTGCTGGTCAATAGCTGTTGCAGCTCAGATTGCACTTGTAACGCATCGATATTAAGGTAATCAGGGGCACTAAAATAGCTGCTAGCAGTGGCAAAATTATCATCCGTTAACGTGAGGGCGCCATCTTTAGTATGGGCCTCCCATTCTGCGTCAACCAGTTTGGCAAACTCGCGACCGCCCATGCTTTCAACCAATATCTTGATGCGTGCTTTGTATTTATTATCACGGCGGCCATGTAAGTTATAGACCCGTAAAATGGCATCTAAGTAACTGAGCAAATGCTTACGCGGTAAAAATTTGTTGATAACTTTGCCAATCACTGGCGTACGTCCAAGCCCACCACCAACGATCACTTCAAAACCAATTTCGCCGTCATCATTGGTTTTCACATGCAAGCCAACATCATGTACTTGGGTCGCGGCGCGGTCATTTTCCGTACCGATAACCGCAATCTTAAATTTACGTGGTAAAAAAGCAAACTCTGGGTGGAAAGTCGACCACTGGCGAATAATTTCACAATACGGACGCGGGTCGGCAATCTCTGCTTGATGAATACCGGCATAAGGGTCGGTCGTGGTATTACGAATACAGTTACCAGAAGTCTGAATAGCATGCATTTGCACCGAAGCCAAATGCGCTAGGATATCTGGAACGTCCTCTATTTTTGGCCAGTTCAGCTGAATATTAGTGCGAGTGGTGAAGTGCCCGTAGCCTTTGTCATACAAACGGGTGATTTCAGCCAGTTTGCGCAATTGATAGCTGGCAAGTAGTCCATAAGGAATAGCAATACGCAGCATGGGCGCAAAACGCTGAATATAAAGTCCGTTTTGCAAGCGCAGCGGCAAAAACTGCTCTTCTGGCAGCTCACCGGCTAAAAACCGCTGAGTTTGATCGCGAAATTGCGCAACCCGTTCCTCAACCAAAGCTTGGTCAGCATAGTTATATTGATACATGACGTAATCTCAATTTTGTTTTTAAACTTGAAGGTGGTGTCAAAAAGTGCGCTATGTCAATGCGATAAAGCAACACTAAGAGCCGTGGCAAAAATCATGTGCTAGCTAGTAGCATTAAGAAAAAGGTTAGTGAGGTCTCAAAAAATTAGCTTAAGACCACGTAGCTTTACATCATATAAGCTTGCGCCTCGAAATATAAATTCCTTTAAGTCATATCCATATCCAAACACAGCATAAATTTTCATAACGAAAGTTAGGTAGCCTATGTATAACACCTATATCGTGCAAAACAGCACGGATATCTAGTCATTAACCATCCTGAATGACACTTTAATCCATACGCCTGTTACCCAGTTTTTTACTGCCTATTTCACTAGCACTTATTTGAGGTCCCTGATATTAATATGACACAGTCTATAGCAGCCGTAGCAAAACCTAAACTAGTCCCACCACACGGCAGCGCCGAGCTTAAGCCCTTGCTATTAACTGGTGATGCACATACACAGGCGCTGACACTGGCCAGCACCTTGCCACAAATTACTTTAAGCTCACGCGAGCGTGGTGATTTGATCATGCTTGGTATTGGCGGTTTCACCCCACTTGACGGTTTTATGAATCAGGCGGATTGGCAAGGGGTGGTTGATAACATGCACTTGCAGACCGGCGCTAACGCTGGTCTGTTTTGGCCCATTCCAATTACCTTATCCGCACCTCAAGCGACTGCTGATCATTTGAATCAAGGCGATAAAGTCGCGTTGGTTGCTGAAAATGGTGAGGTCATGGGCATCTTGACGGTAGAAGAAACCTATACCATCGATAAAGCACATGAGTGCCAGCAAGTATTTACCACTATAGACAGTGAACATCCGGGCGTTCAGCAAGTGTTAAACCAAGACCAGGTCAATATTGCGGGTCGTGTTGAGGTGTTAAGTGAAGGTGAGTTTCCAACGCTTTATCCTGAGACTTATAAAACCCCTGAGCAAACCCGTCAAATTTTTGCGGACAAAGGCTGGAAAACGGTTGCGGCCTTCCAAACCCGCAATCCAATGCATCGCTCGCATGAATACCTGGCCAAAATCGCCATCGAGATTTGTGATGGGGTATTGGTACATTCATTGTTAGGCGCACTCAAACCCGGTGATATTCCAGCCGACGTGCGTCAAGAAGCCATTAAGACCTTAATTGACAATTACTTTAAACAAGATACGGTCATTCAAGCCGGCTATCCACTAGACATGCGTTATGCGGGCCCCCGTGAAGCCTTATTGCATGCGCTATTTCGTCAAAACTATGGTTGTAGCCATCTGATTGTTGGTCGTGACCATGCTGGTGTTGGTGATTATTATGGTGCCTTTGATGCGCAAACTATTTTTGAGACGTTAGAAAAAGACGACCTAATTACTCAGCCGTTAAAAATAGATTGGACGTTTTGGTGTAATGCTTGTAGCGCTATGGCCTCTAGCAAAACCTGCCCACATGATGCCAGTCAGCATGTGAAAGTATCGGGTACCAAGCTGCGCAAGGCGTTATCTGAAGATAAAGATGTCCCAGATAACTTTAGCCGTCCAGAAGTGTTGGATGTTTTGCGTCGCTACTATGCCAATATTGCAAAAGAAGAACGTGCTGAAGTTAAACTAACTGGTGCGTCTGCAGTATAATCATGTGATGTGGAATGAGTCTATTTTAAGACAGTTATAGTATAGCTGGAAGAAATTTTTGCAGCCTCTGTCGCGGTAGAACTGTACGAGTTAAGACACGGTATCTATTTTATGTAGTACTCAATAAAAAGGTGTCAGACGGTAAGTCTGGCACCTTTTTATTGTTATAAGTTTGCCTATTGTAGCTTTTAGCTGAGTTTCAAATTACCAGCAAGCTTTTGATAATCGCCCGCTAAGGTCGCGCCACCAGCACAAAAATAATTCAACGCATACTTGTCTTGGCTATCGATGGTTAACACGCCCTCTTTAAACTGCAAAAAAGTCAGGCTATCGTTAGCGACAGTCTGAAAAATGACCCCATGTGCATTGTCTTGGCCCATCAATTTAGCAGTGCCATCAAAGCTACAACTGGGCTGCTTGATATCGGCACGCGCGCGTACTTTGATATCTATTTCAGCGTTGCCAGAAGGTCGCACCATCACGCTAACCCAATCATAACCTTGTGTGCGTTTATCATAACCATCAGAGACGTAGTCACCGATCACAGTTTGTACGGCTGTCGTGAGTACGGCGGGTTTTTGAGTCTCTGACGCTGTATTTTCAGCCATATCTGGACTGGTTGGCGTCAGTGCACTGCAACTGGTCAAAGCGACAAGAGCGGCAATGGTTATAGGGAAGGAGGTTCTCGTAAAAAAGGATAAACGACTACGTAGGTTTTTGATCATAGGTAGGCCTTGTCATCATAAAGTTATCATAAAAATGGTGCATTTGTAGTTGGTAGAAAAGGCGGGGTTAAAAGCCAGCTGCTGGGCAGTTAAAGTATGCCACAGTCTAAATTATAAGCCATAACACTATGTAACTATAATCGTAGCACATCACCCATTAGCAGAATGAATAGCAAAATAAAATATTTAAAAATATCAATGACCCGTACTTATGCCAAGTTAATCACTTGATAAGCGGTTTTATCATTAAGCGCTACCCACACAAGCTGCTAGCATGACTATTGTTAACCATAACGGTATCAGATTTTACCCTATAATTTTTATCTCAATAAATATTGTCATAAAAAACGGTTTAATAACACTCATATAATAAACTTAACTTTATAGAGAGCTACCATGCGACACCTCGCCAAAGCTATCAAAGTATTACCCCACACTAATCCTTCTTTGCATTCTTTAGTGTCCGCTCAGACCCGTATGTCTCCGCGATTTTTAGCAATAAGTGGCGCGGTTACCGCGGTAATATTGCTGGCTGGCTGCAGTCCAACCCAAGCAACCCAAGATGGTGACCCTGCGAATCAGGCGGCTAGTACGAATCAAGATGTCGATTTACTGAACGTCTCTTATGATGTGTCGCGCGATTTTTATAGAGAATATAACACATTGTTTAGTACGGCCTATAAGGCGAAGTATCCGGGTAGTAAAGTGGCTGTCAACCAATCACATGGCGGTTCAAGCAAACAAGCACTGTCAGTCGCGAATGGCCTACAAGCAGATGTGGTGACCTTCAATCAAAATACTGATATGAATCTGTTAGTAGAAAAAGGGCTGGTCGCCTCTGACTGGCAACAGGCGCTACCGAACAATGCCGTACCTTATACCAGTACCATGGTGCTGTTAGTCCGGACGGGAAATCCTAAGAATATTCAAGATTGGCAAGACTTGGCACGTACTGGTGTCGAGGTTGTGATGCCAAATCCGAAGACCAGCGGCACTGCGCGTTATGCTTTTTTGGGTGCCTATGGCTATGGCTTGCATCATTTTAAAGAGTCTATGTCCATGAAAGAACCATTGCCAACCCAAACCAATGCCTATATCAAAGATCTATTGGCAAATGTGGTTACTTATGACAATGGCGCCCGGGCTGCGACCACCAGCTTTACCCAGCGCATGCTAGGTGATGTGCTCATTACGACCGAAAATGAGGCGCATTTAGCCGTTAAGGAATTTGCTAAAGGTAGGGTTGAGATTGTTTATCCCAGCTATTCTATCGCTATTAATAATCCGGTGGCGGTGGTCAAAACTGTCGCCGATAAAAACGGTAGCACAGACGCGGCAAACGCTTATCTAAAAGGTCTATGGGATAAGCCGGCGCAACAGCTGATGGCGCAGATGTATCTACGCCCCAGTGATAAAGAAGTGTTGGCTGCCAATAAAAATACACTGCCTAATATCGATACCTTTGAGCCGGTGGCGGTGTTTGGATCTTGGGAGCAGATTATGGACACTATTTTTGTCGATGGCGGACTGTATGATCGGCTGGCACGTCGTCAATAGTCTTTTTTGGCTGACAACTACAAAATAACCACTATTTTTTATAGATGATTAATACAATCTTGTTATTCCATTTTGGCAATAACATACGCATATTCATCATTAAACATAATAAGCTAGCGCTGTTAGCATAACGGCATTACATCATATATTACATTGAGGCACTTATGACAACTTACGCAGCAGGAAAAGCGCTAGGCAAAAAATCCAGCCCTTATAAAAATAAAGCGCTTGGGGTATTAAGTATTACTGGCGTGGCGATGACCTTGGGGCTTGCAGGCTGTAGCAATAATGAACAAGCTACCAATGCTGACGGCACCCCAACAGCAGGTCAAAATATCGAGCTACTAAACGTCTCTTATGATGTGGCTCGCGATTTTTATAAAGACTATAACCCACTATTCGTTGAACATTATAAAGCTGAAAACCCAGACAGTAATGTGACCGTCAATCAGTCTCATGGCGGTTCCAGCAAGCAGGCCTTGTCTATTGCTAGTGGCTTACAAGCCGATGTGGCGACCATGAACCAAGGCTCAGACATTGAATTACTTGAGAAAAAAGGCTTAGTAGATAGCGACTGGGAAGGGCAGTTTCCGGACAATGCGGTACCTTTTACCAGCACTATCGTATTCTTAGTCCGTAAAGGCAATCCTAAGAATATTAAAGACTGGGAAGATTTAACCCAGCCTGGCCTTGAGATAGTCATGGCCAACCCGAAAGTGACCGGTAATGGTCGCTACGCATTCTTAGGCGCTTATGGCTATGGCCTTCATGCTTTTAATAACGAAGAAGCCCCTGCCAAAAAATACGTTAGAGAGATGCTCAAAAATGTGAAAGTTTATGAGAATGGCGGGCGTGCAGCGACCACTACCTTTGTCCAGCGCGGTATCGGTGATGTGTTGATTACCTTTGAAAACGAAGCCAACCTTGCCGCTACTGATTTTGGTGCGGGTAAAGTAGACATTGTTTATCCTAAGTATTCTATCAAATCTGAAAGTCCGGTCGCTATTGTGAAAGCCGTTACCGATAAAAAAGGTACCACTGACGCCGCAAAAGCCTATCTTGATTACTTATGGAGTGAGCCGGCCCAGCAATTGGCCGCTAACCTTTACTTGCGTCCTAGTGTAAAAAGCGTTCTTGACAAAAACGGTGATAAATTACCACCGATTGATACCTTCAGTCCGAATGAAGCTTTTGGCTCATGGGATGACATCATGGGTACTTACTTCAGCGATGGTGGGGTATTTGATCAATTAGCGATTAATGCGCCGCAATAAGTTTTTGCAACGATTATTTAGATAGCGTCTCAGTAATACACCCGCTGCAACAATCGAACTTAATAACGCGTTAATAAGGACATGGCTTACCGCGCTATGTCCTTATTTCCTTTAAGCCGTGAGCTTATACCGAGTTCGACGCATAGGTAACATCATACGACAGCATGGTCGCAACGATAAGTATTATTAGCTAGGCTATAGCAATAGGACATCACTATGAGTGCAACAACTTCTCCCGCCAGCAAACCTAGTAATAAAAAGGGCTGGCTGACCCGCATGCGCCAGCGCAACGTGCTGCCAGGGTTTGGTCTGAGCATGGGCATCACCGTCTTTAGCTTGTCGTTATTGGTGGTATTACCGTTTGCAATGATGGCCTATACCACCAGTCAAATGGGCTGGAGCGGATTTTGGGAGACTATCAGTCAACCTCAGGTCATGGCGGCTATCAAGCTGAGCTTATGGATGTCCTTTTTGGCGATGTTGACCAATATGGTGTTCGGCACGCTGGTAGCTTGGGTATTGGTACGTTATGAATTTTGGGGCAAATCCTTAATTAATGCCTTGGTCGATTTGCCTTTTGCGCTACCCACGGCGGTCACGGGTATTTCGCTTGCCACCTTGTATGCGCCAAACGGTCTCATTGGTCAATGGTTTGAAAAGTTTGACATCCAAGTGGCTTTTACCCCTATAGGTATTTGGCTCGCGTTAGTGGTGGTCAGCTTTCCATTTATTGTGCGTGCCGTTCAACCAGTATTAGCAGAGTTGTCGGTCGAATTTGAAGAGGCTTCGGCGGTATTAGGTGCCAACCGTCTGGCTACTTTTCGCAAAGTTCTGTTACCAGAGCTGATGCCAGCATTACTCATGGGTGCAGGTATGATGTTTGCGCGCGCGACTGGCGAGTACGGCTCAGTGATTTTTATTGCGGGTAACATTCCGATGGAGTCTGAAATTTTGCCATTGATTATTATCAGTAAATTAGAGCAGTTTGATATTCAGGGTGCTTCAGCGGTGGCGTTATTTATGCTAATGATCTCGTTTGTTATTCTATTGACCATTAATATCGTACAGTGGAAACTGTCGCGCCGCGTAGGAGCTCGCTAAGATGCAAATAGCCAATAGCTACGACTACCAAAGTAACCCTGCGACCAGAGATACGCCATGGATTAGACGCACTTTTATCATCATTGCCGTATTATTCATGATTATCATGTTAGTAGTGCCGCTACTTGCGGTGTTTTATGAGGCCTTAAAAGGCGGCTGGCAGCTTTATATTGCCTCGCTGGTCGACCCAGAAGCCCTGCAAGCGATCAAACTAACCCTAATCACTGCTGCTATTGTACTGCCTATCAATATGGTGATGGGCGTAGCAATTGCTTGGCTAGTAACCCGTTATCAATTTAGAGGCAAACAGCTAGTCACGACCTTGCTTGATTTACCATTTTCGGTGTCACCAGTGGTCGCCGGCTTGATGTTTATCCTGTTATTTGGTCTCAACTCTACCGTTGGTGGCTGGCTTGAAAGCATGGGTATACAGATTATTTATGCGGTCCCCGGTATTGTGTTGGCAACTTTATTTGTGACTTTCCCCTTTGTGGCGCGCGAGCTGATACCCTTAATGCAAACCCAAGGTGACTCTGAGGAACAAGCGGCATTGACACTAGGCGCCACCGGTTGGCAAACGTTTTGGCACATAACCTTACCTAATATTAAATGGGCATTGTTATACGGTTTGATCTTGACTAATGCACGGGCGATGGGCGAATTTGGTGCAGTTAGTGTGGTCTCCGGTCATATTCGCGGTGAGACCAACACCATGCCGTTGTTGGTGGAAGTTGCTTATAATGATTATAACTTTACCGCCGCCTTTGCTTTATCAAGCCTACTTGCTGGTTTGGCCTTAATCACACTACTGGTCCAACAAGTGATGACTAAGTACCAAGAGCGCAAATTTGCCAAGTCTGAACGGTTGGTCAGTGCACCCAAACTACCAGTCAGTGCTAATGCGACGGTTGAAAAGAAATAACAACATTTGAACCATAGCATTGACTGATCGCTTGCAAGATCGCTCAGCCAATAGGCAATTACCGCACTATTATTACCAAGCTGCCATTGCCACGCTGCAAAAGACCCAACATGAGAGATAATAAGAGATACCGCTATGAGCATCGAGATTAGAAACGTTGATAAAAAGTTTGGCAATTTTGCGGCCTTAAATGATATCAGTGTCACCGTACCTACTGGTAAGATGACTACATTATTGGGCCCTTCTGGCTGTGGTAAAACCACCTTGCTGCGTATCATTGCTGGGCTAGAGTATGCCGACTCAGGGCAGGTACTGTTTGACGAAGTCGATGTCACTAATACCCCTGTGCAAAAACGCCATATCGGCTTTATGTTTCAGAACTATGCGCTGTTTCGTCATAAAAACATCGCGGATAACGTGGCATTTGGGCTGACCTTATTACCGAAACATGAGCGACCGAACAAAGCCGACATTAATAAGCGCGTGGCAGAGTTATTAGATTTAGTACAGTTACCGCAAATTGCCAATGCTTATCCGCATCAGCTCTCAGGCGGTCAGCGTCAACGTATTGCGCTGGCGCGTGCGCTAGCGGTAAAGCCGAAGCTATTATTACTCGATGAGCCCTTTGGCGCGCTCGATGCTAAAGTACGTAAAGAGCTGCGCACCTGGCTAAAAGATATCCATCATGAGCTCGGTATTACTAGTATTATGGTTACTCATGACCAAGAAGAAGCGCGCGCTGTATCTGATGAGATTGTGGTCATGAATCAGGGTCGTGTTGAGCAAGTAGGGACTCCAGAGTCATTGTTCCACAATCCATCCAACGCCTTTGTCAGTGACTTTTTAGACCTAACCTAAACTATAATGTAAGCTGGCTTGAATGTGGTTTATCGCTGCATTAGCTATATAGTCAATGAAAAGTAATATTGATACATAACCTACTGCTGGCATACGTTTTTCTTGCTTGCTGTGCCTACGCAGACAGAGGCTGCAAAAAGCTTATAGCAGCAGTACCATAGCGTTTTTAAGGTACTTTAACTTTAGCACTTAATTATTATTTGTTTTAACCATAAAAAAAGACCTACAGCTGTAGGTCTTTTTTTATGGTGATAGAAAGGGCGAGTTACGACTCTAATTCAGTCATTAGTGTCTGTCCACTTGCTTAAGCAAAGTATCATAGGTGGTTTCTAAAATAGTGTGACACCATTCTGGGAGGTCATCTGCTACTTCGTACCACATCCACGTACCATCACGCACACAATTAAGAATGCCTAATTTTTTGAGATGGTTCAAATGTCTAGATATGGTCGGCTGCGGCTGATCAAGTAGTTCAACCAGCTCGCCCACACAGCGAGCTTCTTTCTTAAATAAAATCTGAAACAGCTTCAGACGAGTGGGATCAGACAACACTTTAAATAGATCAAGAGGTTGTATCGTAAATTTATGATCGGACATAGAATATTTCCAAATACCAAATATATTGTTACGCCCATTAAAAACTTATAATTAATCCTCTTGTCTATCAGTTCAACAACTAATAATCCAAGAAGAGGGCGCATAGAATGCGATGAAACATAAAAAAATTTGACAAAAATGTGACCATCGCGGATGGTGGTGCCGATAGCGTACAAGAGGTCTATAAACAAGTCGCTTGCTAAATAATCAGACCGCAGTTTTATACCTAAAACAACTATCGACCTTTAAGTATTAAGAGATCAATATAACAGCAGTTACAGATGATATCGATTAATAAACGACTTAATTTACACTTTATCGCAATTTTACTACCTTTCATCATAATTTCACTACTGTTTATAACTTATAACAATAGCCTCAGTATAAAATTAAACGGTGGCGGCTTGTAATAATTTTCTGTTATTGCAAGTATCCATATTAGAATAAGCAATCATGCTGTTATTTGAATATCAGATTCATCAAGATAGTAGCAAAAAATGCTTTCGATTCTGCTTTTAGTAACTTTTTTTCTAAAAGTCATTGTAAATAGTAATAATTATCGTTATTATAATCATCACTAAGTCAAAAGTGGTAACATATTGATTGTTAAGTAACTTATCTATTCGCCAATAGTCGTTTATAGGGACATTACTCCCCAAATACAAGCGTTTGGCTTAAAGAATGAGCATAAGTGAAAATAATAATCACTATAGGAGCAAGCACATGTACGTATGCATCTGTAATAACGTGAAAGAAAAGCAAATTCAGGCAGCCATTGCCTCAGGTATCGATACCCTTGATGGGTTAAAAGACACGCTTGACGTTGCCACTTGCTGCGGCTGCTGTGAGCCCATGGTTAATGATTACCTGGATGAACATCATGCCAAACTTGATGTCCTAGCTTATGCCGTCTAGGCATCGTCTATTCAGACCACCCTTATGTACTCATTTGACCGAAGCCTAGTAAATCTGCATGATTACTGCTTATTGATTGTCCATTAAAAGTAGGGCGGTCGTCGCCTATATGAGTAACGTCTAAACCCCTATCTGTTTGTCATAAAGCCCTATTGAACCGTTATCAATAATGCCAGTTGATTATGATTCTCAACTGTTATCTTATTCTTAGTTCATAACGTTACAGGCTCTACTAGGCCTGTATGTTAACCTATATCTACAAAATTTTAGTCGACTTCACTAAAATTAATTTTACTAAACCGTTCAAAGAAAATAACTGTTTTGAAGTTAATTGTGTGAATGCAGGGTAAACTAGCAGGTAAAGCCATAGGAGTGTACGTTATGATAGGTAGCCAAAAAGTAATTGATTATTTAAACTTCTTGTTAGGTGGTGAGCTGGCTGCTCGTGACCAGTATTTTATCCATTCTGAGATGTATGCTGAATGGTATTATGGCAAGCTGTACGATCGCATTAGCCATGAGATGCAAGACGAGACCGCGCATGCACAAGCCATTATCCGCCGTATCTTAATGCTTAGCGGTACGCCAAAGATGACTGTCAATGACATTCATATCGGTAGCACAGTTCCTGAGATGCTGCAGCTCGATCTCAATCTTGAATATGAAGTACAACAGCATCTAAAAGATGGTATCGCGATATGTGAAACAGAGCATGACTATGTGACCCGTGAAATGCTGGTTGGACAGCTCAAAGACACCGAAGAAGATCATGCCCATTGGCTCGAGCAGCAGCTGCGCCTGATTGATATGATAGGTCTGCCTAATTACCTACAAAGTCAAATGGCTGAAGTGCCGCCTAATCTCGCTTAGATTCTAATATTATGGATCTTGACAGGTATGATGGGATATTGAGCTTAGCAGGTAATCATAAAGGAAGAAAAGTTATGAAAGGTGACAAAGACGTTATTCGGGCTCTAAACAAGGTTCTAGGACAGTCTCTAATAGCTATTAACCAGTATTTCTTGCATGCCCGCATAGCAAGGCACTGGGGACTTGAGTCACTCAATGACTCTCTATATCATCAGTCTATCCAAGAAATGAAATGGTCAGATGATTTGATTGAGCGAATTTTACTGTTAGAGGGCCTACCAAATTTACAAGATTTGGGTAAAGTGTTTGTGGGTGAAGACGTACCAGAGATTATCAATGGTAATCTCTGCTTAGAACAGCAAAAGTTCGATATCATTACTGATGCCATCACGTTATGTGAAGAGCGTCATGACTATGTATCACGTAAGTTACTGATCATACTTAAAGATGGTAATGAAGAATATCAAGATTGGTTAGAGACTCAAGAAGACTTGATTCAAGATCTTGGGGTACAGAATTACATCCAATCGCAAATTGATGATGATAGCGCGCCTTAGATAATAAAATATCGAAATGTCTCAGGTCGTTTAAACCGGATAATATTGCTTAAACTTGCCAGCCAATGCTTTATTTTATATAGAGTGCTCACTGGCTTTTTTGTGGCCGAGATTCAGTAACTTGCTGTAAGTTATTATTTTTTAATGGTCTATCATTGCCAAACTGTATCAATAAAGTCCGCGTCCATCTTCTGGTTTGAGACGTAAAAAATACAGTCCTGATAGAATGGTTAGACTACCTAATATCCAGTAAGTGGTTTGAAATGCCATTAAGGTATCAAACTGTAGCCGCTCACGCAGTAAAATAAGCATTGCGGCACCAAACGCAATACCAAAGCTAATGGCCAGCTGCTGATTGACCGCCATGAGACTGTTACCGCTACTGGTTTGCGTGCCTTCTAGATCGCCAATAGTAATGGTGTTCATCGCGCTAAATTGCATGGAGTTGCAAGCGCCCATTATCGTCAAAATAGGTATGAACCAGGGCCATTGTGATGAGTCGCTAAACTGTGCCAACACGATAATCAAGACACCCATCAAAAAGGTGTTATAGACCAGCACAGTACGATAGCTATAGCGCTGAATAAGTTTACTCACCCAAGGTTTGATTCCTATCGCACCCACAGCGATAGGAGCGAGTAGCCAACCTGCTTGCGAGGGAGAATATTCAAACACCACTTGTAGTAATAGCGGCAGTAGAAAAGGCACTGCGCTGATGCCAAGGCGCGTAAACAAGTTACCGGTAATACCAATGCGAAAAGTACGGATGTCGAACAAACTCAAGGGAAATAGCGGTGCTGGTTGACGTTTGGCGTGCCAAACATAAACCCCGATTAGGACGGTGGCTGTTAGGGCAAGCATTAAGCCATATAGCCCACGACCAGTCTGCGCACCGAACTCAACCGCTAGTGTAAACCCACAAGCCGCTGCTGCAAATAACACAAAACCTGCCCAATCCAGACGTTTGGTATCCTCAAATAGTGCCGGTACCAGCTTTCTGCCTAACACAAAGCCCAATACTCCCATTGGAATGTTAATCAAAAATATCCAATGCCAACTGGCATACTGCACTATGTAACCGCCTAGTAAAGGTCCAACTAAAGGGGCGATCAAGGCTGGAATCACTGCAAAGTTCATCACCGTTAACAGCTGATTGCGCGGATAGGACTTGACCAAAATTAGACGTGCGACCGGTGTCATCATTGCGCCACCGATGCCTTGTACAATGCGCGAACCAATCAGAAAGTCTAAGGTAGGAGAGGCGGCACATAATAGTGAGCCAATACAGAAGATAATAATTGCAGATAAAAATACCCGCCGCGTCCCATATTTATCCGCTAAAAACCCACTAATAGGAATAAATATAGCTAAGGTCAAGGCATAGCTGATCACCGCCCACTGCATTTTGAGTGGCGACTCACCAAGCGCTTGCGCCATTTGCGGCAGTGACGTATTTAAGATAGTGGCATCTAGAATCTGCATAAACAGCGCCACTGCTAGCACGTATGGCAGGTATTTAGTTTGGGTTGCTGTTAATGTCACCATACTGAAATCATCATCTCTATCTCTCATACCAAAGGCTATGTCTGTTTAGAGATTGCTACAGCTAACAACATCTCTAATGACCTCACGCTTATAAACACTAACAGCACATTGTAACGCAGTGGGCTCAAAAAGTTGGTAAGAAAAGCGCCATTTAAAACCTAGATTACCGTCTGTTGTAAAACTCAGTTTAAAAATAGATACATTAATTACATGAGAGGGCTTTATGAAGTAGCTAACCGTTAACTATAGTAGGGTACCCATCAAGCTACAGGATATCTTATGAGTAATGATAGTAACCAAACGAATACCAGTGCACAGAATAATAACTATACGCCACCTAAAGTTTGGACCAATGATAAAGAAAATGGAGGCCAGTTCTCCAGTATCAATCGTCCAACGGCCGGTTCACGCCAACAGCAAGACTTGCCAGTAGGTGAGGCGCCGCTACAGCTTTATTCGTTGAATACGCCGAATGGCGTTAAGGTCAATATTCTACTAGAAGAGTTGGATGAACTTGGCATAAAAGAGGCGGCCTACGATGCCTACAAAATCGATATCTCTCAAGGCGATCAGTTTGGTTCAGACTTCGTTGCTATTAATCCTAATTCTAAAATTCCTGCACTAGTGGATCACTCTGAATCTGGCAAGCCTATCAGGCTTTTCGAGTCGGGTGCCATTTTATGGTACCTAGCTGAAAAATTTGGCAAATTTGTCCCCATGCATAATGAGTCACAAGGTGAGGCGCGGGCAGAATGCTTGTCTTGGTTTATGTGGCAGATGGGTAGTACGCCTTTCTTAGGTGGCGGATTTGGGCATTTTTATGCTTATGCACCCGAACCGATGGAATACCCTATCAATCGCTACGCTATGGAGACTAAACGTCAACTCGATGTATTAGATATCCATTTAAAAGATCATGAGTATATGTGTGGTAACGAGGAAACCGACTACAACATTGCTGACATCATTATTTGGGCATGGTATGGCCAGCTGGTACTTGGCAAACTTTATAATGCAGCTGAATTTTTACAGGTTGATAGTTATGAACATGTACAACGTTGGGCAAAAAAAATAGCTGAACGCCCAGCGGTAAAACGAGCCGCAGCATTAACGTTGAAACCCCTTGATTAATTGGCAACCAGTTAATAAACGTCGATAATAAAAGTAATACGAATAATAAGGTTAATAAGTAACTTACTTATTAACCTTCACTTTTATTAATTTTTATGGTGATTATATCCATATAAAAGAATATAAATTTACAAATTACGTCATTACTTACGTCATTACTTACATTGTTACTTATATAGCGGTACATGGCTTAGACAGATAGCTTACATAGGTAAGCTAAGATGGCTGCCTGCCATCATAAGGGGTAGACGTTCATATCTCTTCGATTAATGAGGATGTTTGATGATAAGAAAAAATGACTATAATAAGCTTGTAAAGGTACCGTTACTAACAAACGATAATAATGCTGACCACTATAATCATGTTGATAGCTGTTTTGATTTAAATAGTACACTAAAATCGATATTCAAAAATAAACTCCTGCTGCCTATTTTTACTGCGATGGGCATGTCTTTAATCAGCCCTATGAGTATTGCAGCGGCGCCTGTTGCGTTTAACTATCAAGACTGGCAAGTAGTCTGTGATAATACACGCACATGCCGGCTGGCTGGCTATCAGGCTGAGAATGACAGCGAATTTCCAGTATCTATATTATTGACGCGCCGCGCTGGTGTTAATGCTAGCGTAGACGGCAAAGTTAAACTTGGTGGCGCTAAAGAGAATTCATCAAAGGCCTTAATGCAATTGGGTAACCGCCACCGCATCTCGTTATTTATCAATGATAAAGATTTGGGAGAAACCAAGCCCTTCTCAGCAGCTGCCGGAGATGCAGATCTCACCACATCTCAAGTAGCCGCCCTGCTAGAAGCACTAACCAAATCCAGCAAGATCGAGCTGGTACTGCGTAATTCGCGTTGGCAACTGTCTGATAAAGGGGCAACCGCCGTGATGCTCAAAGCTGATGAAGCACAAGGTCGAGTAGGGACAGCAAGCGCCTTTGTCAACAACGAGAGCGGCCGTAAATCCAATAATGGCATACTAGCCTCTGAGCCTGCGCCGTCGCTACGTTTGGTAATACCCGATACTAAAGCAATATCGAGTAGTAATAAAAGTTTTAGCATGAAGTCCTCGCAGTTGTCTACACTGATGCAAGATACGATGAAAGACGCGAGTAGTGACTGCCCAAACTTGTTTGACAAGTCACCATGGCGTGTTAGCCGCCTAAATAACACCCAGTTATTAGCGCAGCATAGTTGCTGGACCGGTGCCTATAATACCGGTACGGGCGTATGGCTGTTGAACGACAGCAAGCCCCATAAACCAACACTGGTCACTAGCAGTGCAACAGACTACAGCAATGGTAAGATAAGCTCCGTACAAAAGGGGCGCGGGATTGGTGATTGTGTCTCTAGAACCGACTGGTTATGGACCGGCAACCGCTTCGTTAAGAGTCATGAAAGTACCACTGGACTTTGTCGTTTAATAGAAGCTGGCGGCGCGTGGCAGATGCCAACCTACGTCTCTGAAGTAACCACATCGCGTTAACTGACACTAACTTTATGGCAAACAAGTGTGGCGTCGCCATTATTTACCATTGTTAGAAAGTGATTATTAGCAGAAAATACCTGAAACTTTATAAAAAATTAGAAATTAAACACAGATAGCAATTTTGTTGTGCTATACTGCGTCGCCACGTTAGCTTCGACTGACGTGAATTATGAGATTGATAACATCGCCTGCGATTTTGGGTCTAGGATGACCGAGAGTAATTGTTGCCGATGATTTTGTGTACTTAAATAATCCTATTATTTTTGACTCATATCTTATCTACTGGCTCCATATATTATGGACTAGATTGGTTGTTGTTTGCATTTGTCAGCTTTAGATAAAGCACAGATAAATCGCCTATAACGGACAAGGATGAGACACTCGGCACTACCACCAAAATACGTCAGACAGCACGCAACGCCTTTTATAGAAGTGATACGCTCATGGTAGCTGAACTTCTGATTATCGATACTTTTTATTTATATTAAAGTTTGGTAATTGTTAATAATTAGGTAACGTGGTGAACGGTTATCAGTGGTATGCAACAAGCTTCTGAATGCACAGCAGCTTATACTACTAAGGCTACTCATGACTGACATCTTATCTACAATCGCATCACAAAACGGTATTATTCAAGATACTGAAAATAAAAACACCGATACCACTCAAAATACCAGTACTGACACTCAAGCGGCTACTACTGACGCTAATGAAGTCAGTTTTACTGACCTTAATATTGCCAAGCCCATTCTTAGCGCACTTGAGCGTAGTGGTTATACCAACCCTACTCCTATTCAAGCTCAAGCCATTCCTTTTGCTCTAGCCGGTCGTGACTTATTATTGTCAGCGCAAACGGGTAGTGGCAAAACAGCTGCTTTTGTCATTCCACTGCTCGATCGTTTAAGCCGTGCCACTAGCTTCGATAAATATACCAAAGCCCTTATCCTAACGCCAACGCGTGAACTTGCTCAGCAAGTACATGATAGTGTCCGTACTTATTCTAAAGACATGCGTGGTTTGTTCTGCGTGCCTCTAGTTGGCGGCGCACCATATAATGGTCAGATTACGGCTTTGAAAAAAGGCGTGCAAGTTATTGTAGCGACTCCTGGTCGTCTACTTGACCATATCAATGCTGGCCGTGTTGATTTGTCACAACTAGAAGTGTTGGTACTTGATGAAGCAGATCGCATGCTAGACATGGGTTTTGCTGATGACATCAGCGATATCTTAAAAGCTGCGCCTAGCGATCGTCAAACCATCATGTGTTCTGCAACTTGGGATGGTCCTGTTGGCAAGATTGCTGCAAACTTCACCAAGAACCCTGAACGCGTTGCGATCAAGGTAGAATCAGCACATATCGACGAAAAAGTCTATTACTGTGACGACTTTGATCATAAAAACAGAATTTTAGACAAAGTAGTTTGCCAACAAGATGTGGAACAAGTCATTATCTTTGCTGCCACCAAGCGTAGCACTGAAAAGCTTGCTAAATCGCTACAAGAAGACGGTCATAAAGCCAGCTTCCTACATGGTGATTTGCCACAAAGCAAACGTAACCGCATTGTCCAAGACCTACGTAATGGTAAATGCAAAATCCTAGTCGCTACTGACGTTGCCGCTCGTGGTCTTGACGTGCCAGCACTATCACATGTCATTAACTATGACTTGCCACGCCAAACTGAAGATTACGTGCATCGTATCGGTCGTTGTGGTCGTGCCGGTCGTACTGGTGTGGCCATCAGCTTATGTAGCATGGATGATCGTCCACAGCTAAACGCTATTAATCGTTATTTAGATCGCAAAATGGAAGTATGTGTCATTGAAGGCATGGAGCCTAAAAAGACTTATGTCCCAAGCGAAAATAAAGGCAACACACGCGGTCGTGGCCGTGGTCGCTCTAACGGCGGCGGTAACGGTCAAGGCCGTGGTCGTTCAGCGGGTGGTTATGCTGGCAAGCCTAGTGGCAATGGTCAAGGCCGTGGTCGTTCAAGCGATAGCAGCACTGGTACTGGTCAACGCGCCAGTAATGACAGCGGTTATCAAGGTAAGCCACGTGACTCATCTGGTAAGCCGAATGAGCGTTCAGGTGGCAAGCCGTATCAAGGCAAACGTGCTCCTAGCCGTGGTGACGGCGCAAGCGCCCCACGTGGTGAACGCGCTGCAACCGGTCGTGGTCGTCCAAGTGGCAGCCAAGGTCGTACTGGTTCAGGTTCAGGTAACAGTCAAGGCGGCCGTCCAACTGGCGGTAATCGCAACAAAAATTCATAATAAGCGATTGCTTAGCTACTAACATCAGTTTAGTGACTAAAAAATAGCTTATAAAATGAACAAAAAAAGCCAGATACTTGTTATCTGGCTTTTTTGTGTCTGTTAGGTCTAAAGGTATTATTATTTATGCCAGAGTTTTTTAAAACCCTTACTTGCGCGTAATTTTGGCCTTGTTTATACTGGCAACCCTTCATTAAGGTGCATCACACATAACACTGGTAGTAGGGTATTGAGCGCAAGTATAGTCAATGAAAAGTAATATCGATACATAACCTACTGCTGGCATACGTTTTTTTTGCTTGCTGTGCCTACGCAGACAGAGACTGCAAAAAGCTGATACCAGCAGTACCGTCGCGTTTTTAAGGTGTTTTAACTATAGTAGGGTATTGAGCGTAAATAGTAGCTCGCTTATCAAAGTAGGCTCAATAAACGAGTCTAATACCATATCAGGTCTGTAGTTATTCATTATACTTACAACGATTTGGAGTCATGAGATGCCTGTTATTTCTCATTTAGCTATTGATAGTCTACCAGTAGCGTTTGGCGTAATTATGGCCATTATTGGGTTGGTATTCTATACTCAAGGCTTACCTGGTAAGTTTTGGCGGCGTTTTTATGCCGTATTGCCGGGTATTGTACTGTGCTGCTTTATACCCGCAACGCTAAACAGCCTTGGGGTGTTCGCGGATGGTATCGGCTCGCAGATATATGGCTTTACCGCCACTTATCTACTGCCAGCAAGTTTGCTGCTTATGACCTTATCTATGGATGTACCTAAGATTTTAGGCCTAGGCTGGAAGGCCATTGCCATGTTTGTCGCCGCTAGTGTCGCGATTGTTATTAGTGGGCCTGTTAGTTTGGGGTTGGCTAAATGGGTATCACCAGAGATGTTTACTGATGATACGCTATGGCGCGGGTTTTCGGCAGTGGCCGGCAGCTGGATAGGCGGGGCTGCCAACCAAGCGGCCATGAAAGAGCTGTTTGGGGTCAGTGATGACTTGTTCGGCATGATGATTTTGGTTGATACCACCAATGCGTCATTGTGGCTGCTGGCAATATTAGTCATGGCCAAGCATAGCGATAAAATAGACCGATTTTTAAAGGCCGATACCAGCAGCATTGATAAAGTCATCAAAGCCGTTGAAAGCTATGAGCGTGATCATGCACGTCCGGCGACCTTAAACGATTTGATGGTGATGTTTGGGCTGTGTTTTGCGATGGTAGGATTGGCACATTTTGCCGGCGGACAGATTGCTGGACTTTTTGCGCCCTATGATTGGGCAGTGCAATATAGCTTTGCCAGCTCCTTCTTTTGGATGGTAGTGATTGTCACTTTATTAGGTGTGGGCTTTTCGTTTACTAAGATACGTCGTCTGGATCACGTGGGTGCGTCCAAAATCGGTACGGTATTTATTTTTATTTTGATTGCCGCTATCGGTATGCAGATTAATTTGGCGGGTATCGTCTCACAGTGGCGACTTTTGCTAATTGGCTTGGTATGGATGAGCATTCATATAGTGATTATATTTATAGTCGCAAGGATTATTCGTGCACCTTTCTTCTTCTTAGCGGTCGGCTCTAATGCCAATACTGGCGGCGCATCCTCAGCACCGATTGTTGCCACTGCTTTTCATCCTTCGCTGGCACCAGTTGGGGTGTTTTTGGGGATTCTAGGTTATGCGATGGGCACGATAGGCGGTTATATCAGCACTCAGTTGATGCGTTTAGTCGTGACTTAACCTGAATAAAATAGCACAAGCAACGCGCTATAAATATCGTCCAAAACCTTGAAATAGCTACGGTGTCAACTGCGCTTAATGTCATGTACTATCTATAGAGCTAAGCAATAGTCGGTCAATACCAACTCTGTATAAATAGGGGGTGAATAAATGAAAGTTACTGAAAATGATAAAACTGCTGAAAACTCGAAAATAGAGATATATAAGTTAGCAGATGGGCGGTCTGATATCCGTGTACATATCGAAAATGACAGTGTTTGGCTAAACCGTCAGCAGCTATCTGAGTTGTTTGACCGTGATGTAAAAACGCTGGGTAAGCACATTAATAATGTGTTTAAAGAAGGAGAGCTAGATAAAGAAGCAGTTGTCGCAAAGGCGTGCAGCCATGATCTACATTACTTCGCTCTCAAAAGTCATCTATTCCCAATAGCCATCAGGGCACTTGGGTAATTCAATTAAAGTGCGACGTAGCGCCTCTGACCACTGATGACGAATGGTATTAAAGTACTCATCACGCTCATCGACACGGCGGCCATTAGGTAGGGTTAAACTGTCATTTTGATAAAGCACAAAATCTATCGGCATACCTACTGATAGGTTTGAGTGAATCGTAGAGTCAAATGACAGCATCAACGCGCGCGCAGCATGCCTGACCTCAGTATTATAGTTGACAGAACGATCAAGAATAGGCTTGCCATATTTGCTCTCGCCCAACTGAAAAAACGGCGTATCTTCAGTGGCTTTGATACAGTTACCCTCAGGGTAAATCATATACAGCTCAGGCGGTTGGCCTTTTATTTGGCCGCCGAGCATAAACGAGCTGGTAAAGGAGCCGTCGACATCAGTATTAGCGACCGATTTTGCATGGTTCATCTTTTCACGCATACATTCGCCAACCATTTGCGCGGCGTCAAATAAGGTCAATACGGTATTGAGGTTGCTCTCTGTACGCTGGTCAATATCGTTCTGTAATTTAGTGAACACCGCCTGCGAAGTGGCCAAGCTACCGGCAGTTTGTAAGACTATAAAGCGCTCGCCCTCGATACCATATTGATACAGCTTTCTAAATGTCGATATGTGATCAACACCAGCATTAGTACGGGTGTCACTAGCAAAGACCATACCGTCTTTTAGACGAATAGCCGCACAATAAGTCATAACGTATCCTTAAGGAAGATAAGATTAATAAACAACAACATATCTGATACTCAAGTATCTGGCACTAGAACATCCGGACCTATGATAATCGTGTGACTAGCACTTGACTGTAAAGATTTTCATAACCGCCGCCCATTCTGACACCACGTACCGGTGCGGTATCCAAATAATCGCGTCCAATGGCCACATAGACATGCGAGTTTGGTTGAAATGCCTGATTGGAGATATCAAAAGTATACCAGTAGCCCTCTAACCAAGCTTCTGCCCACGCATGACTGGCCATATGGTTTTCGGAATCATCATATAGATACCCCGACACATAGCGTGCTGGAATCTGCTGATCTCGTAAGAGACTCAAAAACACATGCGTATGGTCTTGGCACACGCCAGCACTTGTCTCAAAAGATTCAGCAGCGGTTGTACCCACATTAGTCACATCTTTAACAAAAGGCATTTTCATGATAAGTGCATTAGCCATCGCTTTTAGGCTGTCATGGGTGTGGTCTTTTAGATAAGGCGCTGCAAATTCACGCATTGCCTCTGAGCATTTGGTCAAGGGAGTTTGTACGGTGAATAACAAGTAGGGGACGTTGTCCATATCCTCTAATCGCTCGGTATCGGTATTAATCTCAACGATACCTGAAGCCTGCATTTGTAAGTTGTTATGCGCCTCGTTGCGGCTGAGGGTTAGCCAATCGTTGCCGAAACCGTCTTTTTGATTGGTGGCTACCTTAGGCAGCATAACATCCCACCGATGAATAATTTGGTGCGGTAGTTGCATGGGGGTCATACGAATATACTGTACACTGCGCTGCGCCAACTCATCATAATAGTAATTAGTTTGGTGGCTGATTTGAAGTTTCATAATATCATCCTTTTATCGTAGCCATTGTTTGGTCTGCTATCCGAGCTATTTATATTGTCTGGTCGAACATTCTAATGTCTAGTGTTCATCACGGGACATCTATGATCTATCTTCTGCTAAACACCTTGCCGCAATATAATATTAAACTCTTGGCTTATAAGCTTAAAGTCACTAAACCGCTTTGATCTGATCATCTGGTTGGTCAGGCGCGTCAGCTCACGCCAGCGTGTATTCTCTGGTAGCTCATTAATCCAATGTTTAAATTCAAGACTGGCTGCCATTGAGTCCTCATTTAATAAAACAGCACGCTCCAACTGCTCAAAGTGTCGTCCTAACTGCCAAAAACAAGTAACCGTGGCATGCTCTTGTTTCATAGCGGCATTACACGCATAAAGTTGCAAGGTGGCCGCCCGATAAGTGCCCGCACTTGAAAGTCTTTTAATTAGGTTGTACAGCTCAGCGGTGTCTTTGCCGATCACGCCCTTAGCCTCTTGAACATTGGTCTCAATCGACTGGACCACATTGGGTATTATTTTTTGTTCCAAATCAGTCATCATCTGCGCTTTCATCACTTTTAATGATTCATTTGCATCCGCCTCAAAGCCCAAACGGCTTATTAGATGCTGTACTTGTGACTTTTTGAGATCGCCTTTGATCAGCTGTTTCAGTATGCTGTCGTAATAATAGAGCCGCTCACTATATCTACCCAGCCAGATTAGATGACTGGCGGTGGATAATAGCAGTATCATCGAGGCATCACCCAAATGCTCATACCCAGCCTCTATAGGCTGTACACGATCATAGTAGTTGGCGTGATCAGTGGCACCATTCTCTAGTGATGAATGGTTATGTGGCGGTGCTTTGGCAGACGCTGACAAGGCATTATTTGAATTAACAGTGTCTAAATTACTGTCATCAATGACCCAGGTGTCTTTGATACCGCCACCTTGGGAGGAGTTGACCACCAAGGAGCCTTCAACCATTGCCACCCGAGTTAAGCCGCCAGGCACAATATCTACTGAGCCGTCACCATGACTGAGTATGAATGGGCGCAGGTCGATGTGACGCGGCGCGATACCATCAGCGACAGCGGTAGGGTTAGTGGAGAGTGAGATGGTCGGTTGGGCAATAAAACCAGATGGATTGTCAAGTAAACGCTTACGATAATCGCTGATTTCTTGTTTGGTAGAAGTGGGTCCAATCAACATCCCGTAGCCACCTGAGCCTTGGGTTTCTTTGACCACCAGCTTGTCTAGGTTATCGAGAACGTAGCTCAACTCATCAGGCTTGCGACATTGATAAGTTTCGATATTAGGTAAAATAGGGTCTTCATCTAAATAAAACTTAATCATGTCAGGGACGAATGGATATAGGCTTTTGTCATCTGCGACGCCAGTGCCCGGAGCATTGACGATAACCACATTTCCGGCTCGATAAGCACTCATTAGCCCTGACACACCCAATATAGAACTGGATTGGAACGCTAGTGGGTCAATATAAGGATCATCAATGCGCCGATAAATAACATCGACCTGAACTTTACCGCGAATACCTTGCATGTAGACTTTGCTGTTTTCAACCACCAAGTCATAGCCATGTACCAGCGGTACATTCATCTCGTGCGCTAAAAAGGCATGCTCATAATAAGCACTGTTAAAACGCCCTGGAGTCAAGATTGCAATTTGTGGGTCATACTTACTGGTTGAGCTGACGAGGCATTTTTTGAGACGCGTTGGGTAATCACTGATACCCAAAATAGGGGTATGGGTAAACATATCAGACAATAATGTCTCTGATATATTGCGGCTCTCAAGCATGTAAGAGACACCAGAAGGGGTGCGTAAATTGTCTTCTAATACACAGAATCTACCAGTCTCATCACGAATCAAATCGATACCGCTAATATGTGAGTAGATAGGCTTGTCCAGCTCAATGCCCATCATCCAAGGCTCATAGCAGCCGCTGGCATAGACGTAGCTGGCTGGCACGATACCAGCTTTCATAATAGCTTGGTCATGGTAGATGTCATGAAGAAAAGCATTTAGTGCAGTGATTCGCTGCTTACAACCCTTTTCTATCAGTTGCCATTCGCTAGCAGCAATGATCCGTGGAATAATATCAAACGGTATCATACGCTCGATATTTTTAGCATCGCTATAGACGGTAAAAGTGACGCCTTTGCGGTAAAAGATGTTTTCTGCTTGTTCGTTTAGATGGTTGAGGGCATCAATATTGATGTTGTCTAACCAGTTGCCAACCATTTGAGCCACGGGTCGATATTGACCTTTGGCGGTTTGCAACTCATCAAAGCTTGGCAGCTTTTTTATATTTTTTTGCGGGGCGTCTTTTGCAGTGGACTTGATAGCATCTGTGGCTGTATGTTTAGTTTGTCCTTGAGCCTGATTTTGGCTTTGGCCACCATTTTTATTGTCATTTTGAGTCTGATTCTGGGACTGACTTTGAGACTGGGCTGATTTCTGATTCATAAATACCTCACGCATCCTTGGTAAAGTTATTGATTATAATTATCAGACTGACCTTATTATAAGGTAGGCAATACCTCCAATGTATAGCCTATGTCTGAAATAAACTATACATCGTCTATAGTGTCCTTCACAACAAGCTTTAGGTAATAGGTTCTGATAAACTGAGAATAAGCGGTTAAAGGTAAGCTGATGCTTTTTAAGAATCGCAGTAGGTGAAGGTGTAGAATAGGGTCATCACGCTGTGGTACATTTAGATTAATTTAAATCAGTCACTTGGCTGGAAGCTTTGGCTTCTTGGTTATAATATTAATCTTCTTCAAACAATAAGAATACATTTCATTGATTGCGGCAACCCTGACTTTTTAATCAGCAAAAAAGACATTCCTATCGGCTTTATAGAAGCCAAAGACTTGGGCAAAGATTTGCGCGCCAGACCATATAAAGAGCAATTCGACCGCTATAAGGCGGTACTAGACAATCTAATCATCACCGACTACTTGCACTTCGAATTTTATGTCAATGGCGAACGCGTTCATGAGGTGTGCGTCGGTGAGTTAGTTGCTGGCGTGGTCACATCTTATGACAGTGAATTTGCGCGCTTAGTTGAGCTACTACGCGATTTTTGTGTTTACGGTGGTCAGACCATCAAGTCTGCTCAAAGATATCAAACACTATATGAATATTATCGCTGTACTGAGTCTAACTGATAAGATTATGCAGCAGATTGATGAGATAAAGATTGTTTAGATAGCTGATTATATTGTATTTTAAGACATGTGTTTTAAGCAATTGGGTAGGGTACGCCCTACGTAGCATTATAATATACACAGTTATAAAATAGGTGTGCTGGGCGCTCTCTACGTATAGCGTTGCAACAGCAGCAAAAAATGCGATCTAAACGTCAATATTAGAGGAAAAATAGACTAATGTTCAGCATGATAAAAGACTGGCGCGAGCAGCGTGTATTGGACAACAGTGAATTTACCAATGCCGACTGGATGCAAGCTGCCAAGCGCATTGTGATACTGGATAGGCTGAACGAGGAAGAGATGAGCCGGCTGTTTGAGTTGGCAACCTTGTTTTTGGATGATAAGTCGATCACCGGTGCTCAGGGCTTTGAGATTACAGATAAAGTAAGACAGTCCATTGCCTTGCAAGCCTGTCTACCTATCTTGAATCTAAGCCTTGAATGGTACGTTGGCTGGTCATCGATTATCATCTATCCTGGTTCATACACCAGCGAAAGCAGCACCGTAGACGAGTTCGGTATCGTCCATGAGGGTCACCAACATCGTAGCGGTGAAGCCTGGGTTCGAGGCCCTGTTATTCTGTCATGGAAGGATGCTAAACATTCAGGCGAGCGTGATGGCCACAATGTCGTCATTCACGAGTTTGTACACAAACTAGACATGCTAAATGGACGAGCCAACGGCTTTCCACCGCTACAACCTGACATGGATCCTGCTAGATGGACTGAGATTATGACGCGAGATTTTGAAGACTTTCAAAAGCGCCGAAAATCAGGATTGAATCGTTATGGCACTACCAATCCGGCTGAGTTTTTTGCGGTTCTTAGTGAAGTGTTCTTTGAGACTCCTCAAAAATTGGTTGATGCTTATCCTGAGATTTACGATATTATGGTCAAATTTTTTATTCAGAATCCGCTAAGACCGAGATCGTAAGTTTATGATCTAGGTTTCATAAGGTGTGTTAGCACAGCCTATATCAAATACATATATATAGTCAGTTCACAATAAAAAAAGTTGTGTATAGCAATCAGATAACGCTGACCTTGATAGTCATTAAATGCTAAGAGCACTCCACGTCAGTCTATACCCACATACTCATCACTGCCTTTATAATAAAAATCAACGACATCCGATTTTTGATAGATATCTTTGACGTTATTAATCATATTACCTCTAGATGCAAAGGTATTGACCGTTATATAAGCATCATTATAGTTACCACCATCAACCCAAGACTCTAAGTATGTTGGTAACGGAACGATTAATAGCTCGCCAGTACCATGCAAGTCACCCCAAGTGAAGCGGGTTTTTGACTGTTGCAGATATTGTACGAATTGGGCACAGCTAAAGGTCTTATCAACTTCTGGGCGTATATAAGCATACATCGAAAATCGTACGCCACGGGTCGGATGAATATCATCAACAATGCTGGCATAGTTGTTATTAGCCAATGTGCGCTGAATACGTAATGCTTGCTGGGTAAGCGATTGCTGTGTTGGCTGTGTATTTTCTGGAGTAGGTGGGTCGTTGTTTTGATTGCTACTCTGAGTGTTGTTTCTAGCAGTCGGTATAATAAGTTTCAGCTAGAGACTGACAGCCAGTGGCTGCGAGCAGGAACTCTAAACAGCTACTAGTTACTAGTGAAATAACATTGCCATAAGATCGCCCTTACCGCAGAAATAGAAAAGCAAATGTTGAGTTAACTATATTAAATATCATTATAAAAATAATTTACGAATATTTATAATAGAGCCATGTAGACTATTGTTTTTAGCCCTTAAATTGATCTCATACGATAATGCAGAAAATTTATGAGGTAGACACGGTGCAATAAGTAATATTAATCATAAGGTTAGATCTTGATAGCCTATAACTGAGGGTCTATAGAGGTTACTATGCAAAAGTTGGGATTGCTGACACTGACACTAATAATGGGACTGGTGGCTATAAGTACCGCCACAGCAAATATAGCTGAGCCGTCGCAGCCAAATTCCGCCATAAAAGAGGCTACTATCACAAAAATGTACGAACAGGATGTCATTAATCAAGGAATGGATGATCCTGTGGTGCTGCAGCAATACGGCAGTCAAGAGCTACAAGCGGCTATGAAACTTGAGCGAGATTACTTCGATAGAGAGCAAATGTCCTGTCATATCGGTTATGACGTTTTATGGGATTCGCAAGATCCTAATTATGAGCAAGATAAGCAGTTTTCAGTGACTGAGCAAGGATTGGTTAAAGTCAGCTTGGCACAAGGCAGCGACGTATATTATGAGTTATCCTGTGATAATTCTAATTACCAAGTGACAGATGTTATTTTGGATGACCAAGGCAATTCATTAAAAGATTATTTAAAGGAGGCTTGTGGTTAATAAAAAGCGTTTATTAAACAAAGTGCTGAGTAAGTTATTAGCCAAGGTGACTGTCAGTTTTAGTTAGATGGCTGTTAGCAATCAATCGAAACTGGTTTCTTATATTTGACAGCCCATAGTGATAAGTATTTTTGAAGTTTTCAAAAAATATAGTACGAATAATTTAGTCGTGAAATAAATTTAGAAAAGCTATATCTTAAAGGCCATTGCATAACATATAAGTTAATGAATTCGTGACAGTAATTAATTTTAGCAATTCCCTCAGACCGTTGGTTTGTTTTCGTATAATGTATATTATGTTAAATGAATTCTGTTTTGTGACTTTGTCTTTTAGCGCTCATAGGTTGCTTTTATTCTTTCGGCTAAAAAATATCCTGCTGCTTTTACTTTGGGCACTGAATAACGCTGTTTTTGATAAATCAAATAAACCGCCATATCAGAGTTCTAAGTGATTGTTAATTTATGCTCAAATAGAACAATCTGGGGATACAACGTACCAAACTCATCCAATAATGGCACATCAAATACCTTTGCTGCTTTAGTAAAACCCCCTGTTCCGACGACTTTACTAAAATAACGTATTGCACGTAGTTGATCCAATTCCTGTCTCCATTCGATGAATATTCAATAACTACTATATAAACATCAATCTTTAAGTATTTTGGCTTTATTATTATCTTAACAAAACAGTAATTCACGATTTACGCCATATATCACCCTATTAAAAACAGTAATAATGTGTTTAGCTTGAGCATTGTAAATAAAAACCACCTTCACATTAACGATGGACAACTAACTTATGATTACTTTGCATGGCTTCGCCGCAAGCAACTATTACAACATAGTAAAATATGTACTTCTATATAAAGAATTGCCATTTCAAGAAAACTTGCTTTACGGCGGCAGTGACGAATTACTGACAGTCAGTCCTGTTGGCAAAGTACCTGCTATCGTAACGCCCGAAGGCTTTAATATTTCAGAATCGAGTGTTATTTGTGACTTTCTTGAAGAGACCTACCCTGCCATACCGCTCTATCCTGAATCTGCAACAGAGCGTGCGGTTGTCCGTCAAATTATGAAAATATCAGAGCTTTATTTTGAATTGCCAAGCCGCCGACTGATTCCTTATGTGCTTTCAGGCACCAACGCTCCTGATGCCGTCAAAGAAGAAGTACACCAAGTATTGATCCGCGGTATTACTGCCTTAAATCGCTTATGTCAATTTTCACCCTGGATTGCAGGCGAACAGTTCACAATGGCTGACATCTATGTTCATTATGTCAGCACAATCGTCAGCGCCTTTGCCACAACCCAACTTGACTGGGATGTGCTGGCAGAGATACCTGGCATGAAAGAATGGAACGACGCTATGAGTCAATCTGACATTGCCCAGACAATAGAGGCAGATCGCTTGGCAAATATGCCTGAGTTTATGCAACATGTGAAGACTCAGATACAATCTGCCCAGTCTAGATAATGCAGCTAAGAATAAAATACGACTCATAACATAATAATGGTAATGCAACACCTTTCACTATCTATAGGAGCAACAATTATGACCGATAAAAATATCCAACTGGTTTCAACGATCAGTGACAACAACAAATTAATGCTTACCTTACAAGAGATCAAGATGCCGCAACCTAGTGCCGATGAAGTTGTCGTTCGCATTGAAGCAGCACCATTGAATCCATCTGACTTTGGGGTGATGTTTAGCGCCGCTGACATGTCAACCGCCGTACAATCAGGCACCGACCAAAACCCTGTCATTACCGCTGATGTTCCTGCCAAGTTCATGCCAGCACTTAAAACGCGTGTTGGCAAAGACACACCCGTGGGTAACGAAGGTGCTGGCACCGTTGTCGCAGCAGGCTCATCACCAGCCGCACAAGCACTAATGGGTAAAATGGTTGCTGTGATTGGCGGCGGTACTTATCGTCAATATCACTGTGTCAATGTAAAAAGTTGCCTAGAGTTAAAAGAAGGCACGTCAGCTAAAGAAGCTGCTTCGTCTTTTGTGAATCCACTTACCGCATTAGCAATGGTCGAAACCATGCGTGCTGATGGTCATAAAGCCATAATTCATGCGGCAGCAGCATCTAGCCTTGGTCAAATGCTCAACCGTATTTGTATGGCTGATGGTATTGATTTGATCAATATCGTACGTAAAAAAGAACAAGAAAAACTATTACGTGATATGGGTGCAAAATATGTGGTCAACTCAAGCAGCGATACATTCATTGCAGACTTAACGGCAGCGATTATCGAAACAGGTGCCACTATTTCATTCGACCCCATTGGTGGTGGTCAATTATCCAGCGATATTATAAATTGTATGGAAGCAGCTATAATCTGTGACGTAGAAGAATACAGCGTTTACGGCTCAGACACTTTTAAACAAGCGTATATTTATGGTGCATTGAACCGTGGCCCTATTACCCTAAATCGTAACTTTGGTTTTGCTTGGGGTGTCAATGGATTCTTATTATTCAATGTGCTCACCAAGCTGGGCACCAAAACGGTCATGTCGATGCGTCAACGTGTGGCGGAGGAAATCACCACCACATTTGCAAGCAGCTAT
The DNA here is from genome assembly GCF_017875835.1 of Psychrobacter sp. PL19. Taxonomy (NCBI): domain Bacteria; kingdom Pseudomonadati; phylum Pseudomonadota; class Gammaproteobacteria; order Moraxellales; family Moraxellaceae; genus Psychrobacter; species Psychrobacter sp. PL19. The sequence goes on from NZ_JAGING010000001.1 coordinate 2,214,273, forward strand.
ACGCATGAAGTGACACTACAAGAAGCTTTGCAATTACAGTCAATCGCTGCTTATGGTAAACAAGCAACTGGTGAAAAATACTTAATCACACCTCAAGGCTGATAGTTCCTTGAAGAATGGCTTTTAAATAAAAAAGCAGATATCGATTGTGATATCTGCTTTTTTTTGTGTTTGCTATAGGAAGTGATATTTCAAAAGGATATAACCTTACTTGCTCCTTTCTATGTATTACCGAACTTTAATTCGAGCATAAGTAAATATGGTTTAAAAAGTTAAGTAAGGTTTAGTGTGTTTAACTTAATAGTGAAAGTTACCCCCTATGGTAGGATGGTTATCACCCCTAAAAAAACAATCCAAATGGTGGCATTAAGGACACATCATGCCATGCCATTCCATTCGATGCTCTATTTGAGATCTTAAAATCTTGATCAAAATAATTCTTAGTACACAATTGCGTTTCGATAAAATAGAGACAATTAGAACTAAAAATATCTCATAAAATCGCCACCCGCTAAATTTGCACAGAACAGTACTATCACCCTGATTAAATGATTCTGTGCGAGTACAAGAGCATGGATTTTGCTCAAATCTGCTCAATCATTCTTTTAACGAACGCAGAGCTTGATAGACCTCCTAATATCTCTGGTGTTAATCAAGAATAATGCTACGCACCTCAAGTAAAATATAGCTTACTCCCTACTCATTCATTATACTAAAATCATCCCCAAGTGGACCTTGGGGATGATTCGTTCTATAAACCCTTTATTTATTAGGTTTGTCAGATATAGACACATAAACAGTGTCCATATTAGTGTCCAATTATATTTTTAGTTTATATATAGAATGTTTTTCATAAATCATAGTCATTTTGGCAAGCATAGCCCCAAGTTAATATATAAGTATTCTTAATTCATCTCACTTATAATGTCCATGGATATACGTAATGACTGTCAACAGTATAAATGATATCAATAAACTTGAATTCCGAGATAAAGATTATTCAGTCAGTATTTCAGGCATCTCTGGTTTAAGTGTTCGTATCTACCCAAATGGCAAAAAAGAATACTACCTTCGTTATTCTCATCCAAACATTGACGGTAAGCGACCTAGAATGATGCTTGGCAAGATCGATGAGATTAGTTTGTATGAGGTTAAGTATAAAGCAGAGTCCATACTTAACCTGGTCTCAAAGGGTACTGATCCCAAGGCCCTACACCAACAAGAACAAGTCAATAAATACGCCCATCTAAAAAATGCCACGTTTGCTGAGGTTGCGCAAGCCTGGAGAAATAACAAGATAGCGAGTCGCCATCAAGGTAAATCTAAAAATGTCTCGTTCAGTGCGTCGACCCTCAAATTTTGGGATTTGTGTCTAGGATATATGTGTCGTGAAATTGGCGACTTAAGAATGAATGATATTACTAGCGAGATTATACTGAATGTATGTGAGACTATTCAAAATAATGAAAACCAAGCGACCTTCGTTGGCGCAAGTACCCGACTTTATACTGAAAAAGTATTTTCATTCGCTGTAGCGCGAGGATTATGTAATAAAAATGTGGCTATTGATACGCGCGGTGAGCTTGCGCCTGCCAATTCAGGCAATCATTTACCCGCCATTACTAAACCTGACCAGTTTGCGACCCTATTAAACGATATGTCCGCATTCAAAAACGCGAGCAAGATTACGCTAGAAGCAATGAATTTGCTCCCTTATATGTTTGTACGTAGTATCGATTTGCGGTCTATGCGCTGGCAGGATATAGATTGGGATAATAAACTATGGGAGTTCTCCCCTACTAAAGGCGAAGGTCGTGAAGATATGGTATCGCACTTGGTTGTACCACTGGCCACTCAGGTAATTGCGCGTTTACGAGCAATGCAATCAGTCACAGGTCATAAAGAGCATGTATTTGCATCGATGCGCGCATCAAGGAATTCTTATATTAGTAAAGCAACACTAGTGCAGATATTTCATAGACTTGGATACAAAGACGTGCAGTGTGCCCATGGATTTCGGGCATCAGCCAAAACCTTACTCATGGAACAATCTGAATTACGCTATTCGGACATCGTAACAGAGTTACAGCTAGGTCATAGAATAAAAGACACGCATGGTGGTGCTTACAACAGACTGGATGAAATAGATACTAGAGTACAAATGATGCAGGATTGGGCAGACTATATAGATGAGCTCCGAAATTATTCTAAAAAATCACCATAGTGTTTAGCAAAAAACACCAATGCGTTGTGGGCACTCAGTGATCAATTCAATCATTCTCAATTAACTTTAAGTTAGCATTTTTATTATTACTTAGATTGACATATGAAGTGCAGTTTCAAAAAGAAGGGGGAAAATAGGCCTAGATACGCTAGCATTAAAGCTATTACTCACTGATTTAGCGTACGTCATAACAGCTCTGCTATTAGTAATGCATAGCGCTATTACGACGTACACAGATTTTGGCAATAGTCATAAAATGATAGATTAGCGAGCAAAACGTTCATTGACCTCATCTTTGCTAAAGGTTGCCGGGTCAAAATCATTACCACTGTCTAGGCCAAGCCAATCTAGCATATTGGCATGATCTTCGTGAGTTTCGTCTGCCATTACCTGCTGCAGATAGTCATAACCACCGATTCCTCCGATATCTTCAGGAGGACAGGCACGCCGACCAGCAATGCAAATAGGCAGGGATAGCTTCTTATCTGTGGGCAATATCTTTTCAAGTTCGATAACATGAACCCAGCCATCACCCATGTCATATTCATACATTAATTTGTCTTTTTCCTCTTTTAAAAATAAGGAAATAGGTTTGCCCATCTCATATTCTTGTCCTTCCCATAGCTCACCAAATTCAGGGTTATACTGTACATAGGTAGACTGTTTATGATAAAACTGGTGCAAATGGCTGTTGTCCCAACCCATAGCCTCTTGGATAATAACGTGCAAATCGTCAAGATGGTAACGACTGTCAATCAGAACTCTTCGCCAAATCGGAGGTTTACTCCATTGCAGAGTAATTTTAATTTGATAGGTTTGTTTTTTTTGGCTCATTGATTTACTCACTGTTAGTTGAGAAACTTTAAATCCTTTAAAAGGGACGCTTATAAAATAGAAGTAAGCCAAGAATATCTAATTTAGTCATTCTAAGCGAATAGTTTTGACCAAATAGCAGCAAAAAAGAGTCCTGTCCAACTGCGCGCATAGCTCTTGTCTTGCGGACGGGCAAAGCAGTGCTTTGCTTACTCTGTCCTCAGGGCTGATGCTACAACCGCGCCATACTGTGTAACACACTTTAGCTAAGTCATCTGCATTATCGTCGATTTTCCTCTTCCCTGAAATACTCATAAGTAATATTAGACGCTTCTATTTGTTGTGCTGTCGGTATTTCTTTTAGATCAGATTTTAGATCAGAGTCAGCTTGCTCAGTGCTGTTATTAACAGAGCTTTCTACCCAGCCCCATCTTCACATTTGCCAGTAATAATCCTGATAAGATCAACACCATCGCTAGCATCTTCCACCATGTCACCACTTCCCCTGTGAGCAGCACTGACGTTGCCATACCGAATATCGGCACCAGTAGCGCAAACGGCATAACCTTGGAGGCAGTATTTTGACTCAGTAAATACGCCCACAGCCCAAAGCCAATAAGAGTTGAGGTGTACACGATAAATCCAAGCGCCAACCAAGACTTGAGCGATGCCTCCATAAACGTCGCCAACTGCCATGCGCCGGTTTCAAACATGAGGGACGATAGGGTCAAAATCACACAAGCGATCAGGCCACCCCATACCACCAATGCTAGGGCAGACAACGCAGATGCCTTATTCTTCCCAGTGGTAGGCGAGACAATAGACACGCCAGATCCCTGCTGCGTTGCTTTTATAGCGGCTTGCGTTGACGCCTGCTTTGATGCAATGTTGCCAAAGCTCCAGCCTATTGCCGCAATCAAAATACAGACAAACCCAACCAAAGGCATGTCACCGCCAAGGTTTAGCAGGATCACACCCAACCCCAACATACCGATCAACATACCGATGACCTGTATGCGACTCATTGCCTCCCCCAAGATGACATACGCCAGTAATACGGTGATAAAAACCTGAAGTTGTAGTAATAGTGCGGTCAACCCTGCCGACGCCCCCAAATGCATGGCGGTGAATACAAAGGCATACTGCATGACAAAGGTACCAATGGCATAGATAAATAACGTACGGTTAAACTTGGGCGGCTTGAGAAACAAAACCAGTGGCACGGCGGTAAAGAAAAAACGCAAGGCTGTAAGCATCAGCGGTGGAAAGCTTTCAAGCCCCCACGCAATAAAGGTAAAGTTCACGCCCCAAATAAAGGTAACCAGTACAGCTAATGCGGTGTGTAAAGGGGTCATATCGTTGGCCTAGAAAATCATGACTAATTAGTAGATTTATTAATTGGTTGGGTTATAGTGAAGTTCATATAACACTGATATGGTATTAGCCTCCCTCACAGTGCTCTTATGGGTCTCGTCTGGTCTATAGTAGCTTATGTGGTCTATTCGAGATTAACAGCTCTCAAGGAGTTCGACCTATAGTGTGTATTCGGCTGTTAATACTCTCTTGTATTTAGTTTTCTATAACAGTTGCAGCTGACTTGACGCTCATCATCATAAGCCTTGTGCCATGCTATGTCTTTGCTGTAGTTTTTCTAACGATTGTCACCTCATAATGTTAGTAGCCATCCAGCGGCTCCGCAATTCATAACCACCAGCCAAGCAGGTAATTTCCAGAACATCAAGGCAACTAGAGCAATTAATGCCAGACCAAAATCTTTTGCTTCAACAATGGCGCTTGTCCATACAGGCTGATAAAGCGCTGCCAGTAGCAAACCGACGACTGCAGCATTAACACCAGACAGGGCGGCTCGTGTCCGCAAATTTTGGCGTAGACCTTCCCAAAATGGTAGGGCACCCATAACCAACAAAAAGGATGGCGCAAAGATGGCTATTAAGCAAATCATACCTCCCAACCAGCTACTGGGCGCTTGGTTCATCGAACTCCCAAGAAATGCAGAGAAGGTGAATAAAGGCCCTGGAACTGCTTGCGTGGCCCCGTAACCTGCCAAGAAAGTATCATTACTGAGCCAACCAGCCGGAATAACCTCAGCTTGTAACAAGGGTAACACCACATGCCCACCACCAAACACTAATGATCCTGCACGAAAGAAGGTATCTACCATAGAGAGGGTGTGACTTGGGTACAATGCAGTCAGCAGTGGCAAGCCAATTAGCAATGAGAAAAATAAGAACAACCAAAAAACCCCAGTCCGACGTCTGATAGTAATAGGAAGCGGGTCATGAGCAATCACCTTTTCAGGTTTAAATAATACCAGTCCAATAATGGCAGCAATAGCAATGACGATCACTTGGCCTAATGCAGAGGGTACTAACAGCACAAAACAAGCGGCCAGCGCCATGATAGAGACTCGCGCAACATCGGTGCAGAGATTTCGACCCATACCCCATACCGCTTGTGCAACCACCGCCACCGCTGCTACTTTTAAACCCTGTAGTACGCCAGGTGGAATAATATCCCCATAACTGGTAATACCCATAGCAAATAAAATAAGCGCTATGGCAGAGGGCAAGGTAAACCCAGTCCAAGCAGCGAGAGCGCCAGTATATCCCGCTCGAGATAGCCCTATGGCGATGCCGACTTGACTGCTTGCTGGTCCTGGTAAAAACTGGCAAAGTGCGACTAAGTCGGCATAGCTGTTCTCAGTTAGCCATTGTCGTCGTATCACAAATTCATCACGAAAATAGCCCAAATGAGCGACGGGACCACCAAATGAGGTTAGACCCAATCTAAGGAAAATAAGAAAAACAGCCCATGCTGACCTACTTTCAATATTATGACTATTATGATATGCCACGACTGACTCTCCTCGGCAGATTCTCTTAATTATCGAAATACGATAATTTACCTAGGTTATGATGATGTGTCTATCTTTTACTGGAATTGTTTAGTGTGATACCTGTATGGATGGCATGATCAGATCGAAAAATGTAATAACAGCAATACTTACAGTCATATCTCAAATAGCTAGCAGTCATATCTCAAATAGCTAGCAGTCATATCTCAAATAGCTAGCAGTCATATCTCAAATAGCTAGCTTTGCTAAATGTACTTAGTAGTATACTTGTAAGGGATTGTTCAAGCTGATTTGAAATTTCAGCCATTAGGTGACACGATGTTAATTAATGACAGACGACTTGAGGAGTAATCTATAAAAATTGATAGATCTATACTACGAGCAATAGCAGCCTGTGTTTTGATTGTTGGACTGACAGCTGCCGTCATAATTATCCTTAACCTGATGCCAACTAATAGCAGTATTTTATCTAATACCTTCTAACGGAAACTACTTTTGAAATTAAAGCCTAAATAAGGCTTTTTTTGTGCCCATTAATTGTATTTGGCGGTCAAGTGAGTAGTCGAACTGTAATCTGTGATCATTGATTAGGGTATGATGCGAGCCATAAAATCGTTGTCAACAGTGACCATAGCGAGCTCATCGCTATTATTGCTTACAGCAGGCCACACTTCTTCCTACCCATCTACTAACATTAAGCGAGTTATGTCATTGCCTGCTTATGTATTATTCACATTCAGTCTCTATTCATCCTTCATATTTAATTGATTTTAGGCTACCTCTATATGTAGTGGCATAATAAACTTGGACAGTGTTTAAGAGGCTATACTAACCCAAAGAAGGAAAATAGTATGACCAACAAACGCAATCAATATACCCGAGAGTTTAAGTTAGAAGCCATCAGCTTAGTCACTGATCACAAACGTAAAATACCTGATGTGGCCAGCTCACTTGGTATTGGCAAATCCACCTTGCAGAAATGGCTGAGTCAATACCATCAAGAAATAAATGGTCAAGCACCTAAAGCTGGTAATGCGTTAACTGACGAGCAACGCGAGCTTCAAGAGCTGCGTAAAGAGAATAAGCGTTTGAGGATGGAACGCGATATATTAAAAAAGGCTTCTGCTCTGCTGGCGTTGGACAGTCTGAACGGCTATCGCTGATCAGCCAGCTTGCAGAGCAAGACGAACAGATGAGTAAAAGCCAACTTTGCAGGCTATTTGGTGTGATTAAGAGCAGTTACTACTATAGACTAAAGCCACAGGCCATCAGTCTTGACACTGTCAAAACCAAAGCCTTAATACGCCAAATATTCAACGACTCAAAGTACTCAGCAGGAGCTCGCAGCATTGCAGCCATACTAATGAATGAGCATAACATCAAGCTGTCACGTTATATGGTAGGTAAACTTATGAGCAGCATGGGGCTTAAAAGCTGTCAGTTAAAGACGCATAAATACAAGCATGCTGACGAGGCGCACAAAACCCATGGGAACTTATTGAACCGTAACTTTAGCCCATCAGCGCCCAATCAAGTCTGGACGGGCGATGTAACTTATGTTCGCATCAAAGGTGGCTGGTGCTATTTAGCGGTGGTTTTAGATTTGTATGCTCGGCGTGTGGTGGGATTTGCCGTATCAGAATCCCCTGACAGTGTGCTGACCGCTAAAGCCCTGCAAATGGCATACCACAGCAGACTTAAACCCAGTGGTATGCTGTTTCATTCCGATCAGGGAACCCATTATACCAGTAAGAAATTCGCTGAATCCGTGGCGAGTTGTAATGGCATGACGCAAAGCATGAGTCGAAAAGGTAACTGTTGGGACAATGCCCCAACTGAAAGGTTCTTCAGGAGCTTTAAAACAGAATGGATGCCAAAGGGCGGTTATGAGAATATCGCTGAGGCTAAAAGTGCCATTATTGATTATATTTGGGGCTACTATCAAACCGTGAGACCTCACCGTTTTAACGATTATTTGTCACCGCTAGAAAAAGAGAAACGTTACTTTAATCAAAACCTCTTATCAGGTGTCCTAAATTAGTTGACCACTACAATATTACATAAAAAAATATGTAGTCTAACAAGATACTTTCTTATTGACTTGTAACATATGCGTGTTAACCTGAGCATTCTTTGGGGAGTAGCCTGCTTTCGTTCTACGAAAGAGTTCGTGTCAACACGCTTGGCCATATGCCATGGTACGAACACCTCTCGGTTGGCGAGACCATCGATATATTCACACTGCAGGTCGGGGGTGTGAGTATGTCGTGGACTCTATACTCGACCTGAGAAGATAACAATGAACCCTGTAGCCCTTCTGTTACTTGCTCTCTCTATGTCTACTGATGCCTTCTCTGTGGCAATTAGTAAAGGCGCAAGCCTCAAAAATCCTCGTTTCACCGAAGCTTTAAGAATAGGCCTTATTTTTGGTACTATTGAAGCTATCACGCCCATTATTGGTTGGTTCATCGGCCATTCAACAGCTTCTTTGGTAGACGCTTCTTTTGTCGAAGCATGGGATCATTGGATAGCGTTCACTATACTCGTCGTTCTCGGTCTGCATATGATTTATGAAGGTTTGAAGCCAAGTAGCGCAAAGGCAGAAGTACCGTCAAGGCACTCTTCCTTTAAACTTGCTGTAACCGCATTCGGCACCAGCATTGATGCAATGGCTATAGGTGTTAGTCTAGCGTTTATAGAGGTCAGTATTTTACTGGCAGCGGGTCTTATTGGTCTGGCTACTACAATAATGGTCACTTTAGGCGTCATGCTGGGGAAAGTATTGGGTTCACTACTCGGTCATAAGACTGAAATATTTGGTGGGCTAATGCTAATCGCTATCGGTGGGTGGATTCTGTCCAGCCACCTCTAATTGCAAAACTTTATACGCGACTTGATAGTTTAGTCTTCTTTACGAGCCTCTTTGATTTTCTTAACAGCCGCATCCGTCAAGTCAGCCGCCTTGTCAGCCACTGGCCCAACGATATCTTTTGCTTTATTTATGGTAGGTTCTTTTGAGTATACCTCAACGGAACCACTCCATTACACCGCTATACCTAATCTGGACTTAGTGGTTTCCTTAAAATTTATGTGAAAATCTGGATTTAAGCGATAAGTCAGTGATAAATATTGCACTCCCTTTTACTTATTACTTACAAAGCCACTTTTGCCCCAGCCATTATGATTTTTTAGAACTAAAGTACGATGCAAACATGTAGTTGTGGATCATGCTTTAGCCAAAGCTCACTCTAATTTTTATCATCACGGTATAAAGTGTCCTGCGCCTCTTCCCTAAAATCCTCATAAGTAATATTTGATTCTTCTTTGTTTAATGCGGCTAACACTGGTTTTGGTGTGAGGTCAGATTTGTCAGCATCATCAATGCTCACATAATTGTCCACACTAGCAGTATTCACTGATGAATTTTTATTGAGTACTGGCTCTGATATTACTTGAGTGTCTGAAGTCGAAGCTGCTACCTTATTTTCCTCTATACCAGTCGATTGCTCGGTATTAGCGGCTGGTGCGCTAATTGGCATAGTATTAGAGTTATCATAAGCCAAACGGTCTTCGGCAACAGATAAAATGCCTATGGTATTGAGAAGCAATATAATAACAGCGCTTAATATTAGCCCAGAGACCATACCCACTATTAATAGCTTGCTACTACTAATTTGCTTACCAAATAGTGTCCCTGTCTCTTTATTACTTGAGTCAGCTATTGGCTCATTGGTTAATAGGTGGCTATTGTCATACTTAGGTTGGTCGTCAACTAGTAAATTTTTGATCTCGTTATCATCAACTAAAGTATGAAGCATTGTTGCTATGGCTTTATCATTATCAGAAGAAGTGATATCAAGGCTGATAGTTTCCGGTATTTTAGGATCGAGCTCTTGTTCCTCTTGTTCATGGTTGGTAAACAGTAGCAGCTCTTCTTCATTCAGAAGCTCGTATGAGGATGACTTTTTAAATTCATCCAAGCTTTTCAAGTTATCAATATCAAGATTACGGTCATTATCAATGTCATCAACACGATCGATGAAGCGCTCACAGACATCACTGGTACGAGCATTACCACTAGGTTTGGTATGAGTGGCTGTAGATAAGCCGATCCTATCATCAGTGTTATTATCTGAGTCGTTCATAAGTATAGTACCAAGTCGATTTATATTATAAATAACAAATGACCGTTAAAATTACGTTATGATACTGATTTTTTGCTAAAGTGTAACGGCACTGTACTTAGATAATATAATTGGCTGGTCGCTTACCTTCAAGCATAAACAGTATCAACAGCTGTAATTATGCGATAAACAGCAAAAAACAGTACTAATTATAGTCAATAAAAAATAATATCGATACATGACCTACTGCTGGCATACATTTTTCTTGCTTGCTGTGCCTACGCAGACAGAGGCTGCAAAAAGCTTGTACCAGCAGTACCGTCGCGTTTTTAAGGTATTTTAACTATAGGTAGTAATACATGGATTTAAAGCAACTTAATGCCTTTATTGCCATCGCTGACTTAAGAAGCTTTAGTGCTGCGGCAACCACAACGGGTTTATCACAACCTACCTTGAGCCGTTTGCTTAAACAGCTTGAGACTGATATGGGCGTGGTACTGGTCGATCGCTATCACAGACCACTACATCTAACAGCAGCGGGGGTTTTCTTCTACGACAAGATCAGCGCGGTACTAACAGAGCTTGAAACTATTACTAGTATGACGCAGAGGCTATCCACACCCAGCACCGTACTAAATATTGGCTTTGTACCATCCGTGCTATATGGCTTACTGCCAGAAATCATTGCAACCTTAAAACTGCATAACGCCAATCAGAACACAGATCTCGAGGTCAACCTCAAAGATATCAGCTCCTACCAACAGGTTGATGCGCTTAAAACGGGTGAAATTGATGTCGGTTTCGGTCGTTTTGCTCATCAAGATCCCTGGATACAACAAATACTGTTGCGCCACGAGCGCTATGTAGTCGCACTTCCTAAAGCCCATCCCCTTGCCCATGTTGGGGAACAACGTTTGATTGACTTGGCAAATAATCGCTTGATCTTATATCATCAAACGCACTTGCCAGCGCACAGCACGACTATTTCTGCAGAACAAATACAGACAGCTCAGATGGATAGTACTATTAGCGAAAGTAAATTTAAGCTAAATAATAAGTCAAACGTAACAAATACCAATTTAGCAAACTCAGTCACAGAGCCTTTACTGTATCTATTTGCTCAATACGGTATCGCGCCTCTTATGACTTCTAAAGTCAGTGATTTACAAGTTGCCCTGGGCTTGGTGGCCGCAGGCGAAGGCATTACCTTAGTACCTGCCAGCCTACAAACCGTTCGGACAGATCAGATTAGCTATCAGCGGCTGGTTCACGAGAACGTCACTTCCCCTATTTATTTACATACCCTAAAGGACTTTGTGCATCCTAAAGTTCCTGATCTTCTCAATGCCATCTACCAGGTATATGAAAAGCGTGGCATTACCTACCGTCAGCAGCAATTTGTTTAACCAATATAAACATGCACTATTAAGTCAACATAAGCTTATCAAGTACCGCTAACAGATACTTTAAACCCTAAAATAACGATTAATGATGACATTAAAAAACGCTAATAATAATGCAAATAATCATTATCTCGAGTGGCATCGGTGTGCTAAAGTCAGGCCGCAATTAATAGCTCCGTAGCCATTAGTTCATAATTTTGCTGTACTGATTACTGGCGAGCGCTCACAGGTAAGTGACAACATGCCGCTTTAACTATTTTGAGGTATTCATGACCACACAACGACTTAACAACCCTAATAATAGCGCTAACAATCCAGATAGCGCAGCAGCACAAGAAGGCTTCAGTTGGCGAATTTTTGGCCCTGGCATCTTAATGGCAACGGCGGCTATTGGTGGCTCACATCTGATTTCATCGACTCAGGCAGGCGCACTTTATGGCTGGCAGTTAGCCATTATGATTATTTTAGCCAACCTTTTTAAATATCCTTTCTTTCGTTTCGCTACCGATTACGTTTATGATACTGGCGAGAGTTTAATTGCCGGTTATGCCAAGCGCTCTAAAGCCTATCTTTGGGTATATTTCATCCTATCTATGCTGTCAGCGGTGATTAGTACTGGCGCGGTATCGTTAATTGCTGCGGTAATCTTAGGCTTTATGCTACCGGCTTCTGTCGGACTGTCCACCATTACTCTAGCGTTAATAGTGACTGCGGTATGTTGGGTGTTTTTAATAGCTGGTCATTATAAGCTGCTCGACGGGGTAACCAAATGGATTATGATTGCGCTTACTACCGCGACCGTTGCGGCAGTCATTATTGCGGCTGGTAAGCCTACGGTTATGGCGGTTGACTTTGTGGCAGCCTCCCCCTGGAACTTAGCTACTTTAGGTTTTATTGTGGCACTAATGGGCTGGATGCCGGCACCGCTTGAGTTTGCTGCTATTACCTCGATGTGGACCTCAGCAAAAAGAAAATCTGACAATACTACCAAACGTCAAGGTCTACTAGATTTTAACCTTGGTTATTCAATCTCTGCTATTTTGGCGTTATTTTTCTTAGCACTGGGTGTTTTTGTGCAGTATGGTTCAGGTCAAGAGATTCAGATTGCTGGCGGTGCTTATATCGATCAGCTCATTAGCATGTATACCAATACCATTGGTGAGTGGTCAAGGTTGCTGGTCGCCTTCGTGGCCTTTATGTGTATGTTTGGCACTACCATCACTTGTGCTGATGGTTATGGGCGTGCCAATGCCGAATGTTGGCGCTTGTTAAAAGGTCAAGACGAAATCAATAAAAAGCAGATCGCTTTTTGGACCACTTATGCCATTGGTGGCGGGCTGATAATCATCACTTTCTTTACTGGACAGTTAGGCACTATGCTCAAGTTTGCTATGATATCGGCATTTCTTTCGGCCCCTATCTTTGGTTGGTTAAACTACTCATTAGTAAAAAGTCATCAAAAACTTTCAGCAGGTATGAATGCATTGTCAATTGCCGGTTTAATATTTTTAGCAAGCTTTGCGCTATTATTCCTAGCCAACCTTGCCGGGTTGTTTGGCTAAGCCCTTTTGGTTAAGTATTTCTCAGCTAACCCCTATTGTTTAAGTAGCTAGTTTTTAAAAGCATTACCAACACCTGTATAGTTTAAGGCCTCAATAGCTCGGTTATTGAGGCTTTTTTATTACTGATATTTCTTTTTATTGATAATACTTAGATCTGAAGCAGGTTATATAGTTGCTATCTTTGTTGTAGGTATTCAACAGAATGCTATCAAACACAATAAAAATAACCTATGGCTCTTATTCCAGGATGCCAGTTCAGTATGCAAGTAGACTCAATTAACCGCAAATTCGTTATGGCCATAGATTAATTTAAGGTCATGAAATACGTATTAACTTTATTTTCTTACCTCTAATTGTAACTAAATGTAAAAATGATAGCATAATATAATAGCTTATTTTACGTATATGAATAATGAATCGGCTTAGCTATACAATAATGGATATTACTATTTATTTAATGAATTGATGTATTTAAATTAAAATAAATTATTAATTATATTAACTATTTGGAATGAAGTACTACTTTGAAGTGCCGGGTAATTAGGTATAATCAGAGTCAACAAAGAATTAATAATGATAAGACAAACCCTCTATAAAAGGATTTCCGCATGACATCGCAATCAGCTGGCTCTCGTTTTCGCAGTGCACTTACCCAAAAAAACACTAACAACCAACCCCTACAAATTGCCGGTGCTATTAACGCTTATACTGCCATGATGGCGACTCAAGTGGGTCATCAAGCCTTATATCTTTCTGGTGCTGGCGTGGCCAATGCATCATTTGGCTTACCTGATTTAGGTATGACCAGTCTTGATAATGTCTTAGAAGATGCTCGCCGGATTACTGATGCCGTTGATACCCCACTATTGGTTGATATTGATACCGGTTTTGGTGGCGCGTTTAATATCGCCCAAACCGTTAGAAAAATGGAAAAAGCGGGCGTTGCAGCAGTACATATTGAAGACCAAGTGGCACAAAAACGCTGTGGTCATCGCCCTAATAAAGAAATCGTTAGTATTTCAGAGATGGTTGATCGTTTAAAAGCAGCCCTTGATGCCAAAACTGATAGTGATTTTGTGGTTATGGCACGTACTGATGCCTTATCTGTCGAAGGTCTTGACGCTGCTGTTGAGCGCGCAGTTGCCTTTCAAGAAGCCGGTGCTGATATGATTTTTGCTGAAGCATTAACCGATATTGAGATGTACCGTAAGTTTACCGATGTGCTAGATATTCCTGTACTGGCCAACATGACTGAATTTGGCCAGACTGATCTTTACACCACTGATCAGCTATATGGCGTTGGTGTGAACATGGTGCTGTACCCGCTATCTGCATTCCGTGCGATGAATAAAGCCGCGCTCAATGTTTACCAACATATCTTATCTGACGGCACGCAAGACAAGGTCGTCGATACCATGCAGACTCGTATGGAGCTATATGACTTTTTGAACTATCATGAGTTCGAGCAGACTCTAGACAAGCTGTTCGCTGGTAACAAGTAAACCGTATCTTTTACAGTTACCGCTATTACTTAGCATCATGGCTTAAAACAATCACTTAACAACACGCTACCACCAAAAGGAATTTATCATGGCAGCAGTACAAAAAGAACTCTCAGGCGCAGGCCTACGCGGTCAAGTCGCTGGCAAGACCGCTTTATCTACCGTTGGCAAATCAGGCTCAGGCCTAACTTACCGTGGTTATGATGTGTCAGAACTAGCAGACAAGTGCATCTTTGAAGAAGTCGCTTATCTTTTACTCTATGGCAATCTGCCTACTCAAAGTGAGCTTGATGCTTATCAAACCAAGCTTAAAGGTTTACGTGGACTATCACAGCCGCTAAAAGATGTGCTTGAACGTATTCCTGCTGACGCACATCCGATGGATGTATTGCGTACGGGTTGTTCTATGCTGGGTAACCTTGAGACTGAAATGAGTTTCGACGAACAAAACGACCAAGCAGATCGTATGCTGGCGGTTTTCCCATCAATCATTAACTACTGGTATCGCTTTACCCATGATGATGTGCGTATCGAAACTGAAACTGACGATGACACCATGGGCGGACATTTCTTACATCTGCTTAAAGGTGAGAAGCCAAATGAGCTACATACCAAGGTGATGAACGTATCCCTTATTTTATACGCTGAGCACGAATTCAACGCCTCAACCTTTACTGCACGTGTTTGTGCCTCTACCCTATCTGATATCCATTCTTGTATTACCGGCGCGATTGGCTCACTACGTGGTCCTTTACATGGCGGCGCTAATGAGGCGGCTATGGATATGATTGAAGGCTTCAGCTCACCTGATGACGCTGAAAAAGAAATGATGGCCATGCTGGCGCGTAAAGATAAAATCATGGGCTTTGGCCATGCTATCTACACTGATTCTGATCCCCGTAACGTGGTTATCAAAGGTTGGGCTGAAAAACTAGCGGCAGATGTTGGTGATGATGTACTTTACCCAGTATCCGTACGCTGTGAAGAAGTCATGTGGCGCGAGAAGAAACTGTTCTGTAATGCCGATTTCTTCCATGCGTCAACGTATCATTTCATGGGTATACCCACCAAGCTGTTCACGCCAATCTTTGTTATCTCGCGTCTAACAGGTTGGGCTTCTCATGTATTTGAGCAACGTGCCAATAACCGTATCATTCGCCCAAGTGCAGAATATATCGGTGAAGAATTACGTTCTGTACCAGATATGAGTGAGCGTTAATTTAGTCTTCATATACTATTTATCGTAACCCGTTATGATAAATAGTTAGTATTAGTATACGTTTAGCTGTTAAGTCGTCTATCTTTTGATTGTGGCTTAGCAGTTAAATTGTATTACTATGCCTGTTTTCGGTAAGTCTGAATTTATTTAACAACGTTTTTTTAGCAAAGCCTGCCAGCGTGACTAATGACTATCACGTTAATGACAGCAACATTTAGAACAACAACGGCATAACAATGATTTTGCTAAAAAAATCCGCCTTTCTGATTCAACTTAACCCTCAGTTTAACCAGCTAACCGCCAAAGGTAACCTATGGACAACCTAATTCAGCCCATGAATGAGCAATTTAAAAAGCCACTACCCGGTACTGACCTGTATTACTTCGATACCCGCGAAGCCGTCGAGAATATCGAAGTGGGCGCATATGACAAACTACCATACTCATCAAAAGTACTGTGCGAAAACTTGGTTCGTCGTTGTACGCCAAAAGACTTGACCGCAGCATTGACCCAGCATATTCAGGGCAAGCAAGATCTTGATTTTCCTTGGTATCCTGC
This sequence comes from Psychrobacter sp. PL19, assembly GCF_017875835.1. Lineage (NCBI taxonomy): Bacteria > Pseudomonadati > Pseudomonadota > Gammaproteobacteria > Moraxellales > Moraxellaceae > Psychrobacter > Psychrobacter sp. PL19. The sequence goes on from NZ_JAGING010000001.1 coordinate 2,230,553, forward strand.
TCGTGTGGTTTGTCATGATATTTTAGGTCAGACCGCCTTTGTTGACTTGGCTGGACTGCGTGATGCTATTGCTGAGCGAGGTGGTGATCCCTCTCAAGTTAACCCTATCGTTCCCACCCAATTGATTGTTGATCATTCGTTGGCAGTTGAACATGCCGGCTTTGAAGAAAATGCCTTCGAGAAAAATCGGGCGATTGAAGAGCGCCGTAACGATGACCGCTTTCACTTTATCAATTGGTGCGAATATGCCTTTGATAACGTCAACGTCGTACCGCCTGGTAACGGCATCATGCATCAAATTAATCTTGAGAAAATGTCGCCGGTCGTACAAGTGGCACAAGGTAAAGACGGCTACAAGGTTGCTTTTGCTGACACGTTAGTGGGTACTGACAGTCATACTCCCATGGTTGATGCCTTGGGTGTCATCTCTATCGGTGTTGGTGGTCTAGAAGCTGAAAGTGTGATGCTAGGCAACCCCTCATATATGCGCCTGCCAGATTTCGTTGGGGTTAAGCTCAGCGGTAAATTGGAAAAAGGTGTTACCGGTACTGATTTAGTCTTGGCCATGGCTGAGTTCTTACGCAACGAAGGCGTGGTTTCTACCTATATCGAATTCTTCGGTGATGGTGCACGCCAGCTGACGGTTGGTGATCGTGCTTCTATCTCTAATATGACTCCTGAATATGGCGCCACCGCAGCGATGTTCTATATCGATGAGCAAACCATCGACTATCTACGCCTTACGGGTCGTAGTGAACCGCAAATAAAATTAGTCGAACAGTATGCCAAGCAAACGGGTCTATGGGCTGATGGCATGGAAGACGCCGAATACGCGCGCGTGCTTGAGTTTGACTTATCAGCAGTAGTCCGCAATTTGGCGGGTCCTTCGCGTCCCCATGCACGGGTTTCAACCACTGATTTAGTTGCCAAAGGCATTGCCCACGGCGCTGATGACAAGTTACCAGAACCCAAAGAAGGCATGATGCCAGATGGTGCGGTTATCATTGCTGCGATTACCAGTTGTACCAATACGTCTAACCCACGCAATATGGTTGCGGCTGGCCTAGTCGCCCGTAACGCCAATGCCAAAGGCTTATTACGCAAATCTTGGGTAAAAACATCATTAGCCCCTGGTTCTAAAACTGTAAAAATGTACCTAGAAGAAGCAGGTCTGATGTCTGAGATGCAGCAGATAGGATTTGATGTGGTTGGCTTTGCTTGTACTACTTGTAATGGTATGAGTGGCGCACTTGATCCTGATATCGAAAAAGAAATCATTGATAATGATTTATTCACCACCGCAGTGCTATCCGGTAACCGTAACTTTGATGGTCGTATCCATCCTTATGCCAAGCAAGCATTCTTAGCGTCACCACCCCTGGTTATCGCTTATGCTATCGCGGGTAACATTCGCTTTGATATCGAAAAAGATTCATTAGGCCAAGACCAAGAGGGCAATGAGGTTTACCTAAAAGATATCTGGTTCGACGATGACGAAGTTGATGCTATCGTGGCAGAAGCGGTGAAGCCTGAACAGTTCAATGCTGTTTATATCCCAATGTTTGATGAAGCCAAAAAAGACACTGGTAAAGCGCTAAGCCCATTATACAACTGGCGTGATCAGACTACTTATATCCGCCGTCCGCCCTATTGGGAAGGCAAAATGGCCAAGAAAAATGCGCTAACAGGTATGCGTCCATTAGCGGTACTTGGTGATAACATCACAACCGATCATATGTCACCATCGAACGCTATCTTGGGTGATTCAGCGGCTGGTGAATATCTTGACACCATGGGTTTACCTGCCGAGGATTACAACTCGTATGCGACTCATCGCGGTGATCACTTAACCGCTCAACGTGCAACTTTTGCCAACCCTAAATTGCTCAATGAAATGGTACGCGATGGCAATGACAGCAGAAGTGGTGAGGTGATTCAGGGCTCACTTGCTCGTGTTGAGCCTGAAGGTCAGGTTATGCGTATGTGGGAAGCGATTGAAACCTACATGAACCGCGAACAGCCTTTAATTATCATTGCAGGTGATGGCTATGGTCAAGGCTCAAGCCGCGACTGGGCTGCCAAAGGTGTACGTTTAGCTGGTGTGGAAACAGTAGTTGCTGAGGACTTTGAGCGTATTCATCGTCAAAACTTAGTGGGTATGGGCGCCCTACCGCTACAGTTTGAGAAAGGCGTAAATCGTCATACCTTAAATATTGATGGCTCAGAAGTGTTTGATGTCACTGGCGAAGTATCTGCTGGCGGGCTTATGACTTTAGTCATTAACCGCACTGATGGTAGCAAAACTGAAGTACCAATCATTTGCCGCTTAGATACTGCTGATGAAGTCAAAATGTACAACGCTGGCGGTATGCTCCAACGCTTCGCCAAAGAGTTTATCGATGGTACTTTAGATATTGCTTAAGCGTTTAGTTTGCTAGTAATGTAAACAATAGAAGAGCTGGCGTTGTATATATTTTATATGGCGTCGGCTCTTTTTTAACTTTAGTTGCAAACAAACTAATGTCTTAATGGAAACGCTTTACTTATTAAAGTCGCCTGCTAATGTCACTCATCTTGCTAAATCTGTCGACCAAGCTAAGGCTGGCGAGACTGTTGTGCATGCGCCATCTGATATTGACATTAATCATGAATAAATAAGAATCATAAAGATAATTTTAGATCACGATAAAAGTTTTCATGTGTACCTATTAGCAATAGAGTTAACACCAGCTGGCCGTTGTCAATTTGATATGCTAGTAGTGTCAACTGCTTCATCATCTTAAATTTATAGACCTGTACAGTGGATAGGTCACCAGTTTTTTGAATTCCTAAACTAGGATTGCCAGCGATGGCGCGCACGGCATCATCAAGGTCTACTTTTTGATTTTTATGCAGTTTTTTGACTGCTTTTTTGAAGCTGCTAGATTGAACAATACGCAAAGGTTGGCTCATGATTTATCCAAAATAGTCTATCCAAACTCGTAAGGCTCGACCATATCAGCATCAACCTCTGCTTGAGCTATTAATAATTGGCGTACGAACTCATAAGATAGATCAGGATTGTCTTCCATAATTTGGCCGATAGTTGCCCAATGTTCGATTTGTTTAGGGGGTGTTCGGTGATGTGCCTTTGCGATTGCCGATGCTTTATCGACCAATGCTCGGTCAAGTCGAATGCTTGCTGTTGCCATGATGCTCTCCTAAATGAGCTAGGTTAAGTTTAAAAAAACAAGCAAACTCAACGGCTTATGATTTTGTGGTATTTTACCACAGATATTAATTATTTACGAATATCATCAAGAAAACAGGTTAATAAACCCATAAAAAGGACTTCTTCTAATGACCCAATCAAATAATAACCCAAACACCAATTTCGCCCCGCAAATATCTGTCTCTGCCACCTATATGCGTGGAGGCACGTCAAAAGGCACCTTCTTTAAACTCTCTGACTTACCTGAGCGTTGCCAAGTCGCTGGCGAGTCGCGTGATAATTTCTTATTACGTGTTATCGGCAGCCCTGATCCTTATGGCAAGCAAATCGACGGCTTGGGTAATGGCAGTTCTAGCACTTCAAAAACCGTCATTCTATCTCCAGCAGATAGCAATGACTATGATGTCAATTATCTGTTTGGTCAGGTCAATATTGCCAAGCCCATGATTGACTGGAGTGGTAACTGCGGTAATCTAACGGCAGCGGTGGGCGCTTGTGCCATTAATATGGGTTTAGTAGCTGCTGACCGTATTCCTGAAAATGGTATTTGTGCAGTACGTATCTGGCAAGAGAACATTGGTAAGACTATTATTGCTCACGTTCCTGTCTATACAGACGACAATCAAAAGGTTCAAGTACAAGAAACCGGTGATTTTGTGTTGGATGGCGTGACCTTCCCTGCTGCTGAAGTCAAAGTTGAGTTTATTGATCCCGTAGATGGTGACAGTGCTATGTTTCCTACTGGTAACTTAGTCGATGAATTTACCGTGCCTAATATTGGCAGTTTTGAAGCGACTTTCATTAGCGCCGGTATTCCCACTATTTTCTTAAAGGCCGAAGATTTAGGCTTAACCGGTACAGAGCTGCAAAGTGATGTTAATAGCGATACTGACTTACTGACCAAGCTTGAAACTATTCGCGCCCATGGCGGGGTGGCGATGGGCTTATTTTCTGATATCAGTGAGGCGCAAACTCGTCAGCATACCCCAAAATTAGCATGGGTAGCTCAAGCTAGCAGCTATACGGCCTCTAGTGGCAGTGAGGTCTCTGCGGATGAGATTGATTTAGTAGTTCGGGCGATGAGTATGGGACAGTTGCATCACGCTATGATGGGCACAGCAGCAGTAGCGATTGCAGCAGCAGCAACGACCCAAGGCACCCTAGTCAATCAAGCAGCAGGTGCTGGCCAATCCGAAAAACAGCTGTCTGAAGTGCGCTTTGGTCATCCGTCAGGAACGTTATTGGTTGGCGGAAAAACAGAACAAGTTAATGGGCGCTGGCAAGCTAAGAAAGTCTCTATGAGTCGTTCTGCGCGTCGTATCATGGTTGGACAAGTTTTTGTACCAGCGGACTGCTTCTAAGCTGGGACTAAGTTGCAATAAGGTCTTTTTTATTAGCCAAAAATTCAGTAGGAATATCTAAAACAGGCATTCTTACTAAAGACCGTATTAAATATGATTAATAGAAGATTTTAAACTCTAAATCGAACACACCAGCCAAAAAATTTAACAAGTTTAACGCTTCAAAATCGTTAGATTTGTTTTAACATAACCATCTAATTTTTTATATTACGTTTATGCCAAACTCTAGCCAACCCCGACGTATACATCTAGACAAAAAGCCACCAGTCAAAAAAACTGAGCGGAGGGCCTTGCTGTGGGATATTCTCAAAAAGCTGGCGGTATTTGCCGCGCCTTACAAAACTTTAATTATCTTCACGCTGATTTTGACAGTGCTTGGCTCCTTTACCGCCCAAGTCAATGCTTTTGTATTGCGTTATACCGTGGATACCCTGACTGAGATTGCGACCCTACCCGACCCTTGGGAGGCAGGTTTGCGAATGCTAGGCATCATCAGTGTTGTCTTGCTAACTAAAGAAGTGTTATCAATATTCATCTCTTTTGGACAGCGCTACTTTGGTGAAAAAATTCGTATTAACCTATCACGCGATTTATCACAGCGCATTATCGAGCGCATCCTTACCTACCGCATGGCGTTTTATACCAGTAGCGAAAATGACAGTGGCAAGTTACAAACCCGTATCGATTACGGTGTCAGTAGTCTCACAAGCTTAGTGCAAAACTTCTTTATTGATATGTTACCTTTGTTTGCCAGTGCCTTTGTATCGCTGATTATTATGTTTTCGACCAACTTTTGGATTGGTCTAGTTGGTCTTATTATCATACCGATATATTTCTTTATCAGTCAAAGACAAGCGCGGCGCTTACAAGGCTTTCGGCGGCAGATGCGCGGCTTTAGGGAAGCCAAAAGTGGCTTGGTAATCTCACTTATTAACTCTATCAGTGTGGTTAAATCTTTCGTTCGCGAGGTGATTGAAGCGGATAAGCACTTAAACATTCAAAAAGACATGACTGAAAACCAGCTTAGGATTCGCAGTATTGGTTTCATTTATGACGCGGTAAAAACCTTTATTGAGCAAATTGGTATCGTGGTTATTATCCTACTGACCGCCTACTTTGTATTAAAGGGCGAAATGACCATCGGTATGATTTTATTTCATGTGATACTTTTTCAGAACGTCGCGGCGCCTATTCGCCAATTACACCGTATTTATGATCAAATTAATAATGCTTTGACCTATGCTGAAGGCTTTTTTGAGATTTTAGAAGACGACCAACAAGTTGAAAATATAGCAGGGGCGAGTAGCAAAGGCTTAAAAGGTCACATCGAACTCAAAAATGTCGACTTTACGTATCCTAACGGTACTCAAGCTTTGCAAGATGTTAGCTTTAGCATCAAACCCAATCGTATCACAGCGCTTGTGGGCTTAAGTGGCGCTGGTAAGAGCACTATTATTAGCCTGTTGGTTAAATTTTATGAGCCAAACGCTGGCAAGATATATCTAGATGGACGCGATCTGGCAGAATACGACACCCATGAATTACGTCAGCAGGTTGGTTTGGTACTACAAAAAAATCATATATTTTCAGGTACGATCGCTGAGAACATCCGCTATGGTGACATGCATGCTAGCGATGATGAAATCTTCACTGCCGCAACCAAAGCCTCAATTCATGAGCAAGTCATTAAGTTGCCTGACGGCTATGAGAGCGAGGCCAATTCATTATCTGGTGGTCAACAGCAGCGTATTGCCTTGGCAAGAATGTTCTTAAAAGATCCACCGATTGTGTTTTTGGATGAACCGACGGCTAGCCTGGATGCGATTGCCAGTCAACAGATTAAAAGAAGCCTCGATTTGATTAAAAAAAACCGCACGGTGATTATGGTCTCGCACAATATTGCCCAAATTATTGATGCCGATGACTTGGTAGTAATAGAAAACGGCCAAGTGGTCGAGACTGGAACGCACGAAGAGTTATACGCACAACATGGCAAGTATTTCGAGATATTTAATGCCATGTCTGATAGTTTGAACTTAGATAAAATCACTCAAACCTTAAACGGTTAGCAAGCACTTAAGTCGTTATAATGGCTGCTTATCATATTATCATGCCGAGCTATGTATTCAGTTATATATCTAGCTATGTATATTCTATCTATATCTATTATCCACTATCCACTAAGTCGTCAGAAGCTATTTAACTATGACCTATGAATTTTCTATAAAAACTTTTGATGAGCTGACGTCAGTCGACCTTTATCATATTTTAAAATCTCGCTCGCAGGTATTTGTGGTCGAGCAAAATTGTGCTTATCAAGATATTGATAGCCTTGATCTTGATTGTCTGCACTTCATCGCTCATAAGGATGAGGCGCTTATAGGCTATTGCCGGATTATTGCGCCTGAATTTAATACCATGGTTGCTCATAGCTCAGTGAGTGCTCTAGGATCAATGTCTGCAATTGGCAGAGTGTTAGTATTGCCAGAATATCGAGGTGATGGCTTGGCACGCGCAATCATGATCCATGCCATCAAGTATTGCCGTAAAAAATACGCTAAGAAACCGATTGCCATCTCAGCACAGACCTATTTAATCAACTTCTATGAATCTCTAGGGTTCGTTCCCAATGGTGAGTTTTACCTTGAAGATGGTCTTGAACACGTTAATATGACGCTACACCTACTCAAAAAAGTCAAGGTAGAAAAGCCGGGTTCCCCTGTGACCAGCATCTTAACTTTTCTGCTTTTAGTGCTCGCTCTTTCGTTCATCGCAGGTTTGGTTTATTTAATGCTTTAGTCGTCTAATTAGTGAGAACCCAAAGCTATGCCAAGTACTACCACTCCAAACACGAAACCTTTATTACTATCACCACCATCATTATTGTCAGTCGTATGGCAATTAACCTCCTTTGCTGAGCTGAGTGCTTATCAGATCTATAACATCATTCAAGCGCGTGAACAGGTCTTTGTCAAAGATCAGGACTGTTCTTATATTGATGCTGATGGTTTAGATTTTGAGGCGCTGCACTTATCCGCTTATCAAGGTGATGCTGAGAGCGAAAGTATTGCCCCACAGCTATTGGCTTACTGCCGAATACTGATGCCAATAAACTTTGATAACCACGATATACAGCAGCATTCAAACACAAGCCATCCACGTATCGGTAGAGTATTGGTATTAGCGGATTATCGCGGTTATGGGCTGGCACGTGAGCTTATGATTAGGGCAATTGACTATTGTCACCTTCAATTGCCCAAGCAACCGATTCATATTTCGGCCCAAACCTATCTAATCGAATTTTATCAATCGTTGGGTTTTATCTGTGATGGGGTAGCCTTTGAAGAACAAGGCATCGAGCACATTCATATGAGTTTAGACAGTCTATAAGCTTATAAGGCTGAACAAAATGCCTAGCAACTCAAACGCTCACCATACTGCTGGCTAACCGTCAACAAACTGAGCCTAGTTGTACACTCTCCTACTGTTGTTTTATAGCGAGTGTGTTACCTTATTAGGTAGTAATGATTGCCAAGAATGACGGTAAAGTGGTAGCTGTAAATTAACAATCATAAAGCAGTAGGTAGGATACCTCACTTAAGACAAAGGACATGACTATGACAAACGCCCAAAGGACTACTGTAGAAAGTAACGTCCGTCCAGAATATGACGACGAAATTCAAAAAATCGCTGACTATGTCCTAAATTACTCTATAGATGAGGACTCTCCAAACAGAGAGGTGGCATGGAATACTGCGCGTCATTGTCTGATGGATACCCTTGGTTGCGGCCTACTTGCGCTGCGATTCCCTGAATGCACCAAACATTTAGGACCAAGTTGTGCCGATCAAATCACCCCTAATGGTGCGCGTGTCCCCGGCACCTCCCATCGACTTGATCCTATTAAGGCCGCTTTTGATATTGGTTGCATGGTGCGTTGGCTCGATTACAATGACACTTGGTTGGCTGCTGAGTGGGGACATCCGTCAGATAATTTAGGCGGTATTTTGGCGGTTGCAGACTATATCAGTCAGCAAAACGTCAGCCAAGGACGTGCGCCACTAACTATGAGAACGGTACTTGAGGCCATGATCATGGCCCACGAGATTCAAGGAATATTGGCATTAGATAACTCCTTTAACCGTGTTGGTCTCGATCATGTATTCTTAGTCAAGCTGGCCTCAACTGCAGTGGTGGCCAAATTATATAACTTGCCACGCGAACGCATTATGGCGGCTTTATCGCAAGCTATTGTCGATGGCCAAGCACTACGCACCTATCGTCATAGTCCCAATGCCGGTAGCCGAAAATCATGGGCGGCAGGTGATGCCACTAGTCGAGCGGTGCGCTTGGTAGACTTTACTAGACGGGGCGAGATGGGAATACCTAGTGCCTTGACCGCACCGCAGTGGGGATTTTATGATGTACTATTTAGCCATACCAATAAGGACCTAGCCCCTAAGTCTGCAAGCGATCGACACTTTACCTTTCAACGAGACTTTGGCAGTTATGTGATGGAAAATGTCTTATTTAAGATAAGTTTCCCAGCTGAGTTTCATGCACAGACCGCCTGCGAGGCCGCCGTAATTTTGCATCCACAAATCGAAGGTAGAATTGATGATATCGATAAAATTGTACTGACCACTCATGAATCAGCAATTCGAATCATCTCAAAAGAAGGCCCGCTAGCCAATCCGGCTGATCGTGACCATTGTTTACAGTATATGGTTGCTGTGCCGTTGCTTACCGGTGATCTTATGGCAGAAAACTACGAGGATGACTATCATGCTCAGCATTCATCAATCGATGAATTGCGGCGCAAAATGTTTGTAGAAGAAGACGCTCATTATTCAATAGATTATCATGACCCCAGCAAGCGCTCAATTGCTAATGCCATCCAGATATTCTTTAAAGATGGTAGCAGCACGGACAAGGTAGCGGTTGAATATCCTCTCGGCCACAAACGCCGCCGTGAGGAAAGTATTCCGATATTAGAAGCCAAGTTCCATGCCAGTCTTGCCACTCGGTTTATAGACAGTCGTTGTGAAGCCATTGCCAGGCTATGTGACGATCAAGCGCAATTAGAGCAAACGCCAGTGAATGAGTTTATGGATATGTTTGTCATTAACTGATTAGTATTCATAAACGCTACTGGCGCACGAGCCACTCTTTAGTATCTATCAAAACAGCGCTTGATATCCCCGACTTGAACGATGGGGATATCAAGCGCTGTTTGTTTGGTGAGTGTTATAGAATGCTTGGGCTGTATAGACATAGACCCAAGTTATCAACATTTACCAGGGTATCGACTCACCTGACCAATCAACGAAACTTCCTGATTGGTCAGCGGTCATGCTGGCAAGTACTTCTAATAGGCATTCAGCGCTATAGGCTGGCGAGAACAGGTGTCCATCCGCGACATTACTTTGAAAGGGAGCAGACAGCTGGGTATTTACTGTACCTGGTTGCATGACCACTACACAGACATTTTTGAGTGAACGTCCCCATTCGATACTTAGGTTTTTCATACCCATATTTAGCGCCGTTTTACTCATCCGGTAGCTATACCAACCGCCCATTTGGTTGTCACTGATACTGCCAACGCGTGCTGAGATAGTCGCAAATATTGCAGGCTTGTCAGCATCGCGCTCAGCTTTAGTTAATAAGGGTTTTAAATGCTTAGCAATGAGTAATCCAGCTAAAGCGTTCACTTGCATGTTGTATAAGAAAAAGTCAGTCTCAACTTGTCTGAGCGCTTTTTCTGGCTGTGAGTGCTCGGTATGAAGTAGCCCCACGCAGTTAATCACCCAATCAATATGCGGGCTCTGTTGTTTAATAACATCGGCTGCCTGCTTGATGCTGTCTTCATCGCTTACGTCCATTTTTAGCCAATGTAGATTGTCCGCTTCAAAATCAGGGACACTTCTATGATAAGTGGCAAAGACCTGATTACTGGTGCTGTTTACCAGTTGCTTAACCATTGCTTGGCCGATACCGCCGGTACCGCCAATGATAAGATACGTTTTATTGCTCATACTAACTCCTTGTCTTAAAACCAATTATCAATTAGTAACTCCATCAACCACTACTCTCATACTAAGCGTAATAAGCCAACTGACCATTCATTCTAAGTTGCATTAATGTGCTGGTTATTTATTATGGCTACTTTTTTACATCTTTACCAATTTAGTTTAGTCAACTGGCCCATAAAAAAAGCCACCTAATGAGGCAGCTTTTTTGTTCTGAGTGTCGATCACATTGTCATATAATTATTTTTCACCACTGGCAAGCAAAAGTTAATGGTGAGCCGCAGCTTTTGGTGGTATCTCTTCACCTTCTAATGCCACTACCGCAATCTCATTGCCTTCAGCATCATATAGCTTACCTTCAGTGAAGTAATCACCTTCAGTCAAATCTAAGAGCACAGCATGACGTACTGAGCGGTCTTCTGTTCCTGCCACAAATACGGACTGATTTTCTGAATTACCTATCTTTAAATGGTTGAATAATAAGTTTAGGGCGATGGCCATAATCGCAGCAGAGCTGATGCCTGAATGGAAAATAGTCGCAAACCAGTCTGGGAATTGATCGTAAAAAGATGGCGCGGCAATCGGTAACATACCAAAACCGATAGAGGTAGCCACAATGATTAGGTTCATATTATTAGAGTAGCTGACTTGTGCTAACGTACGTATACCACTGGCAGCAACTGTACCAAATAATACAATGCCTGCACCGCCTAAAACAGCAGTCGGAACGGTGGCAATCACCCGTCCCATAATAGGCATCAAGCCTAAGACTACTAAAATAATACCGGCATAGGCTACTACGAAACGGCTTTTAACACCCGTTACCGCAACCAAACCCACGTTCTGTGCAAAAGCACTTTGAGTAAAAGAGCCAAATATTGGGGCAATCATACTTGCTGCCATATCGGCACGTAGACCATTACCTAAACGTTTTGAGTCGACCTTAGTATCAATAATATCACCAACTGCCAAAATATCTGCTGAGGTTTCTACTAAAATAACCAACACTACAATAAACATAGAGATGATGGCGGCCAGCTCAAAGGTAGGTGCGCCAAAATGGAAGGGTGTGGGAAAGGCAAAAATAGAACCGGTGGTAATACCAGAGAAATTGACTAGGCCGAAAGCCCAAGCCGCAGAGGTGCCGATGACCATAGCCAGCAAAATTGATAAGCGACTGATGGCCGCATTACCCAACTTGCTTAGCAGTAATACCATCAACAAGGTAAAGCCTGCCAGACCAATATTAGTCACGCTACCAAATTCAGGTAAGTTACTATTGCCACCCATTGCCCAGCGCGCCGCTACCGGCATTAAGGTCAAACCGATGGTGGTAATGACCGTACCAGTTACCAGGGGTGGGAAAAACTTAATAATTTGGGAGAAAATAGGGGTAATCAAAAAGCCAAGGGCAGAGGCCGCAATTACCGCACCAAATACCGAAGATAGCCCGCCCCCTGAGGTCACAATCGCCACAACAGTCGCGACACTGGCAAAAGACACTCCCTGTACCAGTGGCAGCTGACAACCAAAGAATGGTACACCTAGGGTCTGTAATAATGTTGCAAGACCACCAATAAATAAAGAGGCGGCAATCAATAAGCCAATTTCAGCTGGTAGTAATCCAGCCGCTTGTCCAACAATTAGTGGTACAGCAATGATGCCACCATACATGGTGAGTACATGCTGAAAGCCATAAGCAATATTGGCGACAACACCCAGATTTTCATCTTCTGGCCGTGCAAATGTCGGTTGAGAGGTGGGTTTCATATCCATGAATAAACGTGCTCCCTGCATGTTATATTTTTAATATGTCTGACTGACACATTATTAGTAGTGTAGAAATAAATACGAATAGTTTGAAAATAGCTTAATGCTTAATACATAAGAAGAATTTTTTCCGGCGTTACTATAAAAAGAGCAACCGTAGTTCCCAATCAGGAATAGGATGCAACATTGATTGATGATTAGGATTTAAGGTTATAGAGAGTGTAGATAGCCCGCTATTTATGATGCTTTTTCTGTGTAAATGGTCTGAATGTCACGGACAGCTGATACAGGAGCATCAAAACCGTGTGCTACTATTATTGTAAATCTTGAGTTAACACGTGAGTTATTTGCGGTTACTATTTTTTTAGTTATGATAGTCGGCTTATCTCGCACTTTTAGCATAGCGCGTATTTATAATAACTGCTAGTAATTTTTTGACCAAATGGTCAGGTTTTTGTTTTCTTTGTCAAATTACATCCATTTACACATAGGTATTAGCAAAAAATATGGACATTCTGTAATGATTATTTACTTCAGATCTGCAATATTATAGCCGTTAAATAGTCACTTACCATTCAACCTAACGCTTTTATACGGACATTAACCCACCATGCTATCACCCCAAGACCAATTGACTGAGCTGGTACGAGCCCTTGAGACTCAGCAGCATGTCTTTGCCACTGATCCACTACTAATCACTGAAAAGCTGCAAACAGAAAAAGGCACGCCTACCCAAAAGTTGCATCGCCGCGCATCAGGTATTGATAGTAATGGCGCACTGACAAGGGTGCTAGGTAAGATTGATGGGCGTATCAAAGGCATCATAACGGTCATGAGTATCGTATGGTGTGTGTCAGGGTTCTTGGGTTTGTTTACCCTGCTACAGGCCAATGTGATCAACTTTTTTTATGTGTTGGTGTGCTTGCTCGGCTTTCATACGATTATGCTAGTTAGCTGGCTAGTATTAACTTTGGTTAATCGAGGTAAACAATCCTCAAACTGGTTTGCAAGTTTTGTTAGCCCAAGCCACCTTATTCGTGGTAAAGACGATATTACCCAAGCGGCGGTGGGCCTATATGAACGACAACTTCAGCATAGTGGCATGCGCTGGTATCTGGGTAAATTCAGTCATCAGCTTTGGCTTGCCACCCTAACCGGCATGTTGTGCGCGATTATATTTTTGTTGATTGTGCGCCAGTATAGTTTTAGCTGGGAATCGACTTTACTATCGGATCAAGCACTGATTACACTTACCCATCTGCTCGGCTGGTTGCCTAATATGGTAGGATTTGATGTGCCGGATAATGCCGCTATTGTACAAAGTCGGTTGGTGTCGGATGCCCTGCCTTTATCAGTGGCTAGGCAGTGGGCAAGTTTATTGGTCGGTAGTCTGCTGATGTATGGCATCGTACCGCGTGCCATCGCATGGTCGTTTTGTGCACTAATATTTAGCCGTAAAAAAATGCGTTTAGATATCAAGCTACCCTATTATCAAAAGATTTTGAACTTTTGGCAGCGTCAAGTGGTGGATGCGGACGACTTCACCGAGATCACCGCACCTGTGGCACCAAAAGCGACCGTAAGTGCAGGCGAGAAGTTGGTCGCCTTGCTGGAATATCCTTCTGATATAGAGCAATGGTGGCAGATAGGTGTTGAGCATTTAGATAATAGTGATCATAAAATAGAAGACTTTGGTATCGTCGATGATCGCGACGATATGATGCGTTTAATAACTTATCTAGATCAAAATCCCGTACAAGTACTACTCGGAATTAATAACAAAGCGTTGCCTGATCGAGGTACGTTGCGCAAACTGGATCAAATTGCGACTCATGCTAGGCACGGCCTGATTGTGCAACTACTCAATGATAAAAATACTGATACTTCTGCAGCAGAAGGGTCTCTGATCCCAACCTCACCACCGGCAGTAAGGCAGCAACAATGGCAAACCGTACTCGCTGCTCGGAAAATAGGCTTGGTCAATAATTAATAATTTTTTGATGATAAACTTTTAATTTATTATTAAGTTAGCGCTAAATTGTCGTCAAATGACTGGTATTTAAAATATTATAGACACTACTAAGTAACATGTGCACACAACAAATGTTAATTAATCAAAGCTTTAGCCTTATATTAAGGGAGCGAAGATGTAAAACAACAGCAGACAAGTGACGATAAGTTATGGCAATATCAGATGATAGCAATAGCTCAATGAATTTAGGTGAGTACAGTCAGACCTTAGTTGAATAAAATTTCAATATTAATAACGTAAGACACCATTATGAATCATGATAATAATAAAAATATTGACGTCAATAACCCCAATCTGCAAAAAAGTCTTTTTGCAGATAAAGCTTACGATGCACCCTCTGAACCAAGTCAGGTATTATTGGCATCGGGAGATACAGATACCCTCAACCAAAAGCCCTTTAACCAAAAAGCCTTTAACCAAGAGCCCTTAAGCCATGAATCGACTGTTAGTATTAACAAAAACCAAGATAAGGTCTATACCATTGATAGTAGTTATTCTTCATCATCAATAACTGAACCTGTGGCGCGCAATAAAAAAACGATTGCCAGTGGTGAGCCATTAAAACTAGCGGTTGTTGGACATACTAATACTGGCAAGACTTCAGTATTGCGCACCCTACTACGTGATGTTTATTTCGGTAAGGTTAAAAATGAAGCAGCGACTACCCGCCATGTTGAACGTGCCCAACTGACTGACAGTCAAACGGGTGAAGTATTGGTGGCGTTATATGATACACCTGGGTTAGAAGATGCTTCCGGTCTGATGGATTGGCTGGAAGATAATACGGCCAGTCGTCGAGACGGTATTGAGCGTTTACAACAGTTCTTGGCAGCCGACATTGCGTCTGGTATTGCGTCTGGGTCTACAGGTATTGATACATTGGATACTAATGACGGTTACGGCTACCACGATTATAGCCAAGAAGCTAAGGTCGTTAGGCAACTGCTGGCGAGTGATATGGCTATTTATGTGATTGATGCGCGTGAGCCGGTACTCGGTAAGTATAAGGATGAATTGGCTATTTTGTCGTGGGCTGCGATTCCAGTGATGCCTGTATTCAACTTCACAGATAGCCAAGACGCCAATATCGATCAGTGGCAGACCATGCTGGCACGTCGTAATCTACATATTTCAACACGTTTTGATTCGGTGGCGTTTGAATTTACCGATGAGATAAGACTGTGGCAAAACTTGGCTGCCATGCTTACCCATGCCGAAATGCTCGAGCAGCTAATGCAACGCCGAGCTGAAGACTGGGCACAGTTATATGATGAGGCCAATATTATCATTGCAGATTTTTTATTAAATGTTGCCGCCTTTGTGCGTGAGATCAACAATGACGACGACCCATTACCCGTATTACAACAAATGCAAGAAGCGGTACGCCAAAGCGAGCGTACCATGCAGCATCATTTATTAAATCTATACAAGTTTTATGACAATGCCGCAGCAGCAACACCGCTTGAATTGCCAGCTTATCAGCAAGACCCCTTTGATCCTGAGTTGCTCAAAAGTTATGGTATTCGCACTACTTCAGGGGCGGCGGCTGGCGCGTTATTAGGATTGGGGTTTGATGCTGCAGCCTTAGGGACTACCTTAGGACTGGGTGCGATATTAGGCGGTATCGCCGGCGGGCTATTGTCCAATACTAGTAGTCTCGCCGATAAAATAACAGGGGTAAAGCGCTTATACATTGACCCTGCTACTTTAACGTTACTGGCCACTCGTGCTATAGATCTACTTACCGCCCTACGTCACCGTGGCCATGCGGCTACTGATGCGACCCAAATGTTATATAGCACTGAGCAAGCTGACGCTCAGAAAACCAGTGGCCATGACGATACTCACTATATTGATGGTAGCGCGACTCAAAAGACTCTCTGGCCAACCCATAAGCTACCAAGTGAGCTCAAAAGAGCGCGCGGCAAGCCGCAATGGTCCTCATTAAATAGCGGTAAATCTGAACAAGCACAAAGCTTACGTATGGATGCGGCCTGGTCGCTATCACACCAGCTAGAAACCCATGAGCTAGAAACTCATGAGCTTTAGACCTACAAAATCGAGACCACTATGTTTGAACGCCCATAAATTGACGAGTTGATACTAGAGTAATAACCCAGTCCAACACCTTAGGTTAACAGAGCACTTAGCGCCTCAATACCACGCACATCTGTTTGCTGCAAATAAATCGGATATGTGGGGTAGTTGTTAAAAGTTTTTTCAATGTCACCCATGAGCTGCTGTTGTCTATCAGCACGTTGCCGCCAAAACTCGTCTGTTTGTGTTGGGGTGATAAGCTGATTCACTATGATTGCCGCTGGCGTGAGCTTGGTTTCTTCTAACTGCTCTATAGCGCGTTTGGTTTCAGCCAAAGGTAATACATCAGCGGTCATAACCTGTACGATGGCCGTTTTCGTGCGGTCATGAAGCAATAATCCTGCCTGACGAAACAACTCTTTGCGCTTTTCAAGCACGGTAACTGCCTGCTCCCAGCGATCTGGTTTGTGCTTAGCAAACGGGTTGGGCACGTCATTTTTATTATCTGTATGATTGCTGGTATCTAAATGAGTAGCAACTGAACGTAGCTTCGCTTGTCGCCGTTGCTGTGCTAAGAGCCCATCCGTCCACGCACCCATCATTTCAGGTAATACCAGTAAACGTAAAGTATGACCTGTAGGCGCGGTATCAAAAAAAATATGATCGTAGCCGGTATCGGCAGCCGCCACTAAATGCTGACACATCGACTCTAGCATTGCTGCTTCCTGTGCCCCAGGAGCTGACTTTGATAGACGCAGATGCTCACGAATCTTGGGCATCATATCAGGATTGGTGTAGCCTGAAATAGTGCGTTCTACTTGTGCAAAGTGAGCATCGACGATGATCTCAGGATTCAACTCAATAGCATCAAGGTACGGGGTGATCGCTGTTTTTTCATTGCTTAGCGCTACATTCAGTACATCACCTAAGCTATGTGCAGGATCGGTCGAAATGATGAGGGTTTTCTTTTTCTGAGCAGCATAATAGCTGGCCAGTGCTGCTGCTGCAGTGGTCTTACCCACCCCGCCTTTACCACCAACAAATATAATGGGCTGCGAGCCCAGTTGCTTAACTAACGAGCTTAAGGGTTGTAGTGCCATATTTTTTCTCAGTATTTTTGTCTCAATTACTGTGTCAATAAATGCTATTTTAATCGTTACTATTTTTG
This sequence comes from Psychrobacter sp. PL19, assembly GCF_017875835.1. Classification (NCBI taxonomy): domain Bacteria; kingdom Pseudomonadati; phylum Pseudomonadota; class Gammaproteobacteria; order Moraxellales; family Moraxellaceae; genus Psychrobacter; species Psychrobacter sp. PL19. The sequence continues at coordinate 2,248,161 of NZ_JAGING010000001.1, forward strand.
CTATTAACGTTACTGTCTACAGTGCTGGGCTATGATTATAACTATGGTTAGCAGCAGCCAACGTGATCAAACGGGCATCTGTCCATTCCCATACGGGTATGCCACTCATGAAAGTTCTCTAAGAATAACGGCTGTAACTCAAGGGTATAAAAGCTCGCTGGATTATCGATACCTAAACTCTCAGCAAACATCAGCAGCATAAAGAAATCTTCTTCATCACGAGCGGCACGTGCCATCGTTTGTCGATAAGGGGCATGATAGAACTCATTAAGACCCGCTGCAAAACGCTGCCACCATGGTGCGATATTTTGTGCTTGTGCTTGTACCTGGTCATCCTTGCCAAGGTTATCTGGCGTTTTCATTGGAAGCACTGAGCCATCTAATAGCTGGTTTAACAGATTGTTATTACCTTGATTGTCCATAGTTTGACCTAATTTTTTGGTAACACTCATGTGGAACTGATATGGAATGATAGCTAAAACATAGCATACTTAGCTATTATAGTGATAAATGGGTCACGATAGTTATTGTTTGCTTTTCTTTGCAAGAATCAATCATCACTTAATGACATAAAAAAACGCCAGCGATTGCTAGCGTCTTCTTCTAATTTAACCGTTAGTTTTAATGATTACTTTTGATAAATGGTCAGTTAAGTTCTATCTTTCCCTTTATGCTCTGACCATTCACGGCGTAAGACCGACAAACTCTCGAAGGTGACCAATATGGTAGCAATCAGGATAATGATATCCATGGTAATGAGCAACCAATTGCCATCAACGTAGAAGGTTTTAAGCTGGATTAATAACGCAAACACCGTCATCACTAATAAGAATGATAAGGGTGCTAAGGTATACCAAACCGGCTTGCCTTTACGTAATAAGATAACAGTCACAATCATTAAGGTTAATGCGGCCATTAACTGGTTAGTAGTACCGAATAAAGGCCAGATGATCATACCACCCGCACCATCGATACCGCCGGCACCAAATGCCAACAGCAAACAGGTTCCTACTGCTAACAGCGTAGCCACTACACCTTTGGTTAAGATTGGAATGTTATAAAACTCGCCAAATTCTTGGAAGATATAACGTTGCAAGCGTACCCCAGTATCCATAGTGGTACCCGCAAATAGTGCTGCCATAACCGTTAACATGGTTTGTGACAATACCATATCAATACCTACGCCGGCATTCAATATCGCAGCGCCACCGTCAATAAAGGCACCGATAGAGCCGTCACCGAATTTTTGATAAACGGCTTCCCAATCACCAAGTGTGGCAAAACCCGCGGTCGCCGCAAGAATCGCACCTAACGCTAGCATACCTTCACCAAGCGCACCGAAGTAACCAACGAAACGCGCGTCTTCTTCTTTATCAATCTGCTTAGAGGTTGTACCTGTTGCAACCAAACCATGGAAGCCTGAAATGGCACCACAAGCAATAGTAACAAAGAGCAGTGGCATGATTGAAGGTGTGTCTATTGGTAAATTAGTATTAATTGCCGGTGCCACAATAGTAGGTGTTGAGATAAAGATGGCGGCATATAATAAAATCAAACCAACGAATAACTGTAAGCCATTAATATAATCGCGTGGTTGCAATAACATCCATACTGGCAATAATGAGGCAACTGCCGCATAGGCAAATAAAATGATAATCCAAATGGCATTATCAGGCAGACCAAAAACCGTCTCAGGGAAGGCGAATGGGAACATAGGACCAAGGTAAATAAGCCCATATAATGCACTTACCCCAATTATTGATACCCAAACTAAATTCATCTTATAGCGATAAATACACTGACCGATGATAAGGGCAACAATTAACGCGCCCCATACTGGCAATACAGCTGACGGGGTTTTAATCATCATATTGGCAATAGCAACGCCGAATACAGCATTAACCATGAGCAATAGTAAGAAGATAACGACCATCATCAAACTACGTACGCGCGTACCCATAACCGTACCAGCGATGGAGCCAATGGACTGACCTCGATTACGCATACTGGCCCATATGGCTGACATATCATGAACGCCTGCCATAAAAATCGTACCAAAGACTACCCAAATTACAGCGGGTAACCAACCCCAAATTACCGCAATACCGGGACCAATAATCGGTGCGGCACCCGCAACTGAAGTAAAGTGATGCCCCCACAATACATATTTATTGGTGGGAACATAATCTACCCCATCTTTCATGGTGTGTGCTGGCGTGGGACGGCTATTATCTAATGCTAAAATTTTGGTGGCGATAAACTTCGAATAAAAAATATAACCGCAGAGCATCGCGGCGACGCCAAGTAACAATACAATGGCACTATTCATCTTATCTCTCCCTAGATAAAGTGAGCGCGGTCAATACTCTCACCTTGTTATCCTTGTTTTTTATTTCATAGTTTTTGTTTCATAATAAACGCTGGCAAGATACCAGTATTAGTCTATAGTCAAACTTATACAAATCCGCTGTGGCGTTACCCTTGTGTGGCTCAATTTCTGTGCTTGGCATCACATTGAGAGTAATCGACATCAAATGATATGAGTTCGACCCTACTCTCATATTATCTATTTTTAACTGAGGCTTTATATGCTGTTGAATGCAAGCTGCTATCGTCAAACGCTTACGATTGTGCTAAGTTAGAATACCAAGCAGAAGTTTATATTTATTAAGTGTAAACAAAGAATGTTATGCTTAAGTGATTATAGAACTACCCTAGTGTTATATAAAACTGAGGCATAAGATTTACCTAAAAATCGATGGTCTGCGTCAATTGTAGCTGATTTGACATCAAATGTAACGTTTAATGTCTACTTTGTAATATTTAAGTATCAATACTGGAAAATTGTAAGAAAAACTGATGCTTGTATTTCATAAATCTTTACTATTGTTCATCAGTTTGGCGTATTTATTAACAAATATGCATTATTATCTTATATCTATCAATAATATTTCAGCGGTAATATTTTTTCTACACTACCATCGCTAGTGACAATAAATAAATTTTAAATAAAGAGACTGTAATGGCACACTATTTTGGATTTATACCCTCAGATAAACTCACTGACATGATAGACGAAGCAGAACGCATTATTACCTCAAATGAGAAAATTGACTACTATCCTTATCGTAATGAGCTTACACAACAGATTGCTAGTGAACTTATTGATAGTTTATTGGTCAGCTTAATAGATGTGATTCCAAACCCTGAACGCCAAGCGTCTATGCGTAAAATTATTGGAACTATTGAGCGCGCGACTGAAACACTACTTAACGCCTTGCTTGGTAAAGATACCAATGAGGACGTTATGCCTAGCTTTAACTTTTTAAAAAGCCAGTCGATGTTTATAGATAATGAAGGGCTACGCCGTGTAGGATTTAAACTCTCTAAAGACTCGGCACAAAAAATTAATGAAGGTTTTGCATCAGTCACGCCAGATACGGTTAATAAAGTAAAGTTCAAAACAGCGCTTGAAACTATGAACGAAGAAGCATTAACTCATTTCATTAGCCACTTTACTGAAACACTGAAACTTGGCATGATCAAACGTAAGTCTATTCCTGTCGCCAAAGCGGCTATTAATAAAGGAATGAGTATGGCGATCAATAAACTACTGCCCCAGCTGTCTGATGCAGGACTGAATCGTTTAGCAAGTTTCTATCGCCCTTTTCTTATAGAATTACCGGATGAATAAAGCATTGATAACAATATCAGATTAATTTTGTCTTAAAAGTTATATGGCATTGGGAAAATTTGGTAAAACTTGCTAAAATAAGCAGCAATTTTTACCGAAGGCGCAACCTATGACTCAAATCAGTAATCAAGAAATTGAAAAAACGTTACGTAACTCAGAGTGCCTTATCAGTAGTATTGAAGTGGCCGCTGCTTATGAGCGTCTTGCCGCGCAGCTAAATCTACACTATGCTGGCTTAAATCCAATTGTCATGGTCGTTATGAATGGTGGGTTGATTCCAGCTGGTCAGCTACTTACCCATCTTACGTTCTATCATCGCATGCACTATATCCACGCTTCGCGCTATCGTGACAACGAAGGCACCAATGAATTGGATTGGAAATTTAAGCCCGATGTTAATATCGCCGGCGAGCATGTGTTATTGATTGATGATATTTTTGATGAAGGGATTACCCTAAAAGCCATCGTCGAAGAATTAAGTAAAGAGAAACCCGTTTCTATTGAGTCTTGTGTATTACTCAATAAACAACACGATCGTAAAATAGAAGGCTTTGATGTTGATTTCGTAGGTATCGATGTTGCTGATCGTTATGTTTATGGTTGCGGTATGGATTTCCATGGTTACTTACGTCATCTACCCGGTATCTATGCTATCAAAGAGAGCAAAATATAGTTTTTAACGTTTACTTTACTCTCAATATGAAATAAAAAAGCATCCAACTAGGATGCTTTTTTATTTCTTTATTTTGCTATAAATAAGTTCCTGACTAATAATTTTCAGAGGCATTATTAAGTGCTAAGAATTGTAGTCCTAGCCCAGTTTGCCTTTTAGTTGGTGTGGACAGTGCATGCGTAAAGGCGGAAGCGGTGCTAAAAATAGAGACTTGTTTCTTAGCACGCGTAACAGCGGTATAGATGAGTTCCTGATTAAGTAAACGTTCATTGTGAGCATCAAAGGCAATCGCTACATGGTCAAATTCTGACCCCTGCGACTTATGAATAGTCATCGCATAAGCGGTTGCAATCATCTCATCATTAAGCATGCTAGTAGCTAAGCCCTGCGTTTTGTTCTCAAAAAATACTTGTAAATGCCCCTTTTCTGTCTGCAGACAAATACCAATATCACCGTTAAATAAACCCAGCTCATAATTATTCTGTAAGACCATCACTGGGCGTCCGTGATACCAAGGAGATTTAGACAATGGTAGCTTGAGTTGCTTCCGATGCTGTTCGCTTAGATAATGATTAATATAATGGTCACCGCAACGGCCATGATGACCAGCAGTAAGCACTCTAAATTGATTAAGCAAAATTATTAGATCGTTAAAGTGGCTGATATATTTTTCTGTTGGCACAGAATTTGCTTTTCCTAGGCTTGCCAATATTTCCTGAGCCTGTCTCACATATCCGTGATAGCTATTCGAGAGGCTTTTTAAAAGATTATAATTACTTAGGCCATTTATTATTGCTGCATTGCTAGAAGCCACATTATTATCATTTGAACTGTCAGGTATATCATTAGTTAAGTGATAAAAATTTAATGCCTCATCATCCTGCAACAACTTCCAAACTGCGGTCATCTCATTTTTATCCGTAGGCCGTTGTAGGTTTTCTTGATTAATCAACCGCGCCAATTTACCAATCCCAGAGTCCTCAGTAAAACGCCGACTCATCTCAAGACGCTTATGAACGTCCTGTAGCGCAGGTATACGGCATAGATCGGCCAGTACCGCTCCAGCATCCACCGCCGCCAATTGATTGGCATCTCCTAATAGAATAAGTCGCGCATTAGGCTTGATTGCGCCGACTAAATAGTTAGCTAACTCCACTCCTAGCATAGACGCTTCATCAATAATGATAATATCTTCACTCAGCGGGTTTTTATCATTATAACGTGGCCGACCCCCCTGCCCGATACCAAGCAAACGATGAATAGTTTTTGCTTCTGGCAACTGTATAGACACGTCAGCCTGTTGTATCGCTTTTTGTAGCGACTCTTGCATACGCTGGGCCGCTTTACCTGTTGGGGCAGCTAACGCTAAGTTAGCACTAGTTGTGTTCCCTACTCCTGCTTCGTCAGGCTGTGCCTGTTGTAGAGCAATCACTAACTGGGCGACGGTAAAGGTCTTTCCAGTACCCGGTCCCCCAGTGATAATACTAAAAGCGGATTGATTCGCCATATGAATAGCATCTTGTTGCTCAGTGTTCAAAAGTGGATTGAGTGTTATCGGTAGTTTATTAACCTTTTGAGCTTTGATGCGAATAATGTGATGAGCAAGCGCATACTCAGCCTGCCATGTACGGTGTAGCCATAAGGTTACCTTATTATGGCTATTATTTGGACTTCGCTCTGAGTGAAAAATAATGGGCCGATTGGGCCCACTTTCATTGCTAGGGTCGTCGTCTTTGAAAAGTGGCTGATGGCTTAAAATATTTTTGAACTTACTTAGGCTATTTTCTTTAGGGCTAGAAGTTGCCGCCATCTGCTGTAAATAGCGATAAAGTTGACCGCATACGTTATACCGCTGCTCTAATATTAGCTTTTCATATTCAGGCAAAGTGGATTGGCGCATTGCGGTATCCCATAACGCCGTATGCTCCATAAGCTCAATGTCAATCACAGCCGCTGATGTGCCTTCCAATACTATGAATAACGGTTGCAACAGTGGTTGCAATAACTGCTGCTGCCAGCCGAAAAGTTCAGCGCCTTTGACTGATAGATCAACACTGCTTTCTATATCAGTACTGTTGCGCATATAAGTGCTAGGATAATTATCCTCCAACACTAATACGGTATGCCCCTCTTCCAAACGCTGTACCAGCACCTCAAATACCGCTTCAAATAACCAATCCTGTGTATCGTTACCTTCAGCATATACAGCGTCAGGTTGTAGTTGAGTATGATAGGCCAGTTGAGTCTGCTTGCGGCGCTGTAATAGATACCGACTGATTGTGGTGGGCCAACTACTCCCAACATCGCTATTAGCGTTGCTTTGAACGCTGCTCTGGTGCTTGCCTGCCTGCCCCTGTTGAGAGGCTGGTATATTTTTTGCCGAACTGTTTGCGTCTTGAGTTACTTTTTCAGCGGTTTCTTGCTCAACGTTATTATTATTGTTCATCATTTATCCATTTATTTTTTTAATTATATCGATTATAAAAGGTAGCTATCATCGCCATAAGCTAATTTAACTATCTATCAAACCATCACGTTTTACTTGATGTATTAGGCTAGGCGTTGGGCGTACCAAACATTTCATCCAAGGCTTGTACCAATGCGAACGGAATCTGCCATTGTATGCGACCGTAATTATGTGTCCCTTGGGTACTAATGCCCCGTAAGAACACGTACTCTACTGCGCCTAAATACTGCGCCTCATTACCTTCATAGTCAGGCAAACGTAAACCTAGAAAACGATGCAAAGCAACTTGGTAAATAGCAGCTTGCAACCAGTAGCCTGCTTTATTCATTGCAGCACTTAAATTTTTATCATTATAATCGCTTAGGCTATTTCCTAAGTAGTTGCTTTTATAGTCCACCACATGGTACTTGCCTGCATATTCATAAACCAAGTCAATTTCGCCACGTAAATAGCGATAGATATGACCAGAGTATTGGGCGGTAAGCTGAATGTGCTTTTCAGGTTCATCAGGTAGATATGTCGTAAAAACATCATTAATACTTTCAGGGGTAAAATCTTCTGACAATCCCATATTAAATCCCAGCTCGGCAATACGCTGTTTAATTGGTATTACTTGTAGTGGCTGGCCCGATGCTAGCAAGGGTGCGCTCAGGACTTCTGCTATCCACTCTATCACCTCATTATGGTCGGTTGCTAACTGATTATCGGCAGTCGTTAGTAACTCAGTATCGTTATCTAATACTTCCTCATTCTCTGATAACCCTATTGGTGATGATAAAATCGGCGTTTTATTTTTCGCTAACCGTTGTTGATAGTCAGCACTGCTATAACTGACAGGCAGCTGATATTGACGAAGGCTTTGGTCAATAATGGTTGACCATTTACTCTGGTTAGTGAAATCTATTTTTTCAAAGACTTCATGCAAGAACGTACCAGCATTAGCACCTTTAACAAAGCGAAAACGAATATCATCTTCGGAAATCATATCGTTAATATCATCATCGCCTTGGTAAATAGAAGAGGACCTATTATTTAGCAATGCCATGCTATCAGTCAAATCCAGCTCGTCCTCGATACCATCATCAAAAATAGCGAGCGCTTGGCTTTGTTCGCCCAGTTGCCGTGACAAGGCGGTAAAGCTGGTCTTTGCCCAACCCTTGAAATAGCGTGATTGAATTTGTGCATAAGCATTTTGATAGTCAACCCGCGTCACCGTGGGAGCGCTGAATTCAGACTGAGTACTGATAGTGCCTTTTGATTGTTTGTTAGCTTTTATTAGCGCTTCGGCATTAGTTGCAATGGTCTCATATTCCAGCCAGCCAATTTGATTCTGTAATCGCTCTGGCAGCACAAACTTGTGACTCTCACAGCTTAGCCATTTCAAGCTTGGTTTACGCTCAGCATCGGTTTTATTATAGCCATCCTTAAACACCATATATAACTGCTCACTAGCGCGGGTAAATGCGACATAGGCTAGCCGCCTCAGCTCTTCATAGTTTTCAATGGTTTCAAACTGGGCATAATAGTCTGTAGGTTTATCACCTTTTACGGACTGGCTGTGCAGCTTACCAGCACTGGCCGATAGTCTGCGCTGCGTTGCTTTCACTTCACCTTCAATAGCATGATCATATAAATATAATTTATGCTTATTACGACCACCAGTTTTAGAACTAGCATCAGGACTAGCACCGTCCATACCTATGACATAGACTACCGGAAACTCCAAACCTTTAGACTTATGAATAGTCATGAGCTGCACACCAGACTCAGTCGGTAGTGGCTGCTGGCGCGCCCATTCCGGTATACGGCTACTATTCATATTTTTCTTGTACCATACCAGTAATTCATACTCTCCAATATGCATACCGTGCTGCGCTAGAATATCTAACAAATGGCGCAAATCCATCAGATAACGGGCACCGTCTTCTAAATCAGCAAGCCCCACCCACACGTTTTGGTGCGTGCTCTGCTTATCTTTTGGCTGACTGCCCTGTTTAAAGTTCTCTTTGGCCATGGGATTATGAGCAAACAAGTAATGCAGGGCTGACAAAACACCATTATGCTGCCAATGCGTAGCGGCAGTTTTGAGATAGGTTTGGAAATCTTGGTAGCGCTGCTTGAGTTGTGCCTGCTTAGCATCTGAATGTTCTGGTACTGTATTGCCTGGTTCTACGTTTACTGGCGCTATATGTTCGTCATCCGTACTTAGCATCAGTGCTTGCACATCGTTGAGAGTTAACTGATAAAAATGACTGGTCAATACTCGGTTAATGATATCGCGGCGATGCGGTTTTAGCATCGCTTCTAATAAGGCCGCTAGATCACCAGCAATAGGCGTGTCAAAAACATTGTTTTCTGCAGTCTCAAGCGTAGGCACACCAAGTTTACTCAGCATATCTTCAACTTGCTTTAACTCATGCTTACGGCGGCCCAGTACACCGATATCACTTGGCTGTAATGTTCGGCCCTTTATGGTTTGCTGACTGGCCAGCAAGGCGGCAATGTGCAGCGCTGTCAGCTCATAAGCATCGTATTTTGCTTGTTTGTCATAAGGCAGATGAATAATGCTGACCGGACTGTTGGGTAAAATACTGGGTAATATATTGGGTAGAATCGCAGCTGTTTCCGCTAACACCGCTGCGGATACACTGGCTGGCTCTGCTGTCGTTGCACCTTGGTCAATATCTGATCCTGCCTGCTGCCACGATGCATGGTTGTCAGTATTTTTTGCAGTGATGTGCTGATAATAAATATCCTTACCCAACTGCGCTAATTGGTCCGCGCTTTGTGAGTTTGACGGATCATTACCATTAACCACTGATTCAGCTCTACCAAACCAATGATTTAACGCGGTAATCAATCGCTGATTTGAGCGCCAATTAACATCAAGGCTCATCATATGCCTATCATCAAACAGCGCTTTCATGGCATTATAATTGGCGACATCTCCACCACGAAAACCATAGATTGCTTGTTTGGGATCCCCTACTAGCAATAAAAATCCACGATGGGTATTTTTAACATTAGAGTCGTTACTGCCTTTAGTGTCCTTAAGATAAATACGCTCAATCATGCGCGCTTGTTCGCCATTGATATCTTGCGACTCATCAATCAATGCTACCGGATAATGATGACGGATATAACGGGCCAGCCGCTCGCCTTGCTTACCTGATAGCGCCTGGTTTAGGCGCACCATTTGCAACCCAAAGGTAGTCTCGTGCCGTGCCTCTAATATCGATGGCAGCTTTTGGCGTACTTTAATGGCGATATCACGGTTCAGTTTCTCATTTAGCGCATCGAGATAAAGCTCAATATGCTCGGCATAATCACGCAGCGTCTTTAGTGCTTGTATACTGTCAAGGTTAATAAATACTAAACGCTCGGCTTCTTTACCTTTATTAAAAACCTTTCCACCCTCTTCTTTACTAATAAAAGCATTGGGTAGTTCGGTGTATAGAACGTCAGCCTTGTCCTCTAAATGGGTAAAGAACGTGGCACCATACTGGCGAATAACTTGTTGAATCGTGACGATAGATGCTATATTTTTGCCAATCTTACCTGCTTTGCCAAACCCTTGCGCCGTACGGTATTCAATATCAAAATAAGGCTCAACATCCTTTAAATCACACTTTGCAAAATTATCCAACGCCTGCTGATAAGCGCCAAAATCAATTGTTGCGCCCAGCTCAACCTCTGCAATCGGAGTTGATATAAACTGTAAGGCCTTTTGCGCAACAGATAAATGATCAGCAGGGGCAGTTAAGCGCTTGGTATGCTGTAATAGGGCATAAATCTGTGGTTGCTGGTAATACATATGACTTTGATGCGCGCGCACAGCATCGTGAATGATACTTTCTATGACCACTTGCTCATGATCGCTGATTTGCATACCTTGCTGATGACCAGTCTCGGCACTGTACTCAGACAGCCACTTCTGTGACAGACTGTCTAAGGTACCCACGAACAGCTTATCCAAGGTAGTAAGCACCAAGGCACAGCGCCTAATAGCATCAGCTAATGGATAGTCTGTCGTGTTATCTAACAAATACACCAGCAGATAGCTATTAACCGGATCATTCATAAGATCGGTATTGCCTGCCAGCTGCGCTTGCGTATCAAGCCACTTTTGGCGTTCTTGGCGCTGCTCAGCGGTTATCTTAGTATTGGGTAATTCAGATTTCTTAGTACCTTTATCGTCTTTAACATCTTTATTTGTTTTAACATCACCAACGGTTTTGCCTGTAGAACTTTTAACGCTGCTATTTTTTAACTGAGGGTAAAGAATATCGTGGGTAATAGGATTAATGGGTAGTTTATTAAACCATTGCAATAATTGATAAAAGTCAACCAAGCGTTCATTGATACGTTGACGCATCTCAGCAGCAGCTGCACGAGTAAAGGTTGTGGCAATAATCTGCTCAGGTGGCCGCTTTGCTTCAATTAATAGCCGCAGTACAATACCGGTCAGTGTCCAGGTCTTACCTGTACCCGCTGAAGCCTCAATCAAATATTTACCGTTTAACGGTACACGTATCGCCGGCGGTTGCTCGGTCTTGTTAATCGCATTGACAGGTGGAACTTTAGCCGTACTACTGGCATCAATGCTATCGTTATTAGGCTGATCCATAAACTTATCCATAAAAGGCACTTGTTCAAAGTCGTACAGTTTGCATATTTTTTATTGCTATTTAGAGCAAAGCTCACTTAAAAAATAATGACTAATGAATCTTATAACGGCTTTAAGGCGTCATTCATTGTTCCAAACAACGGCTTGGCCAATGCTGGTAAAGCATCCATCAACTTAGTAAAGACGTCTTGTTTATAAAGCATGTATTGCCATAACTCATGTTGTGAGCAGGTATCATAGATCACATCGCTGTTATACCCTGACCACAGCCAGCTATCAAAATCACTGCGTTTGGGCTGATAATTGGACTGGCTGGCGTCATGATTATGGTTATGAGTATCGACAGCAACGTCACTATCATTATTTTTAGGATCGTTTACTTTATCAAGATAGGTCATGGCATGGACTGGTAATATCGTCATTGGGGTCTTGCCAGCGATATGAGAAAATCTAATCCATTTAAGCAACTCAGTCAAAGCAGCATCATAAGCGATGGGCGCTAGTGAAAAAGCGGTCTTACCTTTATATTTACTGTGTTCATCGCTAGGCTTATTAAAGCGCCAAATACTCTTACCGTCATCAGCCGCTACTTGCGCTTCAGTGGTACGCCGCGCTACCTGCCAATAGACATGTGATAACCAAAAACGTAAAAGGTACTGCGTGCGTGCACTATTTGGCAGGATGTTTAACCAAAGCTTAGGTGATGTTAGTTCTGACTCTGATTCCAATGGTGGCGATATTTCTAATAGCGTTGACTTAGCACTATTGACTGGATTGCTTTCTGTTGGAACGGTCCCTTTAATTTGTAATTGACCATGAGTGTTAATATCAGTAGCACAAACAGTAATCATGGTCTCAGCACAGGGTGTCAATAACATGCTGGCGCTATTTTCATTACTATTACTATTATTATCGATATCAATACCCAGCTCAGACAGCTGTTCGGCAAACTCTTGGCACTGCTGGGCCATTTGAAGCTGTTGATAATGCAAGGTTGATTGACGAGCGACACCTGCTGGCATGACAGGATCGTATAATAGAGCATTTAATGAGTCAGTCTGTTGCTTACTTACGCCTTTCTCAATAGATTCGGCAGCGTCTTTAGCATTGTCGGTAGCATTGCTCTTAGTACTGGCTTTTAGTTCGCTGAGTAGTTGCTCGTTTACCTTATAGGCATCCAAGCCTGATAAGGATAAAGGCTCTTGATGCACTATGTCCTTATCAGGTAATACGATATGCACTTGCTGTTCTTTTAAGAAGTGCTTTGCCGGATGACGGACTTGATAATATAAAGACTGCATATCGACTTGAGTGATATCCAAGCGAGCGTCAGCCTCACGATCTGACTCAATCCGCTGAGCAATATGGGCATAGTCCTCTTTGCTCGGTAGCTCGACTTTAACAGGGGGTGAGATATCAGCACCATCTTGGGCTTGCAGGCGCTCAAATACATCATGCCAAACTCTCGCTGGGGCATTGGTTTGTTTCTGACTTAGTTTTTCTTTTTGCATGGCACGGCCTAGTAACCGTATCATTTCTTGTCCACTATCTTGTTCGCTATTTTTCTCAGACTCCGAGTTCTTTGAACTCTTAGCTGCTGGTGCACTCGACCCTTCCGACACTTCATGTTGAATAAATATTTCGGCTGCAAATGGCAGTGCCGAGTGGCGGGTGACTAACCACTGTTCGATAAGTTTGGGCAAATAACGCTGTACTTGGGCGGTCAAGACGTCACTGCTGTCAAGACTGTTAGCATGTTGCTTATTATCTAAATCATCTAATTTTTTTTGCTCGTCTATTAATGGATTCCATTGCCACGTCACTTCACCTTGTAAAAAGTGCAATAACTCACTCACAGGATTGGCAGGCAGGTGCTCATGGGTATCGGTTAAACGTTGCCCATTATAAAAAATCCAGCAGGCATTACGCGCGCACAATAAAGCGTCTAAAAACGCCCCATTATCATCATCTTCACTAAACCTGTCACCACGTTGTGCTAACCCGGCTTTCATCAAGTCATAACGATTATCACGGTCGCGACTGGGAAACTCAGATAAGTCCATATTGAGCATAACCACTAAACCAAACGGTACGTTACGCAGTGCACCAAAACGCCCAAAAGTAATCACTCCGGTGGGCTCGGCACTAACTTGTTGGCTCTCAAGTTCATCCTCAATGCTGTCAAGCATAAAGCTCAGCTTGAGCGGTAAGGTACTAACTTGCGACAGCTTGGACTCAACTTGGTTGGCCTCGTTCTGCACTGCAGTCAATGAATCAAATGCATCATTCGAGGTAGAATTAGCCTGAATATCACTGTCCGCATGATAACGCTGATAATGACGATTGGCGCGTAGACTACTCTTAAAGCCGTTCATCGCATTAAAAATAGCACGCATAGGCCGTGTCTGATCAAGTGCGCCAAAATAAGGATGAATAATATGATTCTCAATATTATTTAGCCAATTCTCAGCTTTATAACGGGCTTGATACTCATTTCGACACCCATCAAGCCCAGTATGAACACGGCATAGCGCCTCAATAATCGGCGCATCGCCCAAGCTAATCGCTGAGATGGGCACTGTTTTCTCAGCTAAGGTATTATCCTGCCAATGCTCAGGATACAAACAATCACTAATACCCGCTTCTGGCATTACCAAACCTAACGCCATTTGATCTAAAGCATAAGCAAAGCTAAAACGATAATCATAATCTTGTGGGTCAAGCGTCTGCTGTAGATGCGCCTCATCAAATCCACGCACAAAACCTGCTTGCTCTAACAAGTCGCAAGCCCGACGCATCTGTTCATGGGTCAGCCCAAGACTTTCGTAAAGTGGTGGTAGCATCAACCAATCCAACACTTCAGCGACCTCAAATCGTGCCGTGTCACTACCTAGTAAGCCATAAAAACCACGTATCGCTTCCCACAATTGTCGAATAGACTTATCGACCACCCCTGTCACCTTCGCTGGTAACGTCAGGCCATCCTGCCCTTCTCCATTGACAAATACCGAGTTAATCAGTTCATGGTGACGATCAACGTCAGGTAATAGCACGACGATATCAGACAGATGACGCGGTCTACCGCTATCACTAGGTTCGTTGAGCCAACGGCCAATCATGCCGCGTAATACCTCAAGTTGGCGCTGCAAGTTATGACAGGAATGAATACTTAGGCTATTATCATATTGCGACAATCGCCATTCACGGGATTGTTGGTTACGCTTACCTCCTAAAGTAGCATCTTCGTACCAGTCATTATCTTTATTTTCATTATTGCTTAGGCTATTTTTATCCTCTAACTCTTTTGCTGATTCCTTGGAATTAGGTGACATCTGCGCGCCCAGCGCTGCACTCAATCGTCCAGCAGTCGTTTGCTGGGTTGCGCTCTCATCCAGCATCAATACATCCTGCTGTAAATGTGCGAGTAGACTAAGTGGTTGAGCACTATTTTCTGAGTCAATATACTGAGCGTCTTCATCGAACTTATCTTGCCAAACCAGTTCAAAATCATTTTGGCTTTCGTTACCAGAGAGACCTGCCAGCATCGCAAAAGTCTCACGCGATTGCTTGCCCAGACGTGACAGCAAGGTATGTCCATGATCTCGTAAAAACACGCTTTCAGGATTAATCACCTGTTGCCGCTGCAGCCACTGCTTATCGACAATATCTGCCCAGAATAATTGCGAAGGATTGTAATGGAGTAAGGTAATATTAATGTGCGTTGATAGGCGCTGCAAAAACGTCAGCTCATTTGGCGGCAACTGCTGAATGGTAAAAATATGCAGCTGGCTGGGTAATATGGCTTCAATATCTATCGCTGCGTTATTAACCTTGTCCGACATAATCTGCCAAAACCTAGTCTCAATAGACGCACGATGCTCATAAACAGCAGCAAATAAAAGGCGCCACAGGTAGCGTTGTGCAGCTTCAAGCTCAGTATAATGAGCGACCAGCCAATCCGGGGTATCAGTAGCATATTTATCAAATTTCTTAGAGAGTTCGTCCTTTGCCGCCACCAATACCTCTACCTCTACTGCTTTATTTACCGACCACAGATCTAACCATTCTTCACGGTGGTTTAGGTAACGGCTAAATACTCGTGAGAAATCAGTGGCCAACGACCACAATCGTACATCTTGCTGGCTACGATCCGCTTCTGCATCCAATAACGCTGACAGCAGTGGATATAAGGGGTGGCTGTCATTCGCCATAATGTCATTTTGGTAATAGGTAAAATAGCCAAATAACCGCCATTGCATGACTGAACCCGTTAGCACGGCGACCTCAGGTACGGTGATAGTCTCTTGTTCACGCTGTACGCTTTCAAGCCACGAATTATACTCAGCCAAAACTTTTTGCATCAATGTCCACTGATACTGCCCCCAAAACTTGGTGGTGACTAAGGTACTAATACCGGCTTGGCTAGCAATAGACTTATCCAACCAATCACCCAATACCATTGAAGGTACAATGACAATAAACTCTTCAAAAATAGGCTGATTTTTAGATTTATAAGCAATCAGTAACTGCTCAACCAAGCGTTCGGTACGGTGCGACTGAATAATCGTAAACATAGACAATAATCTGATTAGAATAGTGAAGTGGAAGAAAAAATGATGAGTACTATAGTTAAAATACCTTAAAAACGCGACGGTACTACTGGTATAAGCTTTTTGCAGCCTCTGTCTGCTTAGGCACAGCAAACAAGAACAACTTATGCCAGCAGTAGGTTATGTATCGATATTACTTTTCATTGACTATAGTGGTGATAGGCTTAATCACAAGCGTTGTTATTTAATAATTTTGTTAGAGTAGATAATAAAATTCTACAACGCGCTAGATAATGCTAACAAAAACAAACTGGTTTAGATGGCCTTAGAGTAATCATCAAAGCAATTCTCAGGAATATATGAGTAAAATCATTGCGGATACAGCTAGCTTTAGAGCAAAAAGACGCAGACAACAACTATCAATTTATGTTTATCATTCGTGCCTGCCCATTATTTCTGCTAAAATAATAATTACAAATTAAATGATAATAGTGGCAACTAAAAACAAAGCTTTACTTAATTATCGCAAGATTATAACTAACGAGTGTGCCATTGATTAATCATGTTTACCAGCATATAAGTTGCAGATGCAATCTTTTGCGTCAAACAGTGTCGCCCTACCGCAACACTTATATCAACTAAAAGTAAGAGCACCCATGCGTAGATATAATCCTTTTGGCAAGGAGATAATTTAACATTATGCCCCTGCGCCCCATCGATGCCATTTTTGTTCATCCTGAACAGCGTTTGTATGTCGTATACTATCGTGGAGCGCTGTGGCAATTACCACGTATGAAAATTGATAATACTTCATGGCAGCGCCGACAGCCTTATAATGGTTCAAAAAATGCACTTTATCTCAGTAGTCATCAAGCTATTGTTGATCCTATATTGGCACTCAAACTGCGAACATTAGACCTACCTGCTGCGATACGCGGTATCACTGTGCCACGCTTTGAAGCCTGGTGGGAAACACATGGTTTTGACTGGCTCAAAAATAAATTAACTGCAAGCCAATCACCACTAGCCGCACATGCAAAAATGTCTGGCGAACCATTTGTATTTAATCTAACGCACAAACCCAACCTACCTAGTAGCGATAACAGTCAAACAAGCGTTCAAGTCGTAGCCACAGATATCTTTACCGATATGCTGGCAGACTTAGCGGATGAAGTGATGCAGCAGCCACTCTAATCCAAATAAGACCTCATAACTATTTAAATTTCTAACTAAACTGATTAAGAAACGAGCCGTTAACTATGAAAGATTATAAGGTGCTGTTGATTGGGCTGATCTTATTGATGCTAATTATCTCTAACAGTGTCTTCACATGGCTATGGCAGAGTAATCGTAAAAATGTAGACCCATTACCGATCGTTGCCAACGAAGCTACGAACAGTCAGCTGTCTGCCAATGCCTCAGAAGACCTAGATACAGCTATCAGCAATGTTTTATATGTGCAGGCAGAGGATAAACTACAAGTTCCCCTAGATGATGTCATCATAAGCTTTGAATCGCGCTATCCAAATGTACAGGTCTTAGCCCGCTACGTTTCCAATAGCATGTTACTTACCTTACCCGATAGCCGTATCTCTGGTAACGAACCTTCGAAATCTATGGTCAATGTTGACCTCATTATTGCTGATGATGGTCTCACCCAAGCTCAACTATCTTCCCTACAAACTTTAATTAATGAGGCTCAAACCAAGCTTAAGCAGAGTAAAGTCAATGCTGATGCTGATGCTGATGCTGATAGTATGGCGCAGGATGACACTGCTAATAACGAAGCTCGCAATCTGACTTCATTTAGCTATGGGATAAAAGAGTCACAAGCAGTTGATGGTGTTGTCTTAACGGATAATCCTATTGCCATTAGCTTTCGTAATTTTTTATTGTCAAGCGCTGGGCAAGACGTATTAAAAAAATATGATTATGGCAATATCGACGGTTATAGAAATAACATGGACGACTTGTTTAATACTAAATCACAGGCAAAATCAGCAGTAGATAAAAGCTCAGTGACAGTCACTGATGCGCTCAGCAATGGAAAGTAATCGCACCTGCCTTTCATTGATTGCTTTTTTAAGTATTTTTTCTTACAATGGCATTCCTTATAATGCGCCTATAGCTCAACAGGATAGAGCAGTTGCCTCCTAAGCGATCGATCCGAGTTCGAGTCTTGGTGGGCGCACCAATCATTGTATTTAGCAGTAACCTCGCATTACCTAAACCCTCTCAAACCCTTCTATACAATCATTGTACGTCTCCTGATATTACTTGTCATTACCTATCATCACCTTTACAATGTTGTACATACTGATGTACATACATGAAATTATCATTATTTTGTTGTACACAAATCGCATTATTGTTGTACATGGTAATTATTAATCGTGGCTAATCGAGGTGTGGCAATGGCTGAGCGCAAAAACTACCTATTAAATGTTAATGGCATAAAAGCTATTGCTAAGCTTGCACCACCGGCTAAACGTAAAAGATATAGCGATGGTGATAGCCTTCATCTAGTCCATGACCCAAAGGGTTCGCTGTACTGGGTAATGACTTACCGTTATCAGTCAGATAAAGATATTAAGCCCAAACAAAAAACCTTTCACATTGGAACATACAGGTCATCAAAGCAAGATGTTGACACCGTATTCAAACCTGATATTAGTCTTAAACAAGCTCGTTCTTTGCGTGATAAAGCGAAGGCATTACTTGCTGATGATATTGACCCCGCCATTGATAAGAACAAGCACAAGAATAGCGTTGAGCAAAAAGACTTATTCAATGTGATAGCGCAAAGCTATATCAATGATAAATCAGACACCACACCCAAAAACGTCCAGAAGCTACAAACCTACCTCGATAAGCATGTAGCGCCACATATCGGTGACTACCCTATTCAAGCTATCACAGCTCAAGATGTGATTAAGACAGGTTTAGCCGTACAGACCTACTTTGAGCAGCAAGGTAAATTGACGACGGACACCGCCCACAAGAGCGTGGCATTTATAACGTCAGTGTTTGAGTATGCTATTAATACACTAGCCTATGACATTATCAATGTCGCTTATGGGCGCAGCAAGGCGCTTAGGACCCATAAAGCTGAACGTATGAAAGCTATTGAACAACACCAATTCTCAGAGCTTTTACGCAATATTGACAACTATGGTAAAGATAATCCGAATGGGCATGGCCAGACAGTGGCAGGTATGCAGCTGATGACGCTGTGTTTTGTCAGAACTAAAGAGTTAAGGTTTTTTGAATGGTCAGAGATTGATTATCATAAAAACGTGTGGCGCATACCAGCGGCTAAGATGAAAATGCGTCAAGACCATATCATTCCACTGTCACCACAAGCTATGGCTATCATTGAGCGTATGCGTCCACTGACAGAAAAGACGGGGTATGTGTTCTATAACTTCGAGCGCAGTAATACCTATAGTGAAGTGTGGTTTAATCAAGCACTCAAGCGCATGGGTTACACAGGCGACCCTTACCCTAAGATGACAGGACACGGTTTTAGGCAGCTGGCTAGTACAGGGCTGTATGAGCTGCAATTCAATGATAATCTGATTGAGATACAACTTGCACACCTTGAACAATCAAGCGTGAAAAAACGGTATGATTTATCTGCACACTTAGCTGAACGCCAAATGATGATGAATAAGTGGGCGAACCATCTTGATGATTTACGCGCTGGCAAAGCGGTTAGCTTTGACTTATTGACCCCTGATGAAGTCACAAAAGAAGTGAATAGCAGGAATGAGCAAGCAACTGAAATAGCGGCGCATGACAAAGAAAATTTAATAAAAAGCTTGCAAGCGCAAGGCATATCACAGGATGTATTATTAAAACTTGCTGAACAGCTTTAACAACGACATTTAACAACATGGTTTTAACAACTATAGCCAGCATTAGACTGGCAGACCGAACTTGATAGCGTCAACCGCCGTCAATATCAATTGCAAGGCTAGGACTAATTACCCGAACGATAGCTATCGCACCCTTAAGCTGTCATCGCCTTGCTCCTATTTTAACTTAAGGGTGTACGAGGGTGCGAATGTGTCGTTACTTGATACGTTGAAAGATAGGCAGGACAAGAAATATATTTCTTTTTGGGGGTTAGTTTCTAACATAATTGCTGTTGATGAGGAAAGAAGCGATAACACTTACGCTAGTAATGAAACTTATTTCACCGTAGTTGAGGCTTTATTGAGATTAAAACTACATGAAAAAGTTCGTTACTTTATTTATGACCCTGAGGATTTTGATTTTAAGCAAATAGATGAGCCAGAGACTGATGAAGCAAAGTTATTTTTAAAAATGTTACTTCTAAAGTCTGGTAAAAAAATTGCGCCTACTGAAGTAATAAAAATTCAAAACCTGTTTAAAAATTGTTTTTGGCTTAAAGAATCTATAGAACAAGTACTTCCTAATGGTATCGTTGACTTCACTAACCCAGTATTTTTTGGCGTAGGAGAGCATCGTCTTTTAGAAGTAAAACCCTCTTTAGTTGATGACGAAATACTTATTAAGTTGCAGCGCCTACAAGAAAAAATAAATGAGCTAGAAGCAGAAAAATCTAATGGTAGCTTTGCAATGGGAACGCCAACGGTAGCGCATGGCGAACCTAAAACCAATGAACAGCTACTCGAAGAACTGGCAGCCGCCAACGCGCAGATCGAACAACAAGAGCAAGATATAAATAGGCTCAATGACCAGCTAAGTAAGCAAGCAGACACGCCAGCTACTGATACCGATAAAAAAGAAGGTCAAGGTGATAGTTTATTACTACTAGGCGCAGTCATGCACTGTATAAAAAAGGCTGCTAAGAAAAATCTTACACAAGAGTCATTAACTCAAACTATTTTGACAGAGTACAAAAGCGTTAGTGGTATATCGAAAGGCACTTTAGATAAGAAATACACAGAAGCAAAAAAGCATCTAAATCAAAGATTTATACCTTAAATAATTTCTATTAGAAAAAACCAAAATTTCTGTAGAAACGACAAGAAATAAACTACCCCCTATCATTCACCTCATAGCAACCAGCCATTACCGGCTATTCCCTTAACCGCTATGAGGTGAACTATCATGACCTTAGTCGATCAGTATCTAAGAATGGCAAACCTTGCCAATCAACCAGCGCGTCCCGCTAGTACCCACACCACCGCAGCAGGTCAACAGCGCACCGTCACCGCCAAAGCCGCTACCCGTGGCATTACTGGCTTCTCTGCCAAGCACATTTACCATCTAATTAATCAAAACCAATTCCCAGCCCCCGTAAAAATCGGACGGGCTAGTCTATGGCGCTTGTCCGAAATCAATCGCTGGCTAGACAGTCATACCCAGTCGTCAGACGACAATGCCAACGCACAAGAGGGTGTTTAATATGACGACTACAGCCACCGCCCCAGTGACCAACCAGCCAGCACCTAAGACCCAAATAGAAATAGTTAGATCGCATCTAATGACAGGCGCAACTATCACCATATGGGACTCTATCCGTCTTTATAGAATTACAAGTCTAGCCCCACGCATACACGACTTACGCAGTGCAGGACTGCTAATTCAAAGTGAAATGATCAAGCATAACAATAAATGGTTTGCGGTCTATTGGCTCGATGAACAGACCTTACTTGAAAGTGAACTATCTAATAGCGAGGTGACCCTGTGAATAACCACCCCAGCGTAACGAACAATACCCCAGACAGTCGCCTAGTGACCGTGGATAGTATGTACTTACAGCTTATTAATGCCCGTGTACAAGATATTTATATCGATACAGAACACTTAGCCGCCGCGCTAGATGCCATCAAAACAAAAGATGGTATTAGCCAAGGTGTTCTTGTCGCAGTCAAAGGAGCATTGCTTGCCAATAGCGAGCTGGCAGGCCTTGTTAGTGAAATGCTTCTTGACTACGCATTGCCGTACCAAGCGGAGGTATCAAGCCATGAGTAACAAACCTATCAAAACCAACCTAAAGCCCAACCATACGCCAGCTAATGAGCCACAGGCTAGCAAGCGTGGCTTACTACTAAGATTTACTATCTTTATGGCATGGGTGATAGGCATTGGCTTGCTACTGTCATTGATAGCTTGCCAGCCTGTCAATGCAAAACTGATTGCAAGCGATGACACCAGCGGTTACTATATAGACCTCTCAAAAAACGTTAGCGGACAAGCCAGCCGTAAAATTTTGGCTTTTTTTGTGTCTGTTATTGATCTGGACTCTCAATCCTTATCAAAACATACAGATACCGCCCCACCCACGCATACAAGCGTACCAAGGGGGCAATACCTCATATCTATGGCAGCACCTCAATGCTTGCCAACCGACTATGACGGGTTGACGCTGCAAAATAAAATAGCCGTAAGGCGAATATGCAAGGCGGTTACTAACGTTACCGAGAGTAAGACCCGTCACCCTATACTTTTATTGTATAGCGTGGCATTCACTCAAAAAACGTTAGGAAATAGCTATATGGCTAATTCAATCCGCACGACTTCAAACACCACTACCCCGACGACCAAACCAGCCACCTTTGATATTGGTGATGCGGTTTTGTGTGCGCTATTAATTCCCCGTCTCTTTTTATTGATTCGTTACGGTAATCAGGTGTCACAGTGACAACCTACCCACAGCCTAAACAACGCCGTAAATACGCCAAGCGCAAATGCTACTACAAAAAATATAGAGCGACGCGCCAGCCGAAAAAATCGCAAGCAAGGGGGAATAGATGAACACAACACCAGTAACAGACACCCATGAAAAAGCCCGTGCTGAGAACACGGGCGGCTTCATTGAATACATTGCTGACTTTGATAACACTACACTAGGACAACGTGCACAAGATGGTGACTTAAGCCAGTTAGATAGCTTGCATGATGACTTAGGATTGCCAACAAACCATATTGATAATACGCGCTACCTACATGATGATATTAGCATGAGGGGCGGTAATAGCAAAGGCGATAAACTACCTAATACTAAAGGCGCTTATGGCCTTATTATGGTCAAGAATAAAGGTGAACCTGTCAACGTGGCAGCACACATGCCTAATAGTGATAAACCGCCTAACATATCGGACACCACGCAAGCAAGCGCCTACGCTATTGGCTCAATGAGCCTTAACGATGACTGGTGGCTAGTAACTGGTTTGAGTGATGCAGTCACGCTTTACGCAGCCCTAGCCATGATGAACGGTAACGAAAACGTAACCGTCTTCGCGTGTCTTAATCAAAGTCTATACGATAAAACGCTAAGACATTTTGCCGAAGTTAAAACTATAAATATTATTGACACCGCCCAGCACAAAGACAGAATAACAAGCCGTTTGGCAGGCGTGAACGCGATTGCTCATATTGCAATAGATGACATTATTAGCAGACTGAATGAGGGTGACTTAATAAGTGACCTTATCGCAGATGCGGAAACTATAGAGCTTGAAGCACTCGAGTGGGGCGACCCTGAACCCTTAGCTAGTGACTCAAGCCAGCCAACACCCTACCCTATAGAAGCATGGAACGGATTACTAAGACGGGTCATTGAAGCCGTAGCATATTATGCACAAGTATCGCTTGGTATGGCAGCGCAATGCGTTTTAGGCGCACTAGCACACATGGGGCAACGCTTTGTTGATGCACCTTTTGGCCATGGTCATAAGCCAGCCAGCCTAATACTGATAACAGAGGGCGAGAGTGGCAGCGGTAAAACCGAAGCTATGAACCTAACTTACTTCAAAATAGATGCCTATGAGAAACAGCAATATGAGCAATATTTAACTGACTTAGATATATGGGACACAGAAAAAGCCAGCTTGAAGGGTGGTGAATTAAAGACATTCCTTGATAGCACACCAAAGCCATATAACCCTGAAACCGTTTTTAAAGAAGCCACCATAGAAACGATACTTGATAAATATGTCAATCTTGAGATTATTAACGGCTCATGGGCAACCGATGACGGCGCACAATTTTTTAACGGTCACTCAATGACCAGTAAGACTGCAGGAAACGCCCTAACAAGTTTTACAGACCTTTACAGTGGTGGGGTGGTCAATCGTACACGCTCGCTAAAGAACGCTTTTGCTAATCCACGTACTAAAGCCTATGACGCACGGTTTACACTTATGTTAATGGCTCAACGTATTATTTTAGAGCCAGCATTAACCGACCCACTGATGAATGGGCAAGGATTTTTAGCCCGTGCTTTAATTGCTTGTCCTGAGGACTTGCGAGGTTATCGAACATATGACGACCCAAAGCGCCTAAGCGATGACCCAAACGATGACCCTTGCTTAATAGAATACTGGTCACGCTGCCAAATTTTACTTGATCCATTGCCAGCCAACGAGCCTAACGACACCACAGGTAAGCCTAAACGCATCAAAATGCAATGGGTAGACAAACAAACTGAACAAGTCTTTTATGGTCACATGCAAGCGATAGAGAACAGGCAAAGACAAGGCAGCGTGTTTGCTACTGTAAAAGCGTATGCGTCGCGTATGGCAGAAAATTCCAGTCGTATAGCATCATTAATGGCGTTTTTTGAGGGACGCAATACAATCACCACAGACGACATTACACGCGCTTTTATGTTGGTAGAGTATTCCACAGCCGAACGCTTGCGCTATCTTGATGCAACCCCTACAGGTGAACAGAACGACAGTGAGAAGCTAAGCGGCTGGCTAGTTGATAAGGCAAAGGACAAGAAGCCGCATAAATTAGGCAGAACTTATATATCAAACAATGCCCCTAACCCAATGCGTAAAAATACCAAGTTATTGCAAAGTGAGTTAGACAAATTGGAGTCTGCTAAACATATCAGGCAGGAAATGGAGGGACGCAGCAAAGTAGTATTAATCAATCCAAATCTATACGATTAGTATTAACGCTTAAGAAATCCTGCTTAAACTGCTTAAACAGCCTCTATCCCTTATAGTTAGGGGGTTTTCATTAAGATGACCAAATTTTAAGCTTGCTTAAACGGCTTAAACTCAGCTCAAAATAACCCTGTTTAAGACAAACTTAAGCAATTTAAGCAACGTTAAGCAAACCCCTGTCTTAAGCAAAACCCTTAACCATCATACGTTACAGCCAATTTAAGCAGTTTAAGCAGGTTTTCTTAGATATGAAACTATATTGGCAGCCGCTAATCGTCTGCCTTTTTCAGATATGAGAGCAGCTACCAAATGCACTTGTATTCCATTATCCGAAAGTTTACACTGATAATGATATATATTAGGTTTTGATAATGATTAGTGTTGACCAAACCGACCAATTTAGCCGCTGGCTGCACAAGCTTAAAGACCCACTAGGTAAAGTTGGCATACTGGCACGGATTAAACGAGCAGAAAACGGCAACTTTGGTGACCATAAATTACTTCCTGACACAGGCGGTATTTATGAGATGCGCATATTCAAAGGCAACGGTTACCGCGTCTATTATGCCAAGCAAGGTGATGTGGTTTATCTGCTACTGTTAGGTGGCAGCAAAGATAGCCAGAAAAGCGACATTACAAAGGCTTGTGCGATGTGGCAACAAGTTAAAGAACAAACAAAGGAGCGTCCCAATGACTAATATTAAAACCAGCCGTTTTGATGTGGCGGAGTATCTGACAGATGAAACTCTTATCAATGCTTACTTAAATGAGATATTGACTGACGGTATGCCCAGCGAGTTTATCCAAGCCTTAAACGATGTGGCGCGGGCAAAGGGCATGAATGAGCTGGCACAAAAGACAAGGATAAGACGTGAGAGCCTTTATAAGACCTTGCAGTCAGAAAAGCCACGCTTTGACACTATGCTAAAGATTATTGATGCTATGGGCTTGCAAGTCACACTGACACCGAAACAAGAACCTGCCCAACTCACACAATTGTGATAATCAGGTCACAAAGCTAAACGGTTGAGCCAATCTTTTGAACTGGCTAAACTGAGCCTGATGACGAGATTCCACCATTTGGCAGGATAGCCAATTATTCATAACTAATAACTATCTCGACGACTAAAATATTAAAAGGCATACGTTAATACGCATGCCTTTTTTAGTGTTTGTATTCTAACGATATTAGTGAAAGATATTGGAATCAAAAATAGCGGAATCATACGATATTGGAATCATACGATATTGGAATCAAAAAACCTATATTAACAACTGATTCCAATGTCAAAAAACCACCTCTATCCCAGTCATATAAAGCAATTCAGCTTGGAATCAAAAAGGCTTGTGGAATCAAAAATAGCATAAATATGGAATCAGTCTAATATGATAGTTATGCCAAAAACACGCCAACTAACCCGCCTATAAACGCTATTGACCTTGATATTAAATGAATAGAAAATATTGGAAGCAAAAACCCTAGAAGCAGTGGAAGCAGGAAGCAAAAAGACCCTATAAAAAACTGCTTCCAACATGAAAAAACCAAGCTTAGCCCAGCCGTATAAAGCGTTTCACCTTGGAAGCAAAAAAGTGCTTGGAAGCAAAAAACAGCATTAACTTGGAATCAGTTTAATTTTCTACATGTACCAAAAGCAAGCCCAATAGCCAACTTATCAGTGCTATTGATCTTGCTTTTAAATCACACTATTCAGGACGAAATATTGGAACCAAAAACCATGGAACCAGTGGAATTTGGAACCAAAACACCCCTGTTTATCTTTTGGTTCCAACATGAAAAACTACTCTTAGCCCAGTCACAGAAATAGTTTCAGCTTGGAACCAAAAATAGCTTTGGAACCAAAAAAACACCTGAAACTGGAAGTAGCTGTGTACCACTAAAGCGATAAAAAAGGCGTGAAAACCAATCGTTTTCGGGCAAGTTTATCTGACTCAGATATTATATCATTTCCTCAGCACCTAGCTTAGTATCAAGCATTAGTCTAATGAACTTCTTAAACTGATTAGGATTAGATAATAGATGCATGGTCATACCTTCATAAGCCTCTTGGCTTTCAAACAGCGCGTCCATGGCAGCATCAGGATAACCACCTAACATAATTTGATCAGGACTGTTCTTATTATTAGCGAACTGCTTTACGACGATCTCATTTTCAGTGACCTTATCCCAAATAGTATTTTGAAAATTGACCATGTCATTTTCGGTAAAGTCTTCGCCTGCAAACACTTCATTCAACCGCTCAATAATCTGCGATAAAAACGCTTCTTTTTGATCCTTTGGTTTCCCTGTACCACCGCCGCCACCAGTATCCAGTTGATACTCACTTTTACTTTCTTCTAGCTTTAGGTGTTGCTGATGCAGAATTGAGACACGGTAATGACTCATGACGATGTTACTTAGATCGACATCATCTTCATCATCAAAGCTTTCACGCAGTAGTGGCTGTAGATTACGCGCGTATAGGCTAAGCTTCTCTAATTCTTTATCGTCATAGTCAACAATTTGCGACATAAACTCATACTGGCGTGTGAATGTACCTAAATCCTTTTTAAAGATTTCCAGCTCATCTTGCTCAAGTTTGAAGCCTTTATAGTCGTTTTCAGCATTGGTCATCAGTACTACATCACCAGTCGCTTTGGTACGCTCAAGCATTGCCTTAGCATATTGTGCTTGCTCACGTGCCAGCTTATAGCGCTTCTGCCAACGATCGACCGCTGGCTTGCAGATATTACTAATGGCGGCATTGGACTTGTGCTTACTATAAAAAGCCGCAACGAACTGCTCAACTTCGTTCTTAGTGAAGATATCACTGTTATCGAGTTTGTTATAAAGATCAAACACTTGATCTGGGTCAGACACATCCGCTAAGGCTGCAGTCTCATAATACGGCTGGAATGCTGCCAAAATATCTTCAGGATCATTAAAGAAGTCGAGCACGAAGGTGCCGCTCTCCGCCTTACCTTTATAGGTGCGGTTAAGCCGTGATAAGGTCTGTACGCAGTCCACGCCTGTCAGCTTCTTATCAACATACATGGCGCACAGTTTCGGCTGATCAAAGCCCGTCTGAAACTTGTTAGCCACTAGCATCACTTGATAGTCATCACTATCAAAGGCTTTACGTAGATCGCGGCCTTTTAGCCCGATATTCATATTATGCTCAGTGAACTTATGGTCGATCAACGCGCCACTGTCAGGGTCATTGTCGTTAAAGCTGACCTCACCTGAGAACGCTACCATCGCATTGATGCCTTTGTAGCAGTGCTCAGTAATATAATTATCAAACGCCAGCTTATAGCGTACGGCTTCTTTACGTGAACCAGTCACAACCATGGCTTTGGCTTGTCCGCCTAATAAACCTTTGATGTTATCGTGAAAGTGTTCAATAATGATTTTGACCTTTTGCGCGATATTATGCTCATGTAGGCGCACCCAGCTATTCAGCTTAATCTTAGCGCGGCGAGCATCCACTTCATCATCGGCTGCGGCCAGCTTTTGCTTGAGCTGATAGACCACTTTATAGTTGGTGTAGTTCTTGAGGACATCTAAGATAAAGCCCTCTTCAATCGCTTGGCGCATTGAGTAAACGTGATAAGCGGCTGGCAAGTTATCTTTCGATGCTGGCAAGTCAGAATTAGGCAAACGCCCAAATAGCTCAATAGTCTTCGGCTTAGGCGTGGCAGTAAAGGCATAGTAACTTAGGTTTTCACTGCTACGGCGCGCGGCAAGCGTGGCATCCAATATAGCATCAAGACTGTCTTCACTAGATAACGGCGCGTCATTACCAATAGCATTGCCTTGATTACTCTCTATATCACCAGAGACCAATACTTCTTTTAGCTGGCGTGCGGTAGAGCCTGTCTGCGATGAATGCGCCTCATCGGCGATAATGGCATAACGGCGCGACTTTAAAACACTAGAGTCTTCAATGGCTTTTAGAACATGAGGAAAGGTTTGAATGGTCACGATAATGATCGGTTGCGCGTTCACCAATGCGGCGGCAAGCTGCTCAGACTTAGAGCCGTCACCTTCTTTTTTATTGATCTTGCCAACCACCCCATCAGCATGTTCAAACTGATAGATGGTATCTTGAAGCTGGTCATCGAGCACAGTACGGTCAGTAATGACGATCACTGAATGAAATTGCTTATCGCCTTGATGATTGTACAAGGTTGATAGCTGATGCGCTGTCCATGCGATAGAGTTGGACTTACCTGAACCTGCACTATGCTGAATCAGATACTTTTGACCAGCGCCCTCATTAATGGCGGCATTGACCAACTTAGTCACCACATCCCACTGATGATAGCGCGGAAACATCATAGTTTCTTTTTTGGACTTACGTCCGATGACATCTTCTTCTGCTTCGATCTGCAAGTGCATAAAATGCCCAAGGATCGAGAGTAAGTTCTCCGGCGTTAATACCTCATTCCATAGGTAATCAGTGGCATAGCGGCTGCTATCGGTAGGCGTGTCATTGCCCGCACCGCCCTCCGCTGTGCCTTTATTAAAGGGTAAGAAGTAAGTGCTATTACCTGCCAGCCTAGTGGTCATATAGACCTCATATTGACTGACAGCGAAATGTACCAGTGCGCCACGCTTAAACGTCAGCAGTGGCTCAAGTTTCTTGGTATCTGGGTCTTTTGGCAGGCGTGTACGCTTATATTGAGTAATAGCGTTTTGTACGGATTGCTTAAACTCAGATTTGAGCTCCATGGTGACTACTGGCAAGCCATTGACGAATAGCACCACATCAATACGGTTACGTTTAGCGACCTTGCCATTACTGTCTTCGCCGTCTTGAAGACTGACGTGAGGGCTATAGACCACCTCAGGGACAACACGGCAGATATTGCTCTCATAGCGTGCCATGATCTCAGGGTTAAGGCTGTGCTCAGGCTTAAACTGGCAGAGAGAGAAACGAGCATTACGAATCTTTAGACCATGACGCAATACACCAAGCGTGCCATAGGTGCGTGAGGCTTTATCGGTAGAGTGTTCATCCGCTTTATTCAGCTGCTTAACCAATGCTGCAATAAAGTGGCGCTCAGAGTCGATAGGATAAGTACGACAAAACTTCTCCCACTCCTGCGGCTGGGTAGTCTGCACAAAGTCCAGCACATCTTGCTCATATAGCGCGGTCTCTGCTTGATAGCCGCTGGCATGACCCAACTGCCAGCCAGTTACTTGCATTTGGCTGACGATATCGGCTTGAAAGACAGATTCGTAAGTAGTGTCGGTCATAGTTTTTTCTTATTATAGTTAGGAGAATTAAGTTATTATTTGAGAATTCTTATGAAGGATTAGCATAGGTAAAGAAAGTTATAAGCCAACAGAAAGTTTAGCAAAACTATAATATAAATAGATTTTACTCCAACTACTCTTTCTGATATTTTTATTTTTCAAGAAAATCCGAAATAATAGTATAGTTAATACCTTTACGTTCAAACTCTGAC
Organism: Psychrobacter sp. PL19; assembly: GCF_017875835.1. NCBI lineage: Bacteria > Pseudomonadati > Pseudomonadota > Gammaproteobacteria > Moraxellales > Moraxellaceae > Psychrobacter > Psychrobacter sp. PL19. The sequence goes on from NZ_JAGING010000001.1 coordinate 2,278,535, forward strand.
TGCATCCAACCAAGTAATTTAAGAACTAGCACAATAAAAACTATAATTATCTTTTTATTTAAATCAGCATCTTCATATTTATAACTTCTTTCTATGTCTTTACCAGTTGTTGTGTCAGTTCCTCCAATGTGAATAGAGAACTCTTTACAAGGCAACAGATTCTCAGATAAAGGCAATTCATCTACGAATAAAATCAATGCATCTAGGCGGCTTTGTTCTAAAGTATATTTCCTATTATGCGAATAACTATTTCTAATCTTATTAAACCTATCCAATACTTCGAAAATCTTACTATCTAATCCTAGGTTTTGAGCTATAGACAACTTAGATCTAAAACCAATAAAAGGACCTTTAAATAAATCCTCACTTCCTGATGTTTTAGAGCACCAAATATTAAGAAAATCTTCTAAAATTAAATGTACTCTTAAAACGACTCCTGCTGTGTCTGTTGAATTAATCAAAGCTAAATAGTCGTTATGATCTAATACATTAGCAAAATCACCACCGACGCCCACATAGCTTGAGCCATTATCATCTTCAAAACTAGTCATTTGAACAACCTGTAATTTAATAAGGATATCTTAATAGAAGTATATCTTAAACTTTGCTTTGCTTTAAATTGGTATTAGATATTGTCAGGCGCTTCCCAGCTACGAACATCAATCTTGCCAGTGACAGCGGAAGATATTAAAGCAGTGCGGCGTTCTTGCATGAGTTGAACGGCTGACTGCGCATTAGTAACTAGCTTATCAAACTTTAAAATCTCTCGATCTATATACTCGACTATTAGCTTCTGCTCTTTATCTTTAGGCAAAATAATAAAACTATCTCCTAGCTCTTCAGCATTAAGATGAGGCTGTGCTGCACGTGTCTTTTCAAGGTCAAACTGACTATTCCTCACATAGTTGCTTAACAAAACATACCCTAAAAATTCAGGTAGACAGCCTGTAGCCCTAACAACCATATCAAAGCCTGCGATACTACCTTTGTACTTGCTTGGAATAATTGATGAATCTCCAGTACCTGCACCACTTCTAACAACAATGATGTCGCCTTTATCCAACCAAACGATTCTATTTTCAGGAATATCGTCTGAGTTAACAAAAACTAAACCAGCTTCCGAAATCTTGCCTGAACGAATATTTGTAGCTCGTATCAACGGAATTCCTTCTTCTTGATATTTAGGGGGTTCACCTATTCCATATCGTATTTTTGATATGTGTTTTACTGGTACAATTTGCCAATGCTCCGGCACATCCCCCAACCACTCCACCCCAGAATCTTTCATCGGTACATCAGGGTTTAAGCCTTTAGTCACCGCATGACTGATAACCGCTTGGCGCTTCTCTTTTAACAGTTGGATAAGGGTTTGCTGTTTTTCGATTAGCGTATCGATTTGGATAGTTTCATGGTCGAGAAAATCAACGATTTTCTTTTGTTCTTTCATTGAAGGGACAGCAAACTGCATTGATTTCCAAGTTTCAAAGTTAAAACTCTCTATAGAAACACCGTAACCTTTAAGACTCAATGCTGAGTTTCCTAAGCAATAGGATAAATAGTTCCTGTCAAAATCAGAGCTCAAAGTTATACGTTGAACAACATTAGAATATATCGAATTTTCAACAGGTTTGTGAACGTACGGAGTTCCATTTCTAGTTAAAAGCAAATCATTTTTTGTTGTACGTTTTTCTTCAGGGAATCCAATATAATCTGATAATAACGGTGTTTTATTGCAAGTGTATAAAGTCTCTTTACCGTTTCCCCAATAAGTTTTATCAATAACTTCACCTGCATTAGCTTTTAAAAAAGTATAGGCAAGTTTACTAGTTATCCATTGATTAGGTATGAAACCTAAGACCAAAACCCCAGAATCTTTATATTCTGCGTACTGCCGATACTTCGTCACCAATTCAGCCATTACGAATGCACCTCACCCAATAACTGCATAATCTCTGAGCTAACCTTATCCAAATCTGTATCGATGTCCGCCAGCGCGCGCGGTGGCTCATAGACATAGAAGTGACGGTTAAACGGTATCTCAAAGCCAACGATGCCGATCTCTTCATCAATGGCATCTATTTTATCGCTATTTATCCACGCATCAGGCACATGCGGCTGTACCTCACGGGCGAAGTAAGCTTCAATTAACTCAGTGGTCGTTACATCAGGATTGAGCGGTACGTTTTCATAATCGCGTAGATCACTGTCTGTTTGGAACTCTACAATTTTAGTCTTGCTCGCAGGGTCAGTGTAGCTAAACGCACCATAGAGCGGATTGGCAGCTTTCACTGATTTTTTAATCACTGGCTCAGCATTGGGGTTTTTCCAAGTGATAGCATCTAGCAGCTGCTTTTTCTCTTTCGTATCAAGATTGACATCAGCGTCTTTTAACGCTTGTTTAAACACTTTTTCAAACTCATTGAAATCATCGAATTGGCGCGCGCCTATAGCCGCTTGCAAAGACTTGGCTTTGTTCAGTATCTCAAGCTGATCCTGCCATAGCTTGGCATCGAGTACGTCTTTGACTTGGCGTTCTTTAAGCTCGCTAAAGTCTGCCTTGATCATTGCGCGTGCATCTACCGTGACCGCTGATAAGTCGCCGTAATTGCTAGTATTAGCATCGGTATTATCGTCAGTCGTCCAATCACTACCAAACGCTTCATACAACGCTGGCATGACGATATCAAATGGCTTAGCTGCATAACGTAGGCTATCGATAGCACTATCAGATAGCTGAGCAGATAAACGTAACGGACGCTCAATCGTTAGACGGCGATAGCCAAACTCATGGGTGGCAAATATCTTACTGGCAAAAGTCTTAGCAGGTTCCGCTTTAGGGTTTGCCGATTGACGACCACGGTTAGATTTAACCTCTTCTGGCTTATCAAGTACCCGTGCATCAACCACTTCAAAGTCACCAAAGCTGCGGGTAATGGTCTTGATATCGTCTTCGCTCATCTCATTACGCTTAGAGCCCAGCGACTTACGCATCTTGCTGTATAGATTACTACCGTCAATCAGCTGTACCTTGCCGCGACGTTCAAGCGTTTTCTTATTACTTAATATCCAGACATAGGTAGCAATACCCGTGTTATAGAACATATCGTTCGGTAAGGCGATGATTGCTTCAAGCAAGTCTGCCTCAAGGATATAACGGCGAATCTCACTTTCGCCACTACCTGCGCCGCCTGTGAATAGCGGTGAGCCGTTTAAGATAATACCGATACGGCTGCCGTTGTTTTGGTCTTTAGCATTACTGTCTTGATTGTCATCTTGGCTGCTACCAGTGATAGAACGCATCTTACTGAGCAAGTGCATGAGGAATAATAGCGAGCCATCTGATACGCGCGGCAAGCCAGCACCAAAGCGGCCATCAAAGCCTTTTTGCTGGTGTTCATCATTAATCTCACCTGATATCTTTTTCCAATCTACCCCAAACGGTGGATTAGACAGCATGTAGTTAAACTTCTCAGCGACCAGCTGATCACTAGACAAGGTGTTACCCAGCTTAATGTTATCCACCTCTTGCCCTTTGATCAGCATATCGGCTTTACAGATGGCGTAAGACTCAGGGTTTAGCTCTTGACCATAGGTACGCATCACAGCGTCAGGGTTTAGCTCAAGCACATACTCCATACCAGAAGATAAGAAGCCGCCCGTCCCTGCTGTGGGGTCATATATGGTGCGAATAATGCCGTCTTTGGTCAGTGCATCATCATCTTCCATAAATACTAAGGAAGTGGTCAGGCGCACGATATCACGTGGGGTAAAGTGCTCTCCTGCGGTTTCGTTAGAACTCTCCGCAAATCGGCGGATCAGCTCTTCGAACACAAAGCCCATTTCATGATTAGAAATATTTTCAGGGCTAAGATCAGTATTGGCGAATTTTTGTACCACTTTATAAAGTAAATTGGCGTCTGCTAGCTGACCGACAAACTCTTCAAACTTAAAATGCTCGAATATTTCACGTGCGTCTTTAGAGAAGGATTGAATATAAGTGTTCAAGTTGTCTTTAATATCGCTTTGACCCATCTTACTCAGGTCCATAGGCGAGATATTATAGAACGCATGCTTGCTGGCACGAATAATGAACTGCTCTTGCGCCTCCTCAGGCAAATCCATGCCAGCGATACGCTGACTCTCAGCGACCACATCTGCCTTAGTATTTTCTAACACGCACTCTAAACGGCGCAATAGCGTAAATGGCAGTATCACTCGCCCATATTGTGATTGTTTAAAATCACCACGTAATAGGTCAGCAACTGACCAGATAAAAGCAGCTGTTTGAGAAAAGTTTTTGGTCATTAGTTCATCTTATTGTTTGTTGAGCAAAGGTAAATACTTGGTATTACGGTATAAGTTTGGATTTTTGATAATACACACAGTAATGTAGGGTATCGACTGGTGACGGTCACTGTATGATAGTAAGGGCTAGCGAGGTTAAGATGCAAACTTAATTGCTCGTTATATTAGAAGTAAGGTGTTTTATTAACTATTATTTGATGTAGAAGCAATAATTGACTTCGTGAGTTGCGGGCTTTGTCATATAGCGATAAAGTTAAAAAGACTAATAATAATGTGCTATCAGGGAATGTTAGAATTGTAAAACCCATTAATAACACCCTCATACTAAGTTTCTTCGCGTTACTTAAGATATTAAAAGGCAAAGAATGAATAAGCCCGTTTACTTAATACTGATATTACTAACAGCTTGCCAGCCTGTGCAAAATATTGATGACGACTTTGTACAAATAAGGGAGTCACAATGGACAGCAGTGGACAACATCAAACCTTATCCATTCACAGTTGAATATGGGGAAATTGCCTGTAGTATGAGTGAGGTTTACTTTTTCCCTAACGATACCGCTAATGATGAGTCGCAAATAGGCTGGCCACTCAACCGTCTGGCTGAAATTGGTTTGAAGAAAAACAATCTAAAGACAACTATAATCAATCCTGTTATACCTAACGCTGATTTATCAGAAGCTATTAAGATTGGTTTAGATCATTGTGAGAAGGTCAAATCACAGGGAGCTGGCTTTAACTCTTAGGTAGTTATCGTAGTTATCGTAGTTATCGTAGTTATCGTAGCAGGACGCGCTTTGGCAAATTAACCCCATACGAGAACAGTACAAGAGCTTTCAGGCTTAATGTTTGACGGTGATATATGGAATCAAAATAGGTAGAATCCAGAAAAGCAGGAATCAAAACACCCTTTATTGGATTGTGATTCCAATGCTAAAAACCACCGCTACGTCAATGGGTATAATGACTGTAACGGGAATCAAAAATAATCACAGGAATCAAAAACGATGGAATTCGTTAATTCTAACCAGCAGTTATTTTAAGTGTAAAATAGGACACGCAAAAATTTTATAGATACGTTTCGGAAAATTAATCACATGACAGGATCGGGGGAAAGCTTCATTAGAGTCAGTGTTTGACACTAATATATGGAAACAGAATAGATGGAAACAAAAGGATCAGGAAACAAAAAACCCTTTATTAGATTTTGTTTCCAAAGTCAAAAACTACTTCTAGGTCAATAAATTAGAGAGCTGGCGTTGGAAGCAAGAATATTGTTAGGAAACAAGAATGACGTAATTCCCTGATTTTACCTAGCAACTATTTTTAGCTCAAATAAGACACGAAAGAATGTGCGTTGATCGCGCGCGCATGGTCATTCGCAGAACAACTCTATGTAAGAAATGTATAAGTAGTAGATGGTGTTGAGTAAGTAGCTGGTACGTTTACCCCAATAGTGAAATCTTGTCTCTACTTATGAGATGTTTCCAAACTTTCTTGTAAATATCTTTTCATTCCTTTTTATAATCACAAAACGTGACTAGCGATAGCTAAATGTTGTACATATTGTTGTGCATATAATAATAATAAAACCTGTAACCCTTACCAATAAAGGCCTATAGATTAATGATTGAAGCGTGGTGGGCGCACCAATAAACATTATAACAAGTAAACATATAACCCCGTAGCCCTTATGCTACCGGGTTTTTTTATTATCTAGTAAGACGTAAATCACCGATATATACTCAATAAATACGCTTACACACGGGGTTTTTACGGTATTCTTTACGGTATTGAGCACATCACCCAACTCGGATACCTTCAAATCATTAGCACCAGATCTTTACTCGTTACCTACTAGCACCACTACAATATTGTTAAAGGACTGCTGAGTTGTTGTTAACTACTACTCATACCGATAGATATTATCATTATCTATAAATTTGATATCGTAGAAATAAGTAGAAGTAGTATGAATAGCAAATTAAAATATGTTTTTCATATTTAATTTAGCGAATATTAGTTAACGTAAGGTGTCAACGACCGCCAACATGGCAATTAACGATGCTTCCCCTAATTTAGCAGAACGCTCTGGTGACCAACCCATAGCTGAGTCGGGTACATTATCGTTATCTTTAAAGGGCATCTCTAAAGTATTTGCAAGGCAATCAAAACGTTCAGCCACCCAGTGAGTTGCGAGAGTCATATTCGCTTCACCCGGCGCACCAATGCCATAACCAATTTCAGACTGAAAGTCGGCACTGGCTAATTTCAACACTTCTGAAAATCTATTGCGGAGACCCGCGAGGCGGTCGTTATAGCTGGGCGCACCTTCAGAGCCGGCAAGGAACACAAAAGGTAATGCTTCATCGCCGTGCACATCATAAAATAGATCCACACCGGTCTCTTCCATTTTATTGATCACATGAAATACTTCAGGGCTTTTTTCTAAACTTGGGTTTAACCATTCACGGTTTAAGTTAATACCTAATGCATTAGTACGTAAATGTCCACGCACACTACCGTCGGGGTTCATATTAGGCACAATATAGAAGTTAGCTTTTTCTAATAACAACTTGCTAGTGGCATTATCACTGTCTAACAAGCTGTCCATTAAACCTTCGACCAACCATTCAGCCATCGTTTCACCTGGATGCTGACGCGCAGTAATCCAAATGTTGCGTTTATTCGCATTACTATTGCTATCACTATCACCAATTTTGACTACCGTTAAGTCGCGCTTATCAAAGGTTTCACCTAAATGCTCTAAAGTCACTAACGGGTGCATTTGTACGGCTGCTAATAAATCTTGATGACGCTCGTAACTGTAAGGAGCAAAATAAGCAATTTGAATGCTGTCACACTCCATATCTGCCACTATGGTTAACTTTCCGTCTTTATAAGAAGTTGGCAGACGAAACCAATGCTGACGATCGTACGAAGCAACCGCTTGGTAATCTTCCCACCCTGCAGGAAATGACGCTTCGCCTGCATTAAGAATATTAAGAATATACTGCTCTCCAACCTGACCTGCTAAACGAAAGTTAAACCACTGGAAAAACTCTCCCCCAAAGTCCAGACGAATAGCCAATTGGATATCTTTTTTATCCTCTAAATTAATAACCTCAATATTACCCGCATCAAAATTAGCAGTGATATGCATAGCCTTTCCTTAATTAGTTTCTATGAAGTAACCTGGGTGTAAACAGATTAGAGACGCTATTAAATTATCTTAAAAAGCGATTGTAAAACAGCCAAACCTTTTTAACTGATTAACGCTCTAAAAAGTTGTACATCCATTTATCCTAATAAATTATTTTTTAATATTGTTAGATCAATATTATCATAATACATCGATTCAAACTCAAAAGGCGACACATAACCAACCGCACTGTGCAGACTGTAGTCAATCCGACATATGGTAGTCATCCCAACTATAAGACACCTAATAAATAGAATTAAGCTGCACGGTTTAGTTTCTGTATAGGCGTAAAGCCGCCATTGCCCATATTAAGGCGCTCATTATTATAGTGATATAACCAAGCTTCAGCTTGCTGACGGACTTGATTTAAATCAGTGAACAACTCTTGCTTTAACCATTATAAAAATCTGGTTATTGCGAGATATCATGGCTATCTCATAATTAAAGGATAAAAAAAGACCCTTTAGGCTATGGGGTATATGGATTAAAAAACCTTTTTCTAAAATAAATTTTATCTAGGTGAGAGACTCAAAATCAGAGTTTGACAATATCTCTTTAGAAGAGCTATAGTCTGGAAAGACTGTCATTTTTTTTCATATATTTACTGATTTTCTTTTTTTAAAAAATTATTAGAATCAACAGGTTTTGCTTTTTATTCACTTCGAAAAGCATCTTGTTTAGTACATTTTTTACTGCTGTACAGGAAGTTCGGCAATAGCGTCAAATAAAAACAACCAAGGAGAGGGATTTCATGACTTATCAAAAAGTAGATAATGAGCTGTCCGCAAGCCAAGAAGTAACCAACTGGCTGCAGGATTTTGATCAATCATTGCGTACAAAAAATATAGACAAGGTAGTTGAATATTTCGAAACCGAAGGATACTGGCGTGATTTAGTTTCCTTTACCTGGAATATAAAAACGCTAGAGGGGCAAGATGAAATTAAAAAAATGCTTTCGCATACCTTAGAGACTACTGAACCGTATGACTGGCAGCTTGATGAACAAGCGGTAGAAAATGATGGGGTCATAGAAGCTTGGATAACTTTTAACACCAAGGTGGCGAAAGGCTACGGTCACTTACGTCTGCGTAATGGCAAAGCTTGGACATTATTAACCACCATGGTTGAGCTCAAAGATTTTCCTGAAAAGCGTAAAAAATTACGCCCAAAAGGTGCTGAACATGGTGTTAACCCTAATCGTTTAACCTGGTTGGAAGAACGTGAATTTGAGGAAAAAAATCTGGGTTATAGCGATCAGCCTTATTGCTTAGTTATTGGTGGTGGCCAAGGTGGTATAGGTCTAGGCGCTCGTTTACGACAACTTGAAGTTCCGACGATTATCATTGATAAGCAACCAAAGCCAGGTGACACTTGGCGTAACCGTTATAAGTCATTATGTTTGCATGATCCTGTGTGGTACGACCATATGCCGTATCTTCCTTTTCCTGAAAACTGGCCAGTATTTACCCCAAAAGATAAGGTTGCTGATTGGTTAGAGATGTACACTAAGCTTATGGAGTTAAACTATTGGGGATCAACTGAATGCATCAGCGCGGCTTTTGATGAAGAGTTACAGCAATGGAATGTCGAGGTTGATAGAGCAGGTGAACGTTTAACAATGCATCCTAAACAGTTGGTGATAGCTACAGGTATGTCCGGATTACCAAACACTCCTGAAATTCCTGGTAGGGAAGATTTTGCCGGAGAGCAGCATCACTCAAGCCAACACCCAGGTGGTGAGGCTTATCAAGGGAAAAAATGTGTGGTACTGGGTGCTAATAACTCAGCACATGATATCTGTGCTGCCCTTTGGGAAAATGGCGCAGACGTCACTATGATACAACGCTCATCAACGCATATTATTAAGTCAGATACCTTGATGGATGAGGTACTAGGTGGTTTGTATTCAGAAGAAGCGGTTGAAAAAGGAATTACCACCTATAAGGCGGATCTGACTTTCGGGTCTATTCCTTTTAAAGTTATGCCGCAGTTTCATGAGCCTGTTTACCGTAAAGTGGCGGAGTTAGATGCTGATTTCTATCAGAAACTAACCGATGCAGGCTTTATGCTCGACTTTGGTGAAGATCATACCGGTCTCTTTATGAAATATTTACGTCGAGGTTCTGGTTATTATATCGATGTCGGTGCTTCTGAACTGGTAGCAGAAGGGAAAATAAAGCTTAAACCCCAAGTAGGTATTGATCATATTAAATCTCATTCAGTGGTGCTAACTGATGGCACAGAACTAGAAGCTGATCTAATTGTGTATGCCACTGGATATGGCTCCATGAATGGTTGGGCTGCAAAAATAATTTCACAAGAAGTAGCCGATAAAGTCGGTAAATGTTGGGGTATGGGTTCAGATACAGCCAAAGACCCAGGCCCTTGGGAAGGTGAGTTAAGAAATATGTGGAAACCAACCCAGCAACAGGCATTATGGTTTCATGGCGGCAACTTGCATCAGTCGCGACATTATTCACAATACTTGTCACTGCAGCTTAAAGCCAGAATGGAGGGTATAGAGACCCCTATTTACGGTTTGCAAGAAGTTCATCACTTAGAATAAGTTTAATATTACTGTGAGTAACTTATAAAAAACCATAAGTTTGATGGCCGCACTGATTTGGTTCAGTACGGCCATTTTTGTATTAGGTCAGCTATTTTTGACAGGTTGCTTTGATAGGTTTATAAAATTTTGGCGTGTTGAACATTCACAAATAAGCACTTCTGATAGCTACTAATTTATCAGAGCTGTATTCCAGACAAGAAGCAACTCGACGATAATACAGATACCTTAGCTAGAGTTGCTACAGTTGTGACCATTAGGATTCAAGCTGCGTTACCATTCATACTAAATTCAACATGACGATGTGAAGTAGATCTTTAAGTAAGCAACTTGGTTAGGATACATATATTGTTAGGATTTTCTCTCCAACTGTGTCTACCTCGCTGACATAAAGGCTTGTACCCAAAAGCTCTAACGTTCACCTAAGCCTTCAGAGAATGTTTTAGTAAGTGGCTTGGTCAAATACGATAATACTGAACGTTGCTGCGCTTTGATATCGACTGAGGCAGTCATTCCAGGCTTGATGACAATCTCATCACGGCGTCTAGAAAATTCAGCGCCAATTATTTTTATCTGTACCCGATAATAAGGCTCTTCGCCTTTAGGAGTCTGCTCCATTAGTGTGTCTGGACTTATATATATTACCGTACCATTCATTGCTCCAAAAATAGAATAATCATAAGCATCAAGCTTGACGGTAGCATCCTGCTGCTCTTTGACATAAGCGATATCTACGGGGCTTATCTTAGCCTCAACGATAAGGTCACTGCTGGTTGGTAATATCTGCATGATGATCTCACCAGGCTTAACTACTCCGCCGATAGTCGTCACTAGGATGTTGTTTACCTTACCATCTGTCGGTGCAAACAATTTTTTCTCTTCTAGCACTTGTGAGTGATCGCGCAATTGCTCAAGTTCAGTATCTAAATCCTCTTGCGCCTTGGTCATCTCTGATTGTGCCTCTTCAAAATACTTATTACGCTTGTTAGTAATTTGGGCTTGGATCTCCGCCACTTGCCGACGCAATTTAATCACGTCAGCCTGACTCACATCACCATATGATAGTAATGGTTCATTCATGCTCAACTCTTGCTGTGCCAACACCTTCATATTTTGTAGTGAACTGACATCTTGATCAATCGCTTGCCGGCGACGGTTATAGAGCTGGGTTTGGTTTTCTATATATTCGCTATAGTTTTTGATATCCTCTGGAAACATCAATGGCCGCTCAAATATCTCGGCCTCTAGGCGCGCAAGCTTGGCTTTAAGCGCTGCTATCTTCGAGCCTGCATTAGCTACTGCCGCTTGCGCACGCTCTTCTTCTAAGGCAACTATCAGCTGTCCTTTAGTGACATCCTCACCTTCTTTGACTAATATTTCCGTCAGTACACCCCCTTCTACAGCTTGGATATCTTGTGTACGGGCGCTGGCAATAATAGTTCCTGTCGCTCGCGTGACTTGGTCAATTTGGGCAAAATAAGCCCAAACAATTAGTGTGATTATCCCGACCAGTGCACCCCAAATTATAATGCGCGTACGCCCAATTTTAGGATCATGAGACTTGTGCCTGTAGTTATCCATTATCTTGCCCTACATTATCGCCTTCACCATCACTTTTCAGTGCAATATTAGACGTCTTATTACTAATAACTTTCACTGTCGGTGTACTCACTTTAACTGATGTTTTATTAGTGTGTTTCTGACCCTCGTTACCTTTTAATTGTTCTAAAACTTGGGCTTTAGGACCATCCATTACAATTTTTTGATTGTCCATAATAATGATGCGATCAACCAGCTGCAGCAGTGGCATCTTATGAGTGGAAACTATCAAGGTATGCCCTTGCCCAAACTCCTTGTTGAGCACATCAATACATTGCAACTCTTGACGATTATCCATAGAAGCAGTCGGCTCATCCATCAGTAGTACAGAAGGTTTGGTCAGTAACAAACGGGTAAAAGCCACCAGTTGTTTTTGACCTCCTGACAACCCTTTACCACCTTCACTAATGGGTAGGTCTAAACCACTAGAATGACTGGCAACTAACTTAATCAGACCAGTCTTCACAAGAGCCTCGCGCATCACATCATCACTGGGAGCTGGTAAACCAATCAGTAGGTTTTCTCGTAGTGTGCCTTCGAACAGACGATGGTCTTGTTGTAGATAGCCAACTTGCTCACTCAAAGACTCACGGCTAATCTGTTGAATGTCTAATCCATCTAGTAATATCCGACCTTGAGTAGCCGCATACAGACCTGACATGACTTTTAGTAACGTTGACTTACCTGAGCCAATAGGACCCAGTACTGCAATACGCTCACCAGCTGTTATATTCAAACTATTGATTGCTAATGCCGGCTGGTCATTATTTTGATAATTAAAAGTAACTTTATCTAAATTAAAATTACCAGCGATTTTGCTAGGAGATAAGGGATGACTGACACCATGATTGTCTTGTTTCAATGAAAATAACTGTTCAATATTAAGCTTGGCGGCTTTGGCATGTGAATGCTGTATTAATAAACTAGGAATACTCATCACCGGCGCTAAAATACGACCACCTAGAATCGAACACGCAATTAAGCCGCCCATCGTCATATCACCTGACATCACTACAAATGAACCAACAATCACAATGCCCACATAACTGGTCTGTTGAATCATTTGTGACAGATAGCTCAAATTGTCATTAGCATGCTTCATATCCAAATCATTCTTGGTAGTGATATTCATCACATCAAGCCAGCGTGATAAGAACTTCCAGTTACCTGATCCTGCCTTAATGGTTTCAACGCCTTCTACAGTCTCCACAAGTATACCTGTTTTACGATAAGACGCTGCTGCCCCAACTGCAGCGATACTATCGATTTTTCTTCGCGCACTGAACCCTAATATAATGGCTATAACCGCTGCAACTATCGGTACTAAAGCCACTAAGGGATTACCAATAACAATAATCAATGATACAAAAATGATAGCCATTGGAATATCAACTAAACCGAACAGTGTACTGGCCGTGTAAAAACTACGTACTTGCTCATAACCACGTAGCTGCGCTGCCATCGAACCAACCGATCCTGGCATTTGATCAATGCGCACACTTAGCAAACGCTGGAATACTTCACGAGATAAATATTGATCAAGATTAACGACTACTTTATCCATAATCTTTGAGCGGGCAAATTTCATAAAAGTTTCAAATAAAATGACTAGCCCTACACCGCTTGCCAAAATAATTAAGGTGTACTCGCTACGAGTAGGTATCACCCGATCATAGACCTGCATCGAAAACAACGACACTGCTAGTGCTAACATGTTAATCAAGAATGACGCCACTACCGCCTCAACAACGATACCGCGATAGTTTTTTAAATCCTTTTTAAGTAATTGATCAAAGGAGAACTGCCTACGCTTACTTGGTTCATTCCCTAAGCGAATACGTAACAACTGTAAAAATGCATCACTGGGATAAGCACTAGTCTTCTTAAGCTGACTAAATTGCCATAGTCCTTGGGGGGTTTGTTGATTAATGACACCCCAACCCTGTGTGTGATGCAAAGCCAATAGTGGTAAAAATGCAGCATCAGGTGTCGGTAACGCTTCGGGTAATTGATCAATACCCAACTGACTAAGCACATTAATGATACCTGCCAGCGTCCGTAAATCTTGCTGCTGATGAATCACGCCATGCAAGCGCGTATTATCAACAGGATATCCTTGCTCAGTCAGTAAGGTACGTAGCGCTGCAGCCAGCTGAACCGCTGGCTCATCTATCTGCTCATTTTCTGCAGACAATAATAGTTGCGAAGTAGGGTTTGCTATCAGCTCACTGTCAGATGTCTGGTCATTCGAAGCGTTAACAGGTGTACTCATGATAAATGTATCCGACTGATTATGATTAGCAGGTAGTCAATGATCGAAAAATGTAATAAAAATAGTGTTATTTAGGGCGTATTGATACAAAATCAGGGGGTATCTGTTAGCAACCTTGCTTTAGCCTCACTAGTGTTCGCATAACCGACAGTATCGTTGATAGGATCATTAATAGGATACGTATTTATATCATCTCTTTTCATAACAATAGGCTGAATAGCCACTTCATTCGTCGGCTGCCAGGCGATATCTCGACGGTTAAACCAGTTTTTGATAGGATCTAGCGGGTGATATAATGGCTGTGGCTGACGACTTTGATCGAACTGTTGCCACGACATCATACCAAAGTCGACTTGTAGCTTATAAAAGCTGGCGATAATAGAGGATTGGGTCTCAACCAGCTGTATCTGATATTGAGAGTGTTCACGCACCGCGTTAAGAACTTCAAGCCAAGACTTGCGCCCTGCAATGAACTGACGGCGATAAGAGCTAACCACAATTTGAGCACCTGCGACTGCGGCAATTAATGAACGCTCTTGATCTTTAGCACTAGCGAACTGCTGATATTGAGTTTGTATGGTTTCAAGAACCAGTCGTCTTGATGCTTCTTTTGATTGCTCAAGACTATTCACTCGCGACTCTGACGCCTGAGCCAGCGCCAGATTAGACAGTCCTGCCCCTGGATCATAGCTAAGACCCACTGAGAACTTGCCATCATCATTACTATTATTTTTGTCATCATGATAATAGTCATATCCGTATTGCGCATACACGGAGGGATAACGTGATGACTGCAATGATTTGACCCCTTGCTTAGCAGCTTCAACTCTATAATGCTCTTTTACGACAGTAGGATTGTAAAAACTGGCCTGGTCAAATGCCATCCGCTCAAAATCTTGTGAGTAACCTTTGGCACGCCCAACAAGCTCACTTAAGTTTGGTGCGGGCAACTCAGCTGCTGAGAGTCTACGACCAGTAATTTGCTCCAAGCGTGCAATAGCAATACGCTGCTGCTCAACCGCTCCTTGGTAAGAATTTTGCTCTTGTAGGATACGATTAGTAATCAAATCCATCTCGATACGTGCTGAGACTCCTTGACTGACACGACGCTGCATCATCGCCTCAAACTCTGCGAGTAACTGCAAATTGTCGTAATAGACACGCTGTTTAGATAAAGCGGCAATATAACTTTGCCACGCTTCAATTGTCGTTTTGGCCACTTGGTTTTGTTGCTCGTAGACGTACTCTATCGCTGCTTTGTCATCAAAAATCGCTTGATTCACATTCGCAGTCAACTTGCCACCAGTCCATAACGACTGTCTAATCTGTAGCTGCGACACCATGCCATCATTACGATCGTAACCTGACGATATGGTGGGAGCCGGCAGCATATTGAGCTTAGCGGCACGTATACTTACAGTGGTCGCTTGTTGTTCCGCGCGTGCAGCACCGACCAGAGGGTGGCTCTGGATTGCCTGATTAATCAGCGAACTCATATAAGTATCAGCATTGGCAAATGCTGCGCCCGACATCGTCATAAACAGCACGCTCAAGCATAGTCTATGCCATGTTTTTTTTATGATATAACTTTTTTTAGGCAATATTTTTATCGACGGGTCATGCTGATAAATGTTCATGAGGTTTGGCTCAGTCCTGCTTTAAGCAAATAAAAAATCAAGCGCTACGACATATAGTATGAAAATAGCGTAACTAAATTGGACCGTGTTGCATATTCAGAATATTTTTGAATGTGTCTGTCATCCCTGCTATAGATCAAGCCTCTTATTTAAATGACTTAATACTCGCAGACCAGAACATTGATGTCTATAATTAATATCATCACGTAAATATTTTATACTGATAGACTACTAAACACTTGTTTTTGGCTTATGGATCATAAAAACGATGATTAAACCCTCACCACTACCTACTCAAACAAGAAGACCAAAAAACAGGTCAATAATTGCTATTGTTCTGGCAGTGTTGCTCCACGTTGTAATTGCGCTCGTTATCTATTTTACCGTTTTTAAAGATAAACCGTCATCAATATTAGGGTCGTCACCTATCGACGGTGCTTCTCTAATATCAACAACCTCTGTAATAACAAAAGACCAGCGAGCATCGTCTGAGACAGCAGCAGTGAAGGACAACATAAAGGACACTACCCCGCAAGCTAGTAGCCTGCAAAACAATAAAAAAACGACTGATGCCAATAATAATTTGGTCAATAAAAATGCTGCTATAGATCAAAAACAAAGCTCTATCATTGAGGATACAACACAAGGAAGTAATATCTATGATTCACCAAATCAACCAATGAAGCTTACTGCCAACGATGATGCAGCAGGGTTTACAGACTCAGATATCAACAATCAACAGAGCCCGCCTGAATACAGGCTTAAGCAGACCAAACAATATCAACAGCTAGATGCAGAGATTGATAAAAATAATGAGCAATTGGCTAAGCTCATTGACGAGGTCAAAAAACGTAATCAAAGCCAAATACAACAGCATCAAACACCCAAACCAAACGCTAGCGATATCAAGAATACGCCAGCGATCGAATCTGATTATCCTATTACCCCTATTACCTCGTTATCAGAAGCAACTAACGATAAGTAAAACAGCCACTGGCAGTCTAGAAGCAGATAGATAGTTTTATATAAATGATGGTTAGTGACACAACTTATATTATCAAGGTAGTGTCGATGTCGATAGCCGATTGAATGAGAACATCATGCGTTCCGTTAGTATCGCCAAAGCTATAAACATCATAGCTATTACCATCTTGTTGTCTAGTACCGGTATTTGTCCAACCAGTACCAGATAACGAGACACTATCTGCACTATCACCATTGATAATCAGTTTTTTACCAGTCATCACCGTCTCATTCATAATATCAAGCACGTCACTAGTACTTAGATTGGTCAGTTTTTGTGCGCCATTACCCGTCATATCGATAACTTCAAAGCTCTCGAATACCGTTGAATCAAAGTTACTGAAGTCAATACTAGTGTCAGCTATATTAATGAGTAAGGAATCAATACCGTCACCGCCATCCATCAAAATATTGTCTGCGGTAAATACGATAGTATCATTACCTATGCCACCTTTGAGAGTATCAGCACCAATACCGCCATCTAAGAAATCGTTGCCACTACCGCCATCTAAGAAATCATTACCACTGCCGCCAACTAAGAAATCATTGCCACTGCCGCCAGCTAAGAAATCATTACCACTGCCGCCGATGAAAGTATCATTGCCAGCCCCACCAGAATAATTGACAGAATTGGTCTGATTGACCGAGATGAGTGCATCATCTTTATCTGTTCCGCTAAATGTTAAAGTAGGAGCAATATCAACATCGATATCAGTGACTAAAGTGGTCTGACTGGCACTATTCGCGGTTTCGACCGTTTGCAAGCTTATCTTCAGCGTACCAACATATGAGGTCGCTGATTGTACTAGTAAATCATTAAGTTGGGCCGGTGTGATGCCTACAATAGTATAGGTCTTAGTGGCAGCACTCCAAGTTACATCAATGGCAGTACCCGCACTAGTGGCGACTTTGAGGACATCACCATACAGATTCTCACCTGTAAGTATGACGTTGACCGTTTCACTACCATCAATATCTACCATGTTTGCATTTAGATTCAACGCTGTCCATTTCCCTTGAAAGCCGAGTACTGACGTTGGCTTAAAGATTATTTGGTCAGCGACTGGGGTTATATCAAGGTCAATAACTAGCGGCGCACTTATACTGCCACTGTCATTGATGACTTTCATCTCAATACCCTGTACTTCAGTGCCACTGATATTATTAGGAGGTACGATAAAGATATTGCTGGTTTCGCCGCTGTTGATACTACCTAAATTAGAGACATTGATTGACCATAAATTATCGCCGTCACCATCAATATCGCCATTGTTATTGGCCAATGCTTTGGTGCCATTTTTATTAGTGTAGTAGACCAAATAATCATTAGGAATATTATCCAAACTGATAGCAGCTGCCGTATCGCCTTCATCGATATTAGTAATCTTATAATCGATAGCAATCATCGTATCTTCATCACCTATAGCGGTGGTGGTTGAGCCATTACTACTACTGGTTATCTTCATGTTATCTGACTGTTTGGCCACCTTTATATCATAGCTATGCTCATAGGTCAGCGTGCCGCTATCGTGTTCTACGATATCAGTGACTTCTTTGTGCGCAGTATAAACCTTGACCACTGCACTACCATCCGCATTTTCAGCAGGAGTATATTTGATCATCACAGTATCAGGTGGATTTATACCACTTATAAAAGTATTGGCATCTGTTACTTTTAAGACATAATAAGTGCCAGCAGGGATATTACCAACAGCATTCGCTTGTAATGTGACTGGCAGTAATACATTACCACTGGCGTCAGTTAATACCCCAGCAGGACCAGTACCTGTGAATAGCTTGGTCTCATTAAGTTGTATATATAGGTTGCCATCGATAAGTTCTACATAGTCGCCATCAGCGCTATTTTTCAAGTTAATATTGATATTGACGGTAGTATCTTCAGCTATCTGTACAATCGTGTTTTTGCCAGCTGCGTCCATTGGGTCTGTAAGTGGCTTTATAGTGACCCTAACATTATCGATTTTGGCGATTGCCTCACGACCATTATTGTCTAAAGCGGTAAATATCACATCAAAACTAATATCCTGATTGGTTTCAGATACATTAGTACTAAAGTTAGCAGGTGGCGTTACTGTGATGGTATTAAGTGCCTCCTCCGGGGTGAGATTACTGGCCTCCTTAACGTCAATAAGATATTTTCCATTGACCTGCTGTATGCTCACATCATCATTAGGGCTCTGTAACAGAGTGCCTACTGGTAGGTTGCTTATAAGGAAAGTATATGCGATTACTGGTACTGAGAGATCAGAGACCAAGGTGGCGTTTAGTATGTCGCCTAATACTATTTTGGTATCCTCATCTGACTGTGATGGTTCTATTGTCTCTTTTTGAAAAATAGCTATCAAATCAGCAGTACGAGTAGGATCAGTGCTATCAGTAACCGGTCTGCTCAGAACGATATCAAACTTCTGTGCTTCAACCTTCTCCTCTTTACCATCACGACCTTGCCCATTGATATCTTGGGTAACACCCGTTACCTTAATCGCAAAAGTGCCTTCAGGAATGTTAGGGCTGCTTTCATTAAGCGCTAATACTAGCTCGTAGGTCGGTTGAGCGGCTGTGATTGCTTGGTCTGTTATATCAACATACCAAATACTATCTGACAATATACCACCTACTACAATTAGTCCTTCAGGTACATCTCTGACCTCTAGACGGGTAAAACTCTCTGAACCATCTTGGTCTAGGGAAGTCATAGAGACCACAACTGATAATGTATCATCGTTCCCGCTGTTATCAATCTTATTGTCTGTTGAGCTTAAAGTGATGACTGGTTGATCAGTGACAGATTGGAAAGTCACATTTACAATAGCACTCTTAGTTAAAGAGGTTTCAGATATCTCTGAATCATCTGATAGCTTAGTAATATCAGTATAAGTATAGTCAAACGCTATATTGACATTGCTATCACTGTGTAATTTATCACTATCATATTTAAACTCGACTTTTTGACCTGCCGTAATGGTTATGTTTTCGTTGGCCTTAAGAGCCACCACGCCACCATCTACTCGTAAGGTAAGGTCAGCGTCTGACAAGGTATTAGCTGAGATTATAATACTCTTCAACGCTTCATAGCCCGTCATACTATTGGCTGAGTTTGTAGTATCAGTACTGACAAAGGCTGCCTTAAAGTCTATCGTTGTCCATACATCTTCAGTGGCAACGATTTGCGGATTGTTCATTGTACTATCGGCAGCATCTGGTTTAACTAAAATAGTGACTTGTTTTTTGTCATGAGAAACACTGTTTCCTGACCCTGTCTCTGTGGTAACACCAGTAATGGTAAAGCTGACATCACCTGCGAAGTTGTTGGGTGCGACTAGTTGGGCGCTACCATCTTTTAGCGACTCTAGCATTATTGACCATACACGTTTGTCACCAACACCACCCAAAAATGTCACCCCTTCACCGGTCAGATTAAAACCGACAGGCAGACCCTCGACACGGTAAATCACCTGCTCAGCCAGAGGTACATCAGCATCATAGGCTTTGATATCGGCTACCGTATTAAATAAGTCAGATAACGCAATAGTTTTATTGACAGTAGCATCTACTGTTGCTTCATCGGTAATATAGGTATAGTTTTTACCACTTTCAGCACTTACCTTTAAGTCATCATTTAAGATGAGGTCAGCTTTGCCAACCACTGTAACCGGTAATGTTAGAATCAGAGGCACACTGATGTCACCATCACTCTCTTTACTGACTGATGATACTTGTAGATTTACCGTACCGCTAAAGTTTTCGGCAGGGATAAAGTATAATTTATCTACCGCTTTAGTATAGTCTGCGATGGTCACAGAGCCGTTAATAGGAACTAACTCTGTTATCGTAGTACCCTTATGAATATACAGCTGAGCCCCTACTGGTATACTTGAGATGGTGACATCATAAACTTCTGAGCCATCATTATCTCGTGAGCTTGGACGGATTTTTAGCGGAATACCTTTGGCAGAATCGATGACAGCAGCTGATGAACCATCACGCTGATTACCACCGTTGATTGCCTGATCTTCATTGCCTGTAGCAGGATCAACTGCTAGGGTCACTTTATCTGCGACACCTTTAACTACAAACGTCAAGTAACTCTCACCACTGGTTGTTTCCACTTTACCAGTACCATCTTCATCATAGTCTAGAGTCTTAGCCTGCACCTTTACTGCGGTACTTGCAGAAGCAGTTTTACTGAAATCACTATAATTTGTGGGCGCTGTTACCGTCACTGTATTAAGATAAGCGGCTGGAATGTCCACACCTAAGCCATTATCTATGATGCTAACAGTCTTACTGCCATTATTATAAGTAAATACAGCACCAGCAATAGAGGTAAAAACGGTGCCGTCCTTATTACCAAAGGTTAAGTGAGCGTAAGTCTGCTCAGAGTCGGTAGGGTTGTTGGTGTGGCTTTCTTGTCCAAAATTAACCGTATCATCTTGGTTAGACCATCCCGTTTGTAGATTGAACGTGCCATCAACGCCAAGATTGAATGCCGTATCTTCTTGCGCAGTGGTGGTGTAAGTGTGGTCTGAATTGATGGTTAAATCATCTACCTGATCACTATCGCTACGTCCTCCAACCATCTCGGCGACTGGAGTGACGGTGATCTTTTTAGGCGGTAACTCAGTCGTTTTACTATTACTATTACCACCATCGTCATCAATATCTGAGCTTGTGACTTTAAAAGTAAAGTTAGCATCTTTCGATGATTGTGCTGGTGGCTTGATTGAGAAATTGCTTAAGTCAGTTGAGCTTATGACGTTAACAGTGATATTGCTACCACCACTTATACCTGTGGTCGAATTACCGGCACTGTCTTTGTAAATCCAACCTTCTAATAGAGTAAACTCAATCTTAGTAATCGTTTCTGGATTGGCATTGCTTGTATCTGATTTATTATCGAGTACTTTAAAACCGAACTTATCAAGAGTCACTGCCGTGTCTTCAGTAGTGCTAATAGCGCTTGCAGTCATCCCTACTTGACCACCAACTGGAGTGACGGTTAAATTTACGTTGACCGTACTGATCAGCTCGACAGTTTTATCTTTAGGAGTAGAGGCAAGGTCAGAGTCATGATCTTGAGTATATAGCGATATAGTGACACTGCTCATGTCTCTTGAATCATAATCTGCAGACTTAATGCGAATCTGTGGCTCTGTACCAGCTCTAGCAATCAAGGTAGTTGCAGTGATAGTAGTACCACTTTGAGTAGCACCAATCAATACTTGACCACTAGCATTAGCGGTATAAAGAGTCGCCGTGGTACTACCCGCGGGTGTAAATTCGATAATAGCACCAGAAATTAGACCTTTTATCACAAATCCATAAGTCTCTTGATTACTGGTGCCACCTACTAGGTCACCAAACTTAGTGGTTATTGGTAGGGTGGTATATTCGCCTTCATTTGCTGTGGCTGTGAATGTGTTGCCACTAACATTTGCTGCGTCCGCTGTATATCCGAACTGACTGACATCATCACCAGTCGCGTTGTTACCGACACTATCAGTAACGGCTTGAACATTGACAACAATGTTAGTGGTAGACGTTGCACCTGCAATAAGAGTGCCACCTGTATTGACAGGATTGCCATTGCTATCTACCCTTGCAATATCGCCGTCTGTATTAACCTCGTATTCAGTGACTGACATACTAATAGATATGTTTGTCGCATTGTCTTTGGGCGGTGTCAGTGTCATCGATTCAAACTCAGCTTTGGTCATAGTGGCTGTTAGCGAGCTTAAGTTTGGTGGATTATTAATAATAGGCACATCACTAAGTTTTATTCTAATCGTTTGATTGGCAGTAGTATTAATAATTCCGCTACCATAATTCAGCACTACACCACTAGGTATACCCGTTAAAGTGATTAAACCAATACGCTCAGGATTATCAGTATTATTGACAGCGCCATTTAAATCTTGATTGTCAGTAATGGTAGGCGCTTTCAAACCTAACAGCACTGTAGTATCTTCAGGAGTTGAAACGCTAACTGCAGTAAGCCCAGGTTTGTCAGATACTGGTTTTACGGTGATGGTTAGGGTTTGGCTTGCTGTTTCGCGAGTAGCACCAGTAACGCCATTAGACACATTGGCAGTGATTACAGGTAATGTGCCGCTATAATCAGTGGTTGCTGTATATACATAAGTACCATCGCTGTTAAAGATAATCTCACCAACTTTATTACCGTTTATCACTACATTTTGAGCTGTATTGTTTGCATTGATAGGATCTACACTAATAGTTGTCCCACCACCAATCTCAAAACTCTCTACGGTTAGCTGCTCACCAAAGTCTGGGTCATCGGTATCATTTGCATCAAAGATAGTAGCTTTAACACCGCTTTTGGTGGTTGTGCCATTTTCATTGATAGTAATCGCATTATTAGCCAGTGCAATGCCACCATCGTTAGTACCGATAATCGTCACTTCAACATAGCGGATTTCACTTTTGCTGATTTGATTACCGTTAGCAGTAGTGACAACACTTTTATTGTCTGCTACCTGCACTGCATAACGAATAGTAACGCTCTGCCCCTCAGGGATAATATCAAGCGCAGTTGAGATAGCGTTAATGTTCCAACTTCCCTGACTATTGTCGGTTTTGGTTACAGAGAATATGTTTTCTAAAGCTGTCTTCTGCTCAGTAGTTAACGAAGTGAGCGTGTTGCCGCTACCATAGCTGTATAAGTTTTCAGTTTTTAGATAGCTGAGTGTTAGCGTATCAGTGGTATCGACATCAGCAAAGTTTATGACCCCTGTTCGAATGATAGCAACAGTATCTGTTTGTTCTGTAATCTGCCTTGAATCGATGATACCTGTGGCAGTAGCACCGTTAGTAATCGTTGGACGGTCATTGGTGCCAGTAATGGTGATAGTAAGGCTTGAAGTTGATGTCTGACCATCTTGGTCAGTAATAGTATAGTTAAATATTTCAGTTACTTTTTGTTCTTGAGCAAGAGCTTGTACTGAAGAGTTACTGTTGTTAAGAGTGTAACTATAAGTTCCATCACTGTTTTTGGTGACACTGCCATAGTTGGCTGTTTCACTACCCCATACGATTTTTTGGATAGGTGTGTTGCCCAAATTATCGTTGGTTAATACATTACCAGTAACCGTTGCCGCTCCTGAATCTTCTATAAGACTTTTGGTGTCTGGTTGGGCAACTGGAG
The DNA here is from genome assembly GCF_017875835.1 of Psychrobacter sp. PL19. Lineage (NCBI taxonomy): Bacteria > Pseudomonadati > Pseudomonadota > Gammaproteobacteria > Moraxellales > Moraxellaceae > Psychrobacter > Psychrobacter sp. PL19. Next base: position 2,302,325 of record NZ_JAGING010000001.1, read on the forward strand.
TGATATTTGGATAGTTCAAGGTGATGAGCGCTGGATTAGACTGCAAACCGTTAAGGTCGGAAACCACGTACTTGACAGGCGTAGGGTCTGAGGTAAAGCCCGTCTTCGGGGTAAAGGTGACCTCGCCTGTAACTGAGCTTATAGTCCAGACACCTTCATTAGCAACAGTAATGCTGCTCACTTGAGTGCCAGTATTGGGGTCAATGAGTCGCACGCGGGTAGCGTCAATGTTGTTTTCAAGATCGCTGTCGTTGTCCAACACTCTGATTACCAATGGCTGACCACTGATACCAGTTTTAGTGTCATCCACGGCAACAGGCGCATCATTTACTGGGGTGACGGTGATGTCTAAGGTGGTGCTAACGCTGCCCCCTTTACTATCAGTCACGGTGTAGACCACTTGTGGCGCGCTGCCATTAAAGTTGGTGGCAGGAGTAAACACATAGCTGCCATCACTGTTGAGCGTCAATGTGCCGATGGTGCTACCATTAGCGGCGGTGATTGTCGTTGCTGTGCCTAGGGTTAATGCTTCTGAAGTACCATTGCCATTGGTATCAATGGTCGCAGAACTTACGGTGAGGGTGTCACCATCCACATCGGTGTCGTTGCTTAGTACGTTACCAATGATGCTGGTGTCTTCTAGGGTGGTTGTCACTTCAGGGGCAACAACGGGTGCATCATTTACTGGGGTGACGGTGATGTCTAAGGTGGTGCTAACGCTGCCCCCTTTACTATCAGTCACGGTGTAGACCACTTGTGGCGCGCTGCCATTAAAGTTGGTGGCAGGAGTAAAGGTATAGCTGCCATCACTGTTGAGCGTCAATATGCCAATGGCGCTATCATTAGCGGCGGTGATTGTCGTTGCTGTGCCTAGGGTTAATGCTTCTGAAGTACCATTGCCATTGGTATCAATGGTCGCAGAACTTACGGTGAGGGTGTCACCATCCACATCGGTGTCGTTGCTTAGTACGTTACCAATGATGCTGGTGTCTTCTAGGGTGGTGGTCACTTCAGGGGCAACAACAGGTGCATCATTTACTGGGGTGACGGTGATGTCTAAGGTGGTGCTAACGCTGCCCCCTTTACTATCAGTCACGGTGTAGACCACTTGTGGCGCGCTGCCATTAAAGTTGGTGGCAGGAGTAAAGGTATAGCTGCCATCACTGTTGAGCGTCAATATGCCAATGGCGCTATCATTAGCGGCGGTGATTGTCGTTGCTGTGCCTAGGGTTAATGCTTCTGAAGTACCATTGCCATTGGTATCAATGGTCGCAGAACTTACGGTGAGGGTGTCACCATCCACATCGGTGTCGTTGCTTAGTACGTTACCAATGATGCTGGTGTCTTCTAGGGTGGTTGTCACTTCAGGGGCAACAACAGGCGCATCATTCACAGGAGTGACAGTGATGGTTTCAATAGCACTGGCGGTGGTGCTGCCATCACTGATGGTGTACGGGAAGCTGACGCTGCCATTAAAGTTGCTATTTGGGCTAAAGTTGATGCCGCCATTGGCGTCAATGTTTACCACGCCATTAGGCACGGTAATGCTTTGAGTCGCGCCTGTTAAGGCTGTGCCATTGATGCTGGTGACCGTTAAGGGGTTGCCATCAATATCACTGTCACTCTTAAGGGGGTTGAGGGCCACTGACCCATCCTCAGCAACGGTGTATGCGTCGTTTACGGCAACGGGTGCATCATTTACTGGGGTGACGGTGATGGTTTCAATAGCACTGGCGGTGGTGCTGCCATCACTGATGGTGTACGGGAAGCTGACGCTGCCATTAAAGTTGCTATCTGGGCTAAAGCTGATAACGCCTTTGACGTCAATGTTTACCACGCCATTAGGCACGGTAATGCTTTGGGCGGTGCCTGGAGTAAGCGCGGTGCCGTTGATATTAGTAATGCTTAATGTGTCAAGATCTATGTCGCTATCCGCAATACCGGTTGTTAGCGGCGTCAATACTACTGACCCATCCTCAGCAACGGTGTATGCATCGTTTACAGCAACGGGTGCATCATTTACTGGGGTGACGGTGATGTCTAAGGTGGTGCTAACGCTGCCCCCTTTACTATCAGTCACGGTGTAGACCACTTGTGGCGCGCTGCCATTAAAGTTGGTGGCAGGAGTAAACACATAGCTGCCATCACTGTTGAGCGTCAATGTGCCGATGGTGCTACCATTAGCGGCGGTGATTGTCGTTGCTGTGCCTAGGGTTAATGCTTCTGAAGTACCATTGCCATTGGTATCAATGGTCGCAGAACTTACGGTGAGGGTGTCACCATCCACATCGGTGTCGTTGCTTAGTACGTTACCAATGATGCTGGTGTCTTCTAGGGTGGTGGTCACTTCAGGGGCAACAACAGGTGCATCATTTACTGGGGTGACGGTGATGTCTAAGGTGGTGCTAACGCTGCCCCCTTTGCTGTCAGTCACGGTGTAGGCCACTTGTGGCACGCTGCCATTAAAGTTGGTGGCAGGAGTAAAGGTATAGCTGCCATCACTGTTGAGCGTCAATATGCCGATGGTGCTACCATTAGCGGCGGTGATTGTCGTTGCTGTGCCTAGGGTTAATGCTTCTGAAGTACCATTGCCATTGGTATCAATGGTCGCAGAGCTTACGGTGAGGGTGTCACCATCCACATCGGTGTCGTTGCTTAGTACGTTACCAATGATGCTGGTGTCTTCTAGGGTGGTTGTCACTTCAGGGGCAACAACAGGCGCATCATTTACTGGGGTGACGGTGATGGTTTCAATAGCACTGGCGGTGGTGCTGCCATCACTGATGGTGTACGGGAAGCTGACGCTGCCATTAAAGTTGGCCTCTGGGGTAAAGAGGATGCCACCATTGCTGTCGATGCTGACGCTGCCATTAGGCACGGTAATGCTTTGAGCCGCGCCTGTTAAGGCTGTGCCATTGATGCTGGTGACCGTTAAGGGGTTGCCATCAATATCACTGTCATTCTTAAGGGGGTTGAGGGCCACTGACCTATCTTCAGCAACGGTGTACGCGTCGTTTACAGCAACGGGTGCATCATTTACTGGGGTGACGGTGATGGTTTCAATAGCACTGGCGGTGGTGCTGCCATCACTGATGGTGTACGGGAAGCTGACGCTGCCATTAAAGTTGGCCTCTGGGGTAAAGAGGATGCCACCATTGCTGTCGATGCTGACGCTGCCATTAGGCACGGTAATGCTTTGAGCCGCGCCTGTTAAGGCTGTGCCATTGATGCTGGTGACCGTTAAGGGGTTGCCATCAATATCACTGTCATTCTTAAGGGGGTTGAGGGCCACTGACCTATCTTCAGCAACGGTGTACGCGTCGTTTACAGCAACGGGTGCATCATTTACTGGGGTGACGGTGATGGTTTCAATAGCACTGGCGGTGGTACTGCCATCACTGATGGTGTACGGGAAGCTGACGCTGCCATTAAAGTTGCTATTTGGGCTAAAGCTGATGCCGCCATTGGCGTCAATGTTTACCACGCCATTAGGCACGGTAATGCTTTGAGTCGCGCCTGTTAAGGCTGTGCCATTGATGCTGGTGACCGTTAAGGGGTTGCCATCAATATCACTGTCACTCTTAAGGGGGTTGAGGGCCACTGACCCATCCTCAGTAACGGTGTATGCGTCGTTTACGGCCACAGGTGCATCATTCACAGGAGTGACGGTGATGGTTTCAATAGCACTGGCGGTGGTGCTGCCATCACTGATGGTGTACGGGAAGCTGACGCTGCCATTAAAGTTGGCCTCTGGGGTAAAGAGGATGCCACCATTGCTGTCGATGCTGACGCTGCCGTTAGGAGCAGCAATGACTTGTGCCGCTCCTGTCAGTACGGTGCCATTGATCGAGGTGATGGTTAAAGTATCACCATCGATGTCGCTGTCCCCTTTGAGTGGCGTTAAGATAACCGAGCCATCTTCATTCACACTATAGCTGTCATCAACGGCGATAGGCGCATCGTTGATAGGATCTACGGTGATGTCAAGTGTGGTATTAGCGGTGTCGATACCATCTGATACGGTGTAGGATATTTGTGGAACGCTGCCATTAAAGTCGGCTGCTGGGACAAAGCTATAGCTGCCATCGCTATTTAATGTCAGCTCCCCAATAGCGCTACCATTAGCGGCGGTGATGGTGGTGGCGCTGCCAAGGGTGATCGCCACTTGGGTGCCACTGCCATCCACATCAACGCTTGCGGCTGAAACGGTGAGCGTACTGCTATCTATGTCGGTGTCATTGTCAAGCACGTTGCCTGTCAAGGTGACGTCCTCATCCGTTGTCTCAACTTCAGGCTTGACCACAGGCGCATCATTCACAGAAGTGATGGTGATGGTTTCAGTCGCGGTATCCGTGCTGCCATTACCATCACTAATGGTGTAGTCAAATTCAACCTCACCATTAAAGTTAGCCTCTGGGGTAAAGAGGATGCCGCCATTGCTGTCGATGCTGACGCTGCCGTTAGGAGCAGCGATGACTTGTGCCGCTCCTGTCAGTACGGTGCCATTGATCGAGGTGATGGTTAAAGTATCACCATCGATGTCACTGTCCCCTTTGAGTGGCGTTAAGATAACCGAGCCATCTTCATTCACACTATAGCTGTCATCAACGGCGATAGGCGCATCGTTGATAGGATCTACGGTGATGTCAAGTGTGGTATTAGCGGTGTCGATACCATCTGATACGGTGTAGGATATTTGTGGAACGCTGCCATTAAAGTCGGCTGCTGGGACAAAGCTATAGCTGCCATCGCTATTTAATGTCAGCTCCCCAATAGCGCTACCATTAGCGGCGGTGATGGTGGTGGCGCTGCCAAGGGTGATCGCCACTTGGGTGCCACTGCCATCCACATCAACGCTTGCGGCTGAAACGGTGAGCGTACTGCTATCTATGTCGGTGTCATTGTCAAGCACGTTGCCTGTCAAGGTGACGTCCTCATCCGTTGTCTCAACTTCAGGCTTGGCCACAGGTGCATCATTCACAGAAGTGACGGTGATGGTTTCAGTCGCGGTATCCGTGCTGCCATTACCATCACTAATGGTGTAGTCAAATTCAACCTTACCATTAAAGTTGGCCTCTGGGGTAAAGAGGATGCCGCCATTGGCGTCAATGTTTACCACGCCATTAGGCACGGTAATGCTTTGAGTCGCGCCTGTTAAGGCTGTGCCATTGATGCTGGTGACCGTTAAGGGGTTGCCATCAATATCACTGTCATTCTTAAGGGGGTTGAGGGCCACTGACCTATCTTCAGCAACGGTGTACGCGTCGTTTACAGCAACGGGTGCATCATTTACTGGGGTGACGGTGATGGTTTCAATAGCACTGGCGGTGGTGCTGCCATCACTGATGGTGTACGGGAAGCTGACGCTGCCATTAAAGTTGCTATTTGGGCTAAAGTTGATGCCGCCATTGGCGTCAATGTTTACTACGCCATTAGGCACGGTAATGCTTTGAGTCGCGCCTGTTAAGGCTGTGCCATTGATGCTGGTGACCGTTAAGGGGTTGCCATCAATATCGCTGTCACTCTTAAGGGGGTTGAGGGCCACTGACCCATCCTCAGCAACGGTGTATGCGTCGTTTACAGCAACGGGTGCATCATTTACTGGGGTGACGGTGATGTCTAAGGTGGTGCTAACGCTGCCCCCTTTACTATCAGTCACGGTGTAGACCACTTGTGGCACGCTGCCATTAAAGTTGGTGGCAGGAGTAAAGGTATAGCTGCCATCACTGTTGAGCGTCAATATGCCGATGGTGCTACCATTAGCGGCGGTGATTGTCGTTGCTGTGCCTAGGGTTAATGCTTCTGAAGTACCATTGCCATTGGTATCAATGGTCGCAGAGCTTACGGTGAGGGTGTCACCATCCACATCGGTGTCGTTGCTTAGTACGTTACCAATGATGCTGGTGTCTTCTAGGGTGGTTGTCACTTCAGGGGCAACAACGGGTGCATCATTTACTGGGGTGACGGTGATGGTTTCAATAGCACTGGCGGTGGTGCTGCCATCACTGATGGTGTACGGGAAGCTGACGCTGCCATTAAAGTTGGCCTCTGGGGTAAAGAGGATGCCACCATTGCTGTCGATGCTGACGCTGCCATTAGGCACGGTAATGCTTTGAGCCGCGCCTGTTAAGGCTGTGCCATTGATGCTGGTGACCGTTAAGGGGTTGCCATCAATATCACTGTCATTCTTAAGGGGGTTGAGGGCCACTGACCTATCTTCAGCAACGGTGTACGCGTCGTTTACAGCAACGGGTGCATCATTTACTGGGGTGACGGTGATGGTTTCAATAGCACTGGCGGTGGTGCTGCCATCACTGATGGTGTACGGGAAGCTGACGCTGCCATTAAAGTTGGCCTCTGGGGTAAAGAGGATGCCGCCATTGGCGTCAATGTTTACCACGCCATTAGGCACGGTAATGCTTTGAGTCGCGCCTGTTAAGGCTGTGCCATTGATGCTGGTGACCGTTAAGGGGTTGCCATCAATATCACTGTCATTCTTAAGGGGGTTGAGGGCCACTGACCTATCTTCAGCAACGGTGTACGCGTCGTTTACAGCAACGGGTGCATCATTTACTGGGGTGACGGTGATGGTTTCAATAGCACTGGCGGTGGTGCTGCCATCACTGATGGTGTACGGGAAGCTGACGCTGCCATTAAAGTTGCTATTTGGGCTAAAGTTGATGCCGCCATTGGCGTCAATGTTTACTACGCCATTAGGCACGGTAATGCTTTGAGTCGCGCCTGTTAAGGCTGTGCCATTGATGCTGGTGACCGTTAAGGGGTTGCCATCAATATCGCTGTCACTCTTAAGGGGGTTGAGGGCCACTGACCCATCCTCAGCAACGGTGTATGCGTCGTTTACAGCAACGGGTGCATCATTTACTGGGGTGACGGTGATGTCTAAGGTGGTGCTAACGCTGCCCCCTTTACTATCAGTCACGGTGTAGACCACTTGTGGCACGCTGCCATTAAAGTTGGTGGCAGGAGTAAAGGTATAGCTGCCATCACTGTTGAGCGTCAATATGCCGATGGTGCTACCATTAGCGGCGGTGATTGTCGTTGCTGTGCCTAGGGTTAATGCTTCTGAAGTACCATTGCCATTGGTATCAATGGTCGCAGAGCTTACGGTGAGGGTGTCACCATCCACATCGGTGTCGTTGCTTAGTACGTTACCAATGATGCTGGTGTCTTCTAGGGTGGTTGTCACTTCAGGGGCAACAACGGGTGCATCATTTACTGGGGTGACGGTGATGGTTTCAATAGCACTGGCGGTGGTGCTGCCATCACTGATGGTGTACGGGAAGCTGACGCTGCCATTAAAGTTGGCCTCTGGGGTAAAGAGGATGCCACCATTGCTGTCGATGCTGACGCTGCCATTAGGCACGGTAATGCTTTGAGCCGCGCCTGTTAAGGCTGTGCCATTGATGCTGGTGACCGTTAAGGGGTTGCCATCAATATCACTGTCATTCTTAAGGGGGTTGAGGGCCACTGACCTATCTTCAGCAACGGTGTACGCGTCGTTTACAGCAACGGGTGCATCATTTACTGGGGTGACGGTGATGGTTTCAATAGCACTGGCGGTGGTGCTGCCATCACTGATGGTGTACGGGAAGCTGACGCTGCCATTAAAGTTGGCCTCTGGGGTAAAGAGGATGCCACCATTGCTGTCGATGCTGACGCTGCCATTAGGCACGGTAATGCTTTGAGCCGCGCCTGTTAAGGCTGTGCCATTGATGCTGGTGACCGTTAAGGGGTTGCCATCAATATCACTGTCATTCTTAAGGGGGTTGAGGGCCACTGACCTATCTTCAGCAACGGTGTACGCGTCGTTTACAGCAACGGGTGCATCATTTACTGGGGTGACGGTGATGGTTTCAATAGCACTGGCGGTGGTACTGCCATCACTGATGGTGTACGGGAAGCTGACGCTGCCATTAAAGTTGCTATTTGGGCTAAAGTTGATGCCGCCATTGGCGTCAATGTTTACCACGCCATTAGGCACGGTAATGCTTTGAGTCGCGCCTGTTAAGGCTGTGCCATTGATGCTGGTGACCGTTAAGGGGTTGCCATCAATATCACTGTCACTCTTAAGGGGGTTGAGGGCCACTGACCCATCCTCAGTAACGGTGTATGCGTCGTTTACGGCCACAGGTGCATCATTCACAGGAGTGACGGTGATGGTTTCAATAGCACTGGCGGTGGTGCTGCCATCACTGATGGTGTACGGGAAGCTGACGCTGCCATTAAAGTTGCTATTTGGGCTAAAGTTGATGCCGCCATTGGCGTCAATGTTTACCACGCCATTAGGCACGGTAATGCTTTGAGCCGCGCCTGTTAAGGCTGTGCCATTGATGCTGGTGACCGTTAAGGGGTTGCCATCAATATCACTGTCACTCTTAAGGGGGTTGAGGGCTACTGACCCATCCTCAGCAACGGTGTATGCGTCGTTTACAGCAACGGGTGCATCATTTACTGGGGTGACGGTGATAGTTTCAATAGCACTGGCGGTGGTGCTGCCATCACTGATGGTGTATGGGAAGCTGACGCTGCCATTAAAGTTGCTATCTGGGCTAAAGCTGATGCCGCCATTGGCGTCAATGTTTACTACGCCATTAGGCACGGTAATGCTTTGAGTCGCGCCTGTTAAGGCTGTGCCATTGATGCTGGTGACCGTTAAGGGGTTGCCATCAATATCACTGTCACTCTTAAGGGGGTTGAGGGCCACTGATCCATCTTCAGCAACGGTGTACGCATCGTTTACAGCAACAGGTGCATCATTCACAGAAGTGACGGTGATGGTTTCAGTCGCGGTATCCGTGCTGCCATTACCATCACTAATGGTGTAGTCAAATTCAACCTCACCATTAAAGTTGGCCTCTGGGGTAAAGAGGATGCCGCCATTGCTGTCGATGCTGACGCTGCCGTTAGGAGCAGCGATGACTTGTGCCGCTCCTGTCAGTACGGTGCCATTGATCGAGGTGATGGTTAAAGTATCACCATCGATGTCGCTGTCCCCTTTGAGTGGCGTTAAGATAACCGAGCCATCTTCATTCACACTATAGCTGTCATCAACGGCGATAGGCACATCGTTGATAGGATCTACGGTGATGTCAAGTGTGGTATTAGCAGTGTCGATACCATCTGATACGGTGTAGGATATTTGTGGAACGCTGCCATTAAAGTCGGCTGCTGAGACAAAGCTATAGCTGCCATCGCTATTTAATGTCAGCTCCCCAATAGCGCTACCATTAGCGGCGGTGATGGTGGTGGCGCTGCCAAGGGTGATCGCCACTTGGGTGCCACTGCCATCCACATCAACGCTTGCGGCTGAAACGGTGAGCGTACTGCTATCTATGTCGGTGTCATTGTCAAGCACGTTGCCTGTCAAGGTGACGTCCTCATCCGTTGTCTCAACTTCAGGCTTGGCCACAGGTGCATCATTCACAGGAGTGACGGTGATGGTTTCAGTCGCGGTATCCGTGCTGCCATTACCATCACTAATGGTGTAGTCAAATTCAACCTCACCATTAAAGTTGGCCTCTGGGGTAAAGGTGATCGCACCGTTAACGTCAATCTTGACCACGCCATTATCTACAGCAATGCTTTGGGCGACCTCTGGGGTAACCGCGGTGCCATTAATATTGATGATGCTTAGCATATCGCCATCAATATCACTATCGCCCTTGAGGGGATTGAGGGCTATTGACCCATCCTCAGCAACGGTGTACGCATCGCTTACAGCAACGGGTGCATCATTTACTGGGGTGACGGTGATGGTTTCAATAGCACTGGCGGTGGTGCTGCCATCACTGATGGTGTACGGGAAGCTGACGCTGCCATTAAAGTTACTATTTGGGCTAAAGCTGATAACGCCTTTGACGTCAATGTTTACTACGCCATTAGGCACGGTAATGCTTTGAGTCGCGCCTGTTAAGGCTGTGCCATTGATGCTGGTGACCGTTAAGGGGTTGCCATCAATATCACTGTCACTCTTAAGGGGGTTGAGGGCCACTGATCCATCTTCAGCAACGGTGTACGCATCGTTTACAGCAACAGGTGCATCATTCACAGAAGTGACGGTGATGGTTTCAGTCGCGGTATCCGTGCTGCCATTACCATCACTAATGGTGTAGTCAAATTCAACCTCACCATTAAAGTTGGCCTCTGGGGTAAAGAGGATGCCGCCATTGCTGTCGATGCTGACGCTGCCGTTAGGAGCAGCGATGACTTGTGCCGCTCCTGTCAGTACGGTGCCATTGATCGAGGTGATGGTTAAAGTATCACCATCGATGTCGCTGTCCCCTTTGAGTGGCGTTAAGATAACCGAGCCATCTTCATTCACACTATAGCTGTCATCAACGGCGATAGGCGCATCGTTGATAGGATCTACGGTGATGTCAAGTGTGGTATTAGCAGTGTCGATACCATCTGATACGGTGTAGGATATTTGTGGAACGCTGCCATTAAAGTCGGCTGCTGAGACAAAGCTATAGCTGCCATCGCTATTTAATGTCAGCTCCCCAATAGCGCTACCATTAGCGGCGGTGATTGTCGTTGCTGTGCCTAGGGTTAATGCTTCTGAAGTACCATTGCCATTGGTATCAATGGTCGCAGAGCTTACGGTGAGGGTGTCACCATCCACATCGGTGTCGTTGCTTAGTACGTTACCAATGATGCTGGTGTCTTCTAGGGTGGTTGTCACTTCAGGGGCAACAACGGGTGCATCATTTACTGGGGTGACGGTGATGGTTTCAATAGCACTGGCGGTGGTGCTGCCATCACTGATGGTGTACGGGAAGCTGACGCTGCCATTAAAGTTGGCCTCTGGGGTAAAGAGGATGCCACCATTGCTGTCGATGCTGACGCTGCCATTAGGCACGGTAATGCTTTGAGCCGCGCCTGTTAAGGCTGTGCCATTGATGCTGGTGACCGTTAAGGGGTTGCCATCAATATCACTGTCATTCTTAAGGGGGTTGAGGGCCACTGACCTATCTTCAGCAACGGTGTACGCGTCGTTTACAGCAACAGGTGCATCATTCACAGAAGTGACGGTGATGGTTTCAATAGCACTGGCGGTGGTGCTGCCATCACTGATGGTGTACGGGAAGCTGACGCTGCCATTAAAGTTGCTATTTGGGCTAAAGTTGATGCCGCCATTGGCGTCAATGTTTACTACGCCATTAGGCACGGTAATGCTTTGAGCCGCGCCTGTTAAGGCTGTGCCATTGATGCTGGTGACCGTTAAGGGGTTGCCATCAATATCGCTGTCATTCTTAAGGGGGTTGAGGGCCACTGACCCATCCTCAGCAACGGTGTACGCATCGTTTACAGCAACAGGCGCATCATTTACTGGGGTGACGGTGATGTCTAAGGTGGTGCTAACGCTGCCCCCTTTACTATCAGTCACGGTGTAGACCACTTGTGGCGCGCTGCCATTAAAGTTGGTGGCAGGAGTAAACACATAGCTGCCATCACTGTTGAGCGTCAATGTGCCGATGGCGCTATCATTAGCGGCGGTAATTGTCGTGGCTGTGCCTAGGGTTAATGCTTCTAAAGTACCATTGCCATTGGTATCAATGGTCGCAGAACTTACGGTGAGGGTGTCACCATCCACATCGGTGTCGTTGCTTAGTACGTTACCAATGATGCTGGTGTCTTCTAGGGTGGTGGTCACTTCAGGGGCAACAACGGGTGCATCATTTACTGGGGTGACGGTGATGTCTAAGGTGGTGCTAACGCTGCCCCCTTTACTATCAGTTACGGTGTAGACCACTTGTGGCGCGCTGCCATTAAAGTTGGTGGCAGGAGTAAAGGTATAGCTGCCATCACTGTTGAGCGTCAATATGCCAATGGCGCTATCATTAGCGGCGGTGATTGTCGTTGCTGTGCCTAGGGTTAATGCTTCTGAAGTACCATTGCCATTGGTATCAATGGTCGCAGAGCTTACGGTGAGGGTGTCACCATCCACATCGGTGTCGTTGCTTAGTACGTTACCAGTAATGCTGGTGTCTTCTAGGGTGGTGGTCACTTCAGGGGCAACAACAGGCGCATCATTCACAGGAGTGACAGTGATGGTTTCAATAGCACTGGCGGTGGTGCTGCCATCACTGATGGTGTACGGGAAGCTGACGCTGCCATTAAAGTTGGCCTCTGGGGTAAAGAGGATGCCACCATTGGCGTCAATGTTTACCACGCCATTAGGCACGGTAATGCTTTGAGTCGCGCCTGTTAAGGCTGTGCCATTGATGCTGGTGACCGTTAAGGGGTTGCCATCAATATCACTGTCACTCTTAAGGGGGTTGAGGGCCACTGACCCATCCTCAGCAACGGTGTACGCGTCGTTTACAGCAACGGGTGCATCATTTACTGGGGTGACGGTGATGGTTTCAATAGCACTGGCGGTGGTGCTGCCATCACTGATGGTGTACGGGAAGCTGACGCTGCCATTAAAGTTGCTATTTGGGCTAAAGTTGATGCCGCCATTGGCGTCAATGTTTACCACGCCATTAGGCACGGTAATGCTTTGAGTCGCGCCTGTTAAGGCTGTGCCATTGATGCTGGTGACCGTTAAGGGGTTGCCATCAATATCACTGTCACTCTTAAGGGGGTTGAGGGCTATTGACCCATCCTCAGCAACGGTGTACGCATCGCTTACAGCAACGGGTGCATCATTTACTGGGGTGACGGTGATGGTTTCAATAGCACTGGCGGTGGTGCTGCCATCACTGATGGTGTACGGGAAGCTGACGCTGCCATTAAAGTTACTATTTGGGCTAAAGCTGATAACGCCTTTGACGTCAATGTTTACTACGCCATTAGGCACGGTAATGCTTTGAGTCGCGCCTGTTAAGGCTGTGCCATTGATGCTGGTGACCGTTAAGGGGTTGCCATCAATATCACTGTCACTCTTAAGGGGGTTGAGGGCCACTGATCCATCTTCAGCAACGGTGTACGCATCGTTTACAGCAACAGGTGCATCATTCACAGAAGTGACGGTGATGGTTTCAGTCGCGGTATCCGTGCTGCCATTACCATCACTAATGGTGTAGTCAAATTCAACCTCACCATTAAAGTTGGCCTCTGGGGTAAAGAGGATGCCGCCATTGCTGTCGATGCTGACGCTGCCGTTAGGAGCAGCGATGACTTGTGCCGCTCCTGTCAGTACGGTGCCATTGATCGAGGTGATGGTTAAAGTATCACCATCGATGTCGCTGTCCCCTTTGAGTGGCGTTAAGATAACCGAGCCATCTTCATTCACACTATAGCTGTCATCAACGGCGATAGGCGCATCGTTGATAGGATCTACGGTGATGTCAAGTGTGGTATTAGCAGTGTCGATACCATCTGATACGGTGTAGGATATTTGTGGAACGCTGCCATTAAAGTCGGCTGCTGAGACAAAGCTATAGCTGCCATCGCTATTTAATGTCAGCTCCCCAATAGCGCTACCATTAGCGGCGGTGATTGTCGTTGCTGTGCCTAGGGTTAATGCTTCTGAAGTACCATTGCCATTGGTATCAATGGTCGCAGAGCTTACGGTGAGGGTGTCACCATCCACATCGGTGTCGTTGCTTAGTACGTTACCAATGATGCTGGTGTCTTCTAGGGTGGTTGTCACTTCAGGGGCAACAACGGGTGCGCTGTTGACATATTTATCGTTATTCCTACTACTAATACCAGCAACTAAACCGACTAATCCAAGACCGGCCGCTGCGGGTATCCACCATGGCATACCTGCTGCTGCAATATATTCTGTACCGCCTAATGCCTGCCCTTCCACATCTCCTATCTCTAATTGAGTCACGTAATCATAGGTTTCGCCAGTATCAGGAATGTAATAATAGTACTCGCCATCTTCGCCAATTCCGAGCAGCGAGATATCTTTTTTATTATAAAAATTTTCAATAATAAGGTCACTATCTTGGCCGTCTTTTTCAAATGAGACGTGTAAATCATTTTTTATACGTTTAGTAATAATATGGTTGGGAGCACGTCCAATAGCGGTATCATGAAACTCGTAGTTAACTTTGTCCACCGCATTAATGATAGTGGGCTTACCATCTTCAGTGATGACCTGCACTTCATTAACAGTACTAGTAGCGTTATGTGTCTTAACAATAATAATATTCATATTCTCACCTTTCGTTTTTTATTTTTTTGATACCGGTTAAATTATTTTTGTATCAGGCAACCTCAATTATTGGAGGTTAATACGATTATCAATTGGTTAAGCGCTCTTCAACGACAGCGACTACACGTCTATTGATTCGTTGTCCTTCTGCATTATCATTACTTGCTCTCGGCTTTGATTCTCCATAACCAACCGCTTTTAAGCGCTCAGCTGCAATCCCAAAACGAGTGATTAACACCTCTTTTACGGCATCAACTCGTCGTTGCGATAAAGCTTGGTTATAGGTATCACTGCCGCGCTTGTCTGTATGACCTTCGACGGTAGTGGCTGTGTTTGGATACTGCATCATAAACTCTGCTAGTTCCGCTATTTTTATATAATATTCTGGCTGGACAACGGCTTTATCAGTTTCAAACAGCACTTCAAGATCAATAGTGACCCTTTCAGCTAAAATAGGAGGTTGTGGCTGTATCACTGGAGGCAGTACTACAGGTAACGAAGTAGCGATAGGAGCTGGACAGCTTGGAACTACCCGGCTGATTTGATGCGTTTGATAACGCTTATTAGCTAATAGCTGTAATGCACTATCAGACGTAATCTGCTCTAGTGTCCCCTTTCCTGTTTCGTCCATATCAATATAGAAAAAGTATGTTTGACCACCAACTAATTCATATATTTTTTTATCCGCTAATAAGTTGTTGTTTTTAAATCCAGTAGCATTTGCGCTAAGCTGATTGATACCAACACACGAGTTGACTACAGTATAATTTCCCGGATGCAGACTAACTTGAAACCTATTGTTAACCGCAATATTGGCGCTTGTTTGTTCAGGGTCACTATCGTTTTTTCGGACAAAAACTAACCTAGTATTATCAGTAGCCACTTGTTTTACTAATACAGCATTAATATCAATATCTACTTGGTTATTCCATACCACACTGCCGACACGGCGGGTGTCTCCATCGTTATCGATACCATCATTACCAGTGATAGCACATGCAGTAATACTAAATAAAATAATTGGCACTACAACAGTGGCGATAGTATTTTTAAATACCCTTTCCATAGTAAATTCCTGAATGATAGTTTGTAGAGTCACTCGTGGTTAAAAATAGTGGTTTTTTAATTAAATGTTATGGACAAGACACTCTTTGTTATATTGCTATGTTTTTTAAGTAAGCCCATAGAACATCTGAGAGAATTGCATTTACTTGAAAAATTAAATTTTTATTTTTATGAGTGTGTTTGAGGCATGTTGAACATTTGACCATAGCACTGACAGTGACTATCTTTTAGTCACTTCAAAGTCAAAAATATCTAGTTTAATAGCTCTCTTGCACAAGTCATCGTTAACCATTGAAACTCGGTTAATGGCAATCAATGGAATGGTATTTTTACAAAAGGTCTAGTCATTCTAAGCGGATAATTTTGGCAAAGTAGCGGCAAAAAAGAGTACTGTTTCCGTTTTAGAGGGTTGGGGCTGATGCTAAAACGGCTCCGTACCATGTAGCAACTTTAGCTGACGCAGCTGCATTATCATCGAGTTATCTGTTGTCTGGAACACAGCGCTCATTGACTGGCAGCAGTGCTTATTGATAAATATTTAACGCTCCCTAATATATTTTATACAATATAATATTGATGTGCTAGGCCAGCCATTCTACTTAATAGACCGTTCATCTTGTTTTATGTATAAAATAACTCTATACACTTACTTAGCTATAGTAATTCCAAAATAGGAGGGGTGCGCTATCTCCAAAATAGGTAAGGTGAAATGAAACGATGATTGACTCGGCAGATTCTAGAACGCAAGTGCTTAAATATCAGCCAAAAAAAAGACATTGATACACCCAAAAGCCTACGCGATCAAAAGAACGCAGTATCAAAGTCAGCTTAATGATTACATCGCTGAAGGCTATCCTGTGTTTTACATGGATTAGAGCGACTTTGAGTATGAGAGGCTATGCGCCGATAGGTTCACCTTGTATCGACAACTACAGCTTGCAGGGTTCAAGCTGAACCAATATGATTGGTGATTTGTACGAAAACACACTATTCGGGCTTAGTTACCTTGGGAGGGGATATCAATGGATATATATTATAAGACTGGTGCAAATGCACTCTCGTTCCAAGCCTGAAGACTAAACCCATGATGGTCATGGACGAGGATAAAGCAAAGCACTGCTTTGCCCGAGTGCAAGACGAGAGCTCTACTCAAGTGGGAGAAGAAATAGGCACAGGCTAAGTTTCTACGCCAAGGTTGGATAAATAATAGTTTGAATAAACTATTTTATAATATGGGCTGTATTTCTTTTATCTTAGATTAACGATAGCGGCACAACGGATTAACTGTTGCAACAAAAAATTGTAGATGAATATGTCGTTTGGTGTGCTGAAGATGGACTATAAGATTTAGTGGCATACAGTCTGAACCAAGCGAGATAATTTGCCACTAGCCCGCCACAATATTGGCAGCAAGGCATCAAGTCGATACCTTGCTCATTTATTTGAGCACTTACTTAATGTTATTCTGCCAATAGCTTAACCAGTAAATCATGTATTTCGTTCTTGAGTTCTTTATCTTCGATTTTATTAGCACTAATTTTCGCATTTTGTAGATTTTCAATAGCTGCCTCAGTTTGCCCTAATTCAACTTGCAATACCGCCATGGAAAAAGCAATTGAGGACATACAGTCTTTTGAATTAATCGCAATCGCTTTTTTTAGGGCTTTTTCGTAGATAATTAGCGCCTCATCTAATTCCTCTGTAAAGTCAGCCAGTGTCTCCCATTGTACGGGATGGTCTTTATCGGTGTTTTCGTTATCGCTGCATATAGTCTGTAACTCTACATAAAGTGCATCGAAAGCTTCTTGATTACGTCTATTGTTCGCCTCTAGCAGCTCTTCAGCTAAAATATAGACTGATTTATATATTTTGGTATTGATCATTACTCATTTCCTCTCTTTACTACTAATAAAATAACAACCAGTAAATGAACTTACTTGGCAGTGGAAAAGCTTAATCTAAGTAAGTTGACGGTGTCTGGCAATGCTTGACTAAGATAACGAGCGTAATATTAGTCTTATGGAGAGTTATCTCAAAGACTAAGACCAGATAAAAGCCGCTAACTATAACAGAGAGAGCCATGATTAACGCAGGAATAAACACCATAAGAGCTGAAATCTTTGCAAGGTGTCAATAACGACCAGCAGATAATAATCAGTTTTACTACCATACCAAACACATAAAATAAAACTATAGAGGCAATGACTCACTAGACAAAAAAGCCCAAATGGTACTTAATTGAGTACTAATGGACACGAGGGAGATAATGATGACTGATTTAATAATTAAAAATGCACGACTAAAAAGTCATAAAGGCTTGGTTAATATTAGTATAAAAGAAGCTCATATTACGGGCATTGATGTCGTTGAAGATAATAGTATTGATGATGACGTTATTTATGATGGCACTGTTTACGACGCAAAAGGTAATTTTGTCTGTTCTGGTTTTTATGAGAGTCACATACATCTCGATAAGGCCTGCATACTGGACCGCTGTAGCTTAGAGGAAGGCAATCTAGAAGAAGCGGTAGAAGAAACCGGTAAAGCCAAAAAAGAGTTTACTGAAGAAGATGTGTTTGAACGCGCATCAAGAGTCATAGAAATGGCCATTAAAAAAGGCACCGTTGGCCTGCGAACCTTCGTCGAAACAGATGCTAAAACTCAATTGCGCAGTTTTGAAGCTATAAAGAGAGTCCAAAAGAAGTATGCATTTGCGATTGATATAGAAATTTGTGCCTTTGCCCAGGATGGCTTGACCAATGCACCACAAACCTATGAACTGCTGCAACAAGCACTAGCACAGGGCGCGGATTTGGTAGGTGGTTGTCCGTACAAAGATGACCATCCAAACCAACATATCGAGATGATATTTGACTTAGCTGAGCAGTTTAATGTCAATGTTGATTTTCATCTAGATTTTGATTTAGATCCTGATAGCTCAACCATCCCAAAACTGGTAGAAGAAACCATCAAACGTAACTATCAGGGCCGTGTGTCTATTGGTCATGTCACCAAGCTTTCTGCTATGGATAAGATGCAGCGAAGAGCAATGGCAGGTTTACTGAAGTTTGCTAATATCTCCTTAACTGTGTTGCCGGCGACCGATATCTATCTAAATGGGCGTAACTATGATGCTTTGATACCTAGAGGTATGGTTAACGCCAATGAATTGGCAGAAATGGGCATTAATACCACTATTGCCAGTAACAATATTTTGAATGCATTCACGCCTTATGGTGATGCCTCATTGATTAGAATGGCAAATATGTATGCCAATATTGCTCAGCTATCTAAGGACACTGAAATGGCAGATGTTTTTGATATGATCAGCAAAAATGCAGCTAAATTACTGTCACACCAATCTGAGATAACAGTAGGTGCACCAGCTACCTTGGTAGTATTAGAAGCAAAGGATGAGATAGAGGCCATTAGAACCGCATCACAAGCAGTAGCAGGTTTTAAAAATGGTAAACAAACGTTTTACAATCACGCTGCTTATATTTGCTTTGAGTAACTCAAAAGTAAAAGCTGAAAAAATGAGGCTATTAGCGCAGCGGAATTGTTGGAACTGACTCAGTAGATGATAGCACAGTAGGTTTAGACCAGTTATTTTCTTACTTCCTCTTCGCACGCGTGACAGAGGCTGCGGAAAATTCATATCAGCGGCACTGTATCGTCTTTAAATTGGATTGACTGTACGTATTCTTAGAGGCTTTTATCGTCTCAAATCTTTAGCCATCAACGAGCATTATCCTAGCTGGCAGAGGTCCTAATGAAGGTCCATTCAAACCAAAAAGTTGAGATGTAAAGATAACTTGACGGTGTTACTATTATAATTATGGGCGGGATTACCAAGCCAGTTGCCCAAATTTAGATTTGGTGAAGTACCATTATGATATTTGTTAAAATTTATTATAAAACATTACTTTAGTTAACGTGTTGGACTTGTTTCTTTACCTGATCGAACACGCTTGTCGTATATAGAGCGTTATAAAAATTATTCCACTTTTATAAATATTATGTTATGTTTATAATCACAACACACAACCAATTAATAGTATATAAAAGATTTATTTTGTTGCTATATTATGGATGTAGACTACTATATCCATAATTACGGTTATATACTAACACTTTAGTAACACTAAAGAGTATAATGGAGCCTAACAAATATATAGCCATTGACAAACAACCCTATTGGCAAATAGCTAGCAATACTATTAATCACGTTAAATTAATACAATGGAATGGACGCTAGTGAGAGCAAACTGCTGTAATTATAAAAGGCTTTAGTATCTCGGGCCTGCTGTAGTTTCGATACAGTAAATGACAAGGAGCTCAAAATGCATAATATACTAACAGGTAGCGCTTTAACTCGCGCGATGCTAGAACGTGGTGACGAAAACATCTGGTGCGCTATAGATGATGATAGCGATGAACAAGCAATGACAGATCACGGCGGCAACGACTTTACAGCCCACATTATATCTTTTAGTGATGGTAAATTTTTCTGTACAGGCGGTATGCCTTGGATGTTTGCTGTACCCGTCAAGATAAGTGAAGCATTGCAATCTGACGTAGGATTATAAGCACCTCAAACGAAGGTAACGATAATAAAGTGCTATTACCTTTATTTATTGACTTACGGTAACTTCTAATATTACTAGGGCGTTGTTATTAACTATTATTAGGCGCAATGTAGAGATGCGTCGTTGAACTCATTTATAATTAAGAATCCCTTATCTAGGGATTTTTTATGTCTATATTTCAATATAACTTGGGAGGCGGAGTGCAAATAGAGATTTAATGCCACAACATCTAAAGTTGTTTTTATAGCCTATAGTGATTCAAATATCAGAAAATATTATAGGTATATATTCGTATTAAAAGCAGCTGTTAACACTGTTAATTTGAGCTTTAAGCCATAAAAAAGCAAGACATTAGATGTCTTGCTTTTTTATTTAAAACGTCACAATATTATTCAAACTAACGATCAGCCTGGGAATACTTCTGACATGATGCAGGCTGCCAATAGATCTCTGTGACAAAAAATTCATCACCAAGCAGTCTTCCTTCGTAGCTATTATCAAAAATAACTTTATAGCGGCAGGTCTCTATATTCTTATTTGCATTAGAGAATTTGAGAATATAATCCCATTCGCGGGCGTTAAACCCTTCTTGAAAGTGTGGCGTACCAATCAGCTCATAGATCTCACTTTTGGTAGTGCCGACCTTAATTTTGGCCACGTCGCTTTGGTCAACGAGTTTACCCGATTTTTGCCATGCCTTACTTTCATCAGGAAATATTAAGTCATTAGCATCAACTGATCCATACTGAGCGCCAGGACTTACGTGCCAAGTACAACCCGTTGCAGTTAACAGTAAAGCAGTAGCCAGTAGGCCATAACGGTATAGATGTAAATTCATTATGCGTTCCTTGATAGGTCTTGAGTGAATTGACAGCACCTATTTATTGAAAATAGACACTGTCATCTTACGTTTGATTAAATTAGAAATGGAAGCCTGCACCAATGGATCCACCAGCATTACCCTGGGTATCCGCAGTACCACTTACCTTCATCACCCAACGTCCGTTATCAGAAACTCTAGAGACACCAACCGCTACTGCGCTTTCACCATTATAAGTCGCGATACCGCCACCTACCATAGATCTACCTGCGATATTAGACTGTGGTAATGAAGACATTGCCATCGCTGCTGAGATACCAGCATTCGCATCATCTTCAACCTCACCAATTCTGTAGCCTAACTCGTTGACGCTATTACCAAGTCTCCTCTCCATACGACTTAACTGACCGAAGTTGACGGCGTCGTCAAGTTCTCTGCCATCAACAACACCCTTAATACCGGCTGCGGTCATATTTGGACCAGCGGCAGCGCCTGCGCTGTCTCTGAAACTTACACCTGTTTGATCAACGACCGTGCCATTTTTGCCTTCAGCATCAGTGGCAGAGAAGCCGTTTGCGCCATGGATGCTTCTGTTCTTGCCGTCAGTGACATCTGTGCCGGCACTGGTTGCGGTTGTTATGTTAGCGCCTGTAGCAATGGTTTGGCCAAGTGCTGTGATGTTATTGGCGTTGCCAGTAAGATCTGTTTGACTTGAACCTGTCGCACTATATTTAGTAGTATAATCACCGTTAGTAACGCTAGTACCAACAGCAGTGACTGTAGTTATATTACCTGCGCCATCATCAGCCTTGACGCTATCAACATTTAGGTTTTTAGAAGTAGATACACGATAATTAGTAGAGCCATCTCCGTTGGGTACTGAATCTACAACAATATTATCACCAGCGGTTACTGTGGTCTTAGCTGCCGCCGCTGTATTGACAGATTTGATTGCCTCATGAATACTACTTTTACCAGTATCGCCGATATTAGCGTTCGTGAAGTTACCAGTAGATGGGTTATAAACTGTAGTACCACCAATGATACCTGCGACACCAGCGCCTTGAGCATACAACTGACCGCCATTGATAGCATCTTTACTTCCTGTAGCAACAGAACCATCTGCAACGCCACTCAATACACGATCACCAGCTGTACCAGAGAAGTTTACGTTAGTACCACCTGTTGTACCACCTACAGTGATGTTGCCAGTACCAGTAGGATTTTGCCGAACGATGCCAGTGGTGCCATTAGTTAGATTATTGATAGCAGTAGTGTTATTTCCAATGTTGTTAGTGTTGGTGGTAGTACGACCATCCAGATTGCCCAGTGCATCGCCAACATTATTAAAGACGTCAGCCCCATTGTTCAGGGTATACGTTGGCGCAGTATAGACGTTAGTTGTTGCGTTATAAGTTGCCCCGCCGCCCAGCGCTGCCATATTGCCTGCAACATTGGTATTGGTTCTATTTAACTGACGACCATTGATAGCTTGCTGACTAGTCGAAGTGATATCACCATCTAATATATCAACGATTTTAGATTGATTGACGCTTAAGCCTCTAGCATCAGTGGTTAATACAGTATCATTGGTTCCGTCACCGATAGTCACTTGATTAACCGTAATGTCATCAGCAAGATCATAGTTAATACCGTTGTCGCTATTGGTTGTGACTAGGTTACCATCAGTGTTAGTGAAGTTAACGGTTTGACCAAGTTCGACATTATCAACAGTACTGCTACCACCTTTAATATTAAAGCCTTGATCAGCAGCAGCTTGTGCAGCTATTACATCTTGATTGGTCTGGAACAGCTGACGACCATTAATAGCTTGTTGGCTAGTAGAAGTGACATCACCGTCTGCTATATCAACGATTTTAGACTGATTGACACTTAAGCCTCTAACATCAGTATTCAGTAGAACGCTACCTAATTTAACACTACCGGTAGCACCTAAATCAAGATTCTTTTTGAGGTTGTATGTGATGTTGTTACCAGTTTTAGTGACTTGTAGATTGTTCTCACCAGCAGCGATACCGATGTCAACAACATCACCTGCTTTGACAGCAGCAGCACCATTACCATTGCTTTGTAAGGTAAAGCCTTGGTCTAATGCTGTGATTGCATCACCAACATTATTCTTAGATGCGCTATTTACCGTATACGTTGGCGCGCTAACCGTACCATTAGCATTGACACTTGAATTGCCACCGAAGTTATTAGCTACAGACTGTGCATTATTGAACAGCTGACGACCGTTGATAGCTTGTTGGCTACCAGCATTAACATTACCGTCTAATATATCAACGATTTTAGACTGATTGACACTTAAGCCTCTAGCATCAGTGGTTAATACAGTGTCGTTGGTTCCGTCGCCAATAGTCACTTGATTAACCGTAATATCATCAGCTAAGTCATAGTTCACACCATTATCGACAGTATTACTAACGACTAAGTTGCCATCAGTATTGGTGAAGTCGACCGTTTCACTAAGTTTGACGTTGTCTTTGGTTGTAACATTACTGTTAGTTGTGATGTTGAAGCCTTTACCCATGATTTGGTTCGTTTCAAAGAGCTGACTACCATTGATAGCTTGCTTACTGTTAGGACCTACTTTGCCGTCTTGAACGTTAGTAATTTTTTGACCACCCGCATTGATACCAGTAGATGTCACAGAAACTGTGCTGCCACCGAGAAAGGTTAGGCCATCAGAAGATATAAAAGTGTTACCTGCGGTCAAACCAGCAGCGTTTAGTACGTTAGGACCAACTGTCACACTATCAACGTCGATCTCTCTGTTTAAGCTGAAATCGATAATGTTGCCATTTTTCTCAACTAAGATATTAGTCTCACCAGTAACGGTACCGATGTCTACAGTTTCACTAGGTTGAATAGTGGTAGTGTCAGCGCTGTTGCTTTGTAACTTAAAGCCTTGGTTTAGGGCATCAATAGCTTCAGCAACGGTGCTTTGTGTTGTACCTGCAGTATTGCGCACGTTGTAAGTTGGCGCGCTAACCGTACCATCAGCGCTGACTACTGAACCGCCACCGAAGTTATTAGCTACAGACTGTGCATTATTGAACAGCTGGCTACCATTAATAGCTTGTTTGCTAAATTCACCGACATTACCGTCTGCTACATCAACGATTTTAGACTGATTGACACTCAAGCCTCTAACATCGGTAGTTAGTTTAGTGTCATTAGTGCCATTGCCAATAGTCACACTCTCTACAGTAATATCATCAGCTAGATCATAGTTGATCTTGTTATCAGTGTTAGTGACTACAAGGTTACTGTCAGTGTTAGTGAAGTCAACAGTTTCGCCTAGTTGGACATTATCTGCAGTACCACCTTGGGCGCTAATATTAAAGCCTTCACTGACTTTATTGTTAACTGCTTTAAGTTGGCTGACGTTCACCGCATCAGTATCTGCACCACCAGCGGCTACATTGGTCAATCGACGTTCATTACCAGCACTGCCGATACTCACTACATTGCTACCAGTTGATGTTCCTACCACAGTTGAGCCAGTAGGTGTAAAGCTTCCGACAGTAGAGGCAGTCACATCAGTGTTATTACCGATACCTACTGCACCATTTACACCAGTACCAATAGTGATGTTATTACCCAGTGCAAAGGATCTATTACCAGCGATTGTATTATTGTTACCTAGTGCAAAGGATCTGTTACCACTGATTATATTGTCGTTGCCCAATGTAGTGGACTTATTACCACTTATGTTATTGTCATTACCAATGGTAAAGGATTTATTACCAGCGATATTATTATCGTTGCCTAATGAATAGCTGTTATTACCTGTGATAACAGTCGGATCACCGATAGCACCAGAGTTATTGCCAGAGACCTCATTACCAGTACCGATACTGATACTAGATTTACCAGAGGCTATTGCGTTTTTACCCATTGCAATGGAGTTATCACCCGTTGCATCTGCCGTAGAACCGACACTAAGCGCGCCGTTGCCACTATCTTCGCGAACGATACCAGTTACACCATTGGTTAAGTCAGCAATCAGATCGTTAGTTGTATTTAACTGACTACCATTAATAGCTTGCTGACTGGTTTCATCAACACGGCCATCAGCGACACCTTTGATGGTATTGCCGCCGTTGAATAGACCGTCTTCAGTCAATCTAACAGGATTGCCGTTACCTTGAGTGCCACCAAGTACACTAATGCCAGCGTTATTTACAGTGGTTGCGCCAGTTTCGATACTACCAGTTGCGCCTAAGTCAACGTTCTCCGCAAGCTCTACAATCAGACCATTACTACCGTCATTGCTTACTGCGATATTGCCTGTAGTCAGATTACCTATCGCACCACCAGTGATATCTAGGCGTTGACCTAACTTACGAGTGATAGTAAGACCGTTATCACCTCTGAATTTTAAGCCTTGATCGATAACTTGGTTAGTCTCAAACAGCTGGCTACCATTAATAGCTTGTTTGCTAAATTCACCGACATTACCGTCTGCTACATCAACGATTTTAGAACCGTTAACACTAAAGCCTCTACCGTCACTATTGGTTAGCGAAGCATCACCTATTTTGAGGCTACCAGCGCTGCTTAGATCGATTTGGTTTTTTAGAGCAACTTTGATACCAGAACTATCAGCTGTCAAAGCAATATTATCACCTGTGATAAAGTTAGCAGTATTGTCATCCTTATCAAGGGTTTTAACAGTAACACCATCAATTTGAGTAATGACATTCTGCATAGCGCTGTCAGCTTTACCTAAGCTGTCTTTAGTGCCTTGACTTAGATCAACCGCATAGTCAGTCAAGTTGTTGGCATCAGTAGTAGAGGTTACTTCTAATGCAAGAGAGCCTGCCGAGGTTTTAGAGCCATTGGCATTGACAGTATAGATGTCTTGACCGTTAAGGCCCGTAGACTTCTCAACATCAGCGACGTTAGTACCTGCAACCACTTCTGTTCTTGCAGCAGCAGCAGAACCGGTAAGCTGGCTTAGGTTAACGGCGTCAGTTGGGTCAACACCGTTAGAGACCCGTGTGATTCTTCTGTTACCCGCATCGATACCAGATTTAGTAACACTTGGTCCATTAAGAATGTTGAGACCGTTGCTGCTGAGAGTAGCAGCGCCAGCGCCAGTAAGGCTACCGAATCGGCCACTAGCAAAAGTAAGACTGTTGCTATTTAAGGTAGCACTAGAACGACTTAATGGAGTAAACCCTATTTGTCTTACTATGGAAACGCCAGTATCGCTAACTGTAGTATTGACACTTAGTAGCCCATTTCTACCCATTCTCACGCTACCATTAGTGCCAAGATCAATGTCTTCAGCCAGTTTGACGGATAAGGTATCCGTACCATCAGCAGTTACGCTGATGTTTGTAGTTGCTGAGTTAGACGCAACTGTTCTACCACCTTTGACTTTGAGCGTTTGACCAAGCTTACGAGTAACTGGACTACCGTTATCACCAGCAAAAGTGAGGGGAGTCTGTACTGCAGTATTAAGAGCGTTCACAGCACCAGCGACAGTATCAACTGCTGATGTTGCTCCGGTAGCAGTATTAACTATTACATTATAAACAGGAGCAGTATAACTACCATTAACAGAGTCATAGCTACCACCAAGCGCGGCCATATTGCCTTGAGAAATAACTCTATTTTCTGTCACGTTACTGTTAGTGGTAAATAATTGGCTACCATTAACTGCATCAGTTGATGCTGCGTTTAGAGCACCTGCTGCCACATTAATAACCTGACGCTCGCCGCCATCAGAACCAACGCTGACTACACCAACTGCTTGGCCGGCACCGGTTTCAATTGTGAAAGCGCGATCGCTAGAACCGTTGCCCAGCACTACACTGTTATCTTGGCTTGTAACGACATCATTACCTAAAACAAAGGTGTTATCGTTATCAATAGTATTGTTGTTACCAATGGCATAACTACCGGTACCGCTAACTGAGTTAGGATCACCAAACGCACCTGAGTTGTCACCAGAGACTACGTTTCCAGTTCCAATAGCGATACTAGAAGTACCAAATGCTTTTGAGCCTGTGCCCATCGCAATCGAGTTCACGCCGAATGCTTTTGCACTCCGACCCTGTGCGATCGAACCGGACTGGGTCGCCTCAGAGAAATAGCCTTGCGCCGAGCTGAAGTTACCTGTTGCCTTGGCGTAAGTGCCTTGCGCAATTGACTGGCTTCCGAGTGCCTTCGCATTACTGCCCTGCGCAATCGATTGGTTTCCGGTCGCCTGTGCTCTGTTGCCTAATGCAATGTTGCTATCCTTGGTTGCCTCGGATCCGTCGCCGATGGCCACAGAGCTAGCACCCGTAGCCTTGGCTGTCTGACCAACAGCGGTGCTGTACTCGCCTTGAGCGCGAGAGTTCACACCCATCGCAGTTGCACCGTACTGATCCGCTCGTGCACCAAAACCAACCGCAGTAGCTGAACCAGCAAACGCTTGTGCTGCTGAACCCAGAGCAGTTGACGAATCATCTGTAGCTTCAGAACCTTTACCTAAAGCAACGGAGTTCGCACCCGTAGCCTTGGCTGTCTGACCAACAGCGGTGCTGTACTCGCCTTGAGCGCGAGAGTTCACACCCATCGCAGTTGCACCGTACTGATCCGCTCGTGCACCAAAACCAACCGCAGTAGCTGAACTAGCAAACGCTTGTGCTGCTGAACCCAGAGCAGTTGACGAATCATCTGTAGCTTCAGAACCTTTACCTAAAGCAACGGAGTTCGCACCCGTAGCCTTGGCTGTCTGACCAACAGCGGTGCTGTACTCGCCTTGAGCGCGAGAGTTCACACCCATCGCAGTTGCACCGTACTGATCCGCTCGTGCGCCAAAACCAACCGCAGTAGCTGAACCAGCAAACGCTTGTGCTGCTGAACCCAGAGCAGTTGACGAATCATCTGTAGCTTCAGAACCTTTACCTAAAGCAACGGAGTTCGCACCTGTAGCCTTGGCTGTCTGACCAACAGCGGTGCTGTACTCGCCTTGAGCGCGAGAGTTCACACCCATCGCAGTTGCACCGTACTGATCCGCTCGTGCACCAAAACCAACCGCAGTAGCTGAACCAGCAAACGCTTGTGCTGCTGAACCCAGAGCAGTTGACTCAGGACCCATAGCAGACGCATCGGTACCCATAGCAACCGCGCGATTAGCCGTAGCAGTCGCACCAATACCAGCTGCCATTGCATCAACGCCAGTCGCACCGTCGTTGTTGTAGTTACCTGCAGTTGCATCTGTACTGTTGACACTGTAGAAATGTGTCTTGTTAGCGTCAATTGCGTTATTCAAGTCAGTTACGTTGACTGCATTCTTAGCGTTGGTCAACAATTTAACGTTACCCGCGCTTGCTAACTCAGTAATCTGCTTGCCGTCGTTATTAATACCTGCACCTGAAATCGTAACTCCAGAAATTGCAGCATTTCCATTAGCTGGAGGAGCTGCACCAAAATTAGCACTAGTAAGACCCGTTAGATCTTTAGCCAATTTGATGGTTAGAGTGTTGGTGAAGCCAGTATCCGTTCCGACCACGCCAATATTGTTATTCGTCAGATTGGCAAGAGTACTCTCGCCACCTTTAACGTTTAGATCACCGTATAAACCAGTAAAAACGTTACCACCAATATCACCCTCATATTCGTTAGCTGCTGTCGCCTGCATACTCAGACCAGATGCAGCCAGTCCTGCACATATAGCACTTACGCGCAATAATCGTGCGCCTGTCGATACCGCTGCTGAGGCGCTAGAGCTAGAACTCACTGCGCCACTTGAGGACTTGCCCCGACTCTTGGCATATTCTGCAACTGCCATAAAGCAGTTCAAAGAGGCATTCCATATAACTTTATAATTGCGGTTCATAACGTGTACTCCCTTACAAATTTATGAGATATAGAAAATAAAATCCATGTAACAGAGAGTCGAAATAACAAAATAAAACAGGCTATAAGTTTATATGACTGAAAGTTTTTTGCTAAAATGTAACAGTTACTAGCGTTTGAGAAACAAGAACGTTCAGTCTTGTAAGTCTATGACCACTCTCTATATATTCATATTACCGGATATATAGAGAGTGTAACAATACTTTTTAGCCATATTTACTACCGTTCGTCGGAATATATGCTAAAAAATGAATATATTAGACATATTTGTACTGCAAACCGCAAATATATTACTAATTTTTATCAACTTACCGATATCAAAGTTAAAAAATCCTTCATTACTCAGGCATAAATGCATTAGTAAAAAATGATGTTTCTTACATTTTGATATACTATTTAGTCTTAGTTACTGGTGCTGCCACACGACTATACAGATCGGAAATATATAAAATAGCAACTATTGTAAATATCATAAAAAAGCGCATCAGTTGATCCTGATGCGCTTTTTTGTGGTGCTGATTGATAGCTTATTGACTTTAGACCGGACAATACAAGCATTTGCCCGCAAAAATAGAGGATTGAACTCGTCTGTATAGGCAAGTGTAAAATATAGGCCAGTGTAAAACTTAAAATATAAAGCGATGAGGTGCAGGTGGGCAGCCCTTAAACTCAGTGATAATTACCCTAAAAAACATCTTATATCATCTGTATATGGGCAGTAGCGCTCAGTTTAAATCCATTACTTTATAGATAATTTATACAGAAAAAATCCAAAGCAGTTAAGCATAAATTATAGTATGCTTGGTAAGATTAATGAGGTTCAAGTGGCATTGCAATTGTACCAGCCGGTACCTGTTACTACTCATGCGACAAGCCTATCATTTAGCCAGCTTGCTTAAATAGCCAGCCCCCTTTTAATACTTAATTTGAATCATTTACCATTCGTCTCTTTTGCCAATAACTGTCACAATACAACTCAACCTATCTCTCCCGAGTAAAAAGGATTTTGCGATGCAACGCTCACTATCAAAAACTCAGCAAGAGTCTCACCGCCCTAATCTTCAAAGCAAAACAGCCATTAGAGCTGCCATTTTACTTATTAGTAGCAGCTTCCTAGTATCCATATCTGCTCATGCCGCTGAGCCCGCCAACAGTAAAGTAACCAATACCACTGACATTAATACTAGCGCGATAAATCTAGCTATTATGACTAGCGCGCCGACCGTACTGTCTGAGACCCAGCGTATTACGGTTGCGACGCCTAACAGTCTAAAAAAAGCACCTAGCACGACCACGGCTCTAACTACCGCTAAAGCCGACCAAGCCATCTACTCAAACGATGCTATCCAGCATCCGCTATGGGCCAGGAATGGCATGGTGGCCACTCAAGAAGCGATTGCCTCTGATGTTGGTTTACAGATTCTAAAGCAAGGTGGTAATGCCGTTGATGCTAGTGTTGCGGTTGGCTTTGCACTGGCAGTGACCCTACCACGCGCTGGTAATATTGGTGGTGGTGGCTTCATGATGATTTATGATGCGGATAAAGACAAGACAGTAGCGCTCGATTATCGCGAAAAAGCACCAAGCAGTGCCTCACGTGATATGTACCTTGATAAAGAGGGCAATGCAGTCAGTGATTTATCACGCTATCACGGCTTGGCTATCGGTGTACCAGGCACAGTGGCAGGACTACTCAAAGCACTAGAAGATCATGGCACTATGAGTCGCGGGCAAGTGATGGCACCGGCGATTTCATTAGCAGAGAATGGTATAGAAGTTACCGCTGGCTTAACCGAATCGCTAGAAGCCTTAAGTGAGCGCATGCAAAAATGGCCAAGTACCAAAAAAATATTTTTCAAATCTGATGGCAGCGCTTATCAACCTGGTGAGCGCTTAAAACAACCAGAACTTGCACAATCGCTAAAGCTGATTGCGGCACAAGGAAAAGATGGATTTTATAAAGGCGAAACTGCTCGTAAAATAGTCAAGGCAGTGAATGAGGCTGGCGGTAGTATGAGCTTGCAAGATTTAGCCAATTATCAAGCCATCGCCCGCGCGCCAGTCAAAGGTACTTATCGTGGTTATGAGATTGTCTCTATGCCACCACCATCCTCTGGTGGTATTCACATCGTCCAAATTCTAAACATTTTAGAGGGCTATCCTCTAAATAAGTATGGACAAAATAGCGCCCAGACCATCCACTTAATGGCCGAAGCAATGCAATTGGCCTATGCTGATCGTGCTGAGTACTTAGGTGATGCGGACTTCGTCGACGTACCAGTCAATGGGCTAACGGCGCGTCCTTATGCAGATAAGCTGCGTGCCTTGATTGATCCCAATAAAGCCACGCCTGCCGCAACGGTTAAAGCCAATAACCCACTGCCTTATGAGAGCGATCAAACCACCCATTTCTCTATCGTTGATAAAGATGGCAATGCGGTAGCGAACACCTATACCTTAAACTTCTCTTATGGCACGGGCATGGTCGCTGAAGGGACAGGTATTTTATTAAATAATGAAATGGATGACTTTTCAGCCAAGCCTGGTGTTCCTAACGGTTATGGCCTACTTGGCGGTGAAGCCAATGCCGTCGAAGCAGACAAGCGTCCTTTATCTTCTATGAGTCCAACGCTGGTATTTAAAGACAGCAAGCCTTATATCGTCACCGGCAGCCCGGGCGGTAGTCGTATTATCACTACCGTCACCCAAGTTATCTCTAACGTTATCGATCATGATATGAATATCGCTGAAGCCACTCATGCCCCGCGTATTCATGATCAATGGCTACCCGATGAGATTCGTATCGAAAAAGCGCTGAATGTCGATACTATCAAAAAGTTAGAATCGATGGGTCATACTGTCAGTCCGCAAGCAGCCATGGGCTCAACACAGTCCATTATGATTACTCCAACCGGTATATATGGATCTTCAGATCCGCGTATCGTGGATGCAGCCGTAGTAGGCTACTAAGTTGGTCGGCTGTTAGTGTAGCCTATTACTAACAGCTGAGCTTATCGAAATTGAGATGATGGTATTCCTATGACATTTTTGAACCATCGGCTAAAAATGATATATTTTTAGTTGATCTTCAGTTGGTATTAATAAAAACGTTTTTTATTAACGATGAATGTGAGCGTTGTTAGCTGGACAACAGTAAGAAAATCATCGTCAATCCAGTTAGCTAGGGAGAGCAAAGTATGAACCAGATTGAAAGACCTAATAAGGCCGCATTAGTACAGATGTTTCGGGCATTTATTGAGCCTGAGCACGTGATCAGTGATGAAGAAACTCAGAAGCCTTACGAGTGTGATGGCTTATCTGTATATTGTGATATGCCATTAATAGTGGTGTTGCCAGATACGGTCGAGCAGGTACAGGAGATAATGCGACTCTGCCATCGCTATCAAATTCCTGTAGTGGCTCGTGGTGCTGGCACTGGTCTTTGTGCAGGTGCCATGCCCAATCCTGATGGCGTATTGCTGGTATTATCTCGTTTTAAACATATTCTTGGGATTGATCCCCTAGCGCGTAGCGCGCGCTTACAACCAGGCGTCCGTAACTTAGCCATTAGTGAAGCGGCAAGCATACATGGCTTGTATTATGGTCCGGACCCCTCCTCACAGATTGCTTGTACGATAGGCGGTAATGTTGCGCAAAACTCTGGCGGTGTCCATTGTCTTAAATATGGACTGACCGTACATAACTTATTAAAAGTAGAAATGGTTACTGTAGAAGGCGATCTGATCAGCATAGGTAGCGAAGGACTGGACAGTAACGGCTTCGATCTAATGGCCTTAATTACCGGTTCTGAAGGGTTGCTTGGCATAGTGACTGAAGTAACTGTCAAGCTATTACCGAGTCCTGAAAAGGCACAGGTAATTATGGCAGCTTTCGATAATGTACAGACCGCAGGTGACGCGGTAGGTGACGTGATTGCCAAAGGCATTATTCCAGCTGGCCTCGAAATGATGGACAGCCTAGCGATTATAGCTGCTGAGGCCTTCGTTCATGCCGGTTATCCTACCGATGCTAAGGCGTTGCTGTTATGTGAATTAGATGGTAGCGAAGCTGAAGTTAAAGAACAGATCGCAGAAGTTGAGCAGCTTTTTATTCAGCTGGGTGCCACCTCAACTCGAGTATCTCAGAGCGAGGCAGAACGCGCTTTATTATGGAAAGGTCGTAAGTCTGCGTTTCCAGCCGTGGGCCGGATATCAGCGGATTACTATTGTATGGACGGCACCATTCCCCGCAGCCAACTTGCTCATGTATTGACTGAAATGGAAAAACTCTCAGAACACTACGGTTTGCGAGTAGCCAACGTATTTCATGCAGGTGATGGTAACTTACACCCCTTAATCTTATTTGATGCCAACGTGCCCGGCGATTTTGAAAAAACTGAAGCATTCGGCGGTCGCATATTAGAACTATGCGTGGAAGTAGGTGGCTGTATTACCGGTGAACATGGCGTAGGCATAGAAAAAATCCGACAAATGAATGTACAGTTTAACGAGCAGGAGTTACGCCAGTTTCACGCTATTAAGGCGGCCTTTGATCCTGCTGGCACTCTCAATCCAGGTAAAGGCATTCCTGTGCTAAAAAATTGTCAGGAATATCGTGCACTAGATGTAGGCAGAGGCGATATAGGTAAAAGTGAGCCAATGCAGCAAGGAGAGCCCGCATGAGTGATAAAGACCTCAGTCATGAGCTGATCGAACAGGTTAAACAAGCCAGCACTGATGGCACACCGTTAAAAATAATTGGTGGTGGTAGTAAGCATTTCATGGGTCGGTACCATGAAGGTCAGCCCATCAGTCTTGCTGAGCATAGCGGTATTGTCAGTTATGAGCCGATTGAACTGGTGCTTACCGCTCGAGCAGGTACACCTTTGCTTGAAATCAGTACAGCTTTGGCCGAGCACAATCAAAGACTGGCGTTTGAGCCGCCATTATTTGATGGACGAGCGACCCTAGGCGGTACTTTGGCTTGTCATTTATCTGGACCAGGACGTCCATGGAATGGCTCGATAAGAGACCATGTTCTAGGTGTTCGCTTAATCAATGGGCGTGCAGAAGAACTGCGCTTTGGCGGGCAAGTGATGAAAAACGTGGCGGGATATGATGTCTCACGTATGCAAGCTGGCGCGATGGGGACTTTAGGAGTCATCAGCGAGGTCAGTCTAAAAGTAATGCCCAAGCCTGCCGCTACCATGACCCTCAAGCAAGAAATGAATGCGGTACAAGCCATTGCAGAGATGAATCGTTTGGCGGGACAATCCAAACCCCTAACCGCGGCGTGTTGGTTTGATAATCATCTTTACTTGCGTTTGGAAGGCGCTCGTAGTGCGGTAGACAGTACTGTTACCCAGTGGCAAGGCACAGTGCTAGAAGATGGCGATAATCTATGGACACAATTACGTGAGCAGCAGTTGGATTATTTTGCTAGACAAGACGCCCCCTTATGGCGGTTTTCAGTCAATAGTAATGCCCAACATTTTTTGCCAGAGGCAGATTGGCTGCTTGATTGGGGTGGGAGCCAGCGTTGGCTACGCGGTGATTTTGCGGTTGATGAATTAGAAGCGTTGGCTGAGAGTGCGGGTGGCCA
Organism: Psychrobacter sp. PL19; assembly: GCF_017875835.1. Classification (NCBI taxonomy): domain Bacteria; kingdom Pseudomonadati; phylum Pseudomonadota; class Gammaproteobacteria; order Moraxellales; family Moraxellaceae; genus Psychrobacter; species Psychrobacter sp. PL19. Next base: position 2,336,415 of record NZ_JAGING010000001.1, read on the forward strand.
AGTGAGCCTTTATCGTGGTGGCGATCGACTACAAGACGTTTTTCATACTCAGCCCGAGGCGCTGCGTCAACTCCACCAACGACTTAAACACGCCTTCGATCCGAACGGAATCTTTAACCCTGGTCGTCTCTATAGCTGGATGTAATGGCTAGATTTAATAGCCAGACTTAATAGCTGAATGGAATAGCTAAAAGTAATAATAAGAGGACATCATGCGTACCCAAATTAATGTGAAGTATCTGAATCACCCAGAAATTGAAGAAGCCGACTCTATTTTGCGCAGCTGCGTACACTGTGGGTTTTGTAATGCGACTTGTCCCACTTATCAAGAGCTGGGTGATGAACGGGATGGTCCACGCGGACGAATTTATTTGATTAAGCAGCTGCTAGAAACGGGTGATATCAGCGAAAAATCACAAACTCACTTAGACCGTTGTTTGACCTGTCGTAGTTGTGAGACCACCTGCCCTTCTGGTGTCAAGTATGGACGCTTGGCCGAAATAGGCCGTGGCATCATGGAAACTCAATTGGAACGACCCTTGCAGCAGAAGCTATTGCGCTGGCTGATACGTAGGGTTTTGCCCTATTCACGTCGCTTTGGAACTTTGTTACGTTTGGGACAGTTAGGGCGACCACTATTGCCCAGTAGTCTGAAAGCTAAAGTACCCGCCAGACAGATTAAGCGCTCTTTGCCAACGCAACAACATACGCGCCAGATGTTGGTACTTGCAGGATGTGCTCAACCTGCAGCGACCCCCAACACTAATATTGTAGCGGCGCGTGTGCTTGATAAACTAGGCATTGGCCTGTTCACTGCGCCTAAAGCCGGATGCTGCGGGGCGGTGAACTATCATCTTTCTGCTCATGAGGAAGGGCTGGCATTTATGCGCCGTAATATTGATGCTTGGTGGCCTCATATTGAGATGGGAGTAGAAGCTATTGTTATTAGTGCCTCTGGCTGCGGCACTATGGTCAAAGACTATGGCGAGAAACTGAGTCAAGATCCAGCTTATGCAGCTAAAGCACTACGAGTTAGCGAACTGGCTAAAGATCTTAGCGAAGTATTGTTTAAAGAAGATTTGAGTCAATTAGAGTTACAAGGGATCGGTCGCAAGACAGCCGTACACTGCCCTTGCTCCTTGCAACATGCCCAGCAGTTGGGTGGCCAAGTTGAACAAATTTTACAGCAAGCCGGTATCAAGCTGACCCGTACCAAGGACGGACATTTATGCTGCGGTTCTGCGGGAACCTATTCAATACTTCAACCAGAAATGAGCCAGCAATTACTGACCAATAAGTTAGCAGATTTAACGATTGGTAATCCAGAACAAATAGTGACCGCCAACATTGGTTGCCAGCTGCACTTAAGCACTAAATCATCAATACCAGTGAAGCACTGGATTGAATTGTTAGACCCGCAGTAATGTGAATTGTGGATGTCTAATTGTAGATGTGTACTGCTCAGCAGCGGGATGGATCGATAGTGAGTGATATCCATTACATAAAGTGAAATTATAATATCTAGAGATCTAGCTAGACCCTCGTTGCTATCTAGGTAGCGAGGGCTTTTTAATAAGTTTTGCCGTTTATAAATTCATATTAGGCCCTGTACTCACACCCTCGAACAAGCGACCAATAACTATGGGCTTTCGATTTAGAAAAAGCATTAGAATCGCACCTGGTGTGCGTATTAATCTGACTAAAAAAGGCGTTTCAAGCCTCTCAGTAGGCAAACGCGGCGCGACTGTAAACTTGGGTAAAAAAGGCACGCGCGGTACGGTTGGTATTCCCGGTAGCGGACTGTCGTACTCTTCTTATCAATCGCACGGTGACTCTAAACGTCAACCACCACTTGCACCAGATAATAATACCTCTGCTCGCCCGCCGCCAATACACGATACTGGTGTTGGTGTTGATGTTGATGTTGATGTTGATGCCGATCCAACACAAAGAAAAGTCAGCATCCTGCTAGGGTTAGGTATCTTACTAATACCGATTATTTTTGCGTGGTTCACCCTTAGACAAGGCTATTCGACAGTCAGCCGAGCCATCAGTATGGTGTGGATGGTTATTGTTATTTTTGCCATGCGTTAAAATAATTTGCTTAAAAAGTCACTCTCTAAAGGATAACCTTGTTAATTGAAACTGCATTGTTTAGATCTGGGAAACGTAATGAACGTGTACTTTTAGCAGCCCTTAGTTAAAGCCCTCCTATTGAATAAGTGGCTGTCACCGACAAATAATGCTATTATTAGCAACTAAGATTAAGAATACCAAACAAGGCTATTAACGCCTTATTTTTGTTTGAGTAGCATCATAAAGCATTGATAACTAATAATTTTTAGAAAAATAACTATACTTTATTTCTACTCCTAGTCAGCACACTTCCCCTTTTGATTGTATCAGTAAGAGTCCTCTATGGCATTCGTACACCTTGGCATGCACAGCGAATATTCAATTACCGATTCTATCGTGCGTATTAAGCCGCTGGTTAAGGCGGCCGCGGCAGACAATCAGCGCGCGTTAGCATTGACTGATTTATCTAACCTTTACGCCACAGTAAAGTTTTATCGCGCTTGCTTAGGTGCCGGTATCAAGCCGATCATCGGTAGTGAAGTCATCATGGAAAATGAAGACTCGCGCTTGATGCTATTAGCGATGGATAATGAAGGGTATCAGAACATTACCCGTATCGTATCGCTTGGCTTCACCGAAGGACGCGCTGATCCTGCCAATCATGGCACACCTATCGTTAAGCGCAGCCATATTCTGGGACATGCGGCAGGCGTGATTATATTATTCACCGAAAAGTCGGATGTTGGTCAGGCTTTGGTGAGCTCTATGCCAGAAAAAGCAGATGAGCTGATTACAGAGTGGCAAGCGCAGTTTAAAGATCGCTTATATTTTGCGATCAAGCGCACCAATCGTGCTGGTGAAGACGCCTTTATCAAAACCGCTATTCATGCCGGCGCTAAACACAACATTCCTATTATTGCCCATAACGATGTGCGCTTTTTGGAGCAAGATGACTTCGATGCCCATGAAGCGCGCGTCTGTATTGCTGGCTCATATGTATTGGCAGATCTTAATCGTCCGCAGTCGTATTCAGATGAACAATACTTAAAGACCCAAGCGCAGATGCAGCAGTTATTTGCTGATATCCCGCAAGTAATCGATAATACCTTACGACTGGCCACTCGCTGTAACGTGACCTTGACCCTAGGTATTAACGTACTGCCAGAGTTCCCAGTACCTGAGGGCGAGACTACAGAATCCTTTTTTCGTGCAGAGTCTCAGCGCGGTCTTGATCAACGTCTAGAGAAGTTGTTTCCCATTGAGGCACGTAGTGATAATTGGAACGATATTAGGCAGAAATATGATGATCGTTTAGAGTATGAGCTGGGTATTATTCTATCAATGGGATTCCCTGGTTATTTCTTAATCGTGATGGACTTTATCCGCTGGGCAAAAGCCAATGGTGTCCCGGTTGGTCCGGGTCGTGGTTCAGGTGCCGGCTCACTCGTGGCCTATGCGCTAAATATTACTGACCTTGATCCCATACATTACGATTTATTATTCGAGCGCTTCTTGAATCCTGAGCGGGTATCGATGCCCGACTTTGATATTGACTTTTGTATTGAAGGTCGCGATAAAGTTATCGATTATGTCGCCCAAACCTATGGACGAGAAGCGGTCTCACAAATCATTACCTTTGGTACTATGGCTGCAAAAGCCGTGGTACGTGACGTCGCGCGCGCGCAAAGTAAATCGTACTTCTTAGCTAGCAAAATGTCGAAACTTATACCCAAAACCCCAGGGATAACACTGAGCCAGGCGCTTGAGCAAGAACCACAGCTGAAAGACTTGATCTCTAACCCTGATAATATGGATTATGACGATGCCCTTGAGATTTGGGAGATGGCCATTAAGCTAGAAGGGATTTGCCGGAACGTGGGTAAACATGCGGGTGGTGTGCTGATTGCACCGCATAAAATCACTGACTTTAGCGCCATTTACTGTGATGACGACGGTCACCGCGTGAGCCAGTTTGATAAAGATGACGTTGAAGCGGTTGGCCTGGTGAAGTTTGACTTTCTGGGCCTGCGTAACTTGACAGTGATTAGTGCGGCAGTTAAAAATATCAATCTACGCCGAACTAAAGAAGGTGTGGCCGAGTTAGTATTAGAGGATTTACCACTAGATGACAGTAAGGCTTATCGCCTGCTTCAAGATGCCAAGACTACCGCCGTATTTCAGCTTGAAAGTATGGGTATGAAAAAATACTTGGCCAAGTTACAACCCACCAATATCGAAGACGTTATTGCCATGTGTGCGCTGTATCGACCCGGCCCGCTTGATGCTGGCATGGTAGAGATGTATATTGACCGCAAGCACGGCCGCGAAGAAGTTATTTACGATCACCCCAACCTTGAGCCTATTTTAGAAAACACCAATGGCGTTATCGTCTACCAAGAGCAGGTGATGAAAATCTCACAGGTTATGGCAGGCTATAGTTTGGGCGGTGCGGATATGTTGCGCCGTGCAATGGGTAAGAAAAAACCAGAAGAAATGGCCAAGCAGCGCGATATTTTCATCACTGGCGCTACCGCGCAAGGTATTGATGAGGTGACCTCGGGCGGCGTGTTTGATTTGATGGAGAAGTTTGCTGGTTACGGTTTTAACAGATCGCATTCTGCCGCTTATGGGGTACTGGCCTATCAAACAGCTTACTTAAAACAATACTACCCTGCTGAATTTATGGCAGCAGTTCTCACCTCTGATATGAACAATACCGATAACGTGGTGTTCTTTATCAATGATTGCCGTGAAAATTTTGACTTGACGGTGGTCAATCCTTCTGTGAACCGCAGTGAGTGGCACTTTGTTGCCGATACCCCAACCAATATTATTTATGGCTTGGGCGCAATTAAAGGGGTTGGTGAAAGTGCGGTTGAATCTATCGTTGAAGCCCGCCGTCGCGATGGTTATTTCCTAGATTTATATGACTTTTGTCGCCGAGTTGATCTCAAAAAAATCAATAAGCGTACCCTAGTAGCGTTAGTGAGCGCGGGCTGTTTTGATGACTTTGCTGCCACCTTACGACCTGACTTGCCAAACGACGAAGCCTACGAGATCCGTGGGGCCTTGATGAGTCAGCTACCGAGCGCCGTCCAGGCGGCTGAACAAGATCGCCAGAATAAAGAATTTGGCATGATGGATTTATTTGGAGAAATGGATGGCGCTGTGGCCGCGCCACCATTAGTCATGACTCCAGAGCTGATTTGGGGTGATAAGCATCGCCTAAAAGCAGAAAAGAATACCTTAGGACTGTACTTAACCGGTCATCCTATTGATGAATACCGTGAAGAACTCAAACGCTACACTTCAGGCGCACGTCTCGATAAGCTAACTGACACGGGCTATAACGGCAGCTGCTACTTTGCTGGGCTAATCATCGATATGGCTAACTTTGGCAATCGTAACGTGATTACCTTAGATGACGGTACCTCAAGATTAGAGGTCAGCTGCTACGCTGAGCGTTTTAACCGGGTCAAAGACCAATTAAAAGTTGATGAAGTGGTGGTCATTAAAGGCAGTATCCGTGAGCGTGATGGCCGTCTTTTTGCACGTCTTGATAATGTCCTGACCATGGTTGATGCCCGTTTGCGTTGGTTAAAGAAAATTAGTATTAAGGTTCATGGTAGCGATATCACTCTACTAACCCGCTTGCAACCGCTGCTCAAATCAGCTCAAGCTGACTTAATACCGGCGCCGCGTCTGTCGCACGACACTGATGAGGACGAGCAAAGTAATGGCCCATCTCATGATTATTATGATGACACTGCTATGAGTAACGGCGGTGGCAGTCTATATGACGAAGATGGTAATGACTTATTGGCGCAAGATAGAGGCATGAGCCAAGGCGATGCCAATCAGCCTCTTAGTAATACCGACGCCTCAATTAATGATAATTGTACGCCACTAGGACTGAGCATTTATGAGGATTATGGCATTGCCAATGTAGGACTGTCTGAGCATTGGCGCGTCTACCCTAATGATGATAACCTACAACAGTTAAAGAACCTGATTAACGAAGAAAACTTACACTTCCATTACAGCTAGCGTTGCCATCACAGTGAGTATTTTTCTTACAGCTGCTTGATTAAAACGACATCTTTTACCTTATTGGATATTTAATCATGGTCGACGTTCATGGTAATAACGACAGTATGAACCACCCTAATAGTAATACGGATCACGAAATCATCAATGACCAACAGTTTGATGATATGCGCGACTTACTCGAAGAAGATTTTGCCGATTTGGTACACACTTATATTACTGATAGCAAACAACGTATTGCACTGTTAAAGACCGCCCAAGCAGCGGATGACAACGCTAATGGCTTCGAAGCGGCTCATGCTCTAAAAGGCGCTAGCGCTAACTTAGGAGCCACGCAAGTGGTAACACTTAGTGGACAGTTACAACAACTCTGCCGCGAGCACACTATCGGTCAGCAAGCGGAGCTTATTGAACAAACAGCCAGCGCATTGCAGCAGGTAGAACAAGAAATAAATCGACGGTTGAGCCAGTAATGAATAAAGAATCCATGTTACCTACATTATCAAAGCCTACTGTCACTGACTATCTAACTTGTTTACAAGTGGTCATGGTTAATACTACTTTGCCTGCTAATATTGGTTCAGCGGCACGTGCTATGCACACTATGGGCTTGTCTCGGCTAAGTGTGGTCAACCCCAAACATCCTATTGATGACACCAGTAGGTCTCATGCAGCAGGCGGTAGCGTCGTGCTAGCAGATGCTCAGATTACCCCCACGTTAGAAACAGCCATTAGCGATTGTCAGCTGGTCTTTGCCGCCAGTAGCCGTAGCCGTCATTTACCTCGCCCTGTGGTTACCCCAACCCAAGCAGCAAAAATTATGCTGGATTTCATTGATAGTCAGATGACTATTAATAACGCCACTGTCGATCAAAATCCCAATAACAATTCGACAAGCCAGCACCAAGACAGTACTATTAGTAATAAGCAAACAAGTCATAGCAGCACCCAACCTAATATTGCTATTTTATTTGGCCGAGAGGATCGTGGTCTGACCAATGAAGAGTTGGCTTGTGCCGATTATCATATCCAAATCGACGCCAATCCTGCTTATCCGGTGCTTAATGTCGCCTCAGCGGTGCAAGTCATAGCCAGCTTTATTTTTGCCTATGCTCGGACCCATATTGATAGTATTAATGACGCTATTAATGCTAGTAATAATGCTAGTAATAATAATAACGATAATCCGAACACGGCACAACCACTGTTAGCGTTGCATACCCGTCAACAATGGGATGAGCCTGCCATTACTCAGCAGCAGTTACAGCAATTAACTAATCGTACCACCGAGCTTATGGTGCAGCGCGGCATCGCTGATGCTGATCATTTAAAATCACTACCGTCCCGATTATCTCGACTCGGCTCTCGGGTTCAGCTCGACCAAAAAGAATACCAGCTATTAAGCGCCTTGATTGCCAAACTGTTAAAAGGCTAAAGCTTACAGGCATCATTTAATAACTATTATTTCTTATCAACCGATTTTCTTATCAAGCGATTAATATCAGCAACTGCTAGCTAGCAGTTGCACACCCTTTAATAATAAAATGGAGTTAATTATGAATTGGACAGTTTATTTATCTGGAGAAATTCACACCGACTGGCGGCAGAAAATTATGCAAGGCGCTAAAGAACATGGCCTTGCTATTGAGTTCACATCAGCAGTGACTGAACACGAAGCCAGCGACGCGGCCGCTGATATGCTGGGTAAAGACGAAAATGCGTTCTGGCGCGACCATAAGTCGTCGAAGGTCAATGCAATTCGTACTAAAAATATGATACAAAAATGCGATATTGCCATCATCCGTTTTGGTGATAAATACAAGCAGTGGAACGCGGCATTCGACGCCGGCTATTGCTCTGCCTTGGGCAAGCCGTATATCACCCTGCATGCTGATGATATTATTCATCCGCTAAAAGAGGTTGATGCGGCGGCAATGGCGTGGGCGCAGACACCTGAGCAGGTTGTCGAGCTGCTAAAATACATTACCAGTGATAGCTAGGCGTTGCAGTGAAAGCACAACTTATATAGCCATGTGGCGGTATTGCGAACAGAAACGACCGCCTTTAGCTGAAAAACTAAAGTTAACTTACAATATGGTTTTCTTTATCACTCACAGCTATATTTTATGATGCAAAGCTGCTATAACTTAAAAAGAACGTAAGTAAGATATGCTTATAGACTATGGATAGTGATATCCTAATCATACTGACGACTCAATAGGATGCTTTATGTCATTGCCAACCGCCTGGTTCAAATCGCTTTGCAACCTCAAAAAAGACTTAAAAGAAGATATCGAGGCCGTCTTCACTCGCGATCCTGCGGCACGCAATAGTGTGGAAGTCTTGCTGACTTATCCTGGTATCCATGCGCTTATTTTACACCGCGGGGCGCATTATTTATGGCAACACGACCAGAAACTTGCCGCGCGCTCGATCTCTTATGGCTCACGCATCATCACCGGTATTGAAATCCATCCTGCCGCCAAAATTGGTAGACGCTTCTTTATTGATCATGGCGTTGGGGTGGTGATTGGCGAGACCGCTGAAATTGGCAATGACGTTACTTTATACCATGGCGTCACCCTTGGCGGCGTCTCACAGAATAACGGTAAGCGTCACCCCACCTTAGAAGATGGCGTGACTGTTGGTGCTGGTGCAAAAGTCTTAGGGCCATTTACCGTTGGTAAAAATGCTAAAATAGGCTCAAACGCGGTGGTGGTCAAGCCCGTTCCAGCAGGTGCCACTATGGTCGGCGGTGCAGCACGCATGATTTCAGACTATCATGACGAAAAAGGCAATCCAATCGCGACCAAGGTTAGCGATGCCAAACAACAAGAAAAAGCTGCAAAAGCAATCATCACAGATACTAACAATGAATCTTTAGACAACCAAAATAACAATCACAGCTCAGCACGTAAAACAGCATTTCAGGCTTATGGCATTGACCCCTCCTCTAACGATCCCGTTGCTGAGGCTTTTGCCAAGATGCTCGAGCATATTCAGCAGTCAGAAAATCGTCTTGATCAGTTACAAGCAGCGATGTGCAAAATTGATGCTGATTTTTGTAAAAAAGAATATGACAAACTGTGCTTAAAAGATTTGGATGTGATTGGTAAAGATGATATGAATGAGGCAGAAGGAGGCGTAAAATAAACCTACTATTTTATAACTTTGTCATTATTGCTAGGTACTCAGTTTAAGTAAGCCCTTAAAGCTGAGTATAATATATTGCAGACGGAAACCGTGGTACTGCTGTTATGAGATTTTACTTTTTCAACCGGGACGGACCGGCTTTTTATTGATTATAAAAGCCAAAAGGCTCATTGGAGTTTCGGTTGATTACACTCACCCCTGTTAAACGCCGTATTGTCTACGTTACTGTTTTTGAGATACTGGCCATTCTACTGTCCACTTTTATTCTTATGTTGCTTAGTGGTGGCGATGCTATGCAGTCCTTACCGGTTGCTGTCATCATCTCTAGCGCGGCGGTAATTTGGAACTTTATATACAACTCTATTTTTGAGCGCTTAGAACACCGCTGGCAGATAAAAGAGCGTACGCTAATCGTACGCATTGTGCATGCATTAGGGTTTGAGAGTGGGCTAGTTTTGATTTGCTTACCCCTTTATATGCTGTGGTATGGGGTTGGACTGTGGGTCGCTTTTACTATGGAAGTAGCATTACTACTATTTTTCTTTATTTATACTTTTATCTTTACGCTGATTTTTGACAAAATATTTACGCTGCCGCATCACTACCTAGCAAGTGAAAATAAGTAGCATCTATGAACTTTTCAAATAGTTATAATAACCTTAGTGAAAACTAGAAAGGTCTATATTCTAGTTTTCATATCGTAAGCTCAACTATTCCAGTATTCTCATGCGCCTTAAACGGATAACGATCTGCCATTATTATCCACTCATTATTATCTTGATCACTCTGTCCACTCAATTTTACCAATAAAATGTCGATATCCATTGTCACTTGCCGTATTGGCCCAGACTCAGCTTCAGGCAAATACTTGTTTTTAGTGTGGGTGAGCCTTGATAAGGGACGCAGCCTACCACAATCACCCTCAAACTGTTTAAAGATCTGTTGTAATTGCTGCAAGCTTGTTGGTGACGTTAGCGCTAAATAAACACATTGATTGGTATAGTCAGGTTTTGGCTGTTCTAGCGTGGCAGTAAAGTCAGGGTTTTGAAAGGCAATAGAATAGTTGGTCTCGCCAAGTACAGCTAAGTCTTCACGAACGCGTGCTAAGTAATGCTCAGCGTGATGATTACTGCCTAATGCTAATACTAACGCCGTCACAAATTGCGATTGCAGCGGTTCAGGCGCGCATTTTTTTAGTTTGGTAACATCCAACCCTAATGGCAACGCTTGCCTCATTTTATGTATCATTAGACTTGCTGACAGCAGGCTCTGTTTCAGCGCTTTTATTTTCAGCGCTTTTATTTTCAGTGGTTTGAGCATATCGGGTAATTTGTACCCCGACCGCATCTGCTGGTTTAATAGCAGTAGGTTTAGCCACACTTAAAGTCACTTTATGACACGCATAATTCGCCAATAGTTTATGTGCAATGTGCTCGGCTAAATGCTCAAGAAGTTTTGCTTTAAGCTCCTGGCACCAAGCACTAACGTCATCACAGACCGCTTTATAATTAAGGGCGTAATTAACATCATCCGACGCCGCAGCCTTACTAATATCAGTCTCAAGTACAATATCAATCAGCAATGGCTGAGTAATCGCACGCTCCCAATCGTAAACGCCAATCACTGCCTCGACTTTTAGGGCTTTTACAAATACCACATCAGATTCAGTGTGCAACATGTTCTCATCCTTATTGATTGTACTTTTAAATGTGAACGTTTAGTTTACTCTTATGAGCTTTCCATAAGGCTTAATCATAGGGCTTAATCACGCAGACGCGCCGCTTTTAGCTGTTTGCTTGGACGATGACGCCATAAATCAATACTAAATAAGAGCAAACCCAACCAAATCAAGCCAAATACCGCCAGACGATGTAAATCAAAAGGCTCGTTATAATAAAATACCGCTAAGAAGAAAATAAAGGTCGGGGTCAAATAATTCATAAAGCTTAGGATACTAAAGGCAACCAATTTGGTAGACTTATTAAACAGCAGTAAAGGTATCAAAGTAATCGGCCCCGCTATCATTAGTAGCCAGATAGAGGGTGTGAACCAAAAGCTCAATTGACTACTGACCACATCAGATTGCCAGAACCACCATAAACAAATAGGCACTAACATAGCCGTTTCAACAAACATCGCATCGACAGCAGTGAGGGGCGTTTGCCGCTGAATCGTGCCATAAGTACTAAAGCTAAATGCTAGAATCAGCGATATCCATGGCAGGCTACCAATCATAACCACCTGAATAACGACAGATAATAAAGCAAATCCAATAGCAACCCATTGTAGCGTACGCAGGCGCTCTTTGAACAGGATCATCGATAATGCCACGCCAACCAATGGCCCAATAAAGTATCCTAAACTGGCCTCAAGAATACGATCATGGTTAACGGCCCAAACGTAGGTCAACCAATTAGCGGCGATCAGTAAGCCTGATAAAAAACTAAACAATATCCATCTTGGGTTTTTCTTTAGGGTATCTATCCAATGCCAACGCTTGGTGACTACCAGCACCACCAGCAAACACAAAAACGTCCATATAATACGATGACCGATAATTTCGGTAGCATCATAGGCAGCTAACTGTTTGAAATATAATGGGAATGCGCCCCAAATAGAAAAAGCGATGAGCGCGGTGATAATACCACGTCTGGTGGTTTTGATAGGGGTTACTGATTTTTTGGTGACATTCTGGGTGGTCATGGGACAATACAACTGTTTTAGAGCAAAGCGGGCCCTCACCGACTTTTTATCATTGATAAGAATATAGGGGCAAGGACGCTAGGTTCACTACATATAGAATAGAAGGTAAAAAGCAATGCGCTGGTACCCATAGTGGCACTAGCGCATTGCTGACGATAACAACAATTTTAAAATAACTTTTGATGGTAGTTTATTAATGGTGTTAACCATATGAATTTTAATATTTTTAATACTGGTAAGTGATAATAATCGATCTCAATGATCTCACTGTTGCTATATTGGCGAACAATATAAACAGTATTATAAACAACATCGTACTTATATTTGCTGGTAAATACTAAGCGCCGCTATTAACTTGAATAGACAGACCGATTTGATTGGCAAGCTCAGCGAATCCTGGAAAGCTAGTATTGACAGTCTCAACGCCTTCAATAGTAATCTGCTTCGAGGCGCGTAAACTCGCAACGGCAAAGCTCATCGCGATACGGTGATCATGATGCGAAACAATATGACCACCACCGAATACTGGCAGGCTATTGTTTACTTGGCTGCCTGCATTATTACTACCTTGGCTTTCAATTCCTTTACCTTCAATGATGAGACCATCTTCAGTCACGGTACACTCGACTCCAAGCGTTTGCAAACCTTCTGCCATCACTGCAATACGGTCAGACTCCTTGACCCGTAACTCTTTAGCACCAGTCAATACCGTACGGCCTTTTGCACAGCTGGCGGCAATGAATAACACTGGGAACTCATCAATCGCTAAGGGTACTAGTACCTCTGGTATTTCAATACCAATCAAGTTGGAACCACGAATAGTAATATCTGCTACTGGCTCACCGCCAACATGAGTCTCATTACTTAAGGTGATATCCGCTTGCATTAATTTTAAAATATCAATGATGCCAGTGCGCGTCGGATTGATACCCACCTGAGTCAGCGTTAGCTCGCTATCTTGGCTAATAGCTGCCGCCACCATAAAAAACGCGGCGGATGAGATATCAGCAGGTATCGCGATATCGCCACCAGTTAGCTTACCACCGCCTTCAACGCTAATACGATTGCCCTCTACTTTTACCTTATAGCCAAATGCCGATAGCATACGCTCGGTATGGTCGCGGCTCACTTCTGGCTGAGTAACTGTGGTGGTACCCTCTGCCCACAGTCCTGCTAATAGTAGGCAAGATTTGATCTGTGCTGACGCCACTGGCATAGCATATTCTATACCATGTAGCGGCTTACCGACATTATCACGACCCGTGATGCTGAGCGGCGACGTGCCACTGTGACCCGTGCTTTGAATAACGGCGCCCATAGCGCGAAGTGGTGCAGCAACCCGCTCCATCGGACGCTTATTCAAACTGGTATCACCAACCAATACGCTATCAAAAGCTTGCGCGGCTAAGATACCTGAGAGCAGGCGCATGCTGGTACCAGAGTTGCCCATATATAGCGGTGTTTTACTCGGTTTTAGACCATTCATACCCACGCCATGAATGATCAGCTGGCCTTTGTCAGGCCCTTCGATCGTCACACCCATATCACGAAATGCTTGCAGAGTGGCTAGCGCATCTTCACCTTCTAAAAACCCTGTGACGTGTGTTACACCCTCTGCAAGACTACCGAGCATAATGCTACGGTGGGAGATTGACTTGTCACCAGGAATAGCGATAGTGCCAACAACGGTATTGCTAGGCGAAATAATATAAGAAGCTGACATGGCAGGGGTATCCGTATAAGGGGTGCTGGCTAACATATGGCCAAAATGTCGCCGTGCGGCTTGCGCGCGGCCCAAAAGTCCCATCAGGGCGGTGGAATCTTGATCAATGATAAGCTGTCTTATCGTCTGTAGATAGTCGCTGTACTCGTCAAGGGCGCTCACAACTGCGCTTTGGTTGGCAAAAAATATATCATGCCACATTTTAGGATCACTGGCAGCGATACGGGTAAAGTCTCGAAAGCCACCGGCAGCATAGCGAAACATATCTAAATTATCGTCATGACTTGCCAGTTGCTCAACCAAATTGAAGGCCAGCAGATGTGGCAAATGACTGGTATGCGCTAATATAGAATCATGATGATCAGCAGCCATGGCCATCACCGTCGCGCCTACTGCTTCCCATAACTGTCGCAGCTTAGTAATTGCAGTCGCATTAGTGGTTGGTAGCTCACAAATAATGACGCTGTGATTGACAAACAATTCGGCGCGGCGAGCCTGATATCCTGAATCTTCAGCACCCGCAATTGGATGCGCAGGCACCAGACCTACAGGCAAGGACGTGAACACCGTTTTGGCCGCGTCAATAACATTAACCTTGGTACTACAGACATCAGTGATAATACAGTTAGTGGCCAGCTGGCCATTATCCATGGCTATTTTAATATCCATAAATACGGCTTGTACAGCTTGTACGGGCACAGCAATGACAATTAAATCACTGCCAAGTACCACATCACTGAGCACAGAGCTTCCTGCACTTAGCAACCCTTGCTTAGTAGCTTCCGCTAGACTTGGCGCGTCGTTATCTACTGCCACCAACCGCGTACTTAAACCATGGTCTTTAATCGCTTGCGCTAAGCTGGCACCGATCAGGCCTAAACCAATGACACATACTTGCTTAAACAGTGGTTTGGTTGGCAATATCGGAGCGGATGGCGCTTGGCTTATGGTGGCGTGGTTTACTTTTTGCATAGTATCTTAATTATCATTTAATGTAACAAGTTTCGGCTCAATCATCCGTCAATATAGAGCGCAAGGTATCAATCAGGCGCATATTGTCTTCAGCTACCCCAACGGTAATTCGCAACCAGTCAGGTAGGCCATAATTGACAAGCGGACGAACGATAACGCCTTGCTCAAGTAGCGCTTGATTAATAGCAGCTGTATCTTCATCGTCTATTTCAACCATGATGAAATTAGCATGTGACTTGATAAACCCAAGTCCAAGCGCGTCAAATTGCTTTTCTAACCAGCGCATTTGTTCTTGGTTGGTCAGACGGACACTGTCGATAAAGTCTTGGTCAGCTAGAGCGGCAGCGGCAGCGGCCAAGCCGATACGGCTAACGTTAAAGGGTTGACGAATGCGATTCAACAAGCCTGCTATCGGCGCAGAGCTGAGGGCATAACCAACACGCAGTCCTGCTAGTCCATACGCTTTAGAAAAAGTGCGCACAATCACTACATTATCAAACTCATCTAATAGCGCTCGATTATTACTTTCCGGGCTGTACTCAATATAAGCCTCATCTAATACCACTAACACCGAACTTGGTAGGCTGGCAACAAACTCATGCAATTCTGCATGCTCAAGCTGGGTACCGGTTGGATTGTTAGGATTGGCAATAAATACCATTTTAGTATTGGCATTATCTTCAACGGCCTGACGCATCGCGTCGAGGTCATGACCAAAACGCTGCGCCGGCACTTCAATACCTGTTGCACCTTGCATCTTAGCCAACATTGAATAGACCACAAAGGCATACTGACTATAGACTATCGCATCATCCGTACCCACAAACGTGCGTGCTAAGATATCGAGTAAATCATTAGAGCCATTGCCTAAAGTAATGCACTCTAATTTTACATCAGTAAAGTCAGCAAGGGCTTGCTTAAGATAATAGCCGTTACCATCAGGATAACGTGCCAACTGCCCCAGCTGTTCGGTAATCGCTAAAGTCACATAAGGTGAGCAGCCCATCGAATTTTCATTACTCGCCAACTTCACCACGTCAGAGACCCCATACTCACGGGTCAGCTCTTCAACTGGCTTACCTGTTTGATAAGGCGCCAGCTCTAGAATACTATCATAAGCAACTGTTGGCTGTACTGAGTTTACGTCTGTCGATTCAGTGGACTGCATGGGTTATCCTTAGATGTGAGTACTCATCTACTATGGGTATTTATGGGTATTAACAGTAAGGTGCTCTAACTATAAAACAGCTTTTGGATAAGAGCCTAATATACGTAAATCTTTAACCAATGGGCGGATATCAGCAATCGCAGCGCTGACATTGGGGTCTTGAATATGGCCGTCCATATCAATAAAGAACACATAAGCCCATTTGTTTGGACGCTCTGGACGAGTTTCAATACTGGTCATTGATACGCCGTGATACGATAAGGGTTTTAGAATTTCAATCAACGCGCCAGCTTTATCATTAGCGGAGACCATAATCGAGGTTTTATCTTGCCCTGATGGCGCAATCGCTTCGTGACCGATAATGAGAAAGCGGGTGGTATTACTTGGATTGTCTTCGATATTTGAATAGAGCTTATGTAGGTCATATTCTGCAGCGGCTACATCGCCAGCGATAGCCGCTGAATGCCACTCATTTTTAAGACGACGCGCCGCTTCGCCATTACTAGAGACCGCAACGCGCTCTATGTTGGGAAAGTTGACATCGAGCCAATGACGACACTGAGCAAGTGATTGCTGATGCGAGTAAATACGGCTTAGACCATCAAGCTTGGTGTGTTCAGCCACTAAAAAGTTCTGATGAATGGGCAGCTCAACCTCGCCAATAATCTTCAATGTTGAGGATAAAAATCCATCTAGCGTGTGATTCACTACGCCTTCAGACGAGTTTTCTACTGGTACTACGCCATACATGGCAGTACCCGCCTCTACTTCACGGAACACATCGGTAATGGTAGTCAGTGGCAGAGTGTCGGCTGCTTTACCAAAATGCTTTAATGCAGCGGCATGAGTGAAGGTCCCCAAAGGACCCAAAAAGGCGATACGTTGCGGGGCTTCTAAATCTAGGCAGACCGACATAATCTCACGAAATAGGCGCGCCATTTTTTCATCAGCGATAGGTCCCGTATTACGAGCCATCACCGCTTTTAATACTTGCGCCTCACGTTCAGGACGATAAAATATGGGGTTGCGCGCCGTAACGTCAGCATCACTATTGGCAGCATGCTCCTTTTTCACAACAGCGACTTGTTGCGCTAACTGGGCACGATTATTAATTAATGCCTGAATTTCGCAGTCTACCGTATCAATATTTTGACGTAGGCGATTTAAAAACGCTTGATCGGTTGAGGTGTCGCTGACGTCTGGGGTAGTTTGGTTCAGATTGTCCGTGTTTTGCTCTGATGACTGCTCACTCATTACCGTTTATCCTTTTTTAGATCTGTTAGATATCACTGCGATACCGTTAAATGCCAATACATTTAGCCGATTATTAGTATATCTAGGAAGTCATTTGCTACCAGATACGTCATACCAATAGCTAATCATAGCTAATTATTGTTGGTCTTTATCAGCCTGCTAAGTCCCTACTGGGTAACTCTAAAGGTTGCCGCCTATACTATAGCAAAAACGAGACAGGGTGCCCATGTGTAAATAGGTGTAAATAGGTGTAAATAGCCATAAACAACTATAAACACGCAAAACGGTATAAATCTTAGCGTAGTTACTGAATATGACCGCTGAACGCTATAAAACTATCGACAAACCCAGTCGCAAAACTATGTTAAAGTTCCAAGCTGTTGACTATTAGAACCATTAATAAGCAAATAATACCGTTAATTGAACCTATAAGGATATACGATGAGCGCATTACAACAGCTTCGCACTATGACCACTATTGTCGCTGATACGGGCGATCTTGCCACTATTGCGCGCCTAAAACCTATTGATGCGACCACCAACCCCAGCCTAATTACCAAGGCGCTCCTCCATCCTGACAATCAAGCCATGCTTGCCGACACCATGAGTCAGCATCAAGGTGATGTAGATGCCACCATTGACGCACTCACTATTCAGGTGGGCTGCGATATTTTAGAGTTAATTGAGGGTCGAGTCTCAACCGAGGTCGATGCTCGATTGTCTTATGACACCCAAGCGACCATTGATAAAGCGTTAGAGTTTATGGCAGCCTACCAAAGAGCGGGCGTTGACCCTGAACGTGTATTAATTAAGATGGCAGCTACCTGGCAAGGTATTGAAGCAGCACGCTATCTTGAGACTCAAAATATTCACTGTAATTTGACACTGCTATTTGGCCAGCATCAGGCAGTCGCCTGTGCAGATGCCGGTGTGACCCTGATCTCACCATTCGTTGGCCGTATTTTAGATTGGCAAAAACGCCAGCAAAACCGTCAAAACGTACCAGCATCTGATGATATGGGCGTACAATCAGTAAAGCTGATTTATCAATATTATAAGCAGCACGGCTATAAGACGCAGGTGATGGGTGCAAGCTTTCGTTCAACTGAGCAGATATTGGCACTGGCAGGCTGCGATTTATTGACTATTGCTCCGAACTTAATTGATGAGCTAGCGGCAATGGATATCACCGTGACTCGCCAGCTGTCTTCGAGTATGTCAATGGAGTTGGACAGCATGAAGCGCGTGAGCTTAACGCAGGAAGAGTTTAGTCAAGCCTACCAACAAGATAAAGTCACTCAAGACTTATTGCCCAAAGGCATTGACGGCTTTATCAACGCTCGTGATGAGCTTGGTCATACCTTGGCAGCTATACGCAATTAGTATTAGAAAATTGGCATTAGAGAGAACTTAAGATGTTTATTCGATGAGCTTTCTTATAAACATTTGAAGTTAGTAGGTAATATAAGGACAATTTAGGCTCAGTGTATTAGACTCAGTGTATTAGACTCAGTGTATTAGACTCAGTGTCTAGTTTAACCACCCTCTTTCATCTTTAAAAAAATATCTTCGAAAAAAAGCGCGCTGACCTCAAATCAGTGCGCTTTTTTATGCTATATGACTAAGTCATTAATAGCCAAATTCTTAATGGGCAAGTGTTTAAGCTCTTAGCACGGTATAGATGGGTACTGGGAACTCGCCATGTAAAGCCACTAAATCTAACAACACTAATGCACCTACTACCGTATGTGATGCTGATTTACACAGCTCGTAGGCAGTGGTCAGCGTGCCACCAGTGGCCAAAATATCATCGACCAAAAGTACACGCTCAGGTGGCAAGTTACTTTGCATCTCCAACATATCTTTACCATATTCTAGTGAATAGGCTTTGTTAGCCACAGGTGGTGGCAGCTTACCCGGTTTACGCAGCAAAATCATGCCTTTGCCCAATCGACCCGCTAGCAAACTTGCAAATACAAATCCGCGGGCTTCAACCGCACCTAAGCAGTCCACGTCATCCATTAAGCCATCAGGCAATGCCGCTAGCATCGCATCAATGACGTCATTAATATGACTGCGCAGTAATGGCGTAATATCATAAAAATCAATACCGACTTTAGGAAAATCTGGTACTGTGCGGATAATCTGCCAAAACGGATGATCGTTATTGAGCGTATTAGACGCTTCAAGTACGATATCAACTGGTGCATTCACGGCGGTAGCGCTCATAATAACCCTTAACTTAGCTGGCTTGAATAATAATATAACAGCGACAAATAACGTATAAACAGTAAAATTGACGCCGGCCATCATAGCATAACTGACTTTATCGTTGCGGTAGGCAGGCATAAATACTACTTTTTAAATAGCACAAACCATGACCCGTGAGATAAACAACAGCTTGATAAAGGGTTATTAATCTCAATATACAAGTGTAAACTTAAATGTGTAAAGTGTGGTTATATGCTACACTACGCTCGCTTTTATAACCTCTACTAATGAATATTAGCTCAAGTTATAACAGCGGTAATAGGCTGTAAAATTGGTAACAACGATAGGACTATGTATGAAACGTTATGAATGTATTGTTTGCGGTTGGATCTATGATGAAGCGCTTGGCTGCCCCGAAGAAGGTATCGCTCCTGGCACCAAATGGGATGATATCCCTGATGACTGGACTTGCCCAGAATGCGGTGTTGGCAAGATAGACTTTGAGATGATGGAGCTATAAGAAATAGCTGGCACTCTAAATAGGAGATCTCATGACCAACCCCAATTATCCCGATAGTGCTAACTTGCCTGGGCAGATAGGTAATTACCCTACTCACGAATGGCAACGATTTGGCGAGCATTTCTGGCGCGCCTCAGATCTGAGCGAGCACCTTCATCAGGCAATGATCGATATCGGTGACGGCATTGAGCTGTGTATCGAAGCGGGTGGTAATCCTAACAACCCGCCATTGCTAATGGTTATGGGCTTGGGCTCACAGATGATCTTTTGGCCAGACGATTTTATTAAACGTTTGATTAGTGCTGGATTTTTTGTGATTCGTTTTGATAACCGTGATATCGGTCTGTCCTCTAAAGTACAGATTGAAGGCCTGCCGCGCGTCAGCCAGCTAAAAATGATGCTGCGCCTGCAGACGGGTCTGTCTAATAAAGGCCAGCAGGTCGCTTATAATTTGACTGACATGGCTGAGGACACGGTACGGCTGATTAAAGCATTGAATATTAGTAGTACTCATCTACTGGGCGCATCGATGGGTGGTATGATCGCCCAGATTGTCGCGGCGCGATATCCTAGTTTAGTGAAGCGCATGGCCTTGATGTTTACCACCACCAATCGTGCGTTTTTAAAACCCCCTAGAGCCAAGCAGCTGTATACCTTGATCAATCGCCCTGAAAGCCATTCTGAGCGTGATATCGTGCGTCATAGTGTGTGGTTTATGAAGACAGTGGGTACGCCCGGGCATGTGAACGTACGAACGGTTCGTGAGATTGCTAAATTACGTTATCAACGTAATTTCCACCCTCTAGGCTCGGTACAGCAGCTCAATGCTATCTTATCGTCAGGCTCTATCAGCCGCTTTAGTAAGCAAGTCAAAGCGCCGACCATTGTCATTCATGGTAGTGTTGATGGTCTGCTGCCCTCTTCACAAGGACGTGTCGTCGCTAAAACCATTCCGAACGCGAAGTTTCATCTTATAGAAGGCATGGCTCATGATATTCCAGCCTATTATCAGCCTTATTTGGTTGATTTAATCCGCAATCATTTGTTAGATTAACAAGTGTTTAAACGCTTATTGCTCTAAAACCAGACAATGAAAAAGAGAGCAAAGGGTATGAATTATGCATACCTTTTACTCTCTTTTTTTGCACTAGCGCTTTAGCGTTTTTAAGGTATTTTAACTATAGTAACGGCCTCGTTAGTCACAACCAACGCTCGTGCCTGCTGTATCGATGCACATTTTACTGCCATTCTCTAGACTGCCAATCCATGCTTTATTGTCTTTAAACACAAAAGAAGGCACGCCGTTGTAGTTACCATTGGTTATCAAAGGACTGTTATCGAAACGGAAAGGAATCACCAGCTCACCCCCTAAATTGACAAAACCCCAACTATTATTGACGCGTACCCCGGCTAAGCCTTCAGAAAAAGATCGCACTTCATTAAATGAATAGGTAATCATAGTAACGTCATTATCGTCAACAAAGCCCCATCTGCCATCTTGCTGATACGGTAGTAAGGTGGTAAAGCCATCAGATACTGGTAATCCTGCCTGTGCTGGCGGTGATAAAGTAGTGGCCGCCGCATTGTTAGAAGATTGCTGGGTAGAAGATTGTCGGTTAGAAGATGGCTTGCTATCAGAGGCTGATAGCCGATCACTACCGTTCAGGTTGTCGATTACTTTTCCATTTTTATCCACCCAGCTGGTCACTTTATTCTTACGAACGCGAGCGGTACCGCTACGATAGTTATCAATGTCACTAATTGCCGCTGAGAATGGCAGAATAGTCTCATTAGAGGTACTAATAATCCCGTAGTTGCCGCCTTTTTTTACTATAATGCGCCCGTCAGAGACCGAACGAGCCCAGTTTTTGCCGCCAGCCTCATTTAGCATGTCATAGATAGTAGGAATAACCTCGCGACCTTGCATATTCACATAACCAACACGACTGTTACGTTGGACTGGTAATAGGCCATTGGCTATTTTGTTGGCGTCGACTCTTTGGTAGCGTGTTAAATCAATACTCTTTTTGCCGCTGTTATCAATTAGTGCCACAGGTGCACCAAAGTCTTTTATAGCTAAGAAGTAGCTGCTGCTGGCCGTACAGGAAACATTTTTATAATAACTTTTAGGTGGTTTACAGCTGGCTGCGTGGGCCGTCGGTAGTACAACCATGGCCGCTAATAAAGTGCCAAGCGTCAAACCTAACCTCGATGTTTTCTTCAGATGTAAATGAGATATCGACGGTGATTGTGATGTTAATATAAAGCGTTGTGGCATAAATAACCCTAAGCTAAAAGGATTTAAAAAACAATAGCATATGTTGTACATTAAATATTACAGATGAAAGAGTCTAACAAACGGGGTAATCGCAAACTTAAAGTGAGACAGTATTATTTATTATTGGTCGCCGTTACAACCTGCTAGACTAACAAATAGTGAGGGCGACGCCAATATTAATCCTGTAAGAATATAACAGCGTTATATAGCCAGTGTTAGCAACGAGTCCAAACCATAACGTGATGCTCACTATACTTTAATTCTGATAGTGCCAATCCCATTCAAAAACACCTTATTATGAACCCTATATTTTCCCGAGAGCATTTAGATTTTGGGTCAAAGAATCTACAATGTCGGCTTTTTTAAGTGGTTCATTACTCAACTACAAGGGTAGCTTATGGCTGTCTCCTCATCACACTCTGCGTCTACCGGCTTACTTATTGGCTGTATTATTTTCGGCTTAGGCAGCCTGATTGTCGCGCATGTCGATATTGGTGGTTGGGCGATGTCGTTTTGGCGACTTGCTATTTCAGGGATGATATTTGCAGTATTGGCCAAACTAACTGGCCAGCGCCTGCCCCGTTCAAGGCGCGCTATCGTTTATGGTTTATTATCAGGGGTGTTTTTAGGGCTAGACTTAGCCTTGTGGCACGAAAGCATCTATGCCGTCGGTCCTGGCATCTCGACCTTACTTAATAGCTTACAAATTTTCTTTTTAGCCGCTATTGGGTTTTTATACTTTAATGAACGCCAATCTATTTTACAGCTGGTCAGCTTGTGTCTGGCCATGCTGGGAGTGGCGATGATTGGTAGCCCTGAATTTGCTCAAAATACTGCCGCCACTTGGGGCTTCATTACTGGCATCGTTTCCGGTGCCATGCTAGCGGCGTCCATGACTTTTATTCGTAAAACCCACGACACTGAGCCGACACCAATATTTGTGTTGATGCAGCTAATCAGTATTGGTGGGGTATTGGCGATGATTGTGCCGATGTTTGTCTTTGATATGGGCCATATATTGCCCAATACCTGGTCTGAGTTTGGTTGGGTGCTTATCTATGGCGCGGTAATGCAATGTTTGGCTTGGGGACTGATTGCTTACTCTATTCCCAAGCTGTCTTTAACACTGACCGGTTTGCTGCTATTGACTGAGCCTATTGCTGCCTTGTTCATTGACTATAGCTGGTTGGATAAACCCATCAATACCTTACAGTGGAGCGGCGCGCTGTTGACCATGTTTGCTATCTACTCAGGCTCTCTCAAACCCAAGCCACGCGCCCTAAGACGCTATCGATTTTTTGCACGGTTTTATAAGCGAAAATACAAATAGCACTAACGATAAAACGAAGGCTATCCATTCATACAGTATTCACTCAATATCGTGAGAACAGATTGAAAAAATTATTATGAATACGATTCTCAGTAGGATTTTGACAAAGAAAAGCCAGTGACTTTAAGAGTTTCAAAGTCACTGGCTTTTTGCTGGAGTCAATGAAAAGTGATATCGATACATAACGTACTGCTGGCATACGTTTTTCTTGCTTGCTGTGCCTACGCAGACAGAGGCTGCAAAAAGCTTATACCAGCAGTACTATAACATTTAAAGGTATTTTGGCTATTTACTAAGCGATTTTTTGCTATTATCTGTTTGCTATGGTCTGTTTGCTAAAAACCTTACTAAATCGTTATGAAATTTATATTTTTATCTTCAATTGCTCTGGCTATACTTTCCTTGAGCCTTCTGTTCAAAACGCTAATGGCTTAGTCCTTTTGACGATTAAATAAAGCATTAAGCACAATCGCAGTGAGAGTAGCGGTGCCAATACCCCCTAAGTCAAAGCCGCCTAAATGCAAGCTGAAGTTACCAGTGCCCATAATCACAGTGACTGCAGCAATAATTAAATTACTGTTTTTGCTAAAATCAATATGACTGTCTATCCATATTTTTGCCCCAGCAATGGCAATTAAACCAAACACCACGATAGATGCCCCGCCTAATAGTGCCGGTGGAATAGTCTGAATAATCGCGCCAAATTTCGGCGACAATCCCAATAATATAGCGACCACCCCTGCAATCACAAATATGGTCGTGCTATACACCTTGGTCACTGCCATTACGCCAATATTCTCAGCATAAGTAGTCACACCAGTACCACCAAAACCTGCTGAAAAAGTCGTGGCCAAGCCATCAGCAAAGAACGCTCGACCCATATAAGGGGTTACCCGAGCTTTGGTCATGCCTTCGACCGCTTTAAAATGTCCTAAATTTTCGGCAATCAAAATAAAGGCGACTGGCGCAATTAAAATAATCGCACTCATCTCAAAACGCGGTGCATGAATACTCGGCAACCCAAACCACGAGGCTGCTTGGATAGCGCTAAAGTCAATCGGCACCCCAAAGCCCATAATATTGGTCATCACGTAGTAAGCAACATACGATAATATCAAGCCCACCAGTAATAATAAACGCCGCAGCATACCGCGAGTAAATACCGCCACCCCACTGATAAGCAATACGGTCAAGGCCGCCATCCAAGCATCAAACTGGTTAGCCGACACCCCTTGGATAGTCACCGGTGCTAAATTAAGCCCGATAATCATCACGATCGCACCGGTCACAATAGGCGGCATCAAACGTTCAATCCAACCGGTTCCCGTCTTTATGACCAGCAAGCCCACCAAAGCATAGATAATACCGCATACCATAATGCCGCCTAAAGCGACATTCAGGTTACTGTTAAATCCGACCCCAGCATAAGCGGTCACCGCGATGACTGGACCGATAAAGGCAAAGCTTGACCCTAAATAACTGGGCATGCGCCCACCAGTAATTATAAAAAACATCACGGTACAAATACCGGACATTAAAATAGCCATATTGGGATCAAAGCCCATCAACAAGGGTGCAAGTACCGTAGACCCAAACATCGCAAAAGTGTGTTGCACGCCCAATAAAATACTTTTTGATGGCGGTAAATACTCATTGATGCCAACAGGATCACGATCTAAATCACCACCATAGGGACGCCAAGTCGGGAACCAGCGACCATTTTCAAAATCTGGATTGTGCGGCAAGCTCATGGTAGCCGAATCAATACCCGCGGCATCTAGGGCTGTTGGAGAGCGAGGTTCTGCTTGGGACTGTTTATCTGATGGAGTTGCCATACACACTTGTCCTATGTAGCTTACATTAATAATAACAGGCCAATGAAAAATAGTGCGAACCAATACTACCCTATTTGACATATCGCGTTATATTAGCTCATTTATCTAACAAAAAAATCCAGCAGAAAGATTTTTATAAAAATATTATGTTTTACTGGCCGTATCTGATTAGATATGTTTTACTGAACGTACCGCTTTAGTTGCTCGCGCCTTACGGTATTCTACAGCGACGACTACTTACAGGATGTTACATAAGCGTTGATGCCGAGCATCATAACGGAATTTAATAATAAACAACAGCTATTATTCACCCGTCATCTGTATTACCACGTTTAAATATTTCCATAAACGATGCTCCAGATTCACCCATTAGCGGTGCCTGTTACCTATTGCTGCCTTTCACATTTGTGCTACAGGTGCCTAGTCTAGGCTGTGTGATAGCGCTTACTCACTTTTACTTCTTTTTGGTAATTTATTATGATTAGTGTATTTGACTTATTCAAAATCGGGATAGGCCCATCAAGCTCGCATACTGTCGGCCCAATGGTGGCAGCTAATTTATTTTTAGCCTCTTTTCTTAAGCAAGCCGAGCTGACCGATATAAAGGGTATTGAAATTGAACTATATGGCTCTTTAGCCGAAACCGGTAAAGGTCACGCTACCGACACTGCCATACTATTGGGCTTACTAGGCTACGCCCCAAGCACTATTGATACGCGTTTAACCAGCCAATATCTTGCGCCTATTTTTTCTGATAAACAATTGCACATAGCAGGCAGTCATACTGTTGCCTTTGATACCGAGCGCGATATCCACTGGTATGGTGATACCGTCCTACCGTACCATCCTAATGCCATGACCATCCGAGCACTGTTAGCAAATGACAAAAACTATCAACAAACCTATTACTCAGTGGGTGGCGGTTTTGTCATCAATGATGAAGATGCTGACAATCCAGATGAAGATCATGGCACGCCGACTATAAATGTCATTCCTTATCCCTTTAATAGTGCCGCAGAACTTCTTGAACAGTGTCGTCAGCACCGTTTAAGCATTAGTGACTTGGTATTGGCTAACGAATGCCATTATCGCGATAAAAAAGACATCTTTGCCTACTTGGATTCCATTTGGGATGCAATGCAAGATTGCGTGATCCGAGGCTGTCAAAACAGCGGCATATTACCCGGCGGTTTGGATGTCAAACGCCGCGCCCAAGCATTACATTTACAGCTGTGCGCTGAGAAAAATCAACCCATCACAAAAACTGATAAGCTCGCCGCGATGGATTGGATAGACTTGTATGCCTTGGCGGTCAACGAAGAAAATGCCAATGGTGGTAACGTAGTGACCGCACCAACCAATGGTGCTGCTGGCATTATTCCTGCAGTCATGCACTATTATCGCGATTTCTTGTCGAGCTACAGTCAAGATGGTGCCCGCAAATTTTTGTTGAATGCCACCGCTATTGGTAGCTTAATCAAACAAAACGCCTCTATTTCTGGTGCTGAAGTAGGCTGTCAAGGAGAAGTAGGCTCCGCCTGTGCGATGGCTGCCTCGGCGTTGGCTGAAATTTTAGGTGGCGATCCTGCCAAGTGTCTTAATGCTGCTGAAATAGGCATCGAGCATAATCTAGGTCTCACCTGCGATCCGGTTGGCGGTTTGGTACAAGTGCCTTGTATAGAGCGCAATGCGATGGGCGCTGTAAAAGCAGTTAATGCGGCACGGCTTGCCTGCCGTGGTAACGGACAACACTTTGTGTCTTTTGATAAAGTCGTTGAGACCATGAAACAAACGGGCGCTGATATGTTGGACAGCTATAAAGAAACCTCCCGGGGCGGTCTTGCAGTCTATGCAGATAACCGTATACCCACCGCAAGCCAAGGCGTTAGCGTGAAGTATAGTCAGTGCTAATCTAATACAGGCGCACTACTTTATTACCATAAAAAAGGCCTCTAACGAATTAGAGGCCTTTTTGCTACTGGCTTTTTGCAAAGCTCAATAAACTAGATACTATAAACCACGTGAATCAAAAATTACTCAGCAGTTTTTGAAACAATTTCGTTTAGTAACCATACTGGCTTCACCATACCAGAGTCAGTATCAGCAACCGCTTCTTGACGCACATCTAGTACATAACGATAATTTGGCTCATAAGTGAAGCCTTGGATATTACCTGTCAAGGTATTGTAGTTTTTCTGATAGGTCTGACGGTATTGTAGGCATTCGGCTTCAATCTTATTGCCACCGGTGTCCATCATTTCACAGATAGCTTTGCGTGGTGCAATTTCTACTTCAAAACTTGGAATACTAACGACTTTAACACTAACGGCTTGGCCTTCAACGACCATGTCTCGCTCATCATCCAAGGCCATGGTAGAACAGCCCGCTAATGCAAAAGTGGTGGCCATTGCTGCAATTGCTAATTTTTTCATTCATCTATCCTCAGTTAATTACCATTAAATCACTACTGCCGGTCTGCACTGATTAAAATTACTTAAATTGCTTAAATTACTTATAGGTACTTTATTTACACGCTTTATTAGATATGAGCGATTTATTAAAGTCACTTATTCGTGCTCAGAGCAAATCAGGCAGTCATGACAGCAGTATTGAACCCTAGCCAAAGATTGGCCAAGTATCGCCACTACTGTTTAATATTGTACTACCACCAGTATAAGATGCTTGAAACCTTAGCCTCTGTGACTGCTTTGTAACTTAACGTCAGGTTTTGCAACTGAACTTAAGCGTCTGTATAGCGAAATATATGGATCAGCTGCGATAATCTGCATTAATCTTGACATAATCGTAGGACAGATCGCAGGTATAGACGGTGTCGCTTGCGGTACCACGCGCTAAATCAATACGAATAGTAATCTCAGGACGGCTCATGACCGACTTGCCTGCAGCTTCAGTATAATCAGTAGCAACCCCACCATTTTGACAAATCAGCACGTCATCTAATGAGACATCGATCTGCTCGGTATCGAGGTCTTCAACACCAGCATAACCAACGGCTGCCAATATGCGGCCCCAATTGGCATCACTAGCGAAAAATGCGGTTTTGACCAAGGGTGAATGAGCGACAGCATAAGCCACATCGCAGCATTCTTGAGTGGTCTTACCGCCGGTAACATTAACGGTAATAAACTTCGTTGCCCCTTCACCATCACGGACAATCAATTGGGCCAAGCGTACAAAGACCTCAGTCAAGGCTGTAAATAATGGCTGATAATGCGGATGATCCGTGCTATCGATTGTTTGCGTATTGGCAGTGCCCGTCGCTATCAGCACGCAGCAATCATTGGTAGAGGTGTCACCGTCGACCGTAATGCGATTAAAAGATTGCTCGTTGATAGCACTGAGCATTTCTTGCAATAAATCGGCGGCGATATTGGCATCGGTGGCGACATAACCAAGCATGGTTGCCATATTAGGGCGAATCATTCCTGAGCCTTTAGAGATACCCGTGATATGGTAGTCAGTACCGTCAATCTGTAACTGCTGGCTGGCAAGCTTGGGTATAGTGTCAGTAGTACGAATACCATTTGCCGCGGCTAGCCAGTTGTCTGCCGCTAAGTTGGCCAGTGCCACATCTAATCCGGCAATTACCGCGTCGCTATTTAGCGGCTCGCCAATGACTCCGGTAGAAAACGGCAGCACAGTATGAGTATCCACCCCCGCTTTATTAGCCAGTGCCGCGCAGATATTTGCGGCTCGGCGTTTACCATCCGCGCCCGTACCCGCATTCGCATTACCAGTGTTGGTCACCAAATAGCGCGGACTGGCCAGCGCAAAATGCTCGCGCAATACTCGCACAGGGGCCGCACAGAAAGCATTTTTAGTAGTGACCACAGCCGTAGTAGCGCTATCATTAATTTCTATCACGACCAAATCATCACGGTCTTTATAGCGCACGCCCGCTGCAGTGGCACTAAGCTTAATACCGTCGATGGCATAAATTATACTGGGTACCGCGACATTTCCAACAGCCATAGCAAGATCCTTGTTAATTAATTTTTAGCATTATTTATTAGATTATTAGCAATGCTTCATTAGCAATAAAATCGTTAATAGCATGCTCAGCTTAAGGTATTGGTTTAAGTTGTTAGCTCAAGTCAAATTCTGACCAAATCGGGGCATGGTCAGACGGTTTTTCCATCGCACGCAGCTCATAGCTGATACCGGCATCAACACATTGATCTTTTAAATCTGGGGTGCATAAAATATGGTCAATCCGTAAGCCGCGCTTAGGATCGTCATCGAAACCACGACTGCGGTAGTCAAACCAACTATATAGCTCGGTACTCTCTGGATAATGCAGACGATAGGTGTCTGTCAGCTCACGCGACATAAGGGTGTCATACCACTCACGCTCCTCGGGTAAGAACGAGGTTTTTCTATTCTTTAGCCAGCGCTTGGCATTAACCTCGCCAACGCCGATATCAATATCTTCTGGGGCGACATTCATATCACCCATGATAATCAGCGAGCGGCCTTCAGCTTTTAAGGTATCGATATACGCCGTCAAATCCGCATAGTAAGCGCGTTTCATCGGGAATTTGGTCGGATGGTCTTGGCTCTCCCCTTGCGGGAAATAGCCATTGAGCACATCAATCTCGCGCCCTTGTAGCACATACCGCGCATGAATAAAGCGCTTTTGTGCCTCTTCATCTTCACCAGGAAAGCCTTTTTGTACAAAAATAGGCGCAACTTTCGAGACCAGTGCTACCCCATAGTGCGCTTTTTGGCCAAAGTATTCGACGTGGTAGCCTAAACTTTCAATATTTTCGAGAGGAAATTGCTCATCATGGACTTTGGTCTCTTGTAGACCCATCACATCAGGATCGATTATGTCACGTACCGCCTCAAGCTGATGCTGGCGAGCACGAATACCATTGATATTAAAACAGACAAAACGGGTCATACATTATCCTATACTAGGTGATTTGAATACGGTGCTAATTCGAACATATGAATGGCTACAAGATATACAAATGATTATGGACCTAAAACGGTCTATTTGTTGCGTGCTTTTGACGGTTAGGCTACAGTAGAATGATAATTTATTACTATCACAACAACCTGCACTGTTTTTTATCGAGTAATTTTATGAAAACCCCTAAAATGACAACAACGACAAACTCGCCTGCAAATGCAGCATCGGCAACTAAAACTATGACCACGCCACTATTTGCTACCAACTATCATGTTTACATCAACCATACTGACGCTGGTGGCATAGTCTATCATGCCAATCATTTAGTGTTTTTTGAGAACTGCCGACGTGATTGGTTTACTGAACTCGGATTAAATGGCTATTTTTTACAGACCACAGATGGTCAAGTGCAACATTTTGTGGTGAGTGAGGCGCAGCTAAACTATCATCAGGCTATATTTTTAGATGAAGTGATTTCGGTACGTATTGATAAGGTTGAACTAAAACCTGCTAGTATTGTATTTTATCAAAGCATTCATCGTATATTAGCAGAAAATAAGTCAGTAGATAAATCCAAGTCTACCAATACCTTATTGAGCAGTACTAAGATCGTTATTGCCTGCGTCCAAAATCAGATAAATCCTACTCCATCAGTACAGCCATCCAATCAGGATTCAGTGGCGCCTACGGTAGTTGCTAGCGCTGCACCAATACGACTGATTCGAGTACCACAAGACCTACATGATAGCATTCAGCAAGCCATCACGCATCATGCTAGTGAGCAATGACCGCGGCTGATAAACACTAGTCTTGACTATACGCATAGTGGTACCCCTATTGGGAGCACCCCTACTAGTATCAATCCTATACCCAGGTTTTGTGATATTCAAGTATGCAGCGAGCGCTTCTCAGCGCCATTCACTATAAGCCATTCACTATAAATAGGTGCAAGTTTTGTCATCCGTACAATACTGATGCTTACTCTTATGTTGACGGCTGGCCTTGCTTGCTCATTTATCTATTTTATAGAGAGTAAATATTATTTTTCTGTCAATTAGTTAGCCTTCAGTGAGCCCTCGGCTACCCATATTAAAATTCGTCTATAAAACTATGTGTTATTTTTACATAGACTGTTCAGTTACAGCATACTAACACGCGATTTGGTTATAGCTATGCTAGTATCTTGCTAGAATACATAGTCATATTTATCTTAACTTTTAGTCAATAAAAACTTCAATTAATAAAACTTCAGTTAATAATGTTCGATCAGCAGTATGTAAACATAACTGTATGTTGAATTGTTAAAGTTGTTTAATAAATGAGCAATAATGATATAACATAGCCAGACCCTAGCAGTCCGTCAATGAATAAAAATGGTATCGCACTCAGCACGTCAGCGCTGATTCGTATTATTAGCATAGGCAGGACTGCTTCTTTATAACACCTTACCCAGTATTAATTATTAAATTTTGAGGACGCGGACAATGATAGTGAATAAACCTTGGCTGGCTTATTATCCTACCACTGTACCTAAAACAATTGACCCTGATAAGTATGGTAGCTTGATGGAGCTATACGAGGAGTGTTTTGATCGCTTCCGTTGGCAGCCTATGAGTATTTGTATGGATGTTACTCATAGTTATAACGAGGTTGATGAAGCATCGCTTGCGGTAGCGGCATGGTTACAGGCACAAGGTATTCCCAAGGGTAGTATCGTAGCGCTAATGATGCCAAACGTACCCCAGTACTTGCCAACTATGATTGGCATCCTGCGCGCAGGCTACGTCTGTACCCCTATCAATCCGTTATGTACGGGCCGTGAATTGCGCCATCAACTGAATGACTCCGGCGCTAAAATTATATTTATCATTGATAATTTTGCCCAAGCACTTGAGCAAGTGGTTGATGAGACTCCTATTAAGCGTATTGTCCTGTCAAAAATGGGCGATATGATGGGCTTAAAGGGAATTTTGGTTAACACCATTGTTCGTCAAGTCAAACGCTTAGTGCCTAAATATAAGCTCAATGATCCTAAGCATGAAGTGACCAAGTTCCCTGACGTGCTTAAAATGGGTAGAGACTTAACGTTTCAACAACCAACAATGGCCTTAGAGCAAACAGCCATATTGCAATATACCGGTGGTACGACCGGCCTACCCAAAGGGGTGATTTTAACCCAACGCAATATCGTGGCCGCTGGCCTACAATCCGAAGCATGGTACCGTCCTGTTACTTCAAATATTAATGAAGTCTATATCAATATGATTATGGCGTTACCGCTGTATCATACTTACGCCTTTATGCTTAGCCTGTTAAGCATGCGTTCAGGGTATACCTTTATATTGGTACCTAACCCGCGCGATATGCCAGGATTTATCAAAACTTTATCCAAGCAACCTTTTCATATATTCCCTGGCGTTAACACTATGTTTAAAGAGTTGCTTGATCAGCCACAATTTAAACAGCTGAACTTCACGTCACTGCGTATTTCTCAAGCGGGTGGGATGGCAGCAACTGAACAGACGGCAGCGCGCTGGCTCGAGGTTACTGGCTGCCCTATGATTGAAGGTTGGGGAATGACTGAAGGGTTGGCCGTAGGAACAGCAAACGTGGTCACTGACCGTAAGTTTAACGCCACGATAGGCATTCCAGGTCCTAGCGTTGATGTCATTGTGATTGATGAAGATAACGAGCGCGTTGGTGCTCATCAGTCGGGCGAAATGTGTATTAAAGGCCCTAACGTGACTTCTGGCTATTTCAATCGTGATAACAGTGATAGCTTTACCAAAGACGGTTACTTTCGTACCGGCGATATCGTCAGTATGGATGAAAGGGGCTACATTACCTTACTAGATCGCAAAAAAGATATGGTTTTGGTCTCGGGATTTAATGTTTACCCGAATGAAGTTGAATTGGTGATGCTGGACTGCGATGGCATTGTTGACTGTGCAGTAATCGGTGTTCCTGATGAGCGCCAAGGTGAAGCGGTCAAAATCTATATCGTTCGCACAGATAACAAGGTCACCAAAGAGACGGTTAAAGAATTTGCGCTGGATAATCTAACGGGCTATAAATGTCCCCGGTATATCGAGTTCGTTACTGAACTGCCAAAGAACAATATCGGCAAAGTGCTACGTCAAAAGTTGCGTGAACAGCATCTAGCAGATCATGGTTAAGACTGTTTATTCAACTGTCGTGTTTTATCGATAATAAATCATCAAAAAAGCCCTCCACATCACAATATAGAGGGCTTTTTATGGTCTTAATTTCAGTAGCATTTGCACAGTAGCATTCGCACAGTAATATTTGCACAGTAAGATAAGTCTAGCGATATCAGTGAGTCGATGTTCAATCCGCTTAGCTGATCTTATTAACCATACTTAATGGTAAACGCTTCATAGCTTGACCCACGATTGACCATGGCAGGCTTGGTACAGAAGCTTCTTCAACACCGGACTCAATCGCTGCCACCATAGCGGTAGTACCAGTAGCCGCATCGACTTCAAACGGCAGTTTTTGGGCTTTTTCATTAATCTCAGTACGAATATAACCCGGATAGATAGTAGAGACTTTAATAGGCAATTTGGTAAGCAGCATATCAGCGCGGATACCTTCTGCTAAATACGCCAAGCCCGCCTTACTGGCCCCATAAGTAGTTATGTGACCGGGCAGACCCCGCATCGCTGATATACTCGATATCACCACTAGATGACCACTGTTTTGTTCCCGGAATATTTGCATTGCCGCTTCACACTGCGCTAAGGCTGAAATAAAGTTAATCTCAGCCGTGTGGCGATTAATCTCAAAACGCCCTTTGCCAATGCGGCGACTGTCACCAACGCCGGCGTTCACTACGATCCGGTCAATATGACCAAAGTCCGCTTTGAACGCATCAAATACTTCAAATATAGCATCATAGTCACTAACATCTAAAACGCGGTGTTCAATACGAACCTCAGGATAGCGATCCATGAGCTCCGCTTTAAGTTGCTCTAAGCGTTCGGCACGGCGTGCACAGATTGCCAAATTGTAGCCTAACTTTGCGAATATCCGGGCCATGCCTTCGCCTAGTCCTGAGCTAGCACCAGTAATCAAAACCGTTTTGCCGCGGCCCACTTGCTGTTTGCCCAAGCCTTTTAAGTAGCGTGCAGGCTGAATGGCACTAAATGCTTGTTCTTTACCTTGTCTGGCTGTTTGGGTCATTAGGCTCATTAATTTATTTTGCATGGCAGTCCCTTGTATATCAAAATTAAAAAAGAATAAGACGCTACAAACCCAGTTTATAGCGTCTTGAAAGCATTTTGCTGTTTAAAAACATCTTGCTAAAAACAACCCATTATAAGGTTTATGTTTTTATACATAAGTACGGTTATGTATTAAAGACCAACTTTTTATTCTTACTATCGTCGGTCAGCTTATCGCCAAGTCACAAACCGCTTGCCATCAGCGAATAGATGGCTATATTCATTTACTGATAATAAGCGCGCAGACTGATCTTTTAGAGTGATCGCAGTAACGCCAGTATTAACCAAACTTTTATTAAGCTGATAAGCGACTTGACTGCCCTGTTGCAATAACTGCGATGTAATAGCGGCTATAACACCCCCTGAAGTGAAGACCAGCACCGTGCTATCTCGCTCTAAGTGGCTCAGATTTGTTATTTGTGAGCGCACCTGCTCCAGCGCTTGCTGCGCACGGACGTTGAACTGCGGCCAGCTTTCCACATAATCCGTATCATTGTCACCTGCATGCCAGCGCTGCATAGCACGATCAAACAGCTCAGCTAGGCGGGTGTTTGGGGCATCAGCTTTGGCCAGCTCAGCTGCAACCACAGCCCGACTGATAAAGGCGGGGTCAGACTTGATAAACACATCTTTATGATTAAACTCATCAAAAACCGGCAACACATAGCTGTCAGGCGCTTCAATATTTATGATCGATGACTCAGCACCACCAGCTACTGATGGCTGATAAGCCTCCCAAAAACAGCGGGCAGAATCCTGTTGCCGTAGCAAACTACCGGTAAAAATAGCATCGATTCGGCGCTGGGTAGTCGCGTAATGCTGACCGAGCAGACGCGCTTGTGTTCCACCCAACTCTGAGAGCTGATCGTAATTTTCTTGTCCAAATGATGCTTGACCATGGCGGGCTAAAAGTATGGTTGTCATAGTGATACTGCCTAGTTTTAGGTTAGCTATTCTTGATTTACTTATTTGTAAAACGTCTATTGGTAGCTAGAATGCTAGCTACTGTCATAATGCTTATAGTCTAAGACCTTAAGCGCAAGAGTATTGCCCCGTAAAATGCTGACACTATTTAGGTGTCGCATCAAAATAGCTTTTTGGCAAAATACCTTTAATGACTGACTGTACCGGGCTTGGTAACTTTTCAATAGTCGCCGCATCAACACCCATATCTTGCAGGTGGGGTTGCACATGACTGGTAAACAACGCATCCCCTTCATACTTGGCAATGAGTTTGAGGCATTTGGCGTGTAAGACATGAACGATAATCCAAAAGTTTTTAAAGGCCGGATTAGTGGTTTGCTTATGATAGTAGCGATAGTAGATTTGCTGCACAATACCGGCTAAGCGGAACAAGCCAAACACTTCATAAAAGGTCCAGTTATCAATCTGTAAGCCAGTCTTCTCAAGGTAATAGTCGACCACTTCATCGCGGGTCATCATCCCTTCTAGATGGGTCGGCTGACGGCGCGATTGCTGCATAATGCTATTATCATCCGCTTCAATCCAATAAGCCAAGGCACTGCCTAAATCCATTAAAGGATCACCAATGGTTGCCATTTCCCAATCTAACACCCCAATCACCTTAGTCGGGTTATCAGCATCCAAAATTACATTGTCAAAGCGCCAGTCATTATGAATAACGCAGGTACTACTATCAGCAGGCGTATGCTTAGTGAGCCATTGGCGTACTAGTGCAAAGCTTGGTACATTAGGGGTTTTTGCTTTGACATAGCGTTTATCCCAGCCACTTACTTGCCGCTCGCAATAGCCGTCACCACGACCTAGCGCTACCAGATCAGGATGATCCTGATAATCAACTTGATGTAGCTCAACTAAAGCATCGATGACATTGGTGCATAATTCGCGGGTTTGTGCGGGGTCAAAATCAATACCTTTGGGCAAATTAGCACGTGGAATGATACCGGCCATACGTTCCATAACATAAAAATCAGCGCCAATAATCGCTTCATCAGTACATAGTGCGAGCATTTTTGGTACATAAGGATAGGCATCGGCAAGTGCTTTTTGGACGGTATATTCGCGCACCATATCATGAGCAGATTTGGCCTTGGTACCCTTGGGTGGGCGACGCAATATTAGGTCTTGGCCCTCATGTTGACTGTCATACTGTAAACGATATGTCCAATTTGATGCGCCACCTGAAAACTGGGTAACGGTAGGTTCGCCAACTACCTCAACACCTTGGCCACGCAGCCAATGGCTGACAGCTTGGGCATCGAGTTCTTCGCCATCACGAATAGCGCCCCCTTTATCTAATAACTCATTCAAGGACTTGTTTAGTACTTGCTGATCTCGTGCTTGCTCATCTTGTACCTGCTCATCTTGTACCTGGTCACCTACTGTGACTTTTTTATCAGTATTAATGTCAGTATTAATATCAGTGTCGTTATTGCTGTTGCTGTTGCTGTTGCTGTTGCTGTTGCCACTATCGTTGATAGCATTGTTCTCAGTGTCACTATCATTTGCCATGCGATGCTCCTTATCATTTAGCATATTATTTTTTACTTAGGCTATTTTAATTGCTGGTTCATTACGCTTTAGGCTTAGAAGGACGACTGAAGCCTTGACGCTTTAGCTCTAGTTTGGCAATCATGGTTTTATGCACTTCATCAGGGCCATCCGCTAAGCGTAGCGCCCTTGCCTGCGCAAAAAAGCTCGGTAGCATGGTATCTTGGCAGACACCCATACCGCCATAGATTTGAATTGCCATATCGACCACTTCTTGTAATACGGTAGGTGCCACTACTTTAATCGCTGATATTTCAGTCAATGCCGCTTTAGTCCCCTGGCTGTCCATTTTTTGCGCCGCATATAGTGTTAGTAGACGGGCTTGGTCAATCTTAATACGGGCTTCAGCAATGCGTTCTAGATTGCCCCCTAGTTGTAGTAGAGGTTTGCCAAAGGCAGTACGACTCATGCCCCGATGAATGGCAAGCTCTAATGACTTTTCGGCCGCGCCAACACAGCGCATACAATGATGAATCCGGCCTGGCCCTAAACGGCCTTGGGCAATCTCAAAGCCCATCCCCGCCCCACCAATAAAACGGGTAACCGGCACACGCACATCGGTAAAGCTGACCTCGCCATGACCATGCGGGGCATCATAATCACCAAATACTTTTAGCATGCGTTCAATCTTAACCCCAGCAGTGTTAGCAGGTACTAATACCATGGAGTGTTGATGATGGCGGTCTTTACTGTCATCAGGCGTATAAGCCATCACAATCAGTAGATTAACCGCCGGATCACCAAGACCAGAGGACCACCATTTACTACCGTTGATAACGATTTCATCACCTGCAACCACAGCAGTTGCCTGCATATTGGTGGCATCACTGGACGCCACATCAGGCTCAGTCATACAAAATACCGAGCGAGTCTTACCAGCCAATAACGGTGTTAACCACTGATCTTGCTGCTGTTGAGTGCCATAGCGCCACAACAGTTCCATATTGCCACTGTCCGGTGCATTACAGTTAAAGACATACGGCGCCAATAAGCTGCGTCCTGTCAGCTCTGCAATGGGCGCGTAATCCGTCACTGATAGCCCAGCACCTAGCTCATCGTCTGGCAAGAATAAATTCCAAAGCCCCGCCTCGCGCGCTTGCGTACGCAGTGCCTCATATTTTTCTGGCCACTGCCAATTGCGCCAATTGCCATCAGGATTTTGTTCATGGCAGTCTTGCCAAAATTGGGCTTCAATCGGCTCAATATAAGTGGCAATAAAGTCTTTGACTTGTGCATGCATGGCTTGACCATGTGGGGTGGCGGTAAACATTAGGGTGGATGCTGTAGACATAGTGAACTTCCTCTTCCTTGTTGGATATTTTTAGTTGCTGATTTTTAAATGAGATATCTTAATTATTAAAGCTATATTGCTGATAAAAACCAGACTTTTTTGCCTGCTTAATAGCAGCCTACTCCCCGACGCCAAAAGACATATTATGTCGTTCAATCAGCCGTCCTTTTGGTCTGCCGCCAATTTTTATCATACATAACGCCGACATCCTGTCTTCTTAATACGGGTCTAATCGCTTCAAAGCTGTCTATTTATAGCATACTCACTATTATGAAGCAGCAAAAAGGCGCGACCGGCTAGGCCACGCCTTTAAGAGTTCTGATTAACTTACTGAAGATAATGACATAAATCAATATTTATAATCACATCTTAACCACGAGAATAGCGCTTAATGCTTAATGCTTAATGCTTAATGCTTAATGCTTAATGCTTAAACTTATTACTTTAAGATGTTTAAGCGACTATTGAAGTCAAAACGCATTAGAGCATCAGGTAATTTATCAACTGCCATACTGAGCGTGGCTTCAGCCGCTTGCGACAGCCCTAACTTCTCTGCCAAGGTTGGCTTTTGGCGTGAATGTAACGCATAGACTTCATTATTGTCCATCAAATTTAAAATGTAGCTGTCAGACGTTTGCAGGCTATCGATCAAGTTAAGAGCCAATGCATCTTCACCATACCAATGCTCACCGGTAGCGACTTTATCTATATCAAGAGTTGGACGATAAGTATTCACAAAATGCTTAAATAATTGATGGGTCTGTTCCAGCTCTTCTTGATACTTGGCACGGTCTTCATCATCATTTTCACCGAACACGGTTACGGTGCGCTTATAATCGCCTGCGGTAAACATTTCATAATCAACATCGTGATTTTTGAGCCATTTATGAAAATTGGGTAATTGCGACACCACACCGATAGAACCAATAATTGCAAATGGCGCGGCAACGATATTGTCCGCCACACAAGCCATCATGTAGCCACCACTGGCAGCGACTTTATCGACACATACTGTCAGTTTGAAACCCGCCTCTTTTAGGCGAGCCAACTGCGCTGCTGCTAGCCCATAACCATGTACCAAACCACCGCCTGATTCGAGGCGGACGACCACTTCATCACCTTTATTAGCGGTACTGATTAGCGTACTAATCTCTTCGCGTAGGTGCTTGACCGCTGTCGCTTTAATATCACCATCAAAGTCGAGTACAAAGACTTGCTGGTTGTCGTGTTTGCCTTTGGCTTTATTTTTTGACGCTTGCTTGGCTTGTTTGGCCATACTTTTTTTGAGCTGTTTCAGTGCCGCTTTGCCTTGCGTGGCTTCCATTACATCTTGGCGGCGTTGCGCTTGGGTCTTGTTAAGATGCATAACTTTGAGTTCAACAGGGTTTTTAGGAGGATGAAATAGCATAAAAATAATTCCTTTAATAATTAAAATGATGGCCGTCTTTTATCAATAATTTTTGTGAATAATGTTATAGACGTCATCCTGATATGCGCGCAGTAACGCGGGTTTTCAAGCATGGAGATAATATTTAATCAGTGACTAACTTTGCTGAAAGATAGCTTGCTGACATCGTATTTCTAGGTTTTGAATCTATTGGTATAGTTGTATAACAAAGGCAGTTTAGGCATAATATGCGTTTACATCTATTTTTATGCCGCCAACGTGATGACTGTTTGTCTTGAATGCGTTGTATATGCTATTTTTTGAGGGCATCGATTAAGGATATTAATGAATGCTAGTACTCCTCAAAGTAACAACGCCCATAGCCAATGAGATTGCACTATTAACCAAGCGGGCCTTATTTTTTAGTACTGAATTAACACTGAATGAGTACTGAATGAGCGCTGAAATTTTTGGTGCTCATAGGCCCTGCCGACTGTCGCTAAATTGGCCGAAAGCAGATAACTTTGGTTGAAAACAGATAACGATGGCAGCATTATTGTACTTTGAATTGGGCTGATAACTGGAAAATTATATTATGACGCAAAGCGAAATGATGATGCACAGCGAATACCGGGACGAATATTGCGGGGCTGTAACCGAAAGCTTGTTAGAGCAAACCATTAGTATCGTCGGCTGGGTACATCGTCGCCGTGATCACGGTGGGGTGATTTTCTTAGACATGCGTGATCGCGCCGGTATTCTACAGGTAGTTGTGGATCCCGATACCCCAGAAGCCTTTGCTATTGCTGATGTTGTGCGTCCTGAATATGTACTTAAAATTACTGGCCGCGTTCGTCGCCGTTACGAGGGTACTGAAAACGCCAATATGACCAGTGGTCAAGTTGAGCTATTAGGCAAAGAAATTGAAGTCCTAGCTAAATCTGAAACCCCGCCGTTCCCGCTAAATGATGAGAACACCACGGTTTCAGAAGAACTACGCCTGAAGTATCGTTATCTTGATATGCGCCGCCCGCAAATGCAAGATCGCATGGTCTTTCGTGCCAAAGCCACTTCATCGATTCGCCGTTATTTAGACGATCACGGCTTCTTGGATGTTGAGACCCCTATTCTGACCAAGGCCACTCCTGAGGGCGCTCGAGATTATCTCGTACCTTCGCGTACGCGTCCGGGTAGCTTCTTTGCTTTGCCGCAGTCGCCCCAGTTATTTAAGCAACTGTTGATGGTGGCAGGTTTTGATCGTTATTATCAAATTGCCAAGTGCTTCCGCGATGAAGACTTGCGTGCCGATCGTCAGCCTGAATTTACCCAAGTGGATATTGAGACTTCTTTTCTTAACGAAGAAGAGATCATGAATATCAACGAAGGTCTCATTAAGCACGTATTTAAGACCATGTTGGACGTTGAATTTGAGCAGTTTCCGCGGATGACTTACTTCGAGGCCATGCGTGACTATGCGTCAGACAAACCTGACTTACGTATTCCATTGAAGTTGGTCGATGTCGCAGATCTTATGCAAAGCGTTGATTTCAAAGTCTTCGCCGGCCCTGCTAACGACCCTAAAGGCCGTGTGGCAGCGCTACGTATTCCTAATGGTAGTTCCATTAGCCGTAAGCAAATTGATGAATATACTAAGTTTGTTGGTATCTATGGCGCACGTGGTTTGGCTTATATTAAAGTCAACGATGCCAGTAACATCAACAATGGCGTGGATAAAGAGTCAGGCTTACAATCACCAATCATCAAAAATATGACTGATGACGTGCTTGCTAGCCTCATTGAACGCACTGGCGCCCAAGATGGCGATATTATCTTCTTTGGTGCGGATAAAGCCAAGGTTGTGAATGATGCAATGGGTGCGCTTCGTCAAAAAATTGGTCTTGATCTTGAGATGGCTACTTGTCAGTGGGCGCCACTATGGGTGACTGACTTCCCAATGTTTGAAGAAACTGACGATGGCAAATGGACCTCAATGCATCACCCATTTACCAAGCCTAAAGGCTCAGTTGAAGAATTGAAAGACAATCCAGCAACGGCTCTTTCTATCGCCTATGATATGGTACTGAATGGTACTGAAATCGGTGGCGGTAGCTTACGTATCAATACGCTTGAGATGCAGAAAGCGGTATTTGAAGCCCTGGGTATCGACGAGCAAGAAGCCGAAGATAAGTTTGGCTTCTTGCTGGACGCCTTGAAATTTGGTGCGCCGCCGCATGGTGGTTTGGCATTTGGTTTAGATCGCTTAATTATGCTCATGGTAGATGCCAGCTCCATTCGTGATGTGATAGCATTCCCAAAAACCAAAACAGCAGAGTGTCCATTGACCCAAGCGCCAGCTGAAGTTGACAGCAGACAACTACGTGAGCTTGGTATCCGTGTGCGTGAAAAAGTGCAGGCTGACACTAACAAACCTGCCCAATAAATGGTCTAGTTATGCACAGATATTTGTTATGGTGTAATCAAAATCTACAATGGGACACCTTAAACCAAAGTTCTTTGTATTGCAGATTTTTGCAATATAAAGAACGGCACTGTGTCCTATCACCATATGACTCATTATCATGTGAGCAGCCATGAATCCGTTTCATATTTTTAAAGTCGTGCCATTGTCTGTGTTACAGATATTGGCACGTTTTGTTGCTTGGATAATGGTGTTACTACCCAATCTCAGTATCGTGCGTACTATTGATATTAATTTAGCGCTAATCACCCCCGCCTTATCTGCTGCCCAAAAACAAACTATAATGAAAGACATCGTCAGGCATCAATGTCTGAGTAGCGTCGAGTCCATGAAAAGCTGGGCCATGCCGCCTAAATGGAGCATCGCACAAATTCGTGACGTGCATAATAAAGACATTTTGCTAGAGGGATTGGCCAATCCCAATGGCATGCTAGCCATCGTGCCGCACCTAGGTACCTGGGAGATGATGAATGCGTGGCTTAATCAGTTTGGCTCACCTACCATCATGTATAAGCCCGTTAAAGGTAAGGTCATCAACGACTTTATACTACAGGGCCGAGCGCGACTTAACGCAACCTTAGTACCGACCGACGGTAGCGGCGTCAAAGCTATTTTTAAGACTCTTAAGCAAGGCGGCTTTAGCATTGTCCTACCTGACCATGTCCCTGACCCTTCAGGCGGCGTAATCGTGCCCTTCTTTGGGGTTGAAACCTTGACCAGTACCTTGGCCTCGAAACTGGCTAGCAAAACCAAATGCGCCTTAGTCGGTGTGTCTTGTATTCGCCGTGATGATGGCTGTGGTTTCGATATATTTTGCTATAAACTCGATAACCCTGCGCTGTATGATCGTGACGCGGCGACTTCTACCCATGCCTTAAATCAAGCCATGGAGCAGATGATCGAGGACAGACTCAGTCATTATATGTGGGGTTATCGGCGCTTTAAGCATATACCTGGCTTAAATAATCCTTACAATACCACTGAAAGTGCGCTGGCAGATTTTATTCGGGTTAGTCATTTTAAATCCTCGGCTCAATCTGGCCACGACGACAGTAAAAATAACGTAGACTATGATAATTGGTAATACAATGTACATAGTGAATATTCACAAATAATAAATATTTGAATGTCTAGGCATATCAATAATTTAAGCCATACTAATAATACTCCTATCTGTAAGCCTTGTAGTATTCCTAAGCCTTCTGGCTTTTTAAATCATTAACTCCTTATTCCCATCAATACGAGCGTACCATGGCAACTGACGTAACTGAAACCTCATCGACTGGCCAAACTCAAACAGATAGCAGTACGCCTGAGCAGCGCTATATTATCTGTATGAAATGGGGTGACAAGTATGGACCTGAGTACGTCAACCGCCTATATAATATGGTCAATCGACATCTAACGCTAGACTTTCAGATGGTCTGCTTGACCGACGACAGTACTGGCATTGATCCTGCTATACAATGCTATCCGATACCTGAGCTTAATTTACCACCAGGTCCTGAACGCGGTTGGAAAAAACTAACTACCTTTAAGCACGATCTGTATGATCTTAAAGGTACCGCCCTGTTTTTAGATATTGATATTGTGATCGTTGATAATATAGACGGCTTCTTTACCCACAAGGCTGAGTATGAGGATAGCGTGGTCATCATTCGTGACTGGAAAAAGCCATGGCGGATGATTGGTAACAGCTCTGTCTATCGTTTCAATGTGGGCATGGACACCTACCCTGACCTACTCGATAGCTTTGAGCGTAATTTTGAGACTATTCGTCTGCAAGTTCGCCATGAACAAGCTTATCTCTCTAACTACTTGCGTGAGCACCACCATCTAGAGTATTGGGATAAAACCTGGTGTGTTAGCTTTAAGT
This sequence comes from Psychrobacter sp. PL19, assembly GCF_017875835.1. Lineage (NCBI taxonomy): Bacteria > Pseudomonadati > Pseudomonadota > Gammaproteobacteria > Moraxellales > Moraxellaceae > Psychrobacter > Psychrobacter sp. PL19. Next base: position 2,380,430 of record NZ_JAGING010000001.1, read on the forward strand.
ATCAATGTGTTGCACCGATCCCTTTTAACTTATTACGCGCACCGATCCTACCTAAGGGCGCAAAAATCGTTGTCTTCCATGGTGAGATCAACCCACCAGACGCTATTAATGGCGGCGGTGGTAAATGGTACCGTCATGTCAAGCCCAGTCCATGGCTAAAAGCATACTGGCAATAAGCTAAGTTTGATCGCTTATTATCTTTTAGCCCTATGGAACAAACTACAATTAGTGAGCATGCTAGCTATGAAAACAGACAATTGCACAACATGGTTGAGAGCAACGAGTGGAAAATAATATGGTGTTAACTTGGGGGCTACCGCCTACCGCTAGATTCAATATTAATAACCAACTGATTACCATCCGTGCTTTTGATGCCAATGACGCACAGCAAAGCCTGCATAAACAAGCAGTCAATATTATCGCCTCTGGCCCTTCTATTGCCAGCTTAGCGTTCTCAGAAATGCTAGATGACCCTACTATTTTTGTCAACGGCAGTATTAGCCTCATTGATCAGTATGAGTTCACCGAAGTCGTCGGTTATGTGATTAGTGATGCGCGCTTTATTCACCATCAGCCTGAGATCTTACGAAAACATTATACCGGCCAGCCTTTGTATGCAACCTTGGCTGTATTAGAGGCAATGGCAGTAACCCACCCTGATATCATGCGCACTTATCATGCAGCTATACGTGTGTTATACCCTGTCGATCGGCCTTGGGGGGTCAAGTCAAATCGGCTGTTATTTAGTAAATTAGCTTTTAGAAAAAAATTACTCAATAAAAAAAAGCCGTTGTCCTACTTTACAGATCATCCAAACTTTATTATTGATAGTAGTCATAAGCCTAACCCCGTTGGCGCCTCTCTTAATATTACTTATGGCTTTGTAGAAGCCGGAACTGTCACCTATGTGGCAACCCAATTAGCATTCTCACGCCATGCTTCGACCATTCATCTGTACGGAATTGATCTGCTTAATAGTAGTCAGCCGCGGTTTTACGAAAATGAAGACAATAGCGCACCGAGTAAACTTGATAAAGCGATTCGCGATCGTATCGTGCCATCGTTTAATTTATTGGGTAAGGCCTACAAAGAGCACGGCGTATCAGTGATTAATCACTCGCCTGTTTCTAAATTCTTATTCGACGGTTTGGATTAATCCTGTCATTTCTTTCTCTCTAACACCTCACCAAACTCTAAATATTGCCGAGCGACATGCTTGGGTAATAGCTGCTGATTGAAGGGTACTTTATAGTGCGCTATATTCTCTACTGCCTGAATTATTAGCTGTGCTAATGCGTCGATGTCCCCTACTGGTACTAAGTTCTGTTCAGGTAATAACTCTCTTGGGCCAAATGGACAATCCGTACTAATCACTGAAACACCTAATACTTGCGCCTCGACAATCACATAACCAAACCCTTCAAATTTGGAGGTCAGTACTAGTAATGCTGCGCCGGCAATTAATGGATAAGGATTGGCCTGAAACCCCAAAAACTTAACGCTATCAGCAATACCCAGTTCCATAGCCAACTGTTTAATCTCATCTTCAAGCTTGCCTTTACCCACCAATACCAGAGGTAGCTTTGGTTTGGTTTGGGCATAGGCTTGCAACAAGTCTTGATGACCTTTCATAATATCAAACGATGCCACATGAATCAGATAGCCTTTGACGGTTAAACCAAATTGATCGATAGTCGGCGACAATGCTGCTGCTCTTTTGATTTCATAGACATCACATGGGTTATAAATAGTTGTCGTTCTATGAGCCTCAACTACATTGTCAGCCCCATTATTAGCTCTATATTCATGGTTGCCTATAAGCGCTAGTAAATCCTTACGTGCACCATCACTAACACAGCTACAAGGATGAGCGCCATATACCATTGTCAAATGCGCGATAATTTGAGCAGGTGTGGTTGCTAGCTGATCTTGGAATTGTCTGGATAACGCAGTATGTAATACATTGACAATATTTGGCAGGTTGCTATAGGCCATAATCCAGTTTACTTTGTAGATGTTGGCTAATATTAGATTCGGCACCCCTATGTTTTGTAAAACATAATCATCTATGCGTTTGGCAACTACTTTATAAGCCGCCGCTTGCTCAGAGCTTTCTTCAAAGACCGCAGGATTATGGGCCTGATTGTACGGTACCACATGATGTTGGACACGAGGATCTAGTGGCATATCTTGAGTATCTTCTAGACAAAGTACATGAACACGATAATCCATCTTCACATAAACACGCGCTAATGTGGTTACCATACGTTCAGCACCACGGCCTTCTAGGGCTTTTAATATCAGCAAAATAATAGGTTGGCTCATAGAGGTCTTTATATTACTCAATAGTTAGCAAACAAATATTAATAGCTGGTGGTAAACAAATATAATTTGGTTTGGCAAGCTTGTTTTTAGGCAAAGATAACTCTTTAACTCATTTTGCTACTTGTCTAGATATAGCTATCGATACCTCTGATGAAACAAAGCTTATTAGCATGTTCTTTGGCGTCACTTAAAGCTTTATAGCTTTGAGATCGTCGCCTATATCGCAGCGAGCTCAACACTCTGGTAATGTAATACTGAATAGTAATCAACCACAATTATTCTTTATAATTAATTTTCTTTGTTCTGTAACCCTGTAAAGCTAGAAATATCTTGAGAGGACATTCTTTTAACTGTTTCTGTAATCTCATTAATTCTCTGTTAAATTTCGTAGAAGGCTTAGGCTTTACGATAGTTTGCAGTGGTATCCTTTCATCCTCAAGTACACTATCAAACTTTACTTCATGTTCATTGTAAATCTTATCTTGAATACATATTGCAGGAGACAGCTGATAAACCCTTTGTTCATTACCAGCAACGAGTTGACTAAATACTAAATGATCAACTGGGCAGTCTATACCTTGCTCCTGCACTATGGACAGTAGTTTTGCAGCACCTTTATGGCTAATAATATAGCCTGCCGTACCCATATGAGGACTCTTTATATGACAGAGCCTATGTGGTGGTAAGACATTCACACCGTTATCGATAACCACGTTATCATACATAGTCTCAAGTTTAATGACATCAAAATCATTGGGTAACCAATCAAGCGTATCTAAAATCTCCTTAGCATTCTTAGAAAAGTAAATATCATCTTCAAACACTATTAAGTAAGGTAGTTTTTGCATTACGACTTGCTGCCACAAACAATAATGACTGAGATAACAGGCCACCTCGCCCACAGATACTTTGTCTAAATTGGCTATAATTTCGTATTTTTTTAAAATATCAGGCACTTGTAACTTATTAATAGCATCAAAGTATCTGAAATTGAGCTTATTTTTTGCAAACAAAGCATTGATATGCTGGCGGCGCTCTTGGTCACTTATAAGACTAACGACAAATATATTTTTCATTAAGGCAACTTTATTTATTTTGATTAAACCACTATCGTATGTAGACTGTTCTAAGAAAGTATAATTGTATGATAAAAAATGATGCTCTACCAGAAAGTTCGGTAGTGTTTAATGAGTGCTTTTTAAATAAAATTTTTAAAGATGATAACATTGGAAGTTCTTTAAGGCTTTTAGTTTTAGAAAAATAATATGTAGAGTCATAGGTTTCTCTATGTAATTTTTTGATGGTTATGTCTTATATTTATGTAAATAATGTGATTAATCAGTTAGTTATAACTAAAATTTTGTAGCCTTACTGTTTTAATATTATCACAAACACAGTATTTATATCTTAAAATGAATATATAGGGTTAGATAAATAGATTGGCTTTATTGACCAATATTTAGATATTTATCTAGCCATAATTATTTTCATTAGTAGGATCTTTAATGTATGACGACATCTTCAAATTGGTACAGGAAACTTACTTTACTTTTTAAAAGTGAAAAAACACTTAACGCCAACACAATTATCAGAGCATTTACTAATAAAAATATGGATGAAATGAAGGTGATAATTATTACAGAAACAATGTGTGAACCTATTAATTCATCTAATAATACTCGAATTAAAGATCTTACACGCCATTTGGATAACCTAAAACATCAATTTATTGGTCAATCAGAACTGTGTTTTTACCACGCAACACTAATTGTATTACTACGCCGAGATTATAAGCCTAAAGAAACGTTTGCTGAATTTGAGATGATATGGACAATAGAAAGCGATTATCTATTGAACAATTTATCGCTTCGCTGGATTATCTCCGCTTGTGACACCTTCATTGATCATACAGAAGACACGACTAGAGCTGCTATTCTGATGAATGTTACCACTCTAATTAACACCTTAAAAGTATATGAAACCAAGCAGTTTTTACAGTTAAATAATACTATTGAACAGGAAACGTTATTAGAGGATAAAATTAATGCGCTTTATCGCACCCATCTGCCACTATATGACAGTCTTACTTATTTTCGTATTGGGACCGATGATACTCTAAAAAACATGCGCCTCCGCTATCAACAGTTTTATGACCTCGATAAACTAGCAACGACTATGTTATTATTTGTTTTTGACAGGCTACAAAATAATGATAGTGCCTTTTCTACTTTGCGAGCCCTGCATAAGGATAACAAGTCTAAATGGTGGGTTGATAGCTATTAGCTCTTTATTTTCTTTGCTAATTTAATTAGTTATTTAGGACTATCACTTTAATTTTATTCTTCACCAATTTTTATAGAGTTATCAATGACTACAACTTCTAACCCTTTATCTTTCACCAACACAAACGCTAAAGACAGTTTCATAGTATGTTGTTTTTATACTGAAAGCTACCGTGCTCATGCCTTAGCTTTAAAACAGTCACTTGACGAGTTTGATTTGAATTATTATTTTAAAGAAGTTGAAGACGCAGGTTACTGGGAAGCAAACACCCGTATTAAACCGCATTTCATCTTAGAATGCTTACAGCAATTTCCTGATAAGAATGTTTTATATTTAGATGCAGATGCTCTAGTAAAAAAGTCATTAGATTATTTTAACCATATCACTGCTGACGTTGCTTTTTATAAGACCAAGGGTATGCCAGGTATGTCTCATGACTATTTAGCAAGTACAATGTTTTTTAATAATACAAAAAATACTATCAATCTTGTTCAACAGTGGATCGCTGAGCAAACAGATGGTAAGCGTACACAAGTCGATCAAGATAGTCTTGATTCTGCTATGAACAAACTAGAAGCTACTATATCAGTTGAGTCCCTAAATCCAGGGTATATAAAAATATTCGATAAGGATTATGATGGTGACGTTTATATCGAGCAATATCAGGCTAGTAGAGGTCAAACCAAACTTAAGAGACAAAAAATAAGACGGCGTAATAGATTTCTCATATTTTCAGTCCTATTAGTAATATTGCTGCTCATCATAGCTATTTTTAATTAGCTATTTTAACATTAACTGATTTGAGTAAGATTCATCTCTTACTCAAATTAATAACATAGACAATCAATGTACTTAATGATTCAATTTTATCTTATTTAAGAGAGTGCAGTATGAGCTTTACGTCTACTAATATTTCTGCAGTAATCTCTAAGCAAACAGGTAAAGCTCAGAATAGTAATACCTTAGCTTTTTGTGTTGATGAAAACTATCTGCCCTATGCTTTATTCGTTGCTGAACAATTTATTTACTTACACCCCGAATTACCCTGCGATATCTGTATATGCTTAACTGATATCGACAAAGTTCCTAAAAACTTTAGAAATACTCAGATTCGTTTTATTGAGCTGTCTATTAGCGGTATAGACTCTTTACCAGTCGGGCAACTGAGCCTTGCAGCGTATCATCGTCTATTTTTACCTCAGATTTTTGAAAACACTTATAAATATATTATTTATTTGGATGCTGACACCTATATCAACAAACCTTTTTATGACGATCTCTTAAAATATATATCTCGTATGAAAAAAGACTTTTGTGTGGCAGCTTCTGCCGATATTATGGAGTTAAAGTTTCGATCTTCTTTTGACAAAAAACCAAGGATTGTGGACTTGTATGTGAAAACATACCATCAATTTGAACATATTTATCGTAATTCAGGCGTCTTAGTATTTAATACTAAAAACTATGTCATACAAGATGTACTGAATCAGGTGTTTGATTATGCTGTCGACAATGCAGATAGATTGCAGTGTCATGACCAGTCTGCACTTAACGGGGCGCTATTAAACAATATAGAACTGCTACCTTTTGGTTTTAACTGGCAGATAAATAAACTTACTTACGAATTCACAGATACTGTAAATCCTTATATTATTCATTTTATTAGCAATAACAAACCTTGGCGTACAGATAATAAATATACAAAGCATTACCAAAGTTTCTATATAGACTTTTTATCAGAGAACTTCCCTGACATTACTCCAGATATACTATCGATGCTTGAGCAAAGACGTAGAAATCCAAAATATGATAATCCTATCAGAGAGTTTATCTCAAGAGAAGGAGAACGTATGAAGGGAAATTTGATAGATTATTTTACGCAAGCATCAAAATCTAAGGAATCAAGAGATAAGTATAGTATTAAGGAAATATTAATAGAGACACCTTTTCTAATGTCTATTGATAACAGCTCAACTGTTGTGAGAAAAAACAATTCATAAAGAGATCAGCTATTTCTATTAATACTAAATTAACTAACGGTTTAGCTATTTAATAACCTCGAAAAAAACGATTTAAAGCTACTTGGACGGGTTATTTTATTGCCTTTATAGCGCCGATTCGTCTTTTTGGGGAATTTACCAAAACTGTTCACACGATAGTTATCAAGCTGGTAACCAGAAGCAAGCGCTTCGTTATAATAGCTATCAAATAACTCAATCAGTTCTTGCCGTGGATGCGCCATTATTTTACCGTCAAACCAATGCTCAGACTCTTCCTCATGTAATCTTGCTATGGAATATTTATGGCTGAACTGAGTGCCCATATCTGAATAATGTAATATCTTTATATCTTCTATTGCCAGCTCCTCACCGTCTATACAGTTATAGCTGTCCTGATAGGGCTCAACTAACTGTGGGTTCTCTTGGAGTAAGTCCATCATTTTTTGATGGCTGTCAGGATATTGTCTTAGCTGCTCAACAGGTAAAATTGTACTTTTAGCATTGTCACAATCCCAAATACAAGTACAAGTACAAGTACAAGTACAAGTACACAGTCTGGTCATGTCAGCATTGGTTTTGGCAGCGACAATAGACTGCCCATCAATAGGATGGTGCCATAATTCCGCTAAGTCGCCTAGGATAACAACATCTGAGTCCATATAAATCGCTTTTCCACTATAGTCACAATATTCTGGAATGGCCCAACGAAACCCTGAAAAAGGAGTGGCCCATTTGGTTGTGTTCCAGCCCTCCCCTTTTTCAGGATTCGAATACCAATAGCTTTTGGGGTCACGTGATAGCTGCATCCATACAATTTCAACAGGTAAACTGGTGTTTTTATGAATACTATAATCTAGGACCATCATCTGCTCTAGATCACAGTTATTAGGATCACATCCAACAAAAACTTTGATAATGTCATTGTTCATAACGTACTCTCTTAAGTTTATGTCTGTATTTAAAAATAAAAAGTTAGAAAATAAAATATAGTTAAACACTATTATATTTAAATGTCATAGTTTGACTTATTATGCCGTCAATCAATAATAGATCACTAGGTTGAACATTTTGTTTATAAACAGTCGTTCTACTATGACTGACTAACAATAGACTCTATAATGCAGATAGATTCCCGCAACAAACCTTGCTGCCCTGCCAAACTCATGTATTTAAAAAATCTGAACTACTTGAACCACAAAGTCAGTTAATTATAAGAAGAGTGTAGTCATGACCAACCCATTCGCTAACAAGCCATCTTCTCACACTTCGCTCCACCCTGATGATGTTGATAATCATCGTAGCTTTGATAATACTATTGAGAAGAAAGCGCTTAAACAGTGGCGATGGTTTGGTCTATTTTTGCTGATTTATTTGGTCTATAGTTCCAGCATTTATTGCTAGCAGTGTGCCATTTGATGTTAGCGAAGGTATTAATTGGGGTAGCGAATGGCAATGGGGTTATTATAAACATCCCCCATTCTCATCTTGGGTGCTATATAGTTTTTATAAGCTGTTTGGACATATTGGACCTTACCTGCTCAGTCAATTATACATACTACTGACTTTATTTTTAGTCTACCAATTGGGTAAAAAATTATGGTCACCATCGATTGCCCTGTTAGGTAGTGTCCTAACTCTAGCCATCATCTATTATACCTACCCTAGTCTCGAGTTTAATCATAATATCGCACAATTTCCTATTTGGGCAGGATTGTACTTAGTATTCTATCAAGCATTAACCCACAATCGACTGAAAGACTGGTTATTACTTGGGGTACTGGGCGGTTTAGGAATGCTGACTAAGTACAGCGTGATATTTTTACTACTACCAATGGCGCTATACTTAGTATTACCGAAACAATGGCCACTATTAAAACAACCACAGCCATGGATAGCTGCTTTTGTGATGCTGGCTGTATTTGCCCCGCATTTATACTGGTTAGTGATGCATGATTGGTTACCTCTCGGCTATGCCAATGGACGTTCTCATGACACCGGTGAAGCTGCCAGTAATATCAAGCGCCACTTCAGTTGGCTAAGCTTCATTGGCGCGCAGATTGTCGCTCATATTCCATTAATTATAATACTCATCCTTAATCGTAAGCGTTTAGTCAGTATATCTACCTATAAGCATAACCTGCCAGTCGGTGCGCCACTATTATGGTATCTGTGGGTGACGCCTATAATAGTACTGGTGGTGCTGAGCTTAGTATTCGGTATTGGACTGCGTGATTTATGGGGCATGCCGATGTGGGGACTGTCAGGACTATTGGCAGCATCATTTGTTGCGCCCGCAGCCCATGCTTTCACTGCTGTTAGACTTCGCAAATCATTGGTTATTTGGCTAACGCTCGCCACAGCGTTAATGCTCGTATACGTCAGTTTTGGTGATAAAATACGTCATAAGCCATCACGGATGCAGTGGCCTGAGCAAGCTTTAGCTGTGCAAGCACATAATACATGGCAGAACATGAGCAGTTGTCCATTGAATAGCGTATCAGGCGATCGCTGGCTGGGTGCTTTGGTGGCTATGAATAATGGCTTTCCATCGCAAATGATCTCAGGGCCTGCCAGCCACTCACCGTGGATGAATGCTAAACGCGTGCAACAATACGGCACCTTAGCAATGTGGCAAGATGGTGATGACCAAGATATCATGTTACCTTTGCTGGACGAGATTATCACGACTGATACTGATGCCGTTGGCAATGTAAATAACAGTGTTGGTTCTGACAAAAGCAACCTATCGCCATTGGTAAAACACCAAGGCCAATGGCAGATTGCTTGGCGTGACACCAAAGCCAATAAACCCTTAGCGATAAACTGGATCGCTTATGTACCCAGCCATTGTCTTAAGTTACCCCAATAGATAACGGCTAACTATTGGCTATTTAATAACTATTCATACCAACCAATACCGATGAGTGTTTTCATGTCACAAAGCCATCCTTACCTGTCTATTATCATGCCAGCATATAATGATGCCGAAGCGTTACAGGTATTTTTGCCAGAAGTATTTAAGTTTACTGGTGCATTAACTGTCCCTAAAGGCATTGCGAATATTGAAGAGCTTGGCAATAAAGCAACACCTGCAAACTGTGAAATCATTATCGTTGATGATGGCAGCCGTGATCATCTAATCGACGTCGTTACTACTTTAATGGCAATACGCCCGCCCAATACCACCCTATATTTGGTGCGCCTATCACGTAACTTTGGTAAGGAGCCGGCTCTTAGTGCAGGTCTTGCGAAGGCAGAGGGCGATTTAGTGGCGATGATTGATGCTGACGGACAGCACCCTTTATCAGTATTGGCTCAAATGCTCAATATGATTGAGCAATCTGGTATCGATATGGTCGCTGGTATTCAAGCCAATCGACCCCATGAGAGTAAACTGGCTAAAACCTTAAAAAGCAGCTTTTATCACTTTATACAAGACCGCCAACGCTATGAAATTCGTCCAAACGCTGGCGACTTTCGGGTAATGAACCGCAAGGTTGTTCAGGCGCTGCGTTCATTGCCAGAACGCCAGCGCTTTATGAAGGGTTTGTATGCTTGGGTATGCTTTGCTCGACATGCTTCTTATGCCATGATCGAAGGGTTTCAGGGCCGTAACCAATCTTAGGGGCGATGGCTTGAGTCGCTGACCATGTGGAGGGATAGTCGCTTGCTGCTTCAATCAGCATGCGAACGGCGCGTTCTTTAATCTCGGGGGTGTAGTTTAGTGTTTTCATTGTCGTATTCCCTCAGATTGTTGGGTCTCCGACAATCCCGGGGCGGTTCAAAGTGAGGCTGGTGAAATTGTCAGACTTTTATTAGGGCCTGCTAAATAAGTCAAGTTTTCTTTCGCTTTTAGATTTTTAAAACTATAGCAAAGCCTTTTAAAGGCTTTGCTATAGTTTTTTAATAAGCATACTAAGTTAAGTACCAAATGGGAATAAGAATCCAAGCTTGGATTTAGTTTTACGATTGAGAAGCTTTTTCACTTCAGGTAGCCATTCTACACCATTACCTGTCTTTATTATTTCTTTACTAATCTTTACCCACTCCACACGTACACCTTGGGACGGTATTATTGCTCTCAAGTGTCCTTTGCAAAGAGGAGTGTTAAAGCAACTAGGGTTCACACTACCTGCGGCTAGAAAATTCATACGTGTTCTTACACATTTTTCACAACTACCGCAGTTACGATCTGACTGATCGCCCTCCCAACATACACGAAGGTTTTGTATACCTAGCGACCACTCTGCAATGACTTTGAGTTTATCCGTACGATTAAAACCAGATCCATCGTGGATAATCCTAAAACTACCAGAACTCAATAATGGATCAGTCATTGGATGCGACCCCCAAGGAGGCAATCGTTCATAAGTATCACTACTACCAATTAGTCCTATCCCAGCATAACTATTCAATCCGCAAAGAACAGAAACAAGAGCAGCACCACAATGATGCTCCCAGTTAATAGGAAAAATGTTTCGAATATTTGTTTTTACTATTAATAAAGCTAAATCCAAATCATCAAGTGATTCAGCTGCCTTTTTAGCTGCTCCAAAAAACCCTTCTATATCATCTAGCGGTATATCAAAACCATGTACAAAGACACCCGCTCGAAGTGACTGCGTTCTGTATCCTGCTTTTCCTTTAGCGTGGCGATAAGAAGTAAACTGTGCATCTGCACCACCAGAAAATGCTGATACAGCTCCATTTACTGGTATTTCATTCTCTCTTATATGCTCAACTTTTATTTCAACTAAAGAATACAGTTCTGGATACCATTTTTCCCAAACGTATTGAAACTCAGTTAAATTAGATAGTAATTCTCGAGAAACGCTGCCATATACTCTAATATCAGTTCCCATTATCATAGCGGAATGTAATACAGCAATTAAATAAGCGTCACAATTATCATCTTCAGGCATTGGCAAGTCTGTAGGATAAATAAACCACAACTCTTTTTCAGTAGACTCTCCAGTAGCAGCGTTTTCTTTTATTAGGCAAGCACGACGCTGTCCTTCGCTATTTACATCAAGAGACTGTGGATATAGTTCAACATAACTTCTCAAAAAGTATTCCTTATTTATAATATAAACTATAACTTTAATATTATACTAGCTAGAATGTTATAGATATACGCTTATCTCAAAAATAATAGTATTATATTTTGTATAAAACATAATACTTTTTAAATATAACTATCTTCCCTGAAAGTCATTAATACGTTGGTCAATTATACTGCCATTTTTGATAATTAGTGCTGATTCTAATACTGGGTTTGCAGTACCTTCAATTAAATCATCTAAATAACTTATTAAGTTCTCACTTAAGCTGTCAGAAACTGTTTTATGAAATAATGTTGGAGTATGATCAACCACATAATGTACTATATTATCAATGATATATGTTGGATTATTCAATGTTGTAGGAACAGATGTTTCAAAACCACCATTTCTATCACATGAAATATCAATAATTAACGCACCTTTTTTCATGCGCTTTAAATCTTCTTTATAAATAATATGATCCTTACGATTAGTATTCCATAAAACACCATTTACAAGTACATCATAACTCCCTACATCTTTGCGGAAGAATGCTTCAGTACGGCGATCATATACAGTTACTTCAGCACCCATCATAGTTAATACTTTTAAGGCACCACGTGCAATATTACCACGGCCTATCAAAGCTACTTTTGTGTTGTAAGGAAATAAACCGTGTAAGGTATATGCATGAACTATTGCTGCTTCGCCCGCAATCTCATTATTTCGCCAGAAAACATGTCTTCCTTGGTCAAACATATCCTCCCAAGCATAAGCTGTTATATGATTTTCAATTAGCTTATTCGTAATACCTATATTTTGTATAGCATGTATCCAACCAAATATTATTTGGCCATTTAACTGATTTAAATAATCAGCATCACCAACTTTAGGATCGCAGATAATATCTTTTTTTAATACTTGTTCGCGTGTTGCAATATGAATTCCCCATTGAACGTAATCTTCATCACTATAACCAAGCACTTCTCCATAACCTTTTTCAATATAAATACAACTTGGATTCTTTAAGTTTATTAGATAACTAGGCGTCAAGGCACGTCTATTTTCATTTAATTTATCACTAATAGGAAAGCCGATTTTTTTCACGTAATAACATCCTTTTCAGAAACAATGTTCATCAACACTCTTTTATCAAATACTCTAGTAGGGCATCAGAAAGCATACTAAGAATTAAAGAAGGGTAAAAGCAAGATATAAATCTGGAGTTATGAAGACACAAATAGAGATCGACTATAGTGAGTTCAGTATAAAAACGATACAGCGGGACTGGGATGCAACGTATCTGTTTTATTTGGGATTGACTATATTCCAACTATTACACCTTACCCATTCCAAATAGACGCTATTTCTAAGTCTTTTGTCCATAGCTCGTAATACGCTATGTTTTTACCATAACTATTATCGACGACAGAGGAAGGGACATCAACTAAGCAAGATAAAATATGACCGTGCAAGCGTGAAGTGACTACTCCATCATAACTTGAGAACTTTTTTGACATTCTATGAACTAAGGCTTCTGAGTGACTACTCCAAATTTTAAAAATTACTTTATCTAATAAATTGAGCCTCAGCTTCTTATTAAGTCGAGTTAATTTATAAACACGACGTAAAACTCTATGGTCATTCTTAGTAAGCCAGTCACTCCAATCAAAATAGTCGTCCTCTTTAATTTTTTTTTGTAGTTGTAGTTGTGTAGGGTTTACCTCTATGTCATTTCTTAGAAAATATAAAATAGGTTTTTCTTTAACAGATTTAGGTAAAGTATCATAGAGTTCATGTGCCATATCTGGCATCAAGTAAGTATGATCAGAAAACTCTTTAAAAACATCATATGTTGGTTTATCTCGAGCAAACATGATGACATTATTATGACTCCTAAAAATATTTTTCGATTTTTCTTTATTTTTACTCTCACTGAAGAAAGCCGTTTGTGGCAAAATGATAACTCTATTATTTGGGAAAGCCTTTATTATATTCTCTCGTAATATTTGATGAATATCATAAATATCACCAAAATTACCTCCGCCTTGGCATATAATTGTTGTACTTTTAGTTACAGAGCTCTTCACACAAGAAACGTTAGTATTATGAACTGATAAATGCGACTTTATATTTATGTTATTGTTTTTAAAAAACTGAACAGTACCCGATAATATTAGTAAATCACCAATATTATGATACAAAGGAAAGTCTATAAAAATCACATCATTTTTATCTTCTATAAACTCTAATATTTTGTTGAGTTTATTTTTTAATAAGCGCATGGCTGTCAAAATAATATCTCCATTGTAAGTTATTCAGTTTTACAGTCAGTCTACTTCGGAATATTATAAATATTAAAATATCATTACAACACTATCAACATTAGTTTTAAAAAGACAGTAAAGTAATAGCACTTTCTAAGTTAGATTGTTAATTCAATGAAAGCCAAGATCCATTCAAAAACTTGGCTTTTTTAATAGTGCATTAACACTGGACAAATAATACTTAATCAATAAAATCTAACCAACCCATATACTGCTCATTGCGGCCGTGAACCACATCAAAATATAGAGTTTGTAATTTTTCAGTCATCTCACCGCGACCACCATTACCAATTTTACGATCGTCATATTCACGAATAGGTGTGACTTCAGCAGCCGTACCGGTCATAAATATTTCGTCAGCCAGATAAAACTCATCGCGAGTGATGCGACGTTCAGTGACTTTAATACCTAAATCAGCAGCAAACTGAATAATCGTGCGACGAGTAATACCATCTAGTGCCCCGCCCGCTAAATCTGGGGTATGTAGCTCGCCATTCTTAACTAAGAATAAGTTTTCACCTGAGCCTTGGCAGACATAACCTTGTGAGTCCATCATGATTGCTTCGTCATAGCCGTTACGAGTGACTTCTCGATTGGCCATAATAGACACTGGATAATTACTCGAGGCTTTGGCTTTGCACATGGTCACATTAGGTAGATGATGCGTGTACGATGAAGTCTTTACACGGATACCATTTTGGATACCTTCTTCACCAAGATAAGCACCCCAATGCCAGGCCGCAACCATCGCATTGACACTATTATCATGAGCCGCTAAGCCTAGCTTTTCTGCGCCGAGCCATATCAGCGGACGAATATAGGCTTCTTCTAGATTGTTCTGCTTGACCACATCTTTATGTGCTTGCTCAAGAGTAGCCGCATCAAAAGGCACTTCCAATTGAAAAATAAAGGCCGAACCCAGCAAACGCTCGACATGATCAGTTAAGCGAAAAACGGCAGTACGCTTGTCCGCCGTTTGGTAAGCGCGAACGCCTTCAAATACCGCAATGCCGTAATGTAGGCTGTGGGTCAATACATGAACCTTGGCATCTGGCTGATCTATCATCGTGCCATTCATCCAAAGCTTGCCATCTTGTGTTGCCATGTTCATTTTATATTCCTTTTGCTAGCGCTGTCGTCTAACTTTTTTGAGTAAGTGTTGATTAAAGTTATCTCTACCAATGATGCTGATTCTAAACGACTATCTATTTTCAGACTTTATAGTGTGCAAATGATTATATCACTGGCAGACTAAGCGAATGAAATATTTTAGTTGGGGGTTAAGTGGCTTTTATTTATATCAACTTGCTGGTTGATATGACCTACTGTTCCTCTGTTGGTTCTACACCCATAAGATGCTGCCATTGAGCTTGCACCAAAGCTCTAGTGTCTGTCCATAACGACTCATCAACTAATAACGATTGCTCAGATAAAGCCAATTGATGGGTCGCTGCCCGAATTCTTAAATAAGCATCAGTCAAGTCCTGACATACTTGCGTGTTCCAGATACCCAGCAATGCCACTTCTTCAAAGATACGAACGTTATCACTCCATTTAGTGAGCGTTGGATAGTCATGGGAATAAGCCAGTACCGCAAACTGAGCCAGAAACTCAATGTCAATAATACCACCAGCATCTTGTTTTAAATGAAACTTGCCAGCTTGTTGTTGCCACTGACTGGTGCCCAGATGTTTTTGCATCTTAATACGCATGCTCGTCACTTCTATACGCACCTGTTCTAGAGTACGTGGCAATGCCAGCACCGTTCGACGAATATCACAAAAGCGCATAGTCACACGCTTGTCACCGCAGATCGCCCGTGCTCGTACTAGTGCTTGATGTTCCCATGACCAGGCCTTACGCAGCTGATAAGTCTCAAACGCGTGACAGGAGACTACCATCATGCCGGCATTCCCAGAGGGACGCAAGCGCATGTCAACTTCATAAGCGCGACCATCACGGGTTTGGGTATTTAAAAAGGTCATCAACTTTTGAGCGAGGCGCGCCGCAAACTTCATGCCACTTACCGAATGCTCGCCCGTGGTCATGCCCTGCTCTTTTATCTTGTGTAAGAACACCAGATCTAAATCGGAAGAATACGAGAGTTCAAGCCCGCCAAGCTTGCCATAACCAATGATAGCAAAGCCACAATCCGCTTCAGTAACCGGATCACCATCTTGAGCGATGGGGTAACCATAGCGCTTAACTATTTCTGCAAAGGCACGCTCAAGCGCCGCCTCTAACACCACTGCTGCGATGTGTGTTAGAGAATCTGACACCTTCATAATAGGCCGCTCAGCGAGCACATCACTAGCGGCCACTGCCAATACTTGATTCTTTTTGAATAAGCGCAGTACACTGAGCAGTTTTTCTTCGTCACTGGGCTCTACCCGTAATAACTGTTGACGTAAAATATCACGCAGCTCAGGCTTATCAGGCAAGTGACGATAGCGCTGCTGTAAAAAAGTATCGAGCAATACCGGATAACGAGCCAGCTCTTTGGCAATCCAAGGACTGGCTGACAGCATCGGAATCAATTCGACCGTCGCGTTAGGGTTTTCTGCGATCATAACTAAATAAATGGAACGGCGACAAATAGCCTCAAGCAGGGCAATCAAGCGCGGCAGTGCGGTATTGGCTAATTGCTGGTGTTCTTGATGCGACAGCAGCGCATGTACGATCAGGGGGTAGGCTTCATCTAAACGAGTTCTGGCCTCATCACTAAGGTTAGCCACCATCTTTGACTGCCAAAAAACCGCTAATTGCGCACGATTCTCTTCGGTTAATACGGTATCGAGCTGAGCGATTTTTTTATCAAGATCAACCGGCTCAAGGGCAGTGTCTTCTTGTGCCGGAGTTTGACGTTCAGTCACCATCCGCTCAAACGGTACGTTGACAGTGTCCCGGTGGTGGTTGAGTGTCGTCAGTAATGCCGTCCAATCTTCAAAACCAAGAGTAATGGCGAGGTTATGCTGCCACTGAGCATCATGCGGCAAACGCTGGGTCTGTTGATCATTAATCGCTTGAATGCCATGCTCAAGCCGACGTAAGAATCGATAGGCCGCCTGTAATTGCTCATAAGTTAACTGCTCTAGGTAGCCCAATTTGCATAAGGCTTGCAAAGCTTGCAAGCAAGACTTGACCTGTAACTGTGGGTGCCTACCGCCATGAATCAACTGAAAAGCTTGTACAATAAATTCAATATCGCGGATGCCACCTGCCCCAAGCTTGATATTGTCCAAATCCTCACGCTGCGCCACTTGATTTTGAATTAACGATTTCATCTCACGCAGCGCCGAAAATGCACTATAGTCAACATAGTATCGAAAGACGAACGGCTTGATAAGGGCTTGTAGTTGGTCATAAAACGGCGGTGGAATTTGACCAACCACGCGCGCCTTTAACCAAGCAAAACGCTCCCAGGGACGACCATGATGGGTAAAGTATTTTTTTAGTGCTGATAGATGAATAGCGAGGTCACTACCGTCACCCCATGGGCGCAAGCGCATGTCTACCCGAAATACAAAGCCATCAGCGGTATTATTATCAAGCAGCTTGATAATGCCTTGACCCAATCTAGTCATAAAACGCTTATTATCTATACTGCGTGTACCCTGAGCCTTGTCACCATCAGTCTCACCTCGGCCCTGATGTACAAATATCAGATCAATATCACTAGACAGGTTCAGCTCATGAGCCCCTAGCTTACCCATCGCCATAATCGCCATATCATCAATTTGGCTGTTACCTTTGGCGTTAATAAACATGGGATGCCCATACTGCCTAGCTAGGTGCTGATAGGTATACTCCTTAGCAAATAAAATACAGCCATCAGCGAATTCAGACAGCTCATCAGTCAGTTGCTCAAGCGTAATTAATGCCAAGGCATCTTGCCAAATCCAACGCATCATTAGCAGCATACGCAGATGCCGTAGACCACTCATTACCTTGGACTCATCAGCCAGCTGGTAATTCTCATCTAAGGTATAATCTTGAATAAGATCATCAATTTGCTGGCGAGTTAAGGTATATTCTAATGGATAGCTGCGTAAAAATGTCTGGCACGAAACCGTTCGACTTTCCCAAATCTGATACGCAAACTCACTGGCAGTTTCCAGTACTTGTAGCTGGATGGGTGTAGGCTGGTAACCGGTACTATTGGGTGTGGCAGATAGCATAACGACAACAACTCCTGGCAGCATAGAAGGATAAGGCTACGTAAACTTAGCGGAAATTTTATCGTTTTTTCTTACGATATGACCATAGTAATCCTTGACTATAATGAGTACAGAATTACTTTTAACAGCGTTATCATCCTCTGATTTAGTCGGCTTTATGGTAGCATGAATAATGCAAACATAGACGGCGTGCCTTTCTTTTTGTAGCAATCTTCTGTCTAGGTGGCTATCAAGACCACCTCAAGCAAGACCACCTCAAGGCTCGAGACCCATGAACACTTTAGTCAAAAAGGTGCCTCTATAGAAGGATTTTTGGTCTTTGACTTCAAACACCAGTTTGACGATGCCAAAAAACAGCTTGGGGAGTGGTATAATACTAGCGACCTGCAATACTTGCGATACGATACCTATGACTATGCTTGCAACCGCTGCCCCTACTACACTGCTATTAATTACCGCTGACCCCAGTCATCCGCTTGCTCATTTAGCACTACGCTATGCTCGAGCATTGCTTCAACTCACAGTAACGGCTACTGCTGCTAGTAACGAGGGTGATGATGGTACTGGCCAGCTTAATAGCTCTGATGTACCTCATAGCCCTGCTACCAGTGATAATATAAAGCAGCCGCTAAACATCTTCTTTTATGCCGATGCCGCGTATACTGCCAATCGCTTACGCTGGCAATCTGCTGACCAGCTAAACTTAACACAGCAGTGGCAACGTCTGTCTGAGCAGTATCAGCTGCCGCTACCAAGCTGTGTCAGTACTGCGCTCACCCGCGGTATTAGCGATACTGACAATAGCGCTCGTCACCGGTTAGATGGCGAAAATCTAGCGACAGGGTTTCATTTAGTAGGATTAAGTGAGCTGGCAATGATGATGCAGGGTGACTGCCGCCTGATACAGTTCTAATAACGCCTTATTGGGAATAAACCATGAAATTACTCATTCAGCTGCGCACACCGACCGAAGTGGCCAGTTATGAAGGCTGCGCGCTCGCTTTGACATTGGCGACCTTTGGTCATGAGGTGCAGCTGTATTTGGACGCGTCAGTGTTTGGCTTATTACTGCAGCCCAAATCCCGTTTACAGGGTATGATTCAGTCTCTCGAATTATATGACATGCCAGCCGCTTGGCTACCTAATGACGTGTTTAGCGGTTGGCTCACGGGTATGTTGCCAGCTGACTTGGCGACGCAATTGACATTGATACCTGCAATCATTAACTCACAAGACTTTGATCAGATTCTAAGCTTCTAGCTTCTAGCTTCTAGCTTCTGATCATTGTATATATCATAGCCACACCAATTGGACACCCTTATGGCCACCTTATACCAATTACACAGCGCCATGGATACCCTGAGGCGCAGCACTAAAGAAATAGCGCTGACCTGGCGCGCTGGCGACAGTATTCTA